>NZ_LR027382.1:0-1465000 GCF_900604385.1 Alistipes megaguti | reverse complement strand
GTAGCCCCGGACGTAAGGGCCGTGCTGATTTGACGTCATCCCCACCTTCCTCTCGGCTTACACCGGCAGTCCCGCCAGAGTGCCCAGCTTGACCTGTTGGCAACTAACGGTAGGGGTTGCGCTCGTTATGGGACTTAACCCGACACCTCACGGCACGAGCTGACGACAACCATGCAGCACCTAGTTTCTCGCCCCGAAGGGAAGACCTGTTTCCAAGTCCGTCGATAACTTTCAAGCCCGGGTAAGGTTCCTCGCGTATCATCGAATTAAACCACATGTTCCTCCGCTTGTGCGGGCCCCCGTCAATTCCTTTGAGTTTCATTCTTGCGAACGTACTCCCCAGGTGGATAACTTATCGCTTTCGCTTAGCCACCGACCGTGTATCGCCGACAGCGAGTTATCATCGTTTACTGCGTGGACTACCAGGGTATCTAATCCTGTTTGCTCCCCACGCTTTCGTGCCTCAACGTCAGATATAGTTTGGTAAGCTGCCTTCGCAATCGGTGTTCTGTATGATCTCTAAGCATTTCACCGCTACACCATACATTCCGCCTACCGCAACTACTCTCTAGCCCAACAGTATTAGAGGCAGTTCCGGAGTTAAGCCCCGGTATTTCACCTCTAACTTATCAAACCGCCTACGCACCCTTTAAACCCAATAAATCCGGATAACGCTTGGATCCTCCGTATTACCGCGGCTGCTGGCACGGAGTTAGCCGATCCTTATTCATACGATACTTTCAGTCGATTACGCGTAATCGAGTTTACCCTCGTACAAAAGCAGTTTACAACTCATAGAGCCGTCTTCCTGCACGCGGCATGGCTGGTTCAGACTTGCGTCCATTGACCAATATTCCTCACTGCTGCCTCCCGTAGGAGTTTGGTCCGTGTCTCAGTACCAATGTGGGGGGTTAACCTCTCAGTCCCCCTATGTATCGTCGCCTTGGTGAGCCGTTACCTCACCAACCAGCTAATACAACGCATGCCCATCCAAAACCACCGGAGTTTTCAACATAGGAAGATGCCTCCCTATATATTATGGGGTATTAGTACCAATTTCTCAGTGTTATCCCCCTGTTCTGGGTAGGTTGCATACGCGTTACGCACCCGTGCGCCGGTCGCCGGCAATTGAAGCAAGCTTCAATCCCGATGCCCCTCGACTTGCATGTGTTAGGCCTGCCGCTAGCGTTCATCCTGAGCCAGGATCAAACTCTCCATTGTATAAAATGTTTTGTTAAATCTTTAGCTCAAATCTCAAAGGTATTGTTTGAAATCACTCTTTTTCAAGAGTGGAAAACTTTAGCTGCTCAATCACTTCAAAGAACGCTGTTCGTATATGGCTATATGAACAATTCCTTATTTCTCCGGGGTTCCGATCGCTTCTCTCAGCCCTCCTTCGCCCCTGGACTGACCGCCGTTTTTTCAGCGGAAAGTGGTGCAAAGATAAACACTTTTTTTGAAACCTCCAAATCTTTTTTCAAGATTTCTTTTCGATTCGAAAACTTCCAGAACCCTCTCACTCGCATCTCGGCCATCGCTGACCTCCTTGCGGGCTGCAAAGGTAACAACCTTTTCCGAATCTTCCAAATCTTTTCGAAAGATCTTGTCAAAACGTCTCAGAACCTCGTCACTTCGGTCGAAATCCCGCGGCTGCAACCGCCGTCTCTCTCTCAAAGCGGGTGCAAAGATAAACACTTTTTCCCGTCCCCTCCAAATATTTTCCACACTTTTTTTGCCCCTCTTTTTACCCAAATCTCCAACATCCCTATCCGTCAGGCAGTTACTTATGAAAAAAATTTAGAAATGAAATCGACTACGAAGAGGCCAAAATCAGGACTGTATAACTGTATACATATATATAATGAGAATCTGGGAAAAGGTTCCCTCCGTCTGTCGTCCGACCGCGTATCAAAAGCGGAAGAGGCCGCAATAAAAAAGGGGTACAAACCAGTTGCACCCCTTTGCAATACGATCTCAAAACCTCAAAAAGCGGCTTGACGACATCGCCAATTCAGCATCGGCGGCTAACGGATTCCGGTAGCGACAATGCAGTTGGGCACGCCGCGTTCTCCGGCATGGTCGAAACGGTGATTGTCGTATGGATGGTTGAGCACCCCTTCCTGCGAGGTCCAGAGGGTCGACGAACCCCCGCCGTCGAGATTCAGCGCCTCGACCAGCCCCAACTGCCGCGCGATAAAGGCCTCTTCGGCAATCGTCACGCCATCGGCCTGTCCCTTGAAACGGCCGTCGATGACTGCCATGACGACGGTTCCGTCCGCCCGTTTTCCGATCAGCGTCCGGGGATTACGGCCCGTATAGAAGGGGTCCTCCGAATCATAAACGACCACTCGACCGTCAGCCACCAGCACGGGTCCGGCCGCCAGCGCCGAGCGGTAACGACGCATGACCCGGTCATAGTCGGCCGTATCGCAGCGGAAGATCTCCATGCGACGTCCCTTCCGGTCCTTGAAAGCCACCACTCCGTTTGTGCGCATCATCTCTTCGGGAGTCGTGCGTCCCATGATCCGACCCTCGTTCCAGACGAAGGTCACCGGTTCGAAGGTCTTGACATTGAAATAGCCGCCGTTGACAGCAATATCGGCATCGGCCCCGCTGCCCAGTTTACTCGTGATTTCGGCCCGTCGTTCAAGACAGAGGATCCGGGTCTTAAAACGCCGCGGCGGGTAGCTCACCACGGCAATACTCTGCCGCGAATCGAAAAGATCGACTTGCGCATAGCGGCTTTCGGCGCCGTTTCCCAGATCGGCAATCTGCCAGGCGGCCGACGCCAGGGCTGCCGAGTCCGCCGGAGTCTGGGCCTGCATCGAAAAAACGGAGAGGAGCGCCAGGGCTCCCAGGAAGAATCGCATCATGATGGCTGAAGATTTGGATATTAACGTCCACAAATTTAGGAATTAAAATGAATCCTCCAAATCGTCCGATTTTCCTGAAACAACCTTCGGAGCTGGCAACGCACCTATTGTCAACGGCTTGCACGCCTCGTTACAAAACCGTGAATCCTGTCCCGGCTCGCCAGTCGAGGCTGTGATCCGGTTGTCGGCAAGTCTTCGGGAAAAGAAAAACGATGCGGCGCGATCTTCGCATGGGAATTTTGCGTACTTTCGGGGAGCGAAACGACACGCCCCCACAACGAGATGGACAACAAGATCGAAAAACTCACTTTTCATGCGCCGGATCTCTCCACCCGGCAGGAGATCCCCGTGGCGGGCGGCGAGGTGAAGGCCGGCTTTCCTTCGCCAGCCGACGACTTTCTCGATGCTCCGCTGGATTTGAATCGGGAGTTTGTCCACAACCCCGCCTCGACCTTCTTCGTGCGCGTCTCGGGCGACAGCATGGCCGGGGACGGCATCGGCGATGGCGACCTGCTCATCGTCGATCGCTCGGTGGCCCCTTATGACGGCTGTATCGCCGTCTGCTACGTCGACGGGGAGTTTACGGTCAAGCGCGTGCGGCTCGAGAAGGGTTGCGCCTGGCTCATGCCCTCAAACCCGAAATGCCAACCGATTCGCGTGGATGCCGCCAACGACTTCCAGATCTGGGGCGTCGTCCGCCACGTCATCAAAACCTTCAAATAGGCAACCATGTACGGGCTCTGCGACTGTAACAACTTCTACGCCTCCTGCGAGCGGCTCTTCCGGCCTGATCTCGTGGGACGTCCCGTCGTGGTGCTCTCGAACAACGACGGCTGCGTGCGACTTGTTGCCTGTGAAACAGATAAGCAGGCGTTTATCGACTCTGGTTGATGAATAACTGATAATCTGGTGTAGAGTGCGATTCTCTATCGTCTTGATGAGCGGACGAAAACACTTTCCCCATTGGTACAGGATGGCAACCTGTATCGGTGAAGCGGGAATGAAAGCGGGTAAGGCGTAATCCGGACGACGATCCCCGCAAGTGTGAAAGTATGCGTAAGAATGCTGAATCCATATAATCATCGATACGTTGACCAAGCCTACCCGGAATATCAGGCTTGCCCAAAATGGGAACGATCGCTGGACTGTGATAATTGCATGACCGATTACAGTCGCTCATCCACACGGCGATCCGGTGAACAGTGGGACGCTAACCTTTCGTCAAAACAGATTGTCGGAACAAGTTAACCATGCGTCGGTTCTGCCCTTGGCAGTAGGTAGCCAGCCATATACCGGCGCAAGGGAGGATGGGGTAAGAAGCTAACGCTTGCGGGAAAGCCGCAGGATATGCAGACGTACCCCCGTTGTGTTTTCATAAATCTATCAAGTACCAGTTAAAACGATGAACACGGATACACATCCGATGTATGAATGGAAAACATTGCCTTGGAGTAAAATCGAAAGGTGTGTTTTCAAACTGCAAAAGAGGATTTACAAGGCATCCCAACGCGATGACATCTATCAGGTGCACAAACTTCAAAAGCTTCTTATCAAATCCCGTTATGCCAAGCTATTGGCAATACGGAAAGTAACTCAGGATAACCACGGTGCGAAAACCGCCGGAGTGGATGGTGTAAAATATCTGACCGGCAAACAGCGCATGAGGCTATCCGAAGAACTCGGTCTGCATCATCGCGCCAAACCGCTACGCAGGGTATGGATACCCAAACCGAACTCGACCGAAAAGCGTCCTCTCGGCATTCCGGTTATGCGAGACAGAGTGCTTCAGGCGCTTCTGAAACTCGCTCTGGAACCAGAATGGGAAGCGAGATTCGAGCCAAACAGCTATGGTTTCCGCCCCGGGCGGTCGGCACAAGATGCGATCGCAGCCATATTCAACTGCATAAATCAACGTGCGAAATGGGTCCTCGATGCTGATATTGAAAAGTGTTTCGACAGGATAAACCACCAAAAATTATTGGATAAGGTCAATACAATACCTTTATTCCGTCAAATGATTAAAGGGTGGCTGAAAGCCGGGATACTTGAATCCGATGTATTTTCCGAAACCGAAGCCGGGACACCGCAAGGTGGGGTTATTTCTCCTTTACTTGCAAATATTGCCCTGCACGGAATGGAAGAATATCTCGGACGAATATTCAAGATTAGGAGGATCGGAAATGGCAAATTCAGTCAGAAGATCACGTTTATCCGTTATGCCGATGATTTTGTGGTGATACACCAAGACCGAGAGGTACTTGAACAATGCCGTAAATTGTTGGATGAGTGGTTGGCAGAAATCGGACTGGCGATGAAACCGTCCAAAACACGATTAGTACACACCTTGCATCCAATAGACGACAGTAAGCCTGGCTTTGATTTTCTCGGAGTGACCGTAAGGCAGTTCCCTGTCGGACGTACTCATACCGGAACGGATCAGCGTGGCAATCCTCTGGGGTATAAGACGATCATCAAACCCTCGAAGAAATCCCAAACGCGACACTATCAGCGTATGAAGGAGATTATTTACCGGCAACGGGCATCTCCACAGGAATCACTTATACACGAATTGAATTCCGTAATACGCGGATGGTCGCTATATTATGCAGGACAGGTATCGAAAGACGTCTATTCCCGCATGGATTTTCTGTTATTCAAAAGTTTATACCGCTGGGCTACCCGCCGCCATGGAGGTAAACACAAGAAACGGATTGTCCGTAAATATTGGAGACTCGAAAAGGGACGATGGCGATTTGAAACTCGAAAAGAGGTTAAATTACAGTACCATAGTTCGACACCCGTTGTCCGTCATGTGAAAGTAAAAGGGAACCGTTCTCCGTTTGACGGAGATTGGATTTACTGGGGCAAACGACTCGGTAAATATGGCGGCCTCACGTCACGAAGGTCGGCGCTACTTAAACGGCAAAACTTCAGATGTGCGTATTGTGGGTTGTCGTTTACGGCAATGGATTTGATAGAAGAAGATCATTTGTTACCTAAAATAGTGGGAGGAAAGAATGATTTGCGTAACTGTCAGTTGCTTCATCGCCATTGCCACGATCAGAAAACAACGATCGATGGCAGTTATGAAGCTCGCGGTAGCGGAATACAACGAGGAGCCGTGTGAGGTGAAAGTCTCACGCACGGTTCTGAAGTGGCAGTCGGGAGAGTGATCTCCCGACTGACCATAACATCATTGCTCGTTCGAACGAAGCCAAGGCTCTCGGTGTTGGCATGGGCCAGCCGTTTTATCAGGTTCGGTCGCTGATAGAGCGCGGTCAGGTGACTGTGTTTTCGGCAAACTTTGCTTTGTACGGAGATTTGTCGCGTCGTGTGATGGCAACACTTCGCTCGCTGGTTCCCGGCATCGAGGTTTACTCGATCGACGAGGCCTTTTTCGACCTGCGGGGTATGGCCGAGCCGCTCGACGAGTTCGGCCGTTCGATCGGCCGCACCATCCGCCGCAACGTTGGAATTCCGGTCAGCATCGGCATTGCCCCGACAAAGACCCTCGCCAAGATAGCCTCGAAGTTGGCTAAACAATATCCCAAACTGAACGGCTGCTGTTACATGCATCGACCGGAGGATATAGCCAAGGTTTTGCGGAAATTTCCCTTGCAGGATGTCTGGGGCATAGGCCGTCGCTATGGGAAGATGTTCGATCGCATGGGGCTCTGTACAGCGCAGCAGTTTGTCGATCTACCGCAGGAGTGGGTTCGTGCCCGCATGGGGGTTGTGGGTCTTCGCACCTGGAGCGAATTGCAGGGCGTCGAATGCATCACCTTTGAACAAATGCCGCCGCGCAAGCAGCAGATCACCATCTCGCGCAGTTTTCCTCACGAGATCTATGCGCTTGAGGAACTGGATCCGATCGTCGCGGAGTTTGCGTCGATGTGCGCGGAGAAGTTGCGGGGTGAGGGATCGGTCTGCGGCGAGGTGCAAAGCTACCTCTTCACGAACCGCCACCGTGAGGATCAGCCCCAGCGCTATGAGACGAGCCTTCAATTGTTGCCGGAGTCAACCGACAGTACACTTGAAATTGTGCGACAGGCCCGCATTGCCCTGCGGCAGGTCTTTCAGCCGGGCTATGGATACAAGAAGGCGGGCGTGATCCTTTCGCAGATTACCCTGGCCTCCGAACAGCAGGGTTCGCTGTTTTCGCCGCTGGATCGGGAAAAGCACGCCCGGCTGATGGATGTTCTCGATTCGATGAACAAAACCCACGGGAAAGGTACGATTGTCGTGGCAGCCCAGGGGACCGAGCCCTTCCGCATGAACCGCGAGCACCTCTCGCCGCGCTACACAACGGACTGGAACGAACTGCTGGTGGTCAAGGTCTGAGCCGCTGCGACCGCAGCAGCCGCAGCGGGTTCCTCTCCACACCGCGGCCCGCCGCATCCAGACACCGACAGCCGGTAGCCGCCACCACCGGCCAATATCACGAAAAAGGCCGGCCCTGCAATGGGCCGGCCTCTGCCGTCTCCGGTCAGTTCTGCGGGAACCTGTCGGGATCAATCGACATATTCGATCTTGGCCGTATAGTCCTTGTCCACCGACACGGTCCCTTCCTGCGCACGACGCATCCTGATGACCATCTTGCCGTACTTGCAGTTGCGGGCCTTCACCGTGGTCAGGGCCGGACAATCCGAGACGTCGAGCAGCGTCAGCTGGGAGTTGTTCGACACGTCGACGGTCTGGAGTTTCGACGACGACACCCGCACGCCGCTGGAGTAGATCGTCGGATACCCCTGCGTCATCAGGCTGCGCGACAGGCTCAGCGTCGTGAGGTTCACATCCCCGAGGATGATCTCCTCGAGCGGGTTGTAGGACATCACGACGGTCTGCAGTGCCAGGTTTTTGCTCAGATCCAGATGCGTGATCTGGTTCATGGCGCAATAGAGCGTTTCGAGATTCTCGAACGCCTCGATACCGGTCAGATCGGCGATCTGGCATCCCGGGATGAAGTCGATCGAGGTGGCGGCCAGGCCGACCTCGGTCAGTTCGCACGAGGTGCTCGAGGCATCGAGGATGAAGCCTTCGCTGAACAGCGCATCGCGGAAGTTGGCATCGGGGATCTCGACGAGCTGCGCATTGGGGTTGAACTGGCTGATGAAGAGCGAAGCCTCCAGGTCACCGTCCGTCTGCCGGAAGGTCACCGTGACGTTGCGCGACGACTTGCCGGCCGCCACATCGAAGGTCAGGACTTTGGACTCCAGCGCCCGTGTTCCGGGCTGTTCGACGAGCGTCACCCAGTCGCACGTCTCGGGAATGTCGATCGTATAGGGGACATTGGCCAGCACCTTGACCTCGATCCGATGCGCCTCAATGTCCTGGAACTCGAAGCGGTCGGGCGTAAGACGGATCCCGGCATTCTGCTCTTGAGAGACATCGATCGTCACCGGCTCCATCCCTTCGGCCTCAAAGATGATCCGCGCCTCACGCGGCCCGTAGGTGTCGTTGGCCGGTACCTCGAAGTAAAGCCAATCCTCCGATACGCCGCGTGTCAGGTCGCCATTGTGGTCCACCAGCCAAGGAGTCTCGCTCTCGACGCGGTACGTATAGTCGAGATTCGACGCTACGACCAGCGTCACGTCGCCGCCCTCGGGTCCGAATCCGAACTCGCGCTGTGACCCTGCATCGAACAAACTGCTCGGCTGCTGGCTGACGGTCAGATCGACCGTGCGGCTGCCGCAGACGAACGTGAAGGTTTCGCTGCGCAGGTCGTAACCGGAATTGGGATCGGCCGTGAAGGTGACTACATCGCCGTTCTGGCCGCGCTCCACCGAGGGGTGGCACCAAGTTTTGCGGCCGGCGAGCCGCCACTCGCCCTCCGACTGAACCGTGACGTCGAACGATTCGCCCGCCGCCTTGAAATTCAGCTCCGTACAGTCGATCTCCACCCGGTCGCCGTTGTCGTTGACGACCTCCGTGTCATCGTTGCCGCAGGCGGTGGCCAGAAGCGCCGCGGCCAGGAAAAATATCCATCTTTTCATTGTGATTCGCAGTTTTAGGTCATTACTACCAGTCCTTGGAGAAGAGTTCGCCGGTGAAGAGGATCTCGTCGTCGTAGAGCTCCGTCGCCATCATGCCGAACATCTCCGTATAGTCGTAGGGGCGCATGTTGTAGAGCAGATTGACGCCATAGCCGTCGTTGCGGAGCTGACGCATGCGCAGTTCGCTCGGGATCTGGTTCGAGGCGCCGCTCGTGATCGAGATGTCGTACGGGAAGGGGCCCCACTGCGACTTCTCCATGCCCAGGAAATTCTCCCAGCCGTCCAACAGCGTATTGCCGTACATCGAATAGTAGGCGTAGTCGACAAAATCGCCGGGAGTCATGCCGCCGATCCGCTCGCTGAAGTTCAAGTAACGGCCGACATGGTATACGGTCAGCAGTTTATCGGGCATGGCGCGCTTGACCTCGTAGCACAGACGCGCGTAATTGGCGGCCGACGGCTCCTCAAGACCCTCGGGAGCAGTCCAGTTCGAATCCTCGTAGTAGCTGGCATACTCGTCGTCGAAGTCAATGCCGTCGAGCCCATAGGCGTCAACCACGCTGCGCAGCTGGGCCGCAAAGTCGGCCGCCTGCGCGGCCGAAAGGTTTGCCGGTCCCACATCGGTGTGGTTGCCCAGAATCGAGAGGCAGACCTTGATGCCCAAACGCTGCAGCGGAGCGATGTAGGTCTCCCGATTTTCGAGAACATGGGTCACATTCTCGTTCATATGGATGTAGGCCCGCTTCGAGACGGCATCGTAGTTGATGTTCGCCGCGAAGATGTTGACGATATCGACGATGGGCTTGCCGCTGTTTTTCAGCGTATACTGGGCAGCATTGAGCGGCGAGCAGTCGTTGACCTCGACATAGACAATCGTCCGTATGCCGCTCTCCTTGGCGCCATCGGGACGGGCGCCGCCGTTGCGCACGACAAGCAGATGCCAGTCGGCGCCTTCATCCATGGCCACCCCGTCGGTTGAGACACTCGCACGCAGCGGCACGGCATACTCCACGGCGGGATCCACCCGCTCGTCCGTACGAAGCGTCACCGCCATCGGATGGGGCCGTTTGCCGGGAGCGACAACCAACTGTCCGTCGTCCTCGATCGAGAGCAGCTCTGCGGGGAAAAGTTCGTAATCGGTCCCCTGCTCCTCGTTGTAGCTTTCGAGCAGAGAGGGGTCGAGCTCGAGGCTCGCATCCACGGCCTTGCGGGGATTGCCCGTCAGACCGAACTGGAATTCCACGACGGCCTTTCCGTCGTAGACCTCTACCGACGAGACGCTCTGCGAAGCATCCGAACGCCGCAGATAGCCGAAACTGCGATCCGTTTCGTTCCATCCCGCCGTATCGCCGCCCGGGAGCTGAATCTCCTCCGAGCAGGCCACCATCGCCACGGCCAGCAGCAGCATGAACCGCGCTGCTGCCGAGACGATTGCATTCTTATCTATTCTGAAGATCATGTTATGCTGTTTTAGGAAGTTTCCGACACACTATTTTTCGGGCAGTTCGACCTGCGTCCACTTCATTCCTTCGGGAGCCGTGGCATCGTTGCCGTAGGGCGACCAGTCGCGGACGACATTGCCGGCTCCGTCGTTGAATTTCCAGTAGGCCACCAGATTCTCCGAGGCGGGATCGACCGTATAGAAGTGGTCGGGCGCCGCGATCTCGTCGGCCGTGAGCACGCGGTTCCAGATGCGCACCTCGGCAATCTCACCGGCCAGTTCGCGTTTCCGCTCATAGGAGTATCCGATGTGGAAACCGCGCGTGGACTGCTCCTGATCGATGGCGGCATAGGTACCCCAGTTGACGGCGCCGTATCCGCACGTGCCCGAGGACTGGAGTTTTCCGTTGACATAGATGCAGAGCCTGCCGCTGTCGTAGGTCACGGCGATGTGTACCCACTCGTTGACCGGCAGGGCATTGGCGGCATTACCCACGGTGGGGAATTTGGCATAGGAGCCGTTGGTCACCTGAATCTGGTCCGAAGGGAACGAACTGTCACCGACGCGGATCAGGAACTTGCCCTCGACACCCATCAGGGTGGTGATCTCGCGGTCGAAGTTGCGGAAGCGGACCAGCGCCTCGGCCGTCATCTGCGTCATGGACGAGACGGGCGACGGATCCTTCCATTCGACATCGAGATAGCTGCCCTCGATATCGCCGACGACATTGATGAGGGCCGCTTCGCGGATCACGAAGAAGTTCACGCTGCGCGACGTGAGGATGTCGACGCCCGAGGCTTCGGTCAGCCGGACGGGAAGCACATAGGTCTGATCCTCGGAGAAATCCAGGGCGTCAAGGCCGACGAAGTTCACCGTACACTCCGAGGCGGAGACTCCACCGGCGGGAATCTCGGCCGTAGGATCGTCCATCCGGAAGTTCTCGGCCGGCAGCGGCAGGGCCGCGGCGGCATTTGCATCGTTATAGAGAGATACGAGGCTCTCGTCCGCGCAGTAGGTGAGCGCCACGGGCTCGTCGACGGGCTTGGCCGTGCGGGCAGCCAGAAGCCCCTCCAGTTCGGAGGTCTCTCGCTCGACGAGCAGCCGGACGGGCGTCACGTCGGTCATGAAGACGCGGTTGTCGAATGGCGTACGATCGGGATCCTCGCGCTTGCACCCCGACGCCAGCACGGCGGCCGTCAGCACGACCGTGCCACAAACAGTTGCATAGGATGATTTCATCGGATGAGTCAGTTATTGGGTGAAGGATTCAGGATGTCGATCGCCTTTCGCGTATTGCGGAAGATGAGTCCCGTATCGAAATAGTCGTTCTGGATGTTGTCGATCAGCATGCCGCCCTTGCGTCCCGTGCGGGAGGGTTCGAGCAGCCATTCGGCCGTAGCCGTCAGGGCGCTCTGCAAGCCGAACTCTCCGCCGGCGCCCAGTGCATCGGGAGCCGACACGGCCAACAGGATGCGGTCGGCCGTAAATCCGGCGTTCTCCAGCCGGAAGAAGGTCTCGGCGGCCGATCCCATGGCAGAGGCACCGCGGCCGTCGGCCAGCAGATAGTCGCAGCCGTCGGTCAGCGTGCGGTCGTCGAGCAGATCAAGGCTGCCGCCCAGCAGCAGCAGTTTTGCGGCATGACCTTCGCGCCACCGGGCCACCGGACCCAGGAAGGCCTCGCGGCGCGCCTCGAGACGGGCTCGTTCAGCCTCGCCCACGAAGTCGAGCGACGGACCGTCGAACCAGACCACCACGCCGTCGTACCCCCACTTGTCGCACAGACCGAGCGCATAGTCGACATACTCCGCACAGAAGGCCGGGAATCCGTCCGTCTGCGGCTCATCGGCGGTCGGCCCGCTTTCTCCGCCTCCGTTCTCCCCATCGGCTACGGGGGTTTCGCCGTCGGGCTCCTCACCGGCATTCTCTTCGGGCTCTTCGGCCGCCTGAGAGTCGTTCCAGAGGGCCTCGACGTAAGAGTAGGTCACCTCGCAGAGATACTTCGTGGCATAGGCCTCGCGCATTTCGCGCATTTCATCCAGCTCCCGTTCGCACAACGAGTCGGGACGGGCAAGGATGACCATGTCGATGCTGTCGGGCAGCACGTCAATATGCTGCGGACGCAGCGAAGGCACCTTCACCGAGTTGTCAAAACGGCCGAGCACCAGTTGGTGATCCGAGGCGCGGAATTCGCGCACGGCCGCCTCGTACATGGCCTCGGTGGCCGCATCGGGGCGCTGCGATCCGGTATCGAGCGGACGGATCTCCGTCCAGTCATCACACGCGGAGAGGGCGACCGTCACCGCGAGCAACAGCGTTTGAGATATGATGTGTTTCAGATTCATAAGGGCAGAGTTTTATTGCTTGTTGGTCGTATCCCACCAGAGTCTCGTGGCCAGGTTGTCGGGACCTTTCAGGTACTCCGAAATGGCCTGCATCAGATACTGGCGGTTCTCCTGATATTCGCTCTCGGGGTAGCGCATCCGTCGGGCTCCGGCCTGTTTGTCGGTAATCTCGCTGCCATAGCTGTAGACGGCCCCCATCAGACGGGGATAGCCCGTACGGCGGAATTCGGCCCAGCCTTCCTGCCCCAGCGGGAAGCAGGCGATCCACTTCTGGGTGATGATGCGTTCGAGATTCTCCTGCAGGGCGGCCTCATCGTCCCACTGCACACAGATCGACGTGCCGGGAGTACCGTTGTTGGCCGGAGTCTTCGGATCGATGTAGGCCTGGGGAGCCGTGGTCCCTTTCAGATAGTTGTCGGCACCGGCACTGCCCCACTGCTCGAACGAAAGCCGGACACCCGTCTCATACCACGTCCGGGCGTCGGACGGCGTGCCATACCAGCCGCGCAGCGCCGCCTCGGCCTTGAGGAAGGCCACCTCGGCGGCATTCATCCACAGCAGGTGCGTATAGAGGAACGAGCCCTCCTCGATATTGACGTTCGAGAAGTTCTTGGCCTCGGAGTAGGTCGGCAGGCCGGTGCGCACCCCGATGTAGTCGTTCTCCTCGTCGGTGAAGGTCGAAAGGGTGAAATACTGCTCGCGGCGCGGATCGTTGTAGCCGTTCATAAAGGCCGTGATGTCGGCCCCGACACGCGAGTCACCCTTGTTGTACTCGTAGGCCACCACGCGCAGCGGGTGTTTGGTGACCGACATCCAGGCATTGTCGTCGTTCGAGCTCATCGTTCCGACCGAATGGGTGATGGCAGCCACGGCCTGGGTCTTTGCGGTCTCGGGCTCCACCGAGGAGAGACGCATGGCCAGCCGCAAGCGCAGCGAGTTGGCCAGCTTGATCCACTGGATGATTTTTCCCGAATAGACCTTGTCGGCATAGGCGCTGAAGGTTTCGTCCTTATGCGCGGTGAGGACCTCGATGGCATGGTTCAGCTCCTCGAAGAAGCGCAGGTAGACGTCGCGCAGCGAATCGTAGGGGGCCTCGGTCTTGCCGTCGGCACCGATCTGCGAATAGGGAATCGGGCCGTAGATATCGGCAATGCGGTGCATGGCGGCGACCTTCAGGATGTCAGCCACGGCCAGCAGCACCTCGTTGTCGGTTCTCGACTGGAGATTGCCCAGATTGATGAAGACGTTGGGAATGGTGTTGTTGAAGGTGTACTGCACCCAGAACTGCTGCGGGTCGAAGGTCGAGAACTTGCCCGTCCAGGCTCCCGAGTCGGCCAGATAGCCGCTGTAGGATCCGCCCATCAGACACTCCACATACTGATAGTGGTTGGCGTCGGTGGGGATCACGCATCCCTGCATGGCTACCAGCGTCGAACGGAGCATGTAGTCGTCCTTGGCCATGTCGTCGGCCGTGGCCTCATAGGGATTGGTATTGTCGTCCTGATAGTTGGCCGTGCAGGCGCCGAGCAGCATCGCCGCACAGCAACCCGCCAGGGACCAACCGTATAATCGTTGTTTCATGGTCCGGAAGGTTTAGAATTTGAGACGGAGATTGAAGCCGATGTTCCGCAGCGAAGGCATCATGAAATAGTCGATGCCCTGGTAGTAGTTGCCCGTGGTGGCCACCGATTCGGGATCAAACGGCGCCTGGCAGTAGATCATCCAGAGGTTGCGGCCCACCAGCGACAGGGTGATTTCGCACACGTCGCCCAGCTTCTTTTTCGGGATGGTGTAGCCGATCGAGGCCTCCTGCAGGCGGAAGTTCGTAGCCGAGTAGGTATAGTACTGCGGTACGCCGTCGCCCTTGGCCACCGTATCATACCAGACGAAGGGCGAGATGCGGTCTCCGCCGTTGATCTCGACATAGCCCCGGTCGCGGGCCTCGGCCGAGGACTCCGAAACGCCGTAATAGTCCATGGCAGCCTGCGTACGCGAGAAGACCACGCCGCCCAGACGGGCCGACAGCATGAATCCGAAGTTGAAGCTGCCCCACTTGAAGTCGTTGCGCCAGGCCATGTTGGCCTTCGGGAAGACCGAGCCGAGCTTGATGTCGTCGACGTTGTACTCCACCTCGATCGAGCCGTCGGCGGCCGTGTAGATGTTTCCGTCGCTGTCACGCTTCAGGTCGGCAATCGAGTAGAGGTCGCCCAGCGAACCGCCCTTCTTGAGGATGAAGCGGGCCTGTCCCAGACCGCCGATGTTGAGCCGGTCCTTGGTGATGAGCTGTCCGGTCTCGGGGTGGCGGTAGTTGTCGACCAGTTCGAGGATCCGGTTCTGGTTCGACGAGAGGGTGAAGTTCGACGACCAGGCGAATTTGCCCCACTCGTTGCTGTAGCCCAGCGCCAGCTCGACACCGCGGTTGCGCACCGATCCGGTCTGCACGTAGAGGGTCGAATATTTCGACGAGACGGAGATCTGCGGATCGAACGTCTGGTTATAGGTCTTCGTGTTGTAGTACGAAACATCCAGATTGAAGTGGCGCAGGAAGCGCATCGTCAGACCCACCTCCCAGGAGTCCGTACGCTCGGGTTTGAGATCGTACATCGGGTAGTTCGACTTGTCGACCCACACCTTGTTGGCATTGTCCCACTCGTAGGTAGGGTTGGCCAGGAAGCGGGCGAACGGCAGACCCACCGAAGCCCACGATCCGCGGACCTTGATGTAGGAGAGCTCCTCGGGCATGTTCGGGATCAGCTGCGAGACGACCACCGAACCGCCGACCGAGGGATAGAAGAACGACGACTTGACGGATCGCGGACCGGCCAGCTGCGAAGGCCAGTCGTTGCGGCCCGTGAGCGTCAGGTAGTAGGTACCCTTGTAGCCCACCTCGGCCGAGGCGAAGACCGACTGCGTCTGTTCGGCCCATCCGGCCTGTGAACGCTGCGTGGTGGCATCGTCCAGCTGGAAGACGTTGAACAGGTTCGGAATTCCGTCGTTGCGGATCGGGCCGCGGACTTTGTCGGCATCCTGCGACATCTTCGAGAAGGAGCCGCCGACGGTGGCATTCAGCGTCCAGTCGTCGCCGAACGACTTGTTGATCGTCACCAGCAGATCGCCGTACGACTGTTGATCCTGCGTGACGGTCTTGCCGTAGAGGCCGTTGTTCGACCCCTCGGTGATGGTCGTATTCGTCGAGGCGTAATACTTCTCCGTGTAGTTGTTCACGGCGTTGTCGATCCGGATTCGCCCGGCTACCGACAGCCAGTCGAGAATCTTGTAGGAGAGCGAAGCGCTCAGCATGTAGCGTTTGCGGTCATTCTCACGCAGGTTGCGGTAATTGATCCAGTAGGGATTCTGCATGGCGTAATCGTCCGACTGGACCCAGTTCTGCGTGTAGATCTTGCGCGAGGGGTCGTAGAGTTCGAAAAGACGCATGTACTCCCAGTCCTCGCCGCGCGGGAAGAGGTAGGCCGATACCAGCGGGTTCGAATAGACACCCTGATTGGTCATGTTGCGGTCCTGCTGCATGATATACGAGGCGCCGATGTCGAGCGTCATGCGGTCCTTGAGGAACGACGTGGTGTTGCGGGCCGTGAAGTTGTAGCGGTCGTAGGCATTGTTGGGCACCACACCGCGCGAATTGACGGCCGAAGCCGACAGATAGACCTGGTTACGGTCGTTACCCGTCGAGAAGGAGACGGTCTCGGTACCGATCACGCCGGTCTGGAAATAGTCCTCCACGGGGTCGTATCCCGAACGTTCGGCCGCCGTGAGGAGCTTGCCCCAACTGCGGTCGGTGCTGTTTGCGCGGGGGTCGCCCGTGCCGTAGCGGTTCTGGAAGGCGGGAGTGACCAGCGGCGAGGAGACCTCGGTGGTGCTCGTAACGGTCAGCGACGTAAAGCCGGCCTTTCCCTTCTTGGTGGTGATGACGATGGCGCCGTTCGAGGCGCGGCTTCCGTAAAGGGCCGCAGCGGCGGCACCCGTCAGCACCGACACCGATTCGATATCCTCGGGGTTGATATCGGCCACGGCCTCCGACGTACCGGCCGAGTCAAACTCCGTACCGCCCTCCCCTGCCAGGTTGTACATCGGCACACCGTCGATGACATAGAGGGCGTTCGACGACTGGTCGATACCCTTCGTTCCGCGCATGACGACCTTCGAAGCGCCGCCCACACCCGACGACGAAGCATTGATATTCACGCCGGCGACCTTGCCGTTCAGCGAGTTGATGAAGTTGACATCCTTGTTTGCGACGATATCCTCCGAGGCGACCTGCTGGACGTTGTACGACAGGGCCTTCTCCGAGCGTTTGATGCCCAGGGCCGTCACCACGACGGCATCGACCGTTTGGGACTGTTCACGCAGGGTGAAGTTCACCTCCGAACGGTTTCCGACGGCCATCTCCACGGGTTCGTAGCCCAGGAAGTTGACCACCAGCACGGCGGGGGTATCCGATGCAGGGATCTGCAGTTCATAAGCGCCGTCGACATCGGTGCTCACGCCCACGGTAGTTCCCTTGACAAGGACCGATGCCCCGATGACGGGCATTCCCGTCACGTCGGTCACCACACCCCGTACGGACGCCGGGCCATAGCTCGGACGGGCCGAGGGCGAAAGCAGGATCACACCGTTCGGTTTGATCTGATAGGAGATGTTCGTCCCCGCAAAGAGTTTTCCGAGAGCCTCCTCCAGCGGACAATCGGTTACATGGATGTCCACCAAACGACTGAGATCGATATCGGGATTGGGAACAAAATGGTAGTTGGTTTGCGACTCGATCTGCCGGATGAATTCCGTCAATTCGGTTTGGGTGCCCTGAAGAGTCACCCGGGTTTTGCGCTCCTGGGCCGCGGCTTGTCCACCGCACAGCATCAGGACCAGCAGACAGAATGGCATGAACAGCTGTTTGATTTGAAGAATCAAATTATTATTCATACTTTTGTATTAAAGTTCATTAGTAGGTTTCACTTTGACTATTGGACCTTTTTCCGCGCAGATCCCCCAATGTGACAGCATTCGGGGATCTGTTTTTTCCGACGGCGGGGTCCCTTGTAACTCAACTCCGTCTATGCATAGGCATCTTCACTGATTATTGGTTAGACATTCGTTTCGGGTATACTCGTTTATGCTTCCATCCGACGCGGGGTCAGCGGATCACGATTTCATTGGTTTCGATATTGCGCGTATAGGTAAACCGGTAAGAGGCCTGAAGGATCTCCAGCGCATCATCCACACCGTCGGCAATGCGGATCTTTCCCCACTTGTAGCGGCGGTCGGCACCTTCAATATGGCCCTGAACCTCGATCCGGGCGCCGAAGACTTGGCCGAACTCCTCGACAAGATCGTAGAAATTCTTGTTTTTCAGGTTGATATATCCTTCCGTCCAGAGGTATTCGTCCGGATCATCGATATGCGACAATCGGAGTTTGCCCTCTTCGAGGCTCACGATATCGTCGGGTTTCATGAGGATCTGCTGACCGTCGAAGCGGCTTGTGATGCGCACCTCGCCCCGCAGCAGGGCGGTCGAGAAACGGCCGTTCTCCTCATCGGCCACGACATTGAACTTCGTACCGAGGACCTCAATGTCGCACGCATAGGTTTCGACGATGAAGGGATGGTCGGGATCCTTCGCCACGTCGAACATCACCTCGCCGGAGACCTTTACCCGGCGCTCCTTGCGACCGAAAAGAACCGGATATTCGACCCGGGCGCGGGAGTTGAGCCATACCTTCGTACCGTCGGAGAGCGTGGTATTCATACGCTGACCGGCCGGAGTCTGGAATGCGAGGGTCTGTTCGGCCAGCGTATCGATCCGGCGGGTATAGAGAAGCGTTCCGACCAGACACCCCATGACGATCACGGCCGCGGCCTGCAGGGCGATGCGCGCCACACGGCGCCACGAAATCAGACGGCCCCGCGGAGCGGAGGTATCCGCAACCGACGTTTTCACCTCGGGGAGGTGCCAGGTCAAAGCCAGATAGAGGCGGCGCTCCTGCTCCAGCTCCTTGAAATGCTGCGGATCGGAAGCCGCCCAATCGGTCACCAGCTTCCGCTCCTCGAAAGAGGCCTCGCCTCTCACGTAACGTCTTATCATCTCCTTTTCCACGCTTATAAGACAAGCAGCCGGACGGAATTCGCCGGAAAAAGGAGAAAAAAATGCAAATAAATTTTTTTAAGAATGCGAACGATGAAGCAACAGACAGATAACGCAAAGAAAATCAGGATGTTTTCACCGGCTAAAAAAGAGAAGGGGCAAAATACTGCAGATCGGAAAGGATCCGTTCGACAAGCACCTCCGCCATCGAACCGTATCCCAACATGACGAGCAGTCGGGCAAGTGCCTCGCGAAGCATGCGGATCGCCTTTCGATTTTCGTGGTCGATCTTGGCCGTCGAGATCCCGAGCCGGGCGGCAATCTCCTTGTAGCTGCACCCTTCGTAGCGGAACAGCCGGAAGATCTCCCGCTGTTGATCGGACATCTGTTCGAGGGTTTGCCGGATGACCGTTTCGATCTCCGGGGCGAAAAGTTCATCGACATCCAAACCGTTCAACGAACGGATCTCGAGATCGATCTGACGGATTTGGTCATCGTACAGCTCCTGTACGATGCTCAAGGTGCGTTTGCGGCGGTTGAGCCAGTTCAGACACTGGTTCTTGACAATGGCGAAGATATAGGCCGGGAGATTGGGACAGGCTCCGATTCTGCCCTCCCGGGAGCGTTCCAGATAGATGCAGAAACTTTCCATGACCAGATCTTCGGCTACACCGGGGTCACAGACATAGCTTCGGGCCATGGCTTCGAAACGAGGTTTGCAACGTTCGAAAAGGTCGGTAATTTTTTCAGGTTCCGTCATCTGCCGCAAAAGAGAGCAACACAAAGATACAATAAAAATCTGCAAACAAAGAATCGACATTCGACGGCAATCGGTATCATATCGAAACAAAAAAGCCTGAATCATCCGATTTTTTTCAGCGGAGGCGGACAAATTCAGCAAAACCATGCCATCTTTGCAGCGACATACGAATCATCAGACTTATGACCAAGAGAATTCTCTTTCTGCACGGCTTCTTCGCCTCGGGCAACTGCGCACCGGCCCGGGCTCTGCAACAATATTTCGACGGGAAAGCCACGATTCTGGCACCCGATCTGCCGGCCCATCCGAAACAGGCCATCGAACTCATCGACCGCATCTGCCGCACGGAGCAGCCCGATCTGCTGGTCGGCAACAGCAACGGATCGTTTCTGGGGCAGATCGTGGTATCGGAAAACGGGCTTCCGGCCCTGCTGGGGAACCCGCATCTGGAGATGACGAGTTTCCTCTCCGAACGAATCGGCAGCCACGAATACAAGACACCGCGGGCCGACGGCCGCCAGCAGCTGACCATCGACCAGGCCCTGATCGACGAATTTGCCGAGGTTCAGCTTCATCAGTGGGACCACTGCCGCCCGGAGTATCGTGATCGGGTATGGGGACTGTTCGGCGAGCACGACACGGTAGCACACTACGAACCGCTCTTCCGCCAGCACTACACGCAGATCTACCACTTCCCGGGAGGCCATACCCCCACCGACGAGGAGGTTCGCACCTACTACGCCCCGCTGGCCGAACGGCTGCTCACCCTGTAAACACGGAAGCGAAAGAAGACCCTGCCACCGTCCGCGCGAGGGCTAAGTCGTACCCTCACCGTCCACGATCCGGGAGACGTCCTTCAAAAAGGGGAGGAGCCTTCAGTTGAAGGCTCCTCCCCTTTTCATCCAACCGAGTCGATCAGATCTTTAGAGACTCGTCAATCCTCCGGAACATATAGCGACAAAACGCCTGAGAATCGGCATCCCGTGCCACGGTCATACCGCGGCGGTAAATCTCGCGCATTTCCAGCAGCAGATCATAGTAGATATGGTCCGAAAAATCCCTGGCATAATAGGTCATCCGGTATTTGTTATAGGCCTTCAGCATTTCGAGTATTGCGGAAGCCTCCCGCGGGAAGGCGGGAGCCATCTCCCCGAAGCCGGCATCGGCAAAAGCCTGAGAGGAGGTCTTTGCCGGTTTGGGTTCGGCCAATACGTTTGATTTCCCGATAACTACTCCGACGAATGACTGTTGAAGCAGTTGGTCGTATTCGGAGAGCGATTTTCCGGTCTTCACCTTACGGAACACCAGCTCCGTGAGGTCGGAGGTCATCTCCTCGGGTGTATAGGCTCCGGGCAGAGCGGTCTGATAGCGGGTCAACGTTTCGAGCCGTTTGAAGAGCGTCATCAGGCAATCGTCGCGGAGCGATTGGGAGAGGTTGACCGCTTCATGCTTCGTCAACGGCGTGTCTAGCCACGAAAGATCCTCGATGAAGCGCAGCGTCTCCCGGACATACCGCTGCTGGTCCTCTTTGGGAACGACCCTCAACTGGGTCTGACCGTCACCGGCCCCCACCTCGGTATAATAGGCTCCCCCGATATAGGCCGCCAGATAGGAGATCACCTCCCGGACACCGGTTGCAATGGCATCGACGGCCTCCCGACGATAACTTCCGTCGAAATCCTGATCGGCGAGCCACTCCTCGGCATGAAGGACCGTTTCGCGCAGATTCCGCAACCGATATTCACAACGCTTGACGGGATCGTCGCCCAAATTGGTGTAGGCCAGACGCACATCGCCGAAATAGTAATCATACCAGAAATTGCCGTAATAGAAGGCCGGATCGGCGGCATGGCTGCGCAGCATCTCCGAGAGATACGGGCGCTCCTCTTCGGGCGTTTCGGCTCCGGAAATCTCCCCATAGAGCCAGGCAATGGCGAAATAGTCGTATTTGCCCAGGCAATCATTAACCAGACGCACCCCCTTGTCTTCGGGCTGAGCCAGATAGTTGTAGCTGTTCAGGGCCGTGATCGACGAACAGAGCCCCCATTCGCGGGTGAAGGAGGCCGAACGCAACGAATCGGTCGGATAGGCCGAAGCCCCGGCGTAGTTGGTAGCCAGGCCCAATATCTGCGCCACGCCACGGGCCGTGTAGACGGCCAGTGAAGAGACGAGTTCCCCGTCGTCGATCCGCATCTCCCGGGCCCGCGGATCTACGGCCGCAAGGTCCAGGAAACGGCGATTGCGGATCTCGTCCCGAAGCGATTCACTCAGATGAATACGGCCTCCGGTGATCTCACCGCTGCGCGGATCGGTCACGACATTTACGGTCACCTTGGGATTGGTCGAAGCCACATACTTCACACAGAACGTGCCGGGGCTGTCGGCATCGAATCCCGAGGCGGGATAATCGGCCGTCTGCAGGACATCTCCCATGCCGATGCGCCGGAATGCCTCATTCCACAATTCAACCCCCCGGCGAATTCCCTCCCGCCAAAGGGGAGAGAAGAGCGTATCGACATAAAAGGTGACGGGACGGATTTCGCCCTCTTTCCGGAAATTGATCCGCGAAGCGAAATAGGCCGGACGCGAGCCCTGTCTGACGGAGAAACGCGTATAGGGAACAGGAACCACACCGATTCTCGGATCGGCGATGCGAGCCGGTGCCGTCCGCTCGGGGAGCATCGTGATCGTACGCCGGGCCAGCGCCGTGAACGGCACATCCTTGCGGATGGTGAAGATGAAATACTGCGTGGTCACGTAATAGGTCAGATCGCTGACGACCGACGAATAGCCCTCGCCACCGCCGATGTCGCGCAGCAATGACAGATTCGACTTGTAACTGGCCCGGGAGACATGCAATGGCGTCATGCCGTGGGCCTCGAAGGCCATGAGGTGCTCGTTATCACTCATGAACAGGTCGGTATTCTCGATCACGACCGCCGTCGAGTCGGCATTGTAGGCCTTGACGGGATAGGAGGCAACAATCGGCCGGAGGGAGTTGATCTTCAGGGCCTGTTCGATCGTCGAGCCGCTTTCGGCCAGCACACGTTGCGGAACCTCATGCATGCAAACCGTCGAATCGCGCAACGAGAAGGCGACATGATAGGGCGGAATGGGTTGCTGCCCGGCCAGTCCATAATCCGCCATCGACGACTCCTCGATCGTGGTATGGATGACAAACTCGCGGTTCAGCAGCGCCAGTGGAATCTCCGTATAGATTTTCCCGTCGACAAGATGGAGTTTGAAAAGTCCGTCGACGCTTTTGTGCGTTTTGTCCTTGAAGAGTTTTTCGTAGGGCGACAACTTGGGGGCCGTTGCAACGGACTCACTCTTTTTTCGGTTCTTGCGTCCCTTGTCCGCAGCCTGGGAGGTTTCGGGCAAGGCCACGGTCAACAACAGGGCAACGATCAGCAGGATGCCGATCGAGGCGTGTTTCTTGCTCATCATGCGGTTCTTCATTTATCAAGCGCTTTGTCCAGGTTGTACAACAGATAACGGTAATGCTTGCGTGTCTGCCCGGAGGCCGACGCCACCCTCCGGCGCAACAGATCACGGATCTGCAGGATATCGTCATAATAGGTCATCGCAAGGACTTTCTTGATGAAATACTGGAATTTGGGAGCCCCGAATCCGGACAGTTCCTCCACCGGAGAACCGGCTTCGGGACGTGTGAAGCCGACATGCTCCGTGTCGGGGTCGTCACCGGACAACCAACGATCGAGGCCGTTGCTGCCGGACGCCGTCAGGGCGAACGTTGAGGAGGAGCTGCCTCCGCCCGCATACTCCTTCAGACCGGCCTGCGCGGCGGCAACCTTGAGGAATTCGCGCTGAATGGCCATCTCATCCTCGGTCAGCGAGCGGTTGCGCCGCGTGGGCTCCCAGACAAAATCGGAGACATCGCGGTAACAATCCTCGGGTGTATAGGCCTTCGTTCCGGCGAGCTGGGCATTGATCGAAAGGGTCTGTTTGGCCGGAGCGTTGACCACAGCCCGGATAAGAGCCTCACGAACGGCACTCCGCGGCGAACCCAGGATCGAAACCTTCTTCAACAGCGCTTCGTTGTCGAGCCACTGCAACTGCTTGAGTTCTCCGAGAATGAACTGCAGCGCCCGGCGCTGTTTCTCCCGCGGAACGCACACGACGGCCTGAACGGGATCGCCCTCCATCCGTTCATTGAGATAGATGCCGCCGATATTGGCGTAGACGTGTCCGATATAGGTGACATACTGGTTGATGATATTCGAATACATGTCGCTGCGGCAAGTGTAGTCGTCATCACCCTCGGCATACCAGCGATCGAGATTCGCCAGAATGTAGCGCAGGTTTCGGATTCCGTACTCCGATGCAGCCACGGCGTCATTGCCCAGATCTTCGGTCTGGGATTTGGGGTCGACGATACTTCCGAACTGCTGTTTACCGTAGCGATAGACTGAATCGGCCGAGGCTTCGGTGATCCAGCGGGAGGTGATTTCGTACTCCTCTTCGGGCGTATGAGCCTCCGGCAGAGGCATGTAGAGCCACTTGACGGCATAGGCGTCATAGATGCCGAAACGCGGTGGAGTGAGTTTCACGCCCCGTTCCACGTCACCGGGCTGAGCCACGTAGTTGAAACGCGCATAATCCATGATGGAGGTGGTGGTTCCATATTTGCGGGTGAACGACGGCGAACGCAACGAATCGACCGGGATGACGGCCGAGGCGCTCATATTATGCATGAAGCCCAGACAGTGGCCGACCTCGTGTGCCAGGACATACCGCAGGCCGTCGAGAATCACCTCGTCGGGGATCTGGACCCGCCGTACCCGCTCGTCAGCCTGAGCCGTCTGGACAAACAGCATGCGGTTCAGCATCTTGATGACGTCATGAAAGACATACACCGAGGCGTTGATGATCTCTCCGCTGCGGGGATCGACCCATGAGGGGCCCATGGCATTGGCGATGGGGACGGGGGCATAGCGCAGACAGGAGTATTTGATGTTGTCGGGATCGAATTCGGGATCATCCTCCGGATAGGGGCGCGCCTGCACGGCCTCCTTGAAACCGATCTTCTCAAAGAGTTCGTTCCATTGGGTCACCCCCTCGTAGATGGCCGGCTTCCAGGACTCCGGGAAATCGGGATCGACATAGAAGACGATCGGTTTGAGCGGAGTCACCCTTTCGCCGCGCTTCCAGGCCTCGGGATCCGAGGGTTCGAGCCGCCAACGATTGGCCAGATAGACGGCCTTGACACGCTGTTCGCGATCGCTGTAGAGGTACTTTCCAGTGGGGAAGACCGACATGCGGCTGTCGGTGAGCCGGGGTCGGTAGGGGGTCTCGTCGAGCAACACCAGCGTACGGGTCATCAACGCCGTAAAAGGTTTGTTGTCGACGATTTTCTGTTTGGTTTCGGGATGGGTGACCGAATAGGTATAGCTCAACGTACTCTTGACCGTCAGGTTGTCGGCAAAGGACTTGATCTCGCCCAGCGAAGAGAGCTCCTTGCGGAACGATTCGCTGAGCGTCGAGGACCCCGAACCGCCGTAAACGCCCAGATAGGAGAATGGCGAGAGCTCCTTGACATGACCCACGAAGAGATCCGTCACATCAAAGACCACGGCCGTCGAATCGGCATTACAAGCCTCAATCTTGAAATTCCGGAAAATCGTCGGCGTGTTGTTTCGATCCAGAGCCCGAAGGATGTTGCCGGCCACCCCGAGGGTGTAGTTTTCGGAATTGATCACACGGATCTGGACGTTCCGGTCCGTACGGGTGAAGCAGATGTGAAGCGGGACATAGGACTTCGAACCGGGAACGCCCGTCAGGTTATCCGAGGTTTCGGAGATGACCGAACCGAGGAGCATCTCCCGGTTGAAGAGCAACTGCGGAAATTCGAAATAGAGTTTCCCGTCGATTTTGTGGAGCTTGACCATTCCGTCGGCCACCTCATGCTTCTTTCCGAGGAGTTTGTCGTAATCGCTTTGTTTGGGAGCCGGGGTTTCGGTCTTCGCCTTGTCCTGCTTCTTTTTGTTTTTGGCCGAAACGGGAGCGGCGGCGATCATGCTGCAGAGCAGCAGGGTTAGCATTCGTGTGAACATAGATCTGATGTTGGATATCGGTTTGCGGGTTTTCTCAAGGTTGAATTGAGATCAGAAATAACGGTGTACGATGCGGATCTTCCGCGAACGGGACATGTCGCCGGGATTCGTACCGGGCACACCCTCGGGAATTTTGCAGTCGAAGCGTTTGAAATGCTCGATCCAGAGCGGACTGACCTCTCCCGAGTTTTTATCCCGGAAGGTCATTGGAGCCGACCGGAAGATCGGTTTTCCATTGGGCTTCAGATAACAGGCCTGAATCAGCTCGCTGCAATAATAATCGTCGTCATCGGGATCGAAGACGAAGTCGTAACGCTTACCCAACAGGGCCTTGATGCGATCCATAGCCTGCGGGATGCATCTCCGCAGACGGGGTTTGAGACGACCGACCACGACAACAGGCTTTCCGTCGGACATCAGCGACTGACGGAAGAAGGTCTCGATCGGGCTTTTGACCACCCCATAGGGGATGGCTTCGAGCACATAAATCTTCCCGTCCTCGATACAGACCGCACCCACATGGGTAAATTCCAACCGGTCGATACCGGTCGTCACGTTCCGGATCGCCTCCGTATAGGCACTCTGGCCGTTGACCTGAAACAGCAGGTCGCCGGTCTCAAGCGGGAAGGCATCCTGAGCCCGGCAAATGCCGACGGCCGCCATGGCCGTCGCTAGGATCAAAAGGGTTTTACGCATAATCACACCTGGAAACGTTCAAAGATGCGGACCGGCCCTTCATGAAGCGGGACGATCCGCATCCGGATTACTCAATTGGCCCGATAGGCGACGACCTTACCGGGGATTTCGGTTTCGACCTCGGAGAGGATCTCGGCATTGTCGGAGGTAGCATCCAGCACGTACATCTTCGACGTTCCGGCCGTCTGGTCGTAGGTGAAGAGCGCCGTGTAGAGTTCCGTTGCGCCGCTGGGCTGCTGAGGACTGCTGCTGACCACTTCGACGACAGTGATCGGTTCGGCGAACGAACGGATGATCTGCGGATCGGCCTGCGACTCGTAGCTCGTCCGCCACAGATCCGCACCTTTGGCAATGTACAGGTAGTTGAGCGGCATCTCGACGCTGTTGGTGAACATACGGCAGTCGCCGGTCATGCCTCCGGCCCAGGCCGATATGTCCCGCTTGGAGACGAAGGTGATCATATCCTTCACGCCGCTGCTCTGCTCATAGGTGTAGGTGTAGAGCTGGCAGGAGGTCCCCTTCATCACCGCAACGAAGAGTTTCAGAGCCTTTTCGCTGCTGCTGGGTTGTCGGCAGACGCCCACAATCCGGTCGGCCGAGAGCGTCGAGCCGTCCTCCTCGGGCAACGGCTGGCAGAGATAGCCCTGGTTTTCGTTGTAGCGGTAGTAGCAGATCTCGCCAGAAGTGCGACGCAGCACGGAGAAGTGCATCAGATTCATGTAAGGCGTCGCACCCATGATCTGTGCCACACCGGATTCGGTCGGTTCGGCTCCGTGAAGGATCATCTGGTAGGAGGACTGCGCCGAGTAGATGAAGAGCGACGTACCGACGAGCAGTTCCTGCATGAATCCCGGATAGAAGGACTGTCCGTTGATGACCGCCTCGGGCTCGCCGTCGAAAATCAGATCACCGACCGTGCCCTGAAGATATCCGAGCGGATAGCTGCCCGTTTCGGAGGTTTGGATGACGGCTCCGCAGGCGGGTGAACGATCCGTATAGATAATCAGGTCGGACGATGTATAGGTCACACCGCAGACGCTACCCTCGATGGTTTTCGGAGCATTGTAACGCTCGAAGATTCCGGTGTAGAGTGACGTGAAGGCCTCGGGCGTCGCGGGATTGGACCCCTTGACCGATCCCCACTCGACCGTTCCGTCGGGCTGTTCGTAGACGAAGACGCCGATTTTCGGCGTGATGGCCTGCACGATCTTCACCTTCAGGATGGTTCCCGTGGAATTCTGCAGATAGTAGCACCAGCTTTCGCCGCTCGACACATTGTCGATGGCCAGCCAGAAGTCGGTCTCCTGATTCGAATTGAAGAACATCTTGTTGGTGCGCTCGACCACCCAGTCGAGTTTGAGCCCCGAGGCGATGGTATCACCGCCCATGACCCAATGGAACGAGAAGTCCGAGGCATCGACTCCGGGTTTGAACCGTACCACGGGGTCGATCGTCAACGGCTGCTCCTCAATCAGATCAAGCGTATAGAGATTCTCGGTTCCGGGCAGCGACACGCCCTCGATCGCTTCGATCTGACTCCACATTCCGGTGAAGTAGCTGCCCTTGTCCTCATAGCAACCGCCCGCAGCGAAAGCCGTCAGAAGCAAAGCGGTCAAATATTTATACATTTTCATCATCGTGGCTTTTATTCGTAATTGATACTGCCCTTGAATTCAACCCGGCCTCCGTCGGCGTCGCAGGTCGGATTGTCGCGGAACCATTCGTAGGTTCGTTTGCCGTAGGCATAGAGTTGAGCGTTGCTATCGCAGCGCCATTGGGCCGAGGTGATGCCGTTGAGTTCAGCGAACTTTTCGGCCTTCACGGAGAGATAGGTCCCGCCATAATCGGTAAGCTTGTTCAAGCCCCAGAAATAGGGTTCACGCAGGAAGTCACCGCCCGAGATCTCGACACCGATATTCCGGTAGTCATCCAATCCGGCAACAAAGTTTCCGTCAGGAACCAGTTCGACCACCAACACCCCTGCGGCACGATCCGCCCGCAGGCGGTCGAGATGGAGTTTCACCACCACCGAATCGGCATACTGTCCGGCGTGCAGGGTCTGCTCGGCGGGCAGCGTGTAATGCACCCCCTCGACGAGATTGCCGTAACACTTCTCATCGACCAGACGCACCCGGTAGGTACGATCGTAATCCGCCACGGCTCCGGAGAGATAGACCGGGAGCTTGCACTCGCCTTCGCTCAGCCCGGGATAGAAGACCGCATGTACGCGCACGGTATCCAGTTCGGGATCACTCAACGACCCGGGGATGAAGAAATTCTTGACAAAGTTCAGCGATGGGTGTTCCGAGTCGTAGACCGGCACCTCCACCTTGTTGCAGGCCGCCAGCAGGACGAGTACGGCCACAACCGGGAAAACATATCTTTTTTTCATGACAATCGTCGTTTAATAGGTTCGACCCGCGTTGAACTCCTTATCGGGGATGTCGGGCGTATACTTGTTGGCGTCCATGGTGAAGTAGTAGGTGTAGTCGGGCGTCTGGTAGAGGGTCGTAAGCCGGGGTTCGTTACGGCGCTTGTAGGCATAGAAGAGCTGCCCGTCGCCAAGCGTTTCACGCCGATACTCCAACAGAATCTCCTGACGAAGGCCTTCGGGGTCGGACGAATTGTAGATGCCACCCTGGCGCGCCGTCTGCAACTGCTGAAGCAGTCGCAGCCCCTCAGCCGGACTGACGGCATCGATGGCCGCCTCGGCTGCTATGAGGTAGGCTTCGCCAAGTTTGAGCAGGGTCACGGCCTGTTTCGGATAGAGCGCCACATCCTCGGCCTTGCTTGACTCGCGGATGTACTTGCCGACCATGCCCGAGGGGTAGACGGTGCGCTTCCAGAGACTGATCCGGATATCGCCTGCGGCCGAGAAGAAGGCCTCGGGAGTCATGTTCGGAGTGGCACTCAACCAGTTATTCGAGGCAATGCGTCCAAAATACCCCAATCTCGTCCCGGACGGACTGACGGCATCGCGCATATTCTCGTCCAGTTCATCCGTAAGCACGGCAAAGAGATTCTCCATCGGGCAACTGCGATCCACCGGGGTTCCGTTGCTGTCGACCTTGGCGCGCTCGGCATCGGTAATGAAGTGGATTCCGACCCCCTGCGCCTGTTCGATGACCTCCATGGCCGCATCATAAGCCTGCTTGTTCAACCCCCGATAGAGGAACGATCGGGCCTGCAGCAGCTTGACGGCGTAGTAATTGAGCTTGTAGCGCCGGTCGGTCGTAAACATGGTCGTGTAGTAGCTCTTGCCCGAACTGATCGGATCGTTCTCCTTCATGATCCGGGCCGCCTCCGCCAGATCGGCATCCACCTTGTCGAGGATTTCATCGGTAGTCGATGACGGGGTGAAGGTCAGCGCATCGAGCGTATCCATATAGGGGATCCGCCGGGCCGTACGGCCGTTCTCAGAGAGATAGGGAGGCTGGAACAGACGCACCAGGTCCAGATGCAGATAGGCTCGGACAGCCAAGGCCTCGCCGCGGAGCAACTCCTTGACACCCGTCTCGAACATGCCGTCCTCGGCCTTGTCGAGCTCCTCAAGCAACAGATTGGCATTGGTGATCGTATTGTACATCTTGGTCCAGATCTGTTCGAGGGTCGCATCCGTGTTTTCGGTCCGGATCTGGCCGCGGGTATAGTTGAAGGCCGGGAACTGCAGCGGAGCAACCATGGGACCATACATGGGATCGGCGTAGAAGTTATTGGCCTGATAGGTCAGCATGTTTCCGGCTCCGGTAAAGACGGCTCCTCCCATCATGTCGAGATAGCCGCACGTAAGGTCGAAACCGTAGAGGTTGTCGTCGGCCATCTTGATGTAAAGACCGGCCAATGCCGAGTAGAAACCGTCCTCGGTGTCGAAGACCTTGTTGGAGGTGATCTCCGACCGGGGATAGACATCGAGCCACTTGGTGCACGAGACGGTGCCGGCGGCCAACAGGAGAATCACAGATAGGTATTTTGTTTTCATAAGCGTTCCGAATTAGAAGTTAGCCTGGAGAGTGAGCGTGAAGGTACGGGCATAGGGATACGAAAGGCCCCGCTCCTGCCGGATGGTGGATACGTAGAAGAGATCGTTGGCCGAGAGGGCGATCCGGAGCATCGACATACCCAGGAAGCGTTTGTCGGGCCGGTTGAGGTTGTACATCAGTCGGATCGAGTTCAAACGCCAGTAGTTGTTCTTCTGCACGAAGCGCGAGCTGGCATAGGTCTTTCCCGAGACGTTTGCGCTGCGGTATTTGGCCACGTCGCCCGGTTGCGTCCAACGGTCGTAGAGCGCCCGACGGTCCATGTTGTAGGCGATACTGTTGCTCGACGAGTTGATCGAGGTATTTTCGATACGGTCGACGAGCGTCTGGTTGTACATCTCACCGCCGAACGAATATTCGAAGCTGGTATTCAGCGACCACTGCCTGTAGCTGAGGTTGATGCCGAAATAGCCGCGCAGATCGGGTTCCGTATCCCCCACGACCACCTGATCGGCAGCATTCCACGTGAAGGTCCGCTTGCCATCCCGGGTGATGAAGATCTCCTGGCCGGTACCGGGGTCAATGCCGGCCGACGGGACAGCGTAGATGGCCGTGAGCGACTTGCCCTCTTCAAAGAGGAAGACGTTTTCGATCTTGGTACCGGAGGCTTCGGTCTGCTGCTCCATGACCTGCTTGTTGTAATCCTTGAGGGCCTCCGAGAGGTTGGTCAGCTTGTTGCGGTTGTGCTGACCGTTGACGAAGAAGTTCAGCTGCCAGGACTTGGTGCGAAGCGGCGTAACCGAGAGGCTGAAGTCAAAACCGCGGTTGGCCACGTCACCCTGATTGGCCGTGTAGGAGGAGAATCCCGTCGACGGCAGGATGTCGACCTGAGTGATATTGTTATCGGTCGTATTCCGGTAATAGTTGAACTCCAGATTGATACGGTTATCGAGGAATCCGAGTTCCACCCCGATATTGCGTTTGAGCGTGGTCTGCCACCGCAGATCGGGATTGGCCAACGACATGAGCTCGGCACCCGTAATACCGTCATACATGCTGAGATAGCGATACATGTTCAGGATCTGGCTCAGTACGAAGTTCGAGTTGCCGGTGGTACCGATATTGGCCTTCAGGGCCAGGTTGTTGAAGAGGTCACGGTTCATGAACTTCTCGTTCATCAGATTCCAGCGCACACCCACGGCCCAGAACGACGACACGCGCTGTTTGCTGGCGAAGTTCGACGAGCCGTCAAGTCGATAGCTGCCGTCGAGCATGTACCGGTTGTCGAACGAATAGTTGACCGTAGCGAAGGTACCCACCGTGCGGACGATGCTGCTGGCTCCGCCCGGGCCACCCGACAGAGGATACTGGGCGGCATCGGAGGGGAAGGTCTGGGCATCGTTGAGGAAACCCACCACCGAATAACTGTCGCTTTCGGTGAGATCTTCCTTGATCTCTCCACCCAGCACAGCCTGCACGGTATGACGTCCGAAACTCTTCAGATAGGAGAGGTTGACCATGCCGTAATAATCCGTCGACATGCTGCCGTTGCGGTTGTAGGATCCGCGGCGGTAGAGCTGTTCGATCGAGTTGTTGTCCAGACCGTCGGAGATGGCCGAACTGAAGGGCGAAACATACTTCTCCGAGGTCTGCTCCTGACGGTTGTAGGTGAACGATCCGCGCACGCGGAGGTTATCGACGATCTCCCAGTTCAACCCCAGCTGATAGGTCAGTCCGAGGTTGTGCCCGCGGGAGAAGCTGTTCAGGTGTTCGGCTTCATAGAGGGGATTGATCTGCGTACCGAGGATTGACGTACCGATGTCGGTCCAGGGATAGTTGTCATAGAGGGGGATGTTGGCCGCCGAAAGCGTCGGGAAGAGTTCGCCGTTGCTGTCCTTGATCCGGAAGAGCGGCAGGAGTTGCGTATAGGTCGAGAAACTGCCGTAGGGCGAATCCTGCGTATTGGTGAATTCGACCTGCAGATCACTCGTAATCTGTAACTTGCGGGTATCATAGATCAGTTTGGCACCACCCCCGTAGGTATTGCGCAGCGAGCCCTTCATCACACCGTCGGAGAAGTTTCCGTTCAGGTTGATCTGATAGCGCAGGGAGCGTCCGGCCTCGGGGCGTCCGACATCCGTACCACCCTCGAGGAAGAGCGAATGAGTATGCTGGAAGGAGGTTCGCAGCGGCTGGGCGAGCCAGTAGGTATCCACCCCGTTTGCCGCCTCCATCTTGAGCATCGTCAACAGATTCCGCCGTTCGGGATCCACCTCGCCGATGGTGACGTTTCCGCGGGAGAAGATATTCAGTTTCTCGTAGTACTGCACCAGTTCGCTGGCGTTCATGAGGTTATAGGAGGAGAGATCCGGGGTTTCGATCGCGGTATTGAGCGTGTAGGAGACCTGGATGCTTCCCTTTTCGGGCATCTTGGTGGTGATCACCACCACGCCGTTGGCGGCCCGGGAGCCGTAGATCGACGATGCGGCGGCATCCTTGAGGATGGTGACATTCTCCACGCGGTTGATGTCCAGGTTGTAGACCTTCTCGACATCGACCTGGAATCCGTCGAGAATGAAGATCGGCAGCGTGGTATAGGTCTGCAGGGTATTCTCCGAGATATCGGGCATGCTGTTGGCACCGCGAATCTCGATCCGATCGGGGATGTAATTGGGGTTCGAGCCGAATTCCCCCGTGATGTCCGACACCACGAACGACGGATCGTAGACCTGCAGGGCCTGAAGCATGTTCGTCGGATTGACCTTCACCAGATCCTCGCCCTTGACCTGGGTAGCCGTACCCGTGAAGCTGTTCTTGGCCTTGGGGACGTAACCGGTGATAACCAGCGCCTCGGACTCGATGACGTCGGACTTCAGCACCACGTTCAGCACCCCGCTGCCGACGGGCAGCGTCTGGGTCTTCATACCGACCATCGAGAAGACGACATGGGTTTCGTCGGTCGGCACATTGAGCGAGAAGGAGCCGTCGGCATTGGTCGACGTACCGCGCCGCTTGTCCTTGGAGGCCACCACCGTAACCCCAACCATCGGCACGCCGGACTCATCCTTCACCGTACCGGAGACCTTGCGTACCGGAACGGCGCGGGCCATGACCCCCGAAGCGGGTTCGGCAACCTTGGAATCGCGCGAAAGCACGATCGTATTGTTGATGAACTGATAAGTCAGCCCCAGTTTCGGGAGGATACTTTTGAGAATCCGGCTGACCGAAACCTGTCGGGCCGAAACGCTCACCAGACGGGTCGGATCCACCTTGTTGTCGCTGTAAAAGACCTTGTATTCGGTTTGTTTCTGAATCTCCTGGAGCAGCGCGGAGAGCGGCGCCTCCTGAAGCCGGACCGAAACCTTTGCCTCCTGGGCACGAAGGATCCCGAAGGGCATGCAAGCCAGCACGACCAGCAGCAGACACCTCCGCAGACGGCGGAAATTGCCCGATCCCGGGATTTTGTATGATGTGATGTAGCTCATCTGCTTGATATTTTGTTATTGAACAATGGGGAGATACTTTTTCCCGACTTCAGAGATCTGCGAGCCGTCAAAAGCGGTGATGGTCTTGTCGAGGCGCTTGCAGAAATGGAACCGGACGCCTTCGCCCATGAATTCGTAACGATACTGGAGATCGACAGCCTCCATGAGTTGATCCAGCGAAGCATCCTGGGCCAGAACCATCGAAGCGCTGTTGCGTTCGGTCATGAAGTTGTTGAAGCGGGAGATACCCGACGCAAGGTCGCCGGACTTGGCGGCAGCCTCGGCTGCCAGGAGGTAGACCTCGCCGAGTTTGACCATCGGGATGGCAGGCGCCGTCTCCCAAAGATCAATCTTGCTGGTCGGCGCAAACTTCGTGCGCATCGTATTGTCGCCATCGATCCATCCGCGCCGGCGATCGTCGGGGCTCAGGTCGTCGAGGCTGATCTGCGACGAAAGCACAACCCCCTTTCCGCTCGGGCCGAAGAGCTCCTCGGAGAGTGCGCAGAAACCCTTCTCGTCCGACGGCAGAGCGAAGATGAACTCCAGGGAGAAGGAGTAGTCGCTGTCGGAGACCGTCCGCACGAATTCATAACCGCCCTTTTCGATGACCGATCCAAGCAGCGTGGAGGCCTCCCGGCAGTCCGACTGTGCGCCCCGGAACATCAGCGCCCGGGCCTTGACGACGGCTACGGCATAATAATTGAGTTTCCAGCAGCGGTCCGCGGGCGAGGTTCCCAACAGCGACATGTCGTCGTAGCCGACCCCCGTTACAACGGGATCACAGGCTTCGAGTTGCACCAGCGCGGCATCCAGTTCGGAGAGGATCCGATCGAGCAGCTCGGCCGAAGTCATCGTCACCGCAGGTCCGTCAACGGAGTCGATCCAGGGAACGAAACTGGCCGAAGCATCCACGGCATATGCCGGGCTGAAGAGCCGCAGGAGTTCGAAATGCAGGAAAGCCCTCAACGCCCGGGTTTCGGCCATCATCATTTCGCGGGATCCGGAGACGAATTCCACGTCAGGATTCCGGTCAAACTGCCGCAGCAGATCGTTGCAGCGATAGATGGCGGCGTAGAGTCCGCCGTAGGCCTTGCGGGCGATCGTGCGGGCCATATCGCTGTTGAAATCCATGCGGGTCCAGGCTTCGGCTCCGGTATAGGGGACGAAGGTCTGTGCAAGGAATTCCACGCCGCCCAGCGTCAGGTTGCCACCGTAGAGATCCCGCGAACGCAGATCGGCATAGATTCCGTTCATGTAATCGCGGAAAGAGGCTTCGTTGTTGAACAGTCCGTTGCCGGAGGTACCCTCACCCTTGGGTTCGACATCGAACCACTGGTCGCACGACACGAAGGTAAGGAGCATAAACGCCGTGTATATGAGTCTTTTCATGGGGGAAACGCGTTTAGAAGGTTGCTTGCAGAGAGAGGATGAAACTCGAGGCATAAGGATAGTAGAGACTCCGGGGAGTCTTGACCGAGGAGACGAACCAGACATCGTCGCACGTCAGACTCACCTTAAGACCCTGCATGCGCATGGCTGCGGCGATCTTCTTCGGGAAGGCATACCCTACGCGCACCGAAGCCAGCGAGAGCGTATTGCGCTTCGACACGAAGCGCGACGAGGCGTAATGCGACGGATTGTCTCCGCCCTGGAAGGCGGCATCCGGATGACTCGGGCTCCATTTGTCGAGAGCTGCGGTCGGGACATTATCGGCCGTCGAGGCCCAGTCGACCGCCTGCTGCGTATAGAGATCATAATATGTTCCGCGCAGCGAATAGGCGAACACCACTCCCAGATCGAGGTTCCGCCAGGCTGCCGTTGCGCCGAAACGGCCGCGGAGTTTGGGCGTCCGGAATCCTTCGAAGACCAGATCGCTGCTCTGCGGGGTGTCGGTCAGCGAACCGTCGCGACTGTAGAAGAGCTCCCGTCCGGTATCGGGATCAATGCCCGCCGAAGGCAGCACATAGATACCGTCGGCAGCATCACCCCGAACCATCCCGACACAAGATCCCTCGGCAAGGGCCTGGGCAAGGAAAAGATCGGACGAATAATCGGGCAACGCGGTAATCCGGCTGCGATTGGCCACCCCGTTTACAAAGAGGGTCAGATCGACTCCGTTCCGGTTGTTCAGGATCGTTGCCGCAACAGCAAATTCGACGCCCGAATTGCGGATGGCTCCCCGGTTCGTATAACGGATCTCCGAGCCGAACACCGGCGACTGACTCTCAACGGTCATCAGATTTTTCGAAAGCGAGTTGTAATACTTCAGCGTGAGGTCGATCGGTCCGAACCGGCCGTCAATACCGACGTGAGCGCTGCGGGTGGTCTTCCACCGGAGCGCCGGGTTGTAGACGTTCGAGTGGAACAGGGTAACCAGACCTTCGCTGTAATCCGACGAGCCCAAACCGTTCAGATAGGGGTTGTCGAAATCATAGGCGTAGAGTGGATTGACCTGAGCATAATCGAACTGATAGCCGGCCGTGGCGCCGTACCCGGCCGACAGACTCAGCCGACTGATGAAATCCGACTCGGGCAGGAAGCTCCGCCGCAGATCGTAGCGAGCCGTTATGCCGTAGGAGCCGGCGGTGCGTTTTTCGGGAGCCAGCCGCGAGGACCGGTCCAGACGCCCCGAAAGATCGACAAAGAGCTTTTGGTCGAAGTTCCACGAGAGGGTTCCGTAACCGCTCAACACCCGCTCGGCCATCTCGACACCTTCGGGGCGCTCCTCGGCATAATACTGGGCAAAGGAGACGTAATCCATGTGGTCACTCGAAATACCGGTCCCCCGGAAGGAGTTATCGGTGTAAGTGGCCGAGTAGATCTCCATGCCAAGCGAAGCCCGCAGCGAGTGACGATTCCACTCCTGCCGATAATCGGCCCAGATCCGCTCCTGATAGCTCTTCAACTCGTTGCGACGAATCCGGTAACTGCCCACCTTCGTAGCCTCATCGGCGGTGTATCCCCGGTAGACGAGCGACGACGGAGAGACAAATTCCGAACGGCGGTCGTAATCGTGCGTCAGGTTGAACTGTCCGGCGATGCTGAAGCGGGAGTCGATCTTCCAACGTACGGTCAGGTTGTTGTTCACCCGAGCGATCTTGTCTTCGGCGAAACTGTTGAGCGACATCTCGTACAACGGAGACCCCTGCTCGGAGAAGGTACCGCTTCCGAGCACGTCATACGGAACTCCACGTCCATCGGTCGCTACATAATAGGGATCCATCCGGGCCCATTCGAGGATGGCTCCGGCGGTAGACTCTCCGGCATCGAACAGGTCGACATTGAGTTCGTTGGAGATCTGGAACGATCGGGTCGTATATCCGATGAAGGCCGAACCGCCGTAGGATTTCCGCTCCGAGCCCTTCATGACCCCCTTGACGGGATTCAGGTAGAGCACGCCGCGATAGCGCAGGCTGCTGTCACCGCCGTCGACGGAGACACGGTGCCGATGCGAGAACGAGGTTCTAACGGGCCTGTTGAGCCAGTCGGTCGAACCGTTGGCCCGCACGTCAGCCATCCGCTGATCGTAGAGGGCCTCGTTACCGTCGTAAGCACCCGTACTTTTTTCCCAGTCGAGTTTCTGTGCGGCATCCATCAGATCGAAATTGCGCAGGGAGGCCTTCTGGAACATACCGTCGAAACGGTAGGTCAACTGCAGGCGATGCGCTTCGGGAGTCCGGGTTCGGATCAGGATGGCCCCCTGTCCGGCGCGCACACCCAGCAAAGCGGTTGCCGAAGCATTCTTGAGCAGCGTAACGCTTTCGATGCGCTGCATGTCGAAATCGCTCAGCCGATCCATCGATTCGCTGTGGCCGTCAACAATGACCAGCGGCAGCGCATCCGCCTGGCTCAGATTCCAGGCAAAGGAGCGTGTTCCCTGCAGACTCAGAGACTGGGGTACGGCATTCGGATCGGAGCCCTGATCCGGATCAAATCCGCACAACGAAGGATCGGCCAGTTCAAGCGCACGCAACAGATCGGTCGGATGGAGTTTGCGCAGATACTCGCCCGAAAGGGTTGTTTCCGCTGCATCCGACACCGGCAGACCGTAATTGTCCCGGATGAACCGTTCCTCCTGCGGCCCGTCACCTTGACCAAACAGAAACGATGGGGCAAGGGAGAGCAGGGTCGAAACCGCTGCCGGAAGGATCCATATCCGCCACGTTCCCGGTGTTGGAACGCCCTTGGGATGTTTCCGTTTTTTCGTTTGTAAAGGTTTCGTCATAATGGGAAAAGTTTAGTGGGATTATTTCAGCGTGATACGTTCTCCGTCGTAGTCGATCTTTATGTCGGTGCCTGTAGAGGTAATGATATCGAGGATCCGGTCGAGTTCGCCGCAGCGGGGGAACTGCCCCGTGAAGCGGAACCGGTCGAGATACGGAGCCACCTCATAATCGAAGCGATACCATCGGGAGAGCTCCTCGAGGATTTCGGAGATGGTGGCGTGCGAGAAGATAAAGGTTCCGGAACGCCAGGCAAGGGCCTGCGAGGGGTCGACCTGTGTCACCTCGATCGGTTCATCCGACTGCCGCCGGTAGACAGCCTGCTCGCCGGGCGAGAGTCGGACACTCTGCTCGCCGGAGTCGGATGTCACCTCGACGGAACCTTCCACCAATGTGGTATAGACTGCCTGAGCGGCATCATAGGCCTTGATGTTGAAATGGGTTCCGAGAACCCGGATCCGCTGTCCGCCCGACACGATGACGAAGGGACGGGAGGCATCATGCGCCACCTCGAAATAGGCCTCTCCTTCCAGCATGACAATCCGTTCGCTACTGTGGTTGGTCGTAAAGAAGCGCAGCCGCGAGGCAGCATTCACCCAGACTCGCGTACCGTCGACCAACGTCACGTCGTACATGCATCCGCGGGGTGTAATGAGTGTATTATAGACCTCCGCGAGGGGTTCCGAACGATCCTCATGATCGGAAGAAGGCTCCGGACGGTAGGTCAGACTGTTTTCTCCGCTGATACGGGCATTGCCGAGATCCGCCGTTGAATCCGCCCGACCGAGTTCCACGCTTTGGCCATCGGCCAGATAGATGGTTGGCTGTGCACCTCCGGGACGGATCTCGGCGATTCGGGCCATGACCCGCTTCCGGTGTCCGGTATGCGAATCGTAAATGATGCCGGCAGTCAGGAGCAGTACGACAAGTACGGCAGCCGCACTTTGCAGTTTGAACATGTAACGCCGGATGCGGGCCCTGCTTTTTCGCTCACGGAGGCGGACCTGCACCTTTCGCCAGGCTTCATCGACATCACACTGTTCGCGGATGATCCGGCGGTTCTCCAGCTCCTCTTCATCGAGGATCCGACGGAAGAGTGCGATCTTGTGCTCACGATTCCACTCCCGGAGTCTGAGTTTGAGTTGTTCGCGCTCCTGATCGGAGGTTTTCGAAACCCAAAACCTCCCCAGCAAGACAGCCGTCCTGACAAATGATATGATATTCCCAACTAACACCGTTAATATAACACTTTAGAAACAAAAAAGGATGACATAAGATCAAAAAAAATTGCAAGATGCTTTTAATGTGCACCTTGCAGAGATAAATAATCGTAAGTCCAAAGACCTGAACAGAAACGACACGGAGAGGAAAGGTCTCTCCTTAGAAAATCATCCACTGATTCGAAAGAATCATGCGCAGTATTTTGTAAGCCCGTGCCTTATGCGTACGGACCGTATTGACCGAAATGCCCAACACATCTGCAACTTCCTGATTGCTAAAACCATCTACAGCCAGGCTGAGCACCCGCCGACCCATTGCCGGGAGGGATTCGATGGCTTGTGCAATAATTACCGAGGACTCCTCCTGCATGATGGCGTCTATAAAGAATTCTTCCGATTGTTTCTGCTTATGACAAGCAATCTGCAATTCGGAATAACGGTTCCGAATCTGTTCATGTCTCAGATGATTGAGACATTTATTGCGAAGTGTTTTATAAAGAAATCCCCTGACAAGATATTCGTTCTCAAAGGTATAACCCTGCTCAAGCAGGGTTGCGAACGCCTCCTGCACCAAATCTTCACACGTTTCATGACACTGCACGAAATTGCGGGCAAAAGAGACAAACATCGGATAATAAGTCCGGAAGAATTCGGGAACCAACTCCTTCGTCTTTTCATCCGATTCCTTGTATGTATCTTTCTTGCACATGATTTTGTCAGGCTTTGCTGCGACGAAACAATCTGTGACAGCCACTACACACGGGCTCAAAAATAAAAGGTTTTTGTAAAAATTGCAACATTTTTTTCAGCAGAATCCAGTCATCCAGGCCCTCAACGAGCCACAGGAGAACAATAACAACCTACAAATAAACACCTTACACAATTGTAACCTATAGTTTTCATCTGTAATCATTTTCAAAAATCAATCAGGAAAAGATTGTCTCTGTCAAATCGGGACGCGATTCACTCCTACAGAAAGACAATCCGTTTACAGCGATTTTACAGCCTTACCGCTTTTTTTTCGGCTGAAAGGCTCATTTTTACAATATATTATTTTATATTTGCAATAAATATTTGCCAGCCAATTCCAACAGCCAGGAATCAGATCAACGGAAAGGAGCGATTTATCTCCTCAGCCGAAGCCCCTGGCCGGAGACAAAACAGGAATCAGACTGCCAGCAAGCAGTTCCGCCACCCACCCGGTCCGGCTTCGAGCCCCCCGGATTCGGTGCAAGGACCGGCCTGCACGAAAAAGACCACCAAAAATGAAAGATATGTACGTACCCAACCACCTGAAATGGCGAATTCTTCTGGCGCAAGAGCTGAAACAGGCCTACTTCGAACGCGAGAACTCACACCGCAACTGCAAACGGATCTTCGAACTTTACGGCCGTTACCTGCTGGGAACGACCTACGACACGTTTCTGACCTACCTCAACCAGCGGAAATACCGGATCGACAATCTCCGGCTGCCGCCCTACATCGTGGCAGCCATCGGACTACTCGAGCCGCTGCGTATCGCCAGCGAGCGTCTGCGATTACGCAAAATGGGTTCTCCGTGGACCCTGCAGGAGATTGTCGAGGAGGCGCTGACGATTCTCCGCGAACGCTCCTCAACCCCGCTGGACCGGCGGATCGGACAGGCACAGCAACACGTCGAATAAGCGACGCTCGGGACCGGTACGACAACCGGCCCCATCAGCTGACAAGGCATACCCACCCGCAACGGGAGGAGCTGCCAACAGAGCCCGTGTTCACGGCGTACCTTCACCCCGCCAACAGCCCACGGGATATTGTCGCACCCCTTCCACCTACCGGAAGCGGCGCCAAACACGATGCCGCACTACTCTACCGTCGACCGGAATCCACTCCGGTCTTCGGTCCCGCGCCATCTGCTCCGGGAGGAAACCGGGCAAACGCCGCATATGAGAACAACCAAAAAGAGCGTTGCAGAAATTCTGCAACGCTCTTCACAAACGTACCTTCGAGCGGAAAGAAGGGGATTCGAACCCCTGAAACCCTTTTGAGGTTTACTCGCTTTCCAGGCGGGCCAGTTCAACCACTCCTGCATCTTTCCGTGGGGATGGCGCAAAAGTACGCAATATTTCCCGATTCTGCAAATGACGGCGATTTTTTCTGCACGGCGCCGCCTGACACGGATTCGGACAGGCTCGAAAGAAAAGTCAGTCCCGCGGCATGAAAGGCCCGGTCCCGAGTCCGATTCGTGCGCCCCGCGACCCGACTAACGTATAAAACTCGTCATGATGCGGGGTTCGGCTTCGGGGATGTTCTCCGTAGCGAGCAATCCGGCCTTGAGCACGCGGGCCATGTTACGCCCCAGCACACGCATCGTCTGCAGACCTTCACCGTCCTGACTGGCCTCGCCGGGAGTCCGTCCATGGACGCTGTTCCAGTATTTCGACGAGACGACCGGCATGTTCGTTATCATGAAATACTTGTTCAGACGGTCGAACGCGGCGCTGGCTCCTCCGCGGCGGCACACGACCACGGCAGCAGCCGGTTTATAGGCCAGGCGGTCGACGCACGAGACAAACAGACGGTCCAGCAGCGCACACAGCGAACCGTTCGGGCCGGCGAAGTAGACCGGCGAACCGACGATCAGGGCGTCGGCCGTGGCCAGTTTTTCACGGATCAGCAGGTAGAGATCGTCGTTGAAGGCGCAACTGCCGGTCTGGGCACACTGCCAGCAGCCGATGCAGCCCGGAATGGGTTTGGTACCGATCGAGACGATTTCGGCCTCTACGCCCTCGGCCTCGAGCGTGCGGGCAACTTCGTTCAATGCGATGAAGGTATTGCCCTCGCGATGGGGGCTTCCATTGATAAGCAGGACTTTCATAGCTGATATTTTTTAATGTCGTTGGTTTTCGCCACCCAAAGATACAAAAAAAGGGGATGCGGAGGAGATCGCATCACCCGATTTTATCGGAAGGCCGCCTGCGCAGACGCCTCCGCCCGTCTAATCTCGGGGAGGGGGGGGGCGGACTGCAGCCGCACGTTCCGATCCCGAGAAGACAAAAAAAGGGGAGATTCCCTTCGAGAAATCTCCCCAATCTTCAGAGGGCAAAATTATTTTGCAGCCTCAACCGTCTCGGCAGCAGCCTCGGTAGCGGTCGAATCAGCCTGCTCGCAAGCAGCCGTCGAATCGCACTTCTCGGTGCAACCCTCGCAAGCCGAAGCCTCGGTAGCAGCAGCTTCCGTAGCAGCGGCATCAGCAGCTGCCTTCTTGTTGGCGTTTCCACCACAGCTAACCATGGCTACGGCAGCCAGAACGATGACCAAAGAGAAAATCTTTTTCATAGCGTCAAACGTTTAATTAACACTTCTTAAACGCCACAAAGATAGATATTCGCCGAAACAAAGCAAAGAAAAATCAAAAAATTTTCAAAAACAGCCGCAAATCACTCCAAAAGGTCGCTCACGGAGATCACTTCGTTCTTCAGAAAGGCCTTCGGGAAGATGGCCGAGACCTTGCCTTTCAGGATGATAGCCTCTTCGGAGGTCAGGCAGTTTCCGACCGAGACCGAGAACCACGGGCTTTCGTAAACCATGTAGACCCGGATACCGGGAAAAGTCTCTTCGAAGAGTTGTTTGGCTGCCAGCGCACCGTTGCGGGCATCGGGGCCGTTGTCGAAGAAGATGCAGACGCGATGGCCCTTGTAGGAGAGGCGCTGGGCACTGCGGGCGGCATCGGCCACGGCGCGGGCGGCATCCCCGTGTTCGGTGACCACGACGCGGGCCGGATCGAACAGCGCAGAGCCGGCTGTCGGTTGGGCCAGACGCTGCTTGAAGGCCTCGAGCGACTGGGCTCCGGCAACCGAAGCGACCATCAACAGAGCGCAGGTAAGGATCAGCGTACGATATTTCATAACTTCAGATAATTTTGCACATCCTGAACGGAGAGCCCAAAGGTAGTCAAAAATTCGGACAAAGGCATCTTTTCGCGGGAAAAACGGAGCGGAGCCGGGCCGCCGCGGCCCTCGATCTCGAAGGAGAGGGCGATACGGTCCAACTCACCGGCCTTCACCTTGCGGTAGAGGACGAAGAGGGTCAGCGGATCGGAGATCTGCAGCCGCCAGAGCGTCCGGATCGAGGCCTGCGTCCGACGGTCGATCTCGACGGGCTCCTCGAGAATCAGCCGTCCCACGACCGCATCGGCGTAATGGATGTCGATCCGGGCCGAGGCGAGCTGGAGCCGATGGGCCGAGCCGTTGTCGATCCGGGCGACCACCTCGGCGGAGGTCAACCCCTGCAGCTGCACCCGTTCAATTCCCTCGAAACGAATCTTTTGAGCCGTCTTCTCAATCGAGCGCCGGCAGGAGCCCATCGCCAGGACGGCGAAGAGTAGCAGCGAATAAAAGAACAATCGTTTCATCGTACGCCAATATATATTTGGGCAATGCCGCAACTCTGGCTGCGGGCCTTGCAGTCGTGGAATCCAGCCGCCTCGAGCCGCCGCAGAAATTCGGCCGGGCGGGGGAATTCGCCGACCGAGGCCGGGAGATACTCGTAGGCACGGCGATCGTGGGAGACCATGCCGCCGATGCGGGGCAGAATCCGGTAGGTATAGAATTCGTAGAGGGTGCGGAACAGTGGGTTCGAGGGTCTCGAGAACTCCAGGATGACGACCCGCCCGCCGGGGCGCAGCACCCGGGCCAGTTCGCGCAGCCCGGCATCCAGATCGCCGAAATTGCGCACGCCGAAGGCGACGGTGGCCACGTCGACCGACGCCGTCGCCACATCAAGGTGCTCGGCATCGCCGTGATCCAGCACGATGCGGCCGTCCAGACCGCGGGCCTCGACCTTGCGGCGGGCTACGTCGAGCATGCGCTCCGAGAGGTCAACACCCAGGACGTGAGTCTCTCTGATGCGGCGGGCCATGGCGATGGCCAGGTCACCCGTTCCGGTGGCCACGTCGAGGATGCGGCGGGGTTTCACACGGCACACGATCTTCACGACATGACGGCGCCAGAGACGGTCGATGCTCATCGAGAGCGTATGGTTGAGCAGGTCGTACTTCGGCGCGATGTTGTCGAACATCTCGCGGACCTCCTCCTTCTTGGACTGATCGGTATTGTAGGGTTTCATTCGTAACGAATCGTTTCTTCGGGTTTGATGCGGGAGACAATCGAGGCGGGGATCATCAGCAGGAGGACAATCACGGCGATGAAGCCGGCATTGAGTGCCAGCCACCACCCCCACCCCAGCGATATGGGGACTTCGGAGAGGAGATACCCCTCCGGGTTGAGTTTGACGAGATGGGTCGTGTGCTGCAGCACGCAGAGGCCCAGACCGACGAGGTTGCCCCACCCCAGACCGCGCAGCGCCACGAAGGCGGCCCGCCAGAGGAAGACGGCGCGGATCTGCCGGCTGCGCATGCCGAGGACCTTCAGCAACCCGATCATGCGCGTGCGCTCCAGGACGAGGATCAGCAGCGCCGAGGTCATGTTGAAGAACGCCACGACGAGCATGATGCCGATCACCACGGCTGCATTGACATCGTGGGCCTTCAGCCAGTCGAAGATGTTGGCGTAACGCTCGGTGACGCTCTCGACGGCCAGGTTCTCGGTGCCCTCACCCTCGTCGTAGAGCAGCGTGCGGTCCAGCGTCCGGGCAAAGGCCGGAGCCTCGTCGAGCGAACGGACCCGAATTTCGTAGCCCGAGACCTCGTCAGCGCACCAGTCGCAGAGGCGCTGCACGTTCCGGATGTCGGTGAAGACCATCGAGCGGTCCATCTCGTCCAACCCCGAGGCGTAGATTCCCGACACCTTGAAGCGGTCGCGGCGGGGGCGTTCGCCGCCGTCGACGAACAGCATCTCGATGCGGTCCCCGACGCCGACCTCCAGCCGGTCGGCCAGCAGCTGCGAGAGGAGAATGTCCTTCGTGCGGATCGAATCGCCGATGCGGGGCATCTGCCCCCGGACGAGCCACTCCCCGAGCAGCGACGTGTCGTAATCCGGTCCGATGCCCTTGAGCACCACCTCGCCCACGGCATCCGCCGTGCGGACAATCCCGCCCTTGAGCGCATAGGGGGCCATCGCAACAAAGCCGTCGGTCGAACGGATCAACGCCTCGAGACGGGCGCTGCGATGCACGGGCCGGGAATCGAGCGCATCGACCCCGCGGATGTCGGTCACCGTGACGTGCGAGGCAAACCCCTCCATCTTGCGGGCGACCTCGCGCTTGAAGCCGATGACCACGGCCAGCGTCAGAATCATCACCGCCACCCCGAGGGCCACCGACCCTACGGCAATGCGGTCCATGACCCCGGGGCGGTTTCCGGGCGTCGGACGGGCCGTACGGCGGGCGATGAAAAAGGCGAGATTCACGGGTGCTCTATTTTGTCCTGAAATTTATGCAAAGAAACATATAAATTTCGTATTTTTGCCCGAAATACGGGATTTTCATGAAAAAACGGGCTCTCATCACGGGTGCGACCTCCGGAATCGGCCGCGCAACGGCCCTGCGACTCGCCGCCGCAGGCTATGACATCATCGCCACGGGACGCCGTGCCGAACGGCTCGCCGAACTCAAGGCCGAGATCGAGGCGGCGGGCGGGAACTGCACGACACTCACCTTCGACGTCCGCTCCGAAGAGGAGGTTCGGCGCAACCTCGAACCCCTCGAGCAGATCGACCTGCTGGTCAACAACGCCGGACTGGCCGCCGGACTCGAACACATCGACCGCGGCGACACGCGCGACTGGGACGCCATGATCGACACCAACGTCAAGGGGCTGCTCTATGTCACGCGGGTCATCACACCGAAAATGGTGGCCGCAGGCCGCGGACACGTCATCAACCTGGGGTCGATCGCCGGCACGGAGCCCTACGAAAACGGCGCGGTCTACTGCGCCACGAAACACGCCGTGCACGCCATCTCGCAGTCGATGCGCGCCGATCTGCTCCCGGCCGGGATCAAGGTGACGGAGATCCGCCCCGGCATGGTCGAAACGGAGTTCTCCGAGGTGCGTTTCCACGGCGACCGGCAACGTGCCGCAGCCGTCTACGAGGGGGTCGAGCCCCTCACCGGCGCGGATATTGCGGAGGCAATCGCGTGGGTGGCACAATTACCGGCCCACATGAACGTTAATGACATGGTACTGATGCCGAGCCAGCAAGCCGGTTCGTACTACACGTATCGCAAGAAACAGTAAACACTTACGACTATGTATCAACCCCTTATCACCCTGCTTCAGGCAGGTTACTACGCAGAGCCGCATGCCGCACGCTACGACGCCGCCACGATGGGCATGTTCGTGCTGATCATCATCATCGGCGTCATCGGCTTCGTGGTGCAGGCGCGCCTGCAGTCGGTCTTCAAGAAGTATTCGAAGGTGCAGTTCCCGGGCGGCCTGACGGGCGCCGAGGTGGCCGAGAAGATGCTGCGCGACAACAACATCCATAACGTGAAGGTTACGCACGTGAGCGGCCAGCTCACCGACCACTTCAACCCGCAGACGATGACCGTCAACCTGAGCGACGCGGTCTACTCGTCGACGAGCGTGGCGGCAGCCGCCGTAGCGGCCCACGAGTGCGGCCACGCCGTGCAGCATGCCCGGGGCTATGCACCGCTGGTGCTGCGTTCGCAGCTGGTTCCGGTGGTTCAGTTCGCCTCGTCGGCCGCCACGTGGGTCATCATCCTGGGTCTGGTGATCCTGGCCACGACGCAGAACGAGGTGCTCTGCTGGATCGGCGTGGGACTGATCGCCATGTCGGCCCTCTTCTCGATCGTGACGCTGCCCGTGGAGTACAACGCCTCGGCGCGGGCGCTGGAGTGGCTGCAGGCCAGCCGTACGATCCAGGGCGTGCAGCTCTCGCAGGCGCGCGAAGCCCTCTCGTGGGCAGCCCGCACCTACCTGGTGGCGGCACTGAGCGCCATCGCGTCGGTGCTCTACTACGTCTTCCTGATCCTCGGACGACGCAACGACTGACAACGCGGAATGAACACTCCGGAGAAAGACTACACCCATCGCACCTGGCTGGCGGCCGCGGCACTCATCGCAGTGCTCGTGGCCGTAAGTTTCATACCTCCGCAGAGTATCGGAGGCATCCACCTGCGGCGCGCAAACATCCTCTCGGACCTCATGACGTTCGACGATTCGGCCCCGGCGGAGCAGGAGGCCGCCACGGGGCTCTACGACGAGGAGGAGTTCCGCGTCGATCTGGCGGAGGTGGCCTCGCGCATTGAGGCCGACACCGCGCACCAGGAGGCCCCGACCATCTATGAATGGCGGCTTGCGGACGACACGCCGGCCGACGACCGCTATGCGCCGCGCAAGGCGGACACCACACGATGGGTCGCCACGCTGACTCCGATCGAGGATTACAGCGACAGCGGCCGTCTGCGGGTCTTCTGCGACACGCTGCTGCTGGCGCGGCGTCCGGTGCGGATTGCCGTTCTGGGCGACTCGTTCGTCGAGGGCGACATCCTGACGGCCGATCTGCGCGAACGCCTCCAGACCGCCTACGGAGGACGTCCGGGCGGCGGTACGGGTTTTGCCCCGATGGCCTCGCCGCTGACGGCCTTCCGCCGCACCATCAAGACGCAGTCCAAGGGGTGGGCCACCTACAACATCATGCAGCGCAAGGCGGCTCCGGATTTCCTGCGCGAACACTTCTACATTTCGGGCTGGGTGAGCCAGCCCTCGACCGACGCCTCGACCCGCTGGGAGAACACCGACTTCCGGCAGCAGCTCGATGCCGTGACCGACGCCCGGATCCTCTTCCTCTCCCCGGCGGAGAGCCGCGTGGAGGTGACGCTGAACGACACGCTGCGGCATGAATTCACGGTCGAGGGCGATGCCACGGTGCGCCAGATCGCCGTTTCGGCACCGCACATCCACTCGCTGGGCTTCCGCGTTCTCGCCGGAACGAAGGATTTCATCGGCTACGGTGCGATCTTCGAGGGGCACGGCGTGGTGGTCGACAACTACTCGGTGCGCAGCAACAACGGCCAGGCGATGTTCTGGACCAATCCGTCGGTCAACGCCCGCATCCACTCCTTTGCACCATACGATCTGGTGATCCTCCAGTACGGGCTGAACATCATGCAGGCGGGCGTGACGGACTATCGCGGCTACGCCTCGCAGATCGAAAAGATGGTGGCCTACGTACGGCAGTGCTTCCCGGGTGCCGCGGTGCTGATCCTGGGCGTGAGCGACCGCTCGGTGAAGACCGACTCGGGATTCGAACCGATGGACGCCATTCCCTACATGACCGAGAGCCAGCGCACGGCGGCCCGCAACACGGGAGCCGCCTTCTGGCCCACGAGCGACGCGATGCGCGCCCAGGGCGGCATGGCGGAGTTCGTGCGCAACGGCTGGGCCGGCAAGGACTTCACCCACATCAACTACGCCGGCGGACGGCGTGTGGCGTGGGCACTCTACGATGCGCTGAACGAGGAGATCCGCAAGGCCTACACGGAGATCCTCCTCACGCAGCGCCGCCAGGCCGAAGCCGCGGCCGTGATGGACTCGCTGCAGCGAATCCGCCTGCAGCGGGAGCTGCTTCCGGAGCTGACGCCCGAACCGCAGGGGCTTCCGGTCCCCGAATCCCTTAACCTGCCGCAACCATGACACTCCCCACAACGGACGGCATCTGGGAACGGCTCACGGCGCTACTGACCTACGACGCCACCTCGCCGCTGATCTTCAGCAGCGGTCTTTTCCTGTTTCTGTTTGCGGGCTTCCTGCTCGTCTACAGTGCCTTCCGGCGGGCGCCGATGGCCCGCATCATCTATGTGGTACTCTTTTCGCTCTACTTCTACTACAAGTCGAGCGGCATCTACTTCCTGTTGCTCATCTTCACGGCGACGAGCGACTTCCTGATCGCACGGGGGATCTTCCACACGCAGAGCCGGCAGACCAAACGCTGGCTGGTGGCGCTGAGCGTGGCGGTGAACCTCGGCATGCTGGGCTACTTCAAGTACACGAACTTCCTGATCGACATCTCGAACCAGCTCTTCGGGCAGGGTTTTCTCCAGTTCCAGAACATCTTCCTGCCGGTGGGCATCTCGTTCTTCGTCTTCCAGTCGATGAGCTACACGATCGACGTCTACCGCGGACAGCTGCGCCCGCTGACCAACTGGCTCGATTATCTCTTCTACCTGTCGTTCTTCCCGCAGCTGGTCGCCGGCCCCATCGTGCGGGCCCGGGACTTCATCCCGCAGATACGCCAGAACCCGATCCGCATCACGCGCGAAATGTTCGGAACGGGGGTCTTCCTGATCCTCACGGGTCTCTTCAAGAAGGCGATCATCTCGGACTACATCTCGCTGAACTTCGTCGACCGGGTCTTCGACGAACCGCTGCTCTACTCGGGCTTCGAGTGTCTGATGGGCATCTACGGCTACGCGCTGCAGATCTACTGCGACTTCTCGGGCTACTCGGACATGGCCATCGGCATCGCGCTGCTGCTGGGCTTCCGCTTCCCGAAGAACTTCGACGCACCCTACAAGTCGGCCACGATCACCGAATTCTGGCGGCGGTGGCACATCTCGCTCTCGTCGTGGCTGCGCGACTACCTCTACATCTCGCTGGGCGGCAACCGCAAGGGACGGCTGCGCACCTACTGGAATCTGCTCCTGACGATGCTGCTCGGCGGACTGTGGCACGGTGCAGCGGTGCGCTTCATCCTCTGGGGCGGGCTGCACGGCGTGGCGCTGGCGCTGCACAAGCTCTGGCTGAGCGTCGTCCCGGGCGCCAAGGTGTCGGGCGCACAGATGCACTGGTGGAGCCGTGCGGCGGGTATCTTCATGACGTTCAATCTGGTCTGCTTCGGGTGGCTGATGTTCCGCGCCGAGTCGATGCAGACCGTCTCGCTGATGCTGCACCAGATCTTCGAGAACTTCAACCCGGCGATGATCCCGCAGGTGGTGGCCGGATATGCCGGGGTCTTCGCCCTGATTGCCGCGGGATACATCCTGCACCTGATGCCGGGGCGGGTCGATGCCCTGGCCCGGCAGGTGGTGGTCAACGCCCCGCTGGTGCTGCAGGTGGTGATGGCCGCCGCGATGATCTGGTGTGTCATGCAGATCAAGTCGAGCGACATCCAGCCCTTCATCTACTTCCAATTCTGACCCGACGATGCAGAACCTCGACCAACAACTCTTTCTGGCGCTGAACTTCGACGGCGGACCCGTGTGGGACCGCATCATGCTCACCCTTTCAGGAACGACGATGTGGATTCCGCTCTACGCGGTGATCCTGTGGCTCGTCTGGCGACGCTCGGGCTGGCGGGGGATGCTGCTCTTCCTGGTGCTGATGGCCGCAGCGGTGGCACTGGCCGACATGGTGGCCGGGATCTTCAAACACAACGGACTGCTGGGCGGTCTGCTGCCCGATTTCGAACCGCGCTGGCGGCCGATGTTCACCCCTTCGCTCGAGGGGCTCGACATCACGCCCGACTCGCTGCGGACGCTGCGCTGGCTCTCGCCCGAGGAGCTTGCGGCGGCCGGGTATTCGGGGCATTGGACGGTACACGTCCCCATCGAAGCGGTCAGCGGCCGCTACGGAAGCGTCTCGGCCCACGCCGCGACGATCGTTGCGTTGGCGCTCTTCTCGGCACGGGTCATCCGCCGGCGGTGGTTCACGTTGCTGATGATATGCTGTACACTGGTTGTCTGCTACTCGCGGATCTATCTGGGCAAACACTTCCCGATGGATCTGGTCTGGGGCGCTCTGGTCGGTGCCGTGCTGGGCTGGGCGGCCTGGGCACTCTACCGGCGTTTCGCACCCCGCAGCAAGGCGGCAAAGTAACCCCAGGAGGGGGGGGGCAGAAGGCCCACACGAAGGAGACCGGGCACAGAAGGCCGGACGCCGGAGACCGCATGCCGGGGATCGCACACAGCTCCGGAACCTTCCGAATTGAAACCAACGAGGGGAGTGCCATCCGGCACTCCCCTCGTTTCGTACGGCCGAAACCGGTCCCGGCTCCGGTCAGAATCCCCAGTCGGAGGGGTTGCACTGCTCCTTGACCTCGTCGGGGACATCGGGGAAGAAGGTGAAGCCGGTCTGCTCCTCGATCCACTTCACGGATTTCAGGCAGCTTGCATCGAGCGTCGGCTTCGCGGCTCCGCTGTCATCCGTTCCGTCGCCGTTCTCGAACCAGAAGCCCACGGCTATGAGTTCGCTGGCCGAGCACTCCTGAATGGCCTTGCGGGTGTTTCCGGCGCGCGTCCGCAGAATCAGCTTGTAGTAGTGGGTCGGGACCTCACACGGCTTTGCCTCGTCGATACTGCCCCTCACCTGGGCGTTCTGGTTGACCCAGCTGCCGTCATGGGCGGCAATGGCCCCCTCGCCGAAGTGGGCACCCGAGACACAATAGAGCGTGTCGGCGCAGACGTAGTAGTCCTGGATGCGCCATTCGGCCTGCTGCCACAGCGAACTGAAAACCTCACCGCCCTGCGGCGCGATATTGCACGAATAGAAGGTCTGCACGTTGATCTCGGCGGGATTCTCCGCATCCCCGCAACCGCGATAACCCGAAGCCAGCATGTGCCCGCGTCCCCAGCGGTAGAGCGGCGACTCCGAAACGACATACTTGTCGCGGTTGTCCCCCGGCCATACCCAGATGATCGCCTGTTCGGCCTGCGTCATGTTGGGATCGGCGGCCCAGGGCTCCGGCTTCGGGCGGGTCCGTCCGCCCTCCTCGTAGCAGGCGTGCTGCGGATGGGCGATCCAGAGCGGGCAGTGGCGTTTCGTATCATAGCAATAGGTGTAGTTGCGCAGATACTGTTTCGTCGAGACGGTCGTCGACCAGAAGGTATGGATCTTCCTGTTGGTCATGTCGGCCGGCGTGGCGGGCAGCTCGGCCCAACGATACTGTTTGGCGGCGGCCCCCAGATCGACCGTCTGACCGCCACCGCCGGCCTTCAGCACCACGTCGTCGAAATTCAGCCCGTAGGCGCGCTGCACCCCCGTCACCGAGTAGCGGAACGAGAGCTTTGCAACCGGCGCCGAAAGCGTGAACCCCACCGAAACCGGGGTCCAGACGTTGTAGGTCGCAGCCCCTTTGTAGGTCAGCTGATGCCACGTCGCACCGTCGGCACTCACCTCGAGCCTCATGTCGCCCTCGGGGAAGATGGCTCCGAACGAAAGCCAAAAGGCCGTCTGCCCCTCGGGCAGCGAGATGTCGCGGATCGTGAAATAGCCCGGATCGCCATCCGTAAAGATCTTGGCGTAGGAGTGGCCGGAAGCGCCCGTATAACGGTTCGCCGAGCCGAAATTGTCGTTGTTGATCCGCATCCGGTACATGTTGTAGGAGACCGTTGCGGCCCCCGATCCGGTCTGGGTCTTCCACTCGTTGTTCGTATCGGCCCAGACACCCCCTTCTCCGTTTCCGAAATCGAGGCTGAAGAGGGTCTCGCCGATCGGGAGCTGCCCCTCACCCTCGTCACCATCCTCCTCGTCATCCTCTCCTCCCGACTCGGCGGCCCGCGTGACGGTCACATACTGGTCGATGCTCCGTCCGTCGGCGGTGCGCACCCCAAAGCGCAGCGTCTGCCCCGCAGGCATCGCCGTCACACGGAACGAACCGTTGCCGCTTCCGGCGGCGGGCTCCACCGTCACACCGTCCGACGCCGGGGTCCAGAAGACCTGCCAGGCCGTATTGGCCAGCACCTGGATCACGTTGACCGAGGGATCCGTCTCGTTGAAGTTGAACGACGCGGCCTGAACCACCGCATAGGTGTCGGCGGCATCGTCGTCACTGCTGCTGCAGGAGACCGTCGCAAGCAGCGCAAGGCCCATTCCCAGCCCGAGGATGAGGCGGTTCAAACGGGTAAAGAGAGGGAGAGTTTTTCTCATACGGAAAAAGGTTTGGTTAGACTTGAGAGTTGAAATATACAAATAAATCCGAAATAAACAAAATCGTCCAACGCAGAAAATGACAACGGGTTGCGATTTTGCGGGTTTTTCACTACTTTTGCACGGATATATTCCGCATCATCAAATACAAACGAAATATATGGCAATCGAACTCAGTGAACAGGAACAGCTTCGCCGGCAGTCGCTCCAGGCGCTGCGCGACCTGGGCATCGACCCCTACCCCGCCGCCCGTTACGAGGTGACGGCCACGGCACGCGAGATCGCCGAGGGCTATGACGACGAAAAGAAAAACTTCCAGGATGTCCGCATCGCGGGCCGCATCATGTCGCGCCGCATCATGGGCAGCGCCTCGTTCTTCGAACTGCAGGACCATACGGGCCGCATCCAGGTCTACATCCGCCGCGACGACGTCTGCCCCGAAGGCGATCCGACGCTCTACAATACGGTCTTCAAGAAGCTGCTCGACATCGGCGACATCATCGGCGTCGAAGGCTTCGCCTTCCGCACCAATACGGGCGAACTGTCGGTTCACTGCAAACGCTTTACGGTTCTGTCGAAGTCGATCCGCCCGCTGCCCGTCGTCAAGGAGAAGGACGGCAAGACGTTCGACGCCTTCACCGACCCCGAGATCCGCTACCGCCAGCGCTACCTCGACCTGATCGTCAACCCGCAGGTCAAGGAGGTCTTCATCAAACGCGCGAAGATCATCTCCACGATGCGTGAGTTCTTCGACTCGCAGGGCTACATCGAGGTCGAAACACCGATTCTGCAGCCCATTCCGGGCGGCGCCGCGGCGCGTCCCTTCATCACGCACCACAATTCGCTCGATATCGACCTCTACCTGCGCATCGCCACGGAGCTCTACCTGAAGCGGCTGATCGTCGGAGGCTTCAACGGCGTCTACGAGCTGGGCAAGAACTTCCGCAACGAGGGAATGGACCGCACCCACAACCCCGAGTTCACCTGCATGGAGATCTACATCGCCTACAAGGACTACCGCTGGATGATGGAGTTCACCGAGCGGATGCTCGAACGCATCACCACGGCCGTCAACGGTACGACGGAGCTGGAGATCGACGGACGGCAAATCTCCTTCAAGGCGCCGTTCCGCCGTGTGACGATGACCGACGCCATCCGCGAGAAGACCGGCTACGACATCACCGGCCAGTCGGAGGAGCAGCTGCGCGAAGCCTGCAAGCGACTCAACGTCGAGATCGACGACACGATGGGCAAGGGCAAGCTGATCGACGCCATCTTCGACCAGTACTGCGAGGGCGACCTCATCCAGCCGACCTTCGTCTGCGACTACCCGATCGAGATGTCGCCGCTGAGCAAGCGCCACCGCGACAACAAGGATCTCACCGAGCGGTTCGAACTCTTCGTCAACGGCAAGGAGCTCTGCAACGCCTACTCGGAGCTGAACGACCCGATCGACCAGCTGGGCCGCTTCCAGGAGCAGCTGCGCCTCTCGGAGAAGGGCGACGACGAGGCGATGTTCATCGACATGGACTTCGTCCGTGCCCTGGAGTACGGCATGCCGACCTGCTCGGGCATGGGCATGGGCATCGACCGTCTGGCGATGTTCATGACGGGCCAGAACTCGATCCAGGACGTGTTGTTCTTCCCACAGATGCGCCCCGAGAAGAAGGTCGCGACGGATCCCGTCGAGGCCTATACGGCCATCGGCGTTCCCGAGGAGTGGGTGCCCGTCATCCAGAAGATGGGCTACCTGACCGTCGATTCACTGCGCAAGCTCGCCCCGGGCAAGTTCTTCAACGACCTGTGCGGTTTCAACAAGAAGAACAAACTCGGGCTGAAGGCCCCCTCGATGGAGGAGGTCAAGGCATGGTGCTCGGCCGAATAAACGGCTGCTACCGCCCCGCCAACATGTGAACACATACAAGGACTTTTAACAAAACAATACCGTTATGAGAAAGAAAATCGTAGCCGGCAACTGGAAGATGAATACGCTTCCGGCCGAAGGAGTCGAACTGGCAAAAGGCGTCGTAGCAGGACGCGGCGAGGTATGCTCGTGCGTGAACTTCATCGTCTGCCCGCCCTTCACCCACCTCTCGATGGTGGCCGAGGCCCTCAAGGGTTCGGACATCGAACTCGGCGCCCAGAACTGCGCCGCCGAAGCAAAGGGTGCCTACACGGGTGAAGTCGCAGCCTCGATGATCGCCGCCCTGGGTTGCAAATACGTCATCCTCGGCCACTCGGAGCGCCGCCAGTACTACGGCGAGACCTCCGCAACGCTCAACAAGAAGATGGAGCAGGCCTATGCCAACGGACTGACCCCGATCTACTGCGTGGGTGAGAACCTCGAGGAGCGTGAGGCCGGCAAGCACTTCGACGTGGTGAAGGCCCAGATCGAGGAGGTTGTCTACAACCTCACGGAGGAGCAGTTCAAGAACCTCGTCATCGCCTACGAGCCCGTATGGGCCATCGGTACGGGCAAGACCGCCACGGCCGACCAGGCACAGGAAATCCACGCCTACATCCGCAAGGTGCTGGCCGAGAAGTTCGGTGCCGCAGCTGCCGAGTGCCCGATCCTCTATGGAGGCTCGTGCAAGCCGGCCAACGCCGCCGAAATCTTCGCCAAGGAGGATGTCGACGGAGGTCTGATCGGCGGTGCCGCCCTGAAGGCTGCCGACTTCCTGGCCATCGGCAAGGGATTCCAGAAATAGTCTCCCGACCGGGAGTGCGGGAAAGAGGGTGAGGCATTCATGCATCGGGGGCCCCGTGAAGGATGCGCCACACCAAGAAACCCGCCATCGAAAAGAGGGTGTCCGATCTACGGTCGGACACCCTCTTTGTTTCATCCCGGCAATCGTATCCCGCACTTGACAGACAAGGGCCGGACATCGACGGATTCGCGAAAAGAGTGTTTAAAAACGGCCTGACACGGAATCAAAACGACGCACGATCAGAAAGTTTTTCTATCTTTGCAGAAAACAGCAATAACAACCATGAGCCGACTGATTATCCACGATTTCGATGATTTTGCCCGCTACACGGGCCAGGAGCTGGGCATCTCGGACTACCTGAAGATCACCCAGGAACAGATCAACCTATTTGCTGACGCCACGCTGGACCACCAGTGGATCCACGTCGATCCCGAACGGGCCCGGGTAGAGAGCCCCTACAAGACAACCATTGCCCACGGTTATCTGACCCTTTCGCTGCTGCCCTACCTGTGGGGACAGATCGTCGAGGTGCAGAACGTGAAGATGCTGGTCAACTACGGCATTGAGAAGCTGCGCTTCAACCAGGCGGTGACGGTCGGCAGCGAGATCCGGCTGCGCGCCACGCTGGTGTCGATCACCAATCTGCGCGGCATAACCAAGGCCGAGATCAAGGTGGCACTCGAGATCCGCGACTGCCCGAAGACGGCCATGGATGCCACGGTTATCTTCCTCTACCACTTCAACAAGTAGCTGGAGGCGATAAAACCGGACAGAGAATCCCAACCCTTCCCCACACTCTCAACTCCCGACCAACCAAAAACGGACTCTTCCCTGACGGGAAGAGTCCGTTTTTATCTCCGCGAGAATCGTGCGGTTGCGGGGAGCTCACCGTACACGCGATTCCCGGAGCGTTGTCCGAATCAGTCGTCAATGTCAATGACGCGGAAATTCCGGTCAAACTTGATCTCGAGTCCGTTCGTAAGCTCGATCTCCCACGTATAGGCATTGCGCTCGATCTTGCGGATCTCCTGGCTCGGGAAGTTGCTCTTGCCTACGTAATCGGTGATCTGCTTCGGAACGATTGCGGCGGGAACGGCCGTATACTTGCGTTCTACCGAGGTCCATTCACCCTTGGTATCGAACTCTACCTCGGTACGGTCGGTGTAGGTCACCTCATACTCCGAACCGGCAAACTTGGGATCCTCCACGGCATAGGCCACCGTCAGGTCGGAGAAATAGCTCTTCAGGAAGTTCTGGGCTGCGGCGGGCAGTTTGTCTACGGTGATCGGGCGATCGTTTCCGGCCAGCGTTACGGTGATTCCTGCAAGGAGAAGGGCTGCGGTCAAAAAAATCTTTTTCATGGTTTTAAAGTTTTTTAATTGAACATTCGTTTTTGATTACGATACAAAGGTCGGAAGGAATTCTGAACGGAATCTAAAATTTACCTTTCCAACACCTTTTTTTCTGCAAATATTTCTCCAAACCGCCCCCACATGGGGCTTAAACCCGCTTGCAGGGCGTCCAGATTCGTCCTGCATCAAGCCCCATCTTCCCGCTGGCCGGGGATCATCTCCTCCGGGCTGTCTCCCTCCCTGACGGGAATCAACACACAGTCAACATCAGGCGAACCAGCATCGAAATCCATCTCGGAACAGAGCCGGCATTCCCGTTCCCGATGAGGCAATCGGCGCGCTGTCGTTGCGGCAGACGCTACCCCGAACAAATAAAAAATTCCCGGAGAGAGGCCCGGTTGGACACCTCTTCGGGAATTTTGATCCGCAGTCTAGAACGGAATTCGAAGTGAGTTGCGGAGACCGCGGGGCAGACCCGCTTATTCTCTCCTTGTCTTCTGCTCTACCCCCCCCCTCGAATTGCGCTCCCTGCGCGGGACTACATCTTCTTGCCGACGTTGGTCTTCTTGGCGGCCTTCGGAGCAGCCGTCTTGGCGGCGGCAGCCTTCGGGGCCTTCGGAGCCTTCGGGGCAGCGGCCTTCTTGGTCTCGCCCTCGACTACCGTAGCGTCTTCTACGGCATCGGTCTTCTTCGCAGCGCTCTTGCGCGAACGACGCGTCTTGGGTTTGGCCTCCGTGGCGGCAGCCGGCGTGATGCCCAGCGTGTAAGCCTCGTTGAAGTCCACGAATTCGATAATGCACATCTCGGCGGCATCACCCAGACGGAAGCCCGTCTTCAGGATACGGGTGTAACCTCCCGGACGCTCGGCAACCTTCGGGGCGATCGTACGGAAGAGTTCCGTCACGGCCTCCTTCTGCTTCAGGTACGAGAAAACGATACGGCGCGAGTGGGTCGTGTCCTCCTTCGACTTGGTAACCAGAGGCTCTACGAACATCCGTACGGCCTTGGCCTTGGCAACGGTGGTTTCGATGCGCTTGTGCAGAATCAGCGACGATGCCATGTTCGACAGCAGGGCCTTGCGGTGACCTGCCTGGCGGCCGAGGTGGTTGTAATTCTTATTGTGTCTCATTTAATTAATCTTTGTCAAGTTTGTAGATTGATACGTCCATTCCGAACTTCAGGTTCAGGGAGGCCAACAGCTCGTCAAGCTCCGTAAGCGACTTCTTGCCGAAGTTGCGGAACTTGAGCAGGTCGTTGCGGTTGAGCTTCACCAGGTCGCCCACCGTATCGACGTCGGCTGCCTTCAGGCAGTTCAGCGCGCGGACCGAAAGATCCTGATCCGAAAGCTTCGTCTTCAGCAGCTGGCGCATGTGGAGCACATCCTCGTCGAACTCTTCCGTACCGTTCGTGTCTTCCATGTTGACGGTGATCTTCTCGTCGGAGAAGAGCATGAAGTGCTGGATGAGGATCTTGGCAGCCTCCTTGAGTGCCTCTTTGGGGTGAATCGACCCGTCGGTAGTAATTTCCAAATTCAGCTTCTCGTAGTCGGTCTTCTGCTCGACACGGTAGTTCTCGATCGAGTACTTCACGTTCTTGATCGGCGTGAAGATCGAGTCGATCGGGAGGGTTCCGAACTCGCAGTCGGCAGGCGTGTTCTCCTCGGCCGGAACATAGCCGCGGCCCTTGCCGATCGTGAGCGTCATCTGCATCTTCGTCCCCGGGGCCAGGTGACAGATCACCAGGTCGGGATTCAGAACCTTGAAGAACGACAGGTAATTCGAGATATATCCGGCAGTCAGCTCCGTCACACCCGCAACGTTAATGGACACTTTTTCGGCATCCTGATTATCGACTGTGCGGATAAAACGAACCTGCTTGAGATTGAGGATGATGTTCAACATATCCTCCATCACACCGGGGATAGCGGCAAACTCGTGATCGACACCGGCTACCTTGACAGTCGTGATCGCGTAGCCCTCGAGCGAGGAGAGCAGGATACGACGCAAAGCGTTACCGACAGTCATCCCGAATCCGGGCTCCAGCGGTCGGAATTCGAACTTCCCGAACGACGAAGTGGACTCGAGCATAATAACCTTCTCAGGTTTCTGGAATGCTAATATTGCCATAATTGCGTGAATTTGTTTTGATTACTACTTCGAGTACAACTCGACGATAAGCTGCTCCTTGATGTTCTCGGGGATCTCCTCACGCTCGGGCTTCTGCAGGAACTTGCCGCTCATCGAGGCGTTGTCCCACTCCAGCCACGAGTAGCGGCTCCGCGACGAGCCGGCCAGAGATGCCGTAATTACTTCGAGGCTCTTCGACTTCTCGCGAACCGACACGATGTCTCCCGCACGCAGCGAGTAGGACGGAATGTTGACCACATTGCCGTTGACACAGATGTGACGGTGCGATACGAGCTGACGGGCAGCTGCACGCGTCGGGGCGATACCCAAGCGGTAAACCACGTTGTCCAGACGGCACTCGAGCAGCTTCAGCAGGTTCTCACCCGTGATACCGCCCATGCGGGCAGCCTGCTCGTACGTACGCGAGAACTGCTTCTCCAGCAGTCCGTAGGTGAACTTGGCCTTCTGCTTCTCACTCAACTGCGTGCCGTACTCCGACACCTTTTTGCGCTTGCGCGCCAGACCATGCTGTCCAGGGGGTACATTGCGCTTCTCGAGCACCTTGTCCGCACCATAGATAGCTTCGCCGAAACGACGGGCGATTTTCGATTTAGGTCCTATGTATTTTCCCATTGTTGTGACTATTTAAAGAATCGTGAATTGTTTTCTCCGTAACCGTACCTTATACACGACGACGGTTGGGAGCACGGCAGCCGTTGTGCGGCAGCGGAGTGACGTCGATGATCTCCATCACCTCGATACCGGCACCATGGATCGTACGTACGGCCGACTCACGGCCTGCACCCGGACCCTTGACGTAAACCTTCACCTTGCGCAGACCCATGTCGTAAGCGACCTTGGCGCAATCGGCGGCCGACGTCTGAGCGGCATACGGCGTATTCTTCTTCGAACCACGGAATCCCATCTTACCGGCCGACGACCAGCTGATGACATCACCCACCTCGTTGGTGATGGTGATGATTACGTTGTTGAAAGTGGAGTGTACGTAGGCGTTACCCACGGCACCAACCTTAACAACCTTCTTCTTGACTGTTCCAGTTTTCTTTGCCATAATTCTCTAAAGATTACTTCGTTGCCTTTTTCTTGTTTGCGACGGTCTTCTTGCGGCCCTTGCGGGTACGCGCGTTGTTCTTGGTCGACTGGCCGCGGACCGGAAGGCCCAGACGGTGACGGATGCCGCGATAGCAGCCGATATCCATCAGGCGCTTGATGTTCAACTGAACCATCGAGCGGCACTCGCCCTCGACCTTGATCCCCATCTCGGCGATCTGCGAACGGATGGCGCCGACCTGGTCGTCGGTCCAATCCTGTACTTTGACGTCGTAGCTGATGCCTGCGGCGTCGAGAATCTTGCGAGCCGTAGAACGACCGATACCGTAGATATAGGTCAGGCCGATCTCGCCTCTTTTGTTTTTCGGTAAATCTACACCGACAATACGTGCCATATTGAAATTTTGTCTTTTTTAACTGATTAAACTAACCCTGGCGCATTTTAAACTTGGGATTCTTCTTGCAAATGACGTACAGTTTGCCCTTACGCTTTACAATCTTGCAATCCTCGCTTCTCTTCTTGATGGATGCTTTAACTTTCATTTTTCAAGCGATCTAATTATTTGTACCGGAAGGAAATCCGCCCCTTTGTAAGGTCGTAGGGCGTCATCTCCACTTTAACTTTATCCCCGGGAAGGATCTTGATGTAGTGCATGCGCATCTTTCCGGAGATATGCGCGGTCAGCACATGGCCGTTGTCCAGCTCGACGCGGAACATCGCATTCGAAAGGGCTTCGATAATCGTGCCGTCGCGTTCGATAGCAGCTTGTTTTGCCATAGAGTTTCAGTTGTTAATTGCCTGTTCGATGATACGGAAGTCCGTCAGAACGTCGGGGCCCGACTTGCGGATCGCAACGGCAAACTCGTAGTGAGCCGCCGGTTTGCGGTCGCGCGTGCGGACCGTCCAGCCATCCCGTTCGAATACCACGGCCTTGTTGCCAAGCGTGATCATCGGTTCGATGCAGATGACCATTCCCTCTCGCAGAAGGGGGCCTCTGCCGCGTGCGCCGTAATTGGGGACGCCGGGGTCTTCGTGCATCTTGCGACCCAGTCCGTGTCCCTCCAGTTCGCGCACCACTCCGTAGCCGAAACTTTCGGAGTACTCCTGCACGGCCGCCGACACGTCGCCCACGCGGTTGCCGGCCTTGGCCTGTGCCGTACCTTTATAAAGAGCCTCTTTGGTGACCTCCATGAGCTGTCGTACATCCTCCGACACCTCGCCTACGGCGAACGTATACGCCGAATCACCAACAAACCCCTTCATAAACGTACCACAATCGATCGAAACGATGTCGCCCTCCTTAAGGACGCATTTCGAAGACGGGATACCGTGGACTACCTGCTCGTTGACCGAAATGCACAACGACGCCGGGTATCCTTCGTATCCGAGGAAAGCGGGGACTGCTCCGTGAGCCCGGATAAACTCTTCAGCGATCCGGTCCAACTCCAGGGTCGAGATCCCCGGACGGATGTGACGCCCCACTTCCGCCAGGGTTTTCGACACCAGAATATTGTTTTCGCGGAGCAATTCGATCTCCTCGTCTGTTTTCAAATGAATCATGGACTCTTATGCTTAAAACTCCTCGGAAAAACTCCTAATGACGACCCTGAATACGTCCGGTCTTCATCAGACCGTCGTAATGGCGCATCAGCAGGTAGCTCTCGATCTGCTTCAGAGTGTCGAGCACAACGCCCACCATGATCAGCAGCGACGTTCCGCCGTAGAAGTAGGCGAACGACTGCTGGATGCCGAGGAACTTCATGGCCAGGGCCGGCAGAATTGCCACGATGGCCAGGAAGAACGAGCCCGGGAGCGTAATGCGCGTCATGATGGTATCGATGTAGTTCACGGTCTGCTTGCCCGGTTTTACGCCCGGGATAAAGCCGCCGTTGCGCTTCATGTCATCGGCCATCATTTGAGGGTTGATGATGATCGCCGTATAGAAATAGGTGAAGGCGATCACCAGCACTGCCAGCGTAAAGTTGTACCAGAAACCGGTCATCGAGCTGAAGGCAGCCGCAAAGGCCGTTCCGGAGAACAGCGCGGGGATGAACATCAGCGCCTGGGCAAAGATGATCGGCATCACGTTGGCCGCATTCATCTTCAGGGGGATGTACTGACGCACTCCGCCGTACTGTTTGTTACCGACGATACGTTTGGCATACTGTACAGGCACCTTGCGCACGGCCTGTACCAGGGCTATGGTTGCCATGAAGACGAAGAACAGCAGCACCAGCTCGAGAATCAGCATGATGGCGCTGCCCGTAGCGCTCTGGATACGGGCGTTGACCTCGGCCAGCAGGGCGTGAGGCAGACGGGCCACAATACCGATCATGATGATAAGCGAGATGCCGTTGCCGATACCCTTGTCCGTGATCTTTTCGCCGAGCCACATGATGAACATCGTTCCGGCGATCAGAATCGTGGTCGCATAGGCAACAAAGCCGAACGTGTTGCCGTAGACGAACGCCTGCGGAACCTGGTGATACAGGTTGGCAATGTAGGCCGGGCCCTGAAGGATCAGCACGCCGATCGTCAGGAAACGCGTCCACTGGTTCATCTTGCGGCGGCCGCTCTCACCCTCCTTCTGCATCTTCTGGAAATACGGAATCATCATACCCATCAGCTGGATGATGATCGAGGCGGTGATATACGGCATGACTCCGAGTGCAAAGATCGCCGCGTTGCCGAATGCGCCGCCCGAGAATACGTTCAACAGACCCAGAAGTCCGTTGCCTTCAAGCTGGCTGGCATACGCCGATCCCTCGCCCAGGGCATTGGGGTTGATACCCGGAATCACAACGAAACTGCCCAAGCGGTATACAAGCAGCAGCCCGATCGTGTACAGCACACGCTTGCGGAGCTCCTCGATCTTGTAGATGTTCTTGAGCGTTTCTACCAATTTCTTGTTGGTCGCCAGTAGAGCGATCACCACTATAAAGACGATACCAACAACGAGATACTGATTCATAGTTTTGGGTTTCTAAGGTTCTTACAGTTTTTCCACGCTGCCGCCGGCTGCCGTGATGGCTGCCTCGGCGCTCTTCGAGAAGGCGTGGGCCTTGACGGCCAGGGCCTTCGTCAGGGCGCCGTTGCCGAGGATCTTCACCTTGTCGTTCGACGAGATGAAACCTGCGGCGATCAGCGTGTCAACCGTAATCTCCGTGAGCTGCTTCTTGGCAGCCAGGTCCTCCAGGGCTTCAAGGTTGATCGCCTTGAACTCCACGCGCTTGAGGTTCGTGAAACCGAACTTCGGCAGTCGACGCTGCAGCGGCATCTGACCACCCTCGAAGCCGAGCTTGCGCGAGTAGCCCGAACGCGACTGTGCTCCCTTGTGACCACGGGTTGCGGTTCCGCCGTGACCCGATCCGGCACCGCGACCGATTCGTTTGTCGTGATGCGTTGAACCCTTTGCAGGTTTGAGATTATTGAGTTCCATGTTGCTATAAAACCGTTTGCTGAGTTAAACTTATTGCGCAACGACCTCGACCTTCACGAGGTGCTTCACGCGCTCGATCATACCCTTGATGATCACCGAATCGTCGTGCTCGACGCTGGCGTTGATCCGCTTGAGTCCCAGCGCGTCGAGGTTCTTGCACTGACGCTCCGTGGCACCGATGCGGCTTTTGATCTGGGTTATTTTCAGTCTTGCCATTTCTTCTTGAAGAATTAACCGTTAAACACCTGATCCATCGAGATGCCGCGCAGACGGGCGATGCTTGCGGCGTCGCGAAGCTCGCACAGCGCACCGATGGTTGCCTTGACGAGGTTGTGGGGGTTCGACGAGCCCTTGCTCTTGGCCAGCACGTTCTTCACGCCTACCGACTCCAGGACGGCACGCATGGCACCGCCGGCGATGATACCCGTACCGGGAGCGGCCGGACGGATCATCACGAGCGAACCGTCATAGCGGAACTCCTGCTTGTGAGGAATCGTACCGTTAATAACCGGGATCTTGATGAGGTTTTTCTTGGCATCCTCCACGCCTTTGGCGATGGCGGCCTGCACCTCCGAGGCCTTGCCCAGGCCGTAACCTACGACGCCGTCCTCGTTGCCCACGACCACGATGGCCGAGAAGCTGAACGTACGACCACCCTTGGTCACCTTCGTGACACGCTGGATGCTGACGAGACGGTCCTTGAGTTCCAGATCGCTCGTGCGAACTTTCTTTATGTTGGTATTTGCCATGATCGATTAGAATTTAAGACCGGCTTCGCGAGCAGCTTCGGCCAACTGTTTTACTCTTCCGTGATAGAGGTATCCGTTACGGTCGAAAGCAACGGCCGAGATTCCCTTGGCGGCGGCACGCTCGGCGGCCAGTTTGCCCACCAGCGACGCGATTTCACACTTGGTTTTTCCGGCAGCGGCCTCGGCAATCTCCTTGTCGAGCGACGATGCCGTGGCGAGCGTTACGCCGGCCTGGTCGTCGATAAACTGCACATAGATCTGCTTGTTGCTGCGGAATACCGTCATACGGGGCTGTTCGGGCGTTCCGCTGACGATCTTGCGGATACGCATCTTGATCCGCGCTCTTCTTTCTATCTTGTTCAGTGACATAATTTCAGACGATTAACTATTTTGCACCAGCGGACTTACCGGCCTTACGACGCAGCTGTTCGCCTACGAACTTGATACCCTTGCCCTTGTAGGGTTCCGGCTTGCGCAGCGAGCGGAGCTTCGCAGCGACCTGACCGATGAGCTGCTTGTCGATCGACTTCAGCGTTACGATCGGGTTACCCTTCTTCTCGGTAACGGCCGTAGCGGTGATCTCCTTCGGGAGCAGGAAGTAGGTATCGTGCGAATAACCGAGGCTCATCTCGAGCACCTGGCCCTTGACTTCGGCCTTGTAGCCCACGCCGACGAACTCCTGCTTGATCTCATAGCCCTTCGATACGCCGACGACCATATTGTGGATCAGGGCGCGATAGAGGCCATGGAGCGAGCGGTGACGCGGCTGGTTGGTCGGGCGCGATACGAAGACGGCCGGGATTTCCTTGCCGGTGTGGGGATCCGTGTGCGTGCTGACCTCTACCTTGATATCCGAGTCAACCTTCTGACTCAGCGTTCCAAGCGGCCCTTTCACGCTTACCGTATTGTCGGGAGCGACCTCGACGGTTACTCCGGCAGGCAAGTTTACAGGTAATTTACCAATTCTTGACATTGCGTTGATTTTTAATTATTAGTAGATGTAGCACAGCACCTCGCCGCCGACGTTCTCCTTACGTGCCTTGGCGTCGGTCATGATGCCTTTCGAAGTCGAGAGGATCGCGATACCCAGACCGTTCAGTACGCGGGGCATGTCCGAAACCGACGCATACTGGCGCAGACCCGGACGGCTGACGCGCTTAAGGTCCTTGATGGCGTTGGTCTTCGTGGCGGCATCCCACTTCAGTGCGATCTTGATCGAAGGATGGCCCTTCTCATCGGTGTCGAACTTGTAGGCCAGGATGTAGCCCTGCTCGTAGAGGATCTTGGTGATCTCCTGTTTAATTTTTGAACCGGGAGCTTCAACCACCTTGTGGTTGGCTTTCACCGCGTTTCTAATTCTGGTCAGAAAGTCCGCAATAGGATCAGTCATAACGAATAGAAGTTAAAAATTAAATGAATAAAAAGTTTTCAATGTTTTGTGGCTCAGAGAATTGCCATCGGGAAACCGTCCCTTTCTCATTCCCCTTCGCCCACCCCTGGACACGCGTTCGCATACGCACACGAGCGCCCAAAAGCGCGCAAATATACGCATTATTTTCCAAACAGCCAAGATTATCGCCTGATTTTTAGCGTTTTTCCGGGTCCCGCAGGAATACGGAAATGTTAGCACACACAGCGGCTGCTAACATCATCCGTACAGAAATCCTGCTTCGACGACCCGAAAACCGGTCATCGACCACCCCCGCGGCGACCCGACCCGACGGTCGACCCTCTGCGTGGCACCCGATTCCGGCCTCTTGGTCCGAGGAATCTGTAACCCCAGTGTGCGACTTTCCGTTACGCCCCACATATCGGGAAGTTACCGCTTGTGGCGGCACTTTCCCCGATACTGTGACGTATCTGCATGGGTCGTACACCCCTATTAGCTCCGTCTCCTCCGCGGCTTGCGCCGCACAGGCTCCTCACCTTCCGGAAAGCGGAACCTTTTTCATTGCCCCCGGGCTCACCGACGGGACTCGAGAGGATTGCGGACTTGGGCGGCAACGCCGTCAGCCCATTGCAGGGTCACCACAACTGCACCTCACCGGTACCACTGCAGCCTCTCTGCGACACCACTCCGGCACCTCTTCGTACCCCTTCTCTCGCCCCCTCCGGCGCCCCTCGGGACTACCAGCTGGCCTTCGTAACGCCCGGGATCAGACCCTTGGATGCCATCTCGCGGAACTGGATACGGCTGATGCCGAACAGACGGATGTATCCTTTGGGACGGCCCGTGATCTTACAGCGGTTGTGCTGGCGGATGGGGTTGGAGTTGCGCGGCAGCTTCGAAAGGGCCTGCCATGCCTCCTCGTGGTCCATCTCACCGCTCTTTACCTTGGCAGCGATCTCCTCGCGTTTGTGCTGGTAGCGCTTGGCGAGTTTTGCACGCTTTACCTCGCGGGCTTTCATCGATTCTTTTGCCATAGCTTAGTTCTTTTTAGCGTTTTTGAAAGGAAGACCGAACTCACGGAGCAGGGCATAAGCCTCTTCGTCGGTCTTGGCCGTGGTAACGAAGGTGATCTCCATGCCGAAGATCTTCGTGATCTTGTCGATGTCGATCTCCGGGAAGATGATCTGCTCGGTGATGCCGAGGGTGTAGTTGCCCTGGCCGTCGAACTTCTCGTTGATACCCTTGAAGTCGCGGATACGCGGCAGTGCCACGGCGATCAGACGCTCGAGGAACTCGTACATCTTGTTGTCGCGCAGCGTCACGCGTACGCCGATGGGCATACCCTTACGCAGCTTGAAGTTGGAGATATCCTTGCGCGAGTGGGTCTGAACGGCCTTCTGTCCGGCGATCAGCGTCAGCTCGGCCTGAGCCACGTCGATGAGCTTCTTGTCGGCAACGGCCTGGCCCATTCCTTGGTTGATGACGATCTTGACGAGTTTCGGGCACTGCATGACGCTCGTGTAGCCGAACTCCTTCATAAGGGCAGGTTCGATCTGCTCCTTATACTGGGTCTTGAGTGTAGGTACGTAAGCCATTATTTGATCTCCTCCCCTGACTTTTTAGCGAAACGAACTAATTTACCTTTGGAGTCGAGTTTGCGACCAACCTTGGTGGGTTTGCCCGACTTGGGGTCGATCAGCATGAGGTTCGACACGTGAATCGGGGCCTCTTTCTCGACGATACCGCCCTGAGGGTTCTTGGCATTGGGCTTGGTGGCCTTCTTGCAGAGGTTCACACCCTCGACGATTGCGCGCTGCTTGGAGACCTCGACCTTCAGGACTTTACCCTGCTGGCCCTTCGAGTCACCGGCGATAACCTGGACCTGATCCCCTTTCTTAATATGCAATTTCATATTCGAAACAGTTTTTATGATTACAAAACTTCGGGGGCGAGGGAGATGATCTTCATGTACTGGTCACGCAGCTCGCGGGCTACGGGGCCGAAGATACGGGTTCCGCGCATTTCACCCTGGTTGTTGAGCAGCACCACGGCGTTGTCGTCGAAACGAATGTACGAACCGTTGGCACGGCGGATCTCTTTGGTCGTACGCACGACGACGGCCTTGGATACGGCACCCTTCTTGACGTCACCCGAAGGAGAAGCGCTCTTGACGGCCACCACGATTTTGTCGCCGATCGATGCATAGCGACGCTTCGTACCGCCGAGCACACGGATGCAAAGAACCTCCTTCGCACCGCTGTTGTCGGCTACTACGAGTCTACTTTCCTGTTGTATCATAACTACTTAGCTCTTTCAATGATTTGTACTAATCTCCAACGCTTCGTTTTGCTGAGCGGACGGGTCTCCATGATCCGTACGGTATCGCCCTCCTTGCAGGTTTCGTCGAGCGACTCGGCGACGAACTTGGTGGTCTTGTTCACGAACTTGCCGTAGATAGGATGCTTGACCTTACGAGCAACGGCCACTACGATGGTTTTGGCCATTTTGTTGCTGACGACCACTCCGATACGCTCTTTTCTAAGATTTCTTTCCATGGTTCTTACTTATTTGGCGTTTTTTTGACGCAGAATCGTCAGCATGCGAGCTATATCTCTGCGGTTTTTCTTGATGATCGACGAATTCTCGACGGGGGACACGGCATGCTGCACCTTGAGCTTGGCAAGCTGAGCTTTCTCGGCCTCGATGCGCTCCTGCAGGTCCTTGATCGAAATATCCTTGATTTCTGCACTTTTCATGTTGTGTCTCCCTTAAATTGTGGTTTCGACGTAGTCACGCCGTACGATGAACTTGGTGGTGATCGGCAGCTTCTGGGCGCCCAGACGGAGAGCCTCCTGCGCTACGGCCAGGGGCACTCCCTCGGCCTCGAACAGGATGCGGCCCGGCGTTACGGGGGCTACGAATCCTTCCGGATTACCTTTACCTTTACCCATACGTACCTCGGCAGGCTTCTTCGTGATGGGTTTATCGGGGAAGATGCGGATCCAGAGCTGGCCCTCACGCTTCATGCAACGGGTGATGGCCTGACGCGCGGCCTCGATCTGACGACCGGTGATCCACGAGGACTCCAGAGCCTTGATTGCGAACGATCCGTATGCAAGTTGGTTACCTCTTTGAGCGATACCTTTCATACGGCCTTTCTGCATTCTTCTAAATTTGGTCTTTTTCGGCTGTAACATGTTAGTTCTGCTTTAAAAAGGTCCTACTTACTACTGATTGTTGTTACGACGGTCGCCACCGCGGCGTCCGCGACGGTCACCGCGACGGTCGCCGCGACGGTCACGACGCTCGCCACGCTCGCTCGACGGAGCCTGGGACGAAGCGCCGGCGATCTCGAACAGGTCGCGCTTGCCATAAACGATACCCTGGCAGATCCATACCTTCACACCGAGGATACCCACCTTCGTGAGGGCTTCGGTCAGGCAGTAGTCGATGTCTGCGCGGAACGTATGCAGCGGAATACGACCCTCCTTGACGGTTTCGGTACGGGCCATCTCGGCGCCGCCCACACGGCCGGCAACCTGAACCTTGATACCTTCGGCACCCATGCGCATCGTCGATGCGACGGCGGTCTTCACGGCGCGGCGGAACGATACACGGCCCTCCAGCTGGCGGGCGATGTTCTGACCCACGATCACGGCGTCAACCTCCGGACGCTTCACCTCGAAGATGTTGATCTGAATCTCCTTGCCGGTGAGCTTCTTGAGCTCCTCCTTGAGTTTGTCGACCTCCTGGCCGCCCTTGCCGATGATGATACCCGGGCGGGCCGTCGAAATCGTAACCGTCACGAGTTTGAGCGTACGCTCGATGATGATCTTCGAGATCGACGCCTTGGCCAGACGGACGTTCAGATACTTGCGGATCTTGGCGTCTTCTACGAGTTTGTCGGAGAAGTCCTTGCCGCCGAACCAGTTCGAATCCCAGCCGCGGATGATACCAAGACGATTTGCTATCGGATTAACTTTCTGTCCCATCTGTTTTTACTTGTTTTCAACGGTTTTTTCAACGGTTACCATTTTGTCCACAACGATCGTAACGTGGTTCGAACGCTTGCGGATCCGGTGGGCACGGCCCTGGGGGGCTGCCTGAATACGCTTCAGCATGCGGCCGCCGTCTACGAATACCTCCTTGACGCAGAGTTTCGTATCTTCCAGACGCTCGTTCTCGTTCTTGGCCTCCCAGTTGGCGATAGCCGACTTGAGGAGCTTCTCCATGCGGATCGATGCCTCTTTCTTCGAATAACGCAGGATGCCCAGCGCCTTGTTGATCTCCACACCGCGGATGATGTCGGCCACCAGGCGCATCTTGCGGGGCGAGGTCGGGCAATCACGCATGATGGCGATTGCCTTCTGCTTCTTTTCGGCCTTCAGTTTTTCGGCCATATTTGCTTTTCTTGCACCCATTTTCTACCTATTTTTTCTTGTTACCGGCATGACCACGGAAGTTGCGGGTGGGAGCGAACTCACCGAGCTTGTGCCCTACCATGTTCTCAGTTACGTAGACCGGAATGAATTTGTTTCCGTTGTGGACAGCGATCGTCTGGCCGACGAAGTCGGGAGAGATCATGCTGGCACGCGACCAGGTCTTGATGACCGACTTCTTGTTACCCTCGGCCTGTGCGACCACCTTTGCCTCGAGTTTCGGGTCGATAAACGGTCCTTTTTTTAATGAACGGCTCATTATGTACTCTTATTTAATTATTTTTTCTTCTTGGAAATAATGAACTTCGAAGTGGTCTTCTTCGGGTTACGGGTCTTGTAACCCTTGGCAAGCAGACCCTTGCGCGAACGGGGGTGACCACCGGATGCACGGCCTTCACCACCACCCATCGGGTGATCGACAGGGTTCATAACGACACCACGGTTGCGCGGACGGCGGCCGAGCCAGCGCTCGCGACCGGCCTTGCCCGACTGCTCGAGGCTGTGGTCGAGGTTCGACACGACGCCTACCGTAGCGCGGCAAGTAACGAGTACCATACGAGTCTCGCCCGAAGGCAGCTTGATGATGGCGAATTTGCCCTCACGAGCCAGCAGCTGGGCGTACGAGCCGGCCGAACGTGCCATGGCGGCACCCTGACCGGGGTAGAGTTCGATGTTGTGGATAACGGTTCCCAGAGGAATCTCGCTCAGGAAGAGCGTGTTGCCGACCTCCGGAGCGACACCGGCGCCGCTCATCACGGTCTGACCCACCTGGAGTCCGTTGGGTGCGATGATATAACGCTTCTCTCCGTCGGCGTATACCAGCAGGGCGATACGTGCCGTACGGTTCGGGTCATACTCGATCGATTTTACAGTTGCAGCGATGCCGTCCTTCGCGCGTTTGAAGTCGACGTTACGATACATCTGCTTGTGGCCGCCGCCGATGTAGCGGACGGTCATCTTACCGGCATTGTTACGGCCGCCCGTGCTCTTCTTGGGGCTCAGGAGCGACTTCTCCGGCGTCGACTTGGTGATCTCGTCGAACGTGCCGATAATCTTATGTCTCGTACCTGCGGTTACAGGTTTAAATTTTCTTACTGCCATCTTCGTTAGATATTACTGTAAAAATCGATCTTGTCTCCATCCTTCAAGGTGACAATCGCCTTCTTGAAGTTGTTCGCACGACCTTCGAGCAGACCGGCTTTGGTGTAGCGGCTCTTGAGCTTGCCCATGTAGTTCACGGTGTTGACATCCGTCACCACGACGTTGTACATCTGCTCTACGGCATTGCGGATTTGCAGTTTGTTAGCCCTCACGTCAACGATAAAACCGTAGCGATTCAACTTTTCGCCCTGAATCGTCATTTTCTCGGTCAAAACGGGCTTAATAATAATGTTCATTGTAACTCTTGCGTTTTTAAGCTAACATCGTATTCAATACATTCTCGGCGCCCTCGACCATGACGATTGCCGAAGCGTTCATCACGTCGTACGTGCAAACGTTCTGAGCCAGAACGGGCTTGACGTACGAGAGGTTGCGGCACGAGATCTGGAGATTGGTGTTCGACTCCGGAAGGACGAGCAGCACCTTCTTGTCGTCGACCTTCAGCGCCTCGGCAAGTGCCACGACGGTTTTGGTCTTCGGGGCATCGAGCTGGATGTTCTCGACCACGCAGATCACGCCGGCCTGGGCCTTGTACGTAAGGGCGCTGCGACGGGCCAGCTGCTTGAGCTTCTTGTTGAGCTTGAAGCGGTAGTCGCGGGGCTGCGGACCGAATACACGGCCGCCTCCCGGGAAGAGCGGCGAAAGGATGCTGCCGCAACGGGCACCGCCGGTACCCTTCTGACGCTTCAGCTTGCGCGTCGAACCGGCTACTTCGTTACGCTGCTTGGCCTTGTGCGTACCCTGACGCTGATCGGCCAGATACTGCTTTACGTCGAGGTAGATTGCGTGGTCATTAGCCTCCACGCCGAAAACGGCATCCGAAAGGACTACCTTACGACCCGTTTCTTGACCCTGGGTGTTCAATACAGCTAATTCCATACTACTTCTCAATCGTTAAATAAGCACCTTTGGCTCCCGGAATCGAACCCTTCACGAGGATCAGGTTGCTCTCGGGAATTACTTTCAAAACTTTCAGGTTCAGAACCTTGACCTGCTCGCCGCCCATCTGTCCGGGGAGACGCTTGCCCTTGAATACGCGCGAAGGGTAAGACGATGCACCCAGCGAACCGGGTTTGCGCTGACGGTTGTGCTGGCCGTGAGTCTGGCCGCCGACGCCGCCGAAGCCGTGGCGTTTCACAACGCCCTGGAAGCCTTTACCTTTCGAGATCCCGGTCACGTCGACCCAGTCTTCCTCCGAGAAGAGGTCTACGGTCAGCGTGTCGCCGAGTGCCACTTCGGGCATCCCCTTGAACTCTGCGAGCTTGCGCTTGGGGGTCGTGCCGGCCTTCTTGAAGTGGCCTAACAGACTGCTGGTGGTGTGCTTTTCACTTTTCTCGTCATAGGCAATCTGAACCGCCTCGTAGGAGTCCTTCTCGACGGTTTTGATTTGCGTAACAACGCACGGACCAGCCTCAATGACAGTGCATGGTATGTTCTTACCCTCGGCACTGTAAACGGAAGTCATTCCGATTTTCTTTCCAATAAGTCCTGACATTTGTTGTCAATTGTTTGTTATAAATGTGTAAAGTGAAGTTTTCTTCAGGCCATCGGTCTCTTGCGGGACCGTTTTTTCGGGTGGGCCTCCGACCGATCCGTCCGACCGGCCGGAGGCGTCCGAAATGGCTCTCTATGGAAGAGGCGCTCCAATGATCCGGCCGTTCCAACCGGGCCCTTGCCCGCTGTCACCGCGCCGGAGAGGTCGCCTCCCCTCCCCGCCGGATCAGACCTTGATCTCGACCTCGACACCCGAAGGAAGCTCGAGTTTCATCAGCGCGTCGATCGTCTTGGGGGTCGACGAGTAGATGTCGAGAATCCGCTTGAAGGTGCAGAGCTGGAACTGCTCGCGGGCCTTCTTGTTGACGAACGTCGAGCGGTTGACCGTAAAAATCTGCTTGTGCGTGGGAAGGGGCACCGGGCCGCTGACAACGGCGCCCGTGCTCTTCACGGTCTTAACGATCTTTTCGGCCGACTTGTCGACCAGATTGTGATCGAACGACTTTAACTTGATTCTAATCTTCTGGTTCATATCGTTTGCTTATTCTATATCCTTACGTTTACCGCTTGCTTTCTCGATGATCTCCTTGGCGAGGTTGGCAGGTACCTCCTCGAAGTGCGAGAACTCCATCGACGAGGTAGCGCGACCCGACGAGATCGTACGCAGTACCGTTACGTAACCGAACATCTCGGCCAGAGGCACCTTGGCCTTTACGACGCGGGCCGGGCCCTTGGTCTCCATGCCGGTGATCTGACCGCGGCGCTTGTTCAGGTCGCCGATGATATCACCCATATTCTCCTCGGGGGTTACAACCTCGACCGTCATCACGGGCTCGAGGATGACGGAACCGGCCTTCGGAGCGGCGTTGCGGTAACCGTTGCGGGCAGCAATTTCGAACGACAGCTGATCGGAGTCGACGGGGTGGAACGAACCGTCAAGCAGCGTCACCTTCATCGAGTCCATCGGATAGCCGGCCAGAGCGCCGTTGGCCATTGCAGCCTCGAAGCCCTTCTGAACCGAAGGAATGAACTCCTTGGGGATGTTTCCGCCCTTGACCTGATCGACGAACTCCAGACCCATCTTGCCTTCGCTGGCGGGACCGATCTCGAAGATGATGTCGGCGAACTTACCACGACCACCGGTCTGCTTCTTGAAGACTTCGCGGTGCTGGATCGTCTTGGTAAGAGCCTCCTTGTAGTTCACCTGCGGAGCACCCTGGTTGATCTCCACACCGAACTCGCGGCGCAGACGGTCGACGATGATGTCCAGGTGAAGCTCACCCATACCGCTGATCACGGTCTGCCCCGAATCTTCGTCGGTGTGTACCGTGAAGGTAGGATCCTCCTCGGCCAGCTTGGCCAGGGCGATGCCCAGTTTGTCGAGATCCTTCTGGGTCTTGGGCTCTACGGCCAGACCGATCACCGGCTCGGGGAAGGTCATCTGCTCCAGAACGATCGGGGCGTTCTCGGCGCAGAGCGTATCGCCCGTGCGGATCTCCTTGAAGCCGACGGCGGCGCAGATGTCACCGGCGCTGACGCTCTCCATGGGGTTCTGCTTGTTGGCGTGCATCTGGTAGATACGGCTGATACGCTCGCGCTTGCCGCTGCGGGAATTGAGCACGTAGGAACCGGCATCGAGTTTACCCGAGTATACGCGTACGAAGGCCAGACGACCTACGAACGGGTCGGTAGCGATCTTGAAGGCCAGACCGCAGAACGGCTCGTCCTCCGAAGCGTGGCGGACCTCCTCCTCGTCGGTCTTGGGGTTGATTCCGTGTACGGGGGGCACGTCCAGCGGCGAGGGCAGGAAGGCCATCACGTAGTCGAGCAGCTTCTGCACGCCCTTGTTGTGGAACGACGAGCCGCAGAGCATCGGCACGAGCTGCATGGAGATCGTAGCCTTACGGATGGCGGCCAGCAGTTCATCGGGGGTGATCGAATCGGGATCCTCGAAGAACTTCTCCATCAGGGCGTCGTCCGTCGAGGCGACCTCCTCGATGAGTTTGGCGCGCCACTCGGCGGCCTCGGCCTTCATCGACTCGGGGATCTCGCGGATCTCGAAGTTGTCGCGCACGGTCTTGTCGTCGAAGTAGTAGATCGCGTTATTATAAATAAGGTCTACCAGACCCTCGAACTTGTCCTCGGCACCGATGGGGAGGACAACCGGGAGAGCCGTAGCACCGAAGTGCTGCTTGATCTGGGCGCATACCGAGAAGAAGTCGGCACCCGTACGGTCCATCTTGTTGACGTAGCCGATACGGGGAACGTGATACTTGTCGGCCTGGTGCCATACGGTCTCGGACTGGGGCTCCACGCCACCCACGGCGCAGAACGTGGCGATAGCGCCATCCAGCACGCGGAGCGAACGCTCCACCTCGACGGTGAAGTCGACGTGTCCCGGGGTATCGATCAGGTTGATCTGATACTGGTGGTCCTTGTAGTGCCAGAAGGCCGTCGTGGCGGCCGAGGTGATGGTGATACCGCGCTCCTGCTCCTGGACCATCCAGTCCATGGTGGCGCCACCCTCGTGAACCTCGCCGATCTTGTGGGTCTTACCCGTGTAGAAAAGGATTCGCTCGGACGTCGTGGTCTTACCGGCATCGATGTGGGCCATGATACCGATATTACGCGTATAATGTAAGTCTCTGGTTGCCATTTCTGATTACCTTGTTTAGAATCTGAAGTGAGCGAATGCCTTGTTGGCCTCGGCCATGCGGTGCATCTCCTCCTTGCGTTTGAAGGCGGCACCCTGCTGGTTGTAGGCGTCCATGATCTCTGCTGCGAGCTTATCAGCCATCGTCTTGCCGGCGCGCTTGCGGGAATAGAGGACAAGGTTTTTCATGGAAATAGAAATCTTGCGCTCCGGACGAACCTCCATAGGAACCTGGAACGTTGCGCCACCGATACGCTTCGATTTCACTTCGACTTGGGGCGTGATGTTCTCCAGGGCCTGTTTCCAGATTTCCAGCGGAGATTTATCAGCATCCTTCATCTTCTTGCCGACGATTTCGAGCGAGTCGTAGAAAATCGTGTAGGCAATACTCTTCTTACCATCCAGCATGAGGTTGTTCACGAAACGGGTCACGGCCACGTCTCCGAACTTCGGATCCGGAAGTAGAATTCGCTTTCTTGGCTTAGCTTTTCTCATTGCTATAAATGTTGTCTAAAGATTTTTTCTCAAGTGAGAGTTTCGGGGGATTACTTGCCTGCCTTGGGGCGTTTTGCACCGTACTTCGAGCGACGCTGGCGACGTCCGTCCACACCGGCCGAGTCGAGAGCTCCGCGAACCAGGTGGTAACGTACACCCGGGAGGTCCTTCACACGTCCGCCGCGAACCAGCACGATCGAGTGCTCCTGCAGGTTGTGGCCTTCGCCGGGGATGTAGGCGTTGACCTCCTTGCCGTTGGTCAGACGCACACGAGCCACCTTACGCATAGCCGAGTTAGGCTTCTTGGGGGTCGTGGTGTACACACGCGTGCAGACGCCACGGCGCTGGGGACAAGCGGCCAGGGCCGGGGACTTGGATTTGTCCTCCAGAGCGACGCGGCCGTTTCTCACTAACTGTTGAATAGTTGGCATTGTAAAAACTGTCCTTTAATGGTTAAAAAATTCTATCTCCATTGTCCAAAATGGACTGCAAAGGTACGCATTTTTTTGGAAATACAATATATAAGCCCATCTTTTTTGGCCTTTTTTCAGGAATTTGCGCCTTTTGCAATTCTTTTTACTGATCGTTTTTATAAAACTATATGAAATTACTTATACACATTCCCATAATCCCCTGTTCATCATCCGCTTATACGCTGCGCGCGAAATCCCGTGAACAGAGCCCGGCAAACCGGGGAAATCACACGCCATCCGCAACCAAACCGCCGGAAATCTTGCAGAATCCAGCCGAAAAACCTATATTTGTCAACAACAAACACTCCGACACATCCGCAAAGAAAACCCTAATAGCTCAACTTCATGAAAAACACAATCTTACTGCTATCCCTGGCCGTGCTGGCCACAGGGTGCGACAGGGGGGGGGAGACGCTGACCCTCAACCCGTAACGTTCGAAAACACGGTTTTCGAAAACTATTGTGCGAGCCAGTACGACACCAACGGCGACGGAGTGTTCACGACCGACGAAGCCGCCTCGGTGAAAGAGTTGACCCTCGACGCCAACACGGACAAAACACTCTCGGGCATCAACTCGCTGGCCGGAATCGAGTATTTCACCGGGCTGGAGAAGCTCTCCTGCACCATGTGCGATTTCACATCGATCGATTTGAGCCGCAACACCCGGCTGAAAGACCTGGCCCTGATGTACGGAAAACTGACAGCGCTCGACGTGAGCTGTCTCCCCGAGTTGGAGACCCTCAACTGCAACAACAACGCCCTGACGTCGATCGACCTGTCCCACAATCCGAAACTGCGGTCTCTCTTCGTGCAGGGCAACCGGCTCACAGCCCTCGACGTAGGCCACAACCCGGAACTCGAACTCCTCTACATCAACATGATGCCGAACTTCACCAACCAGATCGAGACGCTCGACGTAACGAAGAACCCGAAACTTACACAACTCTTCGCCATCCAGATGACCTCGCTGAAAGAGTTGCGCATGCTACAGGCACACAAGGATGCCAATATGCTGATATCGGTCCCCGAAACGACCCGAATCATTTACGAATAGTCCGAATCCCGATCCGATACACCTACGACCGATCCGACAGACCGATCCGCGACGCAGCCATCCGGCTGCGTTTTTTTACGTTTACGATTGCCGCCCGCTCTTCGCCCGACATCCGCAGCCGGAAAAGAGGGTCGGCACGGACTTTGCTCCCTTGCCCGGGAGTGCGGGGCCGAACGCCCCTCACCGGAACCACGACCGGAAACCAATTGCGACAAAACGATGAAACAGACCATGCTCACACTCTTCACCCCGCTGCTGGCGCTTCTGCTTTGCGGCACGGCTTGCAGTTCGGACGATTCGAACGCCGGCACTCCGAACCCGACTCCGACCCCTCCGGCTCCGCAACCGACCTCCTACGACATCTACACGGCCGGCTACAAACGGGTCGACTCGAAGGCTGCAGCCACCGTCTGGAAAAACGGCTCGGTGCTGTACACCTATTCGGTCACTCCGGCCTCGTCGCAGGCCCGAACGCTGCTGCTCGCAGGATCAGACCTCTATGCGGCCGGAAATCTGCTGACGGGCGGCACGCAGCAGGTCGGGCAGATCTGGCTGAACGGCGACGCCTACGAAACGCTGACCGACGGCACCACACCGGGCGATGTCCGGGGGCTCTTCCTGGCGGGCGGGACGCTCTATGCCGCCGGATCGAAGGGCGAGGAGGCTGTCGTCTGGAAGAACGGCACACAGCTCTACACCCTTTCGGACGGCACCTCCTCGGGCAGCATGCCCTACGCCGTGGCGGCCTGGGGCGACGATCTCTTCACGGCCGGGACGCTCTTCGGCAGCAGCCGCCACGCCGCCGTCTGGAAGGGCAGCGATCTTCTCTATACATTGGGACGCGGCGAGGCCTACGCGATGTACGTCGTGCCGCACTACGAAAGCGACGAAACGACCGGCGCGGAGGACTCGGGCGACACTTCCGGCAACAACTGAGCGGGCGGCCGTATCGCCCCACCGGTCCGGGCAGCCCGACTGCAAAAAAACCGTTACAGCCGCACCGCGCTGCCCGCCGATCCGACGGATCCGGCAGATCCGGACCGGGAGCCGGCCCCGCACGGCAGAACAAACCGCCGCACACAACCCCGTCCATGCAAAGAATTCCCAAAAAGGGTTCAATCTGAAAAACTTTTCGTATTTTTGTCGGAAAATCCGAAAATAGATCCGACAAGATATGGAGTACAATTTCAAGGAGATCGAGCCAAAGTGGCAGCAGCGCTGGCGCGAACGGAAGACCTACAAGGTGGAGACGGACCCCTCGCGTCCGAAATTCTACGTGTTGGACATGTTCCCCTACCCCTCGGGGGCGGGACTTCACGTCGGGCACCCGCTGGGCTACATCGCCTCGGACATCTACGCACGCTACAAACGGCTGAAGGGTTTCAACGTCCTGCACCCGATGGGTTACGACGCCTTCGGACTTCCGGCCGAGCAGTATGCCATCCAGACGGGCCAGCATCCGGCCGTCACCACCGAACAGAACATCGCCCGCTATCGCGAGCAGCTGGACAAGATCGGCTTCTCGTTCGACTGGGACCGCGAGGTGCGCACGTGCGACCCCGCCTACTACAAGTGGACGCAGTGGGCCTTCCTCGAGATGTTCTCCCACTACTACGACCGCAAGCGCCAGCAGGCCCGTCCCATCGAGGAGCTCACGGCCGCCTTCGCAAAGAGCGGCACCGAGGGGATCGACGCCGCCTCGACGCAGGAGCTGCACTTCACGGCCGACGAGTGGAACGCGTGGGACGAGAAGCGCCGCGAACAGGTCCTGCAGAACTACCGCCTCGCCTTCCGCGCCGACACGATGGTCAACTGGTGCCCGAAACTGGGCACCGTACTGGCCAACGACGAGGTGCACGACGGACTGTCGGTGCGCGGCGGCTATCCGGTCGAGCAGAAGCGCATGAAGCAGTGGCTGCTGCGCGTGACGGCCTATGCCCAGCGGATGCTTGACGGGCTGGACCGGCTCGAGTGGAGCGATTCGCTCAAGGAGATCCAGCGCAACTGGATCGGACGGTCGGAGGGTGCGCAGGTCTTCTTCGACATCCAGGGTTCAGAGAAGAAGCTGGAGATCTTCACGACGCGCCCCGATACGATCTTCGGCGTGACGTTCATGGTCATCGCCCCCGAGCACGAGTGGGTCGGCGAGCTGACCACCCCGGAGAACCGTACTGCCGTCGAGGCCTATCTCCAGGAGACGAAGAAGCGCTCGGAGCGTGACCGCATCGCCGACACGAAACGCGTGAGCGGCGTGGCGACGGGCTCCTATGCCGTCAACCCCTTCACGGGGCGCGCCATTCCGATCTACATCTCGGACTACGTGCTGGCCGGCTACGGGACGGGCGCCATCATGGCCGTTCCGGCCCACGACTCGCGCGACTGGGCCTTTGCCCGCCACTTCGGGCTGGAGATCACGCCGGTGGTCGAGGGCGGCGACGTCGAAAAGGAGTCCTACGACGCCAAGTCGGGACGGATGATCAACTCGGACTTCCTCAACGGCATGGATGTCAAGGAGGCCATTCAGGTGATGTTCCGCGAGGTCGAGCGCCGCGGTCTGGGCAAACGCCTGGTCAACTACCGCCTGCGCGACGCCATCTTCTCGCGCCAGCGCTACTGGGGCGAGCCCTTCCCGATCTACTACAAGGACGACACGGCTTATCCGCTGCCGATGGACAAGCTGCCGCTCGAACTGCCGCCGATCGAGAACTTCGGCCCCACGGAGCAGGGCGAACCGCCGCTGGCCCGCGTCAAGGGGTGGCAGACTCCGGAGGGTTACCCCTATGAGCTGTCGACCATGCCGGGCTTCGCCGGATCGTCGGCCTACTACCTGCGCTACATGGACCCGCACAACGAACAAGCACTCGTGGGCCGGGAGCCCGACGAGTACTGGCGCAACGTCGACCTCTACGTCGGCGGCATCGAGCACGCCACGGGTCACCTCATGTACTCGCGTTTCTGGAACATGTTCCTCTACGACCTGGGCTACGTCTGCGAGGAGGAGCCCTTCAGGAAGCTCGTCAACCAGGGCATGATCCAGGGCCGGTCGAACTTCGTCTACCGCGTCGTCGGCACCAACAAGTTCGTCTCGCTCGGGCTGCGCGACCAGTACGAGACGCAGGAGATCCACGTCGACGTGAACATCGTCCGCAACGACCTGCTCGACCTCGACGCCTTCCGGGCGTGGCGTCCGGAGTTCCGCGATGCGGAGTTCATCCTCGAGGAGGGCAAGTATGTCTGCGGCTGGGCCATCGAGAAGATGTCGAAGTCGATGTACAACGTCGTCAACCCCGACTACATCGTCGACACCTACGGCGCCGACACGCTGCGCATGTACGAGATGTTCCTCGGACCGCTCGAGCAGTCGAAACCCTGGGACACGAACGGCATCGACGGTGTTCACAAGTTCCTGCGCCGCTTCTGGCGGCTCTTCTACAACCGCGACGGAGCGTTCAGCGTTTCGGACGAACAGCCCACCGAAAAGGAGCTGCGCACGCTGCACAAGACGATCAAAAAGGTGAGCGAGGATATCGAAAACTTCTCGTTCAACACCTCGGTGGCCGCCTTCATGATCTGCCTCAACGAACTGGGCGACTGCTCGAAACGGGCAATCCTCGAACCGCTCGTGGTGCTGATCGCCCCCTTCGCCCCGCACATCGCCGAGGAGCTCTGGGAGGCCCTCGGAAAGAGCGGCTCGGTATGCGATGCACAATACCCGACCTATGACGAAAAACACCTCGTACAGAGCTCGTTCGAATACCCGGTATCGGTCAACGGCAAGCTGCGCTTCAAGAAGGAGTACGCCACGTCGATGACCCCGGCCGAGATTCAGGCCGACGTCGTCACAGCCCCCGAGGCCCAGAAGTGGATCGAGGGCAAGACCCCGAAGAAGGTGATCGTCGTTCCGGGCAAGATCATCAACATCGTCATCTGACCCGGGGCAACCGAACCGCCCACACCCCGATCAGCTCCGACGAACCGCCAAGAGAGAGAGTCCCGGCCACGCCCGGGACTCTTTTCCACCCGAAACCCCCAAAACCGGAAACCATGAACCGAACCCTTTTATCCATTCTGTCACTTCTGCTTATGAGCGTCAACGCATCGGCTCGGGAGTATGGCCAGGCCGCCACGATCCGTATCTGGGACAACGCCTCGGCCCCCCACAGCAACGGGATCACCACCCCCGAAGAGGAGCCCGAACCCAACCGGCTGGCCAACACCTCGACGGCCGAACTCTTTCTCTATCCGGCCGACACCTCGCGCCATGCCCCGACGGGACTGGGCGTCGTGATCTGCCCGGGCGGCGGCTACTCGCGTCTGGCCATCGACCACGAAGGGGTCCAGGTGGCCCGCTGGCTTGCGGAGAACGGCATCACGGCTGCCGTCCTGAAGTACCGCCTGCCGAACGGTCATCCGGAGGTTCCGCTCGAGGATGCCGAACAGGCGCTGCGGCTGCTGCGCGGCGAGGTTCCCGGCGCCGAGGACTTCGTCTGCCGGAAGGTCGGCATCATGGGCTTCTCGGCCGGAGGCCATCTGGCCGCCTACACCTCGACGATGGGGAGCGTAAGACCGGACTTCTCGCTGCTCTTCTATCCGGTCATCACGGCGAATCCCGGACATCAGGGATCATTCAACCAGCTGGTGGGCAAGGAGAACCGCACGGCCGAGACCGACGCCCGCTATTCGCTCGAAAACCAGGTGACGCAACAGACACCCCCGGCCCTGCTGCTGCTTTCGGACGACGACCGCACCGTACCGCCGGTGAGCAGCACGCGCTACTACAACGCCCTGAAGGAGCACGGCGTGAAGGCCTCGATGCACATCTACCCCACGGGCGGCCACGGATGGGGCATCCGCGACTCGTTCCGCTACAAGGCCGAGTGGCAGGCGGCACTGCTTGACTGGCTCAAAGCCTTCGAAGAGTAACCGACCGGCCCGAACGGATGCGGCGGACACCCCCGAACGGGATGTCCGCCGCGTGATTTTCAACGGGGGCCTTGCCGTTTCCCGATTATTCCGTATCTTTGTCACCAAAATACAACTATTCATGGCAGACAACTCCATATTGACCCGCCTCGACGGGCTGAAGCTCAAGTACGAGGAGATCGGGCAGAAACTCACCGACCCCGAGGTGATCGCCGACGTCAAGCAGTTCGTGCAGCTCAACAAGGAGTACAAGGAGCTCGAACCGATCATCGAAACCTCGGAGCGTTACCGCACGGCTCTGGCCAACCTGGCCGAGGCCAAGGATACCTACGCCAACGACAAGGACGAGGAGATGCGCGAGATGGCCCGCGAAATGATCACCGAACTCGAACCGCAGATCACCCAGCTCGAGGAGGAGATCAAGCTGCTCCTGATCCCGAAGGATCCGCAGGACTCGAAAAACGCCATCATGGAGATCCGCGGCGGTACGGGTGGCGACGAGGCCGCCCTCTTCGCCGGCGACCTGCTGCGCATGTATACGAAGTACATCGAGTCGAAGGGGTGGAAGTACGAGATCACCTCGGCCTCCGAGGGTGCCGCCGGCGGATACAAGGAGGTCGTCATGAAGGTCACGGGACAGAACGTCTACGGTACGCTCAAGTACGAATCGGGCGTCCACCGCGTGCAGCGCGTGCCGCAGACCGAAACGCAGGGACGCGTCCACACGTCGGCCGCTTCGGTGGCCGTGCTGCCCGAAGCCGAGGAGTTCGACGTCGAGATCTCGATGAACGACATCCGCAAGGATATCTTCTGCGCCTCGGGCCCCGGCGGACAGTCGGTCAACACGACCTATTCGGCCATCCGCCTGACCCACATCCCGACGGGTATCGTCGTGCAGTGCCAGGATCAGAAATCACAGCTCAAAAACTTTGACAAGGCCTTCGAGGAGCTGCGCACGCGCGTCTTCAACCTCGAATACTCGAAATACCTCGACGAGATCGCCTCGAAACGCAAGACCATGGTCTCGACGGGTGACCGCTCGGCCAAGATCCGAACCTACAACTATCCCCAGGGCCGGATCACCGACCACCGCATCAACTACACGATCTACAACCTGGCGGCCTTCATGGACGGCGACATCCAGGACTGCATCGACCACCTGATCGTGGCCGAGAACGCCGAACGTCTGAAGGAGAGCGAACTCTAAAGACAATATCCGGCGCCGGAACAACGTTTTATACAGAAATTTCCTGTTCCGCATGATGAAACGAACGATCACAGGGCTCCTTGGCGGAGTGTTTCTCCTCCTTTTCCTTTCGGCACACGCCGCAGCGCCGAAACCCGAACCGTTGTATATCGTCAACGGGAAGGTCGTGGAGCAGATCCGCACGATCCCGCCCGAAGAGATCGAACACGTCGAGATGCTGCCGGCCGACGAACAGACCATCGCCCGCTACGGCGAACGGGCCATGCACGGCGTGATGCTCATCACGTTGCGTTACGACGAGCCGGCCCGCTTTCAGGCCGACACCACCTTCGGAAGCTACATCGCCCGACAGGTGCGCTGGGACGATGACGAACCGGTCGCACGGGTCGTCCTGCGCTATACCATCACACCGGAGGGGACGATCCGCATCGACGACACCCTGGAATCGACCGACAACCGCCTCAAACGCCGGGTCGTGAAGGCCGTCGAAGAGGCGCCGCGCTGGCTGCCGGCCCAAAAGGACGGCAAGGCCATCGCCAGCCAGGGCATTCTGAGCATTCAGCTCCCCGAAGGGCGTCCGATGCCCCGGCGCGTGGAGCTGGTCTACCGTTAACAAGAACAAAGGAGACGGGCCGAAACCAACAGGACCGGACACAACATAAGACGAGGAGACAAGGGTCCAGAAACCCATGTCGAAACGCGAGCGAACCGAGAGTAAAGACTGGAAGAGCCAGAAAAAGGGCAAGGAGAGACCTGAAGAAAAACTCCGACACCCACACCCGCATTTCATGAATTCATCACCTCAAAAAACCGGAAACGTATGAAAACCAACTCCCTCAAGGCGTGGATCGTCGCCATACGGTCCTACAGTCTCGGCAATGCCGTCATTCTGATCCTCGTGGGTTCAGCGCTGGCCTGGACCGACGGTTCGTTCCACACGCTGCCGGCCGTGCTGTGCCTGGCCTTCGCCCTGCTGATGCAATGCACGGCCAATCTGGTCAACGACCTCTGGGACTTCCTCAAGGGGGCCGACCAGCCCGACCGGCTGGGCCCCGACCGCGCCTTCGCCAAGGGTTTCATCACCCTGCGCGCCATGAAGGCTGGCATCATCGGCTTTACACTGGCCTCGGCAGCCGCCGGAATCGGCATCCTCGCCTGGGCGCTGCATCACGACATGCTCGCCTGGGGCGGCTGGGAACTGGTGGCCGTCGGCGCCGCCTGCGTCCTCTTCGCCTACTTCTACACCGCTGGGCCATGGCCCCTGGCCTATCACGGACTGGGAGACGTGGCCGTCATCCTCTTCTTCGGACTCGTCCCCGTGAGTTTCACCTATTATGTGCTGACCGGCACGTGGACGTGGGAGGTCATCGTCACGGCGCTGGCCTGCGGACTGGTAATCGACACCATGCTGATGATCAATAATTTCCGCGACCGAGAGGAGGATGCCCGCTGTCAGAAGCGCACGATTGTCGTGGCGTTGGGCACGCGGTTCGGCAGCTGGAGCTACTTCTTGCTGGGCACCGCGGCCGTCGCACTCTGCCTGACACTGCTGGCCGGAGGCCGCCCATGGGCGGCCCTGCTGCCGCTGATCTATCTGGCGGGGCACGTGGCCACGTGGCGCAAGATGGTCCGCATCGACCACGGCGACCAGTTGAACGTCTGCCTCGGAGAGACGGCCCGCAACATCATGCTCTTCGGAGCGCTGCTTACCGTCGGAATCCTCCTCGGATGAGGATGACGCAAAAACATGAATGAATCCCGACATATTACCCTGAGCGAGCTGCAGCGCCGCGTGAAGGCGGCCCTCGAGGGGCAGTTTGCGCTGCCTCTGTGGGTGAGTGCCGAAATCTCCGACCTGAAGGTCAACTACTCGGGCCACTGCTATCTGGAACTGGTCGAAAAGGGTGGCGAAAACGGCGTCCCCACGGCCCAGGCCCGCGCCGTCATCTGGCGTTCGCAATACCCGCGCGTGACCGCCTACTTCGAGGCCGAAACCGGACAGCGGCTCGCTCCCGGACTGAAGATCCTCGCCAAGGTGCTGGTCACGTACCACGAGCTGTACGGCTTCTCGCTGCAGATCACGGAGATCGACCCCTCGTTCACGCTGGGCGATCTGGAGCGTCAGCGCCAGCAGACCATCGCGCAGCTGCAGCAGGACGGCGTCTGGGAGATGAACCGCGAAGTGGCGATGCCCGTCGTCGTACAGCGCGTAGCCATCGTCTCGAGCGCCAACGCCGCCGGCTATCAGGACTTCTGCAAGGAGCTCGCGAAGAGCCCCTACCGCTTTGAAACGCACCTCTTCGACGCCTTCATGCAGGGCGAAGCCGCCGAGCAGTCGATCATCGACGCGCTGTGCCGCGTGGCCGACCGCCTGGAGGAGTTCGATGCCGTGGTGATCATCCGCGGCGGAGGCTCGCGCAGCGACCTGAACTGCTTCAACGCCTACCGCCTCTGCTCCTATGTGGCGCAGTTTCCGCTGCCGGTCATCACCGGTATCGGCCACGACAAGGATACGAGTGTCGCCGACATGGTGGCCCATACGGCGCTGAAGACCCCGACGGCCGTCGCCGGATGGCTCGTCGAGCGGATGTCGGGGATTGAGGGGTGGCTCGACAACGCCGCCCTGCAGCTGCACGACGGCGTGCTGCGGCTGACCCGCGCACAGCAACTGCGGCTCGAGGAGATGGCGGGTGATCTGCGCCATCTGCCGGTGGGGCTCATCCGCCAGCGCCGGCTGGAGCTGGAGGGCCGCAGCGAGGCTTTCCGGCAGGCCGTCGGGGCCTTCATCCGCCAGGAGCAGCAGCGCATAGTCACCTCGGCGGAGCTTATCGAGAGTCGCTCGCCGAAGCGCATCCTCCGCATGGGATTTGCCGTGGTGAGGGGGCAGGGGCGGGCCGTCCGGTCGATTGCCGAAGTGACAGCCGGGCAGCGGATGGAGGTCGAGGTGGCCGACGGTCGTTTTACGGTCGAGGCGCTCGCGGAGTCCGAAGCGGATCCCGACAAGGAGTAGAAAACAAGCGACCGGGAAAAAGCAGCCGGCAGAAACGGAAATTCAGTCTGCGGCCGCAGGAACCAACCGAACGACACAAAACTCAGAAGCCGGGAATCCGGCACCAACGATATGGCAAAAAAACAACAGGAGGAACCGAGTTACACGGAGGCCATTGCCGAGATCGAACGCATTCTCGGCCGCTTCCGCAGCGAAGAGATGGACGTGGACAGTCTGGCCGCCGAGGTCAAGCGTGCCACGGAGTTGATCGCCCTGTGCAAGGCGCGTCTGCACAAGGCCGAAGAGGAGGTGAACAAAATCCTCGAGGCATGAAACGGCTGATCCGCTGGGCGCTGAACCACATCCCGCGCCCCGTACTGCAACGCATGGCGTCGTGGGCCGTGCCCGTCGTGGGACTCTTCTACCGGGGACGCGGCGTGGAGTGTCCACTCTGCGGGTCGAAATTCCGCCGCTTCCTCCCCTACGGCTACGTCACTTCGCGGGCGAATGCCCTCTGCCCGCGGTGCCTCTCGCTCGAACGGCACCGCCTGCTGTGGCTCTACCTGACGCGCGAGACCGATCTGCTGACCGCCTTCCCGCGCACGCTGCACATCGCCCCCGAGGTCTGCATCATGCGCCACCTGAAGCCCCACTTCGCCGATCATCCCGGACAGTACGTCACGGCCGATCTCGAGAGCCCGCTGGCCGACCTGCACTTCGACGTGCAGCAGATCCCGCTGGCTGACAACTCGGTGGAGGTCGTCCTCTGCAACCACATCCTCGAACATGTGGCCGATGACCGCAAGGCGCTGCGCGAACTGCACCGCATCCTGAAGCCCGGCGGCTGGGGCATTCTCCTTTCGCCCGTCGACCGCGACTACGAGCACACTTACGAGGACGACTCGATCACCGATCCCGACGAGCGCACGCGCATCTTCGGGCAGTACGACCACCGCCGCATCTACGGCCAGGATTATGTCGAGCGGCTGCGCGGGGCAGGATTCGAAGCGGCCGACATCGACTACGCCGCATCGCTCACCGACGAGGAGCGACGTCGTTACGCGCTGCCCGACGACCACATCTACGTGGTCTACAAGCACTGACCCGGAGGCGAGGTCAGGAGCGTCGCGCCACGAGACAAAGACACCCCTTCGGATGGCGATGTTCGGTAACGTGGCTAAATCCCGCTTCGAAAAGTTGCCGCGTCAGGGTCGCCGCTGAATAAATGGTCATGCTACCGACCCGACGGGCCCATTTGATCCACCGGAGATCGTCGGGATCACCGGCTTCACAGACAATCAGGAAATAACCTCCGGAGCGCAAGACGCGCGCCACTTCGGTGAAGGTCCGTTGAAGGTCGTGCCAGAAATAGACCGTCTCGAAGGCAACGGCAGCATCGAACATCCCTGTCGCACAAGGGAGACGCTCGGCCGAACCCTGCTCAACAAAACATCGTACACCTTGTTCACGGCGGTTCCGACGCCGCGAGAACGCCACGCTTTCCGGCGAAAGATCCACTCCGAAAGCGATCCCTTCGGGACAAAGTTCGAGAATCCATGTCAGAACGGCCCCTCCCCCGCAGCCGATATCAAGGACCTTCCACAAGCTCTGCCACGGCAGGAAAGAAAGCCCCCAACGGTAGAGCGGAGCATGCCCGTGATTCATGGCACGCAGCATGAAACGTCCCCAAAAACCCTCCGGGAAGCGAGTATGCCGCAAAAGCCTGTCAAAAAAAGGACCGCGCCCCATAGAATAAAAACGCCGTGAAAAATATCAGTAGAGGTAGAAGACAATGCCGATGAAGTGGCAGACAACCGCCAGATTGATCAGCAGATGCCATACCATGTGGTGGTAGCGGAACCCCTTGCGGGCGTAGAACCACGCCCCCACGGTATAGAACACTCCGCCGGCGGCAATCAACCACAACAGCTGCACGGAAGCATGACGGATGAAGAGCGGCAGAAAAAAGACGATCGTCCACCCCATCACCAGATAGATCGTCAGGCTCACGGCCGGAATCGACCGCCGCGACAGCGACTTGTAGAAAACCCCGAAAAGCACCATCACCCACTGCAGCACTGCAATCAGAATCCCCTGCCAGCCCCCGATCACCGACAGCGCAATGGGCGTATAGCTCCCGGCAATGGCCACGTAGATGAAGATGTGGTCCAGGATGTGGAAAACCTCCTTGTGTCGCGACGCCGGATGCATCGCGTGGTAGAGCGTCGAGGCCAGAAACATCAGAAAGATCGAAATCACGAAAACCGACACGCTCACCGATGCCACAACCCCGTCGGGATCATGCACATAGGCCCATACCGCCGCAAAAGGCAACGACACGAGTGTCAGCATCGCCATCACGCCGTGGGTCACCGTATTGGCCACCTCTTCCCCCAAAGTCGGGACATAAAGCCTTTTTTTTGCCTTCATCACTCAACCATTAGATTCAACGTGTCAAATTTATAATTTTTTTTCATATCTTTGTCATCAAGGTTATCAGGTCAGGTTAAAGAGACTCGAAAATGGACTTTTCACGCTACGAAAATCTCCGCACCCTGGTGCGGACCAACTTCTCGGAACAGACCCAGCGTCTGGTCGACGAAGCGCTCGAGTATGCCGAGTCCAAACTCGACGGCCTGACCCGCTACGACGGCTCGCCCCTCATCGGACATGGCGTCGCCGTGGCCCAGATCGTCATCTCCGAGATCGGCCTCGGACGGAATTCGACCCTCTCGTCGATCCTGCACGACGTGGTGCGCATCGCACACAAGCAGCTCCCCGACGAGGAGTTCCTCGCCCTGACCCGCGACATCCAGAGCCGATTCGGCGACCAGGTCGTCGGAATCACCATGGGGCTGGCCAACATCTCGGAACTCAAACTGAAGGTCGCCAAGGAGCAGGCCGACAACTTCCGCGATCTGATCGTCAGCTACTCCGAAGATCCCCGCGTGATCCTCATCAAGCTGGCCGACCGCCTTGAGGTGATGCGCTCGCTCGGGATCTTCCCCCGCGAAAAGTGGCGCAAAAAGAGCTGGGAGTCGATGAACCTCTACGCACAGATCGCCCACAAGCTGGGTCTCTACTCGATCAAGAGCGAACTGGAGGACATCGCCCTCAAATACCTCGAACCGAAGGGCTACGAACACATCGTCAACAAACTCGAGGAGAGTGCCGACGAGCGCAAGGCCTTCATCGCCCGCTTCATCGTACCGATCGAGCAGCGACTCAACCGCCTCGGCATCAAGTACCACATCAAGAGCCGCACCAAGTCGATCTTCTCGATCTGGAACAAGATGCAAAAGCAGCACGTGCCGTTCGAGGGTGTCTACGACATCTTCGCCATCCGCATCATCATCGACTGCCCGCGCGAACAGGAGAAACCCCTCTGCTGGACCGTCTACTCGATCGTCACGGACTTCTATACGCCCAACCCCAACCGCATGCGCGACTGGATCTCGATCCCCAAGTCGAACGGCTACGAGTCGCTGCACACCACCGTCTCGGCCGAAGGCCGCTGGGTCGAGGTACAGATCCGCACCGAACGCATGGACGAGGTCGCCGAACGCGGTATCGCCGCACACTGGCGCTACAAGGGGGTCGGCCAGGGGGCCCAGACCAGCGAAATGTGGCTCAGCCGTCTGCGCGAGCTGATGGAGGATACCACCCACTCGCTGGCACAACGCTTCGACGCCAAGCCCGCCTCGGGCGAGATCTTTGTCTTCACACCCAACGGCGACCTGCGCAAACTGCCCGAAGGGGCCACGCTGCTCGACTTCGCCTTCGACATCCATACGTCGCTCGGCTCGACGTGCGTCGGCGGCAAGGTCAACAACCGCGCCGTCTCGATCCGCGAACCGCTCCACAACGGCGATATCGTCGAGATCCAGACCCAGAAGAACCAGACCCCGAAATCCGACTGGCTCTCGTTCGTGGTCACCTCGAAGGCCCGCAACAAGATCAAGTCCTTCCTGCGCGAGGAGCAGGCCAAACATACGCGCATGGGCCGCGAAGAGCTCGAGCGAAAACTCAAGAACTGGAAACTCCCGATCTCGATCGACGAGGCGGTGGCCTATCTGGCCCGCCACTTCCGGCTGCGGCTCGGCACGGAGGTCTACGGGCTGATCGCCACCCAGAAGCTCGACTTCGCAACCATTAAGGAGCTCTTGTCGCGCCACCTCTCGGGCGAGGCCGAGGAGGAGCGCCGCGCCGCGGCCGCCGAGGTCGAACGCCAGAAGGCCGCACAGCACGCCGCTCAGGAAAAATCCCCCCAGCAGCAGGATGCCCTGGTCATCGACGACGACCTGTCGAAAATCCAGTACAAGCTGGCCAAGTGCTGTAACCCGATCAAGGGCGACGAGATCTTCGGCTTCGTGACGATCAACTCCGGCATCACGATCCACCGCTGCGACTGCCCCAATGCCAAGCGCATGCGCGAAAACTACCCCTATCGGGTGGTCGAAGCCCGCTGGCGACAGTCGGCCGAGGGAGCCTTCCGCGTCTCGATCCGCATCGTCGCGGCCGATACCACCGGTATGGCCAACCACATCACCGAGGTGATCATCCGCGATCTGAAACTCAACATCCGATCCATCAACTTCGCCGCGGCCGGCAACGGTTGCATCGCCGGTACGGTCTCGGTCGAGGTGCCCGGTACGGGGGTCGTCGATACGCTGATCCATCAGATCCTGCGAATCAAGGGGGTTCAGCGAGCCTACCGCGTCAACTGATCCCCCGCCTCCGATCGAAACTCCTTTCGAAACCTTTTTTCATTTTTATCCACCTTACGATAAATGAATAACAGCTCAATCAGCGTCGTATTTGCCGACTCGTCGCATGCGCACTACGCTCCGCGTATCTGCCAGCTGATCTACGAGTCCGCCTTGCAGCGGGGAACGGGTATCGCCAAGCGATCACCCGAATACATCGCAGCAAAAATGACCGGTGGCAAAGCCGTCGTGGCGCTGGACGGTGAAAAACTGGTCGGGTTCAGCTACATCGAGTGCTGGGGCCATGGCGATTTCGTCGCCACCTCGGGACTGATCGTCGCCCCCGAGTACCGACACATGGGACTCGCGGAGCAGATCAAACGACGAACCTTCGAGCTGGCCCGACGACGATTCCCGTACGCGAAGTTATTCAGTATCACCACGTCGCTGCCAGTCATGAAACTGAACTCACGCATGGGATACGTCCCCGTGACCTTCTCCGAACTCACCGAAGACGAGGAGTTCTGGAAGGGTTGCGAGGGGTGCTGCAACTACGACATCCTCCAGCGAAACAACCGCCGGATGTGTCTCTGCACCGGAATGCTCTACGACCCGGCCAAGGAACCGCCCAAAAAGCAGTCCCGCCTGGTCCCCTATGTCATGTTCCTGAAGAACAAGTTCAAAAAGATCTTTCACCTGAAGTAAAACCGAAAAAAGCAACGATCATGGATAACAAGAAGAAAAAAGTAGTGCTGGCTTTCAGCGGAGGTCTCGATACCTCGTTCTGCGCCAAATACCTCTCCGAAGAGAAGGGTTACGATGTCTACACGGCCATCGCCAATACGGGCGGTTTCTCGAAGGAGGAGCTCGCTCGCATCGAAAAACGCGCCATGGAGCTCGGCGCCGTCAAGCACGCCACGCTCGACATCGAGCAGGAGTACTACGAAAAGAGCATCCGATACATGGTCTTCGGCAATATCCTCCGCAACGGAACCTACCCCATCTCGGTGAGCTCGGAGCGTATCTTCCAGGCCATCGCCATCATCGAATACGCCAAGCAGATCGGCGCCGATGCCGTGGCCCACGGTTCGACGGGCGCCGGCAACGACCAGGTGCGCTTCGACCTGACGTTCCAGATCCTCGCCCCCGGCATCGAGATCATCACCCCGACACGTGACATGACCCTCACGCGCGAATACGAGATCGACTACCTGCGCAAGCACGGCATCACGGCCGACTACAAGAAGATGGAGTACTCGATCAACAAGGGGTTGTGGGGCACCTCGATCGGCGGCAAGGAGACCCTCCATTCGGAGCAGACCCTGCCCGAAGAGGCCTACCCGAGCCAGATCACGGCCCAGGGTGAGGAGCATCTGAAACTCTCGTTCGAAAAGGGCGAACTCTCGGCCGTCAACGGCAAACCCTACGCCGACAAGGTCGAGGCCATCCGCGCCGTGGAGGCCATCGGTTCGAAGTTCGGCATCGGCCGCGACATGCACATCGGCGACACGATCATCGGCATCAAGGGCCGTGTGGGCTTTGAGGCCGCCGCGCCGATGCTCATCATCGCCGCCCACAAGATGCTCGAAAAGCACACGCTCACCAAGTGGCAGATCTACTGGAAGGATCAGGTGGCCACGTGGTACGGCATGTTCCTCCACGAGGCGCAGTATCTCGAACCCGTCATGCGCGACATCGAGGCGATGCTCGTCTCCTCGCAGCGCAACGTCACGGGTACCGTCGAGCTGATCCTCCGCCCGCGGAACTACACGCTCGTGGGCGTCGATTCGACCTACGATCTGATGAAGACCGACTTCGGCGAGTACGGCGAGGTCAACAAGGCCTGGACGGCCGACGACGTGAAGGGTTTCACGAAGGTCCTCGGCAATCCGATCAAGATCTACTACAACGTCCAGAAACGCAACGAAAAGACCGAAAAATGATCCGCGTCGGTATCATCGGAGGCGCCGGCTACACGGCCGGTGAGCTGATCCGTCTGCTGATCAACCACCCGCAGGCGGAGATCCGCTTCGTCCACAGTTCGTCCAACGCCGGGAACCTCCTCACGGAGGTCCACGGCGGGCTGGAGGGCGAGACCCGCATGCGCTTCTGCGCGGAGTACGACCTGAGGGAGGTCGACGTCGTCTTCCTCTGCTCGGCTCACGGTCAGAGCCGCACGTGGCTCGCGGAGCAGAAACTCCCCGAGGAGCTGCGGCTGATCGACCTGGCGCAGGACTTCCGCGACGAATCGGAGGGATTCGTCTACGGATTGCCGGAGATGAACCGCGAGCGGATCCGTCAGGCCCGCCGCGTCGCCAATCCAGGCTGTTTCGCCACGGCCATCCAACTGGCACTGCTGCCGCTGGCTGCCGCAGGTCTGCTCCGGGACGAGATCCACGTGACCGCCATTACGGGCTCGACCGGTGCCGGCGTGAAACCCTCGGCCACGACCCACTTCAGCTGGCGGGCCTCAAACCTCTCGGTCTACAAGGCCTTCACGCATCAACACCTGAAGGAGATCGGACGCAATCTGCAGCTGCTGGAGCCCTCATTCAACAGCGAGATCAACTTCGTGCCGATGCGCGGCGACTTTACGCGCGGCATTCTGGCCAGCGTCTACACCTCCTGTCCGCTCGACGAGGCCGAAGCCCGGCAACTCTATGCCGACTGCTATGCCACGGCCGCCTTCACCCACGCCGTAGAGCACGATGTCGACCTCAAACAGGTCGTCAACACCAACAAGGCCCTCGTGCAGGTGGCCAAGCACGGCTCGAAACTGCATGCCGTCTCGGTCGTCGACAACCTGCTGAAGGGTGCCTCGGGACAGGCCGTGCAGAACATGAACCTCATGTTCGGGCTCGACGAGCGCGAAGGATTGCGTCTGAAGGCCAGCGCCTTCTAACGAGGGGAGAGGCACGAAGCCGGGAGCATAAGCCGAACGTCTGCGTGGGGATCCGGGGGATCCGAAGCGAGGTAACGGCCCGGGCGACACGGCCGAATGGCACAACAGGGTAACACGGCCGGGCGGCACGGCCCCGGACAACACGACCCCGGGCGGCACGACCGCTCCCGAAAACGAAAACAACAGAACTTTCATCATGGAACTATTCAACGTATATTCACTCTATCCGATCGAGCCGGTGCGGGGCAAGGGGTGCTTCGTCTACGACGAGCAGGGTACCGAATACCTCGACCTCTACGGCGGTCATGCCGTCATCTCGATCGGCCACGCACAGCCCGACTACGTCAAGGCCGTCTCGGAGCAGGTCGGCCGGCTGGGCTTCTACTCCAACTCGGTGCAGAACTCGCTGCAGGTCGAACTCGCCCACCGGCTGGGCCGCGTCTCGGGATATGACGACTACCGGCTCTTCCTCTGCAACTCGGGCGCCGAGGCCAACGAAAACGCCCTGAAGCTCGCCTCGTTCCATACGGGCCGCAGCAAGGTGCTGGCCATCGAGCGGGCCTTCCACGGCCGCACGTCGGGCGCCGTAGCCGTGACGGACAACCCGGCCATCTCGTCGCCCTTCAACCGCACGCCCAACGTGGAGTTCACCCCGCTGAACGACCTCGAGACGGCCCGCGCGAAGCTCTCGACCCGGGAGTTCGCCGCCGTGATCGTCGAGGGCATCCAGGGCGTCTCGGGCATCCACTGCCCGACGGACGACTTCCTGCGCGGACTGCGCGAAGCGGCCTCCGAGACCGGCACGCAGCTCATTCTGGACGAAATCCAGTCGGGATACGGCCGCACGGGGCGCTTCTTCGCCCACCAGCAGGCCGGCATCCGCCCCGACCTGATCACCACGGCCAAGGGAATGGCCAACGGTTTCCCGATCGGAGGCGTGCTGATCGCCCCCCACTTCGAGGCGCGCCCCGGCATGCTGGGAACCACCTTCGGAGGCAACCATCTGGCCTGCGCGGCGGCCATCGCCGTACTGAAGGTGATCGAACGCGACGGTCTGGTCGAGAATGCCGCCCGGGTGGGGCAATACCTGCTCGACGAACTCCACGCCATGAAGGAGCTGAAGGAGGTCCGCGGACGCGGTCTGATGATCGGCATCGAGATCGACGGCTCGGGGTCGGAACTCCGCAAGCGGCTGCTCTTCGAGAAGCACATCTTCACGGGCGGAGCCGGCGCTTCGGTCGTGCGGCTGCTGCCGGCGCTGTGCCTCACGCGTGAGCTGGCCGACCGCTTTCTCGAGGCCTTCCGCGAGATGATGCAGAACCGATAACCGGCGAAAGGCCGGCAGAACGGGGCTCCGATTGACGACGAACCCCGCAACCCAACCGCTGAAATCCGGCTGAAGATCCGGAGCTCAGACCGCTACCCGGCCCGCCCGACGGTCGCACCGGGTTCCCGAAAACCCGCAACAAAAATGAGTCGGGAGAAGCTCGACACTCCTCCCGCCGCCGATTCCCGACTGAAGGGGACCGGCGTTACAGGAAAAGCAATCGATGAGATGAAAAAATTCACTTGTGTACAGGATATCGGCGATCTGAAACAAGCCCTCGCCGAGGCATTCGAAATCAAACGAAACCGCTTCCAGTTCACCGGACTGGGCCGCAACCGCACGCTGCTGATGCTCTTCTTCAACTCGAGCCTCCGCACGCGCCTCTCGACCCAGAAGGCCGCCATGAATCTGGGCATGAACGTCATGGTCCTCGACGTCAACCAGGGAGCCTGGAAACTCGAAACCGAACGCGGCGTGGTGATGGACGGCGACAAGGCCGAACACCTGCTCGAAGCCATTCCGGTCATGGGCTCCTACTGCGACGTGATCGGCGTGAGGTCGTTCGCCCGCTTCCAGAACAAGGCCGAGGATTACGAGGAGCGTGTCCTGGAGCAGTTTATCCGCTACTCGGGCCGCCCGGTCTTCTCGATGGAGGCCGCCACGCGCCACCCGCTGCAGAGCTTCGCCGATCTGATCACCATCGAGGAGTACAAGCAGACCGAACGCCCGAAGGTCGTCATGACCTGGGCTCCCCACCCCAACGCCCTGCCGCAAGCCGTGCCCAACTCCTTCGCCGAGTGGATGAACGCTGCCGGTTACGACTTCGTCATCACCCACCCCGAAGGCTATGAACTCGATCCGAAATTCGTCGGCTCGGCCCGCGTCGAGTATGACCAGCGCAAGGCCCTCGAGGGTGCCGACTTCGTCTACGCCAAGAGCTGGGCCGCCTATGCCGATCCGAACTACGGCAAGGTCCTCTCACGCGACCGCTCGTGGACGGTCGACTCGGAGAAGATGGCTCTGACGAACAACGCCTACTTCATGCACTGCCTGCCCGTGCGGCGCAACATGATCGTCACGGACGAAGTGATCGAATCGCCGCGCTCGCTGGTGATCCCCGAGGCCGCCAACCGCGAAATCTCGGCCCAGGTGGTGCTGAAACGTCTGCTGGAGGGGCTGCAATGAAATCGGTCACGGTCATGAAGATCGGGGGCAACGTCATCGACAACCCCGAAGCTTTGAAGCGTTTTCTCCGCGAGTTCGCCGCCGTCGAAGGGGCCAAGATGCTGGTCCACGGCGGCGGGAAACTGGCCACGCGTCTTGCCGAACGCCTCGAACTGAAGGTGCAGATGGTCGACGGACGCCGCATTACGGACAAGGGCACGCTCGACGTGGTGACGATGGTCTATGCCGGGTTGGTCAACAAACAGATCGTCGCCGGGCTGCAGGCCGTCGGATGCAACGCCATCGGGTTGTCCGGAGCCGACGGAAACGTCGTGACGGCCCGCCGCCGCAACCCCGAACCGATCGACTACGGCTTCGTAGGCGACATCGAACGGGTCGACTCCGAACTGCTCGGACGGCTGCTGGATGGGGGGCTGGTGCCCGTCTTCTCGGCCATCATGCACGACGGGCACGGCACGCTGCTCAACTGCAACGCCGACAGCGTCGCTTCGGCCGTAGCTCTCGGTGCCGCACGCCTGGCACCGGTCGATCTGGTCTACTGCTTCGAGAAGGCCGGCGTGCTGCGCGATCCGGAGGACGAACGTTCGGTCATTCCCGAAATCACGGCCGAAAGTTTCGCGGCACTCAAGGCCGACGGGACGATCAGCAAGGGGATGATCCCCAAGGTGGAGAATGCCCTGAAGGCCGTCAGCCAGGGGGTGCACAGCGTCACGATCCGCAGCTCGACCCACCTCGCGGACGGCATCGGAACCGTCATCCGCTAAACTTTGGGTCCCGTCCCTGTAAGTCCCGACAAATCTCAAAAATAGCATGAAGCCGAAAACCAAGGAAGCCGTCGAACTGCTGCAGGCGTTGATCGCAACGCCCTCCACGTCGCGTGACGAGGCCCGCACGGGCGATCTGCTCTTCGCCTTTCTGGCGGACCACGGAGCTGCCCCCGAACGACTCTACAACAACGTCTGGGCCCGCGCCGAGGGGTTCGACCCCCGACGCCCCACGCTGCTGCTGAACTCGCACCACGACACGGTGCGACCGGCCGCCTCCTACACGCGCGATCCCTATGCGCCGACCCTTGAAGAGGGGCGGCTCTACGGGCTGGGAAGCAACGACGCCGGAGCCTCGGTCGTCTCGCTGGCCGAGACCTTCCTCACGTTCCGCACGCGCCGGCTGCCCTTCAACCTCGTTGTGGCCCTCTCGGCCGAGGAGGAGTGCATGGGCGAACACGGCATGCGGGCCCTGCTGCCGGCCCTCGGACCGATCGACATGGCGCTGGTCGGCGAACCCACCGGCATGCAGGCCGCCACGGGTGAACGCGGGCTGGTCGTCCTGGACTGCACGGCCCACGGCCGCAGCGGACATGCCGCCCGCGGCGAAGGAATCAATGCCCTCTACATTGCGATGGACGACATCGCCCGGCTGCGCACGTTCCGTTTCGAGCGCGAATCGCAGCTGCTCGGCCCCGTCGGCATCGCCGTGACGCAGATCGAGGCCGGCACGCAGCACAACATCGTTCCGGACACGTGCCGCTTCGTCGTCGACGTGCGTACGACCGACGCCTACTCGAACGAGGAGGTCGTCGAACAGCTCCGCGCCGTGCTGCACTCCGACGTCGTACCGCGCTCGACGCGCATCCGCGCCGCCGCCGTGGGCGACAACCATCCGCTGGTCCGCGCTGCACGGGCCGTCGGACGGCAGACCTTTGTCTCGCCCACAACCTCCGACCGCACGCTGATGCCCTTCCCGTCGCTCAAGATGGGACCCGGCGAGTCGGCCCGATCCCACTCGGCCGACGAATTCGTCCTCGTCGCGGAGGTCGACGAGGCCATCACCATCTACGAACAATACATCGAACAATTAGCCAAACTGTACGCATGAGCAGCACCAAACTTTGGGACAAGGGTTTCGAACCCGACAAGATGATCGAAGAGTACACCGTCGGCAACGACCGCGAACTGGACCTCCAGCTGGCCCGTTACGACGTACAGGGGTCACTGGCCCACATCGCCATGCTCAAAAAGATCGGGCTCCTCACGGCCGACGAGCTCCGCACGCTGACGGCCGGTCTGCAGGAGATCGCCGCCGAGATCGAGGCCGGACGCTTCGCCATCGAACCCGACACGGAGGATGTCCACTCGCAGGTCGAGCTGATGCTGACCCGCCGGCTGGGCGACGTCGGCAAGAAGATCCACTCGGGGCGTTCGCGCAACGACCAGGTGCTGGTCGATCTGAAACTCTTCCTGCGCGATGAACTGCGCCAGATCGCCGACGCCGTGCGCACGGTCTTCGACCGCCTGCAGGAGCAGAGCGAGCGTTACCGCGACGTGCTGATGCCCGGATACACCCATCTGCAGATCGCCATGCCCTCGTCGTTCGGATTGTGGTTCGGCGCCTATGCCGAGACGCTCGTCGACGACATGCGGCTGCTCACGGCCGCCTGGCACATCGCCAACCAGAATCCGCTCGGTTCGGCCGCCGGATACGGTTCGTCATTTCCCCTCGACCGCACGATGACCACCCGTCTGCTCCACTTCGAGACGCTCCACTACAACGTCGTCGCCGCCCAGATGAGCCGCGGAAAGAGCGAACGTGCCGCCGCTGCGGCCATCGCCGCCGTGGCCGCCACCATCGGACGGCTGGCCATGGATGCCTGCCTCTTCATGAGTCAGAACTTCGGATTCATCTCGCTGCCCGACGAGTTGACGACCGGTTCGAGCATCATGCCCCACAAGAAGAATCCCGACGTCTTCGAGATCATGCGCGGCCGCTGCAACCGCCTGCAGTCGCTGCCCAACGAGATCGCCCTGCTGACCACCAATCTCCCGGTCGGCTACCACCGCGATCTGCAGCTGATGAAGGACATTCTCTTCCCGGCCATCGGGGAGATCAAGCGCACGCTCCGGATGTGCGACTTCATGCTGGCCCACGTGCGGGTCAACGACCACATCCTCGACGACAGCCGCTACGACTACCTCTTCACGGTGGAGGATGTCAACCGGCTGGTGCTGCAGGGCGTGCCCTTCCGTGAAGCCTACCGTCAGGTGGGCATGGCCGTCCAGCGCGGCGAGTACCGTCCCACGCGCGAGGTACACCACACCCACGAGGGGAGCATCGGAAACCTCTGCACCGCAGAAATCCGCCGCAAGATGGAGGCCGTCATGCGCGAATTCGAGACTCCGGGCATGGAATGACCCAAGTGATTCCAGCGAAAAAGAGGCCTCCGACAAAGTGTCGGAGGCCTCTTTTTCGCTGCGCAGTCCGCAACCCCTACTTGATGCGCTCGTAGTATTCGCGCGTACGGGTGTCAACGCGGATCTTGTCGCCCGTGTTGATGAACAACGGCACGCGGATCGTGGCACCCGTGTTCACCGTCGCCGGCTTGAGCGAGTTCGTCGACGCCGTATCGCCCTTCACTCCCGGCTCCGTATAGGTCACCTCCATGTCGACGATCGGCGGGAGCTCGGCCGAAAGAACCGTCTCCTTCTCCGTGTGGAACATCACCTCGACGATCTGGCCGTCGGCCATCAGGTCGTAGTTGTTGATCAGGTTCTTGTCGATGATGATCTCCTCGAAGGTCTCCGTGTGCATGAAGTGCATGCCCAGGTCATCCTCGTAGGTAAACTGGTACGGACGACGCTCGACACGCACCGGCTCGATGCGGGCGCCGGCCGAGAAGGTGTTGTCCAGCACACGGCCGTTCTCCAGGTTCTTGAGTTTCGTACGTACGAAAGCCGGGCCCTTGCCGGGTTTCACATGCTGGAAATCGACAATCTGGAACGTCTTGCCGTCCAGCTCGATGCACATGCCGATCTTGATATCTGCGGTTGTTGCCATAGGTATTGTATTTTTTAAGTGTTTTCGCGTCGATGGATCTTGCGGCCCCAAAGGTACACAAAATATCCCGAAATTCCTAATCCCGGCCGGACAGGCCTCCGCGGAGGCAGAATCGCCAACCCGACAGCCCGCATCCGCCCCTCATGCCGCTCGGCTACAACTCGATCGCCTTGCAGCGAAGACCCAGCTGGCGGATCTTCTCCAGCGTCCGCGGAAGAGCGTAGCGCATGTTGCGGAAGGCCTTCTCACTGTCGTGGAAGACGACGATCGCACCGGGGGCCAGATACTTCGTCACGTTCTTCAGACACGTGCGCGGCGAGAGCTGCCGGTTGTAGTCGCGCGAGATGATGTCCCACATCACCAGCTTGTAGCGCTGCCCCAGCAGGCGCGCCTGCGCCGGCGTGATCTGCGCGTAGGGCGGGCGGAAGAGCTCCGTATGCAGCAGATCGTTGGCAAAGTCGACATCCTCCGTATAGCGCTCGAGGCTCATGCCCCACCCCTTCTGATGCGAATAGGTATGATTGCCGATCTTGTGTCCGGCATCCAGAATCCGCTGGTAAAGGTCGGGGTACATCTCCACGTTCTTGCCCAGCACGAAGAAGGTCGCCTTGGCATCGTACTTCTCCAGCGTCGAGAGAATCCACTCGGTGATGCCCGGCGTGGGGCCGTCGTCGAAGGTCAGAAAGACCCCGTCCGGGTCGTTGATCTCCCAGATCAGGTCCGGCATCAGACGCCGGATGATTTTTGGCGGTTTCAAGCGCATACGTCCGCAAAAATAATCATTTTCCGTGCCTTTTGGAAAAATAGTTGTATATTTGTGGATGTTCAGTTCATTGCAATCGATTATGAAACGCTTTTTTCAGGGAATGGGGATCGTCATGATCCTGTTGACGATGGTGGGATGTGACGCCTTCAATACGTTGAGCAAGAAAAAGGCTGCCCAGGGCCGCCCCTACGAACTCATCGTCGTATGCCCTCAGATGGAGTGGAACGGAGAGCTCGGCGACTCGCTGAGAGCCATCTTCACCGCACCGGTACCCTACCTGAACCAGGACGAACCCCTGTTCGACGTGCTGCGCGTCACCGAACGCGGTTTCAAGGACATGATTGCCGACCACCGCAACATCCTCAAGGTGGTCGTCGACCCTGCGCTCCAGGAGGCCTCGGCCGCCGTGGAGTATGACGTCACCTCCGAACCCCAGATCGTCATCACGCTCCAGGGCCCCGATGACAACGCCGTGGTCGGATACCTCTCCAAAAACCGCAACAACCTGCTGCACGTCCTCGAACAGGCCGAACGCGACCGGGACGTCAACTCCTATACCTCGTTCAACAACCCCGGCATCGAAGACGCCGTCCGCAAACTCTTCGGCATGGAGATCCGCGTCCCGAAGGGCTACGTGCTGGCCAAGCAGACCGACGACTTCCTCTGGGCCCGTTACGAATACCCCACCGCCAGCCAGGGCTTCTTCATCTACGCCTACCCCTACGAAGGTCCCGAATCGCTCACGCCCGAGGCGCTCGTCAAGGCCCGCAACGAATTTGCGGCGCTGATCCCAGGACCCTCCGACGGCTCCTACATGACCACTTCGGACGCCTTCGCCCCGGATTTCCGCATGTTCCGGCTCGAGGGTCGGCTCTGGTGTGAAATGCGAGGCTTTTGGGATGTCTACGGCGACTTCATGGGCGGTCCGTTCGTCAGCTACGCCACCGTCGACACCAAGACCAACCGCGTCATCACCCTCGACGGCTACGTCTACGCGCCGGATCTGAACAAACCCCGCAAGCGCAACTACATCCGCGGCATCGAGCACCTGCTCTACACGATCCAGTTCCCCGACGCCGCCACGCAGAAATAAAACGCTGTGACGAAAGCCGGAAGACCCTTGCCGGAAACCCCGGATGAACCGCTCCGACGCCCCAGACCGGAGCTGCGGAACACGGCGCAAACCGACGAACAACGAAGAGATCCGGCAAACGGTCCGGCCGGATATGCAACGTACGTCAGACGGAACGTACGTAGGATGGAAAGTACATGCCGCAGATCCTGACATACCTCTTCATCGCGCTCTATTCGGTCACGATCCTCAGCGTCATTCTGGTCATCATCACCGACAACCGGAACCCGCTGAAGACCCTGCCGTGGGTCATCGTGCTCCTCTTCGCACCCGTAGTCGGTCTGGTCTTCTACTTCTTCTTCGGGCAGAACCTCTCCAAACAGCGCATCATCTCCCGCCGGACCCGCAAACGCATCTCCATGCGGCTGATCGAGGCCCAGGATCCCTCGCGGCCCGAGATTCCCGAACACTGGCAGCCCCTCGCCCGCCTGCTCAAGAGCACCATTCACGCCGTGCCGCTCTACGGAAGCCGCATCACCCCCTACACCGACGGTGCCTCCAAAATGGAGGCCCTGCTCGATGAAATAGCCCGCGCACGCCACCATATCCACCTCCAGTACTACATCCTCTGCAACGATCGGACCGGAAGCCGGCTGTGCGACGCCCTGCGCGCCAAGGCCCGCGAAGGGGTTCAGGTCCGCATCCTCTACGACGACGTCGGCAGCAGCAGCGTCAAGAAATCCTTCTTCGCGTCGCTCCGCCGCGACGGAATCGAGGTTCGCGCCTTCCTCCACGTCCGCTTCCCGCGCTTCACCAGCAAGATCAACTACCGCAACCACCGCAAAATCGCCGTCATCGACGGCCGCGTGGGATTCATCGGCGGCATGAACATCGCCGACCGATACGTCTACGGCACCGACTGGGGCATCTGGCGCGACACCCACTTCCGCATCGAGGGAAACGGCGTGGCCGGACTCCAGGCCTCGTTCCTGAGCGACTGGTCGGCCACCACCAAACAGCGCATCACCGGGGCCGAGTACTACCCGCCGACCCGGCACTTCACCCGCGACGTGCTGCAGATCGTCCCCAGCGGTCCCTTCGGCAAGTGGCGCACGCTGCTCCAGGCCGACAGTTACGCCGTCGCCCGGGCCTGCCACCGCATCTGGATCCAAACCCCCTACTACCTCCCCTCCGAGGTGCTGAACTCCGCCCTGCAGACCGCCGCACTGGCCGGAATCGACGTACGGCTGATGCTCCCGGCACGCTCCGATTCGCGCGTGGTCGACCTCGCCTCGCACTCCTATCTGGACGACATGATGAAGGCCGGAGTGAAGATTCTCTTCTACACCCCGGGATTTCTCCATTCCAAACTCCTGATTGTCGACGACGACCTGACGGTGATCGGCTCCGCGAACATGGATTTCCGCAGTTTCGAGCACAACTTCGAGGTCAACGCCTTCCTTTACGACGCCGAATTCACGGCCCGCATGGCCGCCATCTTCGACCACGACGCCTCGAACTCCCATCCGCTGACTCCGGCCGAATGGTTCAACCGCCCGCGGCCGCGGCGGTGGGCCGAATCGCTCATGCGCCTCTTCTCGCCGCTGCTCTGAGGCCGCGGCTACGGAACGTTGCTTCCGAACTCTGACGCCCCCGAAACGACAGAAGCCGCCTCGGGGAGCGGCTCGACAAACCGGAATCACGTGACAAGGCCCTACCGGCCGGGGGGGGTCAGAGTTCCACAATGCCGTTGCGGATGGCGTAGACCACCAGCGAGGCCGTATTCTTGCAGCCGGTCTTTTCGAGGATATTGGCCCGGTGCTTGTCCACCGTGCGCTTCGAGATGAAGAGGGCATCGGCGATCTCCTGGTTCGAAAGCCCCTGGCATACGGCCACCAGAATCTCCCGCTCACGTGCCGAAAGCTGTTCATCCGGCGCGTCGTCGCGGGTGCGCATCCGTCCCGTCAGCGACGAAAGCAGCTGCGGCGAGAAGTAGCTCCCGCCGGCCATCACCGCATCCATTGCCTCCAGCACGTCGCCGATGTCGGAATCCTTCAGCAGGAAGCCCTTCGCCCCGGCCTCCACCATGCGCGAATAGTAGCTCTCCTCGCCGAACATCGACAGCGTGATGATACGCAGTTCGGGATGGCGCGCCAGGGCCCGTTCGGTGGTCTGCGCCCCGTCCAGCCCCGGCATCGCAAAGTCCATGAAGACGATATCCGCCTCCACACGGTCGATCATCGCCAGAAACTCCTCGCCGCTGGCGGCTTCGCCCACGACGTGGCACCCGGCGCAATGCTCCAACAGCCCCCGCAGTCCGTTGCGGAAGAGCGAATGGTCGTCTACGAGGATGATGCGGCGGTCCATGTCAGCGGCGGCGTTTGCGTTTGCGCGGTGCGGGAGCCGGCTCCTGCTGCGTATTCACCCGGATGGCGGCCCGCATCCCCTTGCCCTTCGACGAGGTGATGTCGAACGTCCCGCCCAGCGAGTTGATCCGCGAGGCAATGTTCGAAAGCCCCATGCCGCAGTCCATCATCGCCTGCGGATTGAATCCCCGGCCATTGTCCGAATAGTCGAGCGCCAGCTCCGGTCCGTTCTGCGACAACGACAGGTTCACCTCCGTGCAGGCGGCATGTTTGAGCGAGTTGTTGATCAGCTCGCAGATCACCCGGTAGAGGATCACCTCGATGTCCGTATCATAACGCTCGCTGCGCAGGTTGGTCGTGAAGCGGATCTTCACGTTGTGCATCGCCGCGCTCTTGTCGATAAAGTTCTGCACGCCGCGCGCCAGTCCGAAATCGTTCAGCACGTGGGGCGAGAGGTTGTTCGAGATCTCGCGCAGCGAACGGATCGCCTCATCGATCACATAGGTCGTATTGGCGATGATCTCGCGCTGTTCGGGGCTCTGCTCACCGCGCGAAAGGGCCGACAGCGACATCTTGGCCGACGACAACAGCGGCCCCAGTCCGTCGTGCAGCTCCTTCGAGAAGCGCGAACGAGCCTTCTCCTCGGTGCGCAATACGGCCGTGAGGATCCGTTTGTTGAGCAGCGACCGCTGGCGGTTCAGCCGCGCAATGTACTTGAAGAGCTTGTGGGCATACATCACCCCGATCGAAAGGCAGACCGAGATCACGATGCCCAGATAGGCGAACCACCACCGCGAGATCACCTCCACGCCCGACTCCACGAGCAGCTGGATCAGCCGTTCGACGGACAACAGCGAGAAGCCCACGATGAAGAGGATCCACACCGAATTGTACTTCGTGGTGTGGACCAGACGCAGTGCATAACCCGTGGCCACGCACTGGATGACGATCGAAATGACCAACAGAATCCGGATGAGCATAGGCGGTACTCTTTTTCTACTCCCTACAAAGATACGAAACGGCAGCCAATCGGCCGCACGATTCGGCCGTTATTTTCGGGATTCGGGCTCTCCGTCGCACGCCGCGGGGAAAAAGCGCCGCAGATGCTTCAGCTGGCGGTAATCCGTCAGATCGGTATGTACGGGAACCACCGAGACGTATTTGTTGCGCAGGGCCCACTCGTCCGTATCCTCCGCCTCGGGCTCGCCGTCGACGAAGGCCCCCGTCAGCCAGAAATACTCCCGCCCGCGCGGATCCTCGTGGCGGTAGAACTCCTCACGCCAGAAGCCCCGGTTCTGACGGCACAGCCGGATGCCGCGCAGCTCCTCGGGACGCCCGACGGGAACGTTCACGTTCAGGCACAGCGGCAGCAGGATCTCCCCGGCGAGCAGGTCGCCGATGATCTGCCGCCCGTAGAGCACCGCCCCGTCGAAGTCGGCATCGGCGCCGTGGTCGTCGAGCGACAGCCCCACCGAGGGACATCCGTAGAAACTCCCCTCGATGGCTGCACCCATCGTCCCCGAATAGAGAATATTGACCGCCGAATTCGAGCCGTGGTTGATGCCCGAGATCACCAGGTCGATCCGCTGCTCGCGCAACAGGTAGTCGAAGGCCATCTTCACGCAGTCGACCGGCGTCCCCGAAAAGGAGTAGACCTCAAGTCCCTCCTCCTCGCGGATCTTGCGCAGGTAGAGCGGATTGTACATCGTGATGGCCTGGCTCATGCCGCTCTGCGGCGTCTCGGGGGCCACGGCCACCACCCGGCCGAAATTCCGCGCCACCTCGATAGCTGCGGCAAAGCCTTTCGATGCGTAGCCGTCATCGTTGGTGACCAGTATCAATCGTTCGTTTTCCATCTTCTTCGTTTTTTCGGTCTTGCCGTCCGAAGCGTTGCCCCGCGCAGTCAGGCTGCGATTCGGGGATCGCAGCCTCCCGTCGGCAGGCCACGTCCGGGGCATCCTCGTCGGGACCTTAGCCGGCCTCCTCACCGGGGAGGGGCAATGCCGGCATGGCATCTGCGGCGGACTCTTCGTCGGGTCCTGCCGGAGTTGGAGCGGCTCGGGAGGAGCTCTCCGAGGCGGACAGCGGAGACAAAGATACGAATAAATCGCTCTTTTTTCGCGCTTTCCTATGTTGTTTCGTTTTTTCTCCTTATCTTTGCGCTCCCGACAGGGCGTATATCGACCTCTTTCATTGGGCGGTAGAGCAACGCGGGGAGGGGGGGGGTGAGTAACGGGAGGCTCGCAGCCGGTGGAGGGCCGGGAAACGGACAATCCAACGGAGTGGACAAGCCTTCGCCGAACACCTCTCACACCGCAGGATTATCGGAAAAAGTCCGGTATGGTAGCCAGACCGCAGCGGGAATGTCGAGTGCGAAACTTTAAAAAATTTGTTGCAACAATGAACAAGGACGCAATCATCAAGCTCGTCAACGAGCAGATGTGGCCCAAGACGGATGCTGACGTACCGTCGTTCAAGGCCGGTGACACGATCACCGTATCTTACCGAATCATCGAGGGTAACAAGGAGCGCCTGCAGAACTTCCGCGGTGTCGTGATCCAGATCAAGGGTTCGGGCAAAACCAAGATGTTCACCATCCGCAAGGTTTCGAACGGCGTAGGCGTAGAGCGTATCTTCCCCCTCTACTCCCCTCACATCGACAAGATCGAAGTCAACAAGGTCGGTGTCGTACGTCGCGCCCGCATCTACTATCTCCGCGATCTGACCGGAAAGAAGGCCCGCATCAAGGAGAAGCGCATGACCCGCACGGAGAAATAATCCGCGGAATTTGCACGAAAAAATGTCTCACGGTTGTCCGTGAGACATTTTTTTTGCACCTCGAAACGGCATGGAGCACCCGTCAACACGCATCCGTCAACGCACACCCGTCTGTCCGCCGAGCCTTCCTCCTCTCAGCTCCCTCCCTCCTCAGCCCCCTCCCTCAAAAAAACGGGGCACTCCCCATCGAGAGCGCCCCGTTTTTCCGAATCCGGACTCCGCGGAACTAGTCCACCGGAATATCCTTGTTGACGTTCTTCGATCCGGCTACGGCATAATAGAGCATGTAAAGCAGACCGGCGATGATCACCCAGTAGCTCGACAGATAGCCTGCCAGGTCGGCCACATAGCCCTGGATCAGCGGAAGGATGCCGCCGCCGCAGACCATCATCATGAAGATACCCGAACCCATCGACGTGTACTTGCCGAGGCCCTCGACCGCCAGATTGAAGATGCCACCCCACATCACCGAGGTACACAGACCGCACAGCGTGAGGAACATCACACCGATCGGCACCTTGATCATGGCAAAGCCCGTACCCGTGAAGACCGGCATGCGGCCCTCGACCGTCGTCGGGGCGAAGATGCCCAGCAGTACGAAAACGATTGCCACCAGGCAGACTGCCATCAGCTGCGTGCGGCTCGAAACCTTACCGCCGATCAGTCCGCCGACCAGACGGCCGATCATCATCAGGAACCAGTAGGTGCCGACCAGTGAACCGGCTGCCGCAGCGGCGATTCCCATACCGCTCGTCGCAGCATCCGGAGAGGCCGTCAGGAAGAGGTTCATGAAGTTGGGAATACCCACCTCGACACCTACGTAAATAAAGATGGCCACCGTACCGAGTACGAAGTGACGGAACGACATGGCGCTGTGCTTGTCCTTCTTGGCCGACTTGGCCTCCTCGATGGCATACGGCTCGGGGATCTTCACGGCCAGCAGCACGACGAAGACCACGGCGAAGATGCCCATGGCGATGAACAGGGCGGGAGCCGCATCGCTGATCGTCGCATTGGCGGCATTGCCCATCAGGTAACCCACCAGAATCGGCACGATCGTCGCCGAGATCGAGTTCAGCGAACCGCCGAACTGGATCAGCTGGTTGCCCTTCTTGCCGCCGCCGCCCAACGTGTTGAGCATCGGGTTGACCACCGTGTTGAGCATGCACATCGAGAAGCCCGAGATGAAGGCGCCGGCCAGATAGATGCCGAAGCTGCCCGCCTCACCCGAGAGGAACTGGATGCCCACGCCGATAAAGCCCACGGCAATGGCCACCAGTGCCGTCTTCTTGTAACCGATGCGCTTGAGCATCAGACCCGCCGGCAGACCCATGAAGGCATAGGCAATGAAGTTGGCGGCGTTGCCCAGCTGCGACATCCAGTTCGCCACCGAGAACTGGTTCTTCACGATTACGCCCAACGGGTTCGTGAGGCCCGTCACGAACGAAATCATCGCAAACAGCGCGAACATCATGATGATGGGCAACGTGTAGTTTTTCTTTTGCGTTTGTTCCATATGGTTTTAGAAATGTTAGGTTAATTGAGTTCGAGTCATCGGTCCCGCTCCGCCACATAGGCGCAGAGGTTCACAAGCGCCGAACGATACTCCGAATCTTCGTAGTCCGAAAGCATCTCGACGGCCCGCGTGATATAGCCCTGCATCACCTCGCCGGCCTGACGGAGGCCCCCCTCCTGCTCCACCGTCGAGCGGAGGTACTCCACCGCGGCATCATCCTCGTGGCAATGGGCAAGCCGTTCGAGGAGCTCCGCACGCCGCTGCTCCGCGGCGTCCTCGAGTATGACCAGCAGCGGAAGCGTGATCTTGCCTTCACGCAGGTCGTTGCAGGCCGGTTTGCCGGTCTGGGCCGTCGGCGTATAGTCCAGGATGTCGTCCTGGATCTGGAAAGCCATGCCCAGCGCCTCGCCGAAACGGCGCATCGTCGTCACCTTGTCGCGGGTTGCCCCCACGGCCAGGGCGCCGGCCGAGGAGCTGATCCCCAGCAGACAGGCCGTCTTCTTGTAGATGATTTCGAGATAGGACTTGCGGGTCATCGTCCGGTTGGCAGCACATTCGTCCTGCAACACCTCTCCCTCACATAATGCAGCCATGGATCCGCAGATGTGCGTCACCAGGTCGAACTGCCCGCTCTGAAGCCCGATATTCATGTTCCGCGCCAGGATGTAGTCGCCCAGAATAACGGCCTTGTGCGACTGCCAGCGAGCATTCACCGAGGCCCGGCCCCGGCGCGTGTCGGATTCGTCGATCACGTCGTCGTGGATCAGCGACGCCACGTGGATCATCTCCACCAGCATGGCCGCCAGGCAGGCCCGACGCCCCGTCGAGGCCCCCTTGACCGAGGCATTCATCGCCGCAGAGAGCATCACCAGCGTCGGCCGGATCCCCTTTCCCCGCGCGGAAAGCGCATAGCGCAACATATCGGAGAGCAATTCGCCCTCGGCCGTGAACTGCCGTTCGACAAACTCTTCGAACGCGGCCAGTTCCGCCGTGACGGGCTTGCGGATGTTTTCAAGCGTAATCATACTCGCAAAGATAGTCATTTTTCCCAATCCTGACTCGGACTCTCGCGCTTTTTTCGTACCTTTGGCCGTTGATTAAGAGTCGATGAAATGAATTTCAACCGCAAGAACATCGTCGGGATGATCCCCGCGATCGCTGCCATCCTGATCTTTTTCGTGGCCGCGGCTCTCTACTGCGCCCCGCAGTTCCGCGGCGAGGTCCTCCCGCAGCACGACGTCATCCAATACGAAGGCATGGCCCGGGATATCTCCCGGATGAGGGCCCAGACCGGCGAGGACCCCCAGTGGACCGGAGGCATGTTCGGCGGAATGCCCGCCTATCTGATCAACGTCGCCTACCCCGCTCAGCTGGTCAAAAACCACGTCGGAAAGGTCGTCCGTTGGATCGACACCCCGGCGGCCTTCCTCTTCTTCGCCATGCTCTCGATGTGGCTCATGCTCCTGATCTGCGGCGTGAACCCCTGGGTCGGGGTCGTCCCGGCACTGGCCTACGGCTTCTCGACCTACTTCCTGCTGATCATCGGCGCCGGCCACATCACCAAGATGTGGGCGCTGGTCTACGCCCCGCTGATGATGGGCGGGGCGTGGGCAACCCTGCGCCGCAACGTCTGGGCCGGAATGGTCCTGACGGCGCTGGCCACCTCGCTCGAAATCGGCGCCAACCACCCGCAGATCACCTATTATTTCCTGGTGGCCATGGCCGCCCTCTGGATCAGCGAAGGCATCGTCGCGCTGCGGGAGAAGCACCTCAAACAATTCGCCGTACGCACGGCAGCCCTCGCCGCGGCCGGACTGCTGGCCCTGGGATCGAACTTCGCCCCGCTCTGGTACACCGCCCAGCACTCGAAGGAGACCATCCGCGGCGGCTCGGAGCTGGCCGCCGCAGACAACGGCGGCGCCACCTCGGAAAGCGACTCCCGCGGTCTGGACCTCGACTACGCCACGGCCTGGAGCTACGGCAAGGCCGAGAGCTTCAATCTGCTGATCCCCGACTTCATGGGCCGCGAATCGGCCGCGCCGCTCCCAGCCGACGGACAGACCGCCGCCGAACTGACCGACATCGGCCGGCAGCTGGGCGCCCCCTCGCTCGGAAGCTGGGCCGCCCAACTTCCCGCCTACTGGGGCGAACAGCCCTACACCGCCGGCCCGACCTATCTCGGGGCTGCGGCCATCTTCCTGGCCCTGCTCGGTGCCATCTGGACCAGCGGCCGAAACCGTTGGTGGATCCTGGCCGTCTCGCTGCTGATGCTGCTGCTGGCCTGGGGCCGCAACTGGATGGGATTCACCGAACTGGCCTTCCGATACCTGCCCGGATACAACAAGTTCCGCACCGTCTCGATGACGCTCGTCGTCATCCAGTGGGCCGTGCCGCTGCTCGGTGCCTTCGCCCTGATGCGCATCTGGCGCGAGGAGATCCCCCGCGAGCGCTTCTGGAAGGGATTGGCCTGGGCCGCCGGCGTCACCGGAGGTCTCTGCCTGCTCTTCGCCGTGGCCGGAGGCTCGCTCTTCGACTTCGGGCGCGCGGCCAGCGCCGAACAGATGGGCGAAACCTTCCGCCAGCTCTTCCAGGCCAACGGCCTCCAGAGCTACGTCGACCGCGGCATGGATGTCGAATGGGGCGACGCCGTGGCCCGCGGAATCGCAGCCGACCGGCAGGCCATGATGCAGGCCGACGCCTGGCGTTCGCTCCTCATGGTGCTCCTGGCCGCAGGCTGCATCGCCCTCTGGGGGCTGAAAAAGATGGGCCGCAACGTGCTGATCGCCGCACTGGCCTGTGTAATGCTGATCGACCTGGTGCCGGTCGACCGCCGCTTCCTCTCCTCGGAGGATTTCGTCTCGCCCCGCAGCACGCAGGTCTCCCCCTCGGCCGCCGACCGGGCCATCATGCAGGACAAGGATCCCGGATACCGCGTGCTGAACCTCACGGTCAGCCCCTTCAACGACGCCACGACCTCCTATTTCCACCGCTCGGTAGGCGGTTATCACGGCGCCAAACTGGCCCGCTATCAGGATCTGATCGACCGCTATCTGAACGATTTGAACCCCGCGGTGCTCGACATGCTGAACACCCGCTACGTGATCGTCCCCGGCGAGGACGGCCAGCCGCAGGCCCAGCGCCGCACGACAGCCTGCGGTGCGGCGTGGTTCGTCGATTCGCTGGCCGGCGCCGCTTCGGCCCGGGAGGAGATCGACCTGTTAGGGCAGGTCAACCTCCGCACGACGGCCGTCGTAAACACCGCACAGGCCGAAGCGGTCGCCGCTCGGCAGACGCCCCTCGGACAGGACTCCACGGCCCGCATCAATCTGGTGGAGTACCGCCCCAACTACCTCCGTTACGAATATTCCACGCCCGAGGAGGCCGTCGCGGTCTTCTCCGAAATCTACTACGACAAGGGGTGGAAAGCCTATGTCGACGGTATCGAAAGCCCCGCCTTCCGCGCCGACTACGTGCTGCGCGCCATGCGCCTGCCGGCCGGGCAGCACACCGTCGAGTGGCGTTTCCGCGCCCCGGCCTGGAACACCGTCGAGGCCGTCACGGGCATCTGCTCGGCGTTGATCCTGCTCGGAACCCTGGCCGCCATCATCGTATTTGCCCTTCGCAAGAAAAAAACCGCACACCATGAAGGATGACAAAAGACTCAAACGCAAGGTTCGGAACTCCTACATCATCTCGACCCTCAGCATCACGCTCGTCCTCTTTCTGCTGGGATCGGTCGGCTATCTGATGGCCGCCGCCCTGCAGGTCGCAAGGACCCTTCAGGAGAGCGTCGCCTTGACGGTCGAACTCTCGAACGACCTCTCCGAGGAGCAGCGCGCCGAGATCGAAAAGCGGCTCGCGGCCGAGGATCTCATCGCCACGATCACCTTCTCGTCGAAGGAGGCGAAGGCCGAAGATACGGAGTTCCGCCGCATGTTCGGCGCCGAATTCGAGGAGGTGCTCGAGGAGAATCCGCTGCTCGACTCGTTCGAACTGACGCTCACCGCCGCATCGGCCGACCAGGCCCTGCTCGACGACCTGATCGGTGCCCTCGAACGCATCCCCGGCGTCGAGCGGGTCTCCTATCCCGCCCGGGTCGCCGAACGCCTCCACGCCACGGTGAGCAAGATCCGCCTCATCCTGATCCTCTTCGGCGGAGCGCTGCTCGTCGTCTCGCTCGTGCTGCTGAACAACACCATCCGGCTGGCCATCTTCTCGAAACGCTATCTGATCAACACGATGAAGCTGGTCGGCGCCACCAAGTGGTTCATCATGAAGCCCTTCCTCGGAAACAGCATCACGCAGGGGATCATCGCCGGCGTGGCCGCCTCGCTACTCTTCGGCCTCGCGGTCTACGGCCTCAACGAGGCGGTGCCCGAACTGCTCACGCTGGCCGAAATGCGCCGGCTGGGTATCATCCTCGGCGCCATGATCCTCGGCGGCGTGCTCATCTCGGGACTCTTCACCTGGGTGGCTCTCAACAAATTCGTCAACATGAAGTCAAACAAGATATACCTTTATTAAATGAAAAAGAATCCCGCCAAAACGCCCGAGCAGCAGCCGGAAAACCCCCGCATGCCCCTCTCGCGTAAAAACTACATCCTGCTGGTCATCGGCCTTGCCACCATCCTCGTCGGATTCCTCCTGATGGCCGGAGGCGGCAGCGACTCCCCCGACGAGTTCAACTACGCCATGTTCTCCTGGCGGAGAATCACCCTCGCACCGATCCTCGTGATCGGCGGTTTCGCCTTCGAGATCTACGCCATCCTGAAACGTTTCAATTAACCCGTTCGCCTTCACACGATGGATACACTGCAAGCCATTCTGCTCGGCATCGTACAGGGAATCACCGAATTCCTCCCCGTCTCGAGCAGCGGTCACCTCCAGATCGCCAAGGAGCTGCTCGGCGTCCAGCTCGAAGAGAACCTCACCTTCGACGTCACACTCCATGCCGCAACCGTTCTGAGCACAATCGTCGTCCTGTGGAGCCAGATCCGCCGACTCCTCACGGGGCTCTTCTCCCGCAGGTTCAACGACGAACAGGCCTACGTCCTCAAGATCCTCCTCTCGATGATCCCCATCGGCATCGTCGGGTTTCTGCTCAAGGACCAGCTCGACGCCCTGCTCAACGCCCCCTATATTCTGGTTGTCGTCGGCGCCATGCTCCTGCTGACAGCCGTCCTGCTCGCCTTCGCCTACTGGGCCAAACCCCGCCAGAAGGAGTCAATCTCCTACCGCGACGCCCTGATCATCGGTCTGGCGCAGGCCTGCGCCGCCATGCCCGGACTTTCGCGATCGGGGTCGACCATCGCCACCGGGCTGCTCCTGGGCAACAAAAAAGCGGCTGTCGCCCAGTTCTCGTTCCTCATGGTGCTGCTGCCGATCCTCGGCGAGACGTTCCTCGAGGCGGTCAAGGGAGAACTCACCGCCGGCGTCGGAACCGTGCCCCTCATGGCCGGATTCCTCGCCTCGTTCATCACCGGATGTCTGGCCTGCCGCTTCATGCTCGAGGTCGTACAGCGCGGACGGCTCATCTGGTTCGCCGTATACTGCGCCGCTGCCGGACTGGTATCCATCATAAGCTATCTCTGCTGATGAAACAGACCCCCGATCTGCACGGCATCAACTTCGAGGAGGGCTACATCGCCGTACTGGACAAACCGCTGCGCTGGACCTCGACCGACGTGGTCCGCAAAATCAAGTTCTCGCTCCGCAAACTCGGCTACCGCCGCATCAAGGTCGGCCACGCCGGAACGCTCGACCCCCTGGCCACGGGCGTCCTGCTGGTCTGCATCGGCCGCGCCACCAAGATGGTCGACGCCCTGCAGGCCGAGGAGAAGGAGTACATCGCCGACGTCATGCTCGGCGCCACGACCCCCAGCTTCGACCTCGAACACGAAATCGACCACACCTATCCCTGGGAGCACATCACCCGCCAGGCCGTGGAGAAGGCGCTGGCCGACCTGACGGGCCAACGCCTCCAGACCCCGCCCGTCTACTCGGCCAAGAAGATCGACGGAACGCGCGCCTACGAACTGGCCCGCGCCGGCGAGGAGGTGGCCGTGCGGCAGGCGCTGATCACCATCTACGAGATGGAGCTGCTCGAGTGCGAGCTGCCGAAGATCCGCATCCGCGTCCGCTGCAGCAAGGGTACCTACATCCGCTCGCTGGCCCGCGAGATCGGTGAGGCACTGCAGAGCGGCGCCCACCTGACGGCCCTGCGCCGCACCCGAAGCGGCGGTTTTACCGTCGAAAACGCTTGGTCGCTGGACGAATTCCTTGAAAATCTGCAAAATCTTGAAACAAAATGACGTTTTTTACGTATAGAGAATAATCTGTCTTATTTTTCTGAACGTAAAAAAGCGTTTTTTGCTATGAAGTTATCGCAATACGGCTACGAGTTCTCCCCCGAGATGCTGGCCAAATATCCGGCCGAGAATCGCGACGAAGCCCGTCTGATGGTCATCAACCGCGCCAAGGGAACCATCGAGCACCGCATCTTCAAGGACATCATCGAATATTTCGAGGAAAAGGACCTCTTCGTCTTCAACGACACGAAGGTCTTCCCCGCCCGCCTCTACGGAAACAAGGAGAAGACCGGCGCCGAAATCGAAATCTTCCTGCTGCGCGAACTCAACCGCGACCTGCGCCTGTGGGACGTGCTGGTCGACCCCGCCCGCAAGATCCGCATCGGAAACAAACTCTACTTCGGCGACGACGACCTGCTCGTGGCCGAGGTCATCGACAACACCACCTCACGCGGCCGTACGCTGCGCTTCCTCTTCGACGGTTCGTACGAGGAGTTCAAGAAAACGCTCTTCTCGCTGGGCGAAACGCCGCTGCCCAAGTGGGTCCGCGAAAAGGTCGAACCCGAAGACGCCGAACGCTATCAGACCATCTTCGCCCGCCACGAAGGCGCCGTGGCCGCCCCGACGGCCGGCATGCACTTCTCCAAGCACCTGATGAAACGCATGGAGATCAAGGGCATCGACAGCGCATTCATCACCCTGCACGTCGGGCTGGGAAACTTCCGCACGGTCGACGTCGAGGACCTCTCCAAACACAAGATGGACTCCGAACAGTTCTTCGTCACCGAAGAGGCCGCCCAGGCCGTCAACTCGGCCAAACGCGCCGGACACAAGGTCGTCGCCATCGGTACGACCGTCATGCGCACGCTCGAAACCGCCGTCTCGACCAACGGCATGATCACCCCCATGGAGGGCTGGACCAACAAGTTCATCTTCGCCCCCTACGACTTCACCGTCGCCAACGCCATGGTCAGCAACTTCCACCTCCCCTACTCCACCCAACTGATGATGGTGGCCGCCTTCGGAGGGTACGAAACCGTCATGAACGCCTACAAGATCGCCCGCGAAGAGGGGTACCGCTTCGGCACTTACGGCGACGCCATGCTCATTCTTTAAAAAATTTTTCGTATCTTTGCAGGTATAAACCCCCGGAACCATGGCAAACAAGATTCTGTACGTATGTCAGGAAATCACCCCCTATCTCCCCGAAACGGAGGGGGCCCGGCTTTGCCGTGAACTGATACAGGCCATGCAGGAGCGAGGAAACGAAATCCGCACCTTCATGCCCCGTTACGGCTGTATCAACGAACGCAGGCATCAGCTGCACGAGGTCATCCGCCTCTCCGGCATGAACCTCATCATCGACGACAACGACCACCAGCTCATCATCAAGGTCGCCTCGATCCCCGCCGCCCGCGTACAGATCTACTTCATCGACAACGACGACTACTTTTCCAGAAAAGCCGTCCTGACGGATCCCGACGGCAACTTCTTCCCCGACAACGACGAACGAGCCATCTTCTTCGCCCGCGGCGTGCTGGAGACCGTCAAGAAGCTGCGCTGGACCCCGACCGTGGTCCACTGCCACGGCTGGTTCGCCGGCGTGGTCCCCGTCTATCTGAAGAAGGTCTTTGCCGACGACCCCCTCTTCCGAAACGTCAAGGTCGTCGTCTCCCTCTACGGAGACTCGTTCCCCGGGAATCTCGACCCGCAAATCAAGGAGAAGATCGCCGGTGAAGGGGTCAAAGACAAAAATCTCGACCTTCTCGACCTCCCTTCATACGAAAATCTCTGCCGTTTCGTTATGCATTATGCCGACGGGGTGGTCGCCGCATCGCAGGATCTCGACCCCAAGGTGTTGGAGTGGGCCCGCAACTCGGGAAAACCCCTGCTCGAATACCAAAGCCCCGACGCAGAGGACTTTTTCGATAATTACAACCGATTCTATGAAGCGATTCCATAACGCCCGCCGCTGTGCGCTCCGCTACTCCCTGATCGGACTGGCCGGAGCCCTCCTGCTCGGCAGTTGCACCAAGGTCGACGATACGCTCGGCGGCAACCTTATCCCCGACAACCAGCAGATGCGTGCCGGATTCGTGACCATCGACGGAACAACCAAAACCATCGACGGACTGAATCCCAGACGGTATGTCGAAACCCGGCTCTTCAAAACCGACTCGATCGTCGGTTCGAACCTCTCGTACGGCTATTTCGGCACCCAGATGAACGATTCGATCGGAACGCGGACCGCCGGATTCCTCACCCAGATGGTCAGTTACTATGCCGTGCCGGAAGGCTACTTCGGCTATATGCCGATCTTCGACTCGGCCCAGATCCTGTTGAGCATCAAGAGCCTCGGACGCGACTCCCTGACCGAACAACACTTTGCCGTCTACGAGATCCGCAACAACGACTACATTACCCAGCGTGAGCGGAGCGATACGGTCTTCTATCTGGGCTTCACCCCCGACAAGCAGACCGTCAACACCGACGAGGAGCCGCTCTTCCGCTTCACGCTCGGCGGCGAGGACAAGTCCCCCTCCACCACCTCGGCCGTCACCATGACCGCAACCCAACAGGGCGAAGCCTACATCAGACGACTCATGCTGCAGGAGGGCACCTACAAGGATAAATACTCGATCTACACGACCGACAGCCTCAAGTACTTCATCGAAGAGTTCCCCGGACTCTATATTGCCCCGGATCCCGCCTACCGGCTCGACAAGACGGGCAAGAGCAACGTCGGAACGATCTTTGCCACGCAGCTCGATGCCTCGGGACTCTCGATCTACGGACGTAACCGCGTCAAGGGGGATCCAGCCCTCATCCAGGATACGATCGGCATGGTCCTCTACTTTTATGACTCATACGCTTCGAACGGAAACGTCTCGGTCAACTCAATCCAGCATGACTATGCGCAGATCACAGTCCCGGAACTGAAGTTCGACGCCGCGACCAACGCCCAGGAACCGGAATCCGGCGCCGAGGATACGCGCCAGCCCGTCACGCAGCTGCGCGTCGAGGGAATGGGCGGTGCCATTACCGAGATGACCTTCACCCCCGAATTCTTTGCCAAACTCGAGGAGGTCATCGCCCAGGAGAATGCCAAGGACGGCAAGAACTTCCGCACGCTGGCCTTCAGTCAGGCCCGCATGTCGATCTACTTCTCCGAAAGCAGCTACGACTGGGGCGATCTCGACCCGAATCCGTCAACGGACGGAGGCGCCTCGCCCCTGCTGTCGCTCATCGAGGAGATGAACGCCGCACCGAACCGGCTGGGCCTCTACACCAACTACAAATCGCTGTCGCCCGTTTCGGACTACGCCTACAGCTACGAACAGAACTACAGCACGACGCTCGCCTACGGCGGATACATCAACCGCAGCCGTGGCTGCTACGTACTCAACATCACGGGCTATCTGCAGCAGCTGTGGAACAGTTACATCAAGGTCAAGGAGGCCGCCGGCGCCGTCTATCCCATGCTGCCGCAGGCCGATGCACAGGGCAGCATCCCGGCCGGAGATCTGGCCGCCTTCCAGACGGGTTACGAAGCCTGGGAGAAGACCGTCGACTGGGACAAGGTGGCCAACCGCACGGTCTACATCGGGCCGGAAGCCTACAGCATCTTCACCAACTCGTTCGGCGTGATGCAGGGAGCCTCGACCGTAGACAACGAACTCAACAGTCCGATCCGTTTCGATCTGGCCTACAACCTGATCAAGTAACCGTACTGACAAACCCTTTGGCGGAACCTAAGTGCAAAACTTAGGTTTTCGCATTTACAAGCCATCAATATACCATTCATGCAGGAGAATCTAGTAATCGTCGAGTCCCCGGCCAAAGCCAAGACCATCGAGAAGTTCCTCGGGAAGGACTTCGTCGTCAAATCGAGCTTCGGACACATCCGCGATCTGGCGAAAAAGGACCTCGGCATCAATATCGAAGAGGGCTTCAAACCCATCTACGAAATCCCGGCCGACAAGAAAAAGGTTGTCGACGAACTCAACAAACTGGCCAAAAAGAAGACCGTCTGGCTCGCCTCCGATGAAGACCGCGAAGGAGAAGCCATCGCATGGCACCTCACCGAAGTGTTGGGGCTCCCCGTCGACCAGACCAAACGCATCGTCTTCCACGAAATTACCAAACGCGCCATCCTCGAGGCCATCGAGAAACCGCGTACGGTCAACATGAACCTGGTCAACGCCCAACAGGCCCGCCGCATCCTCGACCGCCTGGTGGGTTTCGAACTCTCGCCCGTGCTGTGGAAAAAGGTGCGGCCGTCGCTCTCGGCCGGACGCGTGCAGTCGGTGGCCGTACGGCTGATCGTCGAGCGCGAACGCGAGATCATCGCCTTCCATTCGACCCCCTATTTCCGGGTCGTGGCACAGTTCCACGCCGCAGAGAATCCCGACAAGACCCTCTTCAGGGCTGAACTCCCGACCCGCTTCGAGACGGCCGAGGAGGCCGAATCGTTCCTGCGGTCGTGCATCGGCGCCACGTTCACCGTCGCCAAGTCGGAGGAGAAACCCGCCCAGCGCTACCCCGCCCCGCCGTTCACCACCTCGACGCTGCAGCAGGAGGCCGGCCGCAAACTGGGCATGTCGGTCTCGCGGACAATGGCTGTCGCACAGCGGCTCTACGAACAGGGATTGATCACCTACATGCGTACCGACTCGGTGAACCTCTCGCAGCAGGCGTTGGCCCAGTGCAAGGAGGAGGTCATCAAACTCTACGGCGAGAAATACTCGCGCTGGTATAACTACAAGACCAAGACCAAAGGGGCCCAGGAGGCACACGAGGCCATCCGTCCGTCGTACATCGACCGCCAGTCGATCGAGGGCACGGCCGAGGAGAAGCGGCTCTACGACCTGATCTGGAAGCGCACGGTCGCCTCGCAGATGGTCTGCGCCGAGCTGGACCGCACGACGATCACCATCAACATGTCGGGATCGCAGCACCAGTTCGTGGCCCAGGGCGAAGTGATCCGTTTCGACGGTTTCCTGCGCCTCTACTCCGAGTCGACGGATGACGACCAGGCGGCCGAAAGCGGCGAAGGACGTCTGCCGAAACTCGCCACGGGCGACCGCCTCGAGGCCGCACAGATCACCGCGACGGAGCGCTTTACGTCGGCTCCGGCCCGCTACAACGAGGCCTCGCTGGTCAAACGCCTCGAGGAGCTCGGCATCGGGCGCCCGTCGACCTACGCCCCGACCATCACGACGATCATCAACCGCGGCTACGTCGTCAAGCAGAACCGCGACGGACAGAAACGCAGCTACACGCAGCTGACGCTCAAGGAGGGCAAGATCGCCGGCGAACCCCTCACGGAGAACTACGGCAAGGAGAAGAACCGCCTCTCGCCCACGGATATCGGCATGGTGGTCAACGACTACCTCGAGGAGCAGTTCGGACCGATCATCGACTACAACTTCACGGCCAACGTCGAGAAGGAGTTCGACCGCATCGCCGAAGGAGACATCACCTGGGAGAAGATGATCGGCGACTTCTACGGACCGTTCCACAAGATGGTCGACGCGGCCATCACCTCGCAGAACACCAAACCCCGCGAGGTCCGCATCCTGGGCACCGATCCCAAAACGGGCCACACGGTCAAGGCCCGCATCGGCCGCTACGGCCCGATGGTCGAGATCGAAGGGGCCGAGGGCGAGAAGAGCCGCTTCGCTTCGCTCAAGAAGGGGCAGCTCATCGAGTCGATCACCCTGGACGAGGCGCTGGAGCTCTTCGCCCTGCCGCGCGAGGTCGGCGAACTCGACGGCGAAAAACTGACGATCGGAATCGGCAAATACGGACCCTACGTCCGCTACGGCAGCTCGTTCGCCTCGCTGCCCAAGGGCGACGACCCCTACACGCTGACCCACGAACGGGCCGTGGAGATCGTCCGCGAACATCAGGCTGCCGCAGCTGCCGCCCACACGCCGCTGCGCAGTTTCGAGGAGGATCCCGACATGCTCGTCAAGAACGGCCGCTACGGCGCCTACATCGCCTACAAAGGCAAAAACTACCGCATCCCCAAAGGGACGAAACCCGAGGAGCTGACCCTCGAGGAGTGCCTGAAGATCGTTGCGGCCTCGAAAAAATAGATCACACCAAAAACCTCAAGGATACGATGAAAAACCTGCTTACGACGGCTCTCGCACTCTGCCTCGCACTCGGAGCCGCAGCCCAGACACCCGATTCGACCCAAGGGTACCGCTTCACCGAAGGCAAGATCCTCCGCACGACGCCGGTCAAGGACCAGAGCCGCAGCGGCACCTGCTGGTGCTATTCGACGATGACGATGCTCGAGAGCGAGATCCTCCGCGCCGGAGGTCCCGAGATGCACCTCTCGGAGATGTGGATCGTCCGCCACTCATTCATGGACAAGGGCGAGAAATACGTCCGCCTGCACGGGAAGCTCAACTTCGCCGAAGGCGGCGCCTCGCACGATGTGACCGAGGGAATCAAACGCCACGGAATCGTCCCCTTCGAGGTCTATCCCGGATTGAACTACGGTACGGAGAAGCCCGACTTCCATGAGATTTCGGCCGTACTGAAGGCTTATCTCGATGCCGTCATCGAGGCTTCAGGCGAGAAGAAGCCCCTCTCCACGGCCTGGAAACGCGGTTTCAACGCCATTCTCGACGAATACTTCGGTCCCCTGCCCGAGCGTTTCACCTACCAGGGCAAGGAGTATACCCCGCAGACGTTTGCCGAATCGCTTCCGATCCGCATGGACGACTATGTCGATCTCTCCTCCTTCACGCACCACCCCTTCTACGAGCCCTTCATGATCGAGGTGCCCGACAACTGGATGTGGGCTTCGGTCTGGAACCTGCCGCTCGACGAGATGATGCAGACCATCGACCATGCCCTCGAAAACGGCTATACGGTAGCCTGGGGCACGGACGTCAGCGAAAAGGGATTCAGCCGTACGAAGGGCATCGGCATCATCCCCGAGGCCAGTCTCGAAGGGATGAGCGGCACGGAGGCCGAGAAATGGGGCAAACTCACAGACCGTGAGAAGGAGGCTGCCCTCTATAGCTTCGACAAACCCGGCAAGGAGCGCACGATCGACCAGCAGATGCGCCAGGAGGCCTTCGACAACTACGAAACCACGGACGACCACGGCATGGTGATCGTCGGCACGGCCACGGATCAGATCGGGAACCGATACTACAAGGTTCAGAATTCGTGGAACGTCGTACCGCCCTACGACGGTTTCTGGTACTTCTCGCGTCCGTTCGTCGCCTACAAGACCACCTCGATCATGGTCAACCGCAACGCCGTTCCCAAGGAGATCCGCAAGAAACTCGGCTGGTAAACCCACCAACCGATCTCCCCAAAAGGGAAGCGCCCGACTCCATGGTGAGTCGGGCGCTTCCCTTTTTATTGAAGTTTTAAATTTAAGTCGTTGTTAAAGGGAGATTTACATCTCACGATACTTGATGCTCTCTCCCAACATAATCAGAGCAGTACGTAACCACTCACCAAGTTTTGCCTTCATAGTAAATAATTTTAAATAATTATTAAAATATTTTATCATTAAAGCGACGGCAAAGGTAATGCGACGGAAGCAAACTTGCAAATATTTTATTAAGATTTTTTACGAAATATATAAATTTTTTGAAGAACACCCTGAATGTCGGCTGCACACACAAGGGATACATCCGAGCAACATACTGTATTACAATAGATTACACTATACCCAGAGAAGAAACGGGGGCAGTCCAACGTTCGGATAAAATTCCAAGAAGAGCCTCTCAACAAAAAGAGACCACCAGAAAACCGTCGGAACAGGCCGAGGAGAGCGTCACCGGCATACCGGAACCAATACGCCCGACCAGCCGGCCACCGGCCAGATCGGCCGCTTCGATATGGAGATCCTCGCGGAAATCGAGCCCGCTCCGACCGGCCAGTTTGTAGAGAGTCTCCTTGGCACACCATACATAGCCCGGCCACAACGGATCCGTTGACAGACAGCGCTCGGCCGACGTCATATAACGGTCGGCCACACGGGAGAAATCCCGGCCGGACGGTTCGATATCAATGGCACAAGGATGTTGGGAGAGGCAGACAGCCACCCGTCCGTCGCAGTGCGAGACCGAAACGAAGGCCTCCCCGTCGGGAAGAATCGGGGCTCCCAGGTCGTTATACGCAATCCGGACATCCCGTCCCAGCTCGCGTCTTACCAGGGTCCGCCAGGTGAGGTATTCGCTGCGGCGGCGTTCGTTGCGGAACGTGGCAGCACGGACCTGCTCCCCGGGAGTGGTCCATGCGGCCGTTTCGTCGGGTGTCATCGGCCGTTCGATGATCAGACGGGGTATCATGGAAGATCGACGCGGATTTTGTCGATCCGATGCCCCTCCATCTCCTGAACCGTGAAGCGGATACCATGTGAGAGGAAGGTATCCCCCTTGCGCGGGAAGTCCCGATTGAGTTCGAGCATCAGACCGGCCAGGGTATCGGCCTCGCCCTTCACGTCGGCGAAGGTATCCTCGTCGAGTTCGAGGATCCGCTCGAAGTCGCCCAGATGGGTCTTGCCCTCGAAGAGGTAGGTCTTGGCATCGAGACGCGTATAGAAGGTCTCTTCGTTGTCGCTTTCGTCCGAAATCTCCCCGACGATCTCCTCGATGATGTCTTCAAGCGAAACCAGCCCCAGCGTCGAACCGTACTCGTCAACCACAATGGCCATGTGCACCTTGTTCGTCTGGAAATCGGCCAGCAGATCGTTGATCTTCTTATGCTCGGGGACAAAGTAGGGTTTGCGCATCAGCTGCTGCCAGGCAAAATCCTTCCCGTTGTTGATATAGGGGAGCAGATCCTTCACGTAGAGGGTTCCGCGGATGTTGTCCATATCCTCCTCGTAGACCGGAATGCGCGAGAAGCCCGACTCGATGATCGTATGCTTCACATGTTCGTAGTCGTCCGTGATGTCGAGAGCCGTCATGTCGACGCGCGGCTTCATGATCTCCTGCACCTCGGTGTTGACAAAGTTGACGATGCCCGAGAGCATCTCGTGCTCCTCGGGGCTCGAGCTCTGGGTCATGTCCACGGCGTCGGCCAGCTCGTCGAGCGAAATCTCGCTCTTGTGGGCGGCCTTCTCGCTGATGCGGCTGCTGGCATGGACCAGCAGGTAGGAGAGCGGGTAGAAGATCCACCGCAGGACCGACAGCGGACGGGCCACCATGAGGGCGAAACGCACGGGCATGGTCTGCGCCAGCACCTTCGGAAGAATCTCGCCGAACAACAGCAGCAGGAAGGTGACCAGCACCGTCTTGAAGAGGAATTCGAAACGCAGGAAGGTGAACAGCGAATCGATGATCCCTGCCGTGAGGATGACAATGCAGATATTGACCAGGTTGTTGACCACCAGAATCGTGGCCAGCAGCAGATCGACATCCGAGAGCATGCGCAGGACAGCCGCGGCCCGGGGGCTGCGACTCTTCTGAAACTGGCGGATATCGTTGTGCGAAAGCGAGAAGAACGAGGTTTCGGAGCCGGATACCAGCGCCGAAATACTCAACAAGAAGAGTGTCACCGCACACAGTACGACGACATGAGGCGTAAACCCGTGAAAGGCGATCCAGGAATAAGCGGCTTCTTCCAAGTTTTCCGGCTATTGGTTAATCAAACAGCGATCCACCCTTCGGCTCTTCACGCTGCGTATTTTTTGCGGGGGTCTCCTCCTTGATCACCTCCTTGCGCCCGCCGGGCATCTGGACGATGAACTTCGAATTGCGCGTCTGGTAGGCCGGTTTGGCCAGCAACGCATCGATATCTCCATAACGGGAGGATTTCGCACCCAGCATCACCTGCTCGGGCTGACGAACAGCCGGTTTAGGCGCCGCCGGCTTGATCGGCTCCAGCACCGGAGGTACGGAGGCCTGCTCGGGCTTCGGCGTCGTCTGTTCTGCCGTACGCTGCGCCGGGATAATGGGCTTCATGCCATGGGCCTCCTCGTCGCCGTCGAATCCCGTGGCGACCACCACCAGCTCAATGGCATTGCCCAGCTGCGGCTTCTCGCTCGTACCCCAGATGATGTTGGCATTGTGGATGACCCCCTGTTCGTCCTGCACGCTGGCATGCGACTGGATGTACTCCAGAATCTTGACCACCTCCTCGTACATCAGGCTGTCGGCATTCGACACCGAGATGTTCAGCAGGATATTCTTGGCTCCGGAGATCAGATTGTGGTCCAGCAGCGGCGAGCGCAGTGAAGCCTCGGCAACCGCCTCGGCACGATTGTCGCCCTCGGCCGTGGCAACGGCCATGTGGGCCCGGCCGCTGTCGCGCATCACCTTCGAGACATCGGCAAAGTCGACATTCACCAGATCGCTCTCCACGGTGATGATCTCGGCAATGCCCTTGGCCGCCGAAGCCAGAATGTCATCGGCCTTTCCGAAAGCCTGCTTGAGCGAGAGGCGTCCGTAGATCTCCAGAATATTTTCGTTGTTGATAATCAGCAGCGAATCGGTCGTACCGCGCAGTTCGTCGATACCGCGGAAGGCCTGTTCGTAACGGATCTTACCCTCGACAGCCAGCGGCGAGGTGACGATGGCCACCGTCAGAAGCCCCATCTCCTTGGCAAGTTTCGCAATCACGGGCGAGGCACCCGTACCGGTTCCGCCGCCCATGCCGGCCGTGATGAAGAGCATCTTGGTGCCGGCCTCCTCAAGTGCCTGCCGGATCTCGGGGAGTGTCTCGACGGCCGCACGGCGTCCGTTTTCGGGATCGTTGCCCGCTCCAAGGCCCTCGGACCCCAGGCGGATCTTCTTCTCCACGGGGCTCTTGTCCAGCGCCTGCTGGTCGGTATTGCACACCATGAAGGTGACGCCCCGGATTCCGAGGTTCCACATGTGATTCACGGCATTGCCTCCGGCTCCGCCCACGCCGACCACCATGATAATCGATCCATCGGTACGCGGAACCTTGATTTCCGACATCAATTCGTCTGTCATATCTGAATTCTCTTTTTTATCGTCTCCATTCGAGGCGGGTCGGGGTCTTCGGCAAACCGGCCTCCCAAAACCCACACTCCATATCTTTTCCTGCTCTCACTGTCCGCCATCACAGTCCGTCCCCGGCTTCGGCGGTCCCTTCTCGGCACCCGCATTCTCCGGCGGCCCCTCCTTCTCAGATACCCCTCGGCGGCCCCTTCTTCTCAGATGCCTCTCGGCGGCCCTTCTTCTCAGATACCCCTCGGCGGCCCCTTCTTCTCAGATACCCCTCGGCGGCCCCTCCTACTCAGATGCCCCTCGGCGGCCCCTTCTTCGCCCCCCTCGATCAGATTTCCTCGTCCTCGGCGGCCGAGAAGCTCTTGTTGATCTTGTCGAAGGTATTCTGGAAGATCGAGCGCCAGTCACGTTTGCGGCGGGTTTCGGGCTGATGCTTCTCCTCCTGCGGCTCCTCGGCGGGAGCTACCGGCTCCGATTCGGCCGGTTCGGGAGCAACGGCCGCAGGAGTCGGCTGTGGCTGGCGCGGCGACACGTGGCGGAAGCTCTCCGGGGCCGGAGGCGTCGGCGTATAGGGCTGACGCATGCCTGAAGGCCGCACCGGATTGGGAATATTCATCCCCGGAGCAGCTGCTGTCGAAGCAGCGCTCTGCGTCGTGGCGGCCGGGGCCACCGGATTCTCGATGACCATACAACCGCCCAACTCAGCGCCGTGAAGCAGGATGCCGACCACCGTCGAAAGAGCCGGATCGGCCACCTTGGCCTTCGACGTCCCGGTGATCCCCTCTTCGGGGAGCGCAACACGGACATCCATGCCCGTTATGCGGCGAAAGAGCTCGTCGAGATGTTTGAGTTTGGCCGAGCCGCCCGTCAGCACAATGCCGTAGACCAGTTTGTCGGCAAAACCCGAATCCTTGATCTCCTGCTGCACGAACTCCACGATATCCGTGGCCCGGGCCTCGATCACCGTGGCCAGGTTCCGCAACAGGATGTCCTTTGCCTCGCGGGGCGTACGTCCGTTGACGCGGACGAGTTTGTCCTCGGGGGCCAGTTCGGCCACTGCCGAACCATATTTGAGTTTGAGGCTTTCGACCAGCTTCTCGGGCACGCTCATCGTGCGGATGTCGCTGTTGATGGCCGAGGCGCCCATCGGGATCGAGGCTATGTAGCGGATCACGTTGCGGTAGTAGACCGTCACGTCGGTCACACCGGCGCCGACGTTGACCACCGCAGCCCCCTCCTCCTTCTCATCGGGGAGCAGCACGGCCTCGGGCGTGGCCATCGCATCGGAGACCACCCCCAGCATCCGGATGCCGAGACGTTTCAGAGCCATGTCGAGACGCTGTATCGGCGTCTTCTGGCAGAGAATGAAGTTGAATGTCGAGCCGAGTTTCTTGCCGAACGACCCCACGGGGTTATGCACCTCCTGGCTGTCGTCGACCACGTAGTTCTGGGGGACACGCTCCATGATCGTCTCGTCATCGGGCGCCTGGACGTTGCGCATCCGGTCAAACAGGGCGTCGACATCCTTCTGGTTGACGCCGTTCTGAGGATCGTAGACAAAGACGTGGTCCGTGTGGCGGGCACAGCGCACGAACTCACCGGAGATCCCCGCATAAGCCTCCGTGATGCGGATGCCGAACTGCTCTTCGACCTCCGAAACCGCCGACCGGATAGCCTGACTCACCAGTTCGATGTTCTCGATCAGGCCCGCATGAACGCCCTCCTTCACGGGCTTCGTAACGACACACGCCACATCGAGCAAGCCCTCCGGAGTCCGCTCCCCGACGGCTACCTTCACCGACGAGCACCCCAGATCGATCGCTACGGTATAATTTTTTCTTTCCACGGTATATTGTTCCTTTACTTTTTGCAGACTACCTGATTGTCGTATCGGATGTCGATCACCCGGTAGGTGTCCCAGCCCAGCGTCGAAAGACCGTTGCGGTAAAAGCGCAACAGTTTGTCGAACTTGCGGTCCACCTCCTCCAACCGACCGAAAAGGATCGTATAGTTGCCGCTGCGCGGGGTCAGCTCTACCTCCAATGCTCCGCTGGGGGTCGTATAAGCGGCTATCTGCACCACCTCCGACCTCCAGAAATCATCCTCTTCGACAGTCTCCACAAAGGTAAGGAGTTTCATGAAATCTTCGTAGCTTTTCTCCAACTTTTTTTGTTTGCGGAGCTCGGCCTCCTGCTGGCGGTCGATCCGTTCGAGCTCGTCGCGAATCACCCGCGTGCGGTAACGCCACGTCCGACGCGCCTGCGCCTTCTTCTCCCGCAGCTGTTCGACGCGTTTGTCGAAAGCCTCGGCACTCTCGCCCTTCCACCAGCGGCGCTTCAGCCGTTCGCGACGAATCATCCGATACTCATTCTCGTAGGTCTGTTCACGCCGGTAAACCGGGATCTTCGACCGTTCGAGTTCGGCAATCCGCTCGTCGCACTGCCGCAACCGCTTGTCCAGGTAATCGCGCACATCGCCCACATAATCCGTCGGGAAGGGAGGCCTGTAGGAGCCCGTCACCACCGGCACGTAGAGCGACGAGGCCCGCGGTGCCGCAAAGACATATCCCGCCGAGGTGACATAGGCGTTCATCCCGTCGGTCAGCAGTCGCAGCAGCGGCTCGCGCGGCAAGATCTTCACGTGCAGCACCCCCGGATCGGAGACGTAGGCCACCACCCGCTCCACAAAGCCGTTGCGGGCGATCAGCCGTTCGATTGCGTGCAGATCCACCTCTCCAACTGCCGTGCCGATCGTGCCGATTCCGCTCTGTGCAATCCAGCTCCGCACCTGCCGGCCCGTCACCAGATAGCCCTGCGACGTACTGTCGACCACCTCGATCTCCAGACTCCGGACCTGCCGGACCCTACGTGCACGGTACACCGAGATCCCCGCCCACACCATGTAGACGAGAACACCCAGCCACAGGGCTCCCAGAATGACCGGTCGGAGATATTTCAGGGTCGGTTTCGCCATCGGGCTTCGGGATCAGGATTTCCGTTTGAGCACCTCGGCCAGCGCCTCGCAGCAGGTGTCGATATTCCCGGCTCCGAAGCTGATCACCACGTCGGTATCCATCGCGGCGACCGTCTCGGCCAGATGTTCGCGGTCGACGATGCGGCACGGGACCGTCACCCGTTGGGCGATGATCTCCGACGTGATCCCCTCGATGGGCTCCTCGCGGGCCGGGTAGATCGGCAGCAGCACCACCTCGTCGGCATGCGACAGCGCCTCGGCAAACTCCACGTAGAGGTCCCGCGTGCGGGTATAGAGGTGAGGCTGGAACAGTGCCGTGATGCGCCGTCCGGGGAACATCTTCCGCACCGACGTCAGCGTGGCGGCCAGTTCGCGCGGATGGTGCGCATAGTCGTCCATGTAGACCTGCTTCGGCGTATTGACATAGAACTCGAAGCGGCGCTTCACCCCCGAGAAGGTGGCCAGCGCCTCACGAATCCGATCGGCGTCCAGCTCCTGACCCACGAAATGGGCCGCACACCAGACGGCCGCCACGGCACCCACCGAGTTTTCGATGTTGACCCACCCCGGGACGCCGAGCGTACACCCCTCGATCGCCCCCGACGGCGTGACGATGTCGTAGCGATAGTGTCCGCCGCCGATCAGCTCGACGTTGCGGGCGTAGAAGTCGCACGGCGTATCATAGGCGTAGCGATAGACGGTGATCTCCGAATTGTCGATCGTCAGATCAAGCCCCTGCTTGATGATGAGGTAGCCGTCGGGGCGGATCTGGCGGATGAACTGCACGAAGGCCACCTTCAGAGCCTCGTGCGTGCCGTAGATGTCCAGGTGGTCCGGGTCGGCCGAGGTGACCACCGCCACGTCGGGGTACAGGTGCAGGAACGAACGGTCGAATTCATCGGCCTCGACGGCCAGCCGTTTGCCGTCGCCCAGCACCAGATTGCCGTCGAAATTCTTCGAGACGCCGCCCAGAAAGGCCGAGCCGCCGCCCGTCAGCGCACGGTTCAACCATGCGATGAGGGTCGAGGTGGTCGTTTTGCCGTGCGTGCCGGCCACCGCCATCACGTATTTCCCCTCGGAGAGATGTCCCAGCATCTGCGAACGCTTCTCGATACGGAAGCCGTGTTCGCGGAAGTAGGTGTATTCGCTGTGGTCGTGCGGCACGGCCGGCGTGTAGACCACAATCGTGCGGGCCGGGTCGAGGAACTCCGCCGGGATCAGCCGCACGTCATCCTCGTAGTGGACGGCGGCCCCTTCGGCCTCCAGCTGATCGGTCAGACGGGTCCGCGTGCGGTCGTAACCGCCCACCCGGCACCCTTCGTGCAGAAAATAACGCGCCAGGGCACTCATTCCGATGCCCCCGATTCCGAGAAAATAGACACTCTTGCGTTCCATCATTTTATCACTTTGAGGATCTCATCGACAATATCGTCCGCTGCGTGGGGTTTGGCCAGCAGCTCCAGATTGCGGCTCATCGCCGCCAGCCGCTCACGGTCGCCCAACAGCTCCAGGGCCAGCGGCATGGCCCGCGTGCGGCACTCCGCGTCGGGAACCACCACGGCCGCCCCCTTCGCTTCAAGGGCCCGGGCATTCTTCGTCTGGTGGTCTTCGGCCACGTTGGGCGAGGGCACGAAGAGCACCGGACGAGCCACCAGACACAGCTCCGAAACCGTGCCGGCACCGCTGCGCGAGACGACCAGATCGGCCGCCGCATAGGCGTAGTCCATGCGTTCGATGAAGGCTCCCTGCCAGACATGCGCCGCGGGGTGGGCCGCCAAAAAGGCCTGCATCTCCCGCTCGTAATACTTGCCCGTCTGCCAGATCACCTGCACGGGTGCCTTACCCCCCGTATCGAGGATCCATTGCTTCATCATCTCGTTGAGCGAACGCGTCCCGAGCGATCCGCCTACGACCAGAATCGTCGGCAGATCGGCCGTCAGTCCATAGTATTTCAGCGCCTCGGTGCGATCGGCCCCCTGCTTCGAGAAGCGTCCCCGCAGCGGATTGCCCGTCAGCGTGATGCGGTCGGAGGGGAAGAAGCGCTCCATCCCCTCGTAGGCCGTGCAGATGCGCCGTGCCCGCCGGGCCAGGATCTTGTTCGTCACCCCGGCGTAGGAGTTCTGCTCCTGGATCACCGTCGGGACGCCCATGTGCTGGGCCGCCCACAGCACCGGAGCACTCGCATAGCCGCCGAAGCCCACCACGGCATCGGCCCCGAAATCACGGATCACGCGCCGCGCCATCCGCAGGCTTCGCAGCATCTTCAGCGGCACGAGCAGATTGTGCCAGTCCAGACGGCGCTGCAGACCGGCGATCGGCAGACCGACGATCCGGTAACCCAGCGCCGGGACCTTCTCCATCTCCATCTTCCCTTCGGCGCCGACGAACAGCAGTTCGACCTCGTCGCCCAGACGGCGTTTCAACGCCTCGGCAACCGCCACGGCCGGATAGATATGGCCGCCCGTACCGCCGCCCGAAAGAATAATTCGTTTCATATCGTTTTTCCGTTTCAACTTTTCCATTTTCTCCAGCCGAATCGGAACCCGGAAAACCCACGTCTTCGGTTTCTACATCCGACTCTTTACTCGGGTTTTTGGGTTCGGGCCATTTGTCCGCCCCGCCCTTTAGCCAACTCCCTCATCCTCCTTTCATCACCGCCTCGCCTCCCTTTCATCGTCATCGCCCGTTCGTCGCCTCTTTATTCTCCCGTTCGTCACCTCTTCATCATCTCTTTGCCGTCCTTCGCCGTCTCTCCATCGGTCCTTTATCGGCCCCAGGTCCCGCGGTCCAGCGAGCGGTAGCCGATCGCTTCGGCCACGTCCGCCGCGGCAATCTCCCGGCGACCGGCCAGATCGGCAATCGTGCGGGCCACCTTCAGAATCCGGTCGTAGGCCCGAGCCGACAGCGACAACTGCTCCATGGCCCGCTGAAGCAACGCCTCCGAAGCACTGTCCAACCGGCAATACTCGCGTAGCAGACGCGAATTCATCATCGAGTTGGTATGCACCCCCTCGACGTCGCGGAAGCGTTCGGCCTGAAACTCCCGGGCCCGGATCACCCGCTCGCGAATCGCGGCACTCGGTTCGCCCGGGGCCGCCGAGGCCAGTTCCGCGGGGGTGACGGGCGTCACCTCAACCTGCAGGTCGATGCGGTCCAGCAGCGGACCCGAGATGCGCCCCATGTAGCGGTGCACGGCCCCCGGCGAACAGGTACAGGGTTTGGTCGGATGGTTGTAGTAGCCGCACGGGCAGGGATTCATCGCCGCCACGAGCGTAAAGTTGGCCGGATACTCGACGCTGTACTTCGCCCGCGAGACCACGATGCGCTTCTCCTCGAGCGGCTGGCGCAGCACCTCGAGGACACTCCGTCCGAATTCGGGCAGCTCGTCGAGGAACAGCACGCCGTTGTGGGCCAGCGACACCTCGCCCGGACGCGGCGACTGTCCGCCGCCGATCAGCGCCACCTGCGAGGTGAGGTGGTGCGGAGCCCGGAAGGGGCGCAGCGTCATCAGTCCGCCGGCAAAGCCGCTCTTCCCGGCTACGGAATGGATCTTCGTCGTCTCGAGGGCCTCCTCGCGCGTCAGCGGCGGGAGGATCGTCGGCAGACGCCGCGCCAGCATCGTCTTGCCCGAACCCGGGGCGCCGATCATCAGCACGTTGTGGCCTCCGGCCGCAGCGATCTCCAACGCCCGCTTGACGTGGGTCTGCCCCTTGACATCGGCGAAATCCTCGGCATAGTGCATCCGCGAGGCGTCGAACGGATCCTCTGCGGACGGAAGGGTCGGCGCGATCGTCCGTTCGCCGTTCAGGTGGGCGATGACCTCGCCGAGCGTGGCGGCGCCCACCACCTCGATCCCCTCGACCACGGCCGCCTCGGCGGCATTCTCCGCCGGGAGGATCAACCGCCGCAACCCCTCGCGCCGCGCCGCAACAGCCAGCGGAAGCACCCCACGCACGGGTCTCAGCGAGCCGTCGAGCGACAACTCGCCGACGAACATCGTATCGGCCACCGCGTCGGCCGCGATGCGCTCCATCGCCGCGAGGATTCCCACGGCGATCGGCAGATCGAATCCCGACCCCTCCTTGCGCAGGTCGGCCGGAGCCAGGCTCACAACCACCTTGCGGCCCGACATCCGTTCGCCCGAGTTCTCGAACGCCGCCCGGATGCGCTGTTCGCTCTCCTTGACGGCGTTGTCCGGAAGCCCCACCAGATACAGACCCAGCCCGCCGCCCGTGATGTTGACCTCGACGGTCACCTTCACGGCGTCGATTCCCAACAGGGCTCCGGCGTATGTACGGACAAACATGATGGACGCGTTTTTTTCGGATCAGAACGGCGCCTCGTCGTTCAGATTGGCCGAACGGTTGACGTCGAACTCGCCCCCCATGGCACCGCTCAGGGCACCGCCTGCCGGAGCCGCCCCGGCGGAGAAGTTGTTCGAACCGCTCGCATAATCGTCGTAGGCCTGCTGGCTCTCGGTCGCATCGGCCGGCGGCAGCATCGAATCGTCCAGGTCGGCAAAGCGCGCCTGCTCCTTGAGGAAGCGCAGCGGCACGTCGCACACCGCACCGTTACGGTGCTTCGCAAGGATAATCTCGGCCATACCCGCCGTGGGCATACCGTTCTCATCCTGCGTGATGCCGTAATACTCCGGACGGTGGATGAAGGCCACGATGTCGGCATCCTGCTCGATGGCACCCGACTCGCGGAGGTCCGACAGCTGCGGGCGTTTCGAACCGCCGCGCATCTCCGTCGCACGGCTCAGCTGCGAAAGGGCGATCACCGGCACGTTCAGCTCCTTGGCGATCGCCTTGAGCGTGCGCGAGATGAAGGCCACCTCCTGTTCGCGGTTGCCCTTCGTATCCTGGTTGCCGGTCATCAGCTGCAGGTAGTCGATGATGATGATCTTGATGTCGTGGTGGATCTTCAGACGCCGCGCCTTCGAGCGGAACTCGAAGACCGACAGGGCCGGCGTATCATCGATATAGAGCGGAGCGGCACCCAGCGGTTTGGTCGCCGACTCGAGGTGGCGCCACTGCTCGGGGGTCAGACGACCCGACTTGACGTCGTTGCCCGAGAGGCCCGTCTCGGCGATGATCAGACGCATCATCAGCTGCACGGCCGACATCTCCAGCGAGAAGAAGGCCACGCCCTGTTCGTGGTCGACGGCCATGTTGCGCGCCATCGACAGCACGAAGGCCGTCTTACCCATCGAAGGACGCGCCGCCACGATGATCAGGTCCGACAGCTGCCAGCCCAGCGTCACGCGGTCCAGCGCCGCGAAGCCCGACGGCACGCCGCTGTACGAACTGGTATTCTTCGAGGCCTCCTCGATCTGCTCGAGCGCCCGGGCCAGGATCTCCTTCGACGACTGCACGGAGCGCTTGACGTGTCCCTCGGCCACCTTGAAGATCTCGCCCTCGGCAAAACCGATCAGCTCCGTGACGTCGGTCGACTCGTCGTACGACCGCTTCTGGATCTCCGTGGCCGAGCGGATCAACTCGCGCTGGACATACTTCTGGGCAATGATCTTGGCATGGAACTCCACGTTGGCCGCCGAGTCCACCTTCTGGGTCAGCTGAGCCAGATAGGCGGCGCCGCCCACCTTCTTCAGCTCCTTCTTGGCCTTCAGCCGCTCGGTCACCGTGTAGAGGTCGATGGGCTTGAGCTCCATCGAGAGCTCCTCGATGGCCTTGTAGATCAACCGGTGCTCCTCGGTGTAGAAGGCCTCCGGGGTGATGAACTCCTGCACGGCAATGATGCTGTCCTTCTCGAGCATCAGCGCGCCGAGCACCGCCTCCTCCAGCTCGACAGCCTGGGGCGGCACGTTGCCCGCACCCTCCGTCAGGGCCTCGTAGGCCTCGCGGTTGCGCGAATAGGCGCTGCCGCGCTGGGTTGTATTGTTGTAGTCTCTTGCCATGAATTTTCCGCTCTGTTCGGACCTCAAAAATACGGATTCGGCCCGACATATCAAAACCTCCCGGGCATACTTTTTTCAGATTCGCCCCGCCGCGGCCACCACCGCAGCGAGAGGCGCGGCCGGATCACTCCCCGACACCCAGTTCACGCTGCGAAACGGCCAGCGCCGCCAGGCTGATCCGGCAGTCGGGAACCGCCCGCAGGATCTCCGCGGCACACGACAACAGGGTCGAGCCCGTCGTCATCACGTCGTCGACCAGCAGCACGTGGCGACCGGACAATCGCTCCGCATGCCGCACGGCAAAGGCCCCCTCGACATTCCCGGCCCGTTCGCGGCGCGACTTGCGAGCCTGGCTCTGCGTGTTGCGCCGCCGGTAGACGCTCCGCCGCTCGACCCCGACGCCCAGCTGGCGGGCAATCCCCTCGGCAATGTATTCCGACTGGTTGTAGCCCCGCCGGCACCGCTTGAAAGGGTGCAGCGGCAGCGGAACGACACAATCCACATCGCCGTAGAGCCCGCTCTCGCGCAGGTAGCGCCCGTACCACTCGCCCATCTCGCGCGCCGTACGCCACGCCCCGCGGTACTTGAACGAGTGGATCAGCTGCCGCCAGCCGCTCCGGTGGACGAAATAGAGGAATCCCGAGGCCTGCACGACGGGCACCTGACCCCAGCATCGGCGCACGACGGGGTTGTCCGCCTCGCGCCAGAAGCCCGTCAGCGGGGCCGTGGCACGGCAGAGCGTGCAGACCGTCCGCTCGCCCCGCGCGAGAGGTTCGCCGCAGACGGCACACCGCGCCGGGAAGAACAACGACGCCACATCGTGCAGCAACTCACTGAGGATCGACATCCACCACGACGGTTATGGCCCTGCAGGCCGGATTTTCAGAGAAAGATTTCAGCTCGGTGCCCAGCAGTTCGCGGGCCCGGGCCGACGAGGCCCCGCTCTCGATCTTGAGCAACAGCCCCACGAGGTATTCGCCCCGGATGCGGTCGACCGGCGGGGTCATCGGCCCCAGCACGCGCCGCCCGAAGCGCACGCGCAGCCGTTGCGCCAGCTCCATGACGCCGCTGCGCAGCGTCTCGGGATCGCGGTGGCGCAGCGTAAGCGACGTCAGCCGCGCGTAGGGCGGGTAGAAGAACTGCTGCCGCTCGGCCAGTTGCGTGCGCACCATCGCCTCGTAGTCGCCCGTGGCCACCTGGCGGATCACCGGATTGGTCGGGTCACCCGTCTGGATCACCACCTCACCCCCGTCACCGCGCCGCCCGGCCCGGCCCGAGACCTGCATCATCAGCTGGAAGGCCCGCTCCGCGGCCCGGAAATCGGGGTTGTTCAGCAGGTTGTCCGCATTGAGGATTCCGACAAGCGAGACCCCCGCAAAGTCAAACCCCTTGGTGATCATCTGCGTACCGACCAGAATGTCGGTGCGCCGCGCCGCGAAATCGTCGATAATGGCGTTGAAGGCGCGCTCCGAGGTGACGCTGTCGCGGTCCAGTCGCGCCACACGCGCCTCGGGGAAGATCCGCGCGATCTCCTCCTCGATCTTTTCGGTTCCGAAGCCCACCGGGACCACATCCGTCACACGGCACGAGGGGCACTTCGCCGGCACCTCCTCCGTATGGCCGCAGTAGTGGCAGACCAGCTTCCGGCCGCTCTTGTGGTAGGTCAGCGTCACGTTGCAGTTCGGGCAGCGCGCCGTCCACCCGCACTCCGTACACTCGACATAGGGCGAGAACCCCCGCCGGTTCTGGAACAGCATCACCTGTTCGCCGCGCTGGAGCGTCTCCCCGATCTTGTCCAGCAGCAGCTTGTTGAAGTGGGCGTGGCGCTCGCCCCGGCGGGCCGCACGCAGCGTGTCCGAGATGTAGACCACCGGCAGCCGCGCCTCGCCGTAGCGTTCGTTCAGCACCGCCTTTCCGTATTTGCCCGAAGCGGCATTCGACCACGACTCCAACGACGGCGTGGCGCTGCCGAGCAGCGTGCGGCCCCCGGTCAGCCGCGCCATCACCACGGCGCAGTCCCGGGCGTTGTAGCGCGGCGCCGGATCCACCTGCTTGTAGCTGGCGTCGTGCTCCTCGTCGACGACGATCAGTTGCAGGTGTTTCAGCGGCAGGAAGATCGACGACCGTACCCCGACGACAAACTCGCCCCCCTGCGACCGGCTCAGCCGCAGGTAGGTCTCCGTACGGCGGCGGTTCGTGAGTTTCGAGTGGTAGGCCGTCACGCGACTGCCGAAGATCCGCTCCATGCGTTCGATCAGCTGGGCCGTCAGCGCAATCTCCGGCACGAGCAGCAGCACGTCGCCCCCCCGCGCCAGCACTTCGGCGATCAGGTGGATATAGATTTCGGTCTTGCCCGAGCCCGTGATTCCCTGCAGCAGCGCCGTGCTCCGCCCGGCGACAAACTGGGCGCGCAGCGTATCGAGCGCCTGCTGTTGGTGGGGACTCAGCTGCGGCAGGCGGAAGGTCGAGCCGCCCCGTTCGACGGTACGTTCGTGCTCCGTGCGCCGGATCAGCCCCTTGCGTTCGAGCGTATGCAGCACCGTCGAATCGGCCTGCAGCAGTCGCCGTGCCACCTCGCCCGTCGAGATGCGCGTCTCGTCGCCCGCCGAGGCGATCTCCAGCAGCGCCTCGTACTGGCGCGGAGCCCGCCGTTCGAGGCGTTCGCACACCTCGTGGAAGGCCTCCTCGCCGCCAAGTTCCGGCGCCAGCGAGACGTAACTCTCCATCCGGGGGCGGAACTCCTCCTCCGAAAACTCCTCCTCGGTATCGCCCGAGGGCTTCATCAGCGACGGCAGCGCACAGCGCATCACCTCGCCCACCGAGCACATGTAATACGAGGCGATCCACTCCCACAGCCGCCGTTGCGGGGCCGAAAGAAGCGGCTCGTCGTAGAGAATACGTTGTACGGATTTGATACGCGGGAAATCGGGACGCCGCTCATGCAGCCGCCAGACGATCCCCGTACAGAACTTGTTGCGCGCGCCGAACCGAACCGCTACGGCCTGCCCTTCGCGGAGCGTCAGCCCCTCGGGCACAGCAAACGTATAGGCCGGTTGCGCCAGCGGCAGGATGATATCGGCATATTGCGGCATTCGATCGCGTCAGACCTTGTTGATGGCCTGGAAACCCTTGCCGTAGACCCCCATCACCGAACCCACGGTGAGGAAGGCGTCCGGATCGATCGTCTTGACGAACTTCAGGATCATCGCCGTCTCGCTCTTGCGGCAGACCACCATCACGATCTTCGACTTCTCCTTCGAGTACCACCCCTGCGAATCGATCAGCGTCACGCCACGGTGGATGTTCTGCGCGATGGCGTCGGCCATCTTCTCGTAGTCGTGCGTGACGATCAGCACCTGGCTCGACTGCCGGCTGCCGGCCATGATCATGTCGACCGTATAGCCCACTACGGCCGTCATCACGTAGCCGTAGATCACGGCGCTGATGCCCTTGCCGACGAGCAGCGACGAGGCGATGATGACGAAATCCGAATAGATAAGGATCTTGCCGTAGCTGATCGTACGGTACTTGTTGATGATCATCGCCACGATGTCCGTACCGCCCGTCGAGCCCCCCTGCGAGAAGCAGAGCGCAATACCCGCACCGGCCAGAATACCGCCCATGACGATGGCCAGCAGGTTGTCGATGCCCAGGAAATTGCCCTCGGGAAGCACATCCTGCCAGAAGTTCATCCCCACGGAGATGACCAGCACGCAGAAGATCGTCTTGATGCCGAAATTCCACCCCACGATGAACCCGGCAACGATCAGCAGCACGGCGTTGATCAGGAAGACCATCGTACCGATCTGGATGTGGAAGCCGATGTTCTCGAGCGCCGTGCACAGCACCAGCGAAAGTCCCGCGGCACCACCGCCGACACCGTTGGCCGGAAGGATGCAGCCGATCCAGCCGAACGAATACAACATCATGCCGAAAAACATCAGGAAATACTCCTTGACGGTCCTCAGCACCAGTTCCAGTGTAATTCTAGGTTTCATGGGCGATTGATTATTCGGCAACAGGCCCCGTACGGTCGATCCCGGAGATCCGGATTCCGCCGCCTTCGGACGCTCCTATTGGGGATTGTTTTCTTTATCCTCCACAAAGGTAGTAAAAATTTCGCCTTGCCAAACATCCCGTTCCTCCAATCTTCGCTCCAACATCGAGAGAAGTTGTTCGTTGCGCACCAGGCCCCAGTTGCGGCCGTAGTGGTAGCGCGGCGGGGCCTCCGAAGCGAAGCGTTCGACAACCAGATCGGGGCGCAGGCGGCGGAGGATCTCCACGAAGAGATCGAGGTACTCGTCGAGCGTCCAGAAGCGGAAGCGTTCGGGGTGGGCGTCGTACTCGGCGGCCATGGCCGTGCCGCGGAAAACCTGCAGCTGGTGAAACTTCACGGTCGTGAGCGGCAGGGCGTTGATCCGTGCCGTCTGTTCGAGAAGCATCGCGTCGGTCTCGCCCGGGAGCCCCAGAATGAAGTGCCCTCCGACGCTGAGGCCCCGCTCGGCGGTCATCCGCACGGCCCGCCGGGCGGCGGCAAAGTCGTGGCCGCGGTTCACGGCCCGCAGCGTCGTATCGAAGGTCGACTCGATGCCGTACTCGACGGCCACGTAGCGGTCGCGGGCCACGCGGGCCAGATAGTCGAGCGTCCGCTCGTCGATGCAGTCCGGACGCGTGCCGATCACCAGCCCCGCCACATCCGGATGGCGCAGCGCCTCGCCGTAAAGCTCCTGCAGGCGCTCCAACGGCGCGTAGGTGTTCGAGTAGGACTGGAAATAGACCAGGTAGCGCTGTGCCGTGCGGTAGCGGTTGCGGTGAAACTCGATTCCCTCGTCGATCTGCTGCGTGATGCTCTTCGACGGCGAGCAGTACGACGGCGTGAAGGCGCCGTTGATGCAGAACGTACACCCGCCGCGGCCCAGCGTTCCGTCGCGGTTCGGACAGGTGAAGCCCGCATCGACCGAGAGCTTCTGCACCCGGCCGCCGAACCGCCGGCGGAAGTACCCCGCATAGGAGTTGAACCGCCGGCTGTCACCCCACGGATAGATCATCGCCTGCTGCGCCCCGCGCGGTTAAAGCCCCCAGTCCGAAGGGTTGTAGGTGTCCTTCGGGGCGTTCGGGACATTGGCGAAGAAGGTGAAGCCCGTCAACCGCTCGATCTCCGCAACACTCCTCATATCCTCTTTCCGCGGAGTGTGGCCCTTCTCGATGTTGTGACGCAGCACGAATGCCGCACACTTCAGATCGCTGGCCGGAAGATCATATACCGACTTCTCGGTTTTACCGTTCTTGCTCCGCAGGAACAGGTAGTAGAACATCGAGGGACGCGTCACGTCGTTGCGGCCGCCATACGAAATCGTCGCCGGCGAGCAGCTCTTGCCATAGGCATCGGTAAAGGTCTCGAAATAGGTGCCGATCACCACGTAGGTCGTATCGGCGCAGACCTGGCTGTCCACCCAATCCTCCAGTTTGTTCCAGGCTCCGCCTCCGTTATTGAAGTTGCTGGAGTACTGCGGGGCGATGTTCGTATAGTAGAAGACCTGGCGGTTGACGGCCCTCGTCACCAACCGCTCGGCCGAACCGAGCATGTGCCCCTTGTTGCAGCCGCCACCCGTTGCATCGCTGTTGTACTGAATATCGGAGCGAATATCGGGATCCTTGCCGTAGGCATCCGTCCGATTCGTACCTTTTACCTCATAGCAGGCGTGCCGCGGCGCGGCCACCCACACCGGGCAGTGGTGCTCGGCGCTGTAGCAGACCGTATAGTTGCGGGCCAGGTGGCCGCCGACCCAGAAGTCGGGGCAGATATGGTGGGCGTAATAGAGATTGGGGTCGCCCTTTTCGATCGGGAGCTCCGCCCAGCCCGAATAGGCGGTCAGGCCGCCCGTCGGATCCCCGCCGCCCTCGGATGCCGCGGTCGTGAAGCGGCCCGTCCCGCTCACGTAGCTCTCGCCCTGCCACTCGGCGCAGAGGCGGAATTCATACGCGGTCGAAGCCGCCAGTCCGCTCAGCGTCACGCTCTTGACGCCCGTACCCGCCGTCACAGGCTTCTCCACGTAGCTGCCGCCCGAGGCGGGTCGATACTCGAAGCGAAGCGTATACTCCGACGTCGGGGCCTCGAACGTGAAACCGCAGCTGAGCGTCGCACCCGAAGCCGTAACGTTCGTGGCCTCGGGCGTGCCGAAGGCCGGGCTGTCGGGATCCGGGTCCGGAAGATCGGTGACGGTTCCCGTCGTAAAGGTCGTGCCGGTGCTCTGCATGCGGGCCCCGCCGAAATCGGCATAGGCATAGACCACATAGAGCGTCTCGGGCTGCAGGTTGCTCAGCGTGGCGGCGATCGTGCTGCCCGAAGCGGTGGCCGTAGCCGTCGACTCGAAGGAGCCGACGCCGGCCGATGTCACCGCAGCATAGGTGAAGCCCGAATTCGCTCCGGTCAGCACGCCGGCGCCGAATTTCGTCTCGCAACGTACCTCAACGGTCGTGCCGTTCACCGTACTCTCGGGGGTCAGGAACCATTCGCTGCCCGTCACACCACTCTCCTTGTCGGAGTCACAGGCGGTCGAAAAGAGCACCAGACCGCCCATCAAAAGGGTAAAAATGCGTTTCATAAACTTAACGGATCATTCTTGCCGGGGCATCTTACAACATCCCCGATCCACATGAGTTATTTTTCTGTCGTTAAATGGTTTGTCATCGAAAACTCCACGCCGAGGCATCGAACGTCTCCTTCGGGGCATTGGGGACGTTTACGAAAAAGCGCATGCCGGTCAGCCGCTCGATCTCGGCCACCGACACCATGTTGGCCGAAGGCTTGCCGCTCGGATAGGCCCTGTTCTCGAACCAGAAACCCACACATTGGAGCTCTTCGGCCGACATCTCCTGCACCTTCCGCCCCGTATCGCCATCCTTCGAACGCAGCAGCACCCGGAAGAAGTGGCTCGGAACCCGACACGGATTTCCGGCCTTGTCGGTAACCGTCGCCGTCTCGTGCACGCCCCACACGCCCGAAACGACGTAGAGCGTATCTGCGCAGATGTTGTTCCAGCAATCGCCCTCGAGCGACGACCATACGCCGCTGTTGAAACTGTTCTGCCACTGTGGCGCCACGTTCGTCACATAGAAGGTCTGCACGTTGGCCGCATAGTTCACCGTGCGGTCCTCCGAAGCCAGCAGATGCCCCTTCGAGTAGCCGGGCTGCGGCTGGTAGGAGCCGCTGGTCAGCGACGGCTGGATCAACCGCGGCACCTCGGGATCATAGGCCCACTTGTTGGTCCGCGTCTGATTGCCCTGGTAGCATTTGTGCAGCGGGAAGGCCGACCATACTCCGATCCGCCCCTCCACGTCGCAGCAGACCGTATAGTTGCGGCCGCCGGGAAGCCCCTCGCAGTAGTGGGCCGCATAGAAGAGCTCCTCCGAGGCGGGATCCATCGCCGGGAGTTCGGCCCATCCCGTCCGGGTCGTAAGATCCTGGCTCTCGGGCGCGGGAACGGTCCCCGTGCGGAACGTCGCCGCGGGGCTCTCGATCCGTACGGAGCCCAGCGTCGCAAAGGCCCGGACCGTATAGCGGGTATCGGGCTGCAGATCCTGCAACCGTCCCGTCAGCGTCGTGCCCGTCACGGTGATGTCCCGCTCGGTCTGCGAGCTCCCGGACTCCGCCGTACAGACGAATCCCGCATTCTCCGCCGTCACAATCCCCACACCGAGGGTCGTGGTGCAGCTCACCCGCGCCATCATCCCCTCAACCTCGACCGTCGGCGTATCGAACCACTCGCCGGATGATTCCGGCTTGTCATCGCCGCATGCGAAGAATACGGTCCCGAAGGCCCAGGCTGCACTCAGCAGCAGCATCGTCTTCTTCATAAGGAAAGGTTCAGGCGTGTTATTCTTTGTTTTTGGAGTCGATCCAGATGGTTACCGGACCGTCATTGAGCAGTTCAACCTGCATGTCGGCACCGAACTGTCCCGTGGCAACGGGCCGTCCCAGCAGTTCGCCAACCCGCACGGCGAAGCGTTCGTAAAGCGGCCGCGAAACGGCTTCGGGTGCCGCCTTGATGTAGCTCGGGCGGTTGCCCTTGCGCGTCGAGGCCATCAGCGTGAACTGGCTCACCACCAGCACCTCGCCGGAGGTCTGCACCACGTCGCGGTTCATGACGCCCGCCTCGTCGTCGAAGATCCGAAGCCGTATAAGCTTGCCGGCCAGGTATTCGAGATCCTCCTCCCCATCGTCGTTCCCCACGCCGACGAACACCAGCAAACCCGCTCCGATGCGGGAGTAGAGCCGGCCGCCGATCGTCACGGAGGCCCATTTCACACGTTGTATCAACAGTCGCATATCGTTCGGGATTTCGTTCCTGCGCAGCAGAGGCGTCGTGCGGCCTCCGCTACAGATTCTCGAAAGCGGCCCAGAGGTTGTCCCCCGCCGGAACGGGCGCCACAACCGAAATCAGTTCGTGACGCACCGGGTGTTCGAACTCCACCCGCCGCGAGTGGAGCGAGATCCCCCCGCCGGGCAGCGAACGCCGCGCCCCGTACTTCAGGTCGCCGCGGATCGGGCAGCCGATCTTCGAGAGCTGGGCCCGGATCTGGTGGTGACGTCCCGTCAGGAGCTCCACCTCGACGAGCGTGTAGTTGCGGCCGCGACCCCGCGTCTCGTAGCGCAGCCGCGCCTCCTTGGCCTCCCCTTTCGGGGCGTCCAGAGCCCGCGAACGGTTCGTACGGCCGTCGCGCAGGATGTAGTGGTGCAGTTCACCCTGCTCGGGGACGGGAGTCGCCTCGGTCAGCGCCCAGTAGATCTTGTGGATCCGCCCCTGACGCAGCATTTCGTTCAGCCGCGTCAGCGCCTTGGAGGTCTTGGCGAAGAGCACCGCACCGCTCACCGGGCGGTCGATGCGATGGACCACCCCCAGAAAGACGGCGCCCGGTTTGGCGTCGCGCTCCTTGAGGAAGGCCTTGATCTGATCCTCCAGAGCACTCTCGCCCGAGGGGTCCGGCTGCACAAGGTCGCCGGCGTGTTTGTTCACCACCAGCAGGTGGTTGTCTTCATAGAGTATGTCGTTCGGGTGGAACATCCGCAGCTTACAGGATAAAGGTGAAGGGAAGCAGCCGGGCGGCCTCGTCGACCACCGATGCCGAGCCGCCGCCGCTCATGATGACACGGATCGGGCTGCCCTGGCGCCGCTCGACGTCGACCAGCACCTGGCGGCACTGTCCGCAGGGGTAGCATTCGCGCTCCGAGGGGTCCGAAGCGATGGCCAGCGTCTCGATCGGATCGTCGGCATGGTTGGCCTCGGCATAGAAGAGCAGCGTCCGCTCGGCGCAGAGTCCGGCAGGGAAGACCTCGCTCTCGGAGTTGCTGCCGTGCAGGATCCGCCCGCTGCGCAGCCGCGCAGCCGCCCCGACGCGGAATTTCGAATAGGGGGCATAGGATCGCTTTGTGGCCTCTTCGGCCTCGGCAACCAACAGGCGGTCCGCTTCGGGGAGTTCCGACAGCGCCGCATAATGTTCATAATCGAAACGGAACTGCTTTTCCATAAACGCCTCCTTTTTTACAGGGGTGAATCACAAAGGTAGAAAATATTTCCGAATCCCGCAACAGCTTCGTCCCGACAGCCGGACGGTCGTCGGGCGGAACGCACCCCGAAGACAAAAAAACGGACGGAAGAGATTGATTTGGAAAACCTCTTCCGTCCGGGATCTGCAGCCACAGGCGCCAGCAGCCGAACAACGCCGCACGCCCGCCGGTCATCACCCGCCCGCCGGGTGCCGACACAGCGCCGCTACTCGAGCACGAACTTCGCCTGCACGCCGTACTCCAGCCGCAGGGTCTTGAACTCGAGCGGGTCCTCCTCGACCTGCATCTCGGCCGTCGCCACATCCTTGGCGCTGCGCATCAGCACCATGTTGTCATACACGGCCGGCACGACGTTGCTGTTCGAATCGTAGATATAGAAGCACCGTCCGACCTGCTGCCCGATCGCCTCGGCCAGCGTGGCGGCATTCTTCCGCGCATTGCGAATCGCCTCGACGCGAACCTCCTCCTTCAGCTGGTCGATCTTCGAGTGCGAAACCTTCAGGATCGAGACGTTCGAGATGCCCAGATCGTCCAGCGCCTGCCAGACGCGGGCCACCTCGGCCGACGAACCCAGCTGCAGCTGGTATTTGGCCGTGGCCACCGAGCTCTTCTTCTTGAAGAACTCACTCGAGAGGTTGGCCACCTTGAGCTGCTTGTCGATATCGACGTTCAGCCGCTTCAGCGCCGCAATCATGTCGCGCTGCTGGCTCTCGACCGAGATCTTGCCCTTCGAATCGCGTTCGTTGATAATGATCTGCAGGTAGAATTCGTCGGGAGTGATCTCCTTTTCGGCCCGTCCGTAGACCTGGACGTAACTCGGGAATGCCTCTTGAGTCTGGGCAGCGGCCGGGAGCGCCACGAGCGCCGCAACGGCCCACAAAATCAATCGTTTCATCACCTTCGGATTTTAAATGTACAACAGGGCCTCCGCTCCCGATTCCGGGGCGCCCGATTCCGGGGCCGGGAGTCGCTGCGGAGAGCCTTTCTGACAGAAAAACGGGAAACATGCGAAAATACTGCATCGCACGGAGCGGAATCTGCCATGCGGTGCGGCTACCGGTGTAAGGCGCGCCAGCGTTTCAGCTCGCGTTTCGACAGCTCGCGCAGGAGCAGGTCGTCGTTCATCACCCCCTGGCAGACCCTCTTCTCGCCGATAAAGAGATCGCCTTCGGCCGTAGCAAAGCGCCCCTTTACGTAGCGGGTCCGCGGCTGCGCCTGCAGGGGATCGTCGCCGGGATCGAAAGCCCGCCGCGTAAGCATGAAAGCCGTAAAATGGTGCTCGCCGTCGTAGCTCCCGGCCAAACCGAGCGGCGTGCCGGGCAGCACTTCGTCGCCCACCCCGACCAGCAGGTGCTCTGCTTCGAGGCAGGTATAACAGCCCCGGCTTCCGTCCGCATGCTCGACATAAAGCCGCACCGTCCCCGCCGTGGTCTTCACGTCCGGACGCTTGATCGGAGAGTCGGCGGGCGAGAGGATCGACAGAACGATCCCGCGGCGTGCGACATAGACCGTATCGCCCTCCTCCAGATCGACCGAATACCCGATGATCCGGCGTTCCGACTCCGGACGATCCATGTCCCGGCCGTCGCGCACGGGCGTGATCTGCAGCGGACGCTGTGTCGTGGCCGGAATCCGGTAGACGAACATCGTGTCCACGGGCGAATCCACCCGCCCGGAGAGGGTCCGGTAGGCATAGTTATACCCCACGTCCCGCGTCTTGTCCTCGGGGCGGAGCGTCAGGAACGAATCCCCGTCCTGCGCAATCTCATATCGGTAGACACCCGGCAACTGGTTGCAGTTGTTCACCTCGCGCAGGTCGAAATAGAGGGTCAGCACGCCCGGCGAGCTCTTCCCCTCGAGATAAAAGGTCAGGACTTTCGTCGCGGGATCCCTCTTCACCCGGACCTGCGGCCTGGCCACCGCCTCGACCGCGAGCAGCAGCGACAATACAACCAAAAGGCGATTCATCATGGTTTGAAGTTTTAAGGTTGTTCAATCGGTTGCCGGGCCCCGGAAAAAGCGGGGCGCGGGCGGACAGCACGGCGCGGAACGTACTGTACAGTACAAGGCGGGCAGGCGACGCGGGACATACAGCGCCGTGCGGCAGGGCCAATAGCCCACCAAGATCAGCGGCGCACCAGCTTTACGACATTCTCCACATGATGCGTGTGGGGGAACATGTCGACGGGCTGCACCGCCTCAACGCGGTAGGCTTCGTTCATCAACGCCAGGTCGCGCGCCTGCGTGGCCGGGTTGCAGCTCACGTAGACAATCCGCTCGGGGGCCGCCCGCAGGATCACCTCAATCACCGGCTCGTCCACTCCAGCGCGCGGCGGATCGAGGATGATGACATCCGGATGGCCGTTCGCCGCAACGAACGCATCGTCGAGCACCGCCTTCATGTCGCCGGCATAGAAACGCGTGTTGCGGATGCCGTTCAGCTCGGAGTTGACCTTCGCGTCAGCGATCGCTTCGGGGACGTACTCGATGCCCACGACCCGCGCACAGCGTGCGGCACAGAAGTTGGCGATCGTCCCCGTTCCGGTATAGAGGTCGTAGAGCGTATCTTCGGGGTGCAGGTCGGCAAACGTGCGGGCCACCTTGTAGAGTTCGTAGGCCTGCTTCGAATTGGTCTGGTAGAAGGACTTCGGACCCACCTTGAAGCGCAGCCCCTCCATCTCCTCAATGATGTGGTCCTTGCCGCGGTAGCAGACCGGCTCCAGATCACCCACCGAGTCGTTCAACTTCGTGTTGACGATGTAGAAGAGCGAGGTGATCTGCGGGAAGCGCTCCGACAAGTGGTCGAGCAGCGCCTCACGGCGTGCGCGGTCCTCCTCGCCGAAGACCACAATCACCATCACCTCGCCCGTCGAGGCCGTGCGGATGATCATGTTGCGCATGAACCCCGTATGTTCGCGGGCGTTATGGAACGTATAGCCGTGTTCAAGGCAGAAGCGTTTGGTCTCGAGGCGGATCCCGTTCGAGGGGTCGGGCTGCAGCCAGCACCGGCGGATGTCGAGCACCTTGTCGAACATCCCCGGAATGTGGAACCCCACGGCCGGCGATGCTTCGAGTTCCTCGCCCGAGGCGATCTGCTCGCGCGTGAGCCAGCCGCGGTCGGCAAAGGTGAATTCGAGCTTGTTGCGGTAGAAGCGCGTCTCGGCCGATCCCAGGCAGGGGGCGATCTCCGGCAGCGTGAGTTTGCCGATGCGCGTCAGCTGGTCGCGCACCTGCGCCGTCTTGAAGCGCAGCTGCTCCTCGTAGGGGAGGTTCTGCCACTTGCAGCCGCCGCAGACGCCAAAGTGTTCGCAGAAGGGCTCCTCGCGCAGCGGCGAGCGTTTCACGTAGTTCACCACGTAGCCCTCCATGAAGCGGCGTCGCTTGAGGCGGATCTGCACGTCCACCACGTCGCCCGGCACGGTCATCGGCACGAAGACCACCACATCGTTCCAGCGGCCCATGGCCTTGCCCTCGGCCGCCAGGGTCGTAATCTCAAGCCCCTCGATCAGGGGATAGTTCGCTTTCTTTCTTGCCATCGTTTCGGATTCGGAATTCAGAGTGCAAAGGTAACAAAATTTTCGCCCCGGCAGCCGCTATCGCCCCATCCGGCTCACACCCCCGCTCACGGCCGCCCCTCCCGGAAGCGCTTTTGAGGAATAAAGATAGGCAAAATCCCGCAAAAAACGCTATCTTTGCCCGAACAGTGACCCCGAAAAAGTCAATTACATCTATGAAAATCGCCTGTCTGACCTTCAATCCGATACAGGAGAACACCTACCTCCTCTGGGACGACACCTCGGAATGCGTCGTCATCGACGCCGGGAACTCCTCGCCGCGCGAGGATGCCGCCCTGGACGACTTCATCGCCCGCCACGGTCTGAAACCCGTTCTGGCCGCCAATACCCACGGACACTTCGACCATACGCTCGGCGTCGAACACCTCAAACAGCGCTACGGAATCCCCTTCGCCCTCTCGTCGAAGGACCGCTTCCTGGTCGACAACGCCGCCACGAGCGGCTCGGTCTTCGGCGTCAGGATCGGCGCAATGCCCTCGACCGACATCGACCTCGAACAACAGCAGGAGATCCGCTTCGGCCAAACCCGCCTGCAGATTCTCCGCACCCCGGGCCATACGCCCGGCCACGTGGCCTTCTACGAACCCGAATCGAAGTCGCTCTTCACGGGCGACACGCTCTTCCGCGAGTCGATCGGGCGCACGGACCTTCCGGGCGGCGACTACTCGTGGATCATGCGCTCGATCCTCGACGTGATCGTCCCGCTGGGCGAGGAGGTGCGCGTCTACCCGGGCCACGGCCCCGAGACGACGATCGGCCACGAACTGCTCTACAACCCCTTCATCGTCGAGGTCCTCAACGAGGAGGTCAACTACCGCAACCAATGAAGGCACCGATTCACCGTCTGCTCTACCACACCCTCCCGCTCGAGGGATACCTCCGTGTCGTAAGCCGGATGTTCTTCCTCTGGCAGCGCCTCGGCATCGGCCGCTACGCCCCCGCCACGGAGTATGTCTATCACCTGCCGCAGCTGGTCCACGAGGGCGACACCTGCATCGACATCGGCGCCAACCTCGGCTACTACGCTCGCACGATCTCCCGCCTGGCCGGCCCCTCGGGCCGGGTGCTGGCCGTGGAGCCCGTCGCGCCGATCCGCAAGGTCCTGAGCCGCAACCTGCGCCGCTGCTCCAACGTCGAGATCCTCCCCTACGCCCTCGGCGCCGAAAACCGCGACGTGGCCATGGGAAACGACTCGGCCCGCAAAAACGGATACCTCGGTACCGGGCAGAACTTCGTCAACGACTCCGGCGAGCGGACCGACGTAGAGTTCACGGCCCGCATGCGCCGCGGCAGCGAGCTCTTCGCCCGGCTCGAGAGGCTGGACTTCATCAAGTGCGACATCGAGGGCTACGAACTGACGGTCATGCGCGAGATGCGGTCCCTGCTGGAGCGCTTCCGCCCCACGGTGCTCATCGAGACCGGCGGCGGGAACCGTCCCGAGATCATCCGCCTCTTCACCGCGCTGGGATATCGGGGCTTCACCCTCGACCACGGAGGCGAAATTCCGCTTACCCCCGAATCGACCAAAGACATCATCTTCCGCCATGCGCATTGACATCATATCCTCGGTACCCGATCTGATGACCTCGCCCCTGAACGAGTCGATCCTGCGGCGCGCGCAGGAGAAGGGGCTCGTGGAGATCGTCGTACACAACCTCCACGACTACGCACACGACCGCCGCAAAACCACCGACGACTACCCCTTCGGCGGCGAGGCCGGCATGGTCATGAAGTGCGAACCGGTCTTCGAACTGGTCGAGAAGCTCCAGAGCGAGCGCACCTACGACGAGATCATCTACACCTCGCCCGACGGCGTGCGCTACGACCAGCACGAGGCCAACCGCCTCTCGATGCTCGAGAACATCATCATCCTCTGCGGCCACTACAAGGGGATCGACCACCGCATCCGCGAACACCTCGTCACGCGCGAGATCTCGATCGGCGACTACGTCCTGACAGGGGGCGAACTGGCCGCCTGCATCATCGCCGATTCGGTGGTGCGGCTCATCCCGGGGGCGATCGGCGACGAGGCCTCGGCCCTGACCGATTCGTTCCAGGACAACCTGCTGGCACCGCCCATCTACACCCGTCCGGCGGAGTTCCGCGGCTGGCGGGTTCCGGACGTGCTGCTGTCGGGCAACTTCGCCGAGATCGAAAAGTGGCAGGACGAGCAGGCCTACGAACGCACCCGGCGGCTGCGCCCCGACCTGCTGGAGAAATAACACTCCGACACCCGGGTGACGGCCGGCCATCCCCGCCACAAGGCACGAATCCACCGAACCCGTTCCCCGCATCGGACCGCAAACAAGCTTGCACATGAAATACTACCTCATCGCCGGCGAGCCTTCGGGCGACCTGCACGGCGCCAACCTGATCCGCGGCCTGCGAAAAGCCGACCCCGAGGCCGAGTTCCGCTTCTGGGGCGGCGACCTCATGGCCGAGGCCGGCGGCCGCGAAAACCTCCAGATGAACTACCGCGAAACGTCGTTCTTCGGAGTGGTCCAGGTACTGAAGAACCTCGGCACGATCCGCCGCCAGATGCGCCAATGCCGGGAGCAGATCGCCGCATTCGCCCCCGACGTGGTGATCCTGATCGACTACCCGGGCTTCAACCTGAAGATCGCCCGCTGGGCCCGGCAGCAGGGGCTCCGTACGTTCTATTACATCGCCCCGAAGGTCTGGGCCTCGCGCGAGGGACGCATCCGCGCCATCCAACGCGATGTCGACCGACTGTTCATCATCTTCCCCTTCGAGTGCGACTACTTTCCGCGTCACGGCATCCGCCCCATTTTCGAGGGCAATCCGCTCGTCGACGTACTCGCGGAGCGCCTGCCCCAACTGCCCCCGGCCGATGAGTTCCGTCGTCGCAACGGCCTCGACGCACGACCGATCATCGCCCTGCTGGCCGGCAGCCGCCGCTCGGAGATCCGCAAGAACCTCCCGCTGATGGTCGCCCTCGCACGGCATTTCCCCGACCGGCAGTTTGTCGTGGCCGGCGTATCGTGGCTCGAACCCTCGCTCTACGAGGAGTATCTGGCCGGCACCCCGCTGCGCCGGGTCTGCGACCAGACCTACGAGACCCTCCGGGCCGCGGAGGCCGCCGTCGTCGCATCGGGTACCGCCACGCTCGAAACCGCCCTGCTGGGCGTCCCCGAGGTGGTGGTCTACCGCCTCTCGTGGATCGAATACCACGGCATGCCGCTCTTCCTGCACTGTCCGTGGGTCTCGCTGGTCAACCTCAACCTCGGGCGCGAAGCGGTCGCCGAGGTGCTCCAGTCGAACCTCGACATCTCGCGCGCCGAACGCGAGTTGCGAGCCATTCTCCCGGGCGGTGAGCGCCGCGAAAGGATGCTGGCCGACTTCGACCGGCTGCGCACCATCATCGGCGGTCCCGGCGCCAGCGACCGCTTCGCGCGCCGCATGGTCGAACTGCTCAAAAACCCAAAACCATGAAGATCATCTGCATCGGACGCAACTACCGGGCCCACGCCGAAGAGCTGCACCACACGACCGGTCTGGCCGAAAGCGGCGCCGAGCCCCTCTGGTTCATGAAACCCGACACGGCGCTGCTGCGCAACAACGACCCCTTCTACATTCCGCACTTCTCGCAGGAGGTGCACTACGAATGCGAGCTGGTCGTGCGCATCAACCGCGTCGGACGGGCCATCTCCGAGCGATTCGCCCACCGCTACTACGACGAGGTGGGGCTCGGCATCGACTTCACGGCCCGCGACCTGCAGCGTGAAGCTATCGCCCAGGGGCTTCCCTGGGAGCGCTGCAAGGCCTTCGACCACTCGGCGGCCCTCTCGCCGCAATTCCTGCCGCTCGCCGAACTGGGCGGCAACGTGCAGCAGCTGCACTTCACGCTCGACATCGATGGAGAGCGCCGCCAGACGGGCTCGACCGCCGAGATGATCTTCACGGTCGACCGGCTGATCGCCGCCGTCTCGCAGTATGTCACGCTGCGCATGGGCGATCTGCTCTTCACCGGAACGCCGGCCGGGGTCGGTCCCGTCTACCCCGGCAACAACCTTCGGGCCTCGCTCGAGGGGCACGAACTGCTCAACTTCGACATCCGGTAGCAAGGGGCCGACGAGGGACCGCAGAGGGATCGGCGAGGGGCTGGATGACAGGACCGGATGACAGGACCGGATGACAGGACCCGCCGCCCGAGCTCCCGAATTCCCAAGCCCCCGGACAACCGGCAAACCGGCCGGCGCTCCGAACAGCCGAGCGGCCCGACCAGTGCGTCCGCCGCCCGCCGAAACAGACAAAAAAACAAAAAACGACCTGCACGAAAACATGCTTTTACACGAACAACTCCACTCCCGACGGCTGCTGCTGGCTTCGCAGTCGCCCCGCCGCCGGGAACTCCTCACGGCCTGCGGGCTCCCCTACGAACTGGCCCCGAAATACGACTGCGAAGAGCGCTACCCGGCCGATCTTGCAGCCGAAGAGGTCCCGCTCTACCTCTCACAGCTCAAGAGCCGCGCCTACCCCGCACCGCTCGCCGAAGGCGACATCCTGCTGACGGCCGACACCGTGGTGGTGCTCGACGGACGGGTGCTGGGCAAACCCCACGGCCGCGAAGAGGCCGTCGCCATGCTCCGCAGCCTCTCGGGACGCCGCCACACGGTAGTCTCCGGCGTGACCCTCCGTACGACGGAGCGCATCCACTCGTTCGAGGCGCGGACCGACGTCTGGTTCCGGCCCCTCACGGATGAGGAGATCGACTACTACGTCGACACCTTCCGCCCCTTCGACAAGGCCGGCTCGTACGGCATTCAGGAGTGGATCGGCTATGCCGCCATCGAACGCATCGAAGGATCGTTCTACAACGTCATGGGACTCCCCGTCCAGAAAGTATACACCGAACTGAATAAATTCCTCAACGCATGAAACGCACCCTGTTCTCGCTTCTGGCCCTCTTCAGCCTGCTGACCGCCGCAGCCGACGAGGGCATGTGGCTCCCGAGCCTCATCGCCTCGCGCATCGACGACATGCGCGCCAAGGGATTCCGCCTCACGGCCGAAGACATCTACTCGATCAACCGCGCCTCGATGAAGGATGCCGTGGTGCTCTTCGACGGCGGATGCACCGGCGAACTGGTCTCCCCGGAGGGGCTGCTGCTGACCAACCACCACTGCGGTTACGATGCCATCCAGCGCCATTCGACCGTCGAACACGACTACCTGACCCACGGTTTCTGGGCCCGTTCACGCCAGGAGGAGCTTCCGAACAAGGGGCTCAACGTCCGTTTTCTGGTGCGCATGGAGGAGGTGACCGACCGCATCGCCGCCGGTGAGACCCCCGAGGAGATCATCCGCCGCGCCGAGGCCGAGGGGGAGGGTTACAAGGCCACCGTCGAGCAGATGTATTACGGCGACCAGCAGTTCCTCTTCCTCTACGAGCAGTTCGACGACGTACGTCTGGTGGCCGCCCCGCCCTCGTCGATCGGCAAGTTCGGCGGCGACACCGACAACTGGATCTGGCCCCGCCACACGGGTGACTTCTCCGTCTTCCGCATCTACGCCTCAAAGGAGAACAAACCCGCCGCCTACTCGCCCGACAACGTCCCCTATCGGCCGAAAAAGTACTTCACGATCTCGACCAAAGGGTTCCGCGAGGGGGACTTCACGATGATCTACGGTTTCCCGGGCAACACCCAGGAGTATATCCTCTCGGATGCCGCGGAGTACATCGCCACGCAGTCCGACCCGGCCAAGATCGCCATCCGCGACGGCCGCCTCGAGATCATCGCCCGCGCCCAGGAGAGCGATCCGGCGCTGCGCATCCACTACGCCGCCCAGCGCGCCACGATCGCCAATGCCTGGAAGAAGTGGCAAGGCGAGGTGCTGGGCCTCACGCGCCGGAAAACCGTCGAGACCAAACGTCAGCGCGAAGAGGCCTTTGCCCGCGAAAATTCCCGCGGCGCGGAGCTGCTGCGCGAAATGAAGGCCGAATACCAACGCATCATGACCCCCTATTTCGCCCGTGAAATCACGGTGGAGACCCTCCGGGCCCTGCCGGCGAAATATACCGACGAGGAGCGCGCCGAGGCGGTCTTCCCGGCCCGTCGTGAGACCGAGCGCGAACTGTTCCGCTGGCTCTTCGGCGAATACGCCCGCCGCTGTCCGGCCCAATACCAGGTGCCGGCCTTCCTCGACGGCGTAGCCCGAAGCGGTTCACCCGAAACCTTCGCCGAAGAGGTCTTCGAGGAGGTGTGGGCCGGCGCAGAGACGCCGCTGAGCGACTCGCTGCGCAACGGTTCGAAGCGCATGCTCGACCACATCACCTGGCTGCTGGGTACCGACCGCCTGCGCAACCTCACGAGCCGGCGTCTGAACGATCTCTACCGCGGCTATGTCCACGAACTGCGCACCACGTGGCCCGACCACCCCTACTACCCCGACGCCAACCTGACGCTGCGCGTGGCCTACGGCGCCATTGCCGGCTACGAGTATGCCGATGGCGAGTACCACACGCCGCTGACGACCCTCGACGGGATCATCGCCAAGGACAACCCCGAGATCTACGACTACGACATTCCGCAGGCGCTGCGCGACCTCTACGCCTCGAAGGATTACGGGCGCTGGGGCGTGGAGATCGACGGACGGCGGACGGTTCCGGTCTGCTTCCTGGCCTCGAACCACACCACGGGCGGCAACTCCGGATCGCCGGTGCTGAACGCCCGGGGCGAACTGATCGGCATCAACTTCGACCGTACGTGGCGTTCGACGATGAGCGACATCGCGTTCGACCCCACGATCTGCCGCAACATCGCCGTCGATATCCGCTACGTGCTCTTCGTCATGGACCGCATCGGCGGTGCCGGTTATCTGCTCCGGGAGATGAAGATCAAATAGAACACAGGCCCAACCTCCGCAGCGGCCGGGCCGGGATACGGTCCGGCCGTAGCCGGAGCCTTCTTCCGGCTGCGGGGCCGCCCCTGGAAGAAGATTTTCGAGTTTTTTCTCCGAAAATTTTGCAAATAGCAAAATAGTGCCTATATTTGCAGGCCCGAAAGATAATTCGGGAGGTCGCGCACAAGGTCGTACAAAAGGCCGTACAGATGCGTGCAATGCCCAGGTGGTGAAATTGGTAGACACGCTACTTTGAGGGGGTAGTGAACAATTGCGTTCGTGCAAGTTCGAGTCTTGTCCTGGGCACCATGAACCGCGTCAGACGAAAGTTTGACGCGGTTTTTCGTTTTCCGTGTCCGCACTGTGTCCGCATTTTCTAACAACATCCGGCTCACACATAAAATCGTATGAGAAAATAGACGAGTTCCCACGATGGGGAATTCGTCTAATATTTATTTTTTTATTGTCGGCATATTCTGAATAACGACTCCTTACAATAATTTTCCATTAACCTTTTTATTGCTTTTAACCCCATCTGCACTCCATGTTCCCCATTGCTTAAAGAAAAATGGAATATGATTAGTTTCGGTCTGTCGCTTAATGTTTAAGACCCATTCTTCTTTCATAGAACGGGCCTGAACCCCACTTTCACCTCCGACAATAACCCAATTTATTCCCTTAAGATCCAATTCACCCAAATCTTCGAGAAACGGCTCACATGAAATGAATCGAATTGGAGCTTTCAAATGTCGTATATAATCCAAAAGATTAGGCGGTTTCATTTTTAGATGGGATGAAGGAACGAAAAGCAACTGTGCTATTTTCGGCAGATTGCAAAGAACCTCTAACTTCAAATAACTGGAGCAAAAAGTAATAAATTGTCAAAAAAGCAAGGGATATTTTTATTGTAGACTTTGTCACGTTACTATTCTGTATAAATTTTACTGTTTTTTGCAATTCGGTTTCGGATACAAGGTAAATCGCTTAATTTTGTTAATGATAACAAATTAAGCGACCTTTTGATTCTAAAAGTTCCTATCGAGTTATTGAAAAACAAAAAACTATAGATTTATTTGCAATTAGCTTTCCTATATTCTTTGGGGGATAACCCGAATCGAGCTGCAAACTCCTTATAAAAATAAGATTTGCTGCTGAACCCCGATTTGTACATGATTTCCTGTACGGTCAACTGTGTTGTACGGAGAAGTTTAGAAGCGCGATCCAAACGGACCATCCGGATATATTCTCCAGGCGTTTTCCCCGTGAGTTCTTTCAATTTTTCATAAAGCGAAGTTTTTCCGATACCGATGAAATCGGAAATGGCCGTCGGATTGAGTGATTCGTCATCGATGTTATTCTCGATGAAAACGACGATTTCGTGCAACATCCGTTCATCTTCATGGTGAAGCGTAATTCCTTCGCGCACGGTCACGTCCGAACGTGCCGAATTGAAATACTCTTTCAATACTGTGCGTTTGTGTAATAATTGTTCGACTGTCGCTAAAATATGACGGGGATGGAACGGTTTGGTGATGTAAGCGTCGGCGCCGTGTTCTACTGCTACTATGCGATCTTCAATGGACAGTTTTGCTGAAACGCTTACGATCGGGATATGAGCCGTACGTTCATCAGAACGGATGCGGTCAATCAACCCAATTCCGTCGAGTCTGGGCATGACAATGTCGCACAAGACTAAGTCGGGCAGGTTTTGCCGTAGCATTTCGAGTCCGTTGTTACCGTCATTGGCCGTCAGTACGGTGTAATGTGGAGCCAGAATATCGCGGAATAGTTCACGAACATTATAATCGTCCTCTACGACCAATACCGTAAACCGCGTTTGTTCGATCTGCATTTTCGGCACATGGAGGACGACTGCTTCCTGTGTCGGTTGTACAGACGTTACATCGGAAAGCGGCATGGGAGGAACGATGACTTGGAACTCAACATATTCATTTAACCGGCTCTCCACTGAAATCCGTCCGCCGAGCAGTTCGGTAAGCCCCTTGGTAAGATTTAGCCCGATTCCCGTACTTATGGCATAGCGTTGTTGGGTATGTTCGAAAATCCGGAACCTGTTGAATACCTCGGCACACTGCTTTTCTGTAAGACCCCGTCCGGAATTACGTACACAGAACCGAATGGAGCCGTCCGGTTGCATATTGAGCCAGATTCGGATATATCCTTTTTCCGGCGTATATTTGAATGCATTGGAAAGAAGATTGAAAATGATCTTTTCCAGTGCATTCCGGTCCGTTGTAAAAGGCTCTATCCGACCGATATGCACCGATAATTCGATTCTGCTTTCACCTGCTATCTCCGTATAATTGTCTACGATGGAATTGAGCATGGAGCTCAAATTGATAGTTTCTGCACGGAGAATCGTATGTCCGGAATCTGCCTTACGGAACTCCATCAATTCATTGAGCAACTGCTGCATTCGATCAGCATTATTTTTGATGAGGTGCACGTACCGTTTTGCATAGTTATCCAGTTCCACTCGTTCGAGTAACTGCTGTGCGGGACCGTAAATCAGGGTCAACGGCGTGAAGAACTCGTGAGCAATGTTCTCGAAGAAGTTGAGTTGTGATTCGTGCATCTTTTGTTGCTGCCGTTTTTCGATATGCTCCAACAAAAGTTGCCGGTTCAACCGGATTCTGTTGCGAATGACTGAATAGACGATAGCTGTGATAAGTGCCGACAAAACGAAATAAGCGAAAATAGCCCACCCACTGAACCACCATGGATGCCCCACATGCAGTTCGAACATGGACGTTGACTTACTCCACACACGGTCTCCGTTTGTATAGCGCACCTCGAGCTGGTAACGCCCCGGCGGCAGTCGGGTGATGGAAACGGTGGGGTTGCTTCCATTGTAGATCCATGCATCTGAAAAATCGGCGATTCGATATGCGAATACGCAGTTTTCATTGTTGATCAAATCACCGACACAAAATGTTAACGATACATGGGCTTCGTCGTAGGTTAAGTTCAGCACGTTCGTTTTCACCCGATCATAAACATTCAACTCCTTGTTGTTGATCCGCAAGCCGGCAAGCCTGATTTCAGGCTCAAAATTACGCAGGCGCATCTCTTCCGGATTGAAATAGCTGAAACCTGCCACACCCCCGAAAAAGACATCCATTTCATTATCTCGGAAATAGGCTCCATCCGAAAACTCATCGTTTTGCAAACCATTGCGAGATGTGTACTGAATTGCCTTGCCGGAAAGCCGGTCAATGCAAGTTATGCCGTTGCCTGTACTAATCCATAAATTACCGGCCAAATCTTCCACGATACCGTGAACCGCCGGATCTCCCAGTTCATTTTCACCCGGGAACCCCGTGATCCGCATCTGTCCATCTTTTTCCGCCAACCGATTCAATCCGTAACTGGTTCCGGCCCACAACCCGCCGTCTGCGCCTTGGATCAGCGAAAGAATGTCTCTATTTTTTTCTCCTGCGGCCTCTGTCGGATCATCGGTATTTTCAAATCGCTCCCAACGGGTGTCAAACCGCACGACACCGCCACCGCGGGTTCCGAGCCAAAGTATATTGGGGTCGGTGCCGCGGACGATGGAATAAATAGTCGTCCCTTAAAAAGCCCATTTTTGCGAGATATCGTTTTTCCACAGTATCTCGCAGATTTTATGAAGCATGCACCAAAGAGCTTTCATGGCTCTTTTGAAGTTATAGGCTGCTGCCGCCAGTAGCACGTTCACAGCATCCCCGACCACACCTTTATAAAAGTTGCGGCCCAATCGGTAATCTGACTTTAAGTGACCTATTGTTGGTTCTATACCTGCACGCTTGCAGAAAAGTTTATGTTTTTTCAGCTTCTGATAACGGCTGTCTGATTTCTTGGGAACATCGGGAATCATAATCTTCGTCCCGTTAATTTCCTTCCTGCCTCTGTATCCTCTATCACCAGCCAGCACTTTAATCTTCCTTCCGGTTAACCGTTCTACCTGCGCCAAGGAAGACTCGATGGTATGACCGTCATATTCATTGCGAAAGGATATGGCTCCAAGAATAATTCCTGTGGCAGAACGTATGATGGACACCTTGTTGCCGAATTCATATTTTTTATGTTCTTTACCCTTGCTGATACATTGCACGTCCGGCTCATGGATGGAATAAATCTTTTTCCGGCTGTTCCGCCTTTGGGACAGAACGGTTTCAAAGAGTCTGAGCAATTTATCATAGTCGTGATTCTCTTTAAGATTACGCTTCAGTTCCCTGACAAGTCTTCCGGCTATTGTACGTAAACGCCTGTCCGCCCTGAGAGCTTTTTCCCTGTTTTTGGGATGGTTCCGGAAACGCTGGTCACGATAGATCTTCTTCAGCACAAAGGTGTAGCTTTGGCGCAGGGGAAGTCCCAGCTTTTTTACAATGCCAAGAACTTTCTTCACGATCTTCTTATGCAACTTTGCATCCGTGGGGTAAGTGATGTTCTTTTCCTGAACTGTGGAATCAATAAAAGCCGTATCATGATGACGGCCATCATCATCGTCGTTATTCACACGGATACTTTCCTGGAAAATGAGTTCAATTCCCTTTTCACCGATACGTTTGCGGAAATGAACCAGTTCTGAAGACGCACAAGGGGCAGACGGGGTAAACTCCTGCATGCCACAGAAATACTGATAATAAGCGTTTTCGCTCCATTGCTCTACCAAAGACTCATCCGACAGGTTACGAAGGTGTTTCAGGATAAGCAAACCGCACATTAAACGGATTGGCTTGCCGGGACGGCCGTTATCCTGACAATACAAAGGTTGAAAAGCCGTTTCAAATTTTCCCCAATCTATTTTGTCTGCCAATTGGTAAAGCGGGTGCGATTGGTTCAGCATGTCTGATAGGTTGCTGAATAAAGAAGGACTGTTATTCGTATTTTTAATCATAAAATCTGCAAGTTTATTAACGTAAAGATAAGAAAACTTCCAGATTTATCAAAGACTTCTATAAATTAAATTACTGAATACCAATAAATAAAACTATTTTTAAGGGGCGACTAAATAATGTTGCTGCCCAGAGCTGCATGGGCTCCCGAAGCTTTGTACTGCCGGATGTCGCGGGCGACGTATCCTTTCCCTGGGTGATATTCCACACGAATGCGGATTAAGCCCGAACCCGAGGTCCCGGCCCACAGGAGCGAGTCGCCATGGCTGAAAGCGAGGCTGTATATCGACTTGACAGAGGAATCGTCTGCCGGAAGGTACAATCGGCTCGGAATATCTTTCCCGCGCGGCAAATAGTTGATGCCCTTGCCTTCTGTCCCGATGAAGATATCTCCGCGGCTGTTCTTGCGCATACTGTAAACGGTATTGGAGATCAGTCCCTGTGCCGTGGTAATCTCTCCTGTAATCATTCGTGTGCGTTTGTCGAACAATTTGATCCCTTCGCCTTTCGTTCCTACCAATATCGTACCATCGTCCCGTCGGGCAAAACAACGGACCGGATAGGCGGTATGAACCGTTCGGAAAGGTGAGGTATATTCGAAAATCTTCAACAGCCCCCGCCCGTCGGTTCCTACCCAAACGATCTCCTGAGATCCGGCATAGAGCGAAAACACTGCCGTTCGGGAAGGAAACGCATCGATGGACTCGGTACGCCTCGTATGCAGATTGTAACGGACGAGTCGGTCTCCGTTTCGATCCGTGAGAAAAAGCGATCCGTTTCGATAAGCGATTCGCCCGACCTGCGGCAATCCGGTTTCGATCGACAGCCGCTCTCGCGTACGAAGATCTACCGCTTCCAATGTCTTTCCGTAATTTATTACCAGCATATTCCCGGCCAAGGCCATGTCCGACACCGGACGTTCCGTTTCCAAGGGGGACTCCTCTGTGAGAACGGGAATCTTACCGCTCTCGTCGAACAGCAATCGGTAACACCGGATCTCCCGCGATTCGGTTAGCAGATAGATGCGATCGGTATCGTCGAGCAGCATGGATAGCACCGCAGAATCGCCTCCGCGGACCGGAACGAACTCTGATTCTTTTTCTTCTGCCCGATAAAGATAGAATCCCTGCTGTTTCACACAGACCAGCATCTCCTGCCGGGAGGTTTTTCCCATCAAACACGATAATGTCCCTTTCGGCGAAATGTTTTCGTACCCGGGGCGATAGTTGGTGAAAAGTTGTGTTCGTTCATCCCAGCGACTCACACAATCGTTCGTCACTACCCATATCGTAAGCGAATCCTGTTCAATAATTTGCCGAACAACATTGTTGCCGATGCTTCCTGGGGAATTCCGCTTATGTCGGTAGATCCGGAATGTCCGTCCGTCGTAGACATTCAGCCCGTCCCAGGTTCCTACCCAAAGCCGGTGGCGTGAATCTTCGCAGAAACAGTTTACGGAATTGTTCGACAATCCGTTCTCATTGGACAATCGTTCGAGCATATATTGTTCCCCCGCATGAGAGGCCAAGCCCGTCAGGCAGAATGTCAGAATGAGTAACGGATATTTCAGCTGTTTCATATTGCTAAGATAACAAGCCGGACCGGGAAAACAAAATTTTGCCTCCCGGGAAAATCGAGACAGAACTTTTTTCGGAACAGAGAGGACCTTTTTCAAAAGCGTAGAATACGTTTTCTGAAGAATAGAGAACTATGTTGTCCCGACGGTTGTCTATTTTTGCAAAACCTAAATTAACCATTATGAGGAAATCATTCAATGTCATTTTGCTCCTAATGGCCGGGATCATGGTTTCCGGCTGCGGAGGTGCGGGGCGTTCCGGAACGGAAGGCACCGCAGGCGGAAATAGGTTGCCGGAATGGGCCTTGGGCGGATTCGTACGTCCCGCAGAGGTTAATCCCGTTATCCAGCCTGATCCGCGAGTCAAATTTTTCTGTCCGATGCGCAGGGATTCTGTCGGATGGATGGAAAGCGATACTTTCAATCCGGCGGCAACCGTCAAGGACGGAAAGATCTGCGTACTTTTCCGTGCCGAGGATAATTCGGCGACGGGTATCGGCAAACGCACTTCGCGCATAGGTTTGGCGCAAAGCGAGGACGGCGTGACGATGGAACTCCGGCATGATCCGGTACTTTTCCCGACAGAGGATGCCTTAAAGTCGTACGATTGGCCGGGCGGATGTGAAGATCCGCGCATTGCCGTAACCGAAGATGGCACCTATGTAATGCTTTACACATCGTGGAACCGCCGGATTCCGCGTCTCTGTGTGGCTACGTCGCGAGATTTGGTGAATTGGACGAAGCACGGCTACGCTTTTCAGAAAGCTTACTCAGGGCGTTTCCGCGACTTGAAGAGCAAATCGGGATCGATCGTAACCAAACTCGACGGCGATAAACTCGTCATCTCGCGCGTAAACGGTAAATATCTGATGTATTGGGGTGAACGGATGATCAATATTGCCACGTCGGATGACTTGATCAACTGGACTCCGGAATTGGATGAAAACGGAGAACTGAAAGGTGTGGTCTATCCGCGGAATGGCTATTTCGATAGTGCGCTGACCGAATGCGGTCCTCCGGCTGTGCTGACCGATAAAGGCATCCTTTTGCTTTACAACGGTAAGAACCGGGCTGACGCCCACCGCGACATGCGTTACCCGGCAGGGACTTATTCCGCAGGACAGCTTCTGTTCGACTCGGAGGACCCGGGAAAGGTGCTCGGGCGTCTTGACGTGCCGTTCTTCCGTCCGGTGGATGATTTCGAGAAGAGCGGGCAGTATAAAGACGGTACGGTCTTCATTGAAGGATTGGTTTATTACAAATCCAAATGGTATCTTTACTACGGCTGTGCCGACTCACACGTCGGGGTTGCCGTCTACGATCCGGAGGTCGAGACGCCCGGAGATTCCGTCCCGGAAACGACTGAGGTATGAAACGGATACTTGGACTATTTCTGTTATTGGCATCGGGAATGTTCGCCGGAGCACAAACTCTCACCGTAGCCAGTTACAACCTCCGAAACGCCAATCCGAAAGATGCGGCTCAGGGAGACGGATGGGCGCAACGCTGCCCCGTAATCGCCGATCTCGTCCGTTTCCACGATTTCGACATTTTCGGTGCGCAGGAGGTGCTTCACGGTCAACTGCTGGACCTGCTTGCGGTTTTGCCCGATTATGATTATATCGGTGTGGGACGTGACGACGGCGTTGAAAAAGGCGAATACGCTCCGATCCTCTACAAGCGCGACCGGTTCCGGCTCCTTGACTCGGGACACTTTTGGCTGGCTGAAGATTCCACCCGGCCTGTCAAAGGCTGGGACGCTGCTTACGTACGCATTTGCACTTGGGGCCGGTTTCTCGACAGGAAAAGCCGCAAACGGTTCTGGTTTTTCACGTTGCATACCGATCACAAAGGTCAGCGTTCACAGATAGAAAGCTGTCGGTTGGTATTGGACAAGATCCGGGAGATGTGCCGCGGTGAACGTGTCGTTCTCACGGGAGATTTCAACGTGGGCGAAACGAGTGACTGCCATGCTCTGCTGTGTGAATCCGGAATACTTGGCGACGCTTACGATGCGGCGCCGATCAGGCTGGCAACCACTGGCACGGAAAATTGGTTCGATCCCGATGTGAAGACTTTCCGGCGTATCGATCACGTTTTCATAACACCCGGTTTCCGACCGTTGCGCTACGGCATTCTGACCGATACTTATCGAGTTCCTACTGACACGGCGGGAAAATACCGGGCACACACGCCTTCGGATCATTTTCCTGTCGTCGTGGAACTGGACTATTGAGTATTGGCAGAAATGGCCTCGAAATGTCGTGGCGGGACTTATCTTTTGCTCGGTACGCCATTTCGGATCAATTCGTAAATCTACTAACTGAATAAATTATGAAACATTTTCAAAACCATCGGCTGTCCCGGCCGCTCGTCGGAGCGATACTGCTCTTGATATCGTTCTTTTCGGTTAGTCCGGTCGCCGCACAGACCTCACAGTCTGTTGTATCGGTCTCCGGTCGAGTAACCGACACTTCGGGACAGCCGATCCCCGGTGCCAGTGTCATTGTGAAAGGCACGACCATCGGCGTTACTACAACGGACAACGGTTCGTTTTCCCTGCACAATGTTGCGACAGGGGCCACGGTCGTTGTTTCGTTCATAGGTTATGCCGACCAAGAGTTCAGCGTACTTGCCTCGAAAGACGTTTACGATGTCGTATTAGCCGAGGATGATACCCTAATCGACGATGTGGTCGTCGTAGGTTACGGCACCCAGAAAAAAGCGAATCTGACCGGCGCAGTAGCACAGGTCACGTCGAAAGAATTGGAAAATCGCCCGGTCGCCAATCTCGGACAGGCTTTGCAGGGTATGGTTCCCAATCTCAACGTGACGGTTTCTTCGGGCAAACCCGGTGCAGGAGCCAGTTTCCAGATTCGCGGCACGGGTTCGCCCAACGGCGGCAGTCCGCTGATTCTTGTCGATGGCGTGGAGAGTTATCCCGACCGCATCAACGCCAACGACATCGAAACGATCTCTGTGCTGAAAGATGCGGCCTCGGCTGCCATCTACGGTGCAAAAGCCGCTTTCGGCGTGATTCTGATCACCACGAAGAGCGGCAGCCGGAATCAGAAAGCAACGGTATCCTACGATGGCTATTTCGCTTTCTCGGCACCGACGACCTCTACCGATTACGAGACTCGCGGCTATTATTCGGCCGGCATCGCCGATTTTTTCATGGAGTCGGGTCGCGGCGTACGTTATACCAATTACACCCAGGCCGACTATCAGGCCATGTGGGAACGGCGTAACGACAAGACAGAACATCCCGATCGTCCGTGGGTCATCATCGACAACCGCTTTGGACGCGAAAGCTACGTCTACTTAGCCAACTTCGACTGGTATAACTACCTCTACGACATGAGCCGTCCCACGACCGATCACAATATCAGCATTTCGGGAGGCAGTGACAAGATGTCTTATCTCGTCAGCGGCCGGTATTATTCGCAGGAAGGAGTACAGAAACTCGGAGACGACGGCTATAAATCGTACAATATCCGTTCGAACCTTTCATTCGAGGTTCGCCCGTGGCTTGAAATTAAGAATTCCACACGCATGTTTAGCGGTCGCTATACTTATTCGGGAGTGGAGAGCGAATCGACCAACTGGCGCCGTCCGGGAATGCACTGTCTGGCCAGTTTCGTCCCGATGAATCCCGACGGAACGTCTGTGGCTTATACTTCTCTGACTTACTCTTCGACGCACTTCCCGTCGGACGGATGGGTCGCTATGATGCAACAGGGAGGTACCGGAGGCCACAATCTGACTCAGGAAATGGCCACCAAATTCGATTTCATCTTCAAAATTCATAAAAATCTGACGGCACAGGCCGATTTCGGTTATAAGAAAGGGTATCTGCGCAATGACTACCGGGAGATGGATGTACAGTATTCGAAATACCCGGGTGAGGTGGAGACGATGACAACCAATTACTCCGACTCCTATCGGGAGGTAGTCTACGATCAGAATTTCTATACGGCGAATGCTTTCGCCACTTACAAAAACGATTGGAACGGACACAACTTGGAGGTGATCGGAGGTTTCAACTACGAGACACGCCGCCATCGAGATCTGAAAGTTACACGTGAAGATCTGCTGACTAAAGAACTCTCGGATTTTAATCTCGCAGTGGGTGAAATTCCCGAACTTACCGGAGGCCGCGACGAACGTGCAACCGTAGGCATCTTCTATCGAGCAGCCTACAACTATAAAGGACGCTATTTATTCGAGGTAGACGGTCGTTATGACGGATCGTCGAAGTTCCCTCGCGGGGATCGCTTCGGATTCTTTCCTTCGTTTTCGCTGGGGTACAGGATCAGCGAAGAGAAATTTTTCGAGCCTGTCCGCAGCGTAATCGACAACCTTAAAATTCGGGCCTCTTACGGTACGCTGGGGAATCAGGATGTAGGATCGTACGATTACATACAGAGCATTAACACGCAAAAAGTAATGGGCAACTACACGTTCGACAAGGTCAGCGGGGGCGCTTATGCCTATGCAGACGATCCGGTAGCGGGCAATCTCACCTGGGAGAAAGTGGTCCACAAGAATATCGGTATTGATTTGAATATGCTGCGTTCGCGCTTGAACCTTACGTTCGATGCTTATATCCGCGATGTAAAAGGCATCCTGACTCAAGGAAAATCGCTGCCGTCGATTTATGGTGCTGATGAGCCTATGGTCAATGCCAATGACATCCGTACCAAAGGATGGGAACTGGCACTCGGCTGGCGGGATTCGTTCAAGGTCGCCGGACGTCCTTTCCATTACGCTGTGACGGCGACCTTGGCTGATTATACGGCCAAGTACACCAAAGTGGATAACCCTTCGGGAATTTTGAGCGATCCCTATGTAGGCAAAGAGGTGGGCGAAATATGGGGATACCGTATAGATGGTTTGTTCCGGACGACCGCCGAAGCCCAGGAATATGCCTCCCGGATCGATCTGACCGAAGTCTGCTACGACTATTTTCGCACTGATGCGGGCGAATACGGACAAGGAATTCAAGCCGGCGATATGAAATATCTCGATCTGAACGGCGACAATGCCGTAAATGAGGGGGCAGGTACGCTCGATAATCCGGGTGACCGTGTGAAAATCGGAAACAGCACCCCTCGTTATACCTATGGTCTGAACCTGTCATTCGAATGGTGCGGATTCGACATTTCGTCCTTCTTTCAGGGCGTAGGACGTCAAGACTGGTATCCAGCCAACGACAACATCAAATTCTGGGGTCCCTATGTCCGTCCGTTCGCATCGTTCATTCCACGCAATTTCATGTCCGATGTTTGGAGTGAAGAGAATCCCGACGCCTATTTCCCCCGCGCTCGTGCTTATTCGGCCCGCGATTCCAAGCACTCAATGCGCAACGTCAACGATCGTTACCTGCAAAATCTGGCTTATTGTCGCCTGAAAAATCTCACTATTGGGTATAGTTTGCCCGAACGATGGATATCAAAAGTAGGACTTTCGAAATGCCGCATCTATTTCAGCGGTGAAAATCTGTTCTACTTTACGAAATTGCACAGCGATTTTATCGATCCGGAGCAAGCGACTACCAACAGCGGAAATTCGGACGCCTATCCGTGGTACAAAACCTTTGCTTTCGGCGTCAACCTGACATTCTAAACATACGACCATGAAACATACGATCATCAATGCGTTGTTCCTCTCCGCAGCTATAGCCTGTATATCGTGCGAGGACATGCTCGACTATCAGCCAAAAGACCGTCTCTCCCCGGATACCTATTTCAAGACGGAGACCGACTGCGAACTTTGGACAAACAATTACTACACCGTCTTCCCGTCCGCCGAGGGTATTTATAGCGAGCCTTACGATGTTATCGTGCGCGATGTGTTGGCCGACGAAATATCGGGAGTGCGCAAGCCCATGCCGACCGACGGTAACTGGAACTGGGAAAAGTTGCGTGAAATGAATTTCTTCCTTTCACGTGCATCGCAAGTCGAGGATGAATCCGTACGACTTGAATACGAGGGTCTGACCCGCTTTTTCCGGGCCTATTTCTACTTCGAGAAGGTCAAACGCTATGGCGATGTGCCTTGGGTGGACCGTCCGCTGGGTTCGGATGAAGAAGAACTGTACAAAGGGCGCGATTCGCGCGAGTCGGTTATGGAGAAAGTAATGGAGGATGTGGATTTCGCCATCGCCAATCTGCCCGAGGTGCAGAATGTCTACCGCGTAACCCGATGGACGGCTCGCGCTTTGAAGTCGCGTATCGCGTTATTCGAAGGGACATTCCGGAAATATCACGGACTCGACGGATATGAAGAGTTTCTTCAGGCGTGCGTCAATGCTTCAGAGCCTTTCTTGACCGGGCCTTATTCGATTTACACGAGTGGCAGCACGCCTTATCAGGATCTTTTCACATCTCAGAATGCCATTGAGACAGAGATTATTTTGGCGCGGGCCTATACGTCGGCCATCAGCGGTATGACGCACGATGTCAACGGACACCTTACGGGTGCGACGATGGGACGTCCCGGCATGACGCGCAACGTGGTCAACATGTACCTCATGCGCGACGGATCACGCTACACGGATCAGGAGCACTATGATACCAAGACATTTGTCGAAGAGTGCAAGAACCGCGATTTGCGCATGGCGCAGACACTCCGCACTCCGGGGTACAAACGAATCGGCGGCAGCAAGGAACTGGCTCCGGACCTTTCGCGCTCGACGACCGGATATCAACTTATCAAATATCTCACCGAAGAGAAATATGACGCAAACAAAGCCTCGACCAACGATATGCCTCTTTTCCGGTTGGCGGAGGTGCTGCTGAACTATGCCGAAGCCAAGGCCGAACTGGGAACGTTGAAACAGGCGGACCTTGATAATACGATCCGGCCGTTGCGTGTTCGTGCCGGGTTACCCGACCTCGACATGGAAGAAGCGAATGCGAATCCTGATCCTTATCTCTCCTCACCCGAAACGGGATATGCCAACGTGACCGGAGACAACAAGGGGGTCATTCTGGAAATCCGCCGCGAGCGGACGCTCGAAACTCCGATGGAGGGACTTCGTTACTGGGACATTATGCGTTGGAAAGAAGGCAAACGTTTCGAGAAGCCTATCGAAGGGCTTTACTTTCCCGGTACGGGTGAGTACGATCTTGACGGGAACGGGTCGGTTGACGTTTGCATATACGATACCGAGAAGGCTCCGGGAAACAGCGCCGACGTACTTTACCTTAAATTAGGGTCGGATATCGTTCTGAGCAAAGGAACGAGCGGCAATGTTTTGGCTCATAGTACACAGCAACGTGTCTGGAACGAAGAGCGCGATTATCTTTACCCCATTCCGACCGATGATCGGGTGCTTACGCAGGGGGCTATTTCACAGAATCCCGGATGGAATGACGGACTGCCTTTTTAATCTAAAAACGAATCGAAATGAAAACATTGAAAACGATAGCCTTGTTATTCTGCTTGGCAGTAGGTGCATCCGCCTGCCACGATCTGGAAGGGGACAATTCCGATTTTGATCTCGGATTCGCTTCCGGGAATGGCGGTTCGAATCCTTATGTCGATGGTTACGACCGGCTGGACAACTCCCTGCGCCTGGCAACCTACAATACTCATCGCTGCGAAGGGCCTATTACACAGGATCCGGCCTATGATCGGGCGCACTACGACATGACGGCCAAGGTCATCAGCCTTGTGGCACCCGATGCCATTGCTCTTCAGGAACTGGATGAAAAGACCTCTTGGCATCGTGTCTCGCAGATTGAGGAACTGGCGAAACGTACGGGAATGTATGCCACGTTCGGTCGTGCCATCGACCAGCGGGGAGGGCAGTACGGCAACGGGATTCTCTCGCGCGAAGAGCCTCTCTCGCACGATATACTTTCCCTGCCGAACCCCGATCAAACCGAAGCCCGCATCGCTCTGGTAGCCGAATTCGAGCGTTTCTTCTTCATCGCCACGCACTTCTGTCACAAATCGGAGGTTAACCGTACGGCGGCTGCCACGCGGCTGAATGAATATGCCGCAGAACACTTCCAGACGTCGGACAAGCCAGTCTATCTGGCTGGAGACCTGAATCTGAACAGGACGACGTCGGATGCTTTCATTGAACTGCTCAAAAGCTGGAAAATCATCTCCTCGAATGACTACACGATGTCTACGGGAAACACCCGCATCGACTACGTTTTGGTTTACACAGGCAATCAGGCTTCTTGTGAAGTACTCGGAGCAGCCGTTCCGACTTTCTCGGAAATCGATGTCTATACCGTCTCGGACCACCTGCCTGTTTTCGTAGACCTCAAGAAAGAGTAAATGCCCAATTAAAGACTGTGTTGTTATGAACAAGATATTTTCAAATGCCCGGCGGTTTTTCGCACTGCTTTTCATACCGGTATTGGCCGCAGCATGCGTAAATCAAGATGTCGATCTTCCGAATGCGTCGCTTCGGGCCGATAAGACGCAGATTGCCGCCCCTGCCATGGAGTCGGATTTCACGGTCGCTCTTAAAGCCAACTGCAATTGGCAGGTCGTCATCGAAGACGAAGACGCTCAATGGCTTTCCATTTCCCCGAAAACAGGTCTGGGAAATGCCGACATTGTTCTTTCGCTTATGCCCAATACCTCGACTGTTCGAGACGCGGAAGTGACGATTCGCTCTACCGACGATCCGTCGCAAACTCTGACGGTTTTCGTGAAGCAGTCCGCTCACGGCTCCTATCTGACGATTGCTGAACTGCGCTCGTTGGCTTCGAACCTGACGGTCGGAACTCCCGAATATACCATTACGGAGGACAAAAAGATCTGCGCAATAGTCAATACGGCTGCCATTGGAGCAAACCTGCCTGGCGGAGTTTTCGGCATACAAGATGCCAAAGAACCCGGTTCGGGCATCCTCGTCCGCACGGAAGAGCTTTCGTGGAACGACTTCGGTGAAGAATTGGAAATTCCGGTTAAGGGTGCCGTGCTGACGCGCGATGGGAACGGAATACTCGAATTGCAACCCGCGGCCGATGCTGCCATAGTGCGGACCGAAACCTCGAATGTGCAACTCAGTCCGGTTGTCATCTCCCATGCCGATTATGTTGCCAAGACCTACGAATCGATGTACGTCGCCTTAGAGACCGTGCAAGCTGTAGCTACGGAGTTGACCGCTACGATGGATGGGCGCGTGGAATTCCAGGATGAAGACAATGAACGTTACGCGGTTTACACATGGTCGGGTGCGGCGTTCGTCGGAGCCGCCGTGCCGACGGGTAGTGGCCGGCTGGCAGGTATTGCCTCCCTGGTGGACGGCGAAGAGGTACTCTTGCCCGTCACCGCGGAAGATTTCGCTCTTTCGGGAAACCGTTTCGGCGCCGCTTCGGGTATCCGACTGCCATATATCTTCTCGTTCAAGGCCAAAGGGGCCTCGGATGCCGATGGCATGTACTATAATACGATGCGGATGTCTGACGGATCGACATGGACGAATTTCCTTTCGGCACCGCCGGCCAAACAGATTGTGGAGCCGAACGACGGATCAGGTGTCACGATGACCTTTTACAGGAGCAAGGCTTCGTCGAATGGTAATAACAACGGGGTGCGGTTTAGGGTTAATGCCGATAAGCTCGACAACATCTTCTCGCTCCAGCTGTGGGATACCGGAAATCCCTATCCCTATGTATTGTTAACCTATCCGATTGCAGAAACGGTTTCCCCCGGGACGTTGTGGCTTTCATGCAGCGTTACGGGAACGAATTATGCCCCGCGCAATTATACCGTGCAAAGTTCGACCGACAACACGCTATGGGAAACATGCGGCGATTTGCTGATTCCTTCGAAGAAGCGTAACGTTCCGCATTTCTTCTCTGTGCCGGTGACACTGCACGAAACGCTTAGAAAAGGCTCTACGCTTTATATCCGCATCATGCAAAAAGAGGACATCCGCATAGGCGGCGATTCGAAGGCTACGGAAGGCGGCGAAGGTCGTCTGCACGCTGCGATAGTACTCGACCGGCCTTCATCCGATTTGACGACTTTCCCCGCCGGAGCAATTTATACCGAAGGTTTCGATCGGATCTACGGTGGTGTAGATTACTTGCTGGGAAGTGATAAACTGGTCAATATGAACGTCTTCTCGGGCGATGACATTTCGGATTGGAACGAAGCGGAAAAAGGCGGCTTGACCGGAGAGAACGTGAGTGCCCGTCCGGGTTACGTCCAGATCGGCCATGCACCATTCCAGGCAACGCTGCCCAATGCCCTTTCCTGCCAAGTCGGTCAGTTGACCACTCCTGCTCTCTCGGCGTTGGCCGAAGCGACGGATATCGAGGTGACGCTGAAAGCAATGGCCTATAAGACAGGGTCGATGATGGCCGATGCCGCCGACAAGGAGGGTGATATGACCAGCTTCAAGGTCGAAGTGATCGGTGGAGGCACAATCGACGGTGAAACTTCAAAGGTGATATCGGGTATGAACTATCAGAGTTTCTCGGATTTCCGATTCCTGGTGAACGGAGCGACCTCCGCCACTCAATTGCGTTTCACGAGCGAAGCAGCCGAAGGCGGCTTTACGCGCTGGTTCCTTGATGATATATGTGTCGTAAAGCATTAAGATAAAACGAATAAGCCTGCACTGGAAACAACTCTCCGGTGCAGGCTTATTTTCATAAACAGATATTCATGCCGATTTTTTCCTACTTTCGCAAAAGCGCACCTTCGGCACCGTTCACGGGCGACGACGCAGCACGCATGAAACTCTACAAAAAGCTCCGTTTCCAGAGCTTCATCGCCGGCACGGTCGGTTACAGCCTCTATTACGTCTGCCGTACGAGCCTCAATGTGGTCAAGAAGCCGATCCTCGAAAGCGGGGCGCTCGACGCCACGCAGCTGGGCATCATCGGCTCGGCGCTGCTGTTCGCCTATGCCATCGGCAAATTCGTCAACGGATTCCTCTCAGACCACAGCAACATCAAGCGCTTCATGGCCGCGGGACTGTGCGTCTCGGCCGTCGCCAACCTGCTGGTCGGTGCGCTGGGTTTCGCCAACGGCGGGGGCATGGTCGGTAACATGACGCTCTTCGTGGCCTTCGCCGTGATGTGGGGCGTCAACGGGTGGTCGCAGTCGATGGGCGCGCCCCCGGCGATCATCGCCCTCTCGCGCTGGTACCCCCTGAGCAAGCGCGGCACCTACTACGGATTTTTCAGCGCCAGCCACAACCTCGGCGAGTTCCTTTCGTTCCTCTTCGTCGGGGCCGTCGTCGGCATCTTCGGCTGGCAGTGGGGCTTCGTCGGGTCGTCGGTGGCCGGGGTGTTAGGCGTGCTGGTGATCGTTTTCCTGTTGCACGACACCCCCGAATCGAAGGGCCTGCCTCCGATCGAGGTGCTGACCGGCGAGGAGTCCCCCGAGCAAAGCCACGACCACGGGTCCACCTCCGAACTCCAGCGTTCGGTCATCCGCAACCCCTTCGTCTGGGTGCTGGCGTTGTCGAGTGCCTTCATGTACGTTTCACGTTACGCCATCAACGGCTGGGGTGTGCTGTTCCTGCAAGAGGTCAAGGGATATTCGCTGGCCACGGCCACGCAGGTCATCTCGGTCAACGCCCTGTTGGGGATCGTCGGAACGGTCTTTTCGGGATGGTTGTCCGACACGCTGTTCCACGGCCGCCGCAACGTGCTGGCTTTCGGCTTCGGCGTGCTGAACACCGTCGCCCTGTGCCTGTTCCTCTACTCGGGCGACAGCATGTTCGTCAACCTGTTGAGCATGGTGTTATTCGGCATGGCCATCGGGGTGCTGATCTGCTTCCTGGGAGGGCTGATGGCCATCGACATCGTGCCGCGCGAAGCCACGGGCGCGGCCCTCGGGATCGTCGGAATGGCCAGCTACGTCGGCGCCGGGTTGCAGGACATCGTCAGCGGCTGGCTGATCAATTCGGGCAAGACGGTCACCGACGGGGTCACGACCTACGATTTCGATACGGCGATCGTCTTCTGGATTGCGGCTTCGGCGCTGTCGTTCATTCTCGCACTTTTTGTTTCGAAGAAAAAGTAATATAGATGAAAAAAATTCTTTTTATACTATTTTGGGCCACAATTGCAAACGGCTGTTCTCAGAAAGAGATTGTCCTGAGGACAATGACCTATAATACTTATAGCGGGCGTAATGCCGGAATCGAAGCTATTGCCGATGCAATTCGCCGCAACAATCCGGATTTGGTAGCTTTGCAGGAAGTTGAACGTTTTACTGAACTAAATCCCGGCGACACACCAGCCATATTGGCCGAGATGACGGGCTTGAAATACCATGCCTTCATTCATGCACTCGACATTCGTTCCGGAGGAGATTATGGGAATGTCATCCTCTCGAAATACCCGATTCTGGAAGAGCGTAGTTTCAGATTGGGAATACCGGGACGAGATTACATGAGGTCTTTTGGATATGTCCGGATTCGTAAACAGGGACATGACATCTGTTTTGCCACGACGCATCTTGATCACAAAGCCGATGATTCTTTGCGGATAGCGCAAATTAGAGAAATACTTCGCTTAACGGAGCATATCAATATTCCGATTATTTTGGGCGGAGATATGAATGCCCGACCGGAGGAGGCTCCGATTCAATTATTGGCATCCAAGTTTAACGTGGGCAACTCTTGCTCGGAGCTGACGACCGACGATGACGGTGGAAAAACGATTGACTATTTGATGTATACTCCCGAGTCTGCTTTTGAAGTAATTTCTCATGAGGTAGATTATGCAGCCGCAAAAGCTTCGGATCATTATCCTGTTTTGGTAACTTTCAAATTGGCCTCTTTTTTTAACTGACACGGTAGGAATATTATTCGTAATAACATTATTCTCCTCTTAATCTCTTCACATCGTCGAGCAGTCTTTTTGCTTTCCGCTCCTTAACAGTCGCCTGCTCTAATTGTTCGGCTCGATGCCTTACGGCTTCCTCGTATCGTTCGACTTGGTTTCGAACGGTATCGCGGAGGTTTCTATACTGTTCGTCCCAAAATACCGTTTCCAATTCCATCAACTCCTTTTCGCCGATTTTCCCGCACATCTTCACGTAACGGTATTTCAGGTCGTTCACGGCCAACAGCCTATTATTTTCCGAGATTCGGTAGATGAATGCAGCTTGCAGGAAAATACCTCCCAGCATGATGAACATAGTCAGAAATGTTTTCGAGGATTTAAGATCGAGCGTATAGATGTGGCGGTGTTCCTGCACAGGCAGGTTTTCGGGCATTGCCGCTGCTTCGACGGCTTGGCCCACTTGCTCGATCAACGTATGCGTCTTCCTGTTCTCCTTGTCGATCACCTCCAGTCTCCCAGCTAACTGTTGCAGCAGCATGTCGTATTTGTTAACGATCTCCCGTTCCTGCTCGGTTTTTATTCCGGGCAAGGCTGTATACCGTTGCAGGTGTTCGAGCAGTTGCGTAATCTGTTCCTGCGAAAGTTCCGCGGCCTCTATCAGTCGCTCGATCCGTTCCAGTTGTACATTCTCCAAACCTGCGTTTCCTGCGCCGCCTGCTTTGGCGTTTTTGATGGCTTTGACAAGCGTTTCCTTGAGGTCTTCATACATTTCGATCGAGAGGTCGATCTTATTTTCGTCGTTCATGGTTTTTGAGATTTTCTAATTCGGTTACAGTTTTATTTTGGCTCTTCTTTTCTGTTCTTCCATCCTGCGGCGGTGCTCCGCCGCAGCTATTGCCATCGCTTCGGCCGCGGCGTTGAGCAGCGCCGTGATTCGTGCTATATGCTCTTCGGGACTTTCTCCCGGCTTGTGCTGCAACTGCTCGGCCGACACTCCGACGGGCGAACCGGTCGGCGGCAGCGGAATCCCGCCTGCCTTTCCGAGGTTTACCGATAGTGGCTCTTCGCGCGCACTGCCGCCGCCTCTGCCCATGTTGCCGAATAACCCGGCAAATGCCGAACGGTAATTGCCTGCCGCCGCCAAGAGGTTCCCGAGGAGCTCGGTCCGATGCAGCGCCTGCTGTTGCAGGTGGGTGAACCGGTTGCCGAGTTTTGTAAAACTGAAAGCCCTGTCGATCTTCGAGCCGAAGAATTCGAAGCCGTTTTTCGAGAACAGAACCCCTTGTTTGCGGCCGGTATTTCCGCAATACTTATAGCGGACGCCGATGCCCTGTTCCTTTAATTTACCTTCCAACTCGTTCCAGTTCTTGCATTTGGGCAGACAGCCTTTGATCGCATCGTAGATTTCGTATCTGGTCTTGTCCGGTTCGCGCAGCTGTTCCCGACGCACTTCCTCTTTGCCCGGTGCAAGGTATAGCCCGTACTTCTCGGTCAGCTCCCGGCAGACCTTGGCATTCCGGAGCTTGATGTTCTTGTCCGATATGGTCTGCCCGTTGTTCCCGATCCGGTTGTAGACCAGATGACAGAGCGGATGGGGTTGGTCGAGATGGCGTACTAATAGATACTGCGTATCGGTGATGTCCATCTTTTGCATATACTCCTTCGCGATCTGCGTCATCAGGGCGTCGGTCATCCGCGGAGTGTCTTTAGGTGAGAAAGACAGCGAGATATGCCCGACGATGTTTTTCAGTCGCGGGTTGAGCATGGTCTGGTCTTTGAAGTCCTGCACCATATCCTTTACTTCCGGAGGCATAACGCCCTCGGCTTCCAATACCCGGGATTCTTCTTTCATCACGTAACCCACCATTCCCGAAAAAGACGATCCCGATATTACCTTACCGACCATCGCATATCTGTTTCAGGAGTTTTTCGATAGCCGTGACGATTGCCGCATGCCGTACCCTGACAGCCGCCAGACCTTTGGTATTGGCCAGCCGGGTCAGCTGGTTCAGATTCCGGGCGACGCCTTTCAGTTGGGCCATGAAATCCAGCTGTTCGCGGGTGATCCGTGCTCTTACCGTTCCTCGGTCGATCAGCTGGCGCAGCACTTCGGCAGGCAGTTGCCCTGCCTCGCGGCAAAGGGCCGAAAAGCGGAGTTTCCGTTCGGGACTGAGCCGGGTGCTGACGACATATTTGCGGATGCGACCGATGCCGACTTTCGGGCGCCCGCCCTGTTTGCTGTATGTTTTCTTCGGTGTTTCCATGATAAGTGGTGTGTAAGCATTTTTTTGTTCAGACCAGCGGGATTTTACGGCGGCCACCGGGTAAGGCGGAGTTTTCGTCTACGAAAACACAACCTTGCTTTCCTTAAATCTTTACCCCTTTCCGACGCGGAGGCTCAATCGTCGTTGTTTCTGCTTTCGAGGGTTGAAGATTATTCCGGACAGTCTGAAGAGCCTTTGTTTCGGGGGCGTTCTTCTGTGTCGAAGGCTTTTGTGTTCGGCCTTTTATGCGGGCGATCAGATAGTCGTTTACGTCCTTGTGTCCGCTGTAAAAATGCCTTTGGTCGATTACCTCGCTGCGGGGGCAAAGACGGATCAGATCGGAGGTCGTTTTACGCCCGGCTTCGTCGTTGTCAAAGAAGGCGTGAATCACCGGATGCCGGGAGAGAAACGGGATGGCTTTGGGCAGGTTGACGACCGAGTTCAGAACCGCGGCGTCAATGCGCAGTCGTTCGGGGTATTTCAGCGAGAGATAAGCGAGAAAATCCATAAATCCCTCGAAAGCGATTACCGTATCGGAACGGTTGTCGATGGTGGTGATATGTTTGGGCGAGGAGCCGCCTTTGAACCGTGCGGAGCGAAGCTCCCAACCTCCGCAGTCATTCCGGAAGCCAATGGCGAAAAAGCAGCGGCTGCGGACCTGATAGCGTACCTCCCGACAATACGCCGCCGCAATTCCGGGCACAAGGCCACGGCGGGCAAGATATTCCCGGATGGGGATCCGGGGAGCATATGGGGTGGTATTCATTTTTCTGTAAGTTTGTTGAGAAAACCGCGTAAAACGCAGTGAAAGAAAAGGTTGTCGTCTTACAACATTCTTACACGGCAGATGGCGCCGTAAGTCAGTAAGCGTTGTAAGATTCCGTAAGAGAATTTGTAAGAGATGTAAGAAACAGAGAATAAGCCGAATATCCCCAGCATCCAACAATCTTACAGGCCGGAGACATCGTTCAGCAGTTCATCAAGCAGTTTCCGTGTGACGGTATAGATCCGTGCCGTCTTGCTCTCCTGGCGTTGGGTCAGCCCGTTGTAGGTGATCGTATAGCGCTGGTAGTAGGTAGGCGGTGCCGGCCGCAGCTGCCAGCTCTCGGTCAGCGTTCGCCGCACGGTGGGATGGTCAACCCGGATGCCGCGGATCTCCAGCATGTTCACCATGTCGCTCACGTCGAACTGATACTCCTCCAGCTTCTCGCCATCCAGAATGTCGCGGATGATCGACAGCATCTCGGCCTCGGGCTTGCTGCGGTTGTAGTGGATGATCCGCCGCAGGGCCTCCGTCGCCAGGAGCCGCGGGGAGAACCACAGGCGGCTCTCCTCGCGGGTCGAGAGCGTGCGTTGTTGCAGAAAGAACAGCAATCCCGGGATTTCAGTCTGCATCCGAGCGAGCAGCTGCTGGTCGTCGTGCGTCAGCGGCGGGATACGCCGCACCCAGTAGCGGGTCTCCGCCGCCTCGATCAGCACGGGATTGCGCTCGTTGTTGGAGCACAGCACGAACTTCCCGAAGAACTCCACCTCCCGGCGGTCGCGCCCCTTTGCCTCGGCCTTGTAGCTGCGGGCCGTCGAGAGGTTCTTGATCCGTTCGGAATCTTCGCGGCGGTTGAGCAGCACCTCGTCCACACAGATCAGCAGCTTGCCCGTCCAGTCATCGTTGAACTGCGAACGGAAGTCCTCGTTGGTATTAAAGGTGACATTCCCGCCGAAGATCTGTTTCAGAAGATTCAGAAAGGTGGTCTTGCCCGTATTGCGCTCGCTGGAGACCAGCAGCAGAACGGGCAGCCGCTGCAGGGGCCGCAGGTAGAGCAGCTGCAGATAGTCATACCCCATCTCGACCTGCTCGCCGAAGATATGCGACAGAAAGTCGCGGATGTGCGGGAAATCCCCTTTGGCCGGCTGGAAGGGAATCGGTTCGTAGCGGTTCAGGAAGCCGTGGATCTCCCGCCGGTAGTTCGTGTGGTCGGGAACCGTGCAGAATCCGTCGTACTTCGGGATCCGGGCCAGGTAATCCTTCCCGAAATCCTGGCGCAGGGTCTCGACATTCCACGCCAGGAGGGTCTCGATGCTCCGGCCGCTGCTCAACGGCTGCTGAACCCGCTTGTAGATGGTTGTCCCCACGCGCAGATAGGCCGCGCCGGTCTCCTTCCGTTTAGCGGTCATGGCGGCCTCCTTTCAGGATTTGTTGCACATCCGCCACACGATAACGACGCTGCCCGCCATACTCCACGGGAACAAGATAGCCGCTCTTTGCCCAGCGCCAAAGCGTAGAGGAGTCGACACCCAACAAGGCAATAGTCTGCTTGCGCGTGTACAGTTCGCCCGTTTGCGGCAAGGCTGGCGAGACCAAGGGCGACGGGACGGCCGCTGTCAACTCCCGATGCCATTGCCGGAGATCCTCCAGACGGACGGTGACATGCACGTCACCGCCCATTTCATACAATTGTTTCAGGTCCATAACTCGATCTTTTATCGAACCCAACAGCAGGTTCGGCAGCGAATATAGCTGGTGCTTCCCCTGCACCTGTTTTTGCAATCAAATCACCGCCGTTGCACCGGAAAACAATTTCAGAAAGAGCTATTTTACAAGATGTTGCAATCGCACACAATCCAAACAAAAAATCCCTGCACCTCATCGGTGCAGGGAATATCGACAGAAAAATTCCGCTCCTATTGTTGGATATACTCCTTCAGATTATCCACCAAACGGATGCCGTAACCGCCATCCGTCGCCCGCAGTTTGGCCCGCAAGGTCTTCGTATTGTACTTGCCCAACGATTCGAATCCCGATTTCAACCACTCGGCCAATTCGCTCTGGTCATAAAACTGGTTACGGGCGCCCTTGAAGGCATTCCACACATTCCATCCATAGTGGCACAAAACCCCGTAACCGATCCGATCGCCCCGAAGCCGAACCTGAGGGACCGACGCCGGAATCGCTGCCATGCAGGCCAGATAAAGCAGCCGACGCCGTAAAATCAACCGATTCGACTCATCAAGGGCCTCGCCCAGAATTTGATCCGTATAGGTGTAGACCGTCGAAAGTGCATTTTCAAGAATTGGTGTCTCCGGGGCCGGATCACCGGGAATCACTTCGGATATCGCGACGGTCGGATCCAAGCGCTTTTCATCAGTCACCTCGACTGCGAGTTCCGGTTTTTCTTCCACGATAGAAATCTCCTCCGGTTTGGGCTGCTCACGACGGAAACGGCGGAAGAAACGCTCCGAGAGGTCCGCCGAAGTACCCATACTGAAATAGTAGAGTCCTGCCACGCAAAGCCCCGCGGGAACAAGCAACACAAGGGCCATCCAGAACGGGAAGCCCCGCGAAACCATGACGCAGAACAACACGATGAGGAAAAAGACAAGGACACTCGCCACAATCAAACGAAGCCCTCGATGAAAATATTGATCGGAATTCATAGTTATAATCCGCTGAAAAAATCATCCTCAATTACCACTTTCCGAAACCGATTCTGCAACTCTTTCATCCGGTCAATCAGTTGATCGTATGGCAACGAATCTCCATAGATGAAGTATTCCTGCATCCGTTCATAATCTCTGCGCCATATCTCCACCAATTCTTCGGGCGGAATAAAATGGATCCGGCTCGGATGGTGCGTCCGATAATCAATTCCTCGGATCGTATTGAATATACTCCGATGTTTGACAATATCGGCATACATTTTCGGATCGGCCAAAGCCTTCTTCCCGAAATCCGTATCCATCAACCGTTCCAGATCATACAGATGTCTCGTCATCCGCTCGACGCGAGGATTCTCTTTTTGGAACTCCTCATGCAGCAAAAATGCCTTCTCCAAAAACGTTCGCGTCGGTACGACCGCATAAATCGGGAACTCCAGTTTCCCGAACAGGTTCGGATAGGCCTCGGCAATCAGCGGACGAATCTCGATCCGCTCTCGAGGTTCTTGCATCGATCGACAACTGAATTCGATTCGGATTTGCGACTCCACATAATCGATATCCGCATAAATACTCCGATAAGGCAAAAGAACCAATGTCGGGTCTGCATCAGAATCCTGTGTCGGGACAACGCGCAACTCAAAATCCAATGCTCCGTACTCCGCCAGCAGCGTCCGCATTTCTGCAACGAGCTCCTGCCCGATATAGGCCCGCGAAAGTTTCCGGATCCGATCCCGCTGCGACTTGTTGTCCCCGGCAATTCCCCAGAAAGACTTGTCAATCGCAATATCAACGTCCTCCGAGAAGCGTTCTATGACATGCCAACCCTTGCTCAGCGACGTCCCACCCTTGAAGGTGATGAAATCCCGGCACGACGATTCAAACAAGGCCTTCAACGTCATCGTCACCCACCAGTCCTTCTCGACAGCCTGCGGCGGAAGCCCGACTCGTTCGCTCGTCTGCGCGACGAGCATCCTTTTCTGGCCCTCGGGAAGCGTCCAAAAATTACTCTCCATAAAACGACATAATGATTTTATGAATCCAAGCTGGCACCAGCCGCAGATCGGGCAGAATGTGCGACTTCGGAATCCGGGCGAATATCGTCTTCAGTTGGGCGATATGCTCCTCCGTGACCTGCGGTCGTCCGATCTCCTTCAAGGCGAACACGGCAAGCATCAACGTTTTATTCTGATAAGCCAGATTTCTCAGCGCCACACGCTTAAATCGCAACTTACGGCCATTGAACAGGTTGACTGTACGGGAGTTGCCGTCCGTATAGAAAATATAGTTCATCGGAACTTGCGTAGACAACCCCAACATGTTCAGCGCGTGCATACCCGTCGGAACAACTCGGGCTTCGCTTTGTCGGGCTATCTTTTCAGCAATTTCATTGACTGTCGGATATTGTATGCCCAGGCCAAACTTCCTGTCAATTTCTGGATAGCAATAAAGGCCCCTTGCAACACGAACCAGGTGGCCCTTTCGAGTAAGCCGTTCCAATGACTTCGCGATCGCCGCACCCGATCCACATGCAGCGAAATCTGATGCAGAATAGAGCTTACCACGTCCGCATTTTTTAATTCTGACAAGTATCTTATCCTCTATTGTTTGCATCCTGATATTAGTCTGTTATCTGTCGCAAATTTATATTATTTTTTCGACAAAACAAATCTCATTCCAGCACACTCACAGCCTCGCGTTTGATATCCATATCAATATCGCGATAACGGGCAAAGGCTCTACTGCCGTCCTTATGCCCCGACATCGCCCCCACGATCGCCGGATCCTTCACACTTTTATAGACATTCCCGATGAATGTCCGGCGTGCCATGTGCGACGAGGCGAGGTCGCAGATCGGAACCTGGATATTCTGCCGCGTACGCTGGTCGATCGTCGTTACCTTGCGCGTAATGCCTGCCTTGCGAAACGCCTCCTTGATATAAACATTGTATTTCTGCTCCGAGATAAACGGGAACAACGTCCCTCGGGTTTCATCCAGGTATTTACGGATCAACTCCTTCGCCGCATCGATCAACGGTACCGAGACCGTCACCACCCGATCATCGCGGGTTTTGCGGGGAACATATTCGATGCAGTCCCCGATGATATTGGCATAGGTCATTTTGTAAAGGTCGCTTACCCGGCAGCCGATCATGCACTGAAAGACAAAGATATCACGCTGCGTCTCCAGCTGCTTGTCATCCCCCATATCCGCCTCGGCCAACTGTTTCCGCTCCTCGGTCGTAATATAGACCGGGGTGCCGTAAACAATCTCCGCGATCTTATACTGCTTGAACGGATCGTTAGTGGTGAATCCGCTGTCATTCAACCAGACATAGAAAGACCGCAGTCGAATCAACATATCCGAAACGTAATTCATACCGCGCTCCTTCGGTCGTCCCGGAATCACCAGTTCGCCCGCAGCATTGAGATATGGAGCGCGCTTCATCGGCAGATTCTTCCTCACTTTCGGCCGCGCATACGGGACCTCGTCGTACAGCTCCGGATGCTCGTCGAAGATCTCGGGCTCTTTCATCAGGAACGCTCCAAAATCATCGAGCGTCATCGGCGTAACGGTATGTACGTCCAACACAAAACGGCGGCTCGACAGTCTGCGATACAACTCATAGCGCTTCAGTGTCCGCACCAGCACCTTGAAATGTTTGACCCGAGACTCAGATAGTTTGTGAGCGGCAAGGTACTCCTCCGTCAATGAAAAGAAGTTGCGTTTCTTCTCCTCAACGGGATTGGTTGCCTTCGGGCGCAACGTCCGACGAATCAACTTTTCAAGCCACTCCCGCGTAACGGTCGATTTATCATCGGTTGCCTCAATCGTGTGCTCGATCACGTCGACCAGCTCTTTCAGTTTCGCCCGCTTGGACAGCAGAGCGTTCCGCTCCTCGCCCGGGATATTCGGAATGTTGATGTCGTTCTTCTTGCCCCAACGTTTGCGGTCGATCCAGATGCCCGACGGCACGCGCAAACGCAGTTCCCGCGAAATATAGACCCGGAAATTGATCTGAGACTCCCCGGCACTGTTCGCTCCCTGAGCCAATACATACGTGACTTTTGCCATACATTCATCATTTGACGCTTCGCAAATATATGATTTATATTTGAATACAACAACAAATCCGTGTCCGCACCGTGTCCGCATTTATGAAAAACGACTAAAACAGAAAAAATCAACATTCATTCGTATGAATCCTAAAATACTATATAACAAATAGTTACAAAACAATTTAAAATTCAACCATTTGCATCAGTTTGCACGAATCGGTCCTTGTCCTGGGCACCATGAGCCGCGTCAGACGAAAGTTTGACGCGGTTTTTCGTTTTCAGGGTCCATTCCACCTCCATGGAACGAATTACCCCCCCCTTCCTCACCAGAGAGGAGGGGGGGGGTTGGTCATTCGGCAACGGGGAAGACCGTCAACCGGAGTTCGGTACACCCGTAGGGAATCAGTTCGAGATATTCGGTCTCGTCCGAGATGGCGCGGGACGTTCCCCCTTCGGGCAACCGCGGCGTATAACGGTCCTCTTCCAGCGTCCAGTTGATCCGTTTGACCGGAACGCGGATCTTCACCGGCACCGACTCCCGATCGAAAGGATAACCGCCTTGTGCTGCGGTCTGCGTACGGACAACCTCCGGTTTCCATCCCGTCTCGGGGCAAAGGGCGTAGTTCCAGGCCCCGGCGGGTTCCAGGCTCCAGCATTTGAACTCGGGATTCGCCGGAACCTTCCCGTTCATATTCGCGTAGACGGTCTTGTCTTCGGTTTTCCGTTCGGGTACGGCGTATGAGAAAACCAGCGGCCCCCGCTGGACATAGGCACCCTGCCCTAAGACGGGAGTCACAACGGCTTCCATGCCGAGATGCAGCCGGATGCGGTCGCCGTTCCGGAACTTGCGGCGGATGGTTACGAATGATCCCTTCGGACACTCCCCCTTCCAGGGCTTTCCGTTGATGCGGATCGAAGCCTTGTCGCACCATCCGGGAATGCGCACCTGGAAGGGGATTTCGGCCTTGCCCTTCATCGAGAAGACGAATTCGATCTCCCCGTCGAAGGGATAGGAGGTGTGCTGCTCGATGCGGCAGATTCGGCCGTCGGGAAGGTCGAACTCCCCGGCCGAAGGCCCGTAGAGGGCCGCGGCAATGGCTCCCTCCCGGCCGCGAAGCCACATGTAGGTGACGTAATTGGGCATGAAGCGGTGGACATTCCCCGAGCAGCACTCCGTTTCGTGCGTGGGGCGGTAGGCCATCCAGGTCGAGCCGTGGAAGAAGGCGTTGTGGTTCGAGCGACCGGTGGCGATGACCTGGTTGACGGACGAAAAGTATTGCAGAGCCCGGAAATCCTTGGTCACGGCGCCCGGCCCGGCGTTGAACACCGCCTTTTCGATCTTGTCGGCCCACCGGGCATCACCGGTTGTCAGAAGAAACTGTTCGAGCGTCCAGGTATAGTCGGAGATGTCACAGGTTTCGTGGCTGTTGATGACATTCTCGTTGCCCACGAGTGCCTCGGCGCTGGCCGGGACTCCATCGGGAAGCATGTGATCGCGGGTGAGCTTGCGTTCGGCGTTAAGTGCCAGGTCGAGGTAACGCTGCCGGCCGGTGTAGGCATAGAGCAGCATGGGGAGTTTGAGCTCCTCCATGCAGGTTACGCCGTGCATGGAGAGACGTTCGTCACTGGCCGCCACGGCCGGAGTCAGATCGCCGAATTTCCCGTCGTTGTAGGCGCTTTCGCACAGATCGAGCAGTTTTTTATTCCCGGTTTTGCCGTAGGTCCACAACATGCCCTCGATCGTGACGATGTTGCGCCACTTCTCGATCTCCTCCTTCGGGAAATTCAGGTAGTGCTTTTCGAGCGCTTCCGGAATCCTCGGATCTCCGGTCTGTTCGTAACAGGCCTGCATGACGCGGAAATAGACGCACATGGGCCACATGGATTCAATCCGGGCATTGCCGAGTTTGCCCAAAGGCGACGCGTTTTCAAGCGTATATCGGATCCCGTCTTCGCCTTTTTCGATGAGCTGAGGGTCTTCGATCAGGTATCCCAGCCGGAGGAGTCCGTCGGTGTAGTAGGCCGTCTGCTCGTAACGCCACCAGTCACACCCGTAGGTTTCGGTGTTGCGTCCGATCTCCCCCGCCCAGAGGCAGGAGTCGTAGGGGTAGGACAACGCCTCGGGATGCCCCGTGAGTCCGGTTTTCTGACGGAGAAGGAACTCTTTGATCCAGCCGTGGGGTTCGATGGCGATCTGCATGCCGCCTTCATAGGCGGCATGGCGGGGTTGGGCTCCGGCCGTCAGAGCGAGAAGGGCAAGGAACAATGCGGAAAACAGTTTTTTCATAGGTAATCTTAGGTATTGTTTGGATTGATGTCTCTTCGAAGGCCTTTCTGCCGGAGCAGCATGTTGTTCCCCGGCTCCTGAATTCCATGTTGAGGAGCCGGGACATTCCGCGCTTGCGGTGGTTCGCCGCAGGGCTGCGGCAGCGATCCGAAAGCGGGATCCGTAAATCGGGTCATGATTTCTCCGTTATCATGACAAATTTAATACAAATGAATGCTTTTTGCACGGATGCGCGGTTGAAAATACCACGGAATACCCCCTTTACGGGTATGTCCGGCGTGCCGTGTCGTACGACGAAACGCTGCGATCTCCCGGCAAAAAGCGTCGTTTCATTTGGCAAGGCCCGCTCCTTTCCGTATCTTTGTCCTCCAAACACCCGGCCGGGCCCACACCTCACCCGGCCCCAAAAACAAAATCAAACATGAAAACCGAGAAAAAACTCATCCTTCTGCTTACGGCACTCGCTTTTGCCGCCTGCGCCACCTCCAACCGTCCGACCGAAAAACCGCTTACGGTCGATGAACTCCTCTCCACGGCCGAAGCCCGCGTCGGCGATACGGTCCGCGTCGAAGGGCTCTGCGTCAGCACCTGCGGCCACGGCAGCACCCACATCACCCTGATGGGCAGCGATACGACCCAAATGATCGAGGCGCTGGCCGACGACAAGATGCGCTCGTTCGACCCCGCCATCTCGAACCGCACGGTTGCCGTCGAGGGTATTCTGGCCGAACGCCGCGTCGAACTCCCCTTCCTGGCCGACTGGGAGGCCAAACTCGACGCCAGCATCGAGGGCGGCAAGGGAAATCCCGAAGCCGTAGCCATGCTGAAGGGGCAGATCCGCGAACTGCGCGACTCGATCGCCGCCCGGAAGGCCCGTGACGGCAAGGAGTACTGGAGCATCTACCACATCGAAACCTTCGCCTGTCATGCAACCGACGACGAACAGTAAACCCGCCGCCCGCATGCGCCGCTGGGCCCGGGTCATCCACCGCGACCTCTCCTACTTCTTCGCCGGAGTGGTCATCATCTACGCCGTATCGGGCATCGTGCTGAACCACAAGCGCGACTTCAACAGCGACTACTCGATCCGCCGCAGCGAACTCCAGCTTCCCGGCGTGTTCCCGCAGCAGGCCCCCGTCGACGAGCAGACGGCCCGCGAAATGCTCCGCACGGTCGACCCCGGGGCCCGATATGCCAAACACTACACCAGCGGCGAGGATCGCATCAAGATCTTCGTTCCCGGAGGCTCGATCCTCGAGGTGGACCTCCGCACGGGGAAGGCCCTCTACGAGAAGCTCACGCGCAGGCCCGTCATCAGCTCGATGAACCGCCTGCACTACAACCCCAACCGCTGGTGGACCGGATTCTCGGACCTGTTTGCCGTCTCGCTGCTGCTGATCACCCTCACCGGGCTGGTCATGGTTCCGGGGCGCAACGGACTGAAGGGGCGCGGCGGCATCGAACTGGCGGCCGGCATTGCCATCCCGATCCTCTTCCTGCTGCTGCTCTGAAGCGGCCGTCCGGAAAGCCACCAGGGTTGCGGAGGCCGCCACGGAGCGGCCTGACAACAAAAACGGGACGATCCTTTGGGGATCGTCCCGTTTTTTCATGCATTGTGCCCAGGTGTCAGGCTCCGGCCTGCGTCACCTTCAGACGGAAGAGCTCGACTCCGTTCTGCCCCGTCAGCAGGACATCCAGCGAACGGTCCGAACCGGTCTCATTCGCCGAGGTGGGGAATACAGACCAACTGCCCGTACCGTAGTAGGACTCGAGCCACGGCTCCGAAACTTCGGTCGTCGTACCGGGCTCGACGATCTTCACCTCACAGCCACCGTTGGCATCCACACCAAACTCCATCTTGGAGGCGGCTCCGGATGCATCCTTCTGGAACGAAACCGTATAGGGAGACTGATACGTCTGAGTCCAATCGGCATCCCAGATGGTCACCGATGTAGCCAGAGGCAGATCCTGATTGATATAGATCACGATGGGCTCCGCATTTCCCGACGAAATCTTGACCATCGAACCCATCGGCATCGAGGCAGTCTCATTGGGCAAGAAAGTGAGAATCAACGCCTCGCCACTTGCACCCGAAGGGGTCTTGATCGTACAGTTAGTCGGGAGATCTTCCTCATTCTCAATCGGATCTCCCATATAATCGCAGAATACGGCCGTCCACTGATGGGCCGTGGTGGTCACCGTCGTTATCGACACGTCACCGCCCGCGGCCGGTGCCATGAACGTATAGGAGCCATACGGATCCGCAGCCAACGAAATCGACATTTCGGTGTTCTCCGGCTCGGGGAAGTCCTGCGTCACGGTAAACTCAACCGGCGTGAGCGATCCCGCCTGGATGGCATACGTGGCCGTGCGAGATGCCGTTCCGTTGTTGTCGTAGGCCTCGACCGAGATCTCTGAGGCGCTCTCTACCTTCACGATGCACCAGTCGGCATCGGCCTCATCGGCCGAAGCCTTGACCTGCGAAACCCGGATCTCCGAAACCGCGGCGTCGGTCGAGATCTGGATCGTCTGCTTCTGGCGCGTTGCCGGGAACGAGAGGGCCGCCTGGGCCGGATCCTTGAGTTCAAGATGGGTCGCCGTCGGCGCCACATCCTTGTTATCGTCGCTGCTGCAGCCGACGAAGGCCAGTGCCGCAAGTGCCAGCACCGGGGTCAGAAATTTCATCTTTTTCATATTCATAACCTAACTTTTTATGGAACCTTTATCGCTTATTTCACATTCTCGAAGGCCGATTCGATCTTCAGAATCTGGTAGGCGTAGAAATCGCGCGTACGGCTGTCGCCCGATCCGCGACGCTGGCGGTAGAGATTCAGCACGCGGCGCAGCGTGGCCGTATAGAGCGGCTGTCCGACCTGCATCGAGAGGGCCGGGCCCTTCATCTCGTGGCGGTAATAGGAGATCTCGCCCGCCGAAGCCGCATGATCGTGGTTGCACTCCGGGTGGTTGCAGATGAACGGAGGCAGCGCCTCGTCGGCCAGCCGTGCCAATGCGGCCATCGACTCATCCTCCGCAGCCGTTCCGTCGGCCAGACCGCGCAGCTGCAGTTCCGTGCCCGAGGGGCCCGTCAGACCGCTGTTCTTGAGCAGCGCCGCAACGGCCGCACCCTGCAGGTTCATCTCCTCGATGGTCAGCGAACCTCCCCGGAGGGCCGATGCGAAGACCGTCTTATAGGCATCGTTCAGGTAGGTGTCCACACGGTAGATATCCTCCTGACCCGAACGCTCGCCCTGATAGATGCCGCCCAGCGTTGCCGTGCTGAAGATCTTGTTGGCCACGCTGGCTGCCGCATTGTCGAGAATCGTCGACGGCTGGCCCAGCTTGTCCATCATCTCCTGCGGCAGCAGCCACGACCGAGCCGTGAGCACCTGCTCCACCAGCCAATCCATGGCAGCCTTCTGACGCTCGCGCGGCAGGTAGCTCATCGCACGCAGCGGACGGCCGTCCTGTACCAGATCCTTGTACACCACGCCGCCCAGGTAGGGCATCACGTGCATCAGATAACGCGTATACTGTCCGATCACGGCCGAATACATATCCTGGATCTCCTTGTAGTCGCGATTCTCCTCGGCAAACCACCGGCAGAGGTTCGCAATGATGTACTTGCAGTTCTCAACGCCGTAGTTACCGGCCTTGATGTGGTCGTTGCCCAGATCCTCCGACTGGTCGGTCGGGTCGCGCGTCAGGAAGATCTGCTGTGCGCCGAACTCGTACATCGGATCGTCATTGTGTGCGGCGATCAGCTCGTTGAGCAGCGGAAGCTCCTCCTCGGCATCGCGCGTCTGCTCGAAGATGCGGTAACCCCAGTTGATGGCGTGGATGTCGTAGACGCCGATCACGGGCGGAACCATCCGCACGCCCCGTTCGAAATCACCCCGCTGGGCAATGTAGTTGTTGCGGGCGTAGTCCATGATCGAGGGGGTCGTGCCGTACTTCTGCGTGAACGACGGGCTGCGCAGCGAATCCACCGGGAAGGCATAGCTGGCTCCCATGTTGTGCATCAGTCCCAGCGTATGGCCCACCTCGTGGGCGGCCACGTAACGCAGCGACTCGCGCATCACGTCATCGTCGAAGACCTTCTTGCGCACACGCGGATCGGCGGCGCTCGTCTGGGCGAAACGCCAGTTGTGAACCAGCGAGATGACGTTGTGGTACCAGATCACGTCGGCCACCAGAATCTCGCCCGTCCGCGGGTCCGTGTAGCTCGGGCCCATGGCATTGGCCACGTCCGTCACGGCATAGCGGATGCAGTTGTAGCGGATGTCGTCCGGATCGAACGACGGATCGTCGGGATAGTCACGCGCCTCGACCACGTTCTTGAAGCCGGCAGCCTCGAAGGCCTGGTTCCAGTCCTCGATGCCCTGCTTGACCACATCGCGCCACTTGTCGGGGAAGGCGCTGTCGACGTAGAAGACAATCTTCTTGGCCGGTTCGACCAGTTCGCCGCGGTAGTACTTCTCCCACTCGCCCTCCTTGGGCTCCACGCGCCAGCGGTGGATCATCTCATGCGTGAGGAGCTTGTCCTCCGACGAGGTGTAGGTGTAGAACTTCGAGCTGAAATAACCCACCCGGTTGTCCTGGTAGCGGATCTTCATCGGCTCCTCGGGCAGCTCGAGAATCGAACGCCGAACGGTCACCGTATAGCCGTCCGATTCGGTCGAATAGTTCAGGATGCTCGTAATCTCGAGGTTCTTCTCGAAGACCTTCACCTCCTTGAGCTTCGATCCCGAGGCGTCGTACGTCGCACGCATCTCGCCCGGAACCATCGGACTCTGACGGATCGGCGTCAGCAGCTTGTCGTTCGAGACGAAGAACGACGTCACGTCAATGAGCAGCGTATCGTTGCGGCTCGCCTTGATCTTGAAGGTCCGCGTGATGGGATCCTGTACGTTGCGGCGGAACGAACGCTCGATCGGATCGTTCGGCGCCACCCGCTCCCAGTGGTTCACCTTGTGCAGGTAGACGTTCGACGTATCGGCCGAAAAGCGGATCATAAAGGGTTCGCCCAGCATCTGTCCGGCGACAAAATTGGTATTCTGACTGATCTCCGAAACTCGGTTGGCCAGCAGATAGCTGCCCTTCAGGTTACGCGGCGTGATGGCCAGCAGCAGTTCGCCCTTCTTGGTCACGTAGTAGTCAAACAGGCCCGAACCCTTCTGGGCCCCCTTGACCGCCTTGTCGAACTTGTCCTCCTTTTTCACGGAGTCGGCCTTCTCGGTCTGCTCCATCTTCTTTTTCTTGCGCGAGAAGGGCCAGATCTGCTCCGCTTGCAACGGGCTGCAGGCCAGCAGTACCGCCGTCACAGCCAGAATCAACTTCTTGTTCATCTCTTGTAGCTTGTAAATGAATGGTTATGAGATTATTGAATTTAAAGTTCCTTGAACCACAGCGACCGGATGGATTCGAAACCCGACCAGTCGGCATGTTTGTCGGCCGTCAGTTCGATCCGGTCCGCCGTATCCGCCACCCCGTACTTGCGGATCCGCCCGCTGCCCGGTACACCCGGCTCGTAGGTGCAGACATAGAGGTAGTCGCGGTCGCCCTCGGCCACCGTGTAGATGTCGCCGTGGACGAGCGTGATCTGCGCCGGCGAGTAGTCGAACAGCTCCACCGGAGCCCGCCCGTTGCGGAAATCGTAGCCGTAGAGCACGCTCCCCACCGAATAGAGCAGGTAACCGTGCTGCGAGGTCATGCACCAGCTGCCGACCTGTGACACCGGCACCGACGGATCCATGTCGTAACGCGAACCCTTGCTCGGACCCGAACGCAGGCACGAATAGGTATAGATCGCATAACGGTCCGTCGACGGATCGTGAAGGATCGTCGCCGACTGTCCCGACAGGAAGCGCGAATTGATCGTCGTGACGTAGTCGAGGCCCGTCTTCCACGGGTAGAAGGCCAGATCCGACTCCGTATCGGCGGCATTGCGCAGCGTCTCGTCGTTGCGCAGCAGGTAGCAGAAGCGCTTGTCGTCGTCGTTGTACAGCATCACCGTCGTGATGGCCCCGGCACCGCTTCCGCCGCTCACGTTGTAGGCCAGGCGGTCGCCGATGCGGAAATAGGTGTAGCTGTCCGAGTAACGGTTCACCGGATTGCCGAAGAATCCCGTATTGACCGATGAGATGTCATAGACGTAGGCATAGCCGTCGACCAGGAAGATCCGCAGCTTGTCGTCGATCTGGATCATGTCCGTCGTAGCCGTCGAGGTCAGGTAGTCGGGGTTGGCGAAGTAGTTCCGCATGACGGTGTAGTCGTCCGTCGAGAAGGTCTCCCGGTCGTAGAGGAACGACCCCTCGCTCGTCAACAGATAGATGCGCCCATGCTCCAGCGAGGTGTACTCGTTGTTGTCGCACCAGATCCCCAGCGGACCCTTGTGAGGCGTATCCCCCTTGACGACGTTGCGCTGGATCAGCGTGTCGCGGCTGATCGAGATCATGTCGACCACCGTATTCTGCGACTCGCCCTGCGCGGCGACCAGCCATCCGCGCGTATAGGCCGTGCTGACCGACAGCTTCGTCGTGCGGTTGAACATCAGACCCGTCGAGGGGTCCGTGACCCGCAGCACCAGCTCATAATCGTCACTCGGAAGCTCGACCGCATAGTCCAGATTCCGCGTGCGGGCGATCGTCGTCCGCACCCCCGGATTGCGCACCTGACCGACAACCACCCATTCGTAGGAGTAATCCCCCGTCAGGTCGGGATCCTGCGTCGCACGGATATCCGGCGTTATCTGCAGCACGTCGATGCCCGAACGCAGGCGGTAGTCGGTACCCTCGAAGCCCCGGGCGCCGATGATGATTTCATTGATGTCGTGATAGTCGTAGTTGCCCTTGTCGCCGTAACAGCCGACGAGCGACAAAAGCCCCATGCACAATAACAGTCCGAGATTTTTCATAGTTCCCTGTTTCATTGCTTCGCGGAGTCCGATCCCGACTCCATCCTCACGGGGTTGCCCTCCGCATCCAGATAATCCTCATAGACGGTGCGTCCGGCCGCCGCCTCCGCATCCAGATAGCGCCGGAAATTCTGACCCAGCACCTTGCGCTCGACGTACGACAGCGCATCGGGCAGAAAATCGGCCAGCGTCAGCCCGAAGACCGAACACAGAAGCTTGATCTTCTTGTCCGAATAGGTGCCGTAGAACATGTCCGACCAGCCGTCCAGACGCACATACTTGTCGCTCACCGTCACCGTATGCCGGATGACGTCGGTCCCGACCGTCTCGGTGCCGTTCACCGGCAGCCACGAGGTCAGCGGCAGGGAGAAATTCTCGTTGGCCTGCAACTCGAGCGTGAGCGTCCGCTCCTCTCCGTCGAGCGACGCCTGGCGGTAGAAGTGGATCGGAATGTAGCCGTAAACCTCGCCGGCCGGCACCTCGCACGGAGCGTCGGGCAGCGTATAGTCGGCGCCCTCTTCGGCCGTGCTCTCCTCCGCGATGACCCGGTAGGAGAAGCTCCGCGGATAGTCGGCGACCCGTCCGATGATCTTCACCCGCAGCTGGAAGAGCGAGTCCGTCGCGCCGTGCGTCAGGGCAAACGGCACACTCGACGATGTGTCGTAACGCGGGTTGTCCTCGCTGCTGCCCGACTGCAGCATGGCAAAATAGACTCCCGTCTCTCCGTCATAGGTCTGGATGGTCTCGTTGCACGACCCCAGTCCGAGCGACAGGGCCGCACCTGCCAACGCCCATCCGTATCTGTTGATTCTCATAGCGCTGAATTATTGATTGTGATGCGACTGCTCGTCCTCGGGCAGGGCAAAGAGGTAATTGGCCGGATCGAAATCCATGTAGGCGCCGTCGCTGCGGTAGATCCGCCGGATCGAGGTCTTGCGCAGCCGCTTGTAGTACCAGAACAGCTGGCCCTCGCCGACGAACTCGCGGATGTACTCGTCCTGCAGATCGTTCGACAGCGAACCCGTCGCCGGCAGACTCGACGCCTTGCGGGCCACACGCAGCGCATTGAGCCACTCGTAGCCCTTCGTCTTGTCCGCCTCGCACTCGGCGGCAATCAGGTACATCTCCGCCATGCGAATCACCGGCAGCAGCGAGGCATATCCCTGCTCGATGTCCTGCACCTGGCCGTACTTGACGAAGAAGCGCTGGTCGACCCCTTCGGTATTCTTGAGCGTCTGCCACTGGTAGCTGCGCAGGTCGCTCTCCGAGTCGTAGAGGTTGTGGACCGCCAGATCGTCCATCGTCAGCAGGTTCGCACGTTCGAGCTTGTTCGAGAAGTAACGGTCGTAGATGTCGGTCGTCCGCTTCGAGTTGACCACCGCAAAGAGGATCTCCGACGAGAAGATCCGGTCCTCGGAGTTCTGCGTCGCCACGCCGACGGCCGTCTGTCCGGTGACATCCTCGCGCGAGGCGAACGGGAAGAACTCCCCGGCCTGGTCGATCACCTCGACGGCCAGACGTCCGGCCGTCTCCCGGTCACCCACGTAGAGCGCCACCCGGGCCTGAAGGGCCATGGCGGCAAAATAGTTGAACCGCGTGTGGCGGTACCGGTAGCGGTTCGATCCCGAGGTCGCCTCGCTGTTGAGCCGACCCTCCGTGCGGACCGGATCCCAGTCGGCCAGCTCGGAAAGGGCATCCGTGAGGTCCCGGTTGATGCGGTCGACCACCTCGTTGGCCGGCAGCAGCTCGGTGACCACCAGTTCGCTGCTCTCCCGGTAGGGGATCGAGATCCGCGCCGGAGACTCCGAAAAGATCGGGCCGAAGATCCGCAGCAGCTCGAAATGAAGCATCGCCCGCATGCCCAGCATCTCGCCCCGGATGATGTGGTAGGCCTTGTCGGAGAGCACGTCCCGGTTGCTTTCGCAATGCTCGAGGATCTTGTTGATGTTGGCGATGACGAAGTAGGCCTTGCTCCAGATGCCCGAAACGGCATTCTTGCGCGCCTCGGCCGTATAGGCCCCCAGCGTGTTGAAGGTGTGGGTCGAAGGCTGCGTCGTGTCGAAATACTGGGCCTGGACGTCGAACGTCGTGGTTACCAGCGACTGCCCGTAGAGACTCGACTGCGGCAGTTCGGCATAGATGCCGTTGAGCGCCGTGAAGAAGCCCTCCTCACTCTCGAAGAGGGTCGTCTCCATGATGCGGTCCGTCGAATCGATGGTCAGCCACGCCTTGCAGCCTCCGAAGAGCAGCGGCAGGGCCAACAGCAGATATCTCATGTTCTTTTTCATATCCGATGAGGTTTTGACAGCCGATCAGAAACGAAGGCTGATCGACAGGGAAAAACTTTTCGAGAAGGGGTAATCCGTACCGCGCTCCTCCTTGAAGGAGGCCAGGCGGAAGATGTCGTTCATGTAGAAGCGGAACGAGGCGCCCTCCGCACCGATGTAGTGAAGCCACCGCGCCGCCGTCTCGTAACCCACCGAGATCGACTCGCCGGAGATGTAGTTCTCCGTCAGCACGAACCGCGACGACATCGGGGTCGTATCGTTGATACTGATCGCCTTGAACTTGGCCACGTCACCCGGTTTCTGCCAGCGGTCGTGCAGCGCCCGACGGTCGAGGTTGTAGTAGAGGGCCGTCTCCGAGATGTTCTCCACCTTGTTGTAGAGGGCCGAGGCGAAGACCTCCTTTCCGACGCTGTAACGCAGGTTGACGCTGGCCGAGAAGCCCTTGTAGAAGATCGACGTGCCGATGACGCCCTCGAGCGTGGGGACCGACGATCCGACCACCACCTCGTCGTTGGCGTCGTACTTGAACGTATAGCTGCCGTCCTTGCGGATGAAGACCTCACGTCCCGTGGCCGGGTCGATGCCGTGCGAACGGACCGCCCACATGTCGTCGGGGCTCGCGCCGTCGTAGTAGCGCTTGAAGGTGGTCGTACTTCCCTTCTGGTTCATGAAATCCAGCTTGTTGCCGATATTGCGGTACTCCGAGCGGTTCTGGCTGAAGGTGCCGTTCACGCTCCAGCGCAGGTACTGACGCTTCATCACCACGACGTTCATGCTCCCCGAGAAACCCTTCGAGATCTGACCGCCGAAATTCGTATAGATACGCGTCGTTCCCACCGACGGCGGCACCGGAATCTGGGCCAGCAGCGGGTCGGTGTTCTTGTGGTAGAAATCCACCGAGAACTTCACCCGGTCGAGGATGTCCACATCCAGACCGATGTTCTTGTCGATGGTCTTCTGCCACTTGAGATCCGGGTTTCCGAACTTCTCCAGAATGGCGCTGGTCCCGAACAGCGTCTGGTAGGTCGAGTTATATATATAGGTGCCCGAAGCCGTGTAGGCGTCGAAATTCTGGTTGCCGGGGTTACCCACCGAGAAGCGCAGTTTCAGCAGATTGAGCCATGAGGCCTTGCACCACGCCTCGTTGTGGATGTTCCAACCCAGACCGACGGCCCACGTCGTGGTGAAGAGGTTCTCCGAGCCGAAGACCGACGATCCGTCCATACGCAGGCTCACGTCCACCAGATAACGGTTGCGGTACGAATAGTTGCCGTTCACGTAGAAACTCGTACTGCGGCTGTTGCGGTCCGTATAGGTGGGTTTGTCACCCTGCTGGAAGCCCTCCGAGAAGGAGGGGTTCTGGTGCATGTCGCTCGTGAAGCCGAAGATCTCGTAGCCCGTGTCACGCTGGCGGCGCGAACTGAAACTCCAGCCCGCCACGGCATTGATCTGGTGATAGCCGATCAGTTTTCCGTAGGTCACCGTGGCATCGCCGTTGTAGTTCATCAGGTCGGTCTCCTCGGTCAGGTAGGAACCCTTGACGCTCTGCCCGTTGAAATCGGCATGTTTGGGCGACTTGAAGGCCTCGCGGCGCGAGATGCTCTTGTTCAGCGACAGACGTCCGCGAACCTGCAGCGAGGTGACCGGGCGCCAGATGATCGTAAAGTTGTTGCGAAGACCCAGATCCTTCGTCACGTCGGTGTTCACCACCCGCTTCAGCTGGTACAACGGGTTGTAGATGAACTCCTGGGCCACGGAGTAGGGCTCCAGAAACTCCGGGATATCCCCGTCCTCGCTGTATTTCCGATAGTAGGGGTTGGCCTGGGCGAAGGCCGAGAACGATACCGGCTCGCGGTCGCTCTTCACCGAGTCGAAGCTGAAGTCGTTCGAGAAGATCAGCTTGTTGGTGCGGTAGACCAGGTTGATGTTGCCGCCCACGATGCTCTTGTCGGAGCCCTTCATGATACCCTTCTGGTCGCTGTAGTTCAGACCCACGCCGTAGAGCATGGCGTCGCTTCCGCCGTCGATGTAGACGCTGTGCGAGTGGTTGAGCACCGACCGCAGCGGCACCGAGAGCCAGTAGGTGTCCACGCCGCGCATCACCTCGGCCAGACGCGAATTGTAGAGTTCGTCGAGCTGGTCCTGGTCCTCGCCCACGTAACGCCCGGCAAGCACCTCGTACTGGAGCTTCTCGCTGGCATTCATCAGGTTGTAGTCCGAAAGATCGGGGAACTCGAAGCGCAGGTCGGCCGTATAGGAGACCCGGAGCTGTCCGGGTTCGGGCTTGACCGTCTCGACGACGATGACGCCGTTCGAGGCCTTCGAACCGTAGATGGCCGCCGAGGCGGCATCCTTGAGCACCGTCACGCTGGCAATACGGTCCATGCTCAGGTTCTGGATCTGGGCGATCTCCACCTCGATACCGTCGAGAATGAAGAGCGGCTGGTTGGCCGTATTGTCATACTCGGTGGTCAGATCGCCCACCAGACTCGTCTTGCCGCGGATCTCCAGATCGGGCAGCTGGTTGGGGTCGGAACCGAAGGCGCGGTTCTCGACGATCGTAAGGGCCGGTTCCAGGGTCTTGAGGCTCTGGAAGACGTTCTTCGTACCGATGGCCCGCAGCTCCTTGCCCGTATAGGTGGTCGCCGAACCGGCAAAACTGTTCTTGTCGCGGCTGTAGATACCCGTCACCACGATCTCGTTGACCTGCGTGGCATCCTCCTTGAGCACCACCTCCAGATCACGCTGGTTCGCATACTCGATCTCCTGGGGAACCATACCCACAAAGGTAAAGACGATGGTCTGCTTGCCGGCGGGAATTCCCCGCAGACAGAACTCGCCCTTGGCATCCGTAGCGACACCGACCCGTGGGGTCGACTTTACATAAACCGAGGCCCCGACCACAAATTCGCCCTTTTCATTCTTGACATTACCCGTCATCATCCGACTGGGGATTGAATCATTTCGGGCTTCAACAGATGAAAAAGGCGCAAACAGGAGCCATCCACACAGTAATTGTAAAAATAAGACACGCAGTTTCATGTGCTCAGAAACAAGCTTTCAATTTGTCAAGGCGCGAAAGTCCCGACAAACTGGTTTTTAGAGTTCGACTAATATACAAAATCCGGTGTTGACGCTTTAAAGTTATATGTTTAATTTGGAAATAACAAAATCAGTCTCCTCGCAAACCGGGCAGAAAAGCCCCCGAGAGAGGCTTCTGAGGCCGTTTATGGATAAAAATAATACTATGCGACAATTAGTTATGAAAATTATTTAAGAAATTATCATCTTCTAAAAAAAATTGTTATTCATTCATCCGATTCGGAACCCGGAGGCCCCGAATCGGCCTGTCCGGTTACAAAATAAAACCGGCGTCAACACCCGGATCCGTTTTGCCCGATCCGCCCTTTTTACTAACTTTGCGAAACCTTTCGGAAGGGCGATCCCGATGATGAAGGATGCGCCCCTCCGAACACCCCAAAACCCTACGGACCTCCAACCAACCCGGCATGAAGAAAAAACTGCACCTCCTTCTGGCAACGCTCACCGCAGTGGCCGCCCTCTCATCCTGTACGCACAACACCCTGGTCACCTCCCCCGATGGCCGCATCCGGGCTCAACTCTCGCTCGACGAACGGGGAGTCCCCGCCCTAAGGATCGACGTCGACGGGAGCCCGCTTCTCGAAGCCCCGCGGCTGGGGCTCGAGGCCGACGGACTCAACCTTGCCTCGGGATTTACGGTCGAACACGTCGAGCGGCAGTCGCTCGACGTGACCTGGACACAGCCCTGGGGCGAAAACCGCCGGATCCGCGACCATCACAACGAAACGGCCGTGACGATGCAGAATCCCGAAGGGGTCGCACTCACCGTGCGCGTGCGTCTGTTCGACGACGGACTGGGATTCCGCTACGAATACCGCACGCCGGCCGACTCGCTCCGAATCACCGACGAACACACGACACTCCGTTTTGCACAGGACGGCCTCTCGTGGAGCATCGACGGCAGCTATGAAACCTACGAACTCCCCTATCGCGAGCAGCCTCTGTCGGCCGTCGAACGGGCCAACACCCCCTTCACGTTCCACCTCGGCGAACTCTACGGTTCGATCCACGAGGCGGCGCTCTACGACTTTCCCGAGATGCATCTGCTGCGCGAGGATCCGCTCTCGTTCAAGGCCGAACTGACCCCGCTGCCCGACGGCGTGAAGGCCCGCGTCAAGGGGTGTTTCGTCACCCCGTGGCGGACGTTGCAGATCGGCCGCCGGGCCGTCGATCTGATCAATTCGGCGCTGATCCTGAATCTGAACGAGCCCTCAAAGATCGACGACACCTCGTGGATCCGGCCCCAGAAGTACGTCGGCGTCTGGTGGGGCATGCACCTCGGCACGCAGGTCTGGACCCAGGGCCCGCGCCACGGCGCCACGACCAAGAATGCCCTGCGCCACATCGACTTCGCCGCCGCGAACAACATCCAGGGCGTGCTGTTCGAGGGTTGGAACCGCGGCTGGGAGAACTGGGGCGGAAACCAGCAGTTCGACTACGTGGAACCCTACGCCGATTTCGATCTGGAGCGCATCGCCCGCTACGCACGTGACAAGGGCGTCGAACTCTGGATGCACAACGAGACCGGAGGCAACATCCCCGACTACGAGGCTCAGATGGAACGGGCCATGAAGCGTTATGCCGAACTGGGCATCCACACCCTCAAGACGGGTTATGCCGGCGGATTCAGGGACGGATACTTCCACCATTCGCAATACGGCGTGCAGCACTACCAGCGCGTCGTGGAGCTGGCCGCCAGGTACGGCATCATGCTCGACGTCCACGAGCCGATCAAGGAGACCGGCATCCGCCGCACGTGGCCCAACATGATGACCCGCGAAGGGGCCCGCGGCATGGAGTGGAACGCCTGGTCCGAGGGCAACTCTTCGGAGTATCTCTGCACGCTGCCCTTCGTGCGGCTGCTGAGCGGCCCGATGGACTACACGCCCGGCATCTTCGACATCTACTACGACCGCGCCAAGGCCGATCCGGGACGCATCCAGTGGAACGGCGACAACTCCCGCTGCTCGATCAAGACGACGCTCGCCCGCCAGATCGCCAACTGGGTGATCATCTACTCACCGCTGCAGATGGCCGCCGATCTGATCGAAAACTACGAGGGGCATCCGGCCTTCCGCTTCTTCCGCGACTTCGACGCCGACTGTGACTGGTCCGAGGCACTGCAGGGCGAGATCGGCGACTGGATCGTCGTGGCCCGCCGCGCCGGCGAACGCTACTTCCTCGGCGCCGGCACCAATGCCGAGGCACGGACCGTCGTCCAGCCCCTCCGGTTCCTCCGACCCGGGGTGACCTACACGGCCCGCATCTACGCCGACGACCCCGCCTCGGAGCTCCGCACCGCCTATCGCATCGAGGAGCGGCAGCTGACCTCGGCCGATTCGCTGCGCATCGTCATGGCCCCCGACGGAGGGTGTGCCGTGACCTTCGAGCCCCTCGGCAAATAGACACGGGGAGAGTTCGGCAACAGAGTCCGGCAGCGGGGTCCCTTCTTTCCTCCCTGCGGAGACGGCGGGCGATAATGCCCCCCAAAAAGCTACGGCCCGGAAACAGATTCCGGGCCGTAGCCATACGTTTTCCGTATCTCGGAGACTATGCCTGCTCTTCGGCCGCCTGCTCCTGCGCCTCCTTTTCGGGGTCGTGCGAGAAAGGAACCACCCACGTGAGGATGAAGGCCGGGATCGTGGCCAGCAGCGACCACAGGAAGAAGGCCCGATAGCCGACGGCATCGCTGATCACACCGCTGATCATGCCCGGAAGCATCACGCCGAGGTTGGCCAGCGCCGTACCGAAGGCATAGTGGGCCATCTGGTGTTTGCCGGGTGCCACCTGCTGCATGATGAAGAGCGTCAGGCCGACATAACCGAAGCCGTAGCTGAAATATTCGAAGACGATCGCCGCGCAGACCATCACCGGATTGGTGGGCTGCAGCCATGCCAGCAGCGCATAGACCGCAAACGGCACGTTGAAGATGCAGCACAGCGGGAAGAGCGCCCGCTTCAGTCCGCGCCACGAGATGAAGTATCCGCCGAGAATCGACCCGATGACGAAGGCCGCCACTCCGAACGTGCCGTAGTAGAGTCCGATCTGGCTCTTGGTCAGCGCCAGCCCCTCGTCGGCAATCGGCGACTTGAGGAACAGCGGCACGATCTTGATGACCAACCCCTCGGCAAAGCGGTAGAAGACAATCCACGCGATATAGATCCAGATGTAGCGTTTGCGGAAGAAGAGCCGGAAGACCTCCCACGTCTCGCGCATCGTCGAGCGCAGATTGCCCCCCGCCTGCACCGTGGCGGCTCCGCCCGAGGGGAGGATCCGCAGGTGGTAGATGCCCAGCAGGAAGAGCAGCGCTCCGCTCGCCCCCATGATGATCATCCAGGCGTAGAGCGATCCGAAATGTTCGTCGAGAACGCCCGCCAGATAGACCAGACCGCCCATGGCCGTCACCTTGGCAATGTTGTAGAAGGCCCCCTGCCAGCCGATGTATTGTGCCTGCTGCGTGGGGGTGAGTTCGTGGATGTAGAGGCCGTCGAGGGCAATGTCGTGGGTCGAGCCGCTGAAGGCCAGCACCGCCATGATCGCCACCACATAGGGGAAGAAGTTCGGCAGCGGAAGCGCCATGGCCACCAGCGCCAGCGATACACCCGATAGCAGCTGCGTCGCCACGACGAAGAACTTCTTCGTGCGGTACATCTCCAGCAGCGGACTCCAGAAGGGCTTCAACGACCACGGAAGAATCAGCAGCGAGGTCCAGAAGGCCACCTGCGCATCGCTGATCCCGAAATCATTGAACATGATCGGGGCCACCAGGCTGAGCATGATGAAGGGCAATCCCATGGCAAAGTAGGCCGTCGGGACCCATGCAAGGGGAGATACTTTCTTCGGAGTCATAAAGGTTCAGGTCAACGTTTCCGACGCAAAAGTAACCAAAAAAAACGTCCGCACAAAACTCCGCCCCGGCAAACACCCTAACCGGCAGCCGCCTCCCGGCAAAAGAGAGCCCGTCCGGCCGGGCGGAGGGTTCCGCCGGACCGGACGGGCAGACGTTCACAACCGCCCGGCGCGCCGCATCACTCGATCAGCTCCACCAGCGCGTAGGAGTCGCTCCGGGGTTGCTGCTGCTCCACGACAAGGTGCAGATAGATGTCTCCGAGAAGCTTCTCCGAGGGTTTGACGTCGAGCGGAATCTCGACCGTCGAATGGTTCCGGTCGATGGTCTGACCGGGCTCCGCAACCGCCTGAACAAGGCCGCCGCCATTGAGTTGAACCCGCTTCAGCACGACGGAATCCGCACCCTGCGTCCAGCGGATCCGGACACCCCGGATATGGTTGAATACATGAGGATCAATCACATGGACGAAACGCGTCACCGTATCCTTCAAATCGGTCGGCGTCCATCCCGAAAACTCCGCATCGCGGCGACCGTTCATGTTGCGGTTGATGTCGCGGTTGCGGGCGATCAGCTCCCGGGCCGCCAAAACCGGATCGGCATAGGGAGTGACGGGCGATACGCCGCGCCGCTCCTCGGCAAACCGGTACTCCCAGCCGTCGAAATCGAACGGAACCCCGCTCTTCTCCGCCTCGAAATAGTGCTGCCAGCGCGGAACATAGTAGTCGCGGATCACCCCCGACCAGATGCGGCCGGCATAGTCGTTCAGCCCGTCGGGGCCCTTGCCCGGACCCCAGGTCGTGATCAGACGCCGGGCATTGGTCTCGTAACGGTCGCTCATCCCGGGATTCTCACCCCACGCCCGGGCCAGGTCGACCCACCGTTCGAGCCGCAGGTTCGGGCAGGACTCCAGGAAGCGGTCGGCAACCTTGAGCAGTTCGATGAAACGACGCTCATACTCCGCAGCCAGCTCCTTCTGTCCCAGGATGTAACAGCGGTGGATCTGTTCGGCCAGAATGTCGGCCTTGCCGAAGGCGTAGAAACCCGCCCACATCGCCAGATCCGTCCGGTAGGAGGCGTTGTCGCCCAGCTCACCGGCCGCATCGACAAACGACTCGATCGCCGCAAAGTGTGCCGGACTCGTATCATAACGTCCGCCCGTGATGTCGTAGGGCCGTTTCTGGATCCGGTACTGCGCCCGGTTCGAGCAGAGGCCGTACGACGACTGCAGCATCCCCTTCCAGAAGCGGGCAATCTCCTCCGGACACGAGCCATACCGCAACGACGAGTAGTGACACAGCCACTCCTCGACCGGAATCTCCCGCTCGGACCACGCCGCATCGCCGATCGCCTCGTAGAGCACCTCGTTGTTCTCGACCCCTTCAGGTGCCGTACCCAGGCCGACCAGATTGCCCCGGTTCGGCGAGTTCAACGCCCGCAGATGACCGTTCAGGTAGAAGTCGACATCGCCGATCGGGCACGTCCGCCCGCCGAAATTCGGAACCGTACTGTACACCCAATGCTTGCCGTAGAGTTTCGGGGCATAGTTCCACGTATACTCGTTGCGCCAGATGCCGTAGTTGAAGTCGACGCTCAGGTCCAGCAGCAGCACCTTCTCGTCCGGCAGCCTGGAGAACAGCGCCTCGATGCTCTCCGGATCCCAGATATAGCGCTGGTAACCGAACATCCACCCCTGAAGCACCCACACCGCATCGGGATTGACGGCATGGATGGATTCGTAGATCGCATCGCCGTAGGAGGCGATCTGTTCGTAACGCTCCGCAGTGCCGCGCTTGGCAAAGGGCACCTTCATCTCGTTGAAACTGTCGGCCAGGTAGTACTTGCACTTGCCGAATTCGCGCTCCCACTCCCGGATGTAGCGGGCGGCTATGGTGCGGAAGAGTTCGGTCTCGGGCGAGATGAAGTGCGAGACGTAGTACTCGCCGTCGCCCCAGCCCGTCTTGAAGAGCTCGACATCGGGGTAGATCCGCCGGATGCTCTCGGGGACGAATCCCGCAAAGGCATTGTAGATCGGCGTCATGCCCAGTTCGTTCATGCGGTCGACGATCCGGTGCTGGAGCGCCAGGGTCTCGTCGTAATAGGCCTGCGTCAGCGGACCGTCGAGCCGGCTCATGTTGCCCATGCGGAACCACGGCAGGTGGGCCGGGCCCGGCACGAAGTCGCCGATCTCCTCGTCGGTCAGCCCCAGCGAACGCCATACCCGGGCAAAGATCGCCTCGCTGCCGATCGGCGCCAGCGGCATGTCGAAGCCGTGAAGCGCCATCCAGTCGAGTTCTCGCTCCCAGTCGGACCACTTCTTGTAGGGATGCGTATAGCCGAAGGTGCAGGTATTCATGTAGTAGCGGTGGCGGAACGGCGAGACCTCGGTGCGCAGGGGCTGATCCGGCAAACGCCGCGGCAACCGGATCGTATTCATCGACCAGGTGACCAGTCCGTATCCATTCTCCTTCACATAATCATAAAATCCACGGCAGACCGCCACCGGCGTACTGCCCCGGACGATCAATCGCCCCTGCGACACTTCGGTCGAGAAATAGTCGCGGCCCACGGAGTCACGCCCCGTCACCTCCAGAACCAGATTCTTCGGAGCGTAGCCCAGCGTACGCTCGATGACGCCCCGGGCCGCACGCTCCGACTCACTCCCGGCGGTTGTTTTGCAGATACCCTGCGTCAGGGACAACCCCGTAAAAAGAAGCACAAGCGAAAAAAGTTTCCGTTTCATTATCTTAATTTAGGTGAATGACGTATCTTTGATCCGCAAGGCCTGACTCCGCAGGGTCCCTCCCGGCAATACAAAAGTAAACATTGTCCACGAGGGGCGACGATAAATTTGTACACATTCACACGAATTCCGACCCGCAGGGCCCCGCTGCCCGAACCCCTTCAAGAGCGTTCAGCGCCCCATCAGGTACGTTTTTTGCCGAATTGCGTACCATTTTGTCGTATGCAACGCCCGCGCATGCGTAACTTTGCATACCGACCCCTTGAATGCCATGAAGAACCTTCTCCGACTTACGGCCCTCGTGCTGAGCATCACCGCCTGTCCCCCGTGCGGAAACAGCCAGAACCGCCCCCTGCCCATATACGTCCCCTCGCAAAACTACACGGTCAACGACGGACTCCCCTCGAACCACGTCTACGGAATCGTCCAGGACTCCACCGGTTTCATCTGGATCGGTACGGACAACGGCCTGAGCCGTTTCGACGGACACTCCTTCCGCAACTACCTCCACGCCGGGAGCAACCCCGCCAGCCTCTCGAGCAACAACATCCGCCGTCTGGCCATCGACCGCCGCCAACGCCTCTGGCTCTCGCTCGACAACGGCGTGGAGATCTACGACCCCGGCACCGAAACCTTCGAACACTTCGATCTGAAGACGCCCGACAGCGTGGCCGTCGAGGGGCAGACCATCGAGATCATCGAGGACTCCGACGGCGAAATCTGGATCTCGACGGTCAACTCCGGCGTGTTCCGCTACTCGCCCGAAAGCCAACGCCTGACCGTCTACCGCCACAATCCCCAGGATGAGAACTCCCTCTCGCAGGACTACGTCTCGACCCTCTACCAGAGCAACGACGGGACCATCTGGATGGGAACCTACAGCGAAGGGCTCTGCGCCTTCTCGAAAACGGACAGCCGATTCACCCGCTACACCAAGGAGCAGGGGCTCTCGAGCAACTCCATCGACGCCATCACGGAGGACTCCTACGGCAACCTCTGGCTCGGGACCGTCACTTCGGGACTCGACTGCTTCGACCGCACGACGGGCCGCTTCACCAACTACGACGCCTCGCGTTTCGACGGCCGGCTCATGCGGATCCACGCCCTGAGCGAAACCTCGCCCGGCGAACTGCTCGTCTGCACCGAAAACGGCGCCTCCCGGTTCCGCTTCTCCGAACAGGGGCTCCATCCGGCCGACGCCTCCGAGGCGGGATTCACCCGCACGGGATACTTCAGCATCTACAGCGCCCTGCAGGACCGCGAGGGCAACCTCTGGTTCGGATCGCTCAACAACGGCGTGATGTTCTATCCGGCGCACAACGACTTCACCTGCTACATGCTCCGCGGCGAGGAGCCCGCCAACAGCGGTCATGTCGTCAACACAATCTGTCCGGTCGGCGACGGCTCCTACCTGCTGGGAACCCCCGACAACCGGATCCTGCGCTTCGACGAACGCTCCGGAAGCCTCTCCCTCTACCGCGAAAGCCGCCACCCCGGCAGCACGGGGCACGACATCTACGCCATGCTCATCGACGAAGGCACGCTCTGGATCGCCGCCTTCCAGTACGGCATCGAGGCCGTCGATCTGCGCAGCGGCCGCTCGCGCTTCTACCTCAACAACCCGGCCGAGCCCAGTTCGCGCGTCTTCCGGCTCTTCCGCAGCAGCAACGGCCGCATCTGGGCCGGCACCTCCGTAGGACTCTACTACTACGACCGCACGGCGGACCGTTTCCTGGCAATGGGTCCCACCTCGCTGGTGAAGAGCATCACCGAGGATCTCGACGCGCGGCTCTGGATCGGAACCAGCGACGACGGAATCTACACCTGCGATCTGCGCAGCAACCAGTTCCAACACTTCGAATACCGGCGGAACGACTCCACGACCATCAGCCGGAACTCGATCAGCGCCCTGGCCGTCGACCGGAACAACCGCGTCTGGGTCGGTACCGCCGGATACGGACTCTGCCACTACGATCGGAAGCTGGGCCATTTCATCCGCCACGAGGAGCTCCAGCTCCCCGGCAGCAACATCGTCCACCTGATCCCCGACGACGAATACCTCTGGATCGCAACCGACCGCGGACTGGCCGTCTACTGCCCCGATACGGGGATGCTGCGCAGCTACACGAGCGCCGACGGGTTGTGCAGCGACCTCTTCGTCTCGGGCATGGGGCTGCGGACCCCCGAAGGGCGCATCCTGCTCGGGACCACCTCCGGACTCTGTCTGTTCAACCCCTACGACATCATCGAAAGCCGGACGGTGCCGCCCGTCACCATCACGGACTTCGTCATCGACAACCAGTCCGTACACCCCGACGCCTTGCAGCCCGAGGCCATCCTCCACAGAAGCGTCGGGCAAACCCGTCACATCACCCTCAAACACCGGCAGAATGCCCTGTCCTTCTCCTTCGCCTCGCTGAACTACGCCTCGTCGGGCAACCTCTGCTACCGCTACCGCCTCGACGGTCTCGACAACCAGTGGAGATCGACCTCGCGCCGGAACGCCACGGCCAGCTACAACAACCTTTCACCCGGCAAGTACCGCTTCCGCGTACAGGCCGGCTACGGCAGCGACAACTGGACATCCCCCGAAACGACGCTCACCCTCGAGATCCTTCCGCCGCTGCTACTCTCGAAACCGGCCCTGATCCTCTATGCCCTTCTGCTGCTGGCGGGGCTCTTCGCCGGAGTCCGCTTCCTGCTCCGCCGCACCGAACGCAAACACCGGGAGAAGATCGCCGAAATCCAGCGTCAGAACGAACACCGGATGTACGACCAGCGCATCAACTTCTTCACCAACATCGCCCACGAGATCCGCACCCCGCTCAGCCTGATCATCGGACCGCTGGAGTATGTGATGAAATCCCGGCGCATGAACGACGAATACGGCGAGTATCTCACCGTCATCGAACGCAACTACCACCGGCTCCGCGCCCTCGTCGACCAGCTGCTCGACTTCCGCAGGATCGACTCCGACAACTACCGCCCGCGTTACGACACGTGCGACACGGGAACCCTGATCCGCGAACTGCTCGGGCTGTTCCGCCCGACCCTCGCGCAGCGGAACATCCGGCTCGACGAGGAGCTCCCGCCAAGCGGCCCGATGCTGGTCACCGACCGGGAGGCTCTGACCAAAATCATCAGCAACCTGCTCTCTAATGCGATCAAGTTCGCCCGGCACCGGATCCGGCTGCGGGTGTGGGGCTCGGAGAGGGGCTTCTCGCTCGAAATCGAGGACGACGGCCCGGGAATCCCCGATGCGGAGCTCGAACGGATCTTCGAAGCCTTCTACCAGGCCAGCAACAATACGGTCCGCGCCGGAAAGGGCGGAGTCGGCATCGGTCTGCACATGTGCCGCACCTACGCCGAGATGATGCACGGAACGATCGAGGCCTCGGCCCGTCCCGACGGAGCATCGGGCGCCCGTTTCACGCTCTTCCTCCCCAACCATCCGGCAACCGGAGAGGAGCCGGCCCGACCGGCCGCCGGGGAGTCCCCCGAAAAGAGCGCCCGCCGGTCGCCGAAAGCGCCGAAGGCTTCCCAAAAACCGGAAGCGGTCCAATGCCCGGAGGCACCGGAAGCGCCGTCGCCGCAACCCGAAACCGGGCAGCAGACGCCCCCGGAACCGGATGCCGGGCCATCGGCCGATTCACCGTCGGAGCACCGAACCGACGGGGAGGAGATCCCCGCTCAACCGGATCGGTCATCCGACACGGATGCCGGTTCGACCGCTGCGCCCAAATCGGAGCGCCGCAGGATCCTGCTCGTGGACGACAACCCCGAGATTCTGGATTTCCTGGATCGGATTCTGCGGAACGACTACACCACCCTTTCGGCCGAGAGCGGAGAAGAGGCCCTCAAGCTGCTCCGCGACCGGGAGGTCGACATGGTCGTCAGCGACATCATGATGGAGGGCATCGACGGAATCGAACTCTGCCGAACGATCAAGAGCCAACTCGCCACCAGCCACATCCCGGTCATCCTGCTGACCGCAAAGACCGACCTCGCCTCCAAAATCGAGGGGCTCGAATGCGGCGCCGACGCCTATATCGAGAAACCCTTCTCGCCCGAACACCTCAGGGCCCAGATCGCCAACCTGCTCGTCAAGCTCGAGGAGATCCGCCGCCACTACTCCGAGCTCCCCATGAGCGAGTTCCGGACCATCTCCCACAACCGCCTCGACGAAGAGTTCATCGACCGCTGCCGGGAGATCATCATCACGCACATGAGCGAACCCGACCTCTCGGTCGAACTCCTCGCCCGCGAACTGGCCATGAGCCGTACGTCGATCTTCAAGAAGCTCAAGGCCGTCACCGGCATGACCCCGAACGACTTCATGAAACTCGTCCGCCTCAAGGAGGCGTCGCGGCTGCTGGCCGAGGGCCGTTACCGCATCTCCGAGATCGGATTCATCGCCGGATTCAGTTCGTCGTCCTATTTCGCCAAATGCTTCGCCCGTCAGTTCGGCGTCCTGCCGACCGAGTTCCTCCGCAATCTGGACCGCAGGAAAACGGATCCTGCCGAAGATTCGTAGCCACGGCATCCCCCCGGGAAAGCCCCCGGAGAGGCCTCCCGGGGGCCTCTATCCGATTTTGTCGTAAAAATGAATGATATTGTCCCGCTCCCCAAGCGGCGAAGACTAATTTTATACTCCGGAAAACGTCCGGTCCCGAACCCGACGCTTTCCGACTCTCGAGCCCGAAACAAACTTAAAAAATCGTCCGAATGAAAAAACTTCTGCTTTTTGTTGCAATGGGTGTTCTCGGCCTGGCCGGATGCCAGAACGACGAGGACAACGGATCGGCAAACGCCATCACGCTCGGTACACCCTCGAAAACCCAGTTCGACTACCGGGGCGGCCTGGGCAGCGTCGACGTCTACGCCGGAGAGCGATCCGTCACCGCCGAATCGAGCGCCCCGGACTGGTGCCCCGTGACGGTCTTCGACAACCGCACCGTGGCATTCAACCTCTACGAAAACCTCGGCGACAAGGAGCGTACGGCGACCATCGTCGTTTCGGCCGAAGGCCTCCCCTCCGAGCAGTTCTCCGTCACGCAGGAGCCGCTCAAGGGCATCATCGTCTCCCCGGAAACCCTGAACTTCACCTCCGACCGGCGCACGATCTCCGTCGAGGTCATCGCCTCGTGTGACTACCAGATCGTCGGGGAGAGCAATCCCGACGACACCTTCTCCTGGACAAAGTCCGCAAACGGAAAGGTCGTCGACTTCACCTCGAAGGATCCCGGAAACTATGCGGTCGAAGGCCGGGTCTCGTTCGTCCCCGAAGAGGGCGAACCCGTCTCGGTAACGCTCCGCCTCGAACGCATGGATACCTATGAATTCCTGCTCGGCGAGTGGAACCTCGACACTCCGTTCAGCGACGGAGTCTCCAAAGAGGCCGTCTCGAAGATCGTCCTGGCCCAGGATATCAAGGGCTATACCTACAAGGTCTACTTCATCGGTGCCAAAGGGGTCGGCGACCTCTATCCCGCCACGGCCCAGTATCTCGACGGCGCCGTCGTGCTGCGGACCAAGCAGGAGCTCGGAAACGACGGAACAAACTTCTACTCGCTGCACTACAACGGCTCCCAGAACGGTTCGGGAACCTACATCTTCAACGCCTACCAGAATGTCGCCTGGAGCGCCCGGCCCCAATACGACGATCTGGCCGGAAAGGTCACGCTCGACTTCGCCGACGACGGAAAGGGCCAGGGAAGCGTTGCCGTAACGCTCAACATCTTCAACTGCGCCGGCAACTACTACCAGGGCTGGACCGAACTGATCCTCCGAACCGACCACCTCACCATCTCCAAGAACTATTAACCGGGCCCTGCGCCGGCGGCACGCCCCGCCCCGAAGGAACGCTTTCCCGACCGGAGAGCGCGCCACCGGCGAATCCCATCCCCAGACCTCGCTTTCATGAAAAGATTCATTCTACTTGTTCTGTCACTCGTCGGAGTGCTCGGCCAGCTCCTGGCCCAGCAGTCCCGCACGGTGACGGGCCGGGTCGCCGACGAAAACGGTGAGCCGATGATCGGCGCCGTGGTCCAGGTCGTCGGGTCCAACGACGCCACCACAACCGGCCCCGAAGGCATCTATACCCTCAAAAACGTCCCCGACGGAGCCATCCTGCGCGTGAGCTTCCTCGGATACGACCCCCTCGAGAAAAAGGCCGACGCCGACCGCATCGACTTCGACCTGAAGAGCAACTCGCAGCAGATCGCTTCGGTCGTGGTCACCGGTATGCAGAAGATGGACAAACGAATCTTCACCGGCGCCACCGACCAGCTGATGGCCTCCGAAGTCAAACTCGACGGCGTGGGCGAAATCAGCCGCAGCCTCGAAGGCCGTGCCGCCGGCGTCTCGGTGCAGAACGTCTCGGGAACCTTCGGCGCCGCACCCAAGATCCGCGTCCGCGGCGCCACCTCCATCTACGGCGACTCGAAACCCCTCTGGGTGGTCGACGGCGTGATCATGGAGGATGTCGTCGATGTCGATGCCAACTCGCTCTCGTCGGGTGACGCCACCACGCTGATCAGCTCCGCAATCGCCGGCCTCAACTCCGACGACATCGAGAGCTTCCAGATCCTCAAGGACGGCTCCGCAACCTCGATCTACGGCGCCAGAGCCATGGCCGGCGTGATCGTCGTCACCACCAAAAAGGGAAAGGCCGGCGAAGCCCGCGTCAGCTACACGGGCGAGTACTCCATGCGCCTGATCCCCTCCTACGCCAACTTCAACATCATGAACTCCCAGGAGCAGATGGCCGTCTACAAGGAGATGTACGACAAGGGCTGGCTCAACTACGCCGATAACGTCTATGCGGCCAGCAGCGGCGTCTACGGCAAGATGTCGCAGCTGATCAACAGCTACGACCCCCAGACCGGATACGGCGTGCCCAACACCGTCGAGGGGCGCAACGCCTACCTGCGTCAGGCCGAGTTCCGCAACACCGACTGGTTCAAGGAGCTCTTCCGCGCAAGCATCCAGCACAGCCACTCGGTGAGCATCTCCTCCGGTACCGAAAAGGGATCCTACTACGCGTCGGTCGGCGCGCTGGTCGATCCGGGATGGACCGTTCAGAGCAAGGTGAACCGCTACACGGCCCTCTTCAACACCTCGCAGAACATCCTCAAGGACAAACTCGTCCTCAACATCATCGGCAACGCCTCCTACCGTCAGCAGCGGGCCCCCGGAACCCTCAGCTCCGAGACCGACCCCGTCTTCGGCACCGTGACCCGCGATTTCGACATCAACCCCTACTCCTACGCCCTGCGCACCTCGCGGACCCTCGACCCCGACGAGTTCTACACCCGCAACTACACCCCCTTCAACATCAAGGACGAGTTGTCGAAGAACTACATGGACCTGAATGTCGTGGACACGAAGTTCCAGGCCGAACTCAAGTGGAAGGTCACCCCGAAACTCGAACTGGCGGCTCTGGGCGCCGTGAAATACTCCTCGTCGACCACCGAACACCACGTCAAGGAGGGTTCGAACATGGCCGAAACCTATCGCTCGATGCCCAACTCGGTGATCCAGGGACTCAACCCCTACCTCTACGACAACCCCGACACCTCGACCGAAAAGTATTCGATCCTGCCCGAGGGCGGCATCTACCGCCGGAACGACTACCGCGCCAACAGCTATGACTTCCGCGCCTCGATGACCTACAACGACGTCTTCAACGACAAGCACATCGTCAATGCCTACGCCGCCGCCGAGATCAATGCCCTTGACCGCTCGTCGACCGCCTTCACCGGCTGGGGCCTGCAGTACTCGCTCGGCAACACCCCCTACTACATTCTCGACCTCTTCAAGAAACAGATCGAGGACAATACCCAGTATTACAGCATGTCCAACACCCGCGAGCGGAACGCCGCCTTCGCCGCAACGGCCTCCTACTCCTACGACTACCGCTACACGATCAACGGTACGATCCGCTACGAGGGTTCGAACCGGCTGGGACGTTCGCGCAAGGCCCGCTGGCTCCCGACGTGGAACATCGCCGGTAAATGGGCCGTCGATCAGGAGGCCTTCTTCGAGGCCCTCGCGCCGGCGGTCTCGACCCTCGCCCTGAGACTCTCCTACTCGCTGACGGCCGACCGAGGCCCCTCGTCGGTGAGCAACTCCACGGTCACGATCTATCCCACCAACCCCTGGCGCGGCGATACCGAGATCACCGAATCGGGTCTCGTCGTCTCGGCCATCGAGAACGCCGACCTCACCTACGAGAAGAAACACGAGCTCAACGTGGGTCTCGACGTCGGATTCCTCGACAACCGCATCTCGCTCTCGGTGGATGCCTACAAGCGAAACAACTTCGACCTGATCGGCAACACCATCACCACGGGTCTGGGCGGATTCATCGGACAGATGGGCAACGTCGCCGCCATGAAATCCCACGGCGTCGAACTCTCGCTCTTCACGCGAAACATCCAACAGAAGAACTTCTCCTGGGAGAGCAGCTTCATCTTCTCCTGGATGGACAACACGGTCACCAAACTCCGCTCCGACACGAACCTCATGTCGTTCGTCACCGGTTCGGGATTCTCGATGGAGGGCAAACCCCGCGGATCGCTCTTCTCGCTGCAGTTCATGGGGCTCGATGAGATGGGTATCCCCACGTTCCTCAACTCCGACGGTACGATCACCTCGACGGGCATCAACTTCCAGGAGACCCAGAACTTCAGCCACCTGGTCTACGAAGGCCCCGTGGATCCCACCATCACGGGTAGCTTCGGCAACATCTTCCGCTACAAGGGTTTCACGCTCAACGTCTTCATGACCTACTCGTTCGGCAATGTCGTGCGTCTGGACCCGATCTTCTCGAACGCCTACTCCGACCTGACGGCCATGCCGCGCGAGTTCAAGGACCGGTACATCAACCCGGGCGACGAGCTGCGAACCACGATCCCCGTGATCGCCAGCGCCCGGCAGAACAACGAAATCCAGTACCTGAGCAAGGCCTACAACGCCTACAACTACTCGACCGAACGCATCGCCAAGGGTGACTTCATCCGCATGAAGGAGGTCTCGCTCACCTACGACTTCCCGAAGAGCATCGCCTCGAAACTCCGCATGAGCGGACTCTCGCTGAAGCTCCAGGCCACGAACCCCTTCCTGATCTACTCCGACAAGGCGCTTCACGGCCAGGATCCCGAATTCTTCAACTCGGGAGGCGTCGCCACCCCCATGCCCAAACAGTTCACCCTAACGCTTCGAATCAGTTTCTAACGATATGAAAACGAAATACCTGTTCCTCGCACTGTCGGCCGGAGCCGTCGCCACGCTGTTCTCCGCCTGCGGCGAATTCCTCGACGAACTGCCCGACAACCGAGCCGAACTCGACTCCCCGGAGAAGATCTACAAGCTTCTGGTCTCGGCCTATCCCGACCGAACCTACGTCCGCATGTGCGAATTCTCGTCGGACAACGTCGACGACCAGGGGGCCGACGACCCCAACTACTGGCGGATTCTGGAGCAGAACGCCTACTGGTCCGACATCGTCGATGCCGACAACGAAAGCAACTCGGAGACCTGGCGGTCCTATTACCTCAGCATCGAACACGCCAACGTCGCCCTGCAGGCCATCGAAGAGCTCGGAACCCCCGAAGAGCTGCTGCCGGCCAAGGGTGAAGCCCTGCTCTGCCGGGCCTACGCGCACTTCTGCCTGACGATGCTCTACTGCCTGCCCTATCACCCCGAAAAGGCCTCCGAATACCTCGGAGTCCCCTACATCACGGAGCCCGTCACGGAGCTCAACCCCAACTGCGAGCGCGGAACCCTCGAAGAGGATTACGAACGGATCGCCGCCGACATCGAGGAGGGTCTGCCGCTGATCGACGACAATGCCTACACGGTGCCCAAATACCACTTCAACCGCAGCGCCGCATACGCCTTCGCCTCGCGCTTCTACCTCTACTACATGAAATGGTCGCGGGTGATCGAGTGCGCCAACGAGGTGCTGGGCAGCAATCCCGCCCTCGTGCTCCGCAACTGGGACGACGCCCGCTCGGCCGACTGGGGCGATCAGGCGCTGCAATACGTCGATGCCAACAACGAGTTCAGCCTGATGCTCACGACGCTCTTCTCGAGCAACGGGTCGATCTTCAACGCCTGGAGCAGCTCCGGAAGCCGCTTTACGCACACCTACCGCATCTCCAAGCACGAAACCTACCGCACGAAGCGCCCGATGGGCGGCGCCTACGACCTCTATGGCGACAAGAACCTCAAGATGTACCGCTACAGCCCCTACATCAACGACAACATCGAAAAGATCTACATGCCGAAATGGCCCAGCCAGTGGCAGACCATCGACATGATCACGGGCGTCGGATACTCCCGCTCGACGATGGTCGCCTTCACGACCAACGAAACGCTGCTCAACCGGGCCGAGGCCTACATCCATCTCAAGCAGTATGATGCCGCCGTCGAGGATCTCGACATCTGGAACAACTCCTACTACACGGTGGGTGAGAACGACATCGTCCACCTGACCCGCGAACGGATCAACGAGGTCTACGGCGACCCTCAGTCCAAGAACTACATCGCCGAGTACACCTCTGAGGCTCCGACCTCCCGCAAACCGCTCCACCCCCACGGCTTCACCATCGAGCCGGGCGAGCAGGAGTACATGATCCAGTGTCTGCTCTTCTGCCGCCGGATCGAGACCATTGCCGACGGTCTGCGCTGGGGCGACGTCAAACGTTACGGAATCGTTGTCGACCGTTTCGACGACATCAACTACGTCGATTCCCAGACCTCGGGATTCCGGGTCGCCGCTACCCTCGACGAAAAGGATCTGCGCCGGGCTATCCAGCTCCCCGCCGAGGTCATCACCTCGGGTATGGAGCCCAATCCGCGGAACGCCGATGCCCCGAACCATCCCTTCCGCCAGTAACCACCTCCGCAACAAACGAAACACCCCATGAAAAAGCTGTTTTTGAAATCCCTGGGAGCCCTGCTGCTCGTCGTCGCCGCTACGGCCTGCGAAAACGACGAACTCAACAGCCAGAGCATCTTCGACGATAACGAGCAGGAGGAGAAAAGCGCCTTCGACCTCTGGCTCGAACGACACTACGTCGAACCCTACAACGTCAACTTCGAATATCGCATGCCCGACCGCGAAACCCACTTCAACTACTGGGTGGCGCCGCCGCCTCTGGACAAGTCGATCGAAATCGCCAAACTCATCAAGTTCGTGCTGCTGGACGGCATGGCCGAGCTGATGCAGGAGCAGAAGGATCCGCTGCTGCTGGCCCGGACCTACTTCCCGCGGCTGCTCTTCCTGGTGGGCAGCTACGAGATCGACGGATCGGGAAAGGTCGTCCTCGCGTCGGCCGAAAACGGCATCCAGATCAACCTGCTGGGCGTGAAGTTCTTCGACCGCACCAAGGACTGCGAACAGATCACCGGAACGATGATCCACGAGTTCGCCCACATCCTCGACGGAAACCGCGCCGTACCCATCGAGTACGACCTGATCACCAAGGAGGGATACATCGGCGACCAGTACACCAACGCCCCGAACGACTATCTGGAGAACGGCTTCCTCTCGAACTACGCCCGTTCGACTCCGGCCGAGGACATCGCCGTGATGGTGGCCGCACTGGTCGGCAACGACGCCCAATGGTGGGAGGAGACCCTGAATTCGATCAAGAGCGCCGAAGCCCGCGCCAAGATCGAAAAGAAACGCGACATCCTGATCGCCTGGCTCGACGACAAATTCGATATCGACGTATACCGCTGGCACGACATCTATATGGACCGCTTGAGCCGGGTCGGCGAGATCGACTGGGAAAATCTGGACGATTAACAACACGCAGAAGACATGAAGCTACGCATCAACCTTTTATCGCTTCTGGCCGTATCGCTCCTGGCGGCGACGGCCTGCAACGACGACGATTCGATTTTCGAGAATTCCGCCGCCGAGCGCATCGAACAGGGCCTCGAACGCTACGAACAGGCCCTGCTCAAGGGTAAAACCTGGATCATGGAGTACTATCCCAGCGAAAGCCTCAAATACGGCGGCTGGATCTACGTGCTGCAATTCAACGAGGACCACACCGTGCGTGCCTGGTTCGAGGGCTCGACCTTCGCCGACGACACCTACGTGCAGACCACCTATGCCGTCGAGTACTCGACCGGCCCCATGCTGAAATTCGTGGACTACAACGACTACCTGCACTTCTTCGCCTTCCCCGGCGACTACGGCTACCAGGGACTCGAGGGCGACTACGAATTTTCGTTCATGAAGCTCACCTCGACGCCGGAGATCATCATCCGCGGCAGCAAGACGGCCAACGACATGCGCCTCTCGCTGCTCCCCTCGGGGGTTGAACCCGAGGAGTATCTCGAGGCGGTGCGCGAAAGCCAGCGCATCGTCACCCCCACGACGCTGAAATGCATCGTCAACGGAAAACAGATCGGAACCCTCTCCCGCGAGAACGCCTTCATCGAGGACAACTTCGAACAATATGCCGCAAGCAAGATCTGGACCCTCTCCTATACGACCCGGATCCAGAATACCGATCCGCAGGGCAACCCGATGTTCGACGAAGAGGGCAACCCCGTCTACTACGAGAAGCAGATCAACGACCAGCTGACCTTCATCCACTATCCGGACCATACGATGAAACTCTACCGTCCCTACACCTTCCAGGGCGTCGTGGACGGAGTCTCCGGGCAGACGATGCAGACCCTGGCCTGGGAACAGGGACAGACCCCCGCATCGGACCATTTCGTCTGCACCGACTCGTTCTACGAGATCCGCTTCGTCCAGTAGGGAGGCCCGCCGATGAACAGACGCTGCATCCTGCTGCTCCTGCTGCTGTCGGCCGCCTGCGCCGACCCCGCAGATCCGACGGACACGGTGCCCGCAACGGCTCCGCAAAGCCGGTCCGACGCCTTTATTCCGGGGCTCCTCCGCGTCAAGCTCTCCGACACGGCGCCCGAACTCGACACCCGGGCCTTCACCCGCAGCGGAGGCTCGGGGGATCCGGAGTTCGACGCCGCCGCAACACGGGCCGGCGCCCGATCGCTCCGTCGGGTCTTTTCCGACGGAGAGCGTTTCCGCGAGCAGAGGCGCAGGGCCGGACTGCACCGCTGGTACGACGTGGTTTTCGACGAAACGATCCCCGTCGACGAGGCCATGGCGCGTTTCGGACACCCCCGGGGCGTCATCTGCGTCGAACCGGTTCCCCGCATGGTGCAGACCGCCGCAACGCAGGTCATCCCGGCCGCAGAGCCAACCTCCGGGAGTGAAACCCTCCCCTTCAACGACCCGCTGTCGGGGAACCAGTGGTTTCTCCACAACACGGGAACACTCGCCGGACAACGCAAAGGGGCCGATCTGAACATCCTTCCGGCCTGGAGGGTCTCGACGGGCGGCAGCGAGGTAATCGTCGCCGTCGCCGACGGCGGCATCGACCGGACGCATCCGGATCTGGCCGCCAACATGTGGGACGACGGCGAAGGACACTGCGGATACAACTTCAACCGCCACAACTACGAGATCACGCCGAGTGACCACGGCACCCATGTCGCCGGAATCATCGGCGCCGTCAACAACAACGCCACCGGCATCTGCGGCATCGCCGGCGGAGACGGGACTCCCGACAGCGGGGTGCGGCTGATGAGCTGCCAGATCTTCGACCAGACGGGGTCCGCCAGCATCGAGGAGCTGATGACCTGGAGCGCCGACCACGGAGCCGTCATCAGCCAGAACAGCTGGACCTATACCGGGCTCAACGATCTCTCGCAGTCCGGAAAGGAGGCGATCGACTACTTCATCCGATATGCCGGATGCGACGAAGCCGGCAACCAGACCGGCCCCATGAAGGGCGGTGTGGTGATCTTCGCCGCCGGCAACGACGGGCTCTCCACCCCGCAATATCCGGCGGCCTATCCGCCGGTTCTGGCCGTTGCATCGCTGGGCGCCGACCTGCGCAAGGCCGCCTCGTCGAACTACGGCGAATGGATCGACCTGGCGGCGCTCGGCGGTGACTCCTACGGCGACGACGAGCGGTATGGCATCTACAGCACGATCCCCGACGGCCGCTACGGATTCGCCGCCGGCACCTCGATGGCCTGTCCGCAGGTTGCCGGACTGGCGGCGCTGGCCGTTGCCCGGTTCGGCGGCCCGGGCTTCACCAACGAGATGCTCGAGGAGCTGCTCCTCGGATCGGGCCGGCGGCAGGAGGTCGAAGCCGTCAATCCCGAATATGCCGGCAAGCTCGGCAACGGACTGGTCGATGCCGAATACCTCTTCTACCGCGATGCAGCACCCGATCCCGTAAGCGAAGCCTCGGCCGAAGCCCGCTGCGGAGGGCTGACGCTCGAGTGGAAGATTCCGGCCGACTACCTGGGACGCGCCGTTACCGCCTATACGGTGTGGCTCAGCGACAAGCCCTTCATTGCCTCGACCGTCGGGGAGATTCCGGACGACGCCCGGGAATACGCCGTGGAGATCACGGACCGCAGCGTCGGCGAACGCGGTTCGTTCCAGGTGGACGGACTGGCGGCCCAAACCTCCTATCAGGTGGCCATCGTGAGCCGAAGCCGATACGGGACTCCGTCGACACCCCTCCTCTTCACCGCCTCGACCACCGAAAACACACCGCCCGTACTCGGCGATCCGATGCCGGATCTCTTTCTGGCCGGCACGGCATCCGACGGGGTCGGGATCGATCTGACGTCCCGGTTCTCCGATCCCGACGCGCCGAACGACGCGTTGAGTTATTTCGTCGCCTTTCCGGCCGGGAGCGTCGTCGACGGACGCATCGACGGCAGCGTGCTGCAACTCTTCCCCCGGACCGTCGGGACCTCGACGCTCCGCGTCATCGCCCGCGACCGCCATGGCGCCAGCGTCGCCGCATCGCTGCGCGTGATGGTCGACGGAACGGGCGCCGCGGCCGAACTCTTCCCGAACCCATGCTCCGAACAGCTCAACATCCGCATCCCCGGAGCCACGGGACGCTTCCCGATCCGGATCAGCGACCGCAGCGGACGGGAGATTCTCACGACGACAGTCACCCTCCGCGAAACCGACAACGGGAATACCGGCTGGATCACGGTCGCCCAACTCCCGGGCGGCGTCTATACCTGCCGGATCGACTATTTCGGATGTCCGATCGACATCCCGTTCATCAAACGCTGAAAATACGCCCGATCATGAAACTCCGACTCCGAACCTCACAAGCGATCCTCCTGCTGTTGCTGACCGCCACACAGGTCCTGCGGGCCCAAACCGGGAGCGGCGTCACCTTCCTGCGCATGGAGACCGCGGCCCCGAGTGCCGGCATGGCCGGAGCCGGGGCCCTGCTCCCCGAGAGGACGGATGCCATCCACGGCAATGCCGCCGGAGTTCTCTTCGGCACGAGCCGGGGCGGCGCCGAGGTCTCCGTCGGACCATTGGGCGGTTCGGCGAGCGACCGCCTCTGGAGCGGCGCGGGATTCTGGTCCGCAGACGGACGCAACGCCCTGCTGGCGGGAGTCCGACGCCTCGCCGGAGTGGAGATTCCGATGACCGACGACAAGGGATTCCCCGCCGGAACGGCCCGTCCGTGGGATCTCTCCGCCGAGGCGGGCTACGCCCGGCGCTTCGGCAGCCGGGTGGCCGTCGCACTCACGGCCCGCTACATACGCTCGGATCTCGATCTGGGGGATTCGCCGATTCAGGGGGTGTCGTTCGATCTGGCAGCCGCCCTGCGCGGGAAATTCGCCGGTTCGGACAAGATCGGCTGGGTTGCCGGCATCCGCGTCGCGGACCTGGGCCCTGACCTCCGGGCCTCCGACGGGCAAAGGCTCTCGCTGCCCTCCCGCGGATCCGTCGAGGGGCTCTTCACCTGGAACCCCCACCGCAACCATGCCGTTCACCTCTGCGCCGATCTCGGATACCGGTGGGCGGATGCCCTCTTCGACGCGGCTTTCGGCGTCGAATACCGCTTTCTGCAATACGGGGTGCTCCGCGCCGGCTACTGCACGCAGACGCCCTGCGGAACGGACGGGCACGCCGCCGTCGGATGTGGATTCATCATCGGTCCGGTCCGCGGCGATGTCGCATACCGGTTCGGCGGAGCGGAAAACGACCCCTCCGACCAAAGTTTTCTGTTGACTGTCGGATTCCGGCTCTGAGGAGAGAAAAGCCCGGCTACGGCCCGCAAAGAACCCCGCCAAACACTTTCCGCAAAAAGGGACGGCAAACGCTCCGCAAAAGGGTCCTCGCAAAAAGCCCCGGCCAAAGATTTCCCGCAAAATGGGGACGGCAAAACGCCGCCCCCAAAACGCCCCGCAAAGATCGCCCCGCAGAGACGCATCAGAGCATCTTTCGCACCCAGCGGAAGAGCCGGTAGGGCGGATAGCGGAACGGCAGGTCGATGCGCCCTGAAACCTCCAGCATCGAACGCCGGTGCGAAAAGGCCTCGAAACTCTCCCGACCGTGATAACGTCCCATGCCCGAGTTGCCCACACCGCCGAACGGCAGATGATCGTTGGCGATGTGCATGACCGTATCGTTCAGACAGGCTCCGCCCGAGGTCGTGCGCGCCAGAATCTCCCGTCCCGTCTCCTCGGGACCGAAATAATAGAGTGCCAGAGGCTTCTCACGCGTCGTGACGAACTCCACTGCTTCGTCCGTCGTCCCGAAGATCAATACGGGCAGCACCGGGCCGAAAATCTCCTCCTGCATGACCGGCCATTCGGGATCGACATCACCCAAGAGCGTCGGGGCGATGTAGCGTTCCGCGGCATCGGTCTCTCCGCCGAAGAGGATCCGCCCCCGCGTCAGGTAACCGGCCACCCGTTCGTAGGCCCGTTCGTCGACCAGCCGCGCATAGTGCGGACTGCGGCGGGGATCCTCGCCGTGCAACTGTCTGACGGCGTCGGCAAAGGCCCGGACAAAGTCGTCGCGCAGCGTACGGTGGATCAGCACGTAGTCGGGAGCCACGCACGTCTGACCCGCATTGATGCTCTTCCCCCAGGCGATGCGCCGCGCCGCAATCCGCAGGTCGGCCCCGCGATCGACGATACAGGGGCTCTTGCCGCCCAGTTCGAGGACTACCGGAGTGAGGTGCTCCGCCGCGGCCCGCATCACGACGCGTCCGAGGGCCGGGCTCCCCGTGAAGAAGATCACGTCCCAGCGCAGGGCGAAGAGCTGCGTGTTGACCTCGCGTCCGCCCTGCACCACGGCCACATACTCCTCGTCGAAGATCTCCGCAATCAGCCCCTCCAGCACGCGGGCCACGTGCGGCGTGTGGGGCGAAGGCTTCAGCACGGCGGTACAGCCCGCCGAGATGGCCCCCACCAGCGGATTGAGCAGCAGCTGCACGGGGTAGTTCCACGGTGCAACGATCAGCGCCTGTCCCAACGGTTCGGCCACGATGCGGCTCCGCGCCGGCTGCAGCTTCATCGGGGTCGGTCGCCGCTCGGGACGCATCCATTCGCGCAGGTGGCGCAGATGCTGGCGGATTTCACTGCGGATGATGCTCAGCTCGGTGAGGATGGCCTCCTCGTGCGACTTGTGCAGATCCTGCCACAGGGCGTCGCACAGGCGATCCTCCCAGTTGACCAGAGCGGCATCGAGCCGGCGCAGCATCGTGCGGCGGAACTTCTCCGGGCGCGTGGCGCCCGTGCGGAACCAGGCTTTCTGGGCGGCGGCCAACGCCTCGATGCGGGCCGCAGGGGTATCCGTAAGGGTCATGATTTCGGATTTTACGGCTTATGGTAACCTACAAAGGGAGTGCCGCAGCGCATGTGTGTGTGGCACTCCCCCCTTTTCGTGCGGGACTACTTCTTCTCCCGGAAGATATTCAGATGGGCCAGCAGCGGATTGCGGCGGTCGAGCATCACAAACTCGGCCAGCAGCAGGACAAGCGCCGCGATGAGCAGGTACTGATACTGCTCGTTGAACTCCTCGAAACGGATGGTCGACAGTTCGGTCTGCTCCATGTCGTTGATCGCCTTGACGATCTCGTCCAGACCGATCGACTGCTTCGTGGCGCGCACATAGGCGCCGCCCGTGATGTCGGCGATCTTGGCCAGCATCTCCTCGTTGAGCTTCGAGACGACCATTTCGCCCTTCTCGTCCTTGATGAACTCGCCGTCGATCTGAATCGGCGCACCCTCGGGGGTGCCGATGCCGATCGTGAAGATCTTCACCCCCTGCTGGGCAGCCCGTTCGGCCACGGCCAGGGCGTCGTCCTCGTGGTTCTCACCGTCGGTGATCAGGATGATGACCCGTCCGTGGTTCTGCTCCGTGTCGCCCGAGAACGACAGCAAAGCCTGCTCCAGGGCCTTGCCGATAGCCGTGCCCTGTTCGGAGACCAGCGAGGGATCGATCCGCCGGGCAAAGGCCTTGGCCATGCGGTAGTCCGAGGTGATCGGCAGCTGGACCTTCGGTTCGCCGGCGAAGACCACCAGCCCGACACGGTCCTGCTCGAGGCCGTCGAAGAGTTTGCCGATGGCGTATTTCGTCCGTTCGAGCCGGTTGGGTTCGAAATCCTCGGCCAGCATCGAATTCGAGACGTCGACCACGAGCATCATTTCAATCCCCTGGGTCTTCTCCTCGCGGAGTTTCGACCCGAACTGGGGACGCGCCGCGGCCAGAATCAGACACAGAACCGCCCCCAGCAGCAACAGAAAGCGCAGCGTGACACGGCCGGTCGAGACCTCGGGCATCAGCTCCTGCAGCACGTCGGGATGACCGAAGCGTGCGATCCGCTTGCGGCGGCTGCGGGCCGCAAGCCAGAAGAGCGCCACCATCACGGGCAGCACGACCAGGAGCCAGAGATATTGCGGATTGGCAAAACGAAACATGACGGATGCTTTTTACGGAATACGTTTCAGAACGAGATTCGACAACAGGAACTCCACGAGCAGCAGGGCCAGCGCACCCAGCACCCAGCCGAGGAACTGTTCGTGATAGGCGACGTGTTCGAAAACCTCGACCTTGCTCTTCTCCAGCTGGTTGATCTCGTCGTAGATAGCCTTGAGCTTTTCGTTGTCCGTAGCACGGAAATACTTGCCGCCGGTCATCTCGGCCATGGCCTGAAGGGTCTTCTCGTCGATCTCGACCTTCTGCTGCACGAAGGTGATGTTGCCGAACATGTCCACGGCCGGATAGGGGGCCGTACCCATCGAACCCACTCCGATCGTATAGACGCGGATGTTCTGTGCCCGGGCAATCTCGGCGGCGGTCATCGGGGTGATCTGTCCGCGGTTGTTCACACCGTCGGTCAGCAGGATGACAACCTTCGACTTGGCGTCGCTCTCGCGCAGGCGGTTGATGGCCGTGGCCAGACCGTTGCCGATGGCCGTACCGCTGTCGTCGATCAGGCCGCTGCGGATCCGCGCCAGCAGCGTCTGCAGCGTACTCTGGTCGGTGGTCAGCGGGCTCTGCGTGAAGGCCTCGGCGGCGAAGGCCACCAGTCCGATGCGGTCGCCGTAGCGGTCGGCGATGAACGATCCGGCCACCTCCTTGGCCGCCGTGATGCGGTCGGGCTGGAAGTCGCGGGCCAGCATCGAGGCCGAGACGTCGATGGCCAGCATGATGTCGATGCCCTCGGTGTTGGTCGAGACGTTCTCTTCGACATCCTGGGGCCGGGCCAGCGCCACGATGAGCAGCGAAAAGGCCGCGGCGCGCAGCACGAAGGGCAGATGCCGCAGGTAGTAGCGCACCGTGCGCGGAGCCCCCGCGACGCCCCGGACGGTCGAGATCTGAATGGCCGCACCGCCCTGCAGCGTCCGCCACACGTAGTAGCCGACCATCGGCACGAGCAGCACAAGCAGCCATAGATAATGGGGTGAAGCGAAATGCATAGTCTACAAACGTTTTTACCAGTTTTTCCGGCCGCGAACCACCACGCCCTTGGCCTTCTCCTTGAGCTTCTCCTGCGTCTTGTCCTCCTGGGCCTGGATGGCGTCGAGCATCTGCTCCTGCTCCTGCGGCGAAATGCCCGAAGGCGTCGGCTGACCCTCGCCGGGTTTCTGCTCGCCATTCTGGTCGGGATTCCCGTTCGGATTCTGCGGCTGGTTCTGCTGCTGATCCTTGCCCGGGTTCTGCTGCTGCGGATTCTGCTGCTGCGGATTCTGCTGCTGCGGATTCTGCTGCTGTTGCTGATCCTTGTTCCGGCCCTGATTCTGGTTCTGACCCTGATTCTGATCCTTGTTCTGCTGCTGATCCTGATTCTGGTTCCGGTCATTGCCGCCGCCTCCGCCGTTCTGGTTCTGGTCCAGAAGCCGCTTGGTGTAGGCGTAGTTGTACTTGGTCTCCATGTCCGCAGGATTCAGACGCAGCGACTGCTTGTAGCTCTCGAGCGCCTCCTGGTACTTTTTCTGTTTGAACTGGGCGTTGCCGAGGTTGTAGAAGGCTTCGGCACGTTCCGTGTCGCTGCGCAGCGTGTCGGCCGCGGCCTGCTGCATGGTCTGCTCGGCACGGTCGAAACGCTCGGCCTTGTAGAGGGCGTTGCCCAGGTCGTACGTCGCCTCGAACAGCCCCGGTGCGGCCTTCAGCGCCGCCTCGTAACGCTGGATCGCCGTTTCGTACTCCCCCTTGTTGTACTGCCGCGTACCCTTGCGCACGAGCGAACGCTCGGGCAGCTGCTGCGCCTGCACGCCGGCCGCCGCAAAGAGTAGAACGAAGGTAATGGATAGTATTCTGTACATCGTTGTTGCGTTTAATTCTGCATCGGATCCTCCGGCGGCTGGACCGTCGTCTCCTCGACGAGCTTGGTCTCCTCGACGAAATAGTAGGCCTTCAGATAGTCGGACTCGTTCTGCTCGGCATCGGGCGTCGCCTTGGCAAACTTCACCAGATCACCGTCGCGCAGGATCGACTCCATATCCCGGCGGGCCTTGTCCGGAAGCTCCTCACCGCGCATCGCCGCGATGATCTCGTCGGAGGTCATCTCCATGGCGCCGACTCCCCACCGTCCGGCGATGTAGGTGCGCAGGATGTCGGTCAGACCCGAATAGTACTGCTTGTGGCGGTTGTTCTGCCAGAGTTTCTGGTTGTGGAGCGCCTCGAGGGCCTGGATGGCGGCCACGTGCGGCGGCAGCGGCGGCGCCGGCTTGAACAGATCGCCGAATCCCTTGCCGTGTTTGGCCAGCCAGCGGTGAAGCCCCCACGCCCCGGCCGCCAGAATCAGCAGGACAAGAAGCCCCCACAGCAGGTAGCCCCGGATCTCGCGCAGCTGGAACGGAAGCGTCTTCTGCCCCTTGAGGTCGTAGATCGACTGCGAGGTGGAGTCGATCTGGAAGGTCGCCACCTCCAGATAGAGCGAATCACGGCTGCGGAGCGTATCGAGGATATTCTTGTCGGCATAGAGCACCTGGGCCACGCCGAGGTTGTACTTGCCCTCGTCGAAGGCCGCCAGACGGTAGCGTTTGCGCAGCCGGAGGTGCCGCCCGTCGCGTTCGAGCGTATCCACGGGGAGACTCTCGACCAGTTCGAGCTTGCCGTCGCGGGGGTCGAAAACCGGAAAGTCGACCACCTGAACCAGGTCCTTCTCCACGTCGATGACGTAGTCGAAGCGGTCGCCGATCATGATGCTGTCGGGCTCGATGTGCGCCGTGACGACGGGCATATTCTGTGCCCGCAACGAGCCGCCCGCAAGGGTCAGCCCGACAAACAGGGCTATGGTTGAGAGACGTTTCATCGCTGTTTGAAAAGTTTCATCAGTTCGGCGACGTAATCGCCGTCGGTGGAGATCGTAGCCGTATCGATGCGGTTGTGTTTGAGCGTGGAGTCGATCCGCTCGCTCAGCTCGCGCCACGAGGCGGCGTAGTGATCGCGCACGGCACGCGACGAGGTGTCGACCCAGACCTTGCGCCCGCTCTCGGCGTCGCGCAGCTCGACGATCCCCACGTCGGGAAGCTCCGTCTCGCGGGGGTCGTAGACCCGGATGCCGACCAGATCGTGGCGGCTGCCGGCGATCTTCAGCGCATCGTCCAGCGCCGCACGGTCGTCCGACGAATCCATGAAGTCCGAGAGGATGAAGGTCGTGCAGTGCTTCTTGTTGACGTTCGTCAGAAAGCGGATCGGCTCCGAGAGCTTCGTCCCCGTGGACTGGGGTTGGAAGCCGATCAGCTCGCGGATGATCATCAGGATGTGGCTGCGCCCCTTCTTCGGGGGGATGAACTTCTCGACACGGTCCGAAAAGAAGATGCACCCCACCTTGTCGTTGTTCTGCGAGGCGGAGAAGGCCAGCACGGCGGCGATTTCGGTGATGATGTTCTTCTTCAGGCGGTCGGTCGAGCCGAACATGCGCGAGCCCGAGACGTCGACCACGAGCATCATCGTCAGTTCGCGCTCCTCCTCGTAGACCTTGATGTGGGGTTTGCGCGAACGGGCCGTGACGTTCCAGTCAATGTCGCGCACGTCGTCTCCGGCGCGGTATTCGCGGACCTCGGAAAACGACATGCCCCGTCCGCGGAAAGCCGTATGGTACTTTCCGGCAAAGATCTCGTTCGACAGACCCCGGGTCTTGATCTCGATCTTGCGGACGCGTCTGAGAATATCGTTCTCGCTCTCCTGCATCATTAGGGCACGATTACGTTGTTCAGGATATCGGTGATGATCTCCTCGGTGGTGATGTTCTCGGCCTCGGCCTCGTAGGTCAGTCCGATACGGTGGCGGAGCACGTCGTGGCAAACGGCGCGCACATCCTCCGGAATGACGTACCCGCGGCGCCGGATGAAGGCGTAGGCACGGGCGGCCTTGGCCAGCGAGATCGACGCACGCGGCGAACCGCCGTAGGCGATCAGGTTCTGGAGCTTCTGCAGGTTGTACTCGGCCGGTTCACGCGTGGCGAAGATGATGTCGACGATGTACTTCTCGATCTTCTCGTCCATGTAGACATCCTCGACCACCCGGCGGGCCTTGACGATATCCTCCGGCGTAATGACCTTGTTGACCTGGGGCATGCCGGCTCCCGAGAGGTTCATGCGCACGATGTCGCGCTCCTCCTGCTTCTTGGGATAGGAGATCCTGGCCTTGAGCATGAAACGGTCGACCTGTGCCTCGGGCAGCGGATAGGTACCCTCCTGTTCGAGGGGATTCTGCGTGGCCAGCACCAGGAAGGGCTGCGGCAGGGGGTAGGTATTGTCGCCAATGGTCACCTGACGCTCCTGCATGGCCTCGAGCAGCGCCGACTGCACCTTGGCCGGCGAACGGTTGATCTCGTCGGCCAGCACGAAGTTGGCGAAGATCGGGCCCTTGCGAACCACGAAATCCTCGCTCTTCTGCGAGTAGATCAGCGTACCGATCAGGTCGGCAGGCAGCAGGTCCGGGGTGAACTGAATACGCGAGAAATCGGCGTCGACGGCCTTGGCCAGCGTCGTGATGGCCAGCGTCTTGGCCAGTCCCGGGACACCCTCCAGGAGGATGTGGCCGTTGGAGAGCAGACCGATCAGCAGCGTGTCGATCAGATGGCTCTGACCCACGATGACCTTGCCCATTTCGGTGCGCAGCGTGTCGACGAATACCGATTCGCGTTCGATGCGCTCGTTGAGTTCCTTGATGTTGATGACTTCGCTCATTGTCTTTTATGTATGTTCGTTGTTTGTTCTGGATCCGTCATGCAGGACCCCGGAGAACCAGTTCCGTCCGCCCTGTCCGGGAGGCGTCGAAGCCGTCGCGAGCGCACTGCGGCCGGGACCGCTCGGAGCCCTCTCGGCACGGGGTGTTGCGGAAGCTCCCGATCGCAGCGGAAGAACGGGTGCTGAGGGTGTCGTTGCAAAAGTTTTAACGATTCGGATGCAAAGTTATTATTTTCTTCGAAAAATATTCCTTCGGAGCCTCGTTTTTCGGCGGGGATCCGGGTGTGGCTCGGGCGCCTGCCGGATGAGAGCCGCCGGTTGTGCGGGGTGGCCGGGCGGGGAGGGCGGTGGCGGAGGTCCGGGACATCCGGCTTCGGGCGGGGGTGGAGCCGGAGCGGCGCACCGGGAGCTGCGGCTGCATTCCGGCACACCCCGCCCCGCGGAAAGAAATAGTGACCCCTGAGGGAAAATTCTTCGTCGAATTCTTATTACCTTTGCGGTCATGGAATCCAACGAATCACCAATACTGCAGGGGCTCAATCCGGCCCAGCGGGCGGCGGTCGTCAACTACGACTCGCCGTCACTCATCATAGCGGGGGCGGGCTCCGGAAAGACCCGCGTGCTCACCTCGCGCATCGCCTACATGATCGAACAGGGGGTCAAACCGTGGAACATCCTGGCGCTGACCTTCACCAACAAGGCCGCCGAGCAGATGCGCGAACGCATTGCCGGAATGCTGCCCGACAACCGCAGCCGATACATCCGCATGGGAACGTTCCACTCGGTCTTTTCACGCATCCTGCGCGAGAATGCCGAACGGATCGGATTCTCGGAGTCGTTCACCATCTACGACTCGTCGGACAGCCGTAACCTGCTCAAGACTCTCATCCGCGAGATGAACCTCCCGGACGAACGGTACAAGCCGGCCTCGATCGCCTCGCGCATCTCGCTGGCCAAGAACAAGCTCATCACCCCGGGGGCCTATCTGGCCAACGCGTCGCTGGCGGCCGAGGACCGGCAGATGCAGATCCCCGAATTCGGCCATCTGTACAACATCTACTGCCAGCGCTGCAAGCACAACGGCGCGATGGACTTCGACGATCTGCTGCTGCAGACCAACATCCTGCTGCGCGACTGCCCCGACGTGCTGGCCCGCTACCAGAAATTGTTCCAGTACATTCTGGTCGACGAGTACCAGGACACCAACTACGCGCAGTATGTCATCATCCGGCGGCTGTCGCAGCACCACTCGAAGGTGTGCGTCGTGGGCGACGACGCGCAGTCGATCTACTCGTTCCGCGGGGCAAAGATCGAGAACATCCTCTCGTTCCGCAACGACTACCCCGATGCACAGGTCTTCAAGCTGGAGCAGAACTACCGCTCGACGCGTACGATCGTCGAGGCGGCCAACTCGGTCATCGTCCACAACTCGAAGCGCATGGAGAAGAACTGCTTCTCCGAAGGACCCCGCGGCGAGAAGATCCGCATCCTGAAGGCCTACACCGACCGCGAGGAGGCCGAGATGGTGGTCTCGGACCTGCGCGACAAGGTGCGCGCCGCAGGCGACGAGTGGTCCGAGGCGGTGATCCTCTACCGCACGAACAACCAGTCGGCCGTACTGGAGGACAACCTCCGCCGCCACGGAATCCCCTACCGCATCTACAAGGGCTCGTCGTTCTACGACCACAAGGAGATCAAGGACATGATGGCCTACATCCGGCTGGTGATCAACCCGCGCGACGACGAGGCCTTCCGCCGCATCGTCAACTACCCGGCGCGCGGCATCGGCGACACGACCGTGCAGCGGATCGCCGATCTGGCCGCCGCACACGGCGTCTCGATGTGGGAGGCGGTCGACGCGCTGGTGGCCCAGCCGACGACCGACGCCGTGCAGCGGGCCATCGCCCGCAAGGTGACCGAGTTCGTCGGGATGATCCGTTCGCTGTCGCTCTCGCGGGCGGACAAGAGCCTCTACGACTTCGGTCTGGAGGTGGCCACCCGTTCGGGGATCATCGCCGCCTACCGCACCGAGAACACCCCCGAGGCGACTTCGGCGTTGGACAACATCGAGGAGCTGCTCAACTCGATGCAGGAGTTCAAGGAGCGTTGCGACGCCGAGATCCGCAACGGCGAACGCCAGCCCGAGGACGAGGCGACGGTCGAGGAGTGGCTGCAGAACATGATGCTCATGTCGGACATGGACAAGGACGACCCCGAGAGCAGCAACAAGGTAACCCTGATGACGGTCCACTCGGCCAAGGGGCTTGAATACAAATATGTCTATATCGTCGGCATGGAGGAGAACCTCTTCCCCTCGCAACGCGCGGCGGAGTCGCCCGACGGCATCGAGGAGGAGCGACGCCTGTTCTACGTGGCGCTGACGCGGGCCAAGGTCTCGGCGACGATCTCCTATGCCGAGATGCGCTTCAAGTGGGGCAACATGGAGTTTTCGCGTCCGAGCTGCTTCCTGCGCGAGATCGACCCGCGCTACGTCGAGTGTGAGGCGGACCCCGACGAGGAGCAGGAGCGCCGTCCCGGCAGCGACGGCTCGTCGGCCATCGACGAACTGCGCCGCCGCTTTGACTACCGTTTCCAGCAGCAGCGCCAGGGCTCGCGCCCCGGCAGCGGAGCGCCGAACGGCTTCGGCCGCAGCGGGGGCGCCCCCTCGGGCACGTCGGGCTCCTACGGCCGCGGCGGAGGCTATGGCGGCGGATCGGAAGCCCGGCGGGCGGGATTCGGCGGCGGGTACGGAGCCTCGCGCAGTACCTACGGCACGCGGCCGGAGGGTGAATCGGGCCCGGCGCGCCACTTTGCCCGGGCCACGCAGCCGCAGCAACCGTCGGGACGTCCCGACCCGGCACTGGTCGAGCCGCTGCGCACCTCGACCGAGGGGATGCGGCGTGTCGGCGTGCGGCCGGCTGCGGCAGCCGATGCGGGAGCCCCCGCAGGCGGCGCCCCGACGGGCGGATATGTCGTGGGGCAGCGGGTCGAACACCCGAAGTTCGGCGTCGGCATCGTCGAGCGCATCGAGACCCTGGCGACGGATCACAAACTGGTGGTGCGCTTCGACAATGCGGGCGAGAAGACCCTGCTGGCGAAGTTCGCCAAACTGACCAAACTCTGAAACCCATGGAGGAGAAGATACGGCAAACGGAGGCGGCCCCGACAACCCCGACAACCCCGACAACCCCGGCAACCCCGGCGGCCCCGGCATCACAAACGCCGCTGGTGTCGGTCTGCATGACCACCTACAACCACGAGCGATATCTGGCCCGCGCCATCGAGAGCGTCCTCGAACAGCGCACGACGTTCGGCGTCGAACTGGTGCTGGGCGAGGACTGCAGCACGGACTCCACGCGGGAGATCTGCATGACGTACGCCGCCCGCTATCCGGAGCGCATCCGACTGGTGACCTCGGCCGAAAACGTCGGCTGGCGGGCCAACTACCGACGCACCTTCGAGGCGTGCCGCGGAGAGTATGTCGCCTATCTGGACGGCGACGACTGGTGGTGCGACCCCTCGAAGCTGCAGCGGCAGGTCGAACGGATGGAGGCGGACCCCGGCTGCGGGATGTGCTACACGCGGGCCTCGAACTACTGGCAGGCCGACGACCGCACGGAACCCGACCATCCGCAGCATTACACCGATTTCGACCACCTGCTCTGCAGCCTGACCATCGCCAACTGCGCCACGCTGGCCCGCCGCGAACTGATCGCCCGCTACTACGCGGAGGTACGCCCCGAGGAGCATCCCGAATGGATGACCGACGATGCACCGATGTGGCTCTGGTTCTCGGTCCGCAGCCGCATCGCCTTTCTGCCCGAGATCACGGCGGTCCACCGCCGCCTGCCCGACAGCGTGAGCCACAGCACGGCCTATCGCCGGCGGATCGCCTTCTGCGACTCGCTCATGGAGATCAGTCTCTGGTTCGAGCGGCACTACGGCACGGGGCGCAACCGCTTCCGCATCCTGCGGCGCCGTTCGTCGGTGGCGCTGTGGGTCCTCTCGTGGGAGGGGAGCGTCGGCGAGTATCTGGCGCGCTGGTGGAGCGACGTGCGCCGCTGTCCGCGGCTGCTGCTCTGTCCCGAAGGGCCGGGGCTGCTGGTCAAGAAGATCCTCTTCCGACGTCATAAAACCAGAAAACCATGACAACCAAGGAACGTTACGAAGGCATCATCGCCTGGTTCTCGGAGCACATGCCCGTGGCCGAGAGCGAACTCCACTACGAAAACCCCTACCAGTTGCTGGTGGCCGTGGTTCTCTCGGCGCAGTGCACCGACAAGCGGGTCAACATGACCACCCCGGCGCTGTTCGAGGCCTTCCCCACGCCACAGGCCATGGCCGCCGCCTCGGCCGAGGAGATCTTCCCCTACATCCGCAGCATCTCCTACCCGAACAACAAGGCGCGCAATCTGGCCGCCATGGCACGCAAGCTCTGCGCGGATTTCGGCGGCGAGGTGCCGAGCGATCTCGAAGCGCTGCAGACCCTGCCGGGCGTTGGCCGCAAGACGGCCAACGTGCTGGGAGCCGTACTGTGGCAGAAGCAGGTGATGCCGGTCGACACGCACGTCTTCCGCGTCTCGGAGCGCATCGGACTGACGACGCGTTCGAAAACCCCGCTGCAGACCGAACTGACCCTCGAAAAAAACATCCCCGGGCCGTTGCTGCCCATTGCCCACCACTGGCTGATCCTTCACGGGCGTTACGTCTGCACGGCGCGGGCCCCGAAGTGCACGGAATGCGGCATTGCGGCGTGGTGCCGGTGGCATGCCTCCGCGCAGAAGAGGCGCACGACCGATGACAAACCGACAAAACAATCCTCGAAATGACGGAAAACACCCTGCTGAAAAAGCTCATCCGGGGAGCATCACTGCTGATGCTGCTGACCGGTGCAGGATGCACCGATCAGGCCCGCCGGGAAGACTCCGCACAGCAATGACGAAACGGAGATCACGCTCGGAAGCGAACAGGAGCTCAAGGAGTGGATGTTCGACTACATGAAGGGGAATTACCTGTGGAACGATGCCGTGAAGCAGGTAACACCCGATTATGCGCTCGGTTACCAGGCGCTTCTGGAGAGGATTCTCCTGGACGTTGCCGCGCAGGATGATGTCAACCACGACGACGGATACTGGGAAAACGGCACGCGGTTGTCGTTCTACTCCAGGATCGGACGCTACAAGGTCGAAACGGAGGATGCCGGCCGCCAGGCCGCCGGTGAGTCGGGCAAAGTCTTCCGGATCGGCAACGCCGACTTCGGCCGCGGCAACCATGACAAGATCGCGTCGGCGCTGGATGTCTCGCTCGGGCTTCCGCGGATCGACCTCCTCTGCCCGAAGGCAACCGCCTCGGCCGGCGAATTGCTCATCAACGGCCTGCGCGAATACGAGTATGACTTCAGCCCGATCACCTTCTATGCGGAGAACGCCCGGGGATCTTCCGACTACGGAGAGGGTTTCACACCTGATCTGGAGGCTCCGGAGAACAACTTCGAGTTGGCCGACCGGGGCAGCCCCGACGACGGTCTGACAGCCCTGGCCCTGGAGTGGATCGACTCGGGACAGAAACCCGACGTGAAAACCCGTGCGGCAGCGGCTCCCCGGCTCCATGCCCTCCTGATCCCCGGCAGAAGGCTCCAGGGCTCCATCGTGGAGCGGAATCCCGGAAGCCGATAGGCGGCGGAACACCCCGAATCGGAAGTCGGTTTGCTATGTCTCTCTTTTTTTGTATCTTTGCCGGACCCACCAACGCGTTACTCCGATGGAACTGTCGAAAGAGCATATCATACGCCTGCGGGAACTGCTTGCACGCCCCGCACAGCATGTCGTCATCCTGTCTCATACCAACCCCGACGGGGATGCCGTCGGATCGTCGCTCGCCTGGGCCGAAGTGCTGCGGGAAATGGGACACTCGGTCACCTGCATCGTCCCGAACAAGTACCCCTACTTCCTCGACTGGATGCCCGGCATCGCCGAAGTCGTGGTCTTCAAGACCGATACCGAAGGCCGGGCAGCACGGGCCGTGGCCGAGGCCGACATCCTCTTCTGTTTGGATTTCAACGCCATCTCGCGGCTCGAAAACCTCAGCCAGACCATCGAGGAGAACACCTCGGCCGTGCGGGTGCTGATCGACCACCACCTCTCGCCGACCGAAGGCTTCGACCTGGCCTTCTCACACCCCGATTCGTCGAGCACCTGCTTCCTGGTCTACACCATCATCGAGGCGCTGTGCGGTACGCAGGCCATCACGCGCAGCATGGCCGAACTGCTCTACGTCGGCATGATGACCGATACGGGCAACTTCGCCTTCTCGTTCCTTACGCCCGAGCTGTTCCGCGCCGTGGCCGTCCTCATCGAGAAGGGAATCGACATCCCCACGATCCATAACAACGTCTACAACGCCTACACCGAAGGCCGCGCCCGCCTGTTCGGCTACGCCATCAACCGCAAGATGCAGATCATCCAGAACGGCACGGTGGCCTACATGTCGCTGCTCGAAGGCGAGATGCGCCGCTTCCAGTTCCAGCAGGGCGACAGCGAGGGTTTCGTCAACTACGCCCTGACGATCAAGTCGGTCAAGATGTCGGCCATGTTCCTGGCCCACCGCAAGTTCATCCGCGTCTCGCTGCGGTCGCGCGGCGACGTGGACGTCAACCTCTTCGCCCGCAAATACTTCAACGGCGGCGGCCACAAGAATGCCGCCGGCGGCAAGTCGTTCGTCTCGATGCGCGAGACGATCGACCACTACATTCGCTCCGTGGCGGAGTTTGCCGCCGAAGGCCATCTGGGTTGACGGCCATGGACGACTTCCGACTCAAGGTCTTCATCACGGCGGCCCGGACGCTGAGCTTCACACGCACGGCCGAGCAGCTGGACATCTCGCAGCCGGCCGTCAGCAAACACATCGGCGAACTGGAGGCCCGTTACGAAGTGCAGCTCTTCACCCGCCGGGGAAGCCGGCTGGAACTCACCGACGCAGGCCGTACGCTGCTCGACGCGGCCGAACGCGTGGCCGACGACTACCGCCGTCTGGAGTACGAAATGAGCCTCTGCACGGGCCAGACCGAGGGCGAACTGCGCCTCGGAGCCAGTACAACCATTGCGCAATACCTCCTGCCGCCGATTCTGGCGCGCTTTACGGCCCGCTTCCCGAAGGTGCGCCTCTCGCTCCTCTCGGGCAACAGCGGTCAGGTCGAACAGGCGTTGGACGACCATCGGATCGACCTGGGGCTGGTCGAGAGCGTCAGCCGCCGGCAGGGTCTCCACTACACGCTGTTCCGACCCGACGAACTGGTGCTGGTGGCGCGTCCCGCAGGGCGTTACGCCCGCACCGAGACGGTAACTCCCGAGACGCTGTGCCGCATCCCGCTGGTGCTGCGCGAAAACGGCTCGGGAACCCTCGAGGTAATCTCCGCGGCGCTGGCCGAACGGGGCATCCGCCTCTCGCAGCTGCACGTCGTCATGCGGATGGGGTCGACCGAGGGAATCAAGGGCTTCGTGCGCAACAGCGACGCCATGGCCATCGTCTCGGCCTTCTCGGTGGTCGACGAACTGCGCAGCGGTGCGCTGCAGATCGTCGATCTGGAGGGTCTCACGCTGCTGCGCGACTTCGTCTTCGTCCACAGCGAGGCCCATCCGGCACGGCTCGTGCGCCAGTTCATGGAGTTCGCTCTGGCAAACCTCTGAAGGATCGCCCGGTTCTTCCACCTCTCGAGTCCCCATCCAGCACGAACCGGCCGTCCCGGCAAAACCGCCTCACCACGACGCCTGTTTTCGTCCCGGCAAATCGCTCCGCTTCCGGCCTTTGTCCGTTCTGTTCGACCTCGTTATAACCTGAAGTTATCAAAGATAACTCCCACTTGTTTGGTATCTCGATAAAAGGTGCGATCTTTGCGGCCGGAAAAAGAAAAAGTTATCGTATGTTGGAAAAAGGCAATCGGGCAAACACCCTCCACGGCATTCTGCTGATCGCATTGTTCTCGTTCGCGGCGTTCTATATCGCCAGCTTCCCCATCGTCAAGCGGCTCTCGTTCAGCCCGCTGATCGTCGGTATCGTGCTGGGCATGCTCTATGCCAACAGCCTGCGCAACAAACTCCCCGAGACGTGGGTCCCGGGCATCAAGTTCTGCACGAAACAGGTGCTGCGCTGGGGTATCATCCTCTACGGTTTCCGTCTGACGCTGGCTCAGGTGGCCGCCGTGGGCGTTCCGGCCGTGGTCGTCGACCTGGTGGTGGTTGTGGTGACGATCCTCGGCGGCGTACTGCTGGGCCGTCTGCTGAAGATCGACCGCGACACGGCGCTGATGACCTCCACGGGAAGCGCCATCTGCGGTGCGGCCGCCGTGCTGGGCGCCGAACCCGTAGTCAAGTGCGAAGGCTACAAGACCGCCATCGCCGTCTCGACGGTAGTTATCTTCGGAACCCTCTCGATGTTCCTCTACCCGATCATGTACCGCACGGGAATGCTCGACGGACTCTCGGATACGGGCGTGGCCATCTACACGGGCAGCACGCTCCACGAGGTGGCCCACGTCGCCGGGGCGGGCAACGCCATGGACCCGACCGACTCGCTGGGCATTGCCGGCACGGCCACCATCACGAAGATGATCCGCGTGATGATGCTGGCTCCGGTGCTGGTGGTGATGAGTCTGGCGCTGGCCGGACGCCGCCGCCGGGAGGATGCCGCCGCCGTTGCCGAGGGCGCCAAGGCCGAAAAGAGCCGTATCACGATTCCGTGGTTCGCCTTCGGATTCATCGCCGTCATCTGTCTCAACTCGCTGCTGCAGCACTGGTGCGGCGTGGAGAGCGTGCGCGAGATCCCGCTCAACGGCACGATCGAATACATCGACACCTTCATGCTGACGATGGCCATGACGGCACTGGGCACCGAGACGAGCCTCGACAAGTTCCGCCAGGCGGGTGCCAAACCCTTCGTACTGGCCGGGCTGCTCTACGTATGGCTCGTCGTGGGGGGCTACTTCCTCACGAAGTGGGTCGTCGGAATGATGTAGGCGGCCCCGCACCACTGCGCAAATCGCGAGAAGTCCGACAGAGAGTCTGCCGGACTTTTTTTTGTGGCCGTACCCCCTGCCGCCGCCGTTCAGTCGATACGCGGCAGTGCGGGGTTCTCGTGATCGGAGTAGCTCAGCACGTGCCCGCGGATGAAGTCGGCGAAGCGGCGCGCTTCCTGGTCGGTGAGCGGCTCGGGACGGCTCATCAACACCAGACGGTGGGGATGGAACGGACTCCGGTACGAAGGATGGACGTAATTGTAGGGATTGGCGACGAAGCCCAGCCGTTCGTAGAAGTGCAGCCGGCGGATCGAGACCGTATCCTCGGGCGGATCGATCTCCAGAATGACCCGCCGGTCGCGGCAGAAGGCCTCCAGGGCCCGCGATCCGAGATGCTGCCCGCGCAGGTGCGGCGACACGGCCAGGTGCTCGACGTAGTGGAATCCGTCGGCCGCCCAGTGGAAGAGCAGCCCGGCGAAGGCGCCGTCGAGGAGGATGGCATCGGCTTCGAAGGCCGGATCGGCGAAAGCCCGGTCATAGGACGAGGCGTCCCAGCGTTCGCAGGCCGGAAACGAGTCCTCGTAAAGGGCCCAGGCTTCGGGCCACATCCGGTCCTGCCGCGAGCGGAAGGCGATGAATTGCAGTTCGGAGAGATTCATGACGGTGCGTTTTTCCGCCAAGATACATCAAATTTTCCAAAAAACCAGAGGCCCGCCAGCCCGGCCCGGCAGGCTTCGACTCTCCGCAGAGAGACCGCAGGGCCGATCCTCCGCAGATTTTGCCTCATCCGCCCGCAGAAGGCCAAAACGCCACAACGTGTTAACAACCAGCAGATTACACGCTGACAAGTTACACAAACAAACGTTGCCGCAAATAATTTTCGCCTGAATGTGTATGATTTTGGCCCTCGGAGCGCCGGGATCCAGCTATATTTGTTAGGGTGAAAAAGGCTTCGTGCATCGGGCAGCCCCCGGACTAAAGGAAATCGCCCGGTCCGCCCGAAGACGCACCGAATCCATACGCTATTAACCGAAATGCTGATCCATATGAAAAAAACGAGACTTTTGCTCTTTCTCCTCGCAACGGCCCTTCTCGCCTCGTGTCAGAAGGATCCGACGGAAGGATCCCCGACGCCGGTGAAGGCGGAGTTCCGGGGCACGGCGGTATTCCAGGCCTCCGACTCCTCGCAGGAGGCCTTCAGCCTGATGTGGGAACCCGACGTGGACCGAATCGGACTCTTCACGCTGACCGACGGCCGGCCCGACCAGTCCAACGTCTACTATGCGGCCTTCTCGTCGGCGGCCGGAACCACCGAGTTCGTCAGCCCCTCGCCGCTGAAGAGCATCGAATGGGACCCGAATGCCGCCACGTGCGACATCTACGCCTACTACCCCTACCGCCTGTCGCACTCCGACATGAAGGCGATCCCGGTCGCCATCCCCGCCCGGCAGAACGGCCGGCCGGACAGCAATGCCTCGATCAAAAGGTCGGTGACGCTCTACGCCGCAGCCCAAAAGGCCCCCTCTTCGGGAGATCCCGTCGAACTCGACTTCTCGAGCCCGGCCGGAATCGTGGAGCTGCAGCTCTCCTCCTCGGTGCCCATCACGGGAGTACGGACCATCCGGCTGCGGGCCGATGCCGGCGTAACCCTGGCCTATGACGGGGGCACCCTCGACCTGACGGACGGTGCCGTAACCCTCGATCCGCAGATCAAACCCTCGAACAGCGTCGAACTCGCGCTCGACGAGCCGACGATGATCTATCGTACGCCCGCCTCGTTCTACCTGCTGGTCAACCCGACGGCCGGCGGACTCACCCTCGATCTCGAACTCGACTACGGAAGCGACGGCAGAACCCTGACCGTCGGCAGGCTCACCACCCCCGAGGAGGGAATCCGCAACGGAATGCTGACCCGTTACGAGATACCGTTCGAGTATGACGGCAGTGCAATCGAATCCGAGAACCTGAGCGCCGGGGCGACGGCCAACACCTATCTGGTGACCCGACCCGGCACGACCTACCGCTTCAACGCCATGGTCAAGGGCAACGGCGTGGCCCGCAGCTTCACCTGGACGGAGAGCGACGGCACGCAGATCACCCGGTCGTACGACCAGTCCGAACTCGCAATCCTTCCCAGCGACGTGCGGCTGCTGTGGTACAACTCCCCGAAGAGCGCCGACGGCTGGAGCCACCGCTGTCCCATCGTCGAGAATTCGGTCATCTACGAACTCGGCACGGTCTACTTCACCACGCCGGATCCCTTCGTGCCGGGCAATGCCGTACTGGCCGCCTTCGACGACGAAGGGCAGATCCTCTGGAGCTGGAACATCTGGGCCTCGGAGAGCTACGATCCCGAAGCCTCGGCCGTCCGGGTGGGCCGCTACACGATGATGGACCGCAACCTGGGTGCCATGGCCGGTGCCGAAGCCATGAACAGCACGGATGCCGCTCAGGCCGCCCTGGCCGTGGGCAACTACTACCAGTGGGGACGCAAGGATCCCTTCCCCGCCGCGGCCGAATACAGCGATCTGGGACTCAACGGTTCGCAGATGTTCTGGGGAATTCCCTCCTACACGCCGATCGAGGAGCTGAAGCAGGATCGTTCGAGCGAGTCGTGGGGCGCCGCGGACCTGATCTTCAGCGACAACGCCGCCAACAACAGCCGCCCGCTCGGAACGGTGCTCGGCGCCGGGTTCACCACCGAACAGGGTGTGGCCGAAGCCGTGCGGTATCCCTACCGCTGGATGGCCTACACGGGCAGCGACTGCAGCGGCGGCTACTACTTCTGGATGCTCGACTACAACAAGCTCACCTCCCCGGAGGAGCGCGGCGCCTGGCGCTGGCTGTGGGGCGCCCCCGCCATCGGAGCCGTCGAGGAGAACGACAACCTGAAAACCATCTACGACCCCTGCCCCGCAGGCTGGAAGGTAGCTCCGGCCGAGGCCTACGCCTTCGCCCTGAGTTCGCTCACCGAGAAGCAGTACGGATACTACAGCGACCGTTACGGCCTCTACTTCCCCTGGACCGGACAGCGGCAGGCCGGATTCGGCGGCAGCCAGATCCGCTCGCTGACCAACGGAACCATGTTCCTCTCCTCGGCCTGCGTCGCGGAGACGACCCTCCAGAAAGGACAACCCGGCGGCATCTCGACCGGAAACTCCTATCCCGGCGCCGGCTACAACCTGCGCTGCGTGAAGGAGGAGGCCGGAACGTGGAGCCCCTCGGGCAACGGTCCGCGCTGCGTGCTGATCGGAAACTCCATCACCCGCACGTGGAACTCCTACGACCCGGAGTTCATCACCGGAAACAACCTCCTGGCCAAGGGCATCGACGGCCAGACCTCGGCGCAGATCCTCGCCCGCTTCTTCGCGGACGTGGTGGTCAACGAGCCGCTGTGCGTGCAGATCGAATGCGGCACCAACGACATCGCCGACAACGACGGAGAGCAGCGAACCAACGAAGAGATTCTGGCCAACGTGCGGACAATGGCCGAAAAGGCCGTCTCGAAGGGCATCAAGGTGATCATCGCTTCGGTGCTTCCGTCGACCGACATGTGGTGGAAGGACGACGCCTGGAAGGAGGAGTTCAACCCGGGCGTTCCGCAGCGGATCATCGAACTGAACGAAATGCTGAAGGCCTACGCCGAGGAGAACGGTTTCGGCTATGCCGACTACCACACGGCTCTCAAGGACGAGAACAACGGGCTGAAGAAGGAGTACCAGGTGGATGCCGTACACCCGAATCTGGCAGGCTTCAAGGTGATGGAGGCGATCTTCCTGCAGGTGCTCGAGCAGACCCTGCACCCGAATGCCGCAACTCCGGGCGACGGACAGCTCGACAATTTCGACAAGGAGGAGTGGAATTGACCCTTAAACCGATACACCGAACATGAAACGAACCATCCATATTCAAACCATCATCGCGCTGGCCGCCCTGCTGACGGCCTCATGCGCCCAGAACGGCGAGACGGCCTCACAGCCGGAGGGCACGGCAGCGGGAGTCACCCTCCTCGGCACGGCCGGCGAAGACCGCTCGCCCGCCGCCGGGGCCGAGACCCGGACCGATTACGAAGACTCCGAAAACACGATCCAGGTGACGTGGACCGCCGGTGACCGCATCGGCGTCCATACCGAGGTCAACGGGCAGATCACGGCCGCCAATTACGGATACCGGGCCGGATCGGCAGGGACAACCACCCTGTTCTCGTACCTCTCCGAGCAGCAGGTCGTCGACTGGCAGGACGAGACCTCGCCCCACGACTTTTACGCCTACTACCCCTGGAACGAATCGGCTGCGGAGGCCGGCCCCCACGACCAACCGGTGACACTGGCCGCCGAACAGCAGTTGAATTCGTCGGACCCGCTGGCGCATCTGGCCGCCCTCGACTTCATGTACGGTTCGGCCACGGGACAGACCCGCGAGCAGATCGGAGCGTTCAATCCCGTACCGATCCACTTCAAGCACCTCTTCTCGATCCTCGAGGTGCGGATCCGCGGTACGCAGTATGCCATGGTCGAGGCGGTAAAGTTCCGCTGCACGGACGAATCGGAGGCCGTATCGCTGGGCGAAGGGTCGACCGTGGATCTGGCAACCGGAGAGATCACGCCGGCGCAGACCTCGCCCGAGATCGTCTTGACCGGGAACCAGAACACCCAGATCGGTGGATACATCACCTACCGGATGATGATTACGCCGGGACACGCCGGCAAGGAGTTCGAGATCGTGGCCCGCGTCAACGGCAACGACTACGTGATCGCCACGCGGCAGGTCCCCGAAACGGGCATTCAGCCGGGCCGGACGCTGGTCGTATCGGCCGATCTGACGGTCGCCGAGGAGGACACCTACCCGACGGTCAACCTGAGCGAGAAGGGGTGTGCCAACACCTACTATGTCAACCGGCCGGGTGAACTCTACAAGTTCCGGACCGACGTGAAGGGCAACGGAAAGGCCCTGACGCTCGGAGGCCTCTCCTACACGGAGGAGGATCTGAAGATCGAACCGAAGCGGGCTCTGATCCTCTGGTACGACTGCGTGCAGACCAACTACTCCCCGTGGGTGGATCGCTGCCCGATCGTCAAGAGCTCCGTGCAGCTGCTCGAGGACGGATATGTCTACTTCTCCACGCCGGCGGAGTTCATCAACGGCAACGTCGTGATCTTCGTCATCGACCAGGACCTCGACTACGACGAGATCCAGGTGGACGCCAACCGGCAGCTGACCAACGCCCGGATCCTCTGGAGCTGGAACATCGTCTGCTCGGAGGGCTACGACCCCGACGAGGCGCAGAACCAGATCGTCGCACAGGGCTACACCTTCATGAACCGCGATCTGGGCGCCGTGATCGACCTGGAGGATGCCTGGATCGACGGGGCGCGCAACGACGTGGCCGTCGCCTCGGTCAACGGCAACCGCTACCAGTTCGGGCGCAAGGACCCGCGGCCGCACATCCCCGACTACAAGAGCCTTCAGGTGAACTACATGACCGGACTGTGCTACACGGCCGCCTATACACCGGTTCCGGCCCTGGGGCTCTCGTTCGACATGAAGTATGACCACGGGCACATGGAGAACCAGCTCTTCCTCGATGGCGGAGCGGGAACCTGGATCGACATCGAGTCGGCGCTGGGAAGCGATTGGTCCAACATGGCCAATGCACAGCTGCTTGCGGCCGGGAATCCCCACCTGTGGATCTACAAGAAAAGCAACGGCCAATGGCTGTCCAACACCTCCACCACAAAGGCCGTCTGGGGAACCCTGGACGACACGACCCCCGAGCAGAAAACTATCTACGATCCCTGCCCGGCAGGCTGGAAGGTGGCCGGCACCGCAGCCTGGAAGGCGCTGTTGTCGGATCTCTCGCAGTTCACGATCAGCACCTCGTTCGATCGGGGGTATCAGTTCGGCAGCGCCTCGTTCTTCCCCTTCAACGGAGGCATCTCCAACACCCAGGGCGCCAACGGGAGTGCCTATATCGGCAGCTGCGGAGCGACTGTCTCCGCCGCCTACCTCACCAGCGGACCGATGACCTACTACGAACATGCCACAACCTGTGAATTGAAAGGCAATCCCAACTACAAGGCCGGAGACGTGCTGACCAACGTATCGTACGGCTACACGACCAATGCCAGCGGTGCAGCCGTCCGGTGTGTGAAGATTGCGGAGAATTAGCCCGTTGTACCGTCCCTTCCGAAGAGAGCGGCTCGTCCCCTGGGGTGAGCCGCTCTTTTGGCCGGAGCGGGGCGCTACGGCCGCAATGCAGACGAAAGGCAAAAGGCGAAAAGAGCACGTTCCGCCGCAGGAATTCCCCGAAAAATCCCTATCTTTGCCCCGCAGGTCCGCTCTGTCGCTGCCGGCCGTCGGCCGGGGGAGGAAAGTCCGGGCAACGCAGAGCACCACGCAAGCTAACGACTTGATGGCCGTGAGGTCATGGGAGCGTAACAGAAAATAACCGCCGGTAAAGGCGTCCGGGCAAGGCCCCGTCCCGCAGGGAGGGGTGCCCGCGATCCGGAATTTCCGACCGGTAAGGGTGAAAAGGCGGGGTAAGAGCCCACCGCGGAGGCAGTGATGTCGTCCGGCCGTACGTCCCGTGGGTTGCAAGACCGTGTATACCGGCAATTAAGGGTTGCTCGCCCGATGCCGGGGGGTAGGTTGCTGGAGGCGGCAGGTGACTGCCGTCGTAGATAAATGACAGAGGCCCGGGGCTCGCTCCGGGAACAGAACCCGGCTTACAGGACCTGCACGTACAAAGGGCGCCTCTTCGGTGTGAAGAGGCGCCCTTTTCGATTCCGGACCGACTCCCGAAGGCCCGGGTCACATCAGCCCCATCCGCTTGCGGGCAAAGGGGATGACCCACGCCGGTGACTGCTGTCTGGACAGCAGATCGCGCATGTAATCCATATAGGGCTCCACGTGGCGGAAGTAGCGGAACAGCCCCTCGCAGAGCGAATTCTTGCGGCAGCCGTCCGCGCCCGTCTCGAAGCGGTGTTTCGGGCACTCGCCCCGGCAGGCGAAGTAGTATTTGCAGCGCAGGCATTCGGCCGGCAGCGCGTTGCGCTTCGCCAGGCCGAAGTCGCGGCGCTTCTTCGAGCGGTAGATCTCCGCAAGGGTCGTCTCGCGGATGTTGCCCAGCAGGTATTCCGGGTAGACGAAATGGTCGCACGAGTAGACGTCGCCGTTGTGCTCGACGACCAGCGCGTCGCCGCACGTCTCGCCCATCGAACAGACCCCCGGCTGCACGCCGCACCACTGCGCCAGCGTGGCGTCGAACATCTGCACGAAGGTACGCCCCACGTCGCTCACAACCCATTCGTCGAAAATATCACACAGGAAGCGGCCGTATCCCCCGGCCGTCACGGACCATTCGGCCAGCCGCGCCCCCTCGCGCTCGGGCGAAACGATCAGCGGGCGGTGGAAACCCTCGACATCGACGACGTGTTCGACGGCCGGCAGGAACTGCATGTAACGGCTGTGCACCTCGTCGCGGAAAAAGCGGTAAATCTCCGCGCCACGCCCCTCGCACAGCCGGTTCACGACACTCAGCGTATTGTACTCCACGCCGCCGTGCCGGAACATCGAAATCGTCTGCATGACCCGTTCGAAGGTCGGCCGACCGCCCTTCGTCACACGGAACACGTCGTGGATATCCTGCGGACCGTCGAGCGAGATCCCCACCAGAAAGTTGTTCGCGGCGAAGAGTTCGCACCACGCCTCGTCGACCAGCGTGCCGTTGGTCTGCAGCGTATTTTCGATCCGCTTGCCGTCGGCATACTTTTCCTGAAGGGCCATGGCTTTCCGGTAGAAATCGATTCCCAGCAGCAGCGGCTCGCCGCCGTGCCAGCAGAACTGCACCGTATCGACCTCGTTGGCCTCGATATACTGGCGGATGTAGCGTTCAAGCAGTTCGTCGCTCATGACGGCCTGCCGGCCGCCGTACTGCACGGCCTTGTCCAGGTAGTAGCAGTAGTGGCAGTCGAGGTTGCAGGTCGAGCCCGCGGGTTTGAGCATCGTCGTGAAGGCCACCGGCCCCACCTGCTTCTCGGCATCCCGGAAGGTGAAGATATCCTTGTTTTTCATCTCGTCTCGCAGTTACAGCCCGGAACCCCGCTCCCCGGGCCCCGTTCTTTCGGACAAATATACGAAAAAGCGGCCGGCGGGAAGTCCGTTCCACCCCGAATTTTTACCGTTTGCCCCGCTTCCTGCTCCAAACAGGCGGCAAGACCCGCAAAAAAAGCTATCTTTACCCTTCGAAAATCCCCGTTTCACGATGAATCCGCGTAAACTGCTTGCCGTGTGTCTTCTGACAGCCCTTCTTGCCGAAGGGGTGCGGGCCCAGACGGGCGGACTGCGCTTCCGGGTGGCGGACCGCACGACTCGCGAGGCGGTAATCGGAGCCGTGGCCGGACTGCACAGCCGCACGGATTCACTCGCCGCACCGCGCTACACCGCCTCCGGGACCGACGGCTGCGGAGGTTTCGAACGCCTCCCCGCAGGCGACTACCGGCTGGAGATCTCCTCGATGGGCTACGATTCGCTGTGCCGCGACCTGCACGTCGGCGGGACGCTGCTCACGCTCGACACGCTGTGGCTCACGCCCCGTGCCGAGGCGATCGACCGCGTGGTGATCGAGACCCCGGCGCTGCGCACCTCCGTACACGGCGACACGCTCTCCTACCATGCCGCAGCCTACAAGGTGGCCTTCGGGGCCGACGCCGGATCACTCGTCGAGAAGATGCCCGGACTGGAGATCGCCGACGGCGGCATCTCCGCCCAGGGACGCTCGATCCAGCGCGTCTATGTCGACGGCCGCGAATTTTTCGGAAACGACGTCATGTCGGCCATCCGCAACATCCCGGCCGACATGATCGAAAGCATCGACATCTTCAACGCCCAGAGCGACCAGTCAGAGTTCACCGGCGTGGACACCGGCGAGGGATTCACCGCCCTGAACATCGTCACCCGCCCCGACAAGCGCCGCGGAGCCTTCGGACGCCTCTACGCCGCCTACGGAATCCCGGACAAGTACATCGGCGGCGGAAACGTCAACCTCTTCGACCACGACCGCCGCATCACCGTCATCGGGCTGGCAAACAACGTCAGCATCCAGAACTTCTCGTTCGAGGATATCCTCGGGAGTTCCGGCGAGAGCAATCGTACGGCCTCGAACAAGAACTTCATGGTCAAACCTCTCGACGGTGTCTCGACGGTCCAGGCCCTGGGCATCAACTACAGCGACAACTGGGGCGCGAAGGCCAAAATCGCGGCCAGCTACTTCTTCAACCGCACCGACAACCACAACCTCAGCCAGACCGAAAAGCAGAGCTTCACCTCCACGGACAAACTCGTGCTCTACGACGACGAGAACTCCTCCCGGGCGCTGAATCGCAACCACCGCTTCAATTCGCGCATCGACTACCGCATCTCGGCCTCCCACTCGCTGATGATGCGCACGTCGCTGAGCGTGCAGGACAACGACTCGCGGAACGAACTGCTCAGCCGCACGGACAACCGCTTCTCGGAGGAGGATATCCGCTTCGTCTACCGCCGCCGCAACTTCGGCGACAACGACAGCCGCGGCGTGAACTTCTCCAACCAGCTGACCTACCGCTACCGCCTGCCGGGCCGCCGGGCGCAGAACCTCACCTTCGGGGCGGGCGGCAGCTACCGCAGCTACGAACAGCTGAGCCAACCCCGGCAGTATACCTTCCGCGACCCGGACGATACGGCGTGCGATACGACCGACTACTCCTCGCGCAACATCACCCGCACGCAGCGCAGCCAACCCAGCTACCAGCTCAACGGTTCGACAAACTACACCCTCTCGGTGACCAAACGCTCGCGCCTGAGCCTCGAGTACCGCCTCAACTACGCCGCCTACCGCGTCGACCGCGACACCCGCCGGCTGACCGACCAGAACCGCTTCCCCGAGGAGCGCGACCCCAAGCAGTCGGCCGAATACGACTATGCCTATCTGACCCATCGCGTGGGGGCGACCTACCAGTACCGGTTCCGGAAGACGAAGGTCGCCACGACGCTCTACTACCAGCATGCCGGCTTCGCGGGCGACTACCGCTTCCCCTATCCGGTCCGCACCGAGGCGGCGTTCGACAACCTGACCTACAACGCCGTGGCGGAGATCGCCATCAACCGCAACAATACACTGAAATTCAACGCATCGGGCCGCACGTCGAATCCCCGGGCCACCGATCTGCAGAACATCGTCAACACGACCAACCGGCAGAACATCGTGGCCGGCAACCCGGGACTCGATCCCGTCTATACGCACCGCCTCTCGGGGCAGTACATCCGCACGAACCCCGACCGGGGACGTACCTTCACCCTCTCGGCCGAATTCACGGCCAGCCCCAACACCATCGCCGACTCGCTGGTGATCGACACCCCGGAGTTCGTCATCGACGACGAAGGCACGCAACTCGGCGAGGGCAACCAGTTCATACGGCCGGTCAATCTGGCCGGATACCGCAATCTGCACGCCCAGCTCAACTACGGATTCCCGGTGCGGTGGCTGCGCTCGAACCTCAACCTGAGGGCCGGCATCTCCACGGGAAGGCTGCCCAGCATCATCAACGGCGTGCGCAACCACCTCTCGAACCGCGCCTACAACCTCGGCGCCGTGCTCGGAAGCAACATCTCCGAAGCCATCGACTTCCGCCTGAGCTACACCGGAAGCTATCAGCAGAGTCTCAACGCCTCGCAGACCCGCGACCTGGACAACACCTACTTCAGCCAGCAGGCCCGCGCCGAGACCACGTTCGTCATCCGCAACCGGCTGGTCATCCGCGCCAGCGCCGACTACAACCACTACCGCGGTCTGACCGATCCGTTCCTCGAGGAGCGGTTCATCTGCAACGCGCAACTGGGCGTGAAGCTCTTCCGCAACCGGCTGGGCGAGGCGAGCGTCGGCGTGAACGACCTGCTCGACCAGAACGGCACGGCCTTCCGCCGCGCCGTCACCGGAACGACGCTCCGCTACATCACGAATCTTGCCGTGGGACGCTACGTCACCTTCCAGCTCACCTATAACCTCCGACTCTACAGACGAAGCGGAATCCCCGGACTCACAAACCCCGAAAAAGCGCATTAAACCCCATGTTGGAAGAGATCATCTCCCGTCAGTTGCAAATCGCCCTGCCCCGGGTCGAAGGGGCCGTCCGCCTGCTGCGCGAAGGGGCCTCCATTCCCTTCATCAGCCGCTACCGCAAGGAGGCCACCGGCTCGCTCGACGAGGTGCAGGTGGCCGCCATCCGGGAGCAGCTCGAACGCCTCACCGAACTCGAAGCCCGCAAACGCACCATTCTCGAGACGATCCAGAGCCAGGGAGCCCTGACCGACGAACTGCGCCGCCGGATCGAGGAGTGCTGGGAGGCCGCTCCGCTCGAGGATCTCTATCTCCCGTACCGCCCCAAACGCCGCACGCGGGCCACGATCGCCCGCGAACGGGGGCTCGAACCGTTGGCCAACCTGCTCCAGGGACAGCGCACCCCGTCGCTCGAACGCGAAGCCCGGCGATTTGTCACGGCCGAGGTGCCGACCGTGGAGGAGGCCCTGGCCGGGGCCTGTGACATCGCGGCCGAACGCATGGCCGAGGACGACCACGCCCGGGCCGCCCTGCGGCGGATCTTCGCCCGCGAAGGGGTGATCCGTTCGCGGGTCGTACGCGGCAAGGAGGAGGCCGGTGTCAAGTATGCGGACTACTTCGACGCCTCGGCCCCCCTGCGCAGCATCGCCTCGCACCGCTATCTGGCCATGCGCCGCGGCGAGGAGGAGGGTTTTCTGCGTGTCGGGATCGAAGTCGATGCGGAGCGCTGCACCGGAGAGCTGTGCCGCCGCTTCATCCGGCAGGGATCAACCACCCGCCGATGGATGGAGACGGCCGTCGCCGATGCGTTTAAGCGGCTGATCCGCCCCTCGCTCGAGACCGAACAACTCACCGCGGCCAAGGAGCGTGCCGACGACGAGGCAATCCGGATCTTCGCCGAGAATCTGCGCCAGCTGCTGCTGGCTTCGCCCCTGGGGCAGAAGCGCGTGATCGCCCTCGATCCGGGTTTCCGCACCGGCTGCAAGGTGGTCGTTCTCGACTCGCAGGGCAACCTGCTCCACCACACGGCAATCTTCCCCCATCCGCCGCAGAACCGCCGCGAAGAGGCCGCCGCGACGCTCCGCACACTGGCCCGACGCTACCACACGGAGGCCTTCGCCGTGGGCGACGGAACGGCCGGCCGCGAAACGCTCCAACTGGTGCGCGAACTCGGGATCGAAGGGGTTGAGGTCTTCGCCGTGAGCGAGGACGGCGCCTCGGTCTACTCCGCTTCGGCCACGGCCCGCGAGGAGTTCCCGGATCAGGACGTCACGGTGCGCGGCGCCATCAGCATCGGACGACGGCTGATCGACCCGCTGTCGGAGCTGGTCAAGATCGATCCCAAGTCGATCGGCGTGGGACAGTATCAGCACAGCGTCGACCAGACGAAACTCCGCAACCGACTGCAGGTCGTCGTCGAAAGCTGCGTCAACAGCGTCGGGATCAACATCAACACGGCCTCGAAACACATCCTCACCTACGTATCGGGGCTGGGACCGGCGCTGGCCGAGAAGATCGTCGCCTACCGCGCCGTCCACGGCGACTTCCCCACACGGCGGGCGCTGCTGCAGGTGCCGAGGCTCGGAGCCCGGGCCTTCGAACAGGCGGCCGGGTTCCTGCGGGTGGTCGGCGGCGAGAATCCGCTCGACAACAGCGCCGTGCACCCCGAATCGTACCGCATCGTCGAACGCATGGCCAAAGACCGGGGCGTCAGTGTCGAACGCCTGCTGGAGGATCGTTCGCTGCGCGAGGGGATCGAGCCCGAACGGTATGTCGACGAGCGCGTCGGGCTGCCCACCGTGCGCGACATCCTCGAGGCGCTGGACAAACGCGGGCTCGATCCCCGTCAGCCGCTTCACGGCTTTGCATTCGCCCCGGACATCCACTCGATCGACGACCTGCGCCCCGGAATGGTACTGCCCGGCATCGTCACGAACATCACCGCCTTCGGAGCCTTCGTCGACGTGGGGGTCAAGCAGGACGGACTGGTTCATGTCTCGCAGCTGGCCAACCGCTACGTCGCCTCGCCGGCCGATGTCGTCCGGCTGGGACAGCAGGTCGAAGTGCGCGTCACGGGGGTTGACACCCTCCGCGGGCGAATCTCGCTCTCGATGCGCCGCAACGGCTGACACACCCTCTCCGCGCCCTCGAGAAGAGGAGTCGGCGCACGGAAGAAGCTTCCGGAAACCACCTGTCGGAAGAGTCAAAAGATCAGCAATTTTTTGAAAAAGAGCCTCTAAACAAAATGTTTCTCATTCCGGCTCTCTATTTTTGTAAAAAAGAGCCCAGGATGGAACGACTCGACGTTTTCAATGATTCGAACGTATGGATCGCAAGCTACTTTTCGGATGATTGCAGTTGCGCCCACGAGAATAACGAGCACACGCTGATCTATCTCTGTTCGGGATTGCTCGAAATCGAAGAACGCGGACACAGAACGCCTCTTCGCACCGGGGAGTGCGCCTTCATCCGTCGGGACAACCGTATCCGGCTTTGGAAACACGCCAACCCCCAACACCCCTATCACTCCATCGCCCTGAGATTCACGCGGAGTTTCCTGCGCGAATTCTACCTCACGCTCGACCCCTCGCAGATCCCCGCCGAATCCCGCCGCGACAAAACCAGTCTGCGGATCCTGCCCGCCCAAAGACCCGATATCCGGAATTTCTTCGAGTCGATCCAACCCTGTTTCAAAGCGGAAACCAAACCCTCGGAAGAGAAACTCAAACAGAGAATGGCCCAGGGTGTCCACCTCCTTCTCGAAACCGATCCGGCTCTCTACGCCTCACTCTTCGATTTCGTCGAACCCTGGAAGATCAACATCCTCGACTATCTGAACGAGAACTACATGTACGATCTATCGATGGGTCAGATCGCCGCCTACACGGGCCGTTCGCTGGCCACCTTCAAACGCGACTTCGCCAAGGTGAGCGAACTCACTCCCCAGAAGTGGATCCTCGCCCGACGCCTCGAAGCCGCCCGCGACCTGATCCGCAAGGGAGGCCGCAAGATCTCGGAGATCTGTTTCGACGTGGGGTTCCGCAACCTCTCCCACTTCTCGAAGCTCTACAAGGCAACCTACGGCGTCGCTCCGAGCCGCGAGATCATTCCCGATCCCCAGCCTCTTCCCGAACCATAGCCTGTGCATCGCGTTCGAGCCCCGCACGGCTCTTGCTGACCGACACCAGGTAGACCCCGCCGAAGAGCAGACAGACGGCCAGCCCCTTGGTCAGGTTGAACGTATCGAGCCCCAGGCTGACGGTGACGATGCACGCCACCAGCGGCTGGATGTAGTTGTACATGCCGGCCACGGTCGGACACAGGTTCTTCTGTCCGACGACGATCAGCATGTAACTGATGAAGGTCGCACAGACGACGATGAAGAGAATGCCCAGCAGCACACGTTCCTTCAGGGCCTCCCATCGGGTGGCCATCGGGTGGCCATCAGATCGTCGTACGAGAAGGGCAGCGTGCAGAGAAAGGCGTAGAGGTGTCGCGTACGGCAATGCCGCCATGAGGCGCATTCGCTCTTTCTGATCCCGCCCGACACGGTCCACTGCTTCACGATCGACACCTGCAGCGAGTATCTCTTCCGGCGCTTCCACGACATGACGCCGCTGGAGTTCCGCCGCCGGCACCGGAACACTCCGCCGGACATTGCCGGAGAGCCGGCGGAAACCGCTTCCCGGGACAAATGAACCGTTGATTGAAAATCGGCGCCGGGCATTGTTTTGTTGCCCGACTTGATGTATATTTGCTGAAAGCTCGATTTCGTTTTTTCGACATAAACACAACGATCATGGACATCATGAACATCAAGCTGTCGGGCAAGACCCGGCGCGAACACGACCTGCTGGGCGAAATGGAGATCCCCGTCGAATACTATTTCGGCATCCAGACCATGCGGGCCGCGGACAATTTCCACATCAGCCGCGTACGGCTCAACTTCTTCCCCGAACTGATCCGCGCCCTGGCCGAGGTCAAGGAGGGGGCCGCACGGGCCAACCGGGACCTGGGGCTGCTCGATCCGCAGATCGCCGAGGCCATCGTCCGCGCCTGCGAGGAGCTGCGCGAGGGCAAACTCCGCGAACAGTTCGTCGTCGACATGGTGCAGGGCGGCGCCGGAACATCCACCAACATGAATGCCAACGAGGTAATCGCCAACCGCGCCCTCGAACTGCTGGGCCACACCAAGGGCGAGTACCAATACTGCCATCCGAACAACCACGTCAACCTCTCGCAGTCGACCAACGACGCCTATCCCACCTCGGTACGCATCGCCACGGTGCGCAGCATCGAGAAGCTCGTCGAGGCGCTCCGCCGGCTGATCGACGCCTTCCACGCCAAGGGCGCAGAGTTTGCCGGCGTCATCAAGATGGGCCGCACGCAACTGCAGGATGCCGTCCCGATGACCCTCGGGCAGGAGTTCGAGGCCTATGCCGCCACGCTGACCGAGGAGATCGACCGTCTCGAATCGAACATGCACCTCTTCTACGAGATCAACATGGGTGCCACGGCCATCGGTACGGGCATCAATGCAGACCCGGACTATGCCGCCCTCTGCACGAAACACCTCTGCCAGATCACCGGACTGCCGCTGCGCGAATCGTCGAACCTCGTCGAGGCGACGAGCGACACCGGCGCCTTCATCATGAACTCCTCGGCTCTGAAGCGGCTGGCCGTCAAGCTCTCGAAGATCTGCAACGACCTGCGGCTGCTCTCGTCCGGCCCGCGCTGCGGTCTGAACGAGATCAACCTCCCGCCACGTCAGCCCGGATCGTCGATCATGCCCGGTAAGGTCAATCCCGTCATTCCCGAGGTGGTCAATCAGGTGGCCTTCCGCGTCATCGGCAACGACCTGACCGTGACCTTCGCCGCCGAGGCCGGACAACTCGAACTGAACGTCATGGAGCCGATCATCGTCTATGCCCTCTTCGAGAGCATCGAGATGCTCATCCACGCCATCGACACCCTGCGCGAGAAGTGCATCGTCGGCATCACGGCCAACGAGGAGGTCTGCCGCCGCATGGTCCACGGCAGCATCGGGGTAGTCACGGCCCTGAACCCCTATCTGGGCTACGAGACTTCGAGCATGCTGGCCAAGGAGGCCCTCCAGACCGGCAAGGGTATCTACGAACTGGTGCTCGAGCACAAGCTGATGAGCCAGGAGGAGCTCGACAAGGTGCTCAGCCCCGAGCAGATGATCCATCCCCGCAAGCGCGTCGAAGAGTAGACGCCGGCAGGCCTGCATACGAAAAAGCCACGCCTCCCCCCCCGTCGGGGAAGGGCGTGGCTTGTCGCCGCTGCAGTCGTAGACCAGGAGGTTGCCATTGGCCGTGCGCGCCTCGTTCAGATCGTCCGAAACCGAGACGTAGAGCAGCAACCGCTCCGGATCGGCCACCACGTTGCAGGTCAGATAGCGGGCTTCGGGGAGGTCGTCCTGGACGTGTATACTCCTCGACCTGCCACGTCGTGAGCGACACGCGGCTCACGGCCAGTGTCCCGGCCGCAAAGCAGAGGTAGTCGCCCGCCAGCTTGATGCCCGACAAGGTCATCAGATCGGCCGAAATGTCGGCATTGATCGACTTCTTGCGCGTCTGGGTCATCGTCTCCGTATCGATGAAGGTCAGGTAGCTCTTCGTCTCGCCCGTGCGGCCACAGGTGCCCACCACGATCTCGTGGTCGCCCGTGCGACAGATGCCGCTGATGAACTCCCCCGAAAGGGGCAGCGAACACGTCACCTCGTCGCGGCGCTTCGTGAATTCGAAGAGCTGGGTCTCGACCCAGAAACCGCCTCCGGCGCAGTAGAGGCGGTCACCGATGACCGTCATGCCGCGCGTCGCCACCACGGTATCGATCGTCTGCCCCTGGTTGCCGAAGTGGTAGCCCCCCTTGACCAGCGTCAGCACGCCGGTCTCGGTGTCGGGGCGGAACATCCCCTGCCCGTCGGCCAGGAAGAGGCTGTGTTCGTCGATGACGGCCAGATTCTCCAGCGGCGTGTTCAGCGGCAGCATGTCGAGCGAATCCAGCGACCCTTCGGGCTTCTGGAACAGAAGGTCCTCGAAACGGAAAACCTTCTTGCGGAGCATAGTCACGGCATCGACCACGACGATCGAACCGTATGAATAAAATTGCATGACTATTCTTGTAGTTATTTTTCTATTTATCAGAAAAATAAATCAAAAATAGATGCAGTGGCAGAGGTGGTTGTTATATATGCATAAAATGTCTCGCCAATCAAGTTTGGTCCTTCCTCGGGTAAATCTTACAACTGAGACAAGGTGATAGTAGAACATATTGGTCAGAAATTCTTTGTCAAAAATCAAATCAACAGATTGGACCATATGCACCGTAGAGCAGTAGGTTCTGATTTCATCTGCATTTAGGTGAACTTCAAGTCTATGTAGAGACTTCGGATTGTCGTAAAAGTCCAAAATATATTTGTCTCCACCTCCGTTTTCTTGTCATAACAACACACACAAATGCCTTTGGTTTTGTCATGCAACGCCTTCTTTTGCTTAGCATAAAGGGTCGGATTCCTAAGACGTTCGAGACTAACCAAATAGTCAATATGAAACTCAGGAATAATCTGCTTTCTGTCCAACAATGCGTACTATTGAAAAGTCGGCGAAGTCAATACATTCTCCAAGAGCTGCTGAACTCAGATTGTCAAGCAATGAAGGCTCCGCCACGTAGCAAAGCCTCAGCTCATCAATAATGGTTTCACCTAATTTACTACATGATGCCATTCCCTTTGTCCAGGATGGGCGCATGATTCTATTTGATCCCCGTAAAGTCGATGAGGCATTGATTAAGAGAACACCCCATTACCACTAAATATTTATAGGAGATAAATTGTGAAATTAGTGTGTATATCTGTGTATAAAAGAAAAATTGCCATCGTAAACTATTGATTTACAACGGCAATTTCAGAAATCTGAGGTCTGAAGCGGACGCCATAAATTTGAATCGAATTTTACCGATTTTAATTTTATTTTATCTATATATCAACATTTTACAACCGTTTTTCATCAACTGCGAGGTCTGGAAGTTTTCGAAAAATCGGCCGATGTATGACAAATGTATGACAAAAATGATTACATTTGCAGCAGACAAAACCTCCTGACCTATGGCATCCTTCTGCTACCGCATCCGCTCGACCCAGAAAAACAAACTGGTCAAAATCCAAATTCTCTTCACGGTTGGCCGTGGCAACCAGTTCTACGTCGACAGCCAATATATGGTGTTGACGGACGCCTGGGACAACAAGCGGCAGACGGTCAAAAGCCGCTTTACCTTTACCGACGACTTCACCGAGCAGCAGGGGCGCGAGCTGACCAAGAACCTCTCCGAACTGCGCAGCCACATCCTCGGAGAGATTGCCAAGGATCCCGAGCACGCGATGACGAAGACGCGGTTGGAGAAGATCATCTACAGTTTCCACCACCCGCGCAGCCTCACCACAGGCCGCCGTGTCCGCAGCCGCGAATCGCTCGGCGACTACATTGCCCGCTTCACGCGCGAGATGGAGGAGGGCACCCGGCTGAACATCCACAAACTCCGCTACGGCCCCTCGACCATCAAGAACTACAAGGGGTTCGTCGTGCAGTTCGACGAATACTGCAAAGCCCGGCGCAAGCAGTTCGACTTTGCCGACATCGACCTGAAGTTCTACGACGACTTCGTCGCCTGGTTCACCGCCAAGAACTACTCCGTCAATACGATCGGCCGCCACGTCAAGGAGTTGAAGATCATCATGCGCGCGGCCCGCGAGGAGGGTCTGCACGACAACGGGGCGATCGAGAGCCGCAAGTTCCGCGTGCTGACGGCCGACGTGGAGAACATCTATCTGACGGAGTCGGAGATCCGGGCCATCGCCGCGCTCGACCTCTCGAAAAACCGGCACAAGGATGTTGCCCGCGACATCTTCCTGGTGGGGTGCTACACGGCGCAGCGCTTCAGCGACTACTCGACCATCAACGAAGGCAACATCCGCACGCTGGAGAACGGACAGCAGGTCATCGACCTCAAGCAGCAGAAGACCGGCAACCACGTCGTCATTCCGGTCCGACCCGAGCTGCAGGCCATCCTGGAGAAGTACGACAACCGGCTGCCGAGGACTTACGAGCAGAAGGTGAACCACCTCATCAAGGAGATTGCGCGCGAGGCGGGCATCACGGAGAAGGTCGAGGTCTCCTACATCGAGAATGGCGAAAAGAAGAGCCGGCTGGTCGAGAAGTGCGAGCTGGTGAAGACCCACACGGCACGCCGCAGCGGCGCAACGAACATGTACCTGGCGGGGATCCCGACCATCGCCATCATGAAGATCACGGGCCACAAGACCGAACGGGAGTTCATGAAATACATCAAGATCACCGAGGAGCAGACCGCCCTGGAGCTGATGAGCCACCCCTATTTCAGCGGGAAGCAGGCAAATGAATGAAAATTTGGAGATTCGCCAATTGTTTTTTAACTTTGTTACAGCGGTAAAATTTACGGACATAACAAAACGACACGCGTCATGAAATTCTACAACCGCGAGACGGAAACAGCCAAGCTGCGCGAAATCCGCACCTTGTCATACGAAGACCATTCGCGACTGACCGTTCTGACGGGCCGCCGCCGGATCGGCAAGACATCGTTGATTCTCCGGGCCATGGAGGACGAACCGCTGGTCTACCTCTTCGTCGGGCGCAAGAACGAGGCATCGCTCTGCGCAGGCTACTGCAAGGAGATTGCGGCGAAACTGGGGCTCTTCGTCCCGCCCATGACGAGCTTTCAGGATGTCTTCACCTTCCTGATGCAGCAGGGAGAGAACCGCCGATTCACGCTGGTTGTGGATGAATTCCAGGAGTTCTTCAACATCAACCCCTCGGTCTACAGCGACGTGCAGAATGTCTGGGATCAATACCGACTGAAGACCCATGTGAACTTCATCGTCAGCGGCTCAATCTATTCGCTGATGGTCAAGATCTTTCAGAATTACCACGAACCGCTGTTCGGGCGGGCGGATGTCATCATGAAACTCACGCCGTTCGCATTGCCGGTGCTGAAGCAGATCCTCGCGGAGCACGCCCCCGGCTACACGAACGACGACCTGCTGGCTCTTTATACCGTTACGGGCGGCATCCCGAAGTATGTGGAGCTGCTGGTGGATGCAAAGGCCCTGTCGGTCAAAAAGATCATCCATGCGGTATGCGACCCCGATTCGCCCTTCAAGGACGAGGGCAAGACGCTGTTGATTGACGAATTCGGCAAACAGTACGGCACCTACTTCTCGATTCTCGACGCCATATCGAACGGCATCAACACCCAGTCGGAGATTGCCGCGGCGCTGGGCGAGAAAAGTATCGGCGGGCAGTTGAAAAAGCTGGAAGAGACCTACGGAATCACGAAAAAGATACGTCCCATTCTCTCGAAAGAGGGAACACAGACCGTGCGTTATGAGATTGCCGACCTCTTCCTCCGCTTCTGGTTCCGCTACTTCGAAGGCAACCGGACGCTGGTTGAGATGAACCAGTTCGAGGTGCTGGAGAAGATAATTGCGGCCGACTACACGACCTACTCGGGCCGAACGCTCGAAACCTACTTCAAGCAGCAATTCATCGAAAGCCACGAATACCGTGACCTGGGCTCCTACTGGGAGGCCAAGCGGGGCAAGGAGCAATACGAGATTGACATCGTCGCCCTGCGGCTGGAGAAGAACAGGGCCGTGGCCGTCGAGGTCAAGCGCCAGCGCAAGGAGTTCAAGCCCGAGGCCTTTGCCGAGAAGGTGCAGCACCTCAAGGAGAAGGTGCTCCCGAAATATGAGATCGAGCAGCGCTGCCTGACGCTGGAAGATATGTAGCCATGCCGCGCCGCCGAAAAATAACAATCCCGGCCTCCGAGCTGGAGTGCTTCGAGACACTCGTCCGGGAGCTGCACCAGCGGCCGGAGTTTGCCGGATTCGATCCGTCGAGCCTGCACGTATGGGCTTACGAACGGTATGAGCCGAAGCTGAAGGATGCCGACGCGATCCTCCGCCGCTTCGACTACTGGCTGGGCGTGCACAAGAGCGAGCACTATCTGATGGCAAACGGCAGCCGGCTCTTCAACAAAAAGGAGCTTGCCGAGGCGCTGGGCGTCGCACGTCCGACGCTCGACCGGTGGATTACGAACGGATGGCTGGAATCGTGCCACGTTCAGATCTCAAGCAGCGGCGACACCCTCTTTGCGGCCAAGGCCGTTCGGGAGGTATTGGAACGGTTCCGATAGGTTCAAAAATCCACACCACCAAAGAGGACGGCACATGCCGCCCTCGTTTTTTTATCCCGCACAGAATCCGATTACACGGCAGTGCCAACCGAAGCAAACGAATGCCAAAGTCCGGGAACGGGCGGCAGCATGTCCTCGGCGTGGCACCGGTTGGCATCGGTTGGCGCTGATTTGTAACGCCATTCGCCGTTTTCGGGAGGGGTTCGAAAAGCCTTTCTTTGCGTCATCAACCAAATTCGAATCGTTATGACCAAGGAAATCTTTCTGAGCGGCATGACCGCCGACCAGCTCTCGGAGATGATTCGCGAATCGCTGCGCGACGAGTTGCGGCAGCTCCACCCCGAACCCTCCACCGAGACACCGAACTATCTGACCCGCCGCGAGACGGCCCGACGCCTGCGCATCTCGCTCGTGACGCTCAACGACTGGGTGAACCGCGGGCGAATCCGCGCCCACAAGATCGGCGGGCGCGTGCTGTTCCGAGACAGCGATGTCGAGGCGGCTCTGCACCGAATTGTCCCCATCAAAAGCCGATAGCCATGAAGACGACCTCAGATTGCATCGGCATCCGGGAGTATCTCCTCCGCCGGGGGCTGCAGCCCCACCGCGAAACCGGCACCCATGGCATGTTCCTCTCGCCGCTGCGCAAGGAGCGCACCCCCAGCTTCAGTGTCCGCTACGACAAGGGGCTTTGGTACGACTTCGGGCTGGGTGAAGGGGGCACGCTTCTTCAGCTGGTCATGCGCCTCGAAGGGTGCGGCATGGCAGAAGCCATCCGACGCCTCCGCAAAGGGGCCGCAGACGAAGCCCCCTACCAGCCCTTGCCAACCGCCTCGCCGCGCGAAGACTCCTCGCTGCGGATTCTCGGTGTCGGGGAGATTCGCCACCCGGCGCTGATTGGCTATCTGCACGAGCGCGGTATCGACCCCGCCGTGGCCGGAGCGCTGTGCCGAGAGGTTCACTACGCCGTCGGCGAGCGGCGTTTCTTCGCCATCGGCTTCCGCAACGATGCCGGAGGCTGGGAGCTGCGCAGCCCGCAGTTCAAGGGGAGCAGCGCCCCGAAAAACATCACGACCTTCGACCGGCACGGCGACACGGCGCTGCTCTTCGAGGGCTTCTTCGACCTGCTCTCCTACCTGACGTTGCAGCACGAGCCGACACCGACCGTCGATACCGCCGTACTCAACTCCGTGGTCAACCTTACCCGCGCCTTTCCTTTTCTCACACGCCACGCGACGATCCACGCCTTCCTCGACAACGACGAGGCGGGGCACCTCACCCTCGAACGGCTGCGCAGCGCCCTGCCCGGTGCGACCGTCATCGACCGCGCGGAGAGCTACCGTGCCCACAAGGATCTGAACGAATCGCTCCGACCGTCCGCGAAGGTTTCCCGCACGCCGCGTCGTCGCGGCCGCAAGTTGTAACGTCGTCCGGAATGACGCCGGAACCGTCGCCCACCCATCGGCCGCTTCGCGACCGCGGCTTTTCCCCCGAGGAAAAAGCCATAGCCTATTAGGGCTTTTTCCGACGCATCGGCCCGCCGACGCTGAAAAAGCCCCAATAGGCCAAAGGGTCAGGCCCCTCTGGACACCCCTTGTCGTGCTGCGCACGCCGACCGCCGAGGCGGTCCCTTCTTCAACCACACAACCCTCCGAAAAACGACCGTACCATGGGATATGCCGTCCTGCATCTCGACAAAGCCCCGGGCAACGAGGCGGCCATGACCGCCCACATCGCCCGCACGAAGATACCTACCAACGCCTCACCCGAACGCACCTGCCTCAACGAGGAGCTCGTCGAGTTTCCCGAGGAGGTGGCCGACCGCACAGAGGCGATCAACTACCGCCTCGAACACGCCGGTCTCACGCGCAAGATCGGAACGAACCAGGTGCGGGTGATCCGCGTCATGCTGACCGGTTCGCACGACGCGATGAAGCGCATCGAGGAGGAGGGGCGGCTACCGGAGTGGTGTGCCGACAACCTCGCCTGGCTGCGCGAGACCTTCGGAGCGGAGAATGTCGTCTCGGCCGTCGTGCATCGCGACGAATCGACCCCGCATATCCACGCCGCCGTGGTGCCCATCGTCACGGGCGAGCGCCGCAAGGCCCGCACCGTCGCATCCGAATCCCCGGGCAAGCGGCACTACCGCACGAAATCCGCCGCACGGTCCCGTCTCTGCGCCGACGACGTCATGTCGCGCGTCCGGCTCAAGCAGTATCAAGACACCTATGCCGCGGCGATGTCCAAATACGGACTGGAGCGCGGCATCGACGGTTCGGAGGCGCGCCACGTCACCACGCAGGAGTTCTACCGGCAGGCCATCGCCCAGCAGCAGGATCTGCAGGAGAACATCGACGCGCTGCTTCGTCTCGAAGAGCAGAAGCGGAAGGCTGTCGAGCAGCTCAAACAACAGGAGCGGCAGGTGCGCACCGAGTATGAACAGACCGCCACGCTCCAGGCGCAGAAGAGCGCCGAACTGAACCGCACCGAGGCCGAGCTGAAGAGTGTGAAGGGCGAGCTGAAGGGTGCCAGGTTGAAAAACGCCGCGGCGGAGGTCGGATCGAACATCGTCGAGGGGATCGGGGCGATGATCGGCACCTCGCGTGTCAAGCGGCAGCAGCAGGAGATCGACCGCCTCAACGCGGAAAACGCCTCCCTGCACGAACAGATCGGAACGCTGAACCGTGCCAACCGCGAGGAGAAGGCCCGACATGAGCAGGCCGAACAGCAGCTGCAGGCGAAGCTCGACCGCATCGAACACTGGCTGCCCAACACGCAGACGCTCCTCAGCTGGGGCGAATACTGCCGCGACATGGGAATCCCGGAGTCGGGCGCCCGCGAGATTATCGCCATGAAGCCCCTCTACGTCTCGGGCGAACTCCGCACTCCGGAGTATTCGCACCGCTTCGACGTCTCGAATACCGAAATCCGCCTGCAACGCGACCCGACCGGCCCCGGAGGCTTCCAGCTGCTCATCGACCACCAACCCGCACACGCCTGGTTCCGCCAACGGTACGTGGAGCTCATGACCCGCCTGGGCTACCCCGTCCGCCCCGAACGCCCCGTCATCCGACGACATACCATCAAGCGATAAATCGAGTGCCAAACAAATTGCCTTTGAATGCCATCATTTTTCATCAAGCAATATGATTTAGACAGACCTTATCCTACTGATGAATATATGACTAGCAATTGTTTGAAGTGGTCAGGCAAAAGTTATATGGATTAGCACGATATTGTAACTTTTCCTAAAAACCGGACTGTTCTGAATTAGACAAAATGATAACGTTGTCAAAAGAGGAACAAATAAAAAGGATATTGTCAAAGAACTTAAAAACGGAGTATCTACAGAGGCAGTAGCTCAGGATTACAGAGTAACGGGATCCTCATTATATAACTGAAAATCTAAGCATAGTGGCATAGATATAAATCAGATTAGGAGACCTAAGAAACTGGAGGAGAGAACCAACGGCTAAAGCAGATATCGGTATCCTTCAAAGGCTAGGGAAGTCCGTACTATTCCCACGCATAAAGGGAATTTCCAATCCTGCGAGATCAGATACGGATGGCTGTTTGGTGTCATGGATGGGAATTCCTGAGTTGAGACCACTGAAATATAAATCCTTGCGGATAGCAGGGCTGTGTATAAACTTCACTGGAACTGATGCGTTTAATCGCATCATCTTAAACCAATAGCGTTATTTCAAGAAGAGCGTCTCCAAAAAGGATGGTTATATACGCAAAACGAAGAGTCTAGCTAGACTCTTCGTTTTGACATGGTGCGAGGACGAGGGGATCGTCCTGAGATTTCGGGATACGACATTTTCGGGCTTGTCCTTTTTCAAGAACGTCTTCTGACATCGAACATGAATCCGGATTCGAACTGTACCCCGATTCCCTCCGTCCAGCCAACTAACACCGTTGCGAGAAAGGCCTATTCGTTCAGCAGCATTCGGATTGTATCTTCCAGTTTCTGTCCGCGCAGGTTTTGTCCGACAATCCGATTCTCGGCATCCAGTACGTAGATTGCAGGAACGCTCCGCACCCCATACATCCGTGCTACAGCATTGTCCCAGCCCTTCAGATCAGACGTATGAATCCACTCCATTTTGTCGGTTTCGATGGTCTGCAGCCAGTTTTCCCGTTTCGTGTCCAGCGATACGCTGATGATCTCCAGCCCTTTGTCCTTGTATTTGTCGTAGATGCGTCGCACATTGGGCGTCTCGGCCCGGCAGGGTCCACACCACGAGGCCCAAAAATCGAGCACCTTCACTTTGGCCTGAATGCCATAAAGAGATACGGGATTGCCATCGGGATCGTTTTGGGTGAAGTCCGGAGCAATGTTTCCGTTTTCCGTACGGCTCATCGCTTCGGCCATTCGCTTGACGGCCTGTCCCGGAGGTGTCTGTAAGGCATTCGGACCCAACAACGCCACCTTTTCGCCAATTTTGCGTGCTGCGGCGAGTTCACGGCTGCGCAACCATACGAGGGTTGCCGCTACGATATTGTCGTTCTGGCGCAACAGGCTGTCTTCGTATTGTTCCTGAGCAGTTTTGAGATCTTCATAGATTGCCCGGTGATGCATTTTTTCGAAAAGATCGTCTCTTTTTGCCGCCTCCCGGTAAGCGGTTTCGATCTTCTTTTTTTCTTGGTCGAAGGCTTTGTTCCGGGCGGAATAAGCGTTCCAGATCTCCTGCAACGCTCCGCCTTTCACCTGCATCGAGCCTTCGGCATCGACTTCGAGTTTATAGGAATGGATGCCCGGTTCGAAAAAAAACGGAATACGAGGCAGCACTTCCGGGATGCGCAGACAAGCCATGGTGCATTGCCCGGTCACCGGAATTTCAAAATTCCCGTCCGTCACGACTCCGGCAACCAACAGCGAATCCAGACCGTTCGTATCGATTCCGGTCAATTCGATTTGGGTGCCGTTCTCAACCTCCGGCAAAGTACCGGTGATTTGATACCCCTCCGACGTGTTGCAGGCAGCTCCGACCGTCAGTAGGATTCCTGCCATCATTGCTTTTTTCATTGCTTTTTTCATTGCTTTCTTCATGCCTTTTTTCATTCTCACGTTTCTCGGCAACATGTTTTCCAGTTTTTTTGAAAATGAATGTTTAATGAGTCCCTTTTTGCAGTTGGAGACTCTCTTTTTGTTGACTTGTTTTTGGATTGCCAGGTCCAGTGCGGCCCCGGATGCCGAATATCTCGCCCCGACATCCGGGTCTGCACAGGACTTCATGCTTCAAAACCGCCTCTTTTATCGGCAGCCAGCAGCAACGGACCGATTCTGGCACATCTTTCTGGAATGGATCCGGCCCTTACAACTTTTCATACTCCTTGTAGACGACATCCACGATCTTGCCCAGTCCATCGATCTCCTCGGCGAGCGTAAGTTTGTCGGTTGCAAATTCCGGAACCTCGTAGAGCCGGAATGTTCCGACATTCGGATTGTCCGGCGAAACATTTTTCTTGTTTGTACAGACCACCAGTTTGTACATGTTGGGCTGTAGATAGGGACCATTCTCCGGATCGGGAACGAGAATCTTGTTGAATTTGCAGACAGCAATTTCCTCTCCGGGGTCCAGAGCCAGAACTTCGGTGACATTCATGGTTGTTTGATTGTTGATATCTACCCGGTAGACCTTGTTTTCCGTGGCGTAGAAGAGCACGTTGAGACTGGGGTGTAAAGCAAAGAATTTGGCGTTTGCCATGTCCGGCCCTTCGATTTTGCCATAGCAGAACTGTTCGACTTCTGCAAACTTCAGCATCATGCCGTAGAGGTAGTATTCCGGGCTGGCCGGCTCCTTCAAGACAGCCACAACCAGTTCATCGATATCGTAATGGGAGTCCATGAATACCATGTCCCTGCCGGTAACAACGTCGAACAATTGCGTACCTGTACATTGCATTACTGAAGGGTAGTTGCTGGAATCGTATTTGGTCAGAAATTGTTTGCCATCCGAGTCGTAGAATATTGCGGCGTAGTTATAACCCCAGGTTTCCGGATCTGTATATTCATAGGAGTAGGAGACTCCGACAAAAGGTGCGGCCCTGAACGGTGTTTTCCCGTTCACCATATTGATGGGATAGGAGAAGAACGCCTGGTCGGAACATTCGGTTTTGTAGATTTCGCCCTCGTTGTTGATGACCCACCAGTATGCCACGAAATTGGGTGATGCCGTGTATATGTCATTGACGCTGCTTTCAATCAGGATATGATCGCCGGCCGTTCCGAAATACCATTTCAGGTCCGTATCTTCGCCGATATGGAAGTTGCTTCCGGTGATAGCGAAACTCCCTTTGTCCGTGGCCAAGAACGGGAATCCGAATGTCCCCAAGTTATCTCCTACGAAGAAGAGTCTTTTGGGCGACCCCATATCGAAATCGAGGTTTTTCCACAGGTCGGGATAGAGCACGTCCTCCTTTCCTTCGCTGTCCTTGCCGATCAGGTCCAGGCGGGTCCGGCCGTTATCATCGCAGGCGACCAGCCATCCGTTGCTGCCCTGGCTGGTTACGTGCAGGTAGAAGTCCTCGATCCAGGTGACACCCGTCGCGGGGTCTTTGACCTCGAAGAATCCCGTGTAGTCGCCATCGGACAGTTGTACGGGATATACGAGATCCTTCTCGCGGCTGACGATGAACTCATCCAACGAGGCTCCGCTGTTCGTGTCGGCATTCCGAGGGATGATCCGCCACGTGTACTCGTAGTTGTCCGCCTCGCTCATGGTCGAGTGGATGACGGGGGAGATCTTCAGCGTTGTCTGAAAGGCATAGGCCTGGTATACATTTTCCCGGTCGATACCTTCGATTGTCACTTCGTTGATGTCGTGATAGTCGTAGTTGCCCTTGTCGCTGTAACAGGCCGTCAGAAACAGGGCTGCCGCACAGCAGACGGCTGCAATCTTGTATAATGAACGGAATTTCATACGGTTCAGTTTTTAGGGTGTTAATTTTGCGAATCGGGTCCCATGGTCATCAGGGTCTCGCCATCCTCTTCATAAATGGGCGGGTTTTGTTCATTCAGCCAGCGCTGCATGTATTGGCCGATGAAGATCAGATAAGCCGTGCGGTTTCCGTAGTCATTGCTGATCCACTCGGTACGGTCGATTCCCATGACATCGCAGATCGTGATGGATTTTTTCATCGAATATTCTCCGAAAATCGCTTCGTGCCGATACCACCAGTCCGGTTTTGCCAGGTTCTCGTTCATGACGATCACCCGTTGCAGGTCGATCCGGCGGCGGTTGTTCTCCTTGTCGGTGATCTCGCGCGAGTAGAGGAATTTCAGCTCTTCGGTCTCCTGCAAGGCGATGGTCAGCGCGCGGCTTTCGGTTTGCAGAGCTTCGGTGCGCAGAAGCGTGATGTCGAGGTTCGTGCTTACTTCATGAGCCGGGATCATGCATTCGGTTTCGAAGGCCCGGTAATCGACCCCTTCGACGGCCGCCTCCATTTTGCCCTTCAGCTCTTCGGGTATGATCGTCTCCGTAACCAGGACCTGGAATTTCCGGTCGTAATCGGCCACATCCCCGATCAGATTGATCCGCAGGGATATTTTCGTTTCGAGGATGTCTCCGTCGATTTGTCCCCATCCGAAGGAGAGCGTGTCTGCGCGGAGGTTGTTTTGCGTCTCTTTCTCCTGATGGTCGAAATAGATTCCGCTTTCACCCTGATAGGTATCGAGATCTTTCTGGCACCCGCTCCAGAAGAGTCCCGAGGCAATGGCTGCTATGATAAGAATTCGTTTCATGATGATATCTCCAGATTAATTGTATTGGGTCTCACCGTCCGGGATGGGCAGGACGTATGCTGCACTGTTCATGCTCACGGTGCCGGACGTGCTGGTTGCATTGGGTATCGAGGATCGATTCAGGCGCTTGTAGTAGAAGAAGAGCTGCCCTTCGCCGAAGAACTCCTTGCGGTATTCGTCATCCAGCAGCGCTTGCGGCGTGAGTATGCTCGGGGAGTCGACACCCCGGTGTTTCAGGAACTCCGTCAGGGTCTGCATGGCGTCCGTCTCCAGACCTTTTTCCAATTGAATCTCGGCCTTGATGTAATACATTTCGCTGATGCGCAGCATCGGAATCATCTGCATGTAGAGCGAATCTCCGCCCATGTATTTCTGGAACACGGAGAAGATTGTACCACCGACTTCGGCCGTCGTGCGGAGCGAAGTCCGGTAGCGGTAGTCGTTGATGTTCGTATAGAGGCTGGAGATGATGGAGCTTCTGGGCGCCAGCAGGCTTTCGGACTTCAGCCGGGAGGCATCGAACAGCGAGGAGTAGAGCAGATCGACATTCAGATTCTGCAGTCCGAAGAGGATCTCGGTCGAGAAGACCCGGTCCGGCTCCGAAGCCGTGATCTGCTGACTCGTAATGAACGGGAAATGAGTGCTTCTGTCGTGCTTGTCGATGATGTCCTGGCTCAACTCTTCGGCCCGCTTGGTGTCGCCGACGTACATCGAGGCTCGGGCAAGAAGAGCTTCTACGGCGTAGTAGTTCATCCGCAGGTTCCGGTAAGCGAGGAACGTGTCTCCGGTTTTTCCGCTCACGCCGTTTGCGATCACAGGATCATCCTTCAGCTCCACGAGTGCATTTTCGAGGTCCGTAATGACGTTCGTCATGAATTCGGCCGCCTGCAGGCTCGGGGCGACATTCAGCGAAAATTCGGAGTAATAGGGGATCGACGTCAGGTTTTCGTTTCCCTCGTATACGGGTCCGAACAGCCGGAACAGGTCGAAATGCAGCAAGGCTCTCAAGGCCAGAGCCTCACCCTTGATGATGTGGTAATACTCGTCGGAGAGGACCGACCCCCGGCGTTTTTCGCAATTTTCCAGGATTTTGTTGAGGTTGGCAATCAGCGTATAGGCGGTCTCCCAGATATTGGAAATCTGGTCCTGCGCCGTGGCTCCCGTGTAATCGTAGGTCGTAAAGGGGTAATAACGGGTGAACTCATCGCTGACGTCATAACGCTGCGCCAGCACCTCGATCATTCCGCAACTGAGGGCACGTCCGTACAGGTTGTCCGAGTTCAACTCCACATATACGCCGTTCAGGGTCTGCCTGAAACCGGCCACCGAACTGAAAGCCGTCTCTTCGGATACCTGGTCGCTGGGCTGTACATCCAGCCAGTCGGCACACGAAACCGCCATCAGAGCCGTCAGGACAACCAAGATATGTCTATACTTTTTCATTGTAGTGTTCTTAGAAATTAACGGTTAACGACAAAGATACGCTTCGGGCAAATGGGTAGCTGATACCGCGTTCGTCCTCGATGGACGAGAAACGACAAATGTCGTTCATGTATGCGCTCAGAATCAGGCCCGATATTCCGACCTTGCTCATCCACTTCTGCTGGAATTCATACGATACGCGTACGGATTCGAGTTCGATGTAGTTGTTCTTCTGGACGAAGCGCGACGACATCGGCGTGTATTCGGTCAGGGATATACCCTTGAACTGAGCGATGTCGCCCGGCTTCTGCCAGCGGTCGTAGAGCGCCCGTTTGTCCTGATTGACCTTCAGGCCCTCCTCGGAAATATTCTCCACCTTGTTGTAGAGCGTCGAGTTGAACTGGTCGGCGCCCCAGCTGTATCGCAGGTAGAAACTGCACGAGAATCCTTTCCAATAGAGCGAGCTGTTGATCGTCCCCTCCATATCCGGGTTGGTATCACCGACCAGCACCTCGTCGTTGTAACTGTGGGTGAAGGTTCGTTTTCCGGAGGCCGTCAGGAAGATTTCGCGACCCGTTGCGGGGTCGATACCCTCCGAACGCACGGCATAGAGCGCCGTGGGGCTGCCGCCGTCGTAGTAACGCATCAGGCTCTTGGTCTGATTCTCGGCATTATACTGGCTCAGTTTGTCTCCGATGCCGTCGTAGTAAGCCCGATTGTGCCGGAAATCGACACCGACGGTCCAGTTGATGCGCTGTTCGGGTCTGTAGAGGATTGCATAGCGGATACTTCCGTCGAAACCCTTGTTGATCTGCTGTCCGATGTTCATCAGGCGCGACGAGGTTCCCACCGACAGCGGAATACCCACACTTGCCAGGAGCGGATCGGTGTGTTTGTTGTAGTAGTCGAAGGTCAGGTGCAGGCGGTTCCGGATGCTGAGGTCGATACCGACATTGAGGTTTATGGTCTTCTGCCAGTCGAGATCCGGGTCTCCGAAATCGTTGATCAACAATCCGGTGCCGAAATTGTTCATCATCCAGTTGTTGAACCGGTAGGTGGTAATCGAGGTAAACGATCCGAAGTTCTGGTTTCCGGGGTTACCGATCGACGATCGGAGTTTGAACATCGAGAATGCGTCGGTGAGATTCTTCAGGAAGGGTTCATTGTGGAGGTTCCAGGCCACACCGACGGCCCAGGTTGTTGTAAAGCGCTTGTTCGTTCCGAACACCGACGAACCGTCCGAGCGCAGGTTGACATCGAGCAGGTAGCGGTTATCGAACGAGTAGTTTCCGTTGAAGTAGAAGCTGGCGCTTCGTTTTTTGTAGTCGGAGTAGCTGGGTTTTCCGCCTTCGGCGTACTGATTCGAGAAGGCGGGAGTCGTGAAGTCGCCTTCCGGGAACCCGATAGCCTCAAACCCTTTGGTCACGCTGGTGGCCTCCGAGATGCTCGAACCCAGCACGGCATTCACCTGATGTTTTTCGTCGAACAGTTTACCGAAAGTGACCGTCAGGTCCCCGTTGTAGTTGATTCCTTTGTCCGAATCGTTTCGGTACCAGCCTTTCATCAGGAGGTCTTCGCCATCGAACTGCGTGTCCGTCGGGGAGGTGAAAGCTTCGGTTTCGTCGATGCTTTTCTGGACGCTGAAGCGACCTCTGACGTACAGATAGTCGAGCGGTCGGTATTCCAACTGGAAATTGTTCTGTACGGAGAGTCCGTTTCCCTTGTCATAACTGTTCTGCGAATCGTTCCACAGGGGATTCCCGACCCAGATTTCGGTATAGCCGACATTGGCGGGATTGCTGTACGTGCGGGCTTCGAGCCACTGGTCGATACCCCCGGTTTCGTTGTATTTCCGATAATAGGGGTTTGCTTCGGCGTATTCCGAGAATGGAACCACCGGATTGCTCAGGTTGGTAGCGTCGATCGTCAGTTTGTTCGAGAAACTCAGTTTGCCGACGCGGTAGAGCAGGTCGACGTTTCCGCTGAACACCCGGCGGTCGGAGTTTTTCATGACACCCTGCTGATTGTTGAGGTTGAGGCCGACTCCGTAACGCATTCGTTCGTCGCCACCCTCGACATAGAGGTTGTGTCGCTGGTTAAGACCCAGCCGGAGGGGTTCCGACATCCAATACGTGTCCACGCCTCGTTCCACTTCCGCCAGCAGATCGTTGTAGCGTTGCTGCAGCATACCTTCGCTGGCCACCAGGTTGGATTCGAAGCGGCCGGCCAGTCTTTCGAATTCCAGTTTTTCCCGGGCGTTCATCAGGTTGTAGTCGCTCAGGTCGGCGAACGAGATATCGAAGTTGCCGCTGTAGGAGACGCGCAGGCGTCCGGGTTCCGGGGATTTGGTTTCGACGACCACGACACCGTTTGCGGCCTTGGCGCCGTAGATGGCCGTAGATGCGGCGTCCTTCAGCACGGTCACCGATGCCACCCGGTCCAGGCTCAGGTCCATGATGGTCTGGAGGGTTGTTTCGAAACCGTCGAGGATGAACAGCGGCTGGTTCGGGTCTTCCCCGAACACCTCCTTGAATCCGACGATGCTTGTTTTTCCGCGGATCTCGACATCGGCCAACTGGTTGGGGTCGGATCCGAACATGTTGTTTTCGAGCAGAGCGAAGGACGGGTCGATTGTCTTCAGACTCTGAATGATGTTGATGTTACCGGCATTTTTCAGTTCCTTAACGTCGTAGGTTGCATACGAGCCGGTAAAGCTCTCCTTGGTTCGGTTGTAGATACCCGTCACGACGACCTGATCGATCGAGGTTGTGTCCTCCTCCATGACGAACTTCAGAGGTTGTTTGATCTGGGCGAAATTGATTACCTGATTCTGGCGTTTCATGCCCAGATAGGAGATTACGAGCGTCTCCTGGTCTCGTTTGGTCTTTATTTTGAGGGTAAAGTTTCCGTTCACATCGGTGACGACTCCGGCCCCTGTTCGTTGGCAGGCGATGCTTGCACCGATGATCGGAACTCCTTGTTTGTCACAGACATGACCGGTTATAACCTGTACCCCCCCCTTGAGGATGAGTCGGTTTGCTGAGCTGACTCCTTCTCCTGTCCATGAACGAACGACACGGGAAAGGCCATCATCAGCCACAACACGGCGACGATCTGCCATCGAGAGTAAAATTTTCCTGTTTTCATTCGAATGAGATCTTTTACATTAAACATTGACTTATATTGGCACAACCTTTTTTATTCGTCAGGCAACCACAATATCCGGCAACGTTTTGCGTTGATATAACAAGGGCCTCTCCCGTCAGTGAGGGAGTATGGTCGGGAGGCATGCACCCCGCCAGAAAGATACGACCATTTTTAATCCGATTTCCCGGAAGAGAAAGAACTCATTCCGGGTTACATTTGATTCGGTGTGTCTTTATGTTGTCTAACCAAGAGTGTGATTGCTATTACAAATATAATATAAAAAATCATAAAAACCATATCCCGAGAGGCTCAATCAGAGCCGACAACGGCCCGAAAATAGTGAAAACGAGCCGTAAGAAGTTTGTTTTCTGTTGTAATTCAGTTCATTACAGATGTCTTATCCGGTTGCACCGACACCGTATTTTTTTCATTTTTTCTTGTAAATAGTTCAAAAGATTACGCATCCGTACAATAATAGCTTTTCTAATGTAATAAAATTGGGCTCAGAATAGACAAATCTTTTCGAGAAGAGGCAAAGGGATGCTTGGAGATTCTTTTCTCCTTACTGAACCCAATTGCACAAAACACCCGGTATTTGACTCACTCATACAGCCTGTTCATTTTTTCAGATGATATCCTTACGTCGTTCGAATCCGGAATTGAGTTCCGTTTCGGAAACAGTATGGCGAGAATTCGATGCCGAGCATAAGAAACAAGGACAATCGGAGTCTGTTTCCGACCGTACCCTTCAACCCTCTTTTTGAGATTACTTCCACATAAGCCTACCGTTTAATTTGGTTAACGCTGTTCACTCAACCGACAATTCCTAAATATTTAATATCCAGATATTGACATCAGGGGGGAGAGGGGTTAGATTTGATACTGCAAACCAACTAAAAACAAGTAGACTTCCGATCAACAAACATCCGATTCTTGGAACATCTCCATCATCTGCAATCAGAAGGGAGGTGTAGGCAAGCCGGCTCTTACGACGCTTCTCGCCAGCTATCTGCACTACGTCTGCAAATGCAAAGTGCTGGTCGTCGACTGCGACTATCCCCAATGGTCGATCTACACGCAACGCATCCCGAGAACTAGGAGCTTCCGATTACATCGATTATTACAACTAGAATCACTTCGGAAGTTGACGAATTCGGAATTATCGACGTATTGCATCTTTGTTGGCGCATTAAATCTTATTAAAAAAGCATTGCTGCCGACTTTAGAGTCGTAGTGAATAATTTTTATCTATACTATAATAGTTCGAATGAAAACATTATTCCGACATCCAGGGACCTCCAATCGAACATGGAAGATCTCCGAATTGCCAGCGAACAGATTGTCGAGCTTTGGAACGTTGCCTAAAATGGGGAAAACTAACATATTGTTCCCCATGACAGTCCATTGGTCGTCAGAGAAGAAAGAAATCAACGAGAGACTGTAATTACTCGTACTCGACAAGAGGCAATTGAGATAGCCCGCGAAATCGCTCGCAGCCGAAGGTCTGAATTACTTATTCACCGACCCAATGGCCAAATACGAGATCGCGATAGCTATGGGAACAATCCTTATCCACCCCAAGGATAAAAAACGTCAAGAAAGGAGGATGATTAATCATCCTCCTTTCTTAATCTAATTGTTGTATGACAAATGTATGACAAAACAAAATGAAAACCGCGTTGCAGACATCTACAACACGGTTTTTGTGAGGTCTGAAGCGGACTCGAACCGCTGTATAAGGTTTTGCAGACCTTTGCCTAGCCACTCGGCCATCAGACCATGTCGCACCTCCTAACTAATCCAACTCCCCCCTTCTTTTCCCAGCCCCACTTCTGAGACCGTTTCGGTGCTTCGAGAGTGCAAATATACAAACTTTTCCGTTCCCTCCAAAACTTCCTCGCAACTTTCATCCATTTTCCCCGAATTTCATCGTTTTTCTCCTAAAAATAGTTACCTTTAGTCCCGGATTTCAGCTCTTAGCATGACCATCGAGGATATCGCCCTCCAGATGACCCGCGGAATCGGGGTGAAAGGTGCCGTCCATCTGCTCGAAATTTTCGGCAATGCACGGAACATTTTCGACGCATCCCTCGACGAACTCTCCGTTCGAGCCCAACTCAAACCCGATATCGCCCGGAATATCATCCAGAAACAGGCCTTCCACGCCGCCGAACGCGAAATCGAATACTGCCGCCAGAACGGAATCAGCATCATCGCATCAACCGACCCCGAATATCCCGCCCTGTTGCGCGAAATCCCCGACTTCCCGGCCGTCATCTACGCAATGGGCAACCTCAGGATCCTTTCCAAACGCTGCCTCTCGATGGTCGGAACCCGTCAGGCTTCGCCATACGGACAAATCATGTGCAACCGACTCGTCGGCCAGCTCGCCGAACAGGTCCCCGGCCTCACGATCGTCAGCGGACTGGCCTTCGGGATCGACGTGGCCGCTCACCGGGCGGCTCTGGAGGCCCATGTCCCGACGGTGGCCGTACTGGCCAATGCCCTGCCAGAAGTGACCCCCGCCCAACACGCCGGAGTTGCCCGCGAGATCCTCGATCAGGGCGGAGCGCTGATTACGGAACTTCACTCGCAATCGCGTCAAAACGGCAACTTCTATCTCGCCCGAAACCGCATCATCGCCGCCCTGAGCGCCGGATGCATCGTCGTCGAATCACCCGACAGCGGCGGTTCGCTCGTCACGGCACACTACGCCGACGGGTACAACCGCTCGGTGATGGCCGTCCCCGGACGCGCTACGGACCGCTCCTCGGCCGGAACCAACCACCTGATCCGAAACCGCAAGGCCCAGCTGGTCATGAATGCCGATGACGTTATCCGCGAACTGATGTGGGATTTCGGGGAGGATCCCGCTGGGTTCCGAACCCAAGTCCCCACCCCGTCGCTGACCTCGGACGAGGAGCAACTGCTCAAACTCTTCCCGTCGAGCGATCCGCTGCCGCTCGAAATCCTGGCCGAACGAAGCGGACGGAATCCCGGAGAGCTGGCCGTACTGCTCATCGGACTCGAGTTGTCGGGAGCCATCCGACAACTCCCCGGGAACCGTTACATGAAGCTATGAATCTGATCGATACACACTCACATCTCTATGACGAAGCGTTCGACGCGGACCGTGAGGAGGCACTGCATCGTGCCCTGGCCGCCGGGGTCGGGCGGCTCCTGCTGCCGGCCATCGACTCCCGGAGCCACGAACGCCTCTTCGACCTCTGCCGCCGCCATCCGGAGTGCTGCTCCCCGATGATGGGGCTGCACCCCACGTCGGTGAACGACATCCCGCATTGGCGCGAAGAGCTGGAACTCGTACAACAATATCTGGACAATCCACCCGCAGGAATCGGACGCTTCTGCGCCGTCGGTGAGATCGGGCTGGACCTCTACTGGAGCCACGACTTCCGCAACGAACAGATTGAGGCCTTCCGCCGTCAGATCAACCTCGCGCTGCAGTACGGACTGCCGATCGTCGTCCACACGCGCGATGCCTGGCCCGAGACGCTCGAGATCATGCGCGAATATGCGGGCCGCGGCGTCCGAGGGGTCTTCCACGCCTTCTCGGACGGTGTGGAGAGTTACCGCGAACTGAAAACCTGCGGCGACTTCCTCTTCGGCATCGGCGGAGTGGTCACCTTCAAGAAGAGCCGCATCGCCGAGGTGGTACGCGAGATGGAGCTGCAGGATCTGCTGCTCGAGACCGACTGCCCCTATCTGACCCCGGCGCCCCATCGCGGCCAGCGCAACGAATCGGCCTATGTACGCTACGTATGCGAGAAGGTGGCCGAACTGAAGGGAATTTCGGCGGAAGAGGTGGCCCGCATCACGACGGCCAATGCCGAACGCATGTTCGGCGTGACGGTTGGCCGGGATCCCGGGACGGAGAGAGCACTCCAGGGCGAAGAGTCCGGTCCGAAGAGCCCAGCCCAAGACGGAGTCTCCGGTTCGGAGGGACCGACCGATAAAACAGGCAAAACCAACGAACCGCACCGATGAAACGCGTACGCATCACCGTCATCCGCAAGGCACACTACCCGGATCTGATCGAACGGTATGAGAATCCGATCGAAGAGGCCTGCGACCTGCGGGAGGGGCAGGTATTCATCGCCGAAAGGTGGCAGAAGCCCGACGGGCTGTGCGAAAGTGCCTGGCAGACCCTCTCGCCCTTTGTCATGGCGCTGGCCCACGGCGCCACGAACCTCTACGAGGGGTGGATGAAGAATCCCGCCTCGGCCCTGCTCTCGTGCAACGACGGATTCCGCCCGGTCAGTTTCCTGGTGGAGGCTCTCGATGAGACCGAAAGTGCGGAGCCGACCTCCGGCCGCCGCCCCGACAGGGCTCCAAGCAAGGGCGACGCTCCGGACACACCCCCGGGCAGCCTGCCGGACGCCGCCGCTCCGGAGACAACGGGCGACTCCCCGGGAAAAAGCCCCGTGGCAGGCAGACAAACCCGTCGGACAGACCTCTGAAAACCAAACACCGACAACAAGCGACATGAATTTCAAAAACATATGCGATCTTCCATTCTGATCATCTACACGGGCGGAACCATCGGCATGAAGACCGATGCCGCTACGGGTGCACTGGTTCCCTTCGATTTCAGCGGCATCTACGAGGAGTTCCCCTCGCTCAAACGCCTCAACGTCGACATCGATGTCCATACGGTCGACCCGGTGATCGACTCCTCGAACGTCGAACCCGCCCACTGGATCGCCCTGGCCGAACTGATCCGCGACAACTACGCCCGCTACGACGGTTTCGTCGTCCTGCACGGCACCGACACGATGTCCTACTCCGCTTCGGCCCTGAGTTTCCTGCTGGAAAACCTCGCCAAACCGGTCGTCTTCACCGGCAGCCAGATCCCCATCGGCGTCCTGCGCACCGACGGCCGCGAAAACCTCATCACGGCCATCGAAATCGCCGGCGCACGCGAAGAGGGACATCCCGTCGTTCCGGAGGTCTCGCTCTACTTCCAGAACCGCCTCTTCCGCGCCAACCGCACCACCAAACGCAGCGCCGAAGCCCTGAGCGCCTTCCAGTCCGACAACTATCCGCCGCTGGCCGAGGTCGGCGTCAACATCACCTACAACCGTCAGGCCATCCTCCACCCGGCGGAGTATCCCTCGACGCTGCGCATCGCCACCCGCCTGTCGGGCGGTATCGCTCTGGTGAAGCTCTTCCCGGGACTGGGAGAGGAGATCCTCGAAGCCACCTTCGCCGCCCCGGGACTGCGCGCCGTGGTACTCGAGACCTACGGCGCCGGAAACGCCCCCACGTCGGAACGCTTTATCCACGTCCTGCGCGAGGCCGTCGACCGCGGAATCATCCTGCTCAACATCACCCAGTGCGGCGCCGGATGCGTCTCGATGGGCCTCTACGAAACCGGACTGATCCTTCAGAAAACCGGCGTGCTCTGCGGCTACGACATGACCTGCGAGGCCGCCGTCACCAAACTCATGTACGTCCTCGGGCTCGGACTCCCCCAAAGCGAGACCCGCGATCTGCTGCGCAAACCCCTGCGCGGAGAATTTACCGTCTGAGACGTTGCACGAAACGATTTTTTTTCCTATATTTCGCACTGCTAAAGTGCCCGTATGTCAGGGTCCACAGCCTGGACAGACGCGCGCAGGACAGGCAAAACAGTTGATTGATAAATGATTACCCGATTCCGAATCACTGTATCCGGGATTTGAAAAGATGTGTGAAAGTCGTCTCCCGGCACGGCCCGCAGCCCCCGAAAAGAGCCCGGACCTACCCGGAACCGAAAAAAAAATATGTTATTAGTAATTTTTTAACCGACCCGAAAAAAAGTTCCGAAGCGGCTCCCGTTCCGGTCTCCGGAAACCCGGAAACCCCGGCAATGCCCAAACCGGAAACGCACACGGCGGACCTGCGGCCAAAGAAACCTTTAAAAAAGACACAAACAAATAATAATCAACTAATCAAATTTAATCTTATCCAACACAACTATGAAAAAACTTTTTTTGATCCCGTCGGTTGCCCTTCTGGGTACCGTTAGTGCCTTCGCTCAGGACGCCGCAGCAGCCGCTGAAACGGTTGTAGCCGAAACCCAGATCGCTGGCGACAGCCTGCACCACGTGCTGATGCAGAAGTTCCTCGAGGGCGGTTGGGCCTGGATGCTTCCGATTTTGGTATTCCTCGTACTCGGTTTGGCTGTAGCCATCGAACGTATCCTTTACCTGTCGCTCTCGACGATCAACTCGAAGAAATTCATCGCCAAGGTCGAAGAGAGCCTGAAAAATGGCGGCATCGAGGCTGCCAAAGAGATTTGCCGCAACACCCGTGGCCCGATCGCTTCGATCTACTATCAGGGCCTCGACCGCTACGACCAGGGTCTCGACTCGGTTGAAAAAGCCGTCGTTTCCTACGGATCCGTACAAACCGGCCAGATGGAGTCGGGACTGACATGGATTGGCCTGTTCATCGCCCTCAGCCCGATGCTCGGATTTATGGGTACCGTCGTCGGTATGGTCGACGCATTCGACGCCATCCAGGCTGCCGGCGATATCAGCCCGACGCTCGTTGCAGGCGGTATCAAGGTCGCCCTTCTGACGACCCTCATGGGTCTTATCTCTGCGGTTATTCTTCAGCTGTGCTACAACTACATCGTATCGAAGATCGACTCCCTCGTCAACACGATGGAGGATTCCTCCATCACGCTGATGGATATCCTGACGGCTTACAACAAGAAATAATCGAACTCTGTAAAAATCTTTAGCAATCATGAAAAAAATAATGAACATATTGCTGGGGGTTCTGATGGTAATCTCCGTGGCCCTTCTGGTCTACGCGATCGCCACCGGAGGCTCGGAAGCCGCGATCAGCGTAAACCTCATATGGTGCTACCTCCTCATCGTAGCCGCCGTCGCTGCCGCTCTCTTCTGCGCCGTCTTCGGAATGGCCCAGAACCCGGCAGGCATCAAGGGAGCCTTATTATCCTTTGTGCTGATAGTCGGCATAGTCGGCATAGCATACTTTATTTCCGCCAGCCACTCAGTTCAAATTCCCGACCTCGCAAACAACAGTGTATTCGACCATGGTGCAACCGTGCTGACTGAAACCAGCATCCTGGTGACGTACGTAGCCATAGTTGCTGCAATCGTAACGGTCGTAGTTACCGAAATCTGGGGAGCACTTAAATAATAAATGAGCGGTTATGGCAAGAAACGCAAGAAAAACACCGGAAGTAAGAGCTGACTCCCAAGCCGACATCGCCTTCCTGCTGCTCATTTTCTTCCTGGTCGCCACGACCATGAATACCGATACGGGTATCGCGCGTGTGCTTCCCCCGATGCCTCCTGAGGACCAACAGCAGGAGGAGATCAAGGTGAAGGAGCGCAACCTCTTCCTCGTATTCATCAACGGCCGCGGAGATATCATGGCCGGAGCAGCCGGCAAACAGGAGCCCATCGACCTCAGCCAGCTCAAGGAGCGGGCCAAGGAGTTCATCGTGAACCCGATGGACGACCCCAATCTGCCCGAGCGGACCGACAAGGAGATCGAGCTTGCCAACGGCGGCAAATGGGTATATCCCGTCAGCGAAGGCGTGATCTCGTTGCAGACAACCCGCGATACGAACTATCAGTCCTATATCATGGTGCAGAACGAACTCACCCGCGCCTTCAATGAGGTGCGCGATGAGGTCGCTATCCGCAAGTTCGGATCCAAATATAGCGAACTCACCGAGGACGAGCGCAATGCGGTAGCAAAAGCTGTGCCCTTGAAGATTTCGGAAGCAGAACCACGTAATATTAAAAGGTAAGTAAGCCATGGCAGTAATGAAAAAGACGGGAGACAAAAAAGAAGTCCCCGCTATCTCGACCGCTTCGCTTCCCGACGTGATCTTCATGATCCTCTTCTTCTTCATGGTCTCCACGACCATGCGTGATCAGGAACTGCTCGTGAGATACAAGCTCCCGGAAGCTACCGAAGTGCAGAAGCTCGAGAAAAAATCCCTCGTCAGCTTCATCCACATCGGTCCCCCGTCACTGACGATGCAGGCAAAGTTCGGTACCGCGCCCCGCATCCAGTTGAACGACTCCTACAAATCGACCCGTGATATTCTGGATTTCGTAGCTGCAGAACGCGACAAGCTCAGCGAAGCAGACCGTGCCTCGATGACCATCTGCCTGAAGGCCGACCAAGCCACCAAGATGGGTATCATAACCGACGTCAAGCAGGAGCTGCGTCGTGCCAACGCGCTGAAGATCTCCTATGCGGCATCCAAGACGCTGGGATATCAGTACCAATAGAATACGGTCTCGATCGAATGTTGAAAAACGGCTCTCCACATGGGTGGAGGGCCGTTTTTGTTGGAGGAGCGGTGCAGGGTAAGGAGCGGGGAGAAGAGGGGTCGAGGCAAAAGAAAAGAGTGACCAAGGCCGTAGAGGGCTGAGGAACAGCAGAGCTGCGGGACTGTAAAGCCGCAGAGCCTTGAGGCCACGGGGCAAGAAGACTGCCGAGCCGGAGAACCTCGAAGTAGGAGAACCGGAAAGAAAACGTACTCCAAAGCAAGCAAGCTGCAGAACCAAGGCGGATACGACAAGCCGGCCGATGCGAACATCGGCAGAAAGGACCGGACCATAGACCGGATTCAACGGAGGAGGGACATCACTCGAACGGCAGCTCCAACTGGTCGATCTCGTGGTTGAAGGTCAGCCGATGATAGGGAGTAAGACCATACTCCCGAATGGCAAGGCGGTGTTCACGCGTCGGGTAGCCCTTGTTCTTCGACCACCCGTATTGGGGATACTCCTCGGCCAGATGCCGCATATACTCGTCGCGATGGGTCTTGGCAAGGACCGAGGCCGCCGCAATGTCGGCATACTTCCCGTCCCCCTTGACTATGCACTGCCACGGAATCTCCAGACGCGTGCGGAACCGGTTGCCGTCGATAGCCAGAAACTCCGGAGCCGGATCGAGCCGGGCCGCGGCCAGCGACATCCCCTCGAAAGAGGCGTTGAGAATGTTGATCTCGTCGATGCGCGCCGCCGAAATCGCCTCTACGGCCCACGCTACGGCTTCACGCTCGATGATGACACGGAGTTTGTCCCGGTTACGCTCGGTCATCTGCTTCGAATCGTTCAGCAACGGATCGTGAAAATCGGGCGGAAGAATCACGGCCGCCGCAAAAACCGGCCCCGCAAGACATCCCCGACCGGCTTCGTCACAACCGGCCTCGCGTTTTTCGTACTGATACTGATTCTCCAACATGATCACACGGTTCAATCCGTTCGGCAACAGGGCGTGCGCACACGGCGAAGACCCTCCACATACCGAATCGAACAAAGTTACGCAACTTTCAGCTTTTTTCGCTAATTTTACCCCGAAAAACACATCGACATGAAATTCAACATCGCACGGCAGCCGCTTGTCCCGGCCTTTCTGACGCTTGCGGCAATCACGGCCCTCGCGATGTGGAAGGTCCCGTTAACGGGCGAATTCAACCCCGAAAACCTCGCCATCCCGACCCACGGAGTGTTCGCCGTCAAGACGCTTGAGGAGTTGCTCGGGGAGTTTCAAGGCGCCTTCCCGGGGTGGACCCGCGCAATCGGGGCGCTGCTGATGCTCTTCACGGGCATGAGTCTCGGACGCCTGACCCTGCGCTACAACCTCTACTCCGTCGGGACCTGCCTGGCCATCCCGCTCTACGCCGCATTCACCGCGGGGCTCGCCCTCGAAGGGGGACTACTGCAGATGCTCGTTGCCAATACGCTGCTGGCCCTTTCGGTGAAGAACTTCGCACGCTCGTTCTGCAACGGATATGCTTTCGATGCCCTGTTCCGCGCATCACTCTATCTGGGCATCCTGCTGCTCACCGCTCCCGCGGCACTGCCCCTTGTCGCACTGTTGCCGCTGGCCATCATCCTCTTCCACCGCACACTGCGCGAATCGGTCGTCGCCCTGGCCGGATTCCTGCTGCCGATCCTTGCCTTCGGATATGTCAACTGGGGAGCCGGAGGCGATTTCACCGCCCCCTTTGAACAGGCCGTCGAAGCCTTTACGAACGGATCGGCCCTCGAGGCCGCACGAGCCATCCCGATCCCGAATCTCATCCTCCTCGGAGTGCTCCTGCTGCTCGATCTGCTGGCCCTCTTCTTCTTCCTCGCCGACAGCTACGCCGCCGGAAACAAACCCCGGGCCATCTTCATCTTCCAGATCTTCCTGCTGATTCTGCTCATCCCCACACTGCTCAATCCCGTATCGACGTCGGGCGAAATCCTGCTGCTGGCCGTGCCGTCGGCCATTCTGATTCCCTTCCTTCTCGTTCGGATCCACCGACTTCCGACGCTCATTCTCTATCTTCTGCTCACGCTCGGAAGCTTGAGCACCCTCTTATTACAATAATATATTTAGTCTGAAACATAGTACAAACTGTCCTATTTCACTATTTGTGTCTAAATATGCTATTCATTATAGTAGATTAAAAAGTTTTAATTGTATATTTGAGTTCGGACAAATGTGACGCAACGCTTTGTTCCAAAAAACTTAAATTACAATTAACATGAAGAATTCAATGAATTCATCGGGCCAACAACCGATGATTGTGAAGTACATGGAACCACTTCACAACGGAATCCAAACACAGGTCCTCTCCCGCTACGCCATCGGCTACATCCTTCGCGGAACCAAGAACATCTACGACGGCGACAAACGCCAAACCCTCTCCCGCGGCGACGTCTTTTACCTGGGTATCGGCCACCACTACACCGAAAACTGCCCCGAAGGCGGACAACCCTTCGAACAGATCCTCTTCTACTATACGCCCGAGAAGCTGCAGAAGATTCTCATGCACCTGAACATCACCTACGGGCTCAACATCTCGAACGACCACTCGTGCGAAAACTGCCGCAACCGTAACGAAATCTTCATGCCCGCCTGGAACTCGCTGCGCAACTTTTTCACCAACACGAACAACTATCTGCGCGACGAGGAGTTCCGCCACGACGAAACGGCCGAGAATATCAAAATGACCGAACTGATCTATCTGATCGCCTCCCACGAAGACTGCTGCCTGAAGAGCAAACTGCTCAACAACGTCGATACGGCCCGGGAGAATTTCGAACAGATCGTCTACGACCACATCTTCAAGGATATCTCGATCGAGGAGCTGGACAAACTCACCAATCGTTCGCTCACCTCGTTCAAGAAGGAGTTTCGGCGCCATTTCGAAATGCCGCCGCACAAGTGGTATATCCGCCAGCGGCTGATGCATGCCCGCCTGCTGCTGATCTCCACCTCGAAATCAATCTCCGAAATCGGTAACGAGTGCACCTTCCCCAACACCTCGCATTTTATCAAACTCTTCAAAAAAGAGTATCAGATGACCCCGGCCACCTATCGCCACCGACACCTGACCTCCTCGGCCGAGGAGAGTCTGCAAAACGAGGTGCAGGCTGCCGAAGCCGGCGAAATCCGGCAGGCGCTTTAAACAAAAACTTATAAAATCGAGCAAAATTAATTTTTTTTAATTACGAACTGTAAAATATTTTCTGCGCCTTTGAAAAAAATATTACAAAATATTTGGATTATCATAAAATTTGGCCTACATTTGTATATCAAACGTGGGGTTCTCCCACTCTCATTAGCCTAACTAACCTAACCTGAGTGGCTCGATACGATGTATCGGGCCACTTCTCTTTTCCCGGAAGGGAACCGGAGGATTCTGTCTGAAGTCCATTACCGGCTTACACTCAGAGGTATCTGCCGCCCAATCGCCGGGCGTCGGCGACCAGTTGCGGATCCAACGGCACGGCCCGAAGCCGGGTGTCGGAGGCCCGGCAGGCGATGAGCCGATCGAAGAGATGGTAGAAACGGATCCGAAGAAAACGGGCGGGAAACGACTCGGCATCGTAGCCGTACTCCTCGCCGCAGAGAGCAGCCAGAGCAGCCTGTTCGAGGCAACGGAGTGCCGCGGCAGGTGATCCAAGCAGAAGATAGAGATCGGCCAGCCGTTCGAAGGCGCGGCTCGCGTCAAAGGCCCTCCGGTCGGCCTCCGCACCGAAGCCGCCGAGACGGACCGGACGGTAAGAGGCGGCAACGATCTCCCGCCGCAGATCGGGCGACAGCATCAGGCGGTCGTTCCGCAGCCGGGCCACCAGGCGGTGACCCAGGCTCAAAGGTCGTTGATTTTCCATAGAGACAAAATTTCAAAAAACGGACTGCAAGATTCCGGACCGGAGCTGTACGCATGGACGCAATATCCCCGCAAATGCGGTCGCAACGGACCGGAATTCGGCAGAATGTCTCTATGGAATCGGCTTGAAATGAATCACATGACGCGACAAAAGGTATTTCGGGCAATCGAAAGGCCCCGCATATACGATGCAACAAAGATAATACAAAAAAGTCGCAGTTCCAAAACCCGGGCTCCGGCCGGAAGGGCGATTCGCTGAGCAGGAGCAAAAAGATACATTGGGAATTGTCAATTATTTTTTCTATTTTTGCAACAATAGGAAAATAATGAACTTAAATGCCGAAGTTTCATGACAAGGTAGATGTTCTCAAAAAACCCGGATGGCTGAAGATCCGACTCCGCCAAACTCCAGAATGGGCCGAGGTGCACGACATCGTCGAAAAACACGGGCTGCATACCATTTGCAGCAGCGGTCGCTGTCCCAATCAGGCCGAATGCTGGAGCCGCAGAACCGCGACATTCATGATCCTGGGTGAGATCTGTACCCGCGGCTGCCGCTTCTGCGCCACCCGAACGGGGCGTCCCGAGGCTCCCGATGCCGACGAACCCCGCAAGGTCGCCGAAAGCGTCGCCCTGATGAAACTGAAGTATGTCGTCGTCACTTCCGTGACCCGCGACGATCTCCCCGACGGCGGTGCCGCCCATTGGGCCGCTACCGTGGAGGCGATCCGGTCGCAGAACCCCGACGCCGTAATTGAGCTCCTTATTCCCGATCTCGACGCACGACCCGACCTGCTGGATACGGTCATCGCGTCGAAGCCCGACATCATCGGGCACAACATCGAAACCGTCGAGCGATTGACCCCGCTGGTCCGTTCCCGGGCCAGGTATCGGACCAGTCTGGCGACCCTGCGCTACCTGAGCAGCCGGGGTGTCGTGACCAAAAGCAGTCTGATGGTCGGACTCGGCGAAAGCGATGATGAAGTTTTACAGACCCTGCACGACCTGCGACAGGCGGGCGTCAGGATCGTAACGCTTGGTCAGTACCTTCGGCCTACTCTGGAGCACTACCCCGTTGCGGCGTATATCACTCCCGAAAAATTCGAATGGTACAGACTTCAGGCGCTGGAGATGGGTTTCAGCTATTGCGCGAGTGCACCCCTGGTCCGCTCGTCGTACATGGCCGAAGAAGCCCTGCGTAGCGTAAAAGGTTTGTAGCAATGAAAGCCCTGCTGAGGGACCTCGGAACCCTGGAGTATGCCGCCTGCTGGAAACTGCAGCAGGAGTTCTTCGACGCCCTTCTGGCCCGGAAACGTTCCGGTAGCCGGGAGTGTGGCGAGAGGGTAGCCGCCGAGTGCGCTTCGGAGGCGAAAACAGCGGACGAAAGTACGTCTGCCGGGCGCGCATCGGATACAAATACGGACGCCGGAGGAACGTTTGGTCCGATGTTGGCAGCCGACTGCGCACGTCTGGCCGACCCGCACGGGCGGGAACTGGCCGGCGAGGTGCTGCTCGTCGAGCATACGCCGGTCTACACGCTCGGCAAGAGCGGACACGCCGAAAACCTGCTGGTCAGCCGCGAAGCGCTCGAGGCGGCCGGCGCCGGGTTCTTTCACATCGACCGCGGCGGTGACATCACCTTCCACGGTCCCGGACAGCTGGTCGGCTATCCGATTCTGGATCTCGAATGCCTCGGAATCGGACTGCGCGACTACATCGACGCTCTGGAAGAGGCCGTCATCCGCACGGTGGACCGCTACGGCATCCGCGGCGGACGCATCCACGGGGCCTCGGGCGTCTGGATCGATGCCGAAGGGCGCCGTCCGCGCAAGATCTGCGCAATAGGAGTCCGCTCGTCACGTTATGTTACCATGCACGGGTTTGCGCTCAACGTGACAACCGACCTGAGTTGGTTCTCGCGCATCAACCCCTGCGGATTCACCGACCGCGGCGTCACCTCGATCGCCTCGGAAACCGGCTCGACACCCTCGATGGAGGAGGTCAAACGTCTGGTTGTGAAATTTTTAAGTGAAGAATTAAATGTTGAAATATATAAATAACAACTCGTATGCCTATCGAAAAACGCTGGGTAGTGAAGCCTCAGGGCGACCCCGCGACGGTAGCCATGTTGGCTGCCGCTCTGCGGATCTCGCCCGTACTGGCCAATCTGCTCGTACAAAGAGGCATAGACACGGTAGAGAAGGCGGACAAGTTCTTTAGACCCAACCTCGCCGATCTGCACGACCCCTTCCTGATGAAGGACATGGACCGTGCGGTCGAGCGGGTCGAACGGGCCGTCGCCAACCACGAGAAGATCATGGTCTACGGCGACTACGACGTCGACGGCTGTACGGCCGTTGCGCTGGTCTACAAGTTCCTCCGCCAGATCGGGCACAAAAACCTGATGTTCTACATCCCTGACCGATACACCGAAGGTTACGGTATCTCGATCAAGGGTATCGACCTCGCGGCCCGAAAGGGCGTGGGGCTGATCATCGCTCTGGACTGTGGCATCAAAGCCACGGAAAAGGTGGTCTATGCAAAAAGCAAGGGCGTGGATTTCATCATCTGCGACCATCACCTCCCGGCCGAGGAGATTCCTCAGGCCGTAGCCGTTCTGGACCCCAAGCGGGTCGACTGCTCCTATCCGTTCGACGAACTCTCGGGATGCGGCGTGGGCTTCAAGCTCGTGCAGGCCTATGCCCGCAAGAACCACATCCCCGCCGAACAGGTTCTCAACCTGCTGGACCTGCTCGTCGTCTCGATCGCCTCGGACATCGTCCCCCTGACGGGTGAGAACCGCATTCTGGCCTATTACGGCCTGAAAAACCTCAACCGCGAACCCTCGAAGGGGTTGCTGTCGATCATCAAGATCTGCGGACTGGACAAACATAACATCACCATCGACGACATCGTCTTCAAGATCGGACCGCGCATCAACGCCGCAGGCCGCATGCGCATGGACGAGAACGACGAAAATGCCTCGCCTTCGGGCGGTCATGCCGCCGTCGAGCTGCTCATCGAGGGTAACGAAAGCGTCGCCGCCGAATTCGGCAACGTCATCGACTCCTACAACCGTGACCGCAAGTCGATCGACCGCCACGTCACGCAGGAGGCCCACGAATACATCGAGCAGAATCCCGAACTCAAGCGCCTGAAGAGCACGGTGATCTACAACCCGCGCTGGATGAAGGGCATCGTCGGAATCGTCGCCTCACGGCTGATCGAGACCTACTACCGCCCGACGGTCGTACTGACGATGAGCAACGGATTCGTGACCGGTTCGGCCCGCTCGGTGCCGGGATTCGACCTCTATCAGGCCGTCGAGTCGTGCTCGGACCTGCTCGAAAACTTCGGCGGACACATGTATGCCGCCGGTCTGACGATGCGGCCCGAGAACGTCGGGGAGTTCATCCGGCGCTTCAACGAGTTCGTCGAGAAGAACATCGACCCGCAGATGCTCATCCCGCAGGTCGACATCGACAGCGAGCTCCTCTTCTCGGACATCACGCCCGCCTTCCGTCGGGACCTGAACCGCTTCCAGCCCTTCGGTCCCGGCAATACGGCCCCGGTCTTCGTGACCTACGGCGTGATCAACCACGGTGAGGCCAAGCTTGTCGGCATGGAGAGCGAACACCTCCGCATGGACCTCATGCAGCGTCAGAAACCTAATACGAAGCTACAGGCCATCGCCTTCCAACAACCGACGCACTATGAATGGGTCCGCGCCGGCAAACCGATCGACGTCTGCTATCAGATTGTCGAGAACCACTACCGCGGTACGGTCTCGACGCAGCTGCGCGTGAAGGACATCAAGCCCGTCACGGGGCGATAGCGCAAGGACGGCCGGAGACGGTATCGGCCGAGATCAAAACAGGGAAAGCAAAAAGTCCGGAGAAAACTCCGGACTTTTTGCTTTCGGACAGGCGACGGTCTACTCTTCGAAGATCACCACGCGGCTGTTGGGCAGGTCGGGCACATAGATCTTGCCCTCGGCAACGGTCATGTCGGCCGGTCCGATGAGGGGCTGCTCGAGCGGAAGTTCCACGGGCGTGATCTCCCGCGTCTGCATGTCGATGCGCGAGATGCCGGCCGGAGCCCAGTTCGTCACGTAGAGCGACTTGCCGTCGCCCGAGAAGGCAATGCCGTCGTACTGGCCCGGAACCGTCACGAAAGGCTCCGCAACGGGATTCTGCAGGTCGGCGATACGATAGATGACATGCTCGCTTCGGGCCTGGCCGTCGGGCGAATAGCAGGCCACATACATCGCACCGTCGCGGATCACCAGACCGTTGGGGCCGGCAATCTCCAGCCACAGCTCGGGTTCACCGGGCTGGGCCGGATCCGTGATGTCGAGGCGGAAGATATGGCCCGTATTGGTGACCGAAGCGTAGAGGCTGTTGCCCTCGGCAGCCAGGTCGTTGACGAAGGCCTCACCCTCGGGGAGTGCAATCACCCGGGGTGCCTCCTCGCGGTTGGAGAGGTTGTAGACGACGATCTTGTTCACGTCGCAGATAAAGAGGCGGCCGTCACGCAGGTACATGCCGCGGGGGCCCGACAGGTTGCCGTCGGCCGGAATCAGCACCTCCGAGGCGCCGTCCTTGTAGCGGACGATATAGCCCTTGCCCTCGGTGTTGAGCGGGTCGAGCTGCGTGGAGCCGAAGTTGGCAATGAGAATACCGCCCTCATAGGGATAGGTGCTCTCGCAGTAACGGAGCCCCTCGTTGAAGATCTCGACGGAAACGGTCTCCTTCTGCTGCGATCCACAGCTCGTGAGGATCAATGCGGCCATCAGGGAAAGGCTTGTCAGAATGGTCTTTTTCATGGTCTTTCTGATTGGGTTAAAAATATTCTCTCTCAGTCTCTCGGGAGCGGGGCGGTCCCAGCCCGCTCACAGGCGGATGACCCGCGACCAGTCGTCGTACTCGGGCAGCGGCGCCGGCACAAAGTCGGAGTAGCCGATGGCGATGGCGCAGAGCGGTTCGCACGACTCGGGAATGGGCAGGAAACTCCGCAGGAAGTCGGCGGCCTTCTCCCCCTCGGGGTCGTCCTTGCGCCGCGGGCGCCCGCAGATGTGGACCCAGCACGAGGCAAGCCCCTCGTCGACGCAGGCCAGCTGGAGCACCGTGGCCGAAATGGCGGCATTTTCCCGCCACAGATCACTCGTCGTGGTGTCGCCCAGGATGACGATCGCCAGCGGGGCGTTCTTCAGAAATCCCGAACCGTAGTCGCGCATCTCGGCCATGCGGGCCACCAGCGCCGGATCGTCGACCACCAGAAAGCGTGTCGTACGCGTATTGCGGGCCGAAGGGGCCGTCAGTGCCTCCGCGAGGATGCGGTCGACCACCTCGCCGGGAACCGGACGATCCGTAAACTTGCGGACCGAACGGCGTTTGGCAATCAATTCCTTGAAATCCATACTCTCAAACTTCGCTATGTATTACCACGTGCAAAAATAGGAAAAAAACGTTATCTTTGAGAAATCAAATCCCGAAAACCATGGATTACCGTTTCACCATAGCCCTGATCTACGATTTCGACGGGACGCTCGCCCCCGGAAACATGCAGGAGTACGACTTCATCCCGGCCGTCGGGAAGAGCAACAAGGAGTTCTGGTCGGAGGCCAACTCGCTGGCCGAGACCCAGGATGCCGACATGGTCCTTACGTACATGGCCCGCATGATCCAGGAGGCCAAATCCAAGGGACTGTCGCTGCGTCGCGAAGCCTTTCAGGAGTCGGGACGCCGCGTCACGCTCTTCAACGGTGTCAAGGAGTGGTTCGCGCGGATCAACCGCTACGGCGAGGAGCGCGGAATCCGCATCCTGCACTACATCAACTCCTCGGGACTGAAAGAGATCATCGAGGGGACGGAGATCGCCCACGAATTCCGCAAAATCTACGCCTGCTCGTTCCTCTACGATGTCGACGGAATCGCCTACTGGCCTGCCGTAGCGGTCAACTACACCAACAAGACACAGTTCATCTTCAAGATCAACAAGGGGGTCGAGTCGGTCTTCGACTCGAAGCTGGTCAATCGCTACATCCCCGAAAACGAACGCCCCGTGCCGTTCAGCCACATGATCTACGTCGGCGACGGAACGACGGACATCCCCTGCATGCGGCTGGTGAAGAATTACGGCGGACACTCGATCGCCGTCTACAACCCCGACCAGAAGGGCGCCCGCAAGGAGCTCTCGTCACTCATCCACGACAACCGCGTCAACCACGTCTGCCCGGCCGACTATGCCGAAGGCTCGGAGATGGACCTCGTGGTGAAGACCATCATCGAGAAGATCGACCTCGACGACCGGCTCGCCAAACTCGGCGTCGTCCGCTGACCGCCATGTCCTCGCCCCACGCAAAACACCTCCACACCGCACGCTGGATCCGCCCCGAACGGCTCGCCGGTTCGCCCGAATGGACCATCGGACTGCGGCGCCACCTCACGGCCGTGTGGTTCGCCGCCGCAGGACTGATTCTCTGCATCCTGCTGCCCGCGGCCGGATTCCCGGCCCTCTACGTCGCGGCCATTGCGTGCGGCGGCTTCTACCACGACTGCGAACCCCTCCGGATGCTGCAACTCCCGGAGATGAACGCCAGCCGGCTGCTCGTGCGCAAGGTCCTCACCGCCTGGCGCAACTACTTCCTGCTGGCCATCCCCTTCGCCCTGCTGGCCATCCTGGCCCATCCCCGTACGGCCTGGATCGCCGTAGCCTGGGCGCCGCTTTCGGCCCTGGCGCTGCTCTACGCCGTGGTGGCCAAATACGCCCGCTACCGCCCCGGAGAGACTCCCCGGCGCCCCGTGGCCGAACGCTTCGGGCTGGCGGGCTTCATCCTCCCCGTGCTGCTGCCCCTGAGCCTCGGCCTCATGGTCAGCTACGCCCTGCGGGCCGAACGCAACCTGAACCGTTACCTCCATGATTACGATTGATTCGCTTCGGATCCGCGACGGTAAGCGGATGCTGCTCGACGGCGTGACGATGCACCTGCCCCAGAGTGCCGTGCACGGCATTGCGGGCGAGGGGCGCGGGGCCCTGTTGCGGGCCATCTACGGCGACCTGCAACCCGAAGCCGGGACAATCTCCGAGGCCGGACACCCGCTGCAACGCCGCGAAATGGCCCTGCTCGAGGCCGATCCGCGCTTCTGGCCCGGACTGACGGCCCGCGACTGCATCGGACTGGTCCGCTGGTTCGACCGCAAGGTCAACCCCGAGGCGCTGCTCCGCCGCTTCCCCGTGCCGCTCGACACGGAGGCCGCCTCGCTCGGCGCCGAGGCCCGAAAACACCTCGGCATCATCCTCACACTGATGCGCGGCAAACGCATCCTGCTGCTCGACGAACCCTTCCGCGAACTGACGCCCGAGCGGATCTTCGTCATGCAGCAACTTCTGCTCCACCTCGGCAGCAAGGGGTGCACCGTGATCCTCACCTCGACGCGCATTCCGTTGATCGAGGGGGTCTGCGACGACCTCTACCTGCTGGGCGGCGGCAAGGTCCTCGCCCGCTACGAACACTACGAACTCGGACATCTGGGCCGCGACGCGGAGTCCGGTTCGGGATTTCCGGAAAATTGACTACCTTCGCAGCCGAATCGAAACCAAACACACACCATGAAGATCATATTCGCCACCAACAACGCCCACAAGCTCAGCGAGGTACAGGCCGTACTGGGCGATGGCTTCACCCTCGTGACACCGCGTCAGTGCGGCATCACCGAGGAGATTCCCGAAGAGCAGGAGACCCTCGAGGGCAACGCCTCGCAGAAGGCCCGCTACATCCACGACCGCACGGGTGAGAACTGCTTTGCCGACGATACGGGACTCGAGGTGGCCGCACTGGGCGGCGCCCCCGGGGTCCACTCGGCCCGCTACGCCACCGACGGTCACGACTTTGCGGCCAACAACCGCCTGCTGCTCCGCAATCTGGAGGGAAAGAGCGACCGAAGAGCCCGCTTCCGTACGGTCATCTCGCTGATCCTCAACGGCGAAGAACACCTCTTCGAAGGGGTGGTCGAGGGGCGCATCATCGACCACGAGGCCGGTCACGAAGGGTTCGGCTACGATCCGCTGTTCATCCCCGACGGCTGCGAGCGGACCTTCGCCGAGATGTCACCCGAGGAGAAGAACGCCGTCTCGCACCGCGGTCGTGCCGTACGCAAACTGGCCGAATACCTCCACTCGCTGGAGGCGGCAACCGAAAAATAGCCGTACGTCATGAAACCGTTGGAGACCGTACACTGGGGCATTCTGGGATGCGGAGCCGTCTGCGAACGCAAGAGCGGCCCGCCGATGTACCGGCTGGACCACTCGCAGCTGGTGGCCGTCATGCGGCGCGACGAGGCCCGGGCGGCCGATTTCGCCCGCCGTCACGGCGTCGCCCGCTACTACACCGACGCCGCGGAGCTGATTGCCGATCCCGGGGTCGACATCGTCTACGTCGCCACGCCGCCCGTCTCGCACCGCGAGCTGGCCATCCGCGTCCTGGAGGCCGGCAAACCCGTCTACGTCGAGAAGCCCATGGCAATGAACTACGCCGAATGCCGGGAGATGATCGCCGCTGCGGAGCATTGCGGTGTCCCCCTCTACGTGGCCTACTACCGCCGTGCGCTGCCCTATTTTCTGAAGGTAAAGGAGCTGATCGGGAGCGGGCGGATCGGTACGCCGCAACGCGTCGAGGTGCGCTATCTGCGCCCTGCAGGGCCCGAGGACCGCGATCCGGCCCACCTGCCGTGGAGGCTGCGCCGCGAGGTCGGCGGCGACGGATACTTCTACGACATGGCCCCCCACACGCTCGACATCCTCGACTTCCTGCTCGGTGAGATCTCGGCAGCCGAGGGGACGAAGAGCAATCTCGGCGGGCTGTACGAGGTGGCCGACACGGTCTCGGCGCTGCTGCAGTTCCGCTCGGGAGCCTGCGGAACCGGGCTCTGGAGCTTCGTCTCGCAACCCGACGAGCAGGAGGATTCGGTGCTCATCGCCGGCACCCGCGGCTCGGTGCGCTTCGCCACCTTCGCCTTCTCGCCCATCGAACTGCAGACGCCCGAGGGCACGGAACGCTTCGAAATCGCACCCCCGGAGCATATCCAGGGACCGTTGATCCGCACGATCGTCGACGAACTCCGCGGCGTGGGACACTGCCCCTCGACCGGACACCCCGCCGCCCGGACTTCGCGGGTCATCGACCAGATCATGAAATAATTCGTATCTTTGCCCCATCATGGAGACAAAACTGTATGAAAAGGAGGAGCGCTTCGACGCCGCGACGATCGAAGCCCTCAAAGGCCACTATACCGAAATCCTGCGCCTGCTGGGCGAGGATCCCGCACGCGAAGGGCTGCTGAAGACCCCCGAACGCGTGGCCAAGGCCATGTCGTTCCTCACGAAGGGGTACGACGAAAATCCGCTGGAGATCATCCGCTCGGCGACGTTCCGCGAGGAGTACAAACAGATGGTCCTCGTCAAGGACATCGAGCTCTATTCGCTCTGCGAACACCACATGCTGCCCTTCTACGGCAAGGCCCACGTCGCCTACATCCCCAACGGTTACATCACCGGACTGTCGAAAATCGCCCGCGTGGTCGAATGTTTCGCCCGCCGGCTGCAGGTCCAGGAGCGGCTGACGGTCCAGATCCGCGATTGCATCCAGGAGGCGCTGAGCCCGATGGGCGTGGCCGTTGTCATCGAGGCCAGCCACATGTGCATGCAGATGCGCGGCATCGAGAAGCAGCAGTCCGCCACAACGACCTCCGCCTTCACGGGCATCTTCCTCTCGGACCACCGCACCCGCGAGGAGTTCATGACCCTCATCTCACACAAGTATCGGTAACAGACCCGTTTCCGAACCACAGGAGCCAACCGGAAATCCCGTTTTGCGGATTTCCGGTTTTTTCGTGTCCCGTTCGGACCGCAAGGCCGTTTGCGGCCCACCCGGGAACGAAATTTGGGGTGAGGTGAACAGCAAACCAAAAATCAAAAACATCATGAACGTCAAACAACTCCGTTACCTTGCGTTCGCACTCGCCGCAGTAGCGTTCTGCTCGTGCCAGAAAGACCCCTCGACGTCGGATCTCCACGAGGATTATCTGGTCTACACCGCCCACGATTCGGGAACCGACTTCTCCGCAATCGACACCTACTTCCTCCCCGACAGTATCCTCATCATCGGCAACAACAACCGGACCGAGTACTGGAAAGACGACGACGCCCTGACGATCATCGACGCCGTGGCCGCCCGGATGGACAACGCCGGCTACACGCGAACAGATGACAAAACATTGGCAGCCGTCGGCCTGCAGCTCAGCTACGTGCGCCAGGAGACCTACTTCGTCGGCTACAACAACCCCTACTGGTGGTGGTACTATCCCTACTACTGGGCCCCCGGATACTGGGGAAACTGGAACGGCTGGCACTACCCCTACAGCGTCTACTACGGCTACACGGCCGGCTCGCTGCTCATGGAGATGGTCAACCTCGAGGCCGAAGAGGAGAACAACCGAAAACTCCCCATCGTCTGGGATACGTTCATCGGCGGTCTGCTGACCAACGACTCGGAACTCAATCTGCAGCGTACGATCGACGGCGTGGATCAGGCCTTCGTTCAGTCACCCTATCTGACCAAATAGTCCAACTCAAAATCTTCCGATCATGAAAACAGCCAAATACCTCAAAATCCTTGCATGCTGCGTCGTCCTGCTGGCAGTCGCTCTGCCGGGCAAAGCGCAGTTGATCCCCAACACCTACATCAATGTCGACTGGCAGATGGGCGTACCCCTCGACAACGGTCTGGCCGACAAGACCTCGGGCTGGGGCATGAACTTCGAAGGCGGTTACTTCGTCACGCCGGCCATCACCGTGGGTCCCTTCCTTTCGTACCAGACCAATCTGGAGAGCATCGACCGTCAGACGCTCGATCTGGGCGACGGCGCAGCCCTGACGACCAATCAGAAACATGCGCTGTTCCAGCTGCCGTTCGGCGTTGCAAGCCGTTACAACTGGCTTACGGACAGCGTCTTCCAACCGTACGTCGGCTTGAAGCTGGGTGCCAGCTACGCCGAACTTTCGTCCTACTACTACGTCGTGCGCCAATACACCGAGACGTGGGGATTCTACCTCTCGCCCGAGGTCGGCGTCTCGATCTTCCCGCGTCCGGACTACCGCATGGGCATCCACGTGGCCCTCTACTACAGCTACGCCACCAACGAGGGCGACGTACTGGTCTACCGGGTCAACAACCTCAACAACTTCGGACTGCGCGTCGGTATCTCGTTCTGACGCCCGAAGCCGATCCCCGCACCACGCAGAAGCCGAACCTTGTTCCACACAAGGTCCGGCTTCGTTTTTGAACTGGCACGACCGCCAATTTCAATCTACAAACGGATCACGCTCCCAGCAGCTCCTCGATGCGCGCAAGCTCTTCGGCCGAAAACTCCATGTGCTCCATCGCACGGAGATTGTCCTCGATCTGCGCCGTGGAGCTGGCGCCGATGATCACCGAGGTGATGCGCTCGTCGCGAAGCAGCCACGCCAGCGACATCTCGGCCAGCGACTGTCCGCGTTCGCGCGCCAGGGCATCGAGCCCCCGCAGACGACGCAACATCGTCTCGTCGAGCACCTCGCGATGGAGCGTCCGGTTCTCGGCCATGCGCGAATCGGCCGGTATGCCGTTCAGATAGCGGTTCGTCAGCAACCCCTGCGCCAGCGGCGAGAAGACGATGAAGCCCGAACCCTCGGCAACCGTGAGATCCAGTACGCCCGATTCCGCCGGCATGCGATCGAGCAGGTTGTAACGGTCCTGAAAAAGCAGGCAGGGTACGTCGCGCCGCTTCAGATAGTCGAAGGCAAACCGCGCCGCCTCGAGCGGATAACGCGACAGCCCCACGTAGAGCGCCTTGCCGCTGCGAACGATGTCGACCAGGGCCTGCAGCGTCTCCTCGAGCGGCGTCGCGGGATCGAAACGGTGCGAATAGAAGAGATCCACGTAGTCGAGCTTCATGCGGCGCAGACTCTGGTCGAGGCTCGCCATGAGGTACTTGCGCGAACCCCAGTTGCCGTAGGGACCCGGCCACATGTCATAACCGGCCTTGGTCGAGATGAAGAGTTCGTCGCGGTAGGGGCGGAACGAGGTCTCCATCAGACGCCCGAAGTTCTCCTCGGCCGTGCCGTACTCCGGGCCGTAATTGTTCGCCAGATCGAAGTGGACGATGCCCCGGTCGAAGGCGTAATGGGCCATCTCGCGGACCTTCGAGAAGGTCTGCCGACTCCCGAAATTGTGCCACATCCCGAGCGACAGCAACGGCAGCAGAATCCCGCTGCGGCCCGCCCGCCGATAATGCATGCCGTCGTAACGCGACGGCGAAGGGTTGTAAATCGGTTCGATCATACCATTCGTTTTACGGTTGTTTACGATTTGTTTGCTCCGTGCGGGAGGTCTCCTTCGTACCCCCCCCGCCCGGATCAGTGGGCTTCGAGCCAGTTTTCGCCCACGCCGGCATCGGCGATGAGCCGTACGCGGAGCTTCGCGGCCGTCTCCATGCACTCGGTGACGATGCGTACGACCCGATCCTGCTCCTCGCGCAGCATGTCGACCACCAGTTCGTCGTGCACCTGCAGGATCACCCGCGAGCGGATCCCCTCGGCGGCAAAGCGCCGGTGGACGTTGATCATGGCGATCTTCATGATGTCGGCCGCCGAACCCTGGATCGGGGCATTCACGGCGTTGCGCTCGGCCAGACCCCGCGCCACGGCGTTATGTGACGTGATGTCGTTCAGATAGCGGCGGCGTCCGAAGATCGTCGTCACGAAGCCGTCCTCGCGGGCCTTCGCCACCACCTGCTCCATATACTCGCGGACCTTGGGGTAGGAGGCGAAATAGCCGTCGATGATCTCTTTGGCCTCCTTGCGCGGGATCTCCAGCCGCTGGCTCAGCCCGAAGGCCGAAATGCCGTAGATGATGCCGAAATTGGCCGTCTTGGCCCGACGCCGCTCCTCGGGAGTCACCTCGTCGATGGATTTGTTGAAGAGCCGGGCGGCCGTCGCGGCATGGACATCCTCGCCGTGTTCGAAGGCGGCGATCAGCGCCTCGTCACCCGACAGATGGGCCATCAGCCGCAGTTCGACCTGGCTGTAGTCGGCCGACAGCAGCAGATGGTCCTCATCCGAGGGGATGAAGGCCTTGCGGATGCGGCGCCCCATCTCGTCGCGCACGGGGATGTTCTGCAGGTTGGGATTCGTCGACGAGAGGCGCCCGGTGGCCGTCACCGCCTGGTTGAACGACGTATGGATGCGTCCCGTACGGCGGTTGACCAGCTGCGGCAGCGCCTCGACGTAGGTCGACAGCAGCTTCTTCACACCGCGGTACTCGAGAATCAGATCGACGATGCGGTGTTTGTGAGCGAAGCTCTGCAGGTACTCCTCGTCGGTGCAGAACTGCTTCGTGCGGGTCATCTTCGGCTTCTCGGCAATGCGCATCTTCGCGAAGAGCACCTCGCCCAGCTGACGCGTCGAGTTGATGTTCAGATTCGGCTCGCCGGTCTCGGCCCGTACGGCCGCCTCCAGCTCCGCCAGCTTGCGGTTCAGCTCCACGGCATAGAGCGCCAGCGCCTCGGTGTCGATCCGAACACCCGCCATCTCGATGTCGGCCAGCACGGTGATCATCGGCTCCTCGATCTCGAAGTAGAGGTCGTGCATGCCGATCTGTTCGACCATGGGGTAGAGCACCTGCTTCAGCCGCAGCGTCACGTCGGCATCCTCGGCCGCATACTCCTTCACCCGCTCGACGTTGACCAGATCCATCGTCAACTGTTTGGAGCCCTTGCCGATCAGCGTCTCGATCTCGATCGGGCGGTAGTTCAGATAGCGCTCAGCCAGCACGTTCATGTTGTGACGCGACTCGGGATCGAGCAGGTAGTGGAGGATCATCGTATCGTAGAAGCGGCCGCGGATCGTGATGCCCAGCTGCCGCAGCACCATGAGGTCGAACTTGACGTTCTGGCCGATCTTGGCGATGTGTTCATTCTCGAACAGCGGGCGGATAATCTCGACGTATTCGCGCGTATTGGCCTCGTTGAAGGGGATGTACCACGCCCGGAAGGGTTCGACGGCCAGCGAAAGACCCACGATGCGGTCGTTGAAGATGTCCAGTCCCGTGGTCTCCGTATCGAAGCAGAACTCTTCGTAGCGGCCCACGGCGGCGATCACCTCGCGCAGTTGGTCGGCCGTCTCGACGAGCGTGTATTCATGGGGCGTGGTCTGGGCTGTGGCAAAGGGTTCCTCCGCCGCCTCGGCCTGCAGTTCGGCCGCCGGAACGGGCTTCACGCTCGGCAGCGGCGGGATGACGGGCGTCTCACCGAACAGACTCCCCTGACCCGCCATGGCGGCCCGGCGCGCCGCAGCCGACTTGGCCCGCGCCATGTCCGACAACTGGGTCTGCGCCTCCTGGCGCGGAGCATCCGATAGGGGCTCGGCCGGGGCCAGATTCGACAAATCGTTCAGAAAAGCCTTGAAGTCCAGTTCGGCAAAGACCGTCCGAAGATCGTCCAGACGGGGTTCGCTCACCGCAAGCTCCTCCGCGCTGAGGTCGATCGGCACGTCGAGGCAGATGGTCGTCAGCCGTTTGGCCAGCCGCAGATTGTCGGCCCACGCGGCGATCTTCTCACCCTGTTTGCCGGGGATCTTCGCCACGTTCTCCAGGATGTTCTCCACCGGACCCCACTCGCGGACCAGTTTGCAGGCCCCCTTCTCGCCGATGCCCGGCACGCCGGGAATGTTGTCCGACGCATCGCCCCACAGGGCCAGGATATCGCGCACCAGCTGCGGGTCGTCGATGCCGTACTTCTCGCGGATTTCGTCGCGGCCGACAATCTCGATGCTCCCCCCGGATCCGCGCTGCTTGTAGATGCGGCAGTGGTTGCGCACCAGCTGTCCGTAATCCTTGTCGGGGGTCACCATGTAGACGTCATAACCCGCCTCGGCCCCCTTCCTCGAAAGGGTGCCGATCACGTCGTCGGCCTCGTAGCCCTGAACCTCGAGGATCGGGATACGCATCGCCTCCAGCACCCGTTTGACATAGGGTACCGACAACAGAATGTCCTCGGGGGTCTCCGTGCGGTTGGCCTTGTATTCGGGGAAGATCTCGCGCCGGAAACTGCCGCCCGGAGGATCGAACGCCACCCCCAGCAGATCGGGATGTTCGCGCTTGAGCATGTCGCGCAGGAACTTCACGAAGCCGAACACCACCGAGGTGTTCATCCCCGCACGGTTGCGCATGGGCCGCCCCAGAAAGGCGTAATAATACTTGAAAATCAACGCATAGGCGTCGACCAGAAAGAGTTTTTTCATCGTCTGCGGGCTCTTTATTGTCGGATGTTGTCTTCGGCAAACCACTCGGCAAACGAGGTGGCCGTTTCGTGCAGCCGCAACGAATGGAGCGTCACACCCTGAGGCAGACGCGCCGAGATGCGTGCGGCAAAGTCCTCGAGCATGTTCTCGCACGTGGGCTGGTAGTCGACGGTGATGATGTTGCCGAAGCGCGCCGACAGAACCCGGTAAAGCTCCTCGCCGGTCTCGGAGGCCTTGAGGACGAGCGAATGGTCGAAGCGCGAAACGATCTCCTCGTTGACGATGCGTTTCAGCACGCCGAAATCCATCACCATGCCGCATTTGGGGTTCGACGCATCGCAGAGGGGAGTTCCCTTCACCGTGACGAAAAAGCGGTAGGAGTGCCCGTGGATCTCGCGGCACGGGCCGTCGTAACCTTCGAGCGCGTGTGCCGCCTCGAAGGAGAATTCCTTAGTCAATCGAATTACTGCCATATTGCAAAGATAGCGAAAGCCGAAGGAATTCCGCTCCGCCGCGCAAAATTATTCCCGAAAAAGAGAGGGCGCCCCCTTTCGGGACGCCCTCTCTGAGGATAAATTCTGTCAGCAGGCCGTTACTGCATGTCGACCCGGACAGGGGAGTACATCACCACTCCCTGCTGGCTCAATGCCTCGCGGACCTCGCCGTACTCCTTCATCATGTCGCCCAAATCCGAACGCGTGAAGGCCATCCGCAGGCTGGCGTTCAGCGACGAAAGGATGGCCGACAAACCCGTCGGCTGGTCGAGAACCTCCACCACCCGGTAATTGTCCCCTAATCCGGCCTTCTCCACGGCAACGGCAAGGGCCGTCTTCAAACCTCCGCAGCCGTCGACCAACCCGATTCCAAGGGCATCCTCACCCGACCAGACCCGGCCGCCGGCAATCTCCAGCACCCGTTCCAACGGCAGATTGCGACCCTCGGAGACATCCTGCGTGAAGGTCTCGTAGACCTGGTCCACGCCACGCATCAGCATCGCCCGCTGGACCGAAGTCAGCGGTCCACGGCCCATGAAATCCGACGAGGTGTTGCTCTGCACGCCGTCGACCGTGATGCCCAGTTTGTTCTTCAGCGCCTCCCGCGAATCGAGCACCATGCCGTAGACTCCGATCGAGCCGGTCAGCGTCAGCCGGTTGGCCACAATTGCATCGGCCGGACACGAAATGTAGTATCCGCCGCTGGCCGCATAGGAGCCCATCGAAACGATCACGGGTTTCTCCTCCCGCAGCAGCTCCATTTCACGCCAGATGACATCCGAAGCCAGTGCGCTGCCTCCGGGGGAGTTGACCCGCAGCACGACGGCCTTGATCCGGTCGTTGCGACGCACGTCGGCCAGCGTCGCGGCCAGCGTATTGCCATAGACCGCACGGCCGGAACCCTCGCCGTCGACGATCTGTCCGTCGGCATAGACGATCGCCACCTGATCGGCCGAGATATTCTTCAGATCGGCGCCCACCTGGGCCGCATACTGTCCCAGCGTCACGAAGCGGTAGTCATCCCCGTCGGCCTCCACGCCCAGTTCGGCAAAGACGTCATTCATCTGGTCCTCGTAGAGGAGCCCGTCGACAAATCCCGCCTTCAGCGCCTCGTCGGCCAGCGAAACCTCCAGGTTGTCGGTCAGATGGCGCATCTCCACGGAGTCGATCCCGCGCACCGCGCAGACGTCGCCCGAAATGGTTCCCCACATCGAATTGATGAGCTCCTGCATCTGTTCGCGGTTGGCCGGCGACATACGCTCGAGGAGAAAGGGTTCGACGGCGCTCTTGTAACGGCAGGCCGTCGGACGAAAGACCTCGACCTTCAGATCGAGTTTGTCCAGAAGCCCCTTGTAGAAGGTGACATTCGAAGCCAGTCCCGTCCAGTCGATGCCCCCCTGCGGCTGCAGATAGATGCGGTCGGCCACCGAAGCCAGGTAGTACTGTCCCTGCGAATAGGTCTCGTTGTAGGCCACGATGAACTTGCCGCTCTGGCGGAACTCCCCGAGGGCCGTGCGCAGCTCCTCGAGCAGGGCCGTTCCGGCAATTCCGCCCATGCCGTTCATCCGCAGGTAGATGCCCCGGATGCGGTCGTCGGCCGCCGCGGCTTCAAGCGCCCGCAAAGCCTTGAACAATGCAAGTTGCGGCGTATTCTGAAGCGTCAGCACGTCGATGCCCGCCAGCGGATCGTTCGACGGAGCATCGGTCAACAACTCCGAAAAGTCGATCTTCAGAATCGACCCGGGGGCGACCGTCACGCTCTTCTCCATCGACCCGGCGATCCCGAGCAGCAGAAAAATCCAAAACAAAAAGACCAGAATCGTACCCGCCACCACGGCAAGCACACCGGCCAAAAAGGTTTTCCAGAAATTCATGTTGCGATTATTTTTCGTTCGAGTTTCCCGTATCGAGATCCGACCGACCCGGCAACGGCCCAGCGATCGGATATGCTTCCCTTGCAAAGATAAGGATCTTTTACGAAAAACAAATAAAATTTATCGTTTTTCGATAAAATAAATCCACACCCTACATTTAATACTGAAAATATACGTTATCTTTGCGAAAAAGTAACTTTTCGCAACCATGGAGGAAAAAATAAGGCAACTGCTCGCCTCGATCGTCCATCCCGAAACCGGAAAGGATATCGTCTCGAGCGGATTCATCGAACACCTGGCTACGGCCGAGGGCAAGGTGACCGTCGTGCTGCGCTTCGCCAAGCCGCGCGACCCCTTTGCCGTGAAGATCAAAAACCAGGCCGAAACGTTGCTGCGTGAGGCGTTCCCCGGCGCCGAAGTGCTCGTCGTCATCAAGGAGGGCGGCGCCGCACCGCGTCCCGAACCCAAACTCTCGACCACCACGGGCGGCATCGCCAAGGTCATTGCCGTGGCCTCGGGAAAGGGTGGGGTAGGGAAGTCGACCGTCACGGCCAACCTGGCCATCGCCCTGCGCAACATGGGATTCCGCGTCGGAGTGCTCGATGCCGACATCTACGGACCCTCGCAGCCCAAGATGTTCGGCGTGGAGGGCTACCTGCCCGAAGCCGTCGAGGAGAACGGCGCCGAACACATCGTCCCGGCCGAATCGATGGACATCAAGCTCATGTCGATCGGCTTCTTCATCAAGCCGACCGATGCGCTGCTGTGGCGCGGTGCCATGGCCGTGAGCGCCCTCAAGCAGATGATTCACCAGACGCGGTGGGGGACGCTGGACTTCCTGCTGGCGGATCTGCCTCCCGGAACGGGCGACGTGCATCTGTCGATCATCGGCGAACTGAAGATCGACGCCGCGGTGATCGTCTCCACGCCGCAGCAGGTGGCCGTGGCCGACGTGGTGCGCGGCGTGGAGATGTTCCGCAACGAGAATGTCAACATCCCGGTGGCGGGCATCATCGAAAACATGGCGTGGTTTACGCCGGCCGAACTGCCGCAGAACCGCTATTACCTCTTCGGACGGGGCGGAGCCCGGGCCTATGCCGAGAAGAGCGGAGTGGATTTCCTGGGTGAAATACCGATCGTTCAATCGATTATGGAGGGTGCAGAGGAGGGGCGTCCGGCTACGGCGACGCATCCCGAAGTGGAGGAGCGCTACCGCTCGATTGCGGAGAAGATTGTCAGCAAAGTGATGAAAAACGGTTGACAAAGTGTCGACAACCGGTTCAACAACGGATGATAAAAAAGGAAAAGTCGGGGCCTGAAAATTTGCTTTTCGAAAATCAGGCAGGGTATATACAAGAAATCCCCGAAACCAAAAATTTTTATAAAAAGTTGTCCGCCGCGAAATCCTCACGAAACGGGAAGCGGATGTTGAAAGTTTCAGGCTGTCGAAATGTCGAAAACCGTTGTCAACAATTGTTGAATAATTTTCTATTTTCTTGTATTTCAAATAACAAAGAAGAAAAATAAAGAAAAGAAAAACGAGAAAATGTTGATAGAGAACTAACAGTGGAAGTTGTAAACAGTATCAACAGCTATTATATTTCTTCTTCTTTCTTATTTATTAAAATTTATTAAAGGAATAAAAAAGAAAATGAACGTCGATAACTCCGCCGAACTCGCCCGCCGCATCGAGGCGCTCAAACGCGAGAAGAATGCCGTGATCCTGGCGCATTACTATACGACACCCGAAGTGCAGGCCGTAGCCGACTTCCTGGGGGATTCGCTGGCCCTCTCGATCCAGGCACAGAAGGTCGATGCGCAGATCATCCTCTTCGCCGGCGTCCACTTCATGGCCGAAACGGCCAAGGTACTCTGCCCGGAAAAGAAGGTGCTCATCCCCTGCCCCGAGGCGGGCTGCTCGCTGGCCGAATCGTGCGACGCAAAGGAGTTTGCCGCCTTCAAGGCCCGCTATCCCGGATACAAGGTGGTCTCGTATGTCAATACAACGGTCGAGGTCAAGGCCCTGACGGATATCTGCTGCACGTCGTCCAACGCCCTGAAGGTCGTTCAGTCGCTGCCCGACGACCAGCCGCTGATCTTCGCCCCGGACCGCAACCTGGGCTCCTATATTCAGAAGCTGACTGGGCGGAAGAACATGGTGCTCTGGAACGGCGCCTGCCATGTCCACGAGGAGTTCTCGCTCGAAAAGCTCCTGCAGCTCAAGCGGGAACATCCCGAGGCAAAGGTGGTCGTCCACCCCGAATGCCGCGACTATATCGTGCAGGTGGCCGACTACGTGGGTTCGACGGCCGGGATTCTCGACTACTGCGGACGCAGCGACGCCCGCGCGTTCATCGTCGTTACCGAGGCCGGCATCCTGGCCGAGATGCACAAGCGCTATCCCGACAAGCTCTTTATCCCGGCGCCGCCCGACGACGAGGCATGCGGCTGCAACAACTGCCGCTACATGAAGATGGTGACGCTCGAAAACATCTGTTCGGCTCTCGAAAAGGAGTCGCCCGAAATCCTCCTCGACGAGCAGGTGCGCCGTGCCGCCGAGCGTTCGATCCGTAACATGATTGCTATCCGGTAAGGAAGACCCGGGGGGCCGACAAGGGTGACCTGACGTGGAACACACCGGTAACGGGTCAAAGATGGAAGGGTCAAAGATGGAGGGGCGGAAGACGGAAGGGGTTGAGACCGAAGGGTTGAAGACGGATGTGCTGCCACAGGGGAGGCCGACGGAGGAGCCGGAGACGGGCCGCTTCCGGTTTGACAATGCGGAGGTGCGCCGCCGCGACCGCCTGCTCGATGAAGAGGCGGCCCGCGAACTTTTGCGGCGGGGCGAATACGGGGTGCTCTCGATGGTGGCCGAGCAGGGGGAGGCCTATGGCATTCCGCTCAGCTATGTCTGGAACGGGGAGGGGTGTATCTATGTGCATTGTGCCCCCGAAGGACGGAAGCTCCGATGCGTGGACCGCGTGCCGGAGGTTTCGTTCTGTGTCGTGGGGGCGACCCGGGTGGCCCCTTCGAAGTTTACGACGGCCTATGAGAGTGTCGTCGTACGCGCCCGTGCCGTACGGGGGATCCCGGTCGAGGAGCGGTGGAGGGCGCTTCGCCTGCTGCTCGAAAAATATGCCCCCGGCGAGTGTGAAACGGGCCTGCACTACGCCGAACGCTCCTTTGCGCGGACCGAGATCCTGCGGCTCGAGATCCTTGCGGTGAGCGCCAAGTGCAAGCGTGTCAAATGATGAAAACAAACTTTATCCTTATTGTATGAAAAAATTCCTGTTACTCGCAGCGGCCGTGGGGATGACCCTCTCCGCCGCTGCCGATGAAGGCATGTGGCTGCTGCCCTACCTTCAGAAGATGAACATCAAGCAGATGAAGGAGCGCGGCTGCAAGCTCTCCGCCGAGGAGATCTACAGCATCGACCACTCCTCGCTGAAGGATGCCGTCGTGATCTTCGGCGGTGGCTGCACGGGTGAGATCGTCTCCCCCGAAGGCCTGCTCTTTACGAACCACCACTGCGGTTACAGCTCGATCCAGAGCCTCTCGTCGGTCGAACACGACTACCTGAAGTACGGCTTCTGGGCCATGTCCCGCCAGGAGGAGCTCCCGGCTCCCGGCCTTGAGGTGCGCTTCATCCGCAAGATTTCGGACGTGACGCCCGAGGTGATGGGCAACGTCCCCTCGATCGCTTCGCAGGAGGAGTACCAGCGGCTGACGCGAGAGAACATTCGGGCCGTCAAGGAGCGTCTGCGCAAGGAGAACCCCGGCATGGAGGTTGCCGTCGAGTCGTTCTTCGGCGGTAACCAGTTCTTCGCCTTCGTCATGGAGGTCTATACGGACGTGCGTCTGGTCGGTACGCCCCCTTCGTCGATCGGCAAGTTCGGCGGCGACACCGACAACTGGATGTGGCCGCGTCATACGGGCGATTTCTCGATCTTCCGCGTCTATGCCGGCAAGGACAACCGCCCGGCCGACTATTCGCCCGAAAATGTCCCCTACAAGGCCGAGAAGTTCCTCAAGGTCTCGCTCGACGGTTATGACGAGGGCGACTTTGCCATGATCATGGGATTCCCCGGCTCGACGGAGCGTTACGCTACCTCGTACGAGATCGACAACCTGCTCCGGGTCGAGAATCCCCAGCGGATCTTCATCCGCGGCGAGCGGCAGGCCATTCTCTGGCAGGACATGCTCTCGAGCGATGCCATCCGCATCCAGTATGCCTCGAAATACGCCCGATCGTCGAACTACTGGAAGAATTCAATCGGTATGTCGCGCGGCATCGAGAAACTCGACGTAAAGGCCCGCAAGGAGGCGCAGGAGGCTTCGTTCCAGGCCTGGGCCGAGAAGAACACGCTGCCCGAGGAGGGATATACCGATGCGCTGTCGAAGATCCGGCTGGCCGTCGAGAAAATGTCGCCCATCGGAGCTGCGCGTCAGTATCTGTCGGAGGCTTTCCTGGCTTCGGTCGAGCTGCTCTCGCCGGCGCGGCACTTTATCGGCAGCATGCGTACGATGGAGGTCAAAAAAGAGCTGGGTAATACGGACGAGCTGAAGTCCGAACTGGCTGACTGGTACAAGGATTACAGCCCCTCGACCGATCGCAAGGTGGCCAAGCGTATGCTCCGCATCGCACGTGAGAACATGAAGGTGCTGCCGTCGTTCTACGCGGAGATTGTCGACAAAGAGTTCGGCGGTGACATCGACGCCTATGTCGACGACCTCTACGACCGTTCGGTCTTCGCATCGGAGGAGCGCTTGATGGACCTCATCGACCATTATGATCCCGAGAAGGTGGCCGCAGATCCGGCCGTGGCACTCTCCAAGTCGGTCATGGGGCTCTTTGCGAAGCTCTCGGACGAGCTGAAGGAGCCGCAGACGCTCTACAAGGAGGGTCATCGCAAGTACATTGCCGGTCTGATGCTGCAGAATCCCGGCAAGGCCTGGGCTTCGGATGCCAACTTCACGATCCGTCTGACCTATGGGCGTGTACTCCCCTATTCGCCGGCCGACGGTATCGAATATAACTATTACACGACGCTGAAGGGTGTCATGGAGAAGGAGGATCCGAAGAATCCGCAGGAGTTCTACGTGCCCGAAAAGCTCAAGGAGCTCTATGCCGCCAGGGATTTCGGACGCTACGCCAACCGCAAGGGCGAACTGCCGGTTGCCTTCCTGGCCGACTGCGACATCACGGGCGGAAACTCCGGCTCGCCGGTCCTGAACGACCGCGGCGCGCTGATCGGTCTGGCCTTCGACGGCAACTGGGAGGCCATGTCGGGTGATGTGGCCTTCGAGCCCGCACTGCAGCGCACGATTTCGGTCGATATCCGCTACGTGCTCTTCATCGTCGACAAGTTTGCCGGTGCCGGCTGGCTGCTCGACGAGTTGCAGTTTGAATAGTATTTGGGGCGATTTTACCTCGGGGGCTGTCTTTCAGACGGCCCTCTTTTTTTGTTGCCGTTTTCCTGCCGCAGACTTATTTCCGGGCTCTCCGTGATGTCCTTCGTACCGCCTTCGGTAGTTGCTTCTCTCTCCGGTTTTTCACCTCTGTTGCGGTAGGCATCTGCGATGGTTGCACCCTTTCCGGCTTCCGTTTCGCCGGAGATGATCGCGCTCTGTCTGCAGGCTTTCGACCGCCTTGTTCCACCGGTTGTTGCTTCCGTTTCAGGCACTTCTTTCCCGGCTTCGCGGCTTTTTCCCCGCAGGGGTGACAAATTCTCCCCTTTTCGTTCCGGATTCCCTCAAAAATTCGTACTTTTGACGGAAATTAGCAATATTCTACCTGTTTATGGCCAAAGAGTTCAAACGTTATCTCGTTACATCGGCGCTCCCCTATGCCAACGGTCCTGTCCATATCGGTCACCTGGCGGGAGTTTACATACCTTCGGATATCTATACGCGCTACCTTCGTCTGAAGGGGTGCGACGTCATTTCGGTCTGCGGCTCCGATGAGCACGGTGTGCCCATCACCATCAAGGCCCGCAAGGAGGGCGTTTCGCCCCAGCAGATCGTCGATCGTTACCACGAGCTGATCAAGCGTTCGTTCGAGCGTCTGGGCATGTCGTTCGACATCTATTCGCGCACTTCGTCGCCCGTCCATGCCAAGACGGCTTCGGACTTCTTCCGCAAACTCTACGACGACGGCAAGTTCATCGAGAAGACTTCGATGCAGTATTACGACGAGGAGGCCCGGACCTTCCTGGCCGACCGCTACATCGTCGGTATCTGCCCCAAGTGTGGCTACGACCGTGCCTATGGCGACCAGTGCGAGAAGTGCGGATCGACGCTCTCGCCCGACGAACTGATCGAGCCTCACAGCGCCGTCTCGGGTTCGGTGCCCGTCAAGCGTGAAACCAGGCACTGGTATCTCCCGCTCAACGAGTATGAGGGATTCCTGCGTCAGTGGATCCTCGAGGGTCACAAGGAGTGGAAATCGAACGTCTACGGTCAGTGCAAGAGCTGGCTGGACGGCGGTCTGCAACCCCGTGCCGTGAGCCGCGACCTGGATTGGGGTATTCCCGTTCCGGTCGAGGGGGCAGAGGGAAAGGTGCTCTACGTGTGGTTTGATGCTCCGATCGGTTATATATCTGCTACCAAGGAACTTACGCCCGATTGGGAGAAATATTGGAAGTCGGATGATACGAAGATGGTCCACTTTATCGGCAAGGACAACATCGTCTTCCACTGCATTGTCTTCCCGTCGATGCTGAAGGCCCATGGCGGCTATATCCTGCCCGAAAACGTGCCGGCCAACGAGTTCCTCAATCTCGAGGGCGACAAGATCTCCACGTCGCGCAACTGGGCCGTCTGGCTGCACGAGTATCTCGACGAATTCCCCGGCAAGGAGGATGTACTGCGTTACGTGTTGTGTGCCAATGCCCCCGAGACAAAGGACAACGACTTTACGTGGAAGGACTTCCAGGCCCGCAACAACAACGAGTTGGTGGCCATCCTGGGCAACTTCGTCAACCGGGCGCTGGTGCTGACCAAGAAGTATTTCAACGGCCGTGTGCCTGCCTGTGGTGAGTTGAATGATTATGACCGTCAGACGATTGCCGATGTGGCTGCCGTCAAGGCGTCGCTTGAGTCCAATATCGAAAACTACCGCTTCCGCGAGGCGTTGAAGGATGCCATGAACGTGGCCCGCATCGGTAACAAGTATCTGGCTGATACGGAGCCCTGGAAGGTGATCAAGACCGATCCCGAGCGTGTGAAGACCATTCTTTACGTAGCCCTGCAGATCACCGCCAATACGGCTATTGCCATCGAGCCTTTCATGCCCTTCTCGTCGGCGAAGATCCTCCAGATGCTGGCCGTTGACAAGTTCGGATGGGAACGTCTGGGCGCGGTCGATCTGATTCCTGCCGGTCACGAGATTGGTGAACCCGAACTGCTCTTTGAGAAGATCGAGGATGACGTTATTCAGCGTCAGTTGGACAAACTGGAGGCCACGAAGGCTGCCAATATGGCTGCTGAAACTGCTCAACACGTTGAACCTCAGAAAGATACAATTCAGTTCGACGATTTCCAGAAGATGGATATCCGTGTTTCGACCATTTTGGCGGCCGAAAAGGTGGCAAAAACCAAGAAATTGTTGAAACTGACTGTTGATACGGGAATCGACAAGCGCGAAATCGTCTCGGGTATTGCCGAGCACTTCTCGCCTGAAGAGCTCGTCGGCAAACAGGTGTTGGTGCTGGTCAATCTGGCTCCGCGCGAATTGAAGGGAATTCTCTCCAAAGGAATGATTCTGATGGCTGAGGATGCCTCCGGAAAATTACGTTTGCTGCAGCCCGGCGATGTGACCAACAATGGAGCCATTGTCGGATAAGCCCGAGATTTTTCGATTTATTTTCAGTAGTGAAAATCCTTAAAAGCAGTAAAAATATGGAAAATACGGATTGGAGTGCACTCGGTTTTGACTATTGCAAGACGGATTACAACGTCCGCCATGTCTACACCGATGGGAAGTGGAGCGATATGATCGTTACACAGGATGAGTACATCCAGATGCACATGTCGGCTTCGTGTCTGCATTATGGCGTCGAGCTCTTCGAAGGTCTGAAGGCTTTCCGGGGTGTCGACGGCAAGGTACGGCTTTTCCGTGTCGAGGAGAATGCCCGTCGCATGCAGTCGTCAGCCAAGCGACTCTGCCTACCGGTTCCTTCGGAGGAGATGATCGTCAAGGCCTGCATCGAGGTTGTCAAGCTCAACGAGCGTTTCATTCCGCCCTACGGGACAGGGGCTTCGCTGTATCTGCGTCCTGTGATGTTCGGAACGACGGCCGGTCTGGGTGTGAAACCCGCCAAGGATGCCCTGCTGATTGTCTACTGCTCGCCCGTGGGCGCCTATTTCAAATCGGGCATCAAACCGATCCGTGTTGCCATTGACCGTGAACAGGACCGTGCTGCTCCACGTGGAACAGGCGACGTGAAGGTCGGCGGCAACTATGCTGCCAGTCTGATGTCGGGCGAAAAGGGTCACGAACTCGGCTACTCGAATATCATGTATCTGGATGCGGCCGAGCATAAGTATATCGAGGAGTGTGGTGCCGCCAACTTCTTCGGTATTAAGGATGGCAAGTATATTACGCCGAAATCGCAGTCGGTTCTTCCCTCGATTACGAACAAGAGCCTTCGCCAGCTGGCCAAGGATATGGGTCTCAAGGTTGAGGAGCGTCCTGTTCCGGTTGATGAACTGCCTACTTTCGAAGAGTGCGGTGCCTGCGGTACGGCTGCCGTGATCTCCCCTATCGGTTATATCTACGACATGCAGACCGGTGCTTCGTACAACTACGGTAACGAAGTCGGCAAGACTTGCATGAAACTCTACAACGCTTTGCAGGATATTCAGTACGGTCGTGCCGAGGATAAATACGGCTGGTGCACGATTGTCCTCTAAGCATCACCTTCTCGTTTCGATATTTTTATCGAACTTTTTAACACCAAGTTCCGCTCTTTTGGGCGGAACTTTTTTATTATACGCTTCTTTTCCTGTTTGTTCGTGTTCTACTTTTCTCCTTTCGTTATCTTTCTTTGTTCCACGTGGAACACTTTGCCTTCTCGCTTTTGTGTTGTTTCTTTGTTCTTGTTTAGCTTATCTTTTATGGTCTACGTAGATGTTTCATGTGGAGCATTTTTGTTTTCTTGCTCTTATATTTTTTTACAGTTTATGTAGGTGTTTTACTTTGAGTGTTTTTTTATTACCCTTCTTTTGTTTGTTTTTTAAGTCTATGTGAATGTTCCACGTGGAACATTCTTTGTGTGTGAGTTTCAAGTGAAGTAGCTTCCTTGGATGATTTTATATTTTTGAGGATCAGTTTTTCTTTATATTGCTGTAAAATAAAAGGAGTGTTCCACGTGGAACACTCCTTTGGGTTTTGTAGTAACGTGTGTAGGTCTATCTGCCGAACTTGATCAGTAATACATTTACATCGGCGGGTGATACGCCCGGGATGCGTGAGGCCTGTCCAATCGTCTTCGGACGGATTCGACTCAACTTTTGGCGGGCTTCGATAGTCAGTGAATTCATTGAGAAGAAGTCGAAATCACCCGGGATGCGGATGTTTTCGAGTCGGCGTAGCTTCTCGGCTATGAATTTTTCACGTTCGATATACCCTTTGTACTTGATCTGAATCTCGGCCTCTTCGATTGCTTCGGCATCGATTCGGTGCGATTCGATAAAGCGGTGCAGCTTCGGGAGTACCTTTTCCAGCGATTCGAAGGTTACGTTGTTGCGCATCAGAATGTCGTGCAGCTTCCGACCTTGGGTCAGAGGCTCCGATCCGATCGATTTCAGGTAGTCTGAAATTTCGGCTGCCTTGACACTTGTCTCACGCGCAAAGGCTACAAGCGATTCTACATTCGATTTTTTTTGTTCGAAATGCGCGTATCTTTTCTCGGAAATCAACCCGATTTTATACCCCAGTGGAGTGAGCCGCATGTCGGCATTGTCCTGTCGGAGCAGAATCCGATACTCGGCACGCGAAGTGAACATCCGATAAGGTTCGTCCACGCCTTTCGTTACCAGGTCGTCGATCAGCACTCCGATATAGGCTTCGTCGCGCTTCAGTACGATAGGCTCCTCCCCTTTCAGCTTCCGGTGGGCATTGATGCCGGCCATCAGACCCTGGGCTGCGGCCTCTTCGTAACCGGTCGTTCCGTTGACCTGTCCGGCAAAATAGAGCCCTGAAACGAGCTTCGTTTCGAGCGAATGTTCAAGCTGTATGGGCGGAAAATAGTCGTATTCGATGGCATATCCCGGTCGGTAGATGTGCAGATCTTCGAACCCACGGATCTTGTGCAGCGCCTCCCATTGCACTTCCCACGGAAGCGACGACGAGAAACCGTTCAGGTAGTATTCGTTGGTCGACCGCCCTTCGGGTTCGAGGAAAAGCTGGTGCTGATCCTTGTCGGCAAAGGTGCGCAGTTTATCCTCGATCGAGGGACAATAGCGCGGCCCGATGCCGTGGATCGTGCCGTTGAAAAGCGGCGAACGGTCGAATCCCGAGCGCAGAATGGCGTGCACTTCCGGTGTCGTGTTGACCAGATAGCACGGCATTTGATCCTTGACCGGTTCGGTTTCGGGCGAAAAGGAGAATTTCGAAGGTTTTTCGTCGCCGTATTGCGGCTCGAACTCTTCGAAATGGATCGTTCGGGCATCGAGCCGGGCCGGGGTTCCGGTCTTCATGCGGCCGGTTTCGAAGCCGATCCGTACGAGACATCCGGTGATTCCGTGCGAGGCGGCATCTCCGGCCCGTCCCCCCTCGGCATGCGCCGCACCGCAGTGCATCATGCCGTCGAGAAACGTTCCGGCCGTCAGCACTACGGCCCGGCAGCTGAACTCTACTCCCATACGGGTTCGGACTCCCCGGATCCGGAGTCGGCTGGTTTCGGAGAGTCTTTCGGCGGCTGGATCGGATCTCAAGGTGTTCTCTTCCGGATGACCGGTGGTCGGACGAACTGTTTTTTGACTCTCTGCAGCATGCGGTTCGGAGGCCTCCGATGTGTTGTGTTTTTTCTCTTCAAGGTCTGCTGACGAAGCCTCATCGGCTTTTGCGAAGAGAAGTTCCGTAGCGGCATCCTGCCAGATATAGAGGTTCGGCGTATTCTCCAGCGTATGGCGCCACTCCTCCGAGAAGCGGGTCTTGTCGCATTGGGCGCGCGGACTCCACATGGCCGCCCCCTTCGACATGTTCAGCATCCGGAACTGGACGGCCGTACGGTCGGTAATGCGCCCCATTTCTCCGCCTAATGCATCTATCTCTCTGACTATCTGGCCTTTGGCTACTCCGCCTACGGCCGGATTGCACGACATGGCGGCCATTTTCGTCATGTCCATCGTCAGCAGCAGCGTCCGCGAACCGAGCCGGGCGGCCGCTGAGGCCGCCTCACATCCGGCATGTCCGCCTCCGATGACGATGATATCGTAATCAAGAGTCATTGTTTCTCCCAGAATTTCAGATATTTATCCTCCTTGCGATGCATTTGTGCATTGGTTCGCGGCGTCTTGTCGTTCTGGCCGCACAGGTGCAGCACGCCATGGACCACCACGCGGCGCATCTCCTGCAGTGTCGTGGCGCCGTATTGACGGGCGTTGTCCGCCACGGTCTCCACGTCGATGAAGATGTCGCCCGAGACCACGCGCAGCTTTTTGCGGTCGCTGTAGTCGAACGTGATGACGTCGGTAAAGTAGTCGTGACCGAGGTACTGGCGGTTCATCTCCAGCAGTCGCTGCGACGAGCAGAAGATGTAGCAGACATCACCCAGCGTATAGCCTTCGGCCCGGGCCACCTCGCGCAGCCACTCGGCCGTCAGCCGTTTTTGCGGGTAGCGGTAGTTGCAATCATCGGTATAGTATTTTACTGCCATTTTCGTTGAATCTTTATTGGAGAGGCTGGGAGAACCCGTATTGCGGGAGAAACGGCAAAATCGAGCCCTTTCCGGCCTTTCTGAGACTTTTTTTTGATCTTGTGCCTCCGTCCGATCAGTCGTTTGACTTCTCACCCCCCCCCGTTCGGGTGTTTTCCTTCGGACGGGTGCGGATGGGGCCTTATCGCTTGAAGCAGTTCTCGGCGCGCATCTTCTGGTTCGGATCGGGCGGGTAGATACCGAAGACGAGTTTGTACTCCGTCTCCATGGTCATCACGTCAACGGCCGAACCGATGGTTCCCAAAGCCTGGTTTCTGGCCACTTTCTGGCCCTTTTCGACGCTGATCGTCCCCAGGTTGGCATAGGAGGTCAGATACTCGCCGTGAGCCACGTAAACGTCGTATTTGTTCGTTATGCGGTTGCTTTTGATGTCGATCACCTTGCCTTCGTAGATCGAGATCACCTGCGCACCGCGCGGTCCCGTTACCTCGGCCATGTTTTCGCGGTAGCGTTTCACCCGTCCCCCGACCACCGGAAGCCGCAGTCCCGTGGTCTTCGACGAAAAGGAGGCTCCCTCCTTGTTGCCCTTCGTCAGCTTGCGCAGTTCGTTGATCGCCACGTCGAGCTTCTGCTCCTGGGCGATCTTACGCTGCAGGGCCGACTTCTCCTGCCGTGTCATCGACTGGATCGAGGCCCGCGCATTGCGCGAATCCCGCTGGAGCTTCTCGCGCTGCGCCGAGAGCTTCTGCGTTACCGAATCGAGCGAACGGTGACGGCGGTCCAACTCCTCCTTTTCGGAACGGACCTGTTCGGTCAGGGCCTCGATGTCACGCATCTTGCGTTCGCGCACCGAGGCTATCTCGCGCAGGGCGGTCAGTTTACGCGCCACGTCGGCGAAATCCCGCGACGAAAAGAGGTAGGTCAGGTAGTTGTTCTGACGGTAGTTGCGATAGGCTTCGCGCACCATTTCGGCATACTGGGTGCGGTTGCGCTCGAGCATCGAGGCCAGATCCCCCGCCACACTGTCCCTGCGGGCGATCTCCTCACGCAGCAGCGAGGCCTCTTTTTCGGTCTCGTCGAGCAGCTGGCTCCGCGAGTCGATCTGCCGGGCCAGGCGCCGGACCCGCTCCTCGGTGGCCGCACGTCCCTTCTGGAGCTTCGAGATCTCCCGCTCCTCGTTGGCAATGCGCTTTTCGAGGTCGGCAATGACCCGTTTCTGCTTCTCGATGCGGCTGTCGGTCTGGGCCGAGGCGCCGAGCGTGAAAAGCAGCATACCAAGGGTCAACAGAAGTGCTGGTTTCATGGTACGGCGGTTATTCTGCGGGTTTGGTTTGGGCGGGCTGCTTGAGCCGCTCGTCGATCAGTGCGGCGTTGTAGCCCTTCTCGCGGGCCATCTGCCAGTAGATCTCCGCCATGAACTGTTCGCCCAGTTGGTGGAGCACATCCCCGTAGTGGACCATCAACTCGGGACTCTGCTGACCGTCCAGTGCCACGGCCCGTTTCAGGATCTGGCGGGCCTCCTCCATGCGCCCCATCTTGTAGAGCACCCAGGCCCGCGTATCGAGGTAGGTGGGGTTGTTGTCCGTGAGATCCGTCACGCGCGTTGCCATGGCAAGGGCCCGCTCCAGATCCCGCTCCTCCAGCGAGAGAAAGTAGGCGTAGTTGTTCATTACCAGCGTGTTGTCCGCCCAATAGCGAAGACTGCGGTCGTAGGCCTTGTAGCACTGTTTCATGTCGCGGAGGTTGATGCCTCCGCGGCCGGCCTTCGAGCGGGCGAAGAGCTCCTCTTCGGGGATCGAATCGTTGCCGACGGCCTTCAGATGCCACGTGTCGCCGACCATGCCCCAGATGACGCTGCGCAGCGAGTCCGTGGCGGCGTAGCGCAGCGATCCGCGGTAGGCGCGGATCGCCTTGTCGTACTGTTTCGTCTGCACCATGGCGTGGCCCCGCGCCAGATGGAAGTCAATCTTCTCCGGAAAGATCGACAGCGCCTTCGTCACGTAGTGTTCCACGGAGTCCGGATGTTGGAGATAGCTCTCGATGTCGATCACCATGCGGTAGTACTGCTCGACGGGCGGCCGGTCGTTCAGATGGCGTTTGTAGAGCGCCAGCGCCTGCTCCAGTTCGCCCGAGGCGATCAGGTGTCCGGCGTAGAGCTCCACTACCTGCGGATCGTTCGGATAGCGGATCGCAAGTGTGGCGGCCAGATCGTTGAGCTGGAAGTAGTATTCGCGGTAGAACCGCGTATCGGAAGTGAGGTTCTCGAAACGTTTGACCTTCAGTTCGAGGGGCATCTCCTCCGAGAGGAAGATCTTGCGCGTGACCGAAAGCAGCGACCGGTAGTCCTGACTGCGGGCGTAGTAATCGCTCAGCGCAGCCAGCGTCTGCACGTTCGTCGAGTCGATCCGCAGGGCCGCCCGGTATTCGACCATCGCCAGCGAATCCTGCTTGTCAGCCGCGTAGAGATTGGCCAGCACCACATGGTTGTCGGCGTCGTAGGGGACTTCGTCGACCAGGGCTCGGGCTTCGTCAATGGCCTTGTCGATCTGGTTCGTGGCCACCAGCAGCTGGCGTTTCATGCTGCTCAGCAGCGGTATGCGTCCGAATCGGACCTCGGCCGAATCGAGCGTGATGAGCGCCGTGAAGGGACGGTCGGCCTGCTCGTAGAGGGCGGCCACCAGACGGTAGTTGTCCGGATCCTTCGGGTCGGCGGCCAGCAGCTGCCGGTAGACATTCAACGCATCGTTGTAGTGTTCGGTCACGAGCAGCGTCTGGGCGTAGAGCCGGTGGTACCAGAGGTTGGCCGTGTCGAGGCGCCAGGCGCGGCGTGCCGCATCGATGGCCCGGTCGGGCAAGGTGTGCAACAGCATTCCGGCCAGTTCGAACCAGGCCGGAGCGTAGGATGAATCGCGTCGGATCGCCTCCCCGAAGAGCTCCCGGGCCCGGGTCGTATCCCCGAAGATGGTGTTTTGCTTGATCCCCTCGGTGTAGAACCACACGCTCGGCAGCGTATCGGAATACCCCGGGGTCGTTGTCCGCAGACTCTTCCCCGAGACGAAGGCCGCCGAGAAGAATGCCACGCAGCAGATCGTGATCACCGGGAGTCGTTTCATGGGCAAGCGGGTTTAGAGCGCCTGGTCGAACTGGTGGAGGAAACGCACGTCGTTCTCGAAGTAGAGGCGCAGGTCCTTGACGCCGTATTTGAGCATGGCGATGCGCTCAACACCCATGCCGAAGGCGAATCCCGAATACTTCTCGGGATCGATATCATTGGCTTTCAGAACGTTCGGGTCGACCATGCCGCACCCCATGATCTCGAGCCAGCCCGTCCCCTTGCAGACGGCGCAGCCCTTGCCTCCGCAGAGGTTGCACGAGACGTCGACCTCGGCCGAGGGCTCCGTGAAGGGGAAGTACGACGGACGCATGCGGATGGCCGTCTGCTCGCCGAAGATCTCCTTGGCAAAGTAGAGCAGCGACTGCTTCATGTCGGCAAACGAAACCCCCTCGTCGATGTAGAGACCCTCGATCTGGTGGAAGATGCAGTGGGCGCGGTAGGAGATGGCCTCGTTGCGGAAGACGCGGCCCGGGCAGATGACCCGGATCGGCGGCCGCTGGTGCTCCATCGTGCGCACCTGGATCGACGAGGTGTGCGTGCGCAGCAGAATGTCGGGATTCTTCTCGATGAAGAAGGTGTCCTGCATGTCGCGTGCCGGATGTTCGGGCGGGAAGTTCAGGGCCGAGAAGACGTGCCAGTCGTCCTCGATCTCGGGGCCGTCGGCCACGGTATAGCCCAGTCTCGAAAAGACCTCGACGATCTGGTTGCGCACGAGCGTGATCGGGTGGCGTGAGCCGAGGTGTTCGGCCGAGCCCGGGCGCGTCAGGTCACCCGACGAAGAGGTCTGCTCCTCGGCGGCATGCTGCAGCTCCGTGCGCAGCGAGGCGATGCGCTCCGTGGCGGCACTCTTCAGGCGGTTGAGCTGCTGGCCCAGTTCGCGCTTGAACTCCGGAGCCACCGTCTTGAACTCCTCCATCAGGGCGTTCAGTTCGCCCTTTTTGCCCAGAATCCGGATGCGGAACTCCTCGAGTTCGCCGGCTGCCTTGGGTTTGAACTCCTCGACTTGTCGCAGAAGTTCATTGATTTTCTCGATCATATTTTGCGGGTGTTTCTTTTTTGTCTACTTTTGAAGGACATCCTTGTAACGTGCAAAGTTATAAAAAAATTGAGATATGTTGCGTAAAATAGGCTCATTTGTGGCGTTGCTGCTGCTCCTGGGGCTTCGTGCCGAGGCCCGGGGCGGCGTCGGAGTGGTGATGAGCGGAGGCGGTGCCAAGGGCCTTTACCACATCGGCGTACTGGAGGCTCTCGAGCAGAACGGCATCCCGATCGACTACGTGGCCGGGACCTCCATGGGGTCGATCATCGCCGCCATGTACGCTGCCGGGTACGCCCCTGCCGAGATGAGGGCCATCGTCAGTTCGGGCGTGGTCAAGGAGTGGGTCTCGGGACGCATCGATCCCAACCGCTACATGAGTTATTACCGGCAGTTGGGCAGCAACCCCTCGTTTTTTCTGAACGTGCGCGTGAATCTCGGCAATCCGGCCGGCGAACGGCTCCAGTTCCCGACCAGTCTCATCTCCTCGACACAGATCGACCTGGCGCTGATCGATCTCTTTGCCCCGGCCACGGCCGCTTCGGGAGGCGATTTCGACCGCCTGATGGTGCCGTTCCGCTGCGTGGCCAGCGACATGAACCACCGCCGGCCGGTGGTCATGCGCAGCGGCGATCTGGGAGGGGCCGTCCGTTCGTCGATGTCCATTCCGCTGGTCTTCAAGCCCATGGAGATTGATTCGATGCTGCTCTACGACGGCGGTATCTACGACAACTTCCCCTGGCGGCCCCTCGACGAGGAGTTTCATCCCGATCTGATCATCGGATCGATCTGCACCGGCGGAAATACCCCGCCCAGCGCGGAGAACAGCATCCTCGATCAGGCCTTCATGCTCGCCATGCAGGAGACCGACTATACGCTGCCCGAGGAGCGGAGCGTCACGATTCGGCGTGCCGTGGAGGTTTCGATGCTTGATTTTGACCAGGCCGAGATGATCATGGACCTCGGCTACCTGGATGCCATGGCCGCCATGCCGCAACTGCTCGAAAAGGTTGCCGAACGCCGCGATTCGAGCTGGTATGCCCAACGCCGCGAGGCCTTCCGCAAACGGTCGCCCGAACTGGTCTTCGACAACTACCGCATCGAAGGTTTGCAGCATGATCAGCGCGAATACATCCGTGATTTCCTCCACATGGACCGTCGTACGCCCGGCGTGCAGCGTCCCATGGGTTTCTCCGAGTTGCGCGACAACCTCTTCGAGATTCTGGCCGACGGAAACCTTACGATGGATTTCCCCACGGTCGCCTATGATTCGCTCTCGGGGCGCTACTCCTTTGCCACACGGCTCCACACACGACCCAGCTTCAAGATCACCATCGGCGGAAACGTCTCCTCGACGGCCTTCAACCAGGCCTACATCGGCATGAGTTACCGCTGGATCGGGCGTGTCTCGCAGCAGTTGGGGGCCGAACTCTACCTCGGACCCCTCTACACGTGGGGCTCGCTTGGCGGCCGGACCGATTTCTACGCCATCGAACCGCTCTTCATCGACTACGCCTACAACTTCTCGGTAAGCAACTTCCGCCATGGTTACTTCGGCAATATCTCGCGCATCAACAATGCCGAACAGGTCAAGAGCAGCGAGAGCTTCTTCTCCGTGGGGGTCGGAATGCCGCTCACCCACCGCAGCGTCTTTACCCTGCGCTTCAACGGCGGACACGTCAACTACCGCTACGATGCGGAGGATCTCTTTGCCGACGACACCGATCTGTCGCGTTTCGTCTTCTACGGTCTGCGCGCCGGGCTGGCCCGCAATACGCTCGACAAGTTCCTCTATCCGCGCCGCGGGTCGGAGCTCTACCTCTCGGCCATCTATGTCAACGGTCGCGACAAGTTCAAACCCTGGGATGCCGAGGTCTTCATGTCGCGTGAGCGGAGGCAGTGGTTCGGCGGGCGTTTCACCTGGAACAAGTTCTTCGACATGCCCCAGAGCGGCTGGTTCTCCTTCGGGGTCAACGTCGATGCCGTCTACACCAACCAGCCCGCCTTCTCGACCCAGAGCGCCACGCTGATGGCCATGCCCGAGTATGCACCGGTCTCCCATGCGCGGATGATCTTCATGCCCGACTTCCGTTCGGACCGTTTCGTGGCCGGGGGCGTCATGCCCACCTTCGATCTGATGCCCGACTTCTTCTTCCGCACGGGTTTCTACACGATGTTCCGCCGCAAGCGCGACTTCAATCCGTTGGGCGTTCCCGACGAACGCTGGCACTACATTGCCGAGGCGTCGCTGGTCTACCATTCGCCGATTGGGCCCGTCAGTCTCTCGCTGACGAAATACGATCTGAAGAGCTGGAAGAACATGTATCTGACCTTCAACTTCGGATACGCCATTTTCGCTCCCAAGGGCACCTTTTATTGAACCGCGGACTTTTTACGCTTTGTCTCTACAGTGCGGTATTTCAAGGCTCAAAAGGCTTTGTGGTGCCGTGTTTTCTTGAACCGGACCCTCATTCCGCACTCCACCCTCCGGCGCGGTAGTTCAACGGTCCGAAAACCCACAAAAAAACCGTCCGATGAAAGTCGGACGGTTTTTTCATTCGGGTTGGTTTGGGGAGTCCCCACACCGCCTCCGGAGTTACCAGATGATCACGCGCTCCTCCTCGGGCAGGAACATCGCCCCGTCGGTGATGTTGAAGGCGTCGTAGAAGTCCTGGATATTGCGCAGCGTGGCATCGACACGCCACTTGCCCAGCGAGTGTACGTCGAGTTTGGTCAGACGCGCGATCTCCTCATCGCGGATGTTCTGGGCCCAGAGCGTGGCGTAGGCCAGGTAGAAGCGCTGGGCATCGGTGAAGCCGTCGATCGGGGCCGGATGTCCCTTGCCCTCGAGCGAGTTCTGGTAGGCCGTCCAGGCCACGCGCAGACCCCCCTGATCGGCGATGTTCTCTCCCAGGCAGAGGGCTCCGTTGGCATGCAGCGCCGGCTGTCCGTCCTTGGCCGGAAGCACCTCGATGGCGTCGAACTGCTTGACCAGCACCTCCGTCTTGGCCTTGAAGGCTTCGGAATCCTCCTCGCTCCACCAGTTGTTCATGTTGCCGTCCTTGTCGAACTGACGGCCCTGATCGTCGAATCCGTGGGTCATCTCGTGGCCGATCACCACGCCGATGGCTCCGTAGTTGACGGCATCGTCGGCATCCGGGTTGTAGAACGGCGGCTGCAGAATGGCGGCCGGGAAGCAGATCTCGTTGGTCGTCGGGTTGTAGTAGGCGTTTACGGTCTGCGGCGTCATGCCCCACTCGGTGCGATCCACCGGCTTGCCGTATTTCGAGAGGTTGTCCTTCGTGGCCCAGATGCTGGCGTCACGCAGGTTCTCGTAGTAGCTCTTCGCGGGGTCGATCTCGAGCGTCGAGTAGTCCTTCCACTTGTCCGGGTAGCCGATCTTCACGGTGAAGGCGGCCAGTTTCTCCTGCGCCTTGGCCTTCGTGGCGTCCGACATCCAGTCCAGGGCGGCGATGTGCTGCGAGAGCGACGTCTGCAGGTTCTTCACCAGCTGCGTCATGCGCTGCTTGTCCTTCTCGGGGAAGTACTTGGCCACGTACATCTCGCCCACGGCCTCGCCCAGCAGTCCGTTGGGCACCGACATGGCGCGTTTCCAGCGGGGTTTCTGCTCCTGCTGGCCCGACATCGTGCGGCCGTAGAACTCGAACGAGGCGGTCTGGAAGTCGTCGCTCAGCGACGAGGCGCCGCCGTTGATGATCTGCGCGGCCAGGTAGTGGCGGATCTTTTCGAGCGGAAGCGTCTTGAGCATCTCGTTGACGCGCGCCATGACGCGCTTCTGCTCCACGATCAGCCGGTCGACCTGCTCCAGACCCATGCCCTTGAAGTAGACGTCCCAGTCCAGCGCGTCGTATGTCCGTGCGAACTCCTCGCGCGTCATCGGGTTGTACTGCGCCGGGATGTCGCGCTGCTCGACGTTCGAGAAGAAGACTTCGGCCAGCGAATCCTCGATCTCCAGCGCATCGGCTGCGGCCGTGGCGGCTGCCTCGGCCTCATAGCCGCACAGCGTGAAGAGTTTGACCAGATAGGCCTTGTAGGCCTCCTTGATCTTGGCGTTCTCCGGGGCCACGTAGTAGTCGCGGTCGCCCATCGAGATGCCCGACTGGCCGACGTAGAGCGTATTGACGTTGCTGTCCATCAGGTCGGCCATCACGCCGATGCCGAAGAAGGGATTGCCCAGTGCCATGTGGATCCGGGCCAGCAGGTCAGGAAGCTGGGCGCGGTCGGTCAGACCCTCGACCATCTGCAGGTCGGAGGCCAGCGGTGCGGCCCCTTCGGCGTTCAGACGCACGGAGTCGAGCCCCATCTTGTAGAGGTCCGAGATCTTCTGCTCGACACTCCCCTTCACGGCCTCGGTCTTGGCCATGGCCTGGAAGAGCTCGTTGATGCGTTTTTCGTTGTTCTCGCGCAGGACGTCGAACGATCCGTAGCGCGAGAATTCGGGTTTGAGCGGGTTGTTCTTCTGCCAGCCGCCCGTGGCATACTGGTAGAAGTCGGCGTTCGGGGCTATCGACAGGTCGAAGTTGTTGAGGTCGATGGCCGGAACCTTGTTGCTGTTATTGTTTTGACAGGCTGCCATACAGGCGACGGTTGCTGCTAAAAGAATGATACGTTTCATATCGTTGTGTTCGGGTTTTCGATGAGAAACGGAGACTTCCGGAGTTCCGGAAATCTCCGCTTCGGAATTGCGTATTTGTCGCTCCGTTCTATTCGCGGATGGCCTCTACGCCGGGCAGCGTGCCGAACTCGATGTACTCGAGCAGGGCGCCGCCGCCGGTCGAGATGTAGGATACCTGGTCGGCCAGACCGAACTTGTTGATGCAGGCTACCGAATCACCGCCGCCGATGAGCGAGTAGGCGCCCTTCTTCGTAGCCTCGGCGATGGCCAGAGCCACTTCCTTCGAACCCGTGGCGAACTTGTCGATCTCGAAGACGCCTACCGGGCCGTTCCACAGGATGGTCTTGCAGCCCAGGATGTGCTCGCGGAAGATCTTCTTGCCTTCGTCGGCAATGTCGACACCCTCCCAGCCGTCGGGGATGTTGTCGGCCGGAGCCGTCGAGGTGTTGGCGTCGGCCGAAAAAGCGTCGGCGATCAGCGCATCGGGCGACATGACGAGCTGTACGCCCTTCTTCTTGGCCAGTTCGAGGATCTCCAGCGCTACGGGGAACATGTCGGGCTCGCAGATCGAGTTGCCGACCTTGCCGCCCTGGGCTGCGGCGAACGTGTAGGTCATGCCGCCGCCGATGACGATCGAGTCAACCTTCTCGATCAACGACTTGATGACGCCGATCTTGGTCGAAACCTTCGAACCGCCGATGATGGCGCAGAACGGGTGCTGCGGAGCCTCCATGAGCGACGAGATGGCCTTGACCTCCTTCTCCATCAGGTAGCCGAACATCTTGTCGTTGGGGAAGTACTTGGCGATCAGGTAGGTCGACGCGTGCTTGCGGTGTGCCGTACCGAAGGCGTCGTTGATGTAGCAGTCGGCATACGAGGCCAGCTTCTTGACGAACTCCTTCTGCGGACCCTCCTTCAGGGCCTTCTTGGCGGCATCCTTTTCCTCCTTGGTGGCGTCCTCGGCCAGACCGCGCGGTTTGCCCTCCTCCTCGGCGTAGAAGCGCAGGTTTTCCAGCAGCATCACTTCGCCCGGCTTGAGGTTCTTGGCCATCTCGGCGGCCTTCTCACCCATGCAGTCGCCGGCGAACTGAACCTTTACGCCCAGGTTCTTCTCGATGGCGGGGATGATCTGCTCGAGCGAATATTTCGGATCGGGGTTCTTCTTCGGGCGACCCATGTGCGACATGAGGATCACCGAACCGCCTTCGGCCAGGACCTTCTTGATCGTCGGCATGGCGGCACGGATACGCGTGTCGTCGGTTACCTCGCCCTTCTCGTTGAGGGGCACATTGAAATCCACGCGGATGATCGCGCGTTTGCCTTTGAAATCGTAAGTGTCAATCGAGTTCATAGCTCCTTGATTTTAAGTATTTTGTAGAAATCTTACTCTTTTTCGTGATCCGGCCGGCGGCAACCGCCTTCCGAATCCGCGACAAAATTAGAAAAAATTTTCAGGAAAACTGTTATTCGGATAACAGAAAAAAGGGGTTTTCCTGAAGAAAGCCTTCGTTTTCGGGCGGCGCGGCGGGGTTTTCGTCGCCGGAGGGCCTTTTCCGGTGGGTCAGTATTTGTACCGCACCCACTTGGCGAGCTCCTTCAGGGTCGGTTTCTTGCCGTACATGAAGATGCCCACGCGGTAGATCTTGGCCGCCAGCCAGACCATTCCCACGAACGAGGCGTAGAGCACCGCCAGCGAGAGGCCGATCTCCCACCAGGGGATGTCGTAGGGGATGCGCGCCATCATCACGACGGGCGACGTGAAGGGAATGATCGAGAACCAGAACGAGAGCTGCGAATTGGGGTCCTCGATGACGGCCAGCATGGCCAGCAGGGCGAGGATGATCGGCAGCGTGATGGGCATCTGCAGCTGCGAGGCGTCCTGGATGTTGTCGACGGCCGACCCCACGGCGGCGAACATCGCCGAGTAGAGCAGGTAGCCCCCCACGACGAACAGCAGCAGACAGCCGAAGATCTTGAGCATGTAGCCCAGATCGGTCATCGTGGCCAGAGCCTGCATCATCTCGGGATCCAGACCGCTCATCGAGGCGGCGTCGGGCATCCCCTGCTGCATGGCCTGCACCCCGGCCAGCGCATCGGCGGGCAGCAGTCGGGGCATCACGACCCCTCCGACCACCGTCACGAGAAGCCCCCACAGCAGGATCTGCACCACGGCGACGGCCGCCACGCCGAGAATCTTGCCCATCATCAGGTCGAAGGGCCTTACCGACGAGACCATCACCTCCAGCACGCGGCTGTTCTTCTCCTCGATGACCGACTGCATGACCATCGAGCCGTAGGTCAGCAGGAAGATGTAGAGGATGAATCCCAACACGTAGCCGATGGCCGTGGCGGCGACCGACGACTGCGCCTGTGTATCCTCCTCCTGCGACTTGTCGTTGCGGAAGGTTTTCATCGTGACCGTGGTCTTCACCTCCGCGAGGATCCGGTCGAGATCCTTGATGTCGTAGGCCTTGAGCTTTTCGGTCTCGAGGATCTTGGCGATCTGGTCGGTGATGTCGGTTTCGAGCGAAAGCGATGTCGAGGCGTTGGCGTAGAGCTGCACGTCGTTCGGGTTGGTGAGGATGTCCCGACCGATGCACAGCACGCCGAAGAGGTCGGTCAGCTCCCGGCGGGCCGCTTCGGGGGGCAGGTCGGTCGGCTCGAAGCGGATCCCGTCGCTGCTTTCGAGGTGCGGGGCCACCACGCCGCTGTCGTCGATGACGGCGATGTGCTTCTGTTCCCCGCGCGAGTACTTCATGATGAGGGCCGGGGCGGCCATCAGCGCAATCATCAGGATCGGGGTGATGAGCGTCGAGAGGATGAAGGTCTTTTTGCGGACGCGTTCGTTGAATTCGCGCTGGATGATCAGCAGTATGTTGGATCGGGCCATGGTGTGTTTCGTATTTTTGGGTGGATCGTTCGGATCAGAGGGTGCCGTTGACGGCGCGGATGAAGATGTCGTTCATCGAGGGGATCAGTTCGCGGAACGAGCGCAGGTCGACCGCCTCGTTCACGGCCGCAATGACGCCGCGCACCTCGTCGTCGCCGGCCACATGGAGCTTCAGCGTCCGGTAGAGGGACTCCTCCCCTTCGGCGCCGTCGAGGATCTCGCAACGCCCCTCGACGGCGCGGCGCAGCGCCGCCTCGTCACCGCGGAAGGCCACTTCGAAGAGGTTCGAACCGTGGCGGCGGCGGATCTCGTCGACGCGTCCCGAGAGGATATTCTTCGAACGGTTGATCAGCGTGATGTGGTCGCAGATCTCCTCCACGGACGACATGTTGTGGGTCGAGAAGATCACCGTGGCCCCCTCGTCGCGCAGGCGGAGGATCTGCTCCTTGAGCAGGTTGGCGTTGATCGGGTCGAAGCCCGAGAAGGGTTCGTCGAAGATCAGCAGCCGCGGCCGGTGGAGCACCGTGACGATGAACTGCACCTTCTGGGCCATCCCCTTCGAGAGCTCCTCGACGCGCTTGTCCCACCACGCCTCGATGCCGAACCGCTCGAACCACTCCCGCAGGCGCGCCGTCGCCTCGCGGCGCGACAACCCCTTCAGCCGGGCGAAGAAGAGGGCCTGTTCGCCCACCTTCATCTTCTTGTAGAGTCCGCGCTCCTCGGGCAGGTAGCCGATGCGGCGGACATCCTCGGGGGCGATTTCGCGGCCGTCGAAGAGGACGCGGCCGCTGTCGGGAGCCGTAATGCGGTTGATGATGCGGATGAGGGTCGTTTTGCCGGCGCCGTTGGGGCCGAGCAGTCCGTAGACCGATCCTTCGGGGATCGAGAGCGAGACGTCGTCGAGGGCCGTATGTTCGGCGTAGCGTTTCGAGACGTGCTCGACCGTGAGTAAATCCTTCATGTTGATTTGCGTGGCTGTTTTCGGATCGTTATCCCTGCAAATATACGGACAAATCGGAAAGGTCAAAAGATTTTTTATCGTTTTTCGATATGCCGCGGGGACTTTCCCCATGCGGTGACCGGTGGAAAACGGGCTTTGCCCCGGCCGGGAAGTTGTCCGTTGGCGGAACTTTCCCTATCTTTGGTGCCGTGAAGGAGTCGAAATTCGTCAAAACCAAGATCGTGGCGGGCTACGTGCTGCTGGTGGCCGTCAGTATCCTCGCCGTCGCCTATGTCTACCGGGCGGTGGTGCGTTTCTCGGCGCCCGATCGGGACTATGCCCTCCTCCATACCAAGCGTACGGCCGTCAACCGCACGCTCTACCACCTCTATCAGGCCGAGAGTTACGGCCAGCTGATGATTGCCGGCTACCTCTCCTACGAGAACCGCTACCGCAGCGAACTGCGCACCGTGCAGGGCTGCATCGACTCGCTGCGTGCGCTGACCGGGCGTGAGGATACCCTGCAGCGGCTGCGGCTGGACAGCATCACGCGGCTGCTCGGGGACAAGGAGCGCCGTACGATGCGTCTGCGGCAGACGATCCGTGCCGGATCCACGGCCGGACTGCTCGACAAGAACATCCGCGAACTGATCGGCCCGCAGACGAGTATCGTGGCCGATACGACCCCCTTGCGACGGCTGCAGCAGGTCTCCGGGCTGTTCGGTGCGCCGGCGGATTCGGGAGAGATGGTCCCGCGCCGCGGGGCCGGCAGGCTGATGCTGCCCGTGGGGGTGGTCAGGGATACCATCGAACTGGTGCTCCAGGCCCTGCAGGACAGCGTCACGAGCAACCGTCTGCTGATCTACGACCGCGCCTGGCAGGAGGGGCTGCGCCTCAGCTACAGCAACGATCTGGTGAACATGAAGATCTACAGCCTGATCCTCGACTTCGAGGCCGAGGATACGGCGTTGCTGATGCGGCGCATCCGTCGTTCGGAGGGGATCCGGCGCCGCGCGTCGCACATCCTGGGCGGGGTGACCGGCGGTTCGATCCTGCTGATGCTCTTCTTCGTGGGGATCCTCTGGCGCGACGTCAACCGCGGGAACCGCTACCGCCGCGAACTCGAACGCGCCAACCGCGAGAAGGAGTCGCTGCTGGCCGCCCGCGAACAGCTGATGCTGGCCATCACGCACGACATCAAGGCTCCGCTGGGGTCGGTGATGGGTTATATCGACCTCCTGTCGCGACTGACCGACGACAAGCGCCAGGAGCTCTATCTGCACAACATGAAGGACTCGTCGGAGCACCTCCTGGCGCTGGTCAACAGCCTGCTGGATTTCTACCGGCTGGATATCAACAAGATCGAGGTCAACCGCGTGGCGTTCTGTCCGGCACAGCTCTTCGAGGCCATCCGGGCGGGATTCGCCGCTTCGGCCGCGGCCCGGGGGCTCGACCTGCGCTTCGAAACCGGTGAAGGGGCCGCCCGCACGGTGGAGGGGGATGCCTTCCACATCCGGCAGATTGCCGACAACCTGTTGTCCAATGCCTTGAAATTCACCGACCGGGGATGGGTGAAACTGCGGGTCGACGTCGTCCGCGGCGAGCTGATCTTCTCGGTGCGCGACACGGGCCGCGGCATCGGCCGCGAGGAGCGGGAGCGGATCTTCGCCGAATTTGTCCGGTTGAGTTCGGCCCGCGGGGTCGACGGCTTCGGACTGGGTCTTTCGATCGTCGACCGGCTCGTGAAGCTTCTCGGCGGGCGGATCTCGCTCGAAAGCCGTCTCGGGGAGGGCAGCCGTTTCATCGTGACGCTCCCGGTCCGGGAGACCGGGGAGGTGGGGACCTTTTCCGGGAGCGCATCCGGTCCCGAATCCGCCGCGGAGGCTCCGGCAGTTCCGGCGGAGCCTGCGGCCGGGCAGCGCGAATGGCGGGTCCTGCTGGTCGATGACGACCCGCTGCAGCTGGAGATGACGGCGGCGATGTGCCGCCGGGCCGACATCACCGCCGAGAGCTGCCCCTATCCGGAGTATGTGGGAAAACTCGTCGGTGAGGGGCGTTTCGATCTGGTGCTGACCGATATACAGATGCCGACGGCCGACGGGTTCACCGTCCTGAAGACCGTGCACGAGGTCGATCCGACGCTGCCCGTGGTGGCGGTTTCGGCCCGTGGGGAGCTCGATGCGGCGGATTTCCGGGGAAAAGGGTTTGCTGGATGTCTGCGCAAGCCCTTCACGTCGGGTGAACTGTTAGAGGCGATCCGTGCGGCCTGCGGTGAAGGGCCGGATTCCGGAGAGCCCGGGGAACCCGGTCGTTCCGGAGGTTCCGGGGCGGCCGATGCTCCGCAGCCGGACCGGGTCGATTTTTCGGCCCTGACGGCCTATGCGGGCGACGATGCCGAGGCGGCCCGGAGTATCCTGCACTCCTTTGCCGAACAGACCGCGGCCAATTGCAATGACCTCGAAAAGGCCCTCGATGCGGGCGACGAAGCCGCGGTGAAGGCCCTGGCCCACAAGATGATCCCGATCTTCACGATGCTCGGGGCCCGGGAGGTGGCCGAAGTCCTGCGGCGGGCCGAAAACCGCGACGAAGCGGCCGCCGGAGTGCAGACCGCTGCCTTGCGGACGGTGATCGGGAAAATCCGTGCGATCGTTGCGGAAGCGGAAAAAAAGCTAACTTTGTAGTGTTATGGAACGGATTCTGATTGTAGACGATGATATTACGTTTGCGCTGATGCTGCGCACGTGGCTCTCGAAACGCGGCTTCGACGTGGAGACCGCGTCGACGGTCGCAGCCGCACGCACGGCCCTCGGCGACGGCGGTTTTTCGTTGGTGTTGAGTGATATGCGCTTGCCCGACCAGGACGGGATCGCCCTGCTGCAGTGGATGTCGGGTGCGGGGATCGAAACCCCGGTGATCGTCATGACGAGCTATGCCGAGATTCAGAACGCGGTGCGCTGCATGAAACTCGGGGCCCGCGACTACGTGGCCAAGCCGGTGAATCCCGACGAACTGCTCAAAAAGATCCGCGAAGCGCTGGAGAAGCCCGTTGAGGTCCCTATTGAGGCCCCCGTGGAGGCGAAAAACGCCCGGCGGGGCGCGGCGAAGGCGGTTCCGGCCCCCACGCCGCCCGACTATATCGAAGGGCGGAGCGATGCTTCGCGCCGACTCTACGAATACATCCGGCTGGTGGCCCCGACCAACATGTCGGTCCTGGTAAACGGGGCCAGCGGAACGGGCAAGGAGCATGTGGCGCAGCTCATCCACCGGAACAGTAAACGCGCCGGGAAACCCTTCGTAGCGGTCGATTGCGGCGCCATTCCCCGGGAGTTGGCCGCCTCGGAGTTCTTCGGTCATGTCAAGGGTTCGTTCACCGGTGCGGTGAGCGACAAGAAGGGGGCCTTCGAGGCGGCCGACGGCGGAACGCTCTTTCTGGACGAGGTGGGCAACCTCACCTATGAGACCCAGGTCCAGTTGCTGCGGGCCCTGCAGGAGCGGCGGATCCGTCCCGTGGGCGGGAACCGCGAAATCCCGGTCGATATTCGCCTGGTGGCCGCCACGAACGAGGACCTCGAAGCCGCCATTGCCCGGGGAACCTTCCGGGCCGACCTCTACCATCGGATCAACTCCTTCTCGCTGCGGGTCCCCAGCCTGCGGGAGCGGCGCGAGGATATTCCGCTCTTCGCCGACTTCTTCCTCGACCAGGCCAACCGGGAACTCGACAAACGGATCGTCGGATTCGAGGCAAAGGCTGTCAAGGCGCTCGCGGGATACGAGTGGCCGGGGAATCTGCGGCAATTGAAGAATACGGTGATGTCGGCGACCCTGCTCGCCGCGGGGGAGTACATTACGCTCGGGGACCTTCCGCGCGAAATCACCGAACCCTCGGCGTCCGGAACGTCGTTCTCGCTGCACGACCCCGTGTCGGAGGAGGAGCAGATCCGCCGGGCCCTGGCCGCTGCCGGGGGCAACAAGTCGCAGGCCGCCAAACTCCTCGGCATCGACCGCAAGACGCTCTACAACAAAATGCACCTCTACGGCATCGAGTAATCCGAACCCAAAGAGTGGGGGCATTCGGGCCCGGAGTGTGGAATTATTCTACATTCCGGGTCTTTTTTCCACACGTTGTCTCCCGAATCCTGTTTTTGCGTTTTTTATTTATCACGCTGATATTCAGTGTATGGATGTTTTGTTCCCCGGTTTGGCACCGTACTTGAACTGTTGGGAGGCAGAACGCGGATGATACCTCGTTCCCGGAAGTTTGATGTTGAACAAGGAAGCTATGAAAAAGGCAACGGTGATGTTGGCAGCGATGATGCTGGTGTGTGGAGGTTGGGCCGTAGCCCAGGAGCCCGAAAAGCAGGGGCCTCCGAAGAAAGAGAGCCCGGTTCCCGACGAACAGCCCGCCCCGGAGGAGAACCCGGCCCCGGAGGAGCAGCCCGAACCGGCAGATCCGGATCAGACTTCCGAGAATTCAGAATTGCAACTGATTGCAAGATACCCGAAACGGGTGGAAGCAGCAGGGGTTTTTCGGTGTGGAGTGTGGAGAGTGAAATTATAAATCCTTGCTGACTTTCATCCACAAAAGTTCATTATTAATCTTTAATCCTTTAATTTTTTATTTTATTAATCTTTTTAGTTAAACGGTTGTTTGCCTGGTTCCCTGCCTTCGGGCAGGGATTTTTTTTGGTATGGGGTCTGGGATGGACAAGGCCGGTGACCGGGAGGTGGGTTGCCCGGAGCCGATGGCCGGACGGGGAAGGTGCGGTCGTGGCGGAGTGTAGATCCCGGAAGCGGGCGACAGAATCGGTGGAGAATCAAAAAAAACAGGCTCCGGACACTCCGAAGCCTGCAGATGGAATGAAACGGTTGTCGGGACGTTCAGGCGTCCCGTTTTTTGGTGATGCGCCCGAGATGCTGGCGCAACTGTTCGCTGAACTCCTCGCGGCGGTGCTTGAGGTTGGCCCGCCAACCCTGCCAACGCGTATAGCGAAGCCTCTTTTCGGGGTAGATGTCCCGGATCGTCACCAGGATCCCCGTCTCCTCCACGCCGCCGAAGTCGGGGTTCGACACCGTGTCGAAGACCCGCATCGTCGGGGAGAGATTCATGTAGGCGTTGATTAGCGGCGGAATGTTCTCGTTGAACTCCCGCACCTTCTGGATCAGAATGCGGTAATTCTCCATATAGGTCTCGCCCGAAAAGAGCTCCTCGTAGTAGGGGTCGTCCAGATCGAGCCGGAGCGGGTGAATCCCCTCGACCAGCCCCTCGCGGTCGGGGAAGTAGCGGCGCAGAAACCAGATCAGCGCATTGCGCGCCACAGCCTTGTAGGTGGTGTACATGGTGACCTTGCCGAAGAGGTATTTCGCCTTGGGATTCAGCACGATCAGCGCCCCCAGTCCGTCCCAGAGGTTGTCCAGCGCATAGATGCTCTTCGAGTTGCCGCGCGCCTGGTAGGAGGGCTGGATGAATGAACGCCCCAGTTCGATGGTGCGGGGCAGGTATTTGCGGCGGAAACGCTCGCTGAAGCGGAAGTAGTGCTCCGTGGAGAGGTGGCGCGGATTGGGCGTCGTGCAGATGATAAAGCGGTAGCCGCCGATGATCTCGCGGGCGGCCGGGTCCCAGACGATGAGCTGGTAGTAGCCGTCGGGGGCGAGATCCTCCTCGTCGATGTCGACCTCGTGGCCCGTGCCGCCGCCGGCGCTCCGGAAGGCCACTTCGCGCAGTCGTCCGATTTCGCGCATCAGCGCCGGACACTCCGCAGCCGGGAAGATATAGATTTCGTTGCCGGCCCGATGGGTGTCGCGGACTTTGCGGGCCGGGGTCAGTTCAGCCAGCAGCAGCTCCCGGTCGACGGGTTCGATGATGGGTTCCATGCTTTTCTGTTGCTTTGACGCGGCAAAAATACCACAATTAGCGGGATTTTGCCGGTTCTTTGAGCTTTTTTTCCAGAAAATACGCCTTTTTGCGTACCTCTTCGGCCTGTTCGCGCAGCGAGCCCAGGTGCTGGAGTTCGCTCACCGGAATCGGGTCGCCCACGACGATGCGGAAGTGGCGCCCCTTCTGCGAGAACATCTCGTCGGGAAGCCACAGCATCTCGATGTTGAACTTCACGCCCAGCGCCTTGCGCAGGTGGTAGAGGCGGTAGAAGAAGTTCGACAGACGCCCCTCGACGAAGACCGGGACGATCTGCCGCTGCGAGGCGTAGGCCTTTTTCAGAAAGCTCACCTTCCATTCGGGGTCGGTGACCCGGCCGTTGACCGTCCGCGAGCAGAGCCCCGCCGGGAAGGTCAGGATCGGAAGGTCGCCGAAGAACTCCTCGTCGAACTTGCGGGCATAGGCCGCATTCTGCGCGCCGTGCTTGTTGACCGGGATCCAGAGCGGCCGCAGCGGTTCGAGGTGCATCAACAGGTCGTTGACCACCACGCGGGCATCGCCGAAACGTTCGATCAGCTTGTCGGCCAGCATCATGCCGTCCATACCCCCGAACGGGTGGTTCGAGACGAAGAGGTAGCGCCCGCGCGGGTCGAGACGTTCGAGCCCCTGCGCGGAGTAGGTGACCTGCCACTCGCGGAAGGCCGCACGGATGAACTCCTGCGGCGGCAGCGTCCAGTAGCTGGCGAGAATGTGGTTGATCTCCCGTTCGTGGATCGTACGGCGGAGCCATCCGACTATCGGGCGGGGGATCCAGCGGGCCGCACGCGGGGCCTTTTCCCGCAGCACGGCGCCGATGTCTATCTGAGGCATGGAGTCTTCGAAAATTTAATCGAACAAATATAGGCATTCTTTTTCAGAAAAGCACTAACTTTACACCCCAAATAGACCTTTGTCAACCGCAATCATGTCTGCCTACCATACACCCGTACTGCTGGAAGAGTCTGTGGCCCTGCTGGGTATCCGTCCCGACGGCATCTACGCCGACCTGACGTTCGGCGGCGGAGGCCATTCGCGCCGCATCCTGGCCGACCTCGGACCCCAGGGGCGGCTCTATGGTTTCGACCAGGACCGCGATACCCGCGAAAATTGCCCCGACGACGCGCGGTTCCACTACGTGGAGAGCAACTTCCGCTTTCTGCGCGGGGCGCTGCGGCTGCGCGGCGTGACCGCGGTTGACGGTATTCTGGCCGATCTGGGGGTCTCGTCCCACCACTTCGACGATCTTGAACGCGGCTTCTCGTTCCGCGGCGACGCCCCGCTCGACATGCGCATGAACCAGCGCGGACGGTTAACGGCCGCCGATGTGGTCAATACCTATCCGAGCGGGGATTTGACCCGCATCCTGGGCGACTGGGGCGAGCTGGAGACTCCGTGGAAGGTGGCCAACTGTCTGGTGAAGGCCCGGGCGGAGGCTCCCCTGACGACCACGGCCGGACTGGTTGCGGCGGTGAAGCCCTGTACGCCGGCCCGGGATCCCTCGAAATTCCTCACGAAACTCTTCCAGGCGCTGCGCATCGAGGTCAACGGCGAGATGGAGGCGCTGAAGATGGCCCTCGAACAGAGTCTGAAGGTCCTCAAACCCGGCGGACGGCTGGTGGTCATCTCCTACCATTCGCTCGAAGACCGGCTGGTGAAGAACTTCCTGCGCAGCGGAAACTTTACGGGCGAGGTCGAAAAGGACTTTTACGGGCGTCCGCTCGCCCCGTTCGAGGCGCTGACCCGCAAGGCCGTCACTCCCTCGGACGAGGAGCTGGCGCGCAATCCCCGATCCCGTTCGGCGAAACTCCGGGCGGCCGTAAAACGCTGACACCATGTATCAGGACCACGAATTCGATCCCATCACTCCCGAGGAGCAGGCCCGGCGCGACGAGGAGGCGGAGTTCGCCCGCCGCGTGCGCCGCGAGGTGCGCCGCATGGAGCGCGGCGAGGTCGACGAGGAGATCCGCGCCGAGGAGGAGGCCGAAGCGGCCGAGGAGGAGGCCCGGCAGGCCGAAGCACGCCAGCGCGAGGCCCGCGAACGCCGCCGACGGTCGAGCACCCTGTGGCAGCTCTTCTCGGGGACGATTCTCGTGCGCCGCGGGGTGTCGCGCTACTACCCCTATCTGCTGACCATCGCCGGGATGTTCTTCCTGAGCATCGTGGTGATGTTCTGGTCGTTGCACCTCGACATGCGCTACACGCGTCTCGAACGCGAGGTGCAGAAGCTGCGCGAACGCTCGATCCGCCTGCAGGAGCAGCGCTTCCAGCGCACGACCCACTCGGCCATCATCGAAGAGCTCCATGCCCGGGGCATCGACCTCTACGACCCGCTCGCACCGGGTGAAATCATCGAAAACTGATCGGCCATGAAGGAGGAACGTTCGAAAGTCAAAAGCGATATCCTGCTGCGGGTGAGGTTGTTGTACGTGCTCTTCATCCTCGCCGGGGCCGTTGTGCTCACCCGGATCGTCTGGGTGCAGCTCTTCAGCCGCGAGGTGGCCTACAACGCCGACCGCCTCTCGAGCCGCATCTTCACCCGCGAGGAGATCAAGGCGCAGCGCGGCAGCATCCTCTCGCGCGACGGCGAACCCCTCGCCACGTCGATCTTCCGCTATCAGGCCGCCTTCGACTTCGCCTCGCCCGGTCTGGATTCGCTCGACACCTTCCGCGAACAGGCCGATTCGCTCTCCAAACTGCTCGCCGCCTTCTTCCGGGACAAACCCGCCTCGGCCTATGCCCGCATGTTCCGCGAGGAGCATGCCCGGCGCTATCGGCTGGTGCGGCCCCGCGATACAACCTATCTGCGCTCCGAGGGGCGCATCGCCCGCTTCTTCGACCGCCTGCGCGGCGAGGAGTACATCACGCGGCGCATCTACGACACGCTGCGCGACCATACGCCGGTGAACATCTTCCCCCGCGAGGTGGACTATGCCGAGTGGGAGGTGCTGCGCCGCTATCCGCTGCTGAACTGGAACATGGGCATGGTCTACACGCTCGTCGAACGCGACGAACGCATCTACCCCCAGGGCGAACTGGCCCGACGGACGATCGGTCTGACGGGCGACCGCGGCAACTACGGCATCGAGGAGGCCTACCGTACGGAGCTGGCCGGCCGCGACGGACAGGCCATCCGGCAGCGCATCGCCCGCGGATTCTACGGCCGCGTGGCCGGGGCCGATCATGTCGATCCGGTCGACGGCTGTGATGTGGTGACGACGCTGGATCTCGATCTGCAGGATGTGGCCGACAAGGCGCTGCGCCGGCAGCTCGAACAGCAGAATGCCGTCTGGGGCACGACGATCGTCATGGAGGTCCATACGGGCGAGATCCTGGCGCTGGCCAACCTCGGGCGCGATCCCGGAGGCGGCTACTCCGAACGCGAGAACTACGCCCTGAGCCGCTCGATGGAGCCCGGATCGACCTTCAAGCTGGCCACGATGCTCACGCTGCTCGACGATGCGCGGATGTCGCCCTCGACCGTCTACGATACCCACAACGGCGATCCGGTGACCGTCGGTCCGGCCCGCAACATCCGCGATTCGCACCGCGGCGACCACGAAATCGACTTCCGGCGGGCCGTGGCCTCGTCGTCGAACGTCTACTTCGCCGAGGCGGTCTGGGACCGCTACGGCATCACGGGCAAGAAGTTCGACTACAGCCGCTACCTCCACGAAACGCTGCATCTGGGTCAGACCGTCGGCCTCGAACGCCTCGGCGAGCGTCAGCCGTCGATCACCACCGACTGGAAGGTCCCCGATCCCGGCGTGATGTTGGTGAAGATGGCCTACGGCTATCGCGTGCGGCTGGCGCCGATTCAGATGATCACCTTCTACAACGCCATCGCCAACGGCGGGAAGATGATCTCGCCGGTGCTGATCCGCGAGCTGCGGCGCGGCGATCGGGTCGAGGAGCGTTTCGAAAGCCGCACGATCGCCTCGTCGATCGCCTCGCGGGCGGCCCTGCACGAGGTGCAGCAGTGTCTGCAGGCGGTCTGCACCGAGGGTACGGCCAGCGCCTTCTTCCGCGACACGACGCGCGTGAGGGTCGCCGCCAAGACCGGTACGGCCCAGATTACCGCCCCGTCGGAGGGTGGCCGCCCCTATCTGGGTTCGATGATCGCCTACTTCCCGGCCGATGCGCCGCGCTATACGGTGCTGACGACCATCGAGACCCGCGCCCAGCCGGGCAAGGCCTACTACGGAGGTCCGTTGGCGGGTCCCGTCGTCAAACGCATGGTCGACTACATCTACAACCGCGGCAACGACTGGTACGGAAGGGTCGAGGCGGACGGTCCGCGCCGCTATCCCGACCGCATCAAGGGGGGCGACATCGCCCAGATCCGTCGTGTGGCCGGCAAGTTCTCGCCCCGCACCGAGTGTGAGGAGCGTCGGGGATGGGGCCGTACGCGCGTCGACAGCCTCTCGCGGGTGGTAGTCACGGCGATCGACGAGACGCCCGGCGTGATGCCCGACGTGAGGGGCATGGGGCTGAAGGATGCCCTCTTTCTGCTCGAAAGCCGCGGCCTGCGGGTCCGCTTCTCGGGCCAGGGGGCCGTCATACAGCAAACGATTCCCGCCGGATCCCGCATCACTCCGGGGACGGCGGTAACCATAACGTTGAAATAGAGAGATGAAGAAAATTTCGGAACTGATACGTCATACGCCCGTCGTGGCGGTGACGGGTGATCCCGAAACCGCGGTCGGGGGGCTGACCTACGACTCGCGGCACGTGAACCCCGGCGACTGCTTCTTCGCCATCCGGGGCACGCAGAGCGACGGCCACGACTATATCCCGATGGCCGTCGAACGGGGAGCTGCGGCGGTGGTCTGCGAGCGGTGCCCCGAGGAGCCGGCTGCCGGCGTCGTCTATGTCGTGGTGGGGGATTCGTCGGGGGCGATGGCCGATCTGGCCGCGGCCTTCTACGACTTCCCGAGCCGCGAACTGCGGCTGGTGGGCATCACGGGAACCAACGGCAAGACCACGACCGTCACGCTGCTCTACGACCTGGTGCGCGGTCTGGGCTACCGTGCCGGACTGATCTCGACGGTCGTCTACCGCATCGACGGACGCGAGATCGAGGCCACGCACACGACGCCCGATCCCATTCGCCTGAACGCCATGATGCGTGAGATGGTCGACGCCGGCTGCGAGTACTGCTTCATGGAGTGCTCGTCGCACGCCATCGTCCAGGAGCGCATCCGCGGTCTCGACTTCGCCGGCGGGATCTTCTCGAACATCACCCATGACCATCTGGACTACCACAAGACCTTCGCCGAGTATATCCGGGCCAAGAAGCTCTTCTTCGACCACCTGCCGGCCGGGGCCTTCGCCCTGACGAACGTCGACGACCGCAACGGCCGCGTCATGGTACAGAACACGGCGGCCGCCGTGAGCACCTATTCGCTGCGCGAGATGGCCGATTTCCGCTGCAAGATCCTCGAGATGCACGTCGACGGCATGCTGCTGCGCATCGACGGACAGGAGCTCTGGACGGGGCTCCTCGGGCGGTTCAACGCCTACAACCTGCTGGCCGTCTACGGCGCCGCCGTGCTGCTGGGACTTGACCGTGCGGAGGTGCTGCGCGTCCTGTCGACGCTCCACCCCGTGAGCGGGCGCTTCGAGATCGTCCGCGCCGCCAACGGCACGGTGGCCGTGGTCGACTACGCCCACACGCCCGATGCACTCGAAAACGTGCTGCGGACGATCGAGGAGCTGCGCCAGCCCTCGCAGCAGCTGCTGGTCGTATGCGGCTGTGGCGGCGACCGCGACCGCACGAAACGTCCCGAGATGGCGCAGATCGCCGTCCGCTACGCCACGACGGCCATCTTTACGTCGGACAACCCGCGCCACGAGTCGCCCGAGGCGATTCTCGACGAGATGGTGGCCGGCCTGCAGCCCGGCACGCGCTACGTGCGCATCACGGACCGCGCCGAGGCCATCCGCACGGCGGTGCTGATGAGCCGTCCGGGCGATCTGATCCTCATCGCCGGCAAGGGCCACGAAACCTACCAGATCATCGGCGACGTGAAGCACCACTTTGACGACCGTGAGGAGGTGCGCCGCGCCTTCGGACTCTTGTCTCCGGCCGACGGACCCGCCGCTGCGAAATGCTGAAACACTTTGATTTACAGAACATACTGACTCGATAGACATCATGCTTTACCATCTTTTCAAATACCTGGACGAAGCCTACGACCTGCCCGGTTCGGGCATGTTCCAGTACATTTCGTTCCGTGCGGCGGCGGCCATCATCCTCTCGCTGCTGATCGTCATCATCTTCGGCCGGCGGATCATCGACTTCCTCCGCCGGCGCCAGATCGGCGAGGATATCCGCGACCTCGGACTCCAGGGCCAGCTCCAGAAGAAGGGAACCCCGACCATGGGCGGCGTGATCATCCTTGTGGCCATTCTGGTGCCGATGCTGCTCTTCGGCAAACTCGACAACGTCTACGTGCAGCTGCTGCTCGTCTCGACCGTCTGGCTGGGGCTCATCGGCGGTCTGGACGATTACATCAAGGTCTTCCGCCACCGCAAGGAGGGGCTCAAGGGGCGTTTCAAAATCGTCGGACAGGTCGGGCTGGGAATCATCGTCGGAACGACCATGTGGCTCTCGCCCCAGATCGTCGTCCGCGACAAGGTGACGCAGCCCGTGCAGACGGTCTACATGAATCCCGACGGTTCGGTCATCGAGAGCGTCCAGCGCAACGTCGTGCTGAGCTCCGAGAGCCTCAAAACCACCCAGACGACCATCCCCTTTGTCAAGAACAACGAGTTCGACTACGGCTGGCTCACCGGAGGCAACGAAACGGCCACCTGGCTGCTCTACGTGGTGGTGGCGATCCTTGTCGTCACGGCCGTCTCGAACGGCGCCAACCTTACGGACGGTCTCGACGGACTGGTGACGGGCGTCTCGGTCCCGATCGTGGCGGTGCTCGGGGCGCTGGCCTATCTCTCGGGCCACATCGTCTATGCCGACTACCTCAATATCATGTACATCCCGGACAGCGGCGAGCTGGTGGTCTATGCCGCGGCACTCGTCGGAGCGCTGGTCGGCTTCCTCTGGTACAACTCCTTCCCGGCGCAGATCTTCATGGGCGATACGGGCTCGCTGACGATCGGCGGCGTGATAGCCGTCTTCGCCCTCTGCATCCGCAAGGAGCTGCTGCTGCCGATTCTGTGCGGTGTCTTCCTGGTCGAGAGCCTCTCGGTGATGCTGCAGGTCAGCTGGTTCAAGTACACCAAGCACAAGTACGGCGAGGGACATCGCCTGCTGCTCATGTCCCCGATCCACCACCACTACCAGAAAAAAGGCATCTTCGAGACGAAGATCGTCACCCGCTTCTGGATCATCTCGCTGCTGCTGGCAGCCATTACGCTGGTTACGTTGAAGATTCGATAATCCCGATATCATGAAAAACATTGTCGTACTGGGCGGAGGCATCAGCGGCTACGGCTCCGCGATCCTCGCCCGCAAGAAGGGCTTCGGAGTCTTCCTCTCCGATGCCGGAAAGATTGCCGACCGTTTCCGGGCCAAACTCGACGAGTGGCAGGTCCCCTACGAGGTGGGCGGACATACCGAGGAGCGCATCCTCGCCGCCACGGAGGTCGTCAAGTCGCCGGGGATTCCCGATTCGGCTCCCATCGTGCGCAAGATCCGCGAGGCGGGCATCCCGCTAATCTCCGAGATGGAGTTCGCAGGCCGCTACATGGGCCGCGCCAAGTGCATCTGCATCACCGGCTCGAACGGCAAGACCACCACCACGTCGATTATCTACAAGATCCTGCGCGACGCGGGCTACAACGTCGCCCTGGGAGGCAACATCGGCGAGAGTTTCGCCTATTCGGTCGCCACGGGCAACTACGACTGGTATGTGCTGGAGCTGAGTTCGTTCCAGCTGGACGGCATGTACAAGTTCCGTGCCCACATCGGCGTGCTGATGAACATCACGCCCGACCATCTGGACCGCTACGACCACTGCTTCCAGAACTACATCGACGCCAAGATGCGCATTACGCAGAACATGACCTCGCGCGACTGGTTCATCTATTCGGGCGACGACGAGGTGATCCGCGAGCAGCTGCCGAAGTACGACCTGCGGATGCGCCAGCTCCCCTTCATGGCCCACAGCGCCGTGGCCAGCGGGGCGGGCGACGCTTTCCTGTGCGACGGCAAGTTCACGGCCGCAGTCGGTCGGCACGCCGTGGAGATCGACACCGCAAAGCTGCAGATCAAGGGATTGCATAACGCCTACAACGCCATGGCCGCTTCGCTGGCGGCACTGGCCGCCGGGGTTGCGCCGACGAAGATCCGCCGCTCGCTCTACGACTTCGCACCGGTCGAGCACCGGCTCGAACCCGTGCTCGAAAAGGATGGCGTGCTGTGGATCAACGACTCGAAGGCGACGAACGTCGACTCGGTCTTCTACGCCCTGGAGAGCATGACGCGTCCCGTGGTGTGGATCGCCGGCGGGACGGACAAGGGCAACGACTACGAACCTCTCAAGAAGTTCGCCCGCGAGAAGGTCCATACGCTGGTCTGCATGGGATTGGACAACGCCAAACTGGTGCGTGAGTTCACCGGCGTCATCCCCGAGATCATCTCGACCGATTCGCTCGATGCGGCCCTCACGGCCTGCAAGCAGGCGGCCCGTCCGGGTGACGTGGTGCTGCTCTCGCCGGCCTGCGCCAGCTTCGATCTGTTCCACAACTACGAACAACGCGGCGAACTCTTCAAGAAGTGGGTCCGCGAGCACGCCTAAACGATGGAGCGCGACGCATACGATGAGCGTACGGCGGCCGAATGGGCCCGTGATGCCGCGCCGCGCGGTGAAGACCGTGCGACGGGACGCACGGCTCCGGCCGGAGGCGCCTTTGCGCGCGATCCGGGGCGTTTGCCCCGCGAGCTGGAGCGCGACGATGCCTCTGTTTCGCGCGGGGAGGATCCGCTGCGGAATGACGGTCGGACAACCCTTCGCGGAGGCCGCCGGGAGGCTGCCGGAAGGGCTTCGGCCTTGAACGGTATGGAAGCCGGGGCCGCAGACACTGCCGGTGGAGGTATGCGGAGACGGAGCGGTTCCACCCGGTCGACGGCCGCAGGGTCCACCGGGGTTGCGGGCTCAGTCGCCGGGGCCGGGGAGGCCGGGAAGAGTCGCTTCCGCCTCTTTACGGGTGACCGCGTGCTGTGGATCATCATTGCGGCGCTGGCGGTCATCTCCGTGCTGGTTGTCTACTCCTCGACGGCCAAGATGGCCTACGACGCCCATACGGCCCGTACGACGGCCCATTTCCTGCGTCAGCAGCTGATGATCCTCATCGTCAGTCTGGGTATCATGATCGCCGTGCAGAAGATCAACTGCCGCGTCTACAACCTCTTTTCGCGCCCGATCTACTATGTCTCGGTGGCGCTGACCGTCGCCGTCTACTTCATCGGCGCCACGACCAACGGTGCCGCCCGCTGGATCCCCCTCGGACCCTTCCAGTTCCAGCCCTCCGAAGCGTTGAAGGTCGCTACGGTGCTCTTCCTGGCGCGTCAGCTGGCCGGCCGGCAGTCGAAGATCGACCGCCTGCGCATCGTCCCGAGCTGGAAGTTCTGGACCTGGCGTTCGTCGGCCCTGCAGCGCAAGATCTGGAAGGAGGGAACATGGCCCATTCTGATGCCCGTGCTGGTGTCGTGTCTGGTGATCTTCCCGGCCCACACCTCTTCGGCCGTGCTGGTCTTTCTGGCCTCGTGGGTGATGATGCTCATCGGGCGCGTGCGCTTCAGCGAACTGATGAAGCTCGTCGGCTGGGCGCTGGCCGGCGTGGTCCTCATCATGGTCCTCAATCTGGGCCGCAGCGAGACCGCCGAAGGACGTGTCTCGACCTGGATCCACCTCTGGACCCAGTCCCAGACCGAAAAGCCCATCGAACACCTCTCCGATACCGAACGCTCGATGATCGCCATCCACAACGGCGGCCTGCTGGGCGAAGGGGCCGGGCAGAGCGCCATGCGCGTGGAGATGATCCACCCCGAAAGCGACTATGCCTATGCCTTCTTCGTCGAGGAGTACGGCGTCATTCTGGCCGTGGTGCTGCTGATGCTCTACCTGTGGATCTTCTTCCGGGCGATCGAGATCTTCCGCCGCTGCGGTACGGCCTTCCCGGGGCTGCTGGTGCTGGGGCTGGCCCTGCTGATCACCTGTCAGGCGCTGCTGCACATCATGGTGACGGTCAACCTCATCCCCGAGACGGGGCAGACCCTGCCGCTCATCTCGCGCGGCGGTTCGTCGGTGCTCTTCACCACCATCGCCCTGGGGATGATCCTCAGCGTCAGCCGCCAGAACGACGAGCAGTCGCACGACCGGCCGAAGAACGAGGAACTGCGGATCGGCGACTGATGCCGCCGAGAGGCACTGAGGCCCCGGGCGGAGTGGGCGTAGGGCGGTTGCCGGCGCTCTCCGAAGGCGGGCACCGTTCGCCGGAAGAGACCCGTTGCGGCCGTTCGCCGGAGGGGGGGGGAAGATCCGTTGAGGCCGGGAGGCGCGAAGCCGACCCCTCCCCGGAGCGCGGAAGGAAAAACAATTGCAACCGTAAAAACAGAAGATTCAATGGACGATATCCGTCTCGACAAATACCTTTGGGCCGTGCGCGTCTTCAAGACCCGCAGTGATGCCGCCGATGCTATCCGCACCAACAAGGTGACGGTCAACGGCTCCTATGCCAAACCCTCGCGCGAGGTGAAGATCGGCGACGTGATCGCCGTGCGCAAGATGCAGGTAACCTACTCCTACAAGGTGCTCGATCTGGTTTCGAGCCGCCAGCCGGCCAAGAATGTCCCCGCCTACTGCCTCAACATCACCCCGCAGGAGGAACTCGACAAGCTGAACGTTCCGCGTGAGACGATCTTCGTCTTCCGCGACCGCGGTACGGGGCGTCCTACCAAGAAGGAGCGCCGTGAGCTCGACACCCTGATGGACGAGGTCTATTACGGCGACGACGAGGAGGAATAGAGGAATAGTCCCTTGGCCCGGTCTGCAGGACGGGTCGTCGGTCTGTGGGACAATTGTTATCCCGTGGGGCGGAAACGGCCCGAAACAGGCCTGTAATCGGGCTTCGGTGTCGGTCTTATCGGCTGAATGCGGGGAGTGGCGTCGTGCGGACGGGGAGCCTTGTTGCCGGGGGGGGGCTGTCAGGGCGCCGGGGCGTTGAGTCGTCAGGGCGCCGCGTTGTTGTGTTGCCGTGCAGTCCTTTTTGTCGGGTAGCTGCGCAGCCGGGATCTTCCCTCCGGGCAAAAAAAAGAGAGCCGCGGCAGGGTGACGCAACTCTTTTCTCGCTTGAAATTACTCGCAATGAAGAAAATCCTGTCGGGCTCTTTTGGGGGTCGGCTCGGAATCCGCAGGGCGGTCGCAGCAGCCGTCCTCTCTTATTTCTTGTTGAAGAAGTTCATCGTCATGGCGCATCCCTGCGTGGCAAACGAGCGGATGGCGTCGACGAAGACCTTCAGCCGTTCGGGCATGGCCGTCCGTTCCTCTTCGGTCCACTCGCCCAGGACGTAGTCCACCTGGTGCCCCTTCGGGAAGTCGCCCCCGATGCCGAAGCGCATCCGGGCATACTCCTCGGTGCCGAGCAGTTCGGCAATGTTTTTCAGCCCGTTGTGGCCTCCGGCACTCCCTTTCGGACGGAGCCGTAGCGTGCCGAACGGCAGGGCAATATCGTCCGAGATGACCAGCAGATTTTCGCGGTCGATCTTCTCGGCATCCAGCCAGTAGCGCACGGCCTTTCCCGAGAGATTCATGTAGGTCGAGGGCTTCAGCAACAGCAGCGTGCGCCCCTTGTAGCGGACCTCGGCCACATCGCCGTAGCGGGCTGTGGTAAAAACAGCGTTGGACGCCTCTGCAAGGGCGTCCAACACTTTGAAACCGATGTTGTGACGGGTATTGGCGTACTCGGCGCCGATATTCCCGAGCCCAACAATGAGGTATTTCATGACGGGTCAGCGACTATTTGGCTGCGGCTGCATCGGCGCCACGCGAAGCACGCGTTACGCGGACTGCGCAGACGGCCGTCGTAGCGGGCGTCACGAACTTCAGGTTCTCGAACTTCAGGTCGCCGACGAAGATCGTCTTGCCTACACCGAGGTTCGTCACGTCTACGACGATCTCGTCGGGCAGATTCTCAACCAGGGCGCTTACGGTCAGCTTGCGGGCCGACAGGACGAGCTTACCGCCGATCTTCACACCTTCGGCGTTGCCGGTCAGGCGCACCGGAATGGCGATCGATACGGGTTTGCCCTCGGCGATGCGGTAGAAATCCATGTGGAGGATCTCCTCGCGGACGGGGTGGAACTGGGCCTCACGCAGTACGGCGAGCTCCTTCTTGCCCTCGAAATCGAACTCGACGATGTAGGAGTTCGGGGTGTAGATCAGGGGCTTGATCTCGCGGGGATCCACGGAGAACATCTCCGTCTCACCGTTGCCGCACAATACGCAGGGTACCAGACCCTCGCGGCGTACGCTCTTGGCGGCCTTCTTGCCGAAGTCGGCACGTTTTACGGCCTTTACCGAAATGGTTTTCATTTTGTTTGTGTTTTTAAGTGTTACCTGCGGCGGTTCTCAACACGGTCTCTGCGGGCCGCATCCCAGTTCCGCCTGTTTTGGGGTGCAAATTTAGGCAAATCCTTTCAAAAAAGAAAATTTTGTGGCAAAAACCTGCTGCGGAGGATGTTGGACGGCGAGTTTCCGGATAAAAAAAGGGGCGGTGATCCGATCGATCTCCGTCCCTCTCGTTGCGGAATCCTTGCATGGGCGCACCGGCAGTCTCCCTGTTTGCGGAGTGGGCGACGTCGGCTCCGTCTTCTCCGTTTGCGGCGCCGCCGGCTCCAGCTTTTCCGTCCGGAGTGCCGCCGGCTCCGGCTCCCGGCCCCTATGCTCCACCCGGCGCTATTTCATGCCGCGCAGGTGCTTCTCCCAGGCCCAGGCCGAGGCGAGCGTCTGGTCGAGCGTACGTTCGGCCTTCCAACCCAGTTCGGTGTTGGCCAGCGTCGGGTCGGCCCAGATGGCGATGATGTCGCCCTCACGCCGCGGCGCAATCTTGTAGTTGAGCTTCAGGTGGTTGACCTCCTCGAACTTGTGAACCAGCTCCAGCACCGAGACGCCGCGTCCCGTGCCGATGTTGAAGATCTCGTAGGTCTCCTTGTTCTTGTCCTCGATCATGCGGCGGATGGCGGCCACGTGAGCCTTGGCCAGGTCAACGACGTCGATGTAGTCGCGGATGCACGAACCGTCGGGCGTCGAATAGTCGTCGCCGAAGACCGAGAGGCATTCGCGGATGCCGGCGGCCGTCTGCGTGATGTAGGGCACGAGGTTCTGCGGCACGCCGCGCGGCAGCTCGCCGATCAGGGCCGACGGATGGGCGCCGATCGGGTTGAAGTAGCGCAGCGCGATGCCCTTCAGTCCGGCATAGGCCGTCACCGAATCGCGCAGGATGTCCTCGCACATCTGCTTCGTATTGCCGTAGGGCGAGGTGGCCGGCTTGCGGGGCGTCTGCTCCGTGACGGGCTGCTTCTCGGGCTCGCCGTAGACGGTGCACGACGACGAGAAGACGATGTTCTGCCGCCCGAACTCACGCATCAGTGTGATGACGTTCATGAACGATGTGAGGTTGTTGCGGTAGTACTCCAGCGGTTTCTGGACCGATTCGCCGACGGCTTTCGAGGCCGCGAAGTGGATCACCGAGTCGAACTCGTACTGCTCGAAGACCTTGCGGAAACCCTCCAGATCGCAGCAGTCGACCTTCACGAAGGGAATATCGACACCCGTGATCTGCCGTACGCCCTCGACGGCCTTCATGTCGCTGTTCGAGAGGTTGTCGACGATCACCACGTCGTATCCGGCGTTGATAAGTTCCACGGTGGTGTGCGAACCGATGTAACCGGCTCCGCCGCTCACCAAGACACACGATTTTTTCATAGGATGCGGTTTGTTGTTTTGAATAACAAAGATAGCTATTTTTTCGGAACATGCGGGGACGCTCGCGGAAAAATTGCGCTTCCCGGGCTGTGGCGAAAACTCCGCCGCCACACCCGGTGACGACGGAGTCGGTCTGTGAATTGCGGGAGCGCTACTTCTCCTTCCGGACGTCGGCGGTGATGGTCTTTCCGTCGCGGCTCCAGAAGGTGCGGCGATCTGCAGCTCCTCCAGCCGGTTGTAGCTGCAGTTCAGCGATTCCGGCGACTTGAACAGCCCGATGCCCCGCAGCGAGGTCAGGGTGCCGGGTTCCGATTCGCTTCCCGAAATGTCGAGCGTGGTGATTTCGGCGAGATCTTCCTCGCGGATCTGTTTTGCGTCGGGGATATATTTCCGTGCCTCCAGCACGCGGGCAAATTCCGGATCCAACATGGAAATAGGTTCCGTCGGATTGCCGGAGCTGCTCTGTGTGACGGTCAGACGCTGCTTGCAGGTGCCGCAGGTCACCTCGACGGCGGCTTTGCGGGGCTTCGTTCCGTTGTTTTCCGAGGCTGTCAGCTGGAGGGTCTGCTTGCCCGACCGGCCTCGTTGAGGCGTGACCGTCAGCCAGTCGCTCCGTTCGAACGTCAGCTCGGGTTCCGGTGCCGGAGCAACGGTCGAATCATGCTTGCTGCATCCTGCGGCTGCCAACAGCAGCGGGAGAATCGATAATAACACTTATTTCATGGAAAAAATAATTTAGGGCGTGCCCATGGAAATCTCCGTATATTATAAAACTATTTTCTGGATTTTTGTTTTGTAAACCGGCCCGTCCATCCCGTCCCGATCCGGAGATTCGGAATGTGTTTGCGGCATGGAACTGACGATTCGTAACCCCGGACGTGAAAAATAAGCACCGGCGAGTGTCTGTTTTCGGAAAAGTTTCCTATATTTGTAACAGTTTGATACCGTAACAGCGAATTTTCATCAAAAAATTAACACGATATGTACGGAAAAATGAAGGAGTACCTGCAACATGAACTCGCCGAAATCGAGGCTGCAGGGCTCTACAAGCACGAACGAGTCATCTGCTCGCCCCAACGCGCCGAGATCGAAGTTGCAGGTCGGAAGGTCCTGAACTTCTGCGCCAACAACTACCTCGGACTTTCGGACAACCCCCGTCTGATCGAGGCCGCCAAGCGCGCCATGGATGCCCGCGGCTACGGCATGTCCTCGGTCCGCTTCATCTGCGGCTGCCAGGACATTCACAAGGAGCTCGAGAAGGCCATTTCGGACTACTTCGGCACCGAGGATACGATCCTCTATGCCGCCTGCTTCGACGCCAACGGCGGTGTCTTCGAGCCCCTCTTCACGCAGGAGGACGCCATCATCTCCGATGCCCTGAACCACGCCTCGATCATCGACGGCGTACGCCTCTGCAAGGCCGTGCGCTACCGTTACGCCAACGCCGACATGGCCGAACTCGAAGAGTGCCTCAAGAAGGCTCAGGCCCAGCGCTTCCGTATCATCTGCACCGACGGCGTCTTCTCGATGGACGGCAACGCCGCTCCGCTCGACAAGATCTGCGCCCTGGCCGAGAAGTACGACGCTCTGGTGATGGTCGACGAGTGCCACTCGGCCGGCGTCCTGGGCAAGACCGGCCGCGGCATCACCGAACTCTTCAACCTGCGCGGACAGGTCGATATCCTCACCGGTACATTGGGCAAGGCCTTCGGCGGCGCCGTGGGCGGTTTCACGACCGGCCGCAAGGAGATCATCGACATGCTGCGCCAGCGTTCGCGTCCCTACCTCTTCTCCAACTCGCTGCCCCCTGCCGTCGTCGGCGCCGGAATCGAGATGTTCCGCATGCTCGCCGAGAGCAACGAACTCCACGACCGGCTGGTGGCCAACGTCGAGCACTTCCGCAAGGGGATGATGGCCGCCGGTTTCGACATCAAACCCACGCAGTCGGCCATCTGCGCCGTGATGCTCTACGACGCCAAGCTCTCGCAGGACTTCGCCGCCCGGCTGCAGGATGAGGGGATCTTCGTCACGGGATTCTACTATCCGGTCGTCCCGAAGGGGCAGGCCCGCATCCGCGTACAGGTGTCGGCCGGCCACACCTTCGAACAGCTGGATCGTTGCATCGCCGCCTTTACGAAGATCGGCAAGGAACTCAATGTCCTCAAATAAAACCGATTTGTAAACCGTTAAATCTGTTCAAGCCATGGCTAAAACCGCGTTGGACGCGATTGACCGCAAGATTCTGAAGTACCTCATCAAGAATGCGCGCATGCCGTTCCTGGAGATCGCCCGTGAGTGCGGTATCTCGGGTGCGGCCATTCACCAGCGGATCCGCAAGCTCGACGAAGCGGGTGTAATCCGCGGCAGCCGGCTGATCGTCGACCCCAAGGTGATGGGATTCGACGTCTGCGCCTATATCAGCATCCTGCTCAAGGATCCGCAGCTGCAGGCCCATACGGTCGAGGAACTGAAGAAGGTCGACGAGATCGTCGAGTGTCACTACATCACCGGCAAGGGCAACATCCTCGTGAAGCTCTACTGTGTGGACAACGAGCACCTCATGCATACGATCTTCGACGGGATCCTGCGCATCCAGGGCATCGCTACCACCGAGACCAATATCTCGCTGCAGGAGGTTTTCCAGCGCGAGGTGAATATCGACTTCATCGACGAGTGACCCCTTCCCGCAAGGGTTTCGGAAACGATAGCGGGCGGCGTTTTTCGAGAAACGCCGCCCGCTTTTTTGCGTGTACGGGTGTGCGGCCGGCGCACGGAGGGATCTACCGGCGCATCGACAGCAGGATGAGCAGGATCGGAAGATAGTCTTTCAGTGCGAGGCGGAGCGTCTGCAGCGTGGCCTGGATTTCGCGGGCCACCTTCCAGACCGAAATGCCGTATTTCTGGGCAATCTCCTCATAGGTCTTGTGCTCGAAACGGTTGTCGCGGAAGATACACCGCGTCAGTTCGGGCAGCGATTGCAGCTGCTCCTCGAGAATGGTCTGGATCTCGCTCGAGAAGATCAGGTTGGGATCGTAGCTCTCGAGCGACGCCAGATCGTACTGCATCAGCCGGCTGGAGGTGTCCTGGAGGTCGCCCCGGATCTTCGAGCGCGTCTGCATGTCGCGCAGGTAGTTCAGACACTTGTTCTTGACGATCGTATAGAAGTAGGCCTCGCAGACGGTCTCTTCGGCCAGCGTCTCGCGTCGCTCCCAGAAGGTGACGAAGCTGTCGTTGACCAGATCCTCGGCTGCGGCGCGGTCCCGCACGAAGCGCATGGCAAAATTCGCATACTTGGCCCGTTCCTGATGGAAGGTGTCGCAGAATCGGCGTATGCTTGTGTCCAAGGTCATCGTGAGGTGTGTCCGGATCGGATCTCAAAAATACGATTTTTTCCGCAAATAATACGCTCTTCGAGTTTTCTTGGTGGTCCGGATGGAAAATCAGGTGGATGAAATCTGTTCTTTGAAAAATATTTTGACGCCCGTTTTGGTTGACCAACATTTCAATATGCAGATATACAGTGTGTTATAAAATTAAAATTTCTGCAAAATTTATTAAAATAATTTATTTGCATTTTGGGTGCCAAACATTGCGGGCCGGCGTGTTATATAGTCGAATCGACCATCGAAGATACGACATGAAGGAAGAACTGCTATATCGCTATTTGTCCGGCGAGACGACCGAAGCGGAAAACGCGGAGATCCTCGCCTGGCTCGACAGCGACCCCGAAGCTCATCTGCACGAACTGAACCGGATCCGCTACATCTGCCAGGCGGCCGACGAGGCGCTTCTTGCGGTTGCACGGCCCAAACGCCGTCGGGCACCGCTGCTGCGGCTGGTCCGCTATGCGTCGGGCGTGGCGGCCTCATTGCTGCTGCTGGGCGGCGTGTGGTACTTCGCTTCGCGCACGACGGCCGACTCCATCTCCGACCGCATGGCCGTGGTCGAGGTCCCCGACGGACAGTATATCCGCCTGACGCTGGAGGACGGAACCGCGGTATGGCTCAACGCCGGAACCCGACTGGAGTATCCGGTGGTCTTCAACCGCAGCAAACGGCAGGTGAAGATTTCGGGTGAAGCCATTTTCGATGTGACCCATGAGGCCGACCGTCCGTTTGTCGTCAAGACGTTCGTCTCCGAGATCGAGGTGCTGGGCACGCGCTTCAGCGTACATACCGACGAGGAGCGCAACCTCTTCTCGACCACGCTGATGCAGGGCCGCGTGAAGGTGGTCAACCTGAACGACCCCTCGCAGACGATGCTCATGGAGCCGAACGACATGGTGAGCCTGGTCGACGGCCGCTTCTGCAAGAGCCGTGTGCAGAACTTTGCCGAAACGAGCTGGACCGAGGGGCTGATCCATCTGGAGAGCATGCCCTTCGACGAACTCATGGAACGCTTCGAACGGGCCTTTGCCGTGCATATTGTGCTGGAGTGCGATCCGCTGCCGGTCGTGGACATCATCAGCGGCGAGATCCGCGTGTCGGACGGCATCGACAACGCCCTGAGCGTTCTGCAGCAGATAGTCGACTTCACCTACGAACACGACTATACGCACAATACCATATACATCCGATAAAATACCGCCAGCCTATGAGATAACCCAAACGACCGAATTTTCCCGGGCTGTTATCCGAAAAAATCGGCCCCGAAGATGTGCGAGATCTCCGGAGCCGGGATAATAGTCAAGTCATCCTGAACTCAGTAACCTATTATCTTTCTACAAAAGTATGGAAAAAATAATATTCCGCCAAATCAGGAATATATTTCTTGCATTCTCCATCTGTTTGATCCTCTTGCCGATGGCATTGAAGGCCCAAACGGCGAACATCACCCTCGACATGCAGAACGTTCCGCTCGAGGAGGTGATCAGCGAGATCGAAAAACAGACCCGCTACCTGTTCATCAACCAGAACGTCGAGGACATTACGCGCCGGGTCAGCATCCGGGTGGAGAACACCCCCGTCGACAAAGCGCTGGACAAACTCTTTGCCGGAACCGACATCGGCTACAAGATCCAGCAGACGAACATCATCATCTTCAAGAAAAACAAGGCCGCAACGGCAAAGGGTCCCGTCACCGTATCGGGCGTGGTGCGCGATGCGGCAGGGCTGCCGGTGATCGGTGCGGCGGTGATCGTCAAGGGGACGACCATCGGAACCAGCACGGGCATCGACGGCGACTATACGCTGCAGATCCCGGCCTCGGAGGCCGGTGATCCCGTGCTGACGGTCAACTACCTGGGCTATCAGCCTCAGGAGCTCTCCCTGGCCGGACGCACGCAGCTCGACTTCACGCTTCGCGAGGAGTCGCAGGTCGTGGATGCCGTCGTGGTGACGGCCCTCGGCATCAAGCGTTCGGAGAAGGCCCTTTCGTACAACGTCCAGCAGGTCTCCTCCGAGTCGGTGACCGCCAACAAGGACGTCAACTTCATCAACTCGCTCAACGGCAAGGTGGCCGGTGTGAACATCAACGCCTCGTCGTCGGGTGTCGGCGGCGCCTCGAAGGTGATCATGCGCGGTCAGAAGTCCATCTCGCAGTCTTCGAACGCCCTGTACGTGATCGACGGTGTGCCGATGTTCACCACGGCGCGCGACGGCGGCACGGAGTTCGGATCGCAGGGCTCGACCGACCCTATTGCCGACATCAACCCCGAGGACATCGAATCGATCTCGGTGCTGACGGGTGCCGCGGCTGCGGCCCTCTACGGTTCGGATGCCGCCAACGGCGCCATCGTCGTGACGACGAAGAGCGGCAAGGCCGGCGTGCTCTCGGTCAACGTGGCCAGCAGCGTGGAGGTGATGTCGCCCTTCGTGCTGCCCGCGTTCCAGAACCGCTACGGCACGGGTGACCTCAATTCGGCCATCGGTTCGGAGGTCCGCAGCTGGGGCCGCCGCCTCAACGCCTCGAACAGCCACGGCTACGACCCCGCTGACGACTACTTCCAGACGGGTGTCACCAATACCGAGAGCGTTTCGCTGTCGGCCGGCACGGAGAAGAACCAGACCTACTTCTCGGCTGCGGCGATCAATTCGCGCGGAATCGTCCCCAACAACCGTTACGACCGTTACAACTTCACGTTTCGCAACACGACGTCGTTTCTCAAGGATCGCATGAAGCTCGACGTCGGGGCCAGTTACGTGCTGCAGGAGGACCGCAACATGGTCAATCAGGGCGTCTATTCGAACCCGATCGTCGGCGCCTACCTCTTTCCGCGCAGCGGCGACTGGGAGGACATCAAGATGTATGAGCGTTACGACGCCTCGCGCCGCCTCTATGCCCAGTACTGGCCGGTGGGCGATGCGGGCATGACGATGCAGAACCCCTATTGGATCAACTACCGCAACCTGCGCGAAAACCGCAAGGACCGTTACATGCTCAACGCCCAGCTGTCGTACGACGTACTGGACTGGCTGAACGTTTCGGGCCGCATCCGCGTCGACAACTCCCAGACGCAGTACACCGAGAAGAACTACGCAACGACCAATACGCAGCTCACCGAGAAGTCCGAGCGCGGTCTGTACGGCATCACGAAGATGACCGACCGTCAGGTCTACGGCGACCTGCTGATGAACATCAACCGCACGTTCGGCGACGACTGGTCGCTGCAGGTCAACCTCGGCGGATCGTTCTCCGACATGAAGAACGATGCGCTGAAGAACCGCGGACCGATCGCCGACGGCAAGATCTCGGACGAGGATCCGGGTCTGACGAACGTCTTCAACGTGCAGAACCTGAGCAATTCGCGCAGCACGCAGCGGCTGCAGAGTGGCTGGCGCGAACAGACGCAGTCGCTCTTCGGATCGGCCGAGGTGGGCTTCAAGGGAACCTACTATCTGACGCTTACGGCCCGCAACGACTGGCCCTCGCAGCTGGCCGGTCCCCACTCGAAGGCTTCGTCGTTCTTCTATCCGTCGGTGGGTCTGTCGGTCGTGCTGTCGCAGCTCATCCCGAACATGCCCGAGAACCTCTCGTATGTCAAGCTGCGCGGATCGTTCGCCTCGGTGGGCGTCGCCTTCGAGCGCTACATCGCCAACCCGCTCTACCAGTGGGACGAGAGCGGCCTGAAGTGGCAGCTCCAGACCCAGTACCCGATGTACGACCTGAAGCCCGAACGCACCAAGTCGTTCGAGGTGGGTCTGACGATGCGCTTCCTGCGCCACTTCAACCTCGACGTGACCTACTACAACTCCCATACGCAGAACCAGACCTTCAGCCCGCAGATCTCGATCGGTTCGGGCTACTCGGACTGGAAGGTGCAGTCGGGTAACGTCCGCAACCAGGGTATCGAGCTGGCGCTGGGCTACGGCAACGAGTGGGGCGACTTCTCATGGGACTCGAACTACACCCTTTCGCTCAACCGCAACAAGATCCTCTCGCTGGCCGGCCGGATCTACAACCCCGAGGCCGACGAATACATCTCGGTCGACCAGCTCGACATGAACGGTCTGGGTCAGGCCCACTTCATCCTCAAGGAGGGCGGCACGCTGGGCGACCTCTACTCGCTCATCGACCTGAAGTACGACGACAACGGCCGCTACTACATCAACGAGGAGGGTACGATCCCCACCGAGACGATCAAGGATGCCTCGAGCTATGTCAAGCTGGGTTCGGTGCTTCCCGATGCCAACATGTCGTGGCGCAACGACTTCCGATGGAAGAACCTTTCGTTCGGATTCATGGTTTCGGCGCGTCTGGGCGGCGTGGTCTTCTCGCGTACGCAGGCCGTGCTGGACTACTACGGCGTTTCGGAGGCCTCGGCTGCGGCGCGTGATGCCGGCGGCGTGTGGATCAACGGCGGCGACGTGATGGATGCCAACAGCTGGTATACGGCCATCGGCGGCGGTACGTCGGTTCCGCAGTACTACACCTACTCGGCTACGAACGTGCGTCTGCAGGAGGCCTCGATCGGCTACACGATCCCGAAGAAGAAGCTCGGCGACGTGTGCGAAATCACCCTCTCGCTCGTGGGCCGCAACTTGTGGATGATCTACAACAAGGCGCCGTTCGACCCCGAATCGATCGCCACCACGGGCAACTACTACCAGGGTATCGACTACTTCATGATGCCGTCGCTGCGCAACATCGGTTTCAACCTGCGGCTCAAATTCTAAAGATCCCCAACTATGAAATACAACCTTTTGAAAACGGGGGCGCTTCTGGTGTCCGTACTGGGCGCGGCATGCACCTCGAACTACATGGATATCAACACGAACCCCTACGAGGTCTCGAAGGATCAGATGCAGACCGACGGCTATGCCGTCTCGGCCGCACTGAAGGCGCTCTGCGGCACGGTGGTCTCCACCGACGTCAACACGGCCCAGTTTACGGACTGTCTGCTGGGCGGCACGCAGGGCGGTTACTACGCCGATTCGAACAGCGGCTGGGCCACGACCATCTCCAACTACAACCCCACGGACGACTGGTCGCGTGTCTTCATGGCCAGCGACAAGATCATCCCGACGCTCTATCCCAACTTCAAGCTCCTCGAAAACCTCACGGACGACCCCGTGACGCTGGCCATCGCCCGCGTCATCAAGGTCTGCGCCATGAGCCGCGTGACCGACACCTACGGCCCGATCCCCTATTCGGCCATCGGTGAGGACGGCAAGATCCAGGTGCCCTACGATTCGCAGCAGGAGGTCTACCGCCGCATGTTCGAGGAGCTGAACGCCGCCATCGCCGTGCTGAAGGAGAACCGCACGGGCGGCATTTCGGCCGAGGTCGATCCCGTCTACGGCGGCAGCGCCGAGAAGTGGGGACGGCTGGCCAACTCGATGAAGCTGCGTCTGGCCATGCGCATCGTCTATGCCGACCCGACGACGGCCCGCGAGATGGCCGAAAGCGCCGTCAGCCTGGCCGACAACGGCCTCGGGGTCCTCGCCTCGAACGACGACAACGCCATGCTCCCCGCCACGGCCTTCGGCAAGGACGGCAATCCGCTGATGGCCGCCTGCAAGTACAACCAGCCCGATGGTACGTTCACCGGCGGCGATACGCACGCTGCGGCCGACATCATCTGCTACATGAACGGCTACCGCGACCCGCGCCGCGAGAAGTATTTCGTCAAGTCGGAGTGGCCCGGGGTCGATTATGTGGGTCTTCGCCGCGGCATCGAGATCCCGTCGCTCAACTCCGTGGGCCGCAAGTACTCGGGCGTGAACTTCGTCAACGGCAGCTTGACGCCCGTGCAGTGGATGAATGCCGCCGAGGTGGCCTTCCTGAAGGCCGAGGCCCGGGCCGTCTTCGGATTCGACATGGGCGGCGAGGCCGGCGACCTCTACAACGAGGGCATCCGCCTCTCGCTCGAACAGTGGGGCGTGGGCGCCGAGTTTGCGGCCTACACGGCCGATGACGGACGCCTCCCGCAGTCCTACACCGATCCCGCCGGCACGAACTCCTACAGCACGCCGCTCTCGACGCTGGGCGTGGCCTGGGACAACGCCGCGACGAAGGAGCAGATGCAGGAGCGCATCCTGATCCAGAAGTGGATCGCCAACTTCCATCTGGGCAACGAGGCCTGGGCCGACTACCGCCGTACGGGCTTCCCGCACCTGATCCCCGCCACCGAAAAGGGCAACAAGAGCAACGGCAAGGTGAAATCCGAACTCGGCGCCCGCCGCATGCCCTATCCCATGGCCGAATATACGAACAACGGCGAGAATGTCCGTCAGGCGCTGACGCTGCTCGGCGGCCCCGACGAGATGGGTACGCGCGTATGGTGGGACTGCAACCCCGCCACGATGAACGAGTAATCCGCCGGAACGAAACACGAAAAACATGAACTGCGATATGAAAAAAGCATTTATGCCGGTCGTGCTGGGCGTGCTGCTGATGAGCGGTGCGTGCGGCGACTGGACCGAGCCGGAGAATCTGGATTTCCGCCGTCCGACCCCCGAGGAGCAGAATCCCGAGGCCTACGGGCACTATCTGGCTGCGCTGCGCGACTACAAGCAGCAGCCGCACAAGGTGTCGATGATGACCGTCCGGGGTACGAGCGAGCGCCCGACGCTGCAGACCCAGCATCTGACGGCCCTGCCCGACAGCATCGACTTCATCTGCGTGGAGCAGGCCGAGGGGCTGCATCCCGTACTGGCGGCCGAAATCGGCGAGGTGCTCGCCGCGAAGGGCACGCGCACGCTCTGCATGGTCGACTACGCGACGATCGATGCGTCGTGGGCCCTGCTCGAGGAGGCGCGCGAGGAGGCCGGCCAGCCCGCCGGAACCGACGAGGAGTATGCGGCCTACTATGCCGAACAGACCCGTCGCCAGCTGGCCTGCTGCGACGCTTCGGGCTTTGCCGGAATCGTCGTCTCGTACCAGGGCCGCCGGGCCACGGATCGCGACATCAGCGGCCAGAACGCCTTCATGGGAGCCGTTGCCGAGTGGCGTGCGGCCCATGCCGGACAGCTGATGTTCCTGCGCGGCAACACGCAGAACCTGCTCGACGACTACAAGCCGCTGCTGCTGAAGAGCGACTACATCATCGTCCTGGCGGAGTCGTTCAAGACCCCGGCCGAACTGACGCGTGCCGTGCAGCGCAAGCTCGACAGCGACGACAACTTCCCCTCGGACCGCTTCCTGCTGGAGGTCAGCATCCCCTCGCTGGAGGATCCCACCCAGGTGGGTGCCACGGCCCAGGTGGGTGCCGAGTGGGTGGTTGAGGCCGAGGAGGGCTTCACGAAGTGCGGTCTGGGATTCTCCAACGCCCAGGACGACTATTACAACGCCACGCGGATCTACAACAACATCCGTCAGGCCATCCGTATCATGAACTCCAATACCGCAAACGACCATGAAGAGAACCTCTAAATTCGTTTGGATGGCGTGCGCCGCGCTGGTGATGCTGGCCGGCTGCAAGCAGAACGACGAACTCAAGCATCATTACGACAATCAGGTCTTCATTTCGGCCTCGTCCTTCGCCAGCGACGTGCGCATCGAACGGACGTCGGACCAGGTGGACAAGGAGCTGACGCGCAGCGTGACGGTGGCCATGGCCCGTCCCGAGGCATTCGATGTCGAGGTGACCTTCCGCGCCGCCCCCGAACTGCTCGACACCTACCGCGAGGGCTATTACGATGAGGCGGTCGAGCTGCTTCCCGCCGTGCATTACGACCTCGCGTCGGCCTCGACGCGCATCGAGAGCGGCAAGGTGACGAGCAATCCGCTCGATATCCGCTTCGTAAAGCTCGACGAACTCGATCTGACCAAGCGTTACGTGCTGCCGGTGACGATCGCCTCGTCGAATCTGGCCGTGCTGCCGAGCGCCGGAACCCTCTATTTCGTCTTCCAGAAGGCCTCGCTGGTCAACGTCGTGGCCGACCTGAACGGAAACAAGGCCTGGCCCGAATGGAGCGAGGCGACCGGACCCGTCAAGGATATGGAGAGCTTTACGATGGAGGGGCTGGTCTTCTTCTACGAATTCAACAACGACGCCACGAGCCCCATCTCGACGATCATGGGCATCGAGGATACCTTCCTGATCCGTGTGGGCGACTCGACCATCCCGAAGAACCAGCTGCAGGTGGCCTTCGGCAAGCAGAAGGAGGGGGCCGAACCCGGCGCCACACCCGATCGCGGCACGGTCTCGAGCACGGCGATGCAGCTCAAGGTCAACCGCTGGTATCACGTGGCCGTGACCTTCGACCGCGGTGAGATCCACGTCTACCTCGACGGCAAGGAGCGCGCCTCGGGCTCGTCGACGGGCATCGGGCTGACGAAGGTCAACTTCGCCGTGCCGCACTCCGACGAGATGGACTACAAGCCGCGCTGCTTCTGGTTCGGCTATTCGTACGACGACAAGCGTTCGCTCAACGGCCGCATCGCCGAGGCGCGGATCTGGAACCGGGCCCTGTCGGCCGAAGAAATCAACGCCGAGAACCACTTCTACCGCGTCTCCCCCGAGACGGCCGACGGTCTGGTGGCCTACTGGAAATTCAACGACGGCCAGGGCAAGAGCGTCAAGGACTACGGCCCCTACGGCTACAACCTGACGGCCGATCACGACCTGGCATGGGTCGATGTCGCCCTGCCCGAGGGAAAATAACCCCAATGCAAAATCACTAACCTTATTTATAATCAAAAACTGCAATGAAAAAGAGATCATTATGGCTGTTGCTTCTGACGGTGATCGGTCTGACCGGAATCTTCACCTCGTGCAAGAGCGATGAAAATGTCGACAAGATCAACACGCTGGAGGTGACCCCGTCGTCGACCATCCAGTTCAAGGCCTCGGGCAACACCCCCGTGACGCTGAGCGTGAAGACCGATGCTTCGTCGTGGAGCTTCACCGCCCCGGAGTGGATCGAAGCCAAACAGGAGGGGACCACGCTGACGCTCTCGGCCAAGGACAATCCGACGGACGGCTCGCGTTCGGGCCGTATCGAGATCACGGCCGGCACGGCCCAGGCTGTGACGATCAGCGTGACGCAGGACAAGCGCGCTCCGGAGGATCCCGATGCGCTGAGCGTCGATCCGACCGACGACATCACCTTCAAGGCCTCGGGCAGCGAACCCGTGGTGCTGACCGTCACGACCAACGTCGAGTCGTGGGCCTATGAGGTTCCGGAGTGGATCCAGGCCACGAAGGAGGGTGACAAACTGACGCTCTCGGCCGAGGCAAACCCCACGACCAGCACCCGCTCGGGCCGCATCGAGATCTCGGCCGGCTCGGCTCAGACCGTCTACATCAACGTGCTGCAGGAAGCCGGTGACGGTACGGTCGAGGAGGGTGTCAAGGGCTTGCTGAAGAACACCTCCGGCGATGAACTCTCGACGACCATCACCACGATGGACGCTCTGAAGAAGACGGTCCGTTTCGAACTGGCCGAAGCCGCCGAGAAGGAGGTTCAGGTGGAGATCGTGGCCGACGAGGCTTACGTGGCCGAGTACAACTTCATCCACCGCACCAACTACGTGGCCTATCCCGCGTCGGAGGTCTCGGTCGAGGGCGGCAGCGTGACGATCCAGGCCGGCAAGACGGCTTCGAACGACATCACCGTGACGGTCAAGACCGACAACCGCGAGGCGCTGCGCAACAACGTCGAGTACATGCTTCCGCTCACCGTGCGGGCCAAGACGGGCAATGTCTCGCTGTCGGGCGACGATGTGCGGGTCAACTACTTTTTCTCGCGCCAGTGCAAGAAGGAGGTGAAGAACATCCTCTTCTTCGAGGTCAACAGCACCAACCCGCTCAATGCGCTGGAGTATCGTCTCAAGGATGGTTCGATGTTCTTCGACGCCGTGGTGCTCTTCTCGGCCAACATCCGCTGGAACGCCATGTCGGATGAGGTCTACCTGCACAACAACCCCAACGTACAGGCGCTGCTCGACGGTTCGGAGGTCTATCTGCAGCCGCTGCGCAAGGCCGGCATCAAGGTGCTGCTGGGCCTGCTGGGCGACCATACGCCGGCCGGTGTGGCCAACCTGACGGATTACGGCGCCAAGATGTATGCCAGCGATGTGGCCAACGCCATCAAGCAGTATCAGCTCGACGGTGTGGCTCTCGATGACGAGTACACCGAAGGTTCGGGTTCGTCGGCCTGCTTCGCCGGAAACTCCACGACGGCCGCGTCGCGTCTGGCCTACGAGCTGAAGATGGCTATGAAGGAGAAGTGCAACTGGGATACCTACGTCTGCACCTACCAGTACGGGACCTTCTCCCAGTCGCTGCCCGCCTACAAGGGCCAGAATCCCGGTTCGTTCATCGACATCACCGTGGCCGACTATCCGGTCGGTGCCGCCTTCGCCTACTCCGGCATGGACAAGAGCAGCTGCGCCGCCCAGTCGATCGAGCTGAACCTCAACCGCGGCAACGTCAGCGCAGCCTACGGTGCCAAGGAGAAGGGCTACGGATGGTTCATGTGGTTCGCCTTCGATCCGAGCCCCACGTCGAACATCGAGAACAAGGAGGGTTCGGTTCGCGCCTTCAAGGAGGCGGCCGACGGCCTCTACGGCATGGATCTCATCGATCCGACGGGCTACTACAAGAAGGTGACCCCGGGCGGTGACGTCGGCGGTTACGACCCCACGCGCTACGAATTCTGATCCGACACATTCCCTTTAAAACCAACCTTTGACGGCCTCCGCACGCGAGGTGCGGAGGGCCGTCTTCCCCAAAAACCGATAAAATGAAGAAATTTTTGCTTTTTGCTGCGGCTCTGATGGTGTTCAGCGGTTGCAAGAAGGAGGATAACAGCGTCAATACGCCTCCTGTAGTCGACAAGGTCTCGATCGCTCCCGAGAGCGAATCGTTCACGAGCGAGGGCGGTACGACCGAGGTGATCGTCACCTCGTCGGGCGAATGGACCCTCACGGGCGACTACGACTGGGTCGATGCCACGTCCCGCAAGGGTAAGGACGGCGACGTGGTGAAGTTCACCGTACAGCCCAATACCACCCAGGAGGAGCTCAAGGGTGAATTTACCTTCACGGTGGGCAAGGCGACGGCTGCCTTTAAGGTGACGTGTGCCAAGGCCGAGGAGAAGCCCGTCGAGGATAAGATTTCGGTCTTCCCGAAGAGCATCGATGCCGAATCGGAAGGCGGCCGCTTCGAGGTGACGGTCACCTCGTCGGGCGACTGGGAGCTCACGGGCCAGGCCGACTGGGTCGAGGCTTCGCCCCTGAAGGGCAAGGATGGTGACAAGGTGGTCTTCCAGGTCAAGGCCAACGAGTCGCTCGAGGCCCTCTCGACCAAGTTCACCTTTACGGTCGGCAAGCAGACCTTCGAGCTGCCCGTGACGTGCAAGGCCACGGACTATTTCCTGACGCTGACCTCCGAGAAGGAGGTGTCGGTGCCGCAGGCCGGCAAGCAGATCGAGGTGGTGCTCGATTCGAGCGATTCGTACCGCGATCTGACCTACACGATTTCGTCCGAGGCGCAGTCGTGGCTGACGTACGACATCACGCTGGCCGGCGAGGGTGACAAGGGTGCCAAGATGTACTTCACGGCGGCCGAGAACACGACCTTCGAGGGCCGCACGGCAACGATCACCATCAAGGGTACGCACGATACTCCGGTTGTCGAGATCCAGGTTTCGCAGGCTCAGAAGGACAACATCTCGACCCCGCAGACGGAGCTGAACATCGGTCTGGAGGGCGGTCAGCTGGAGATTCCCGTGACGGCCAACGTCACCTACGAGGTGCAGCCCTCCGACAGCTGGATCACCTACAGCGGACGTCAGAGTGACATGGAGCGCTTCATGATCGAAGCGTCGGGCGAGCGCCGCGAGGGTACGATCACCTTCAAGGGCGGTGATGCCGAACTGGTTGTCAAGGTGACGCAGAAGACCCAGGCGCTGATCGAATGGGTGGTCAACATGGAGGACAACTGGGCCGGTCCCACGGAGTGGAAGAACCCCTCGGTGCTGAACAACCTCTCGCAGTTCACCATGGAGGCCATGGTGAATATCGCCGACTTCAAGTCACCCAGGGAGATTACCACCATCATGGGTGTCGAGAACTACTTCCTGCTGCGTCTGGGCGACGGCCAGAACGTCAGAAACGGCATGCTTGAGGTGGCTCACAAGAACGGAGCCGTACTTGCTTCTGGCGAGCTGCCCACGTTCATGTATATAAATAAGTGGATCCACTTTGCCGTGACTTTCGACAAGGGTCAGGTGACGCTCTATATCAACGGCGTGTCGTTTGGTTCGGGCCGCATCTCGTCGATGCCGTCGGCCAGCTTCGGCACGTCGCGTGCCTATCCCGATTCGGACTACAACCGCCTCTTCTGGGTGGGTTACTCCTACAGTGCGGAGCGTGGCCTGAAGGGCAAGATGTGCGAGGTGCGCATCTGGAACAAGGTCCTCTCGCCGGCCGACTTCAAGGCTACGAACCACTTCTACTACGTCGATCCCGCATCGGAGGGTCTGGTGGCCTACTGGCGCTTCAACGAGGGGCAGGGTACCACCATCAAGGACCACACTGCGAACGGCAACGACCTGGAGATGAACAAGGCTCCCCAGTGGGTATCGGTTTCGCTGCCCTAACGGCCGCGCATGCTGAAATGAAAAGATCCCGAACTTCGCGTTCGGGATCTTTTTTTGTGACTGATTACAGCCGTATATTCCGGGGTCGGTCGTATTTCGGGCCGGGGCTTTTAGGCGGTCGACGGATCGGTCGACGGATCGGTCGGCACGGGATCGGTCAGCGCGAGGCGACGAGCGACGACGGTGTGACGCCCATCGAGTCGCGCGCCCAGTCGCCGTGGGCCCGGAGCACCTGTTCGATGATGTCGCGCACGGCCCCTTCGCCCCCTTTGAACTCCGAGACATAGCGCGAAGCCTCGATCACCTCGGCGGCGGCATCCGACGGGCAGACCGGAATCCCTACTTCGCGCATACACTCCAGATCGGGGATGTCGTCGCCCATATAGATGACGTCGGCCGGGTCGACCCCTTCGCGGGCGAGGTATTCGCGCATGGCCGCGATCTTGTCCATGCAGTCGACGTAGTAGTGGCGGATCCCGAGCATCCGAAGCCGGTGCTCGAGCGTCTTGCCGCGTCCTCCGGTGATGATGCAGACACGGTAGCCCAGTTTGATGGCGTAGGCCAGCGCATAGCCGTCCTTGGCGTTGTAGCGGCGGATGAAGTCACCGTCGACGGTCGGGATGATCCCGCCGTCGGTCATCACGCCGTCAACATCGAAGATGAAGGTCCGGCAGCGTGCTATTGATTCCTTGAAGTTTTCCATATGTTTTCGCTGATTTGGGTATAGATCTCCTGAAGGGTCGGGTTGCCGTCGAGCAGGGCGAGGTGCCGCTCCTGCGTGGCGGTGTCGTTGCGTATGGCGGGGCCGGTCTGCACGTCGCGCGGCGAGCGGGCGTCGCAGGCCTTGGCGGCGGTTTCGGCGATCAGCGGCTTGAGTACCGCAAAGTCGAGCCCGGCGCTGCGGACCACCGCCTCGCCCAGGGCGTACATGTGGTTGGCGAAGTTGCAGGCAAAGACCGCGGCAAGGTGCACTTTGCCCCGCTGTGCGGAGTCGGCCCAGAGCACCGTCCGGGAGAGCGTGCGGGCAAAGGCTTCGAGTTCGGCCCGGAATCCGGGGTCCGAAGTTTCGAGGAAGACCGGGATTTCCGAAAAATCGACCCGGCGGCCCTTGGTGAAGGTCTGCATCGGGTAGAAGACCGCACGGCGCGCAAATCGCTCCGGAAGAGCCTCCAGCGGGACGCTGCCGGCCGTATGGGCCACGACCGCCCCCTCGGGGATGGGCAGCTGCGAGGCCACCTCGCCCACGGCGCGGTCGCTCACGGCGATCAGATAGAGGTCGGCGTCGCGGCGGAGCGCTTCGGGGTCGGAGCTCCAGCTGCATCCGGCCAGGGCGGCGACGGTACGGCCCCGTTCCGGATTGCGGGCGAAGAGCTGGAGGAGTTCCAGACCGCTTCCGGCGATGGCCAGAGCCAGGGCCTCTGCCAGGTTTCCGCTTCCGATAATGACGACTCGTTTCATCTCTTTTATTCCTGATTTACAGCAGGTCTGTCAATCGCACGTTGTTCGGCGAGTGGAGGACCTCCTCCTTGAGTGTCTCCACTTCGCGGTTCATGCGGGCCAGTTCGGGGGTTTGTTCCAGGTCGAGGGTGGTCTGTCCGGTGCGTTCGACGGCTTCGAGGATGCCGTAGACGGTGATCGACGAGAGGTCGTGGGCCGGGGCGAAGGCCACTTCGCGTTCGCCGTCGCCGCTGCGCACGGCGATCAGTTGTCCGGCCTGCACGAGCTGGAAGAGAATGTCGTTGACGATTCGGGTCGGGAGCTCGAGGCGTTTGCGGATCTCGTCGGTCGGGAGCGTTCCGCCGTGGTCGCGGAAGTTACGTGCTACGAGAATCATCACCGCGAGGAGCACCTTGCGGCGCTGGTCGTAGCTGATGCGCAGCGATTCGCGCTCCTCGGCGAAGCGGCTGATGTTCTGGTAGGCGAACGAGAGCTCGCCGCCGAAGAGAAGGATCTCCCAGGAGGTCTGCATCCAGATGAGGAAGAGCGGCAGGGCGGCGAAACTGCCGTAGACGGCGTTGTAGGAGGTCATCCAGCGCTGGACGTAGACGTAGCCCCACTGGAAGAGCAGGAAGATGGTCCCGGCGACGATTCCGGCCATCAGGGCGCTCTGGAACCGCACCCGGGCGTTGGGGATGATCAGGTAGAGCAGGGTGAACATCGTCCAGATGACGACCATCGAGGCCAGGCGGGAGAGGGTCGTGAAGTACCACTTGTCGTAGAGGCCCAGGACTTGCTCGATGTAGTTGCCGACAGCATTGGCGAGGATCCAGAGCACGGGGACGATCATCACCACGGCGATGTAGTCGGTCCACTGACGGGCGATGCTTCGTTCGACCTTGACCTCCCAGATGTTGTTGAAGGCGTTTTCGATCGACCCAAAGACGCGGATCACGGCCCAGAAGAGCATCACCAGGCCCACGGCGGCCACGACGCCGCCCTGGGTTCGGGCCAGGGCGTTTTCGGCGAATCCGACGATGTAGTCGACGGTTTCGGGGTGTTGAGGAAAGAGCTCGTAGAGGTTTTCGACGAGTCCGTCGGCGAGGCCGAAACCCTTGACCACGGCGAAGACCAGGGCCAGGAGCGGCACGAGCGACATGAGCGTGTAGAAGGTGAGCGCTGCGGAGCGGACCAGCGTTCCGTGCTCGACCAGCCCGCGGGCCGTGTAGAAGAGTAGCCGGTATTGCTGTACGAGCCACCGTACGACGGGATTGCGCCATTCGTTGATGTCCTCCCGGAAGATCGTATCGGTAAAGTAGGTGAAGAGTTTTCGGAGTATCATGGGCTCGGTCCGCCATCGCGGTGCTATTCGACAAAGATAGCTATTTTAGGCGGATCGCCCAAAAATCGTTCCCGATTTTCGTGAAGGCCATCCGCTGGTCGGCGCCGGGACGGGTGCCGAGGCGCCGCATGAGCTCCTCGGCCGGGAGCGGGAAGTCGCGTTTGAGGAGTTCGAGGCCGCGGCCTTTCAGTTCTCGCTTCAGCCGCTTCGGGTCGTAGGGCTCGATCCGCTCGACGGGCAGTACGCGCCCGATGATGCCGTGCGGCTCCTCTTCGGCGAATCCGAATCCGAGGTCGCTCCAGCAGTCGGCCTTCCCGGCCAGATGGAGGCGCGTGAGGCGGGCTTTCTGGAGGGCGACGTCCGGGACCACCAACCAGTGGTAACGCGCCGGATCGAATGCCGGGGCTTCGGGCGCGGCGGCTCCGGGCCGGGCCGAGAAGCTCCCTGTACCGAGCGCCGTGGCCGTAACGAGCGGTCCCGAGCCGTCGGCATAGACCACGACCTCCTTGCACTCGTCGCCCGACGAGACGACCTCCACGCGGCTTCCGGGAAAGAGCCGCAGGGCCTCGTCCACATCGAACAGCGGGGAGTTTTTCAGGCAGAGCCGCGGCGCGATCCGGTCGATCGCCGGTTTCAGGGCCACGATGTCGGGCGAGCAGGCTTCGAGCCGCACCTGCTTGCGTCCTTCGGCCGAACGGCGGTCGGGATCGGCATAAACCCAGTCGAAATGCAACCCTTTGCGGCCGAGAAATTCCTCGGCCGAACTGTTTACGACCTCGATATTCGCAACTCCCATTCTCGAAAGGTTGTCGGCTGTGATGCGGGCCAGCAGCGGGTCGCGTTCGAGGGCCACGACGCGGCGGAAATGCCGGGCGAGATAGAGCGCATCGACCCCCAGTCCGCAGGTGAGGTCCAGCACCGTGTCGCCCGCGATGCGTTTGTGGGCGGCCGCGGCTTCGCTCGAGGCCTGTTCGAAGGCCCGCGGAGGCAGGATGCACTGCGCGGCGGCATACGTCGGGAGTTTGCGTTCGGCGCGTGCGAGGTACTTGACCTGCGTGGCGACAAGCCGGGCATGGGGAACCGTCCGGTCGAGCGCCACCTCCAGCGGGTCGCGGCCCCGGGCGGCGGCAATCGCTTGCCGGAGCTCGTCGCTACGGAGCAGGTCGTATTCCTCGGCGGTGATCATGGGTCGAAAGCGTTTGTTTTACGGACGCAAAGGTAGGCTTTTTTTCGGTTCCCGGCACCCTGCGGCGAGCGTTGCAAGAAGGAAAACCGCATAGAGGAGTATGGTGGGAGCCTTTTCGAGCGTATAGTCGGTTGTGCCTCCGGGCAGTGCGGCGGTCGCCCGGGCCAGGAAGTTGACCGCTTCGGCGGCCTTGCCTGTCACCAGCCCGAAGAGCGGCGCAAGCCATCCGACGGGCAGGAGCATCCAGAGCGCACCGCCGAATACCACGACCCCGGCCAGCAGGATGGCCACCGGATTGACGACCAGCCCGGCCAAGGGAACTATGCCGAAGGTGTGCGAGACGAGCGGAGCCGTAGCCAGTGTGGCCGTCAACCCGATCACGTAGGCGTCGCTCACGGCATTCAGCCATCGGTGGCGGGTCCGGCACCTGCGGCAGAGGGGCACACCCCAGAGGAGAATCCCTGCGACGGCGAGGAACGAGAGCAGGAAACTCAGGTCGCCGATCCAGTTGGGATTCCAGAGCAGCATCCCGAAGGCCGCCAGGGCCAGGGCATTCATTCCGACATACTCCGACGCGGAGGCGAGTGCGGCCTGGAGGAAGGTGCACATCACGGCGGCCCGTATGGCGCTGGGCGGGAATCCGGCCGCGGCGACAAAGAGCCAGATGGCCGCCGCTGCGAGAAGGTTCTTCCAGAGGTGCCCGCGCCGCAGCAGGGGCAGCCACCAGAGCAGGGCGTTCACCACGACGAAGACAATCCCCGTATGGAGCCCCGATACGGCCAGCAGGTGCGAAAAACCGCTTCGGGAGTAGACAGTGCGGAGTTCGGCGGGGATTCCGCGCCGTTCGCCCGCAGCCATCGCCTCGACGACGGCCCGGGCTTCGGGAGCCATCGGCAGACGGTCGAGACGTTCGACAGCCCGGCGGTGCAGGGAGGCACCCCGGGGCTCCTCCCGGTCGAAGATCGCCCGTTCTCCAATCCACAGCGTTCCGGCATAGCCCCTCCGTTCCATCAGCTGCCGGTAGCTCTCGGCTCCGCCCTGGAACGGCCTCACACGACCCCGGCAGCGGATCCGCTCTCCGTCCCGAAGCCGGATCAACGAATCGGCATAGAGCCGGATCCGGCTCTCCGAAGCGTGCCAATGGCCATTCGCCGGGTCGCGCCAGGCCGTGACTGCGGCATCGGCGACCGAATAGCGCTCCCGTTCGACGGGAAATCCCTCCACGACGACTTCGTAGAGGGTGTACACCTCCCGGGGGACCGAAATTTCGGGAGCCCGGAGTTGTGCCGCGGCGAATCCCGACGTGAGGAGCATCGCCACGGCGGCCGCTCCCGAACGGAAGAGGAGAGCCACGATGCCCGTACAGACGAAAGCCCCTGCGAGAAACCACAGGGGCAGTTCGTACATTCCGGCCAAGGCAATCCCCGCGGCGAAGGGTGCGAGGAGCTTGACCATCGGCATCCGATTGAGCCGATCCAGCAGGCAGGCGATTTTCATACCTGCAAGATAATCAAAACAGACGAAAAAAAGTCATTCGGGTGACAGAAAAAGCTCCCATCCGTCGGCCACCTGCCGTATGTCGGCCGGGGCCCCGTTCTCCACGCGCGAGATGGCCGCCGCCAGCGGGATCATCGTTCCGGCGTCGCGCGTGTCGAGCGGCTCATCGGGGTCGATGCCCGTATCGGCGGCCACGGCGCGGATGTAGAGGTCGGTATGGTTCTCCGAGGGCGGGGCCCAGCGGGAGATCATCCCGCGGATGGTGTCGAGCCCGTAGCGGATGCGGTAGGTGTCCAGCAGGACGAAGATGGCCCGATAGCCCCAGGCCAGCGTTTCGAACTGCTTGAAGTCGGGGTCGCGCGAGGGACGCACCTCGCCCCGGTAGCGGACCTTCGAACGGCGGATATTGCCGGGATTGCGGTTATCGAGTCCTCGTGCCATCCTCTTTTTCGTCGATTTGCAGTTCTTTCTCCATCCGGCGTTTGGCATAGCGGCGCAGCCAGCGGAAGAGCGGGGCTTCGGAGAGCTGGGCGGCATTCTCGAGGAACGACCACAACTCTACGCCGCAGGTGAATCCCGTGAAGAGCTTGGCCAGATTGAGCTGCATGAAGTCCGGCACGCAGCGATCTATCAGCCAGGCCATGACGATGGCCGTCAGGACGAGAGCCGTCTTGAGGACCGTGCGCCAGGCCTTGCAGCTTTCAAAATACCATTTCCGGCCTTCGCGCCGGGCGGCGGCCCGGTCGGCGAAGACCCCCGAGAGGAAGTCCACGCCGATGAAGAGCATCGTCGTGATGACCAGCGGCTGGATCGGGGCGAACAGCGCGGCAATTCCAGCCGCGATGCCGCTAACGAATCTGTACAAAGCCTCCATCGGTCGTACAGCGTTTCAGGATGTTCCGCTCGGGGCGGTATTCGGGGAACTCTTCGCGGTGGCGGTCGAGGTACCTGACGGCCCGGTGCAGCAGCGAACGGGCTTCGGCACGCAGCGCCCGGCACTGGCGGCGCCGGGCCTCTTCGTCGGCGGGCTGGCCCCAGGAGCTTTTCGGGGCCGAGGTGCCGCACTGCCCGGTGCGGATGTCGAGCCGCGGTTGGAGCATCAGCCGCGTGAAGAGGGTCAGCGGCCGTGCGAGGTAGCTGTCGCGCAGGTCGGCATAGTCGCCGGCGAGGAGCCGCTCATGGAGTGCCGGGCCGATTACGGGGAGAAGATACCGCTCTTCGGCGGCGGCGATGTCGGCCTCGGAGAAGGTGTCGGGCGGCAGGTATTCGCCGCTTCCGAAGGCCTGTTGCAGGAGTTGGGTGGTGGTGATGAGGGTATTCATGGCGTGAAGGAATGTTTGCGGTGCGAGGGACCGGGTAACGGCCGCCGGTTGAAACCGGCAACCACCGCCCGGCAATCCGTCAGCCGATGCTGGTGACGTTGTATTTGGTGATTTCGGAGAGGTAGTACTGCTGTCGGGGATCCTCCGGGTCGTAGTCCAGACCGTCGGCCTTGCGGGCCTCCCAGACCTTCATGTAGATGGGCTTCGAGCGGGTTGGCGGGCGGTTGACGATCTGCAGCGACGAGGTGTCTGCCCCCAGAATCGTGCCGATGACGCTGCGGATCGGCTCGGTGAGTTCGGCCTGCTCGGCCAGAATCACCGTGTTGAGGGCCACTTCGTACTCGTGGAGGATGCGTTCGGCGTTGAATCCTGAGGCGTAGTCCAGTCCGCTCAGGGTGCGGAACCAGGAGTGGGCCACGACGATGTCGCCGACGGCCTGTTCGTGCAGTGCCTGCCAGTCGCCCTCGTTCTGTGAGGTGATGGGGATGAATCGCGAGTTGTCGTCGTCGCCTCCGTCGCGGATGACAAACATCACCTGTCCGGGATTCCCGGCGAACTTGCGCTCGGCCATGCGGACGATGCGTTCGGCTTCGGCCTCGTTGTCGACCGTCGAGTCGAGCATCATGACGCCCGACAACTGGAACGAGTTGTCGAGCCGCGAGATGTTCCATCGGTCGGTCTTGTAGGCGATGGCCGAGACGCCGAATCCGGCGATGTAGGGTGGCACGCCGTAGTGTTCGAACGTGGGTTCGTAGTCCTTGTAGTGGATCATGGCGCGCAGGGTTCCGTCCTGCTGGGGTTCGAACGTCGGGTAGAGGGGCAGGGAACGTGCCTCGGCGGGTTTGAAGGCGGCCCAGTTGTGGTGGAGGAGGATGTGCTGCGAGTCGCGGGCGACGCGGCAGCGCGAGGCGTCCTGGTGGTAGAGCGAGAGGAACGAGTGGTCGGCATCGGTGACCACCTCGAGGAAGGCGTTTCCGAACAACGCCTTGTCGAAGGCCAGTTTGTTGAGGATCTGCCGCAGGGTTTCGCCCGAGCCGTTGACGCGGCCGATGAACTCCGCCAGGGCGGGCTGGCGGGCTTCGTCGCAGATGACGCCCTTGCCGGAGATGTAGTCGGCCTTGTCGTTGATGATTCGGCGGTGGGTGGTCGATCGGCGGGCCATCAGGGCCAGGGCCTGTGGGAAGAGGTTGTCGTCGCCCCAACGCCAGAAGTGGTCGTTTTCGACGCGTGTCGACCCCAGCACGGCGTAGGGATCCGTCCGGTTGGCGACGCCCACGGCGGTTTTGAAGTGTTTCGGTTTGCTCATGACGTATTTGCGGATTTCGGAGGGGCTCCCCGTCCCGGCGGGTCCGGCGGCGGGGAGGCTCCGTGTGGGTTGTTACTGTTTGTAGGCGTAGCCGATCAGCTTCTCGTCGAGGAGCAGACAGCCGGCCATGAAGACCGCGCGCTGACGGTTCTCCATCTCGTCGGGGTTGTACCACATGCGCACCTCGTTTCCGGGCATGTCGGCCGTATTGACGGCCATGACCAGGTTGCGGCGGTCGGTGAGCAGGGCGAACGACTGGTGGAGCGACGTTTCGGCCAGATAGCTGTCCATTCTCACGTCGATGACCGGGATGCCGTGGTAGGCCAGTTGCGGACGGCCGTTCACGGAGTCGATGTAGGCGGCATCGACGCCCTTCTCGTCGAGATACTTCTCGTAGAGGTAGCAGAGGTCCGAGGAGACGAAGTAGGCCAGCTGACCGTCGGCCTTGAGGTCGCGGATGCGGGGATCGGCGCTGTTCCAGAGCTGGTCGAAGATTTCGGTGACGTAGCTGTTCTGGGCGAGGTTCTCCTCCGAGTAGGTGAAGTCCTCGATCGATCCGGAGGTGGCGCCGTCCTGGACGAGTTTGAGGAATCCGTCGAAGGTGTTGTAGCCATCGTCGGCCGAGGAGTCCCCGGCCCACATCGTGGCGCGGATGTTTTCGGCCAGGGCCTGGCGGAAGAGTTCGGTTTCGGCCTGCTCGAGGATCGTTCCGGAGAGGTCCTCCATGTTGACGTCGACGATCGACGAGATCTTCTCGTAGACCATCGAGAAGTAGTCGGCGGCCGAGAATCCGAGTTCGGCCTTCACGCGCTTCATGTCGATGGCCTTTTCGGTTCGGGTCGGTGCGGTGCTGCCGCTCCAGCCGGCCGAGGTGAACTTCTGGAGGATGTTCCGCTGGCCGTCCCAGAGCTGGACGTGGGCGTTGTGCGGCATGTTGTAGAGGACGCGTACGCCCAACTCCTTGGCCGACTGCCCGGTCAGAATCGGGCGGAAGAAGATGTTCTCGAGATCGGTACCGGTGTACTGCTTCGAATTTTCAAGATAGGTCATGGTGTTTGTTTGTTTTTGAGGGTTTATGATTCGGTTGCGGGCGCAGGGCCCGTTTTTTTCGCAATTTCGCGGGGCGGTGCCGGGGTCAGTTCCGGAAACATCGGGCATCCTCGGCATAGGCGCGTTCGTTGGCCGAGCGGATTGTGTCGCCGAACGAGGGGTCTTCGACCGGCAGTACGCGGGTCGGACCGATCCGGCGGCGGGTCTCCTCGGCGGCGATCGACGAACGGCGGTGCAGCTCCTGTAGTTCGGCCTGCGAGTGGAGGATGTTTCGGTCGGCGACGCGTTTCGGTGCTGATCGGACGCCCAGTTCGGAGAGCAGCCGCTGCCAGCCCCGCGAGAGGTTCTGCGCCAGGGAGGAGCCCGTCCGGGCGGGTTCGATCACCCGGTCGGCCAGCCCTGCGGCGATCGCCTCCTCGGGCGAGAGCCAGCGTCCGTTTCCGTTGTTTTCGCCCATCAGCGCGAGGAACTCCTCGGCCGGGCGTCCCGATCGCGAGGCGTAGACGGCGGCGATGCGGGCGTCGGTCTGCTGGAGCAGCTCGACCTCGGAGGCGATTTCGGCGGCGTTGCCCTCGGTCGAGCAGATTGCGTTGTGGATCAGGTAGAGGGCATTCTCCGAGATTTCGCGGCACCCCTCCGAGGCGGCCTGGGCGATGATCGTGGCAGCCGAGGCGGTGTATCCGTAGCAGCGGGTGACGATGCGTGCGGAGAGCTGGCGCAGGGCGTCGAGGATCAGCAGGGCATCGTTGACGTCGCCGCCCGTCGAGCGGATGTTGACGATGACCTGCGGGGCGTCGATTTCGGTGATGCGCCGCAGGGCGTCGCGGAATCGTTCATAGGTGGCGACCCGTGCGTCGGGATCTTCGAACTGCCACTCTTCGGGGATGCCGATCGTGCCCTCGATGTCGATCTGGCACACGTCGGCGGCGTTGTTGATTTGGATTTCCGATTTCATGATTTTCAGTGTTTGGAAAGGAGGTAAAAGGCGTTTCTAGCTTTTTCGTAGGAGCAGCAGAAGCGGTCGGCAACCACCTCGAAGGCTTCGCAGCGGGGCATGCCCTGCCGTTCGAGCCGTTCGATTTCGTCGTGGATGGCGCGGCGTTCGCAGGCGCGGTGGTCGATCATTCCGCTTTCGAAGAGCGCGAGGACGGCCTGGCGGGGAGTCAGGCCGCGCACCTGGCGCAGGAGGTCCTCGCAGAGTTGTTCGTCGAGACGTGTCATAACTGGTCGATGCGTTCGAAGGTGCAGCGGGTCGAGGCTTTTCGGGGGTCGTATTCGTCGATTTGTCGGAGAATGGCGCGGACGATGCCCTTGCCGGTGTCGATGCGGAAGATGGATCGGATGTCGGGTCTGCCGACTCCGGGCGAGAACAGCTCCTCGAATTCATGGGGTTCGATGTGAATCCAGAGCGAGACGCGTTCGCCGATGGCCTCTCTCAGGAGCTGCCGATCGTAGTACCGGTGGAGACCTTCGGCTCCGTCGCGGTCTTCGAATCCGAGGGTGAAGGGTTCGGTCGATTCGTCGCCGGGGTAGAGGAATGCCGCCAGCGGATATTCGTTGCGTCCGGAGGGGTATCCCCATCGTTCGTCCTCGGGCAGGGGGATGACGCCGGCGTAGCGGACGATACGCGGGGTGAAGTTCGTGCCGTCGTCTTTGGCATCGTCGCGGTCCCCGACCTGCAGCAGCCGGGCCGAGGGGGCGTTCAGGTAGTGTCCCGTCGAGCTGAGCGTCGGGGCGAAGAGCGGGTTGCGGAGAGTCTTCTCGCCCATCATCGTGGCGCACGAGGGGGATGCGTAGCTCCAGGCGCCGAGTGTGGTCTGCTCTTCGGAGTTGAACCGGGAGACGGCGCCGTCGCCTTCGAGGAATTTCCAGGTTCGTTTTTCGTGGACCGAGGGGGCGGTCTGCTCGCGGACGACGGGGCGTGAGAAGTCGGTGCGGCGGCTCCAGTCGATCTCCGGCGCGGCGCCGTAGAAGTCGACCTCGGGTTCGATCCATACGGTGCGGGTCTCCTCTTCGGTGTAACAGCGCAGGTTGAAGAGGTGGAAGAGACTCTCGAGCAGTTCGGACTGGCGGATGTTGTGGCGGGCGACATCCGTGAAGTCGATCGAGGAGCCGAACGCCGGTCCGGGTTGAAAGACGGGCCGCAGCGAACACTCCTTGTGCAGGGTCAGCTTCATCTCCTCTTCGGCTCCGCCGAAGTAGATGAGGTTGAAATACTTGGGAGAAGTCGGCGATACCTGTTCCGGAGAGCTTCGAAGCCGGACTTCGACGGTTGTTGTGCCGTATTCGCCGATGTATCCGTTGTAGAGAGCCCAGTCTCCGGTGTAGGGGACCCACTGCCCATTTTCGTAGACGGACAGTTTGAGGTTGGATAGCTGTCCCGTCGCGGGGCTGTTGATTACGACCGTTCGTGCGGAGAAGGTGGTCCAGAGGGTATCCTGAGCGACGCCCCGATTCAGGGTCAACCGGTATTGGGCACCATCCTTGTGGTCGAAGACGATTACCCGGTAGGTGATGTTCCTGGCGATATTGTCGCGTTGGTCTTGGTATCGGTTTGCCAGCGTGAACTGGAATTCGGATCCGGATCCGAGGTAGATGGTGTCGAAACCGATGAGGCGATCCCGGGAGAGGATTCGGTGATAGGTGGTATATTTGAGGTAGTACTCGAATCCGACGGTGATTTCGGAAGGGGGCGTGAAGCAGATCTTGCCGTCGACCGTCGAGAAGCAGTTTCCGTTGTTGTAGAGGCCGCTGATGGCTAGGCCGTCGTCGTCGATGCTCTGCGGGGTGGCCGTATCGACGATATTGCCGAGGGTGTTGGCGATGGCGTCGGGGTTTGCCACGACGCGTCCTACCTCGTTGGCCTCGGCGGTGACGGAACCGAGTCTTCGGGCGGCGAACCCCATGCGGTTGACGGCGGCGGCGGTGTCCCGGGTGGCGTAGGCGCCGCTCATGTAGAGCGAGCGGAAGAGGTCGGACTCCAGGAACCGGCTTTTGACCTGATAGCCGGACTGGGCGAAGATCTCGTCGACGAGCGATGCGACGTGGAGGAAGGGGTGGTAATCCTCCACGGCAAGGAAGCGTTCGGCGGGGAGCAGGTCGGTGGAGCTGTTCTGCTGCTCGTACTGGTCGTGGTGGACGGGGAAGAACTTGACGGGCGAGTCGTTCGTCCAGCTCTGGCAGATCATCGTGGGGGTCAGTTGGGCTTTCCAGTCGATTGGCAGGTCGTCCAGCTGGCGCCAGGAGGCCTGTGAGGCCCAGTCGGCGCCTCCGCTGCGGATTTCGATTTCGTAGCTGTCGTCTCCGACGGAGAGGAGCCGGACCGACCCTTCGATCAGCCGGGCCCCCTCGTAGGAGAGTTCGGCGGAGTGGGTCGTGTCGTTGAACCGGAAGGCGGTCTGCGCATCGTCGGCCCAACCGAGCAGGGAGTTGTTGCGGGGAGAGAAGGGTATTTTGAGCGTCAGAGAGCGCCCTTCGCGGGCGGCCTCGATGGATTCGGCCTCCGTGGCCGCATATCCGGGGACGGCGATCGGGACGGTTCCCGGATCACAGATCTGTCCGTCGATTTTCAGCTCCATGACGAGGCGGTTTTGGGACGAAAGGCCAGCTCCAGAGCGCAGAGTGTACCGTGCTGTTGGATGACGACCTCATCGGTCAGGATGTCGATCGGGGTGTAGATGTCCCTCTTCAGGGCCCAGACGTTGCGGGCCGAGGTGAGTTCGGCAAGGGGTTCCAGCACTTCGGGGAGTTCGAAGGCCGAGACGATGGTTGTCTTGCGGAGGGTTTCGGCGGCGGTGACCAGATACCCTTCGTGGGATTCGGTGCGGAGTTTTTCGACGAGCAGCGAAGTCTGGCGGACCGTGGGAAAGGAGTAGTGTTCGATTGCTCCGGTGTGGGATTCCCAGGCGAGTCTGACGGCGTTCTGTGAGGCGGGGATCACCGTGTAGACGATGCTCTCACCGATGCCCGTGTCGACCGTGATGGTATCGCAGTCGGGGAAATCGGCCGTGTTGAGTCGGAAGACCTGCCATCCGTATTGCGAAGATTCGAACTGTTCGGCGACGGTCGAGTCGCGTCCGGATCCCGAGACGAGGACGGTGCAGCAGTTGTTGTTGAAGATGGAGATTTCGTCGGCTTCGCCGGCCGGGATGAGCCGGTTGAGGGGCATTGCGGTTCGCAGTCCGGAGGATTGGGCGCTTTGATCGCCGGGGATGAAGGTCCGGGTCTCGGAGGTGAGTTCGATGGTCTCGCTACCGGGGTGCAGGGCCTCGACACAGGCCCGGATGAGGCGGCCGTCCGTTGATTTGAAGCCGGTTTTGCCGGTTGAGGGGGTGAATGCCATGACGGACCGGATCCGTGCGGCGACGTCGATGTCGGCCTGGGAGACATTGACGAAGCGTTTTCCGCCCAGGAGTCGGTTGGACTCCGTTTTGCGGATGCGGAGGTCGATGTTGTCCGGCGCATCGAGTTGAAGCCCGAAAATGGCCGGTATCCCGGCTCCAACGGGCGCGTACGCGTCTGGATACTTGTAGAATTGCATGGATAAAGGTTTTAGAGGAGTGGTTCGGAATTGTCTGGGTCTGTTGAGGGTTCTGAGGGGCTTCCGGATACGGGTCGGGAGTGGCTGGAAGTCCGGGCGGCACGATGTCCGGATGGAGTCTCGGCGGGTTGGAGATTCGGCTTGGCGGAGGGCAACGGACAGTATGTCCGGGGGCACCGGAGCGAACGACGGCCTTTGTGTTGACAACCTGTCGATAAGTTGTCTACAATTTGTTCATGATTTGGAATAACTTGCGGCAAGTATCTCGCGGATTGCGGATTGACACATGTTTATAACTTGCCGACTGAAGGCCTCAGCCTGTGAATTGCAGGACAAATATACGACACCGGCCACCCCCTTGTCAAGAGGAGAACGCACTTTTTCCAAAAAATATGGAAAAATTTCCGGAATTTTATCGTACCTTTGTTTCACGAACCAACATTATATACCTTATGGATGATGGTCACAGTTCCGCGTATAGCCGTTGTGTCGTGCCTGAGCACGACGCCGTTCATTTATGGTATCCGACACGAGGGTAACCTTCGTGCGGAATTGTTGCTGTCTACCCCTTCCGAATCCCTCCAACGTTTCGTCGACCGCCAGGCCGACATCGCCCTGATCCCCGCTGCGGCCTACCCGACGCTGAAAAGCGCGCGTCTGGTTACGGAGTATTGTGTCGGCGGAGTTCTGGCGTCGCTCGATGCCCTGCTCGGAAGCGACGATCCGCTCGTCGAGGCGTGGAAACCCTACGCGCATCTTCCGATGGCCTTTGCACTGTGGGTGGCCCATCCGGAGGTGGAGCCCGAGACGGTCGAGGCGCTGCAGTATGCGCTGACCTACGGTCTGGAGCGGGGTTATGAGGCCATTCTCGAATCGCCCTATGCCGATGATGCGGGGGGTGCCTACGAAGGGCTGGCCCATTTCGACTACATTTTTGACAATCAGAAAGACAAGGCGCTCAAGAAGTTCTGGGACTCGGGCCTGAAGGTGGCCCCGAGGACCAATCCGGGCTGAAGAGGTTAGCGCGGGCCACGGGGTCCGCCTCTCTGTCCAGGGATTCACGAACTGTCAACGATTAGAGAGCCTTACATGATAACCATCTACCTCAAACAATACAACAAGATCATCCGGAATGCGGATACGAAGCTCTTCGACGAGTTGGGTTACGACGACATTCTGTGGATCGACATGTTGTCTCCCACGATCAAGGAGCAGAAGGCGGTCGAGAATTTCATGGAGATCAGCCTTCAGACCAAGCAGCAGGTCGAGGAGATCGAGTCGACGTCGAAATACTCGGAGAACGAGAATTCGATCGTCTCGAATGCGAACTTCTTCATCCCGACGGGTGATTCGTTTATCGTCGAACCGGTTTCGTTCATCATCTCGAACGAGGGTGTGCTGGTTTCGGTGCGCAATGCGGAGTTCCGGACCTTCCGCGAGACGGAGAAGCGGCTTCAGATGAACTACCGGAGCTACTCGACGGGCTATCATCTGTTCATCTCGCTGCTGGAGGTGCGCATCGACTTTGATGCCGACCTGGTGGAGCTGATTGCCAAACAGGTTGCGGCGCTTTCGAAGGACATCAACTCGGAGGATTCGATCGACAAGGAGGTACTGCACCGCATCAGTGCCCTTCAGGAGAGTACGATGTCGTTGCGCGAGAACATCTTCGACCGGCAGCGGGTGCTGTCGGGCATTCTGCGTTCGGAGCGTTTTCCGAACGATATCTACCCGCGTCTGCAGCTGATGATCAAGGACGTGAATTCGCTGATCAACCATGCGGACTTCAGTTTCCAGCGTTTGGACTACATCCAGGATGCGGCGCTGGGTCTGATCAACATCGAGCAGAACGGCATTGTGAAGATCTTCTCGGTGGCTGCGGTGATCTTCATGCCGGCGACGCTCATCGCGTCGATCTACGGCATGAACTTCAAGACGATGCCCGAGCTGGAGTGGACGTGGACGCTTTCGAACGGCTGGGTCATTCCGCTGGGTTACCTTTTTGCCATCGCGCTGATGATCATCGCGTCGATCCTGACGATCTGGTTCTTCCGCTACAAGAAGTGGCTCTGAGGAGTTGCGTGTAAGGCGTTTTCTTACGGGCGACGTTGCCGGATCGGGCGACGTCGCATGCCTTTGCCGGCGGTGCTGACCCCTGCCTCGGTTTTCTCTCCGGTTTCTCCTTGGGCCCTCGCCGTCTTCTGTACCCGGTCTTTTTACCCTCCTTCCCCTCGGCCCGCATTCAGTCCGTCCTGTTGCCATACGTCCGGTCTTCATGCAGTCCGGTTCCGGTTCGCTCCTCCCCGACTCATCTCTTTCGTCTGCCGGCCGTTGTGCGGCGCTGTGCGGTGTGCTTCCGGTGCTGTTCCGGACGGTGGTGGCCCGATTGTGCCCCTCTTTCCATGAAAGAGGGTGAAATGATGCGGGCAATCCGGTTAAAATTTGTATCTTTGCTGCCTATATAGTCTCAGTATGCTCGAAAAACTGGCCAAACAGACTGCCGTCTACGGCATCAGCACCATCGTGGTGCGCTTCCTGAGCTACCTGCTCACGCCCTACTATACGCGGGTGTTCGGACAGGAGACCTACGGAATCGTCACCGACGTCTATGCGCTGATTCCGCTGGCGCTGACGCTGCTGACGATGGGCATGGAGTCGAGCTACTTCCGCTTTTCGGCCAAGGCCGAGGAGGCGGGGGGTGACGTGGCGGGGGCCAAACGGCGTCTTTTCGCCACGACATGGGGCATCACGTCGCTGGCCGCGGCGGTCTTCTTCCTTCTGATGACGCTTTTTCGCGGAGGGGTTGCCTCGCTTATGGGCGAGGCCTACGTGGCCCATCCGGAGTATGTCGTCTGGGTGGCGCTGATCATCCTCTTCGACGTGTGGGGCTGCATTCCCTTCTCGCGGCTGCGCGAGCAGGGGCGGGCGATGACCTTCGTGGGGCTGAAGGCGCTGAACGTGGTGCTGAACGTGGTGCTGGCCTTCGGATTCGGAGCGGCGGGGCTTTTCCGGACGGATTTCGGCGTGGGATGGGTTTTCGTGGCCAATCTGGCGGCGAGCGTAGTGACGTGGCTGGCGATCCTGACGACCACGAACCGCACCGTTCCGCGGATCAACTGGACGCTTCTGGCGGCGGTTTTCGCCTATTCGCTGCCGCTGCTGGTCGGGGGACTGGCCGGCACGGCCAACGAGTTCATCGACCGCCAGCTGATCAAATACCTCGTTCCGGAGGGCTCGATGGCCCAGCTGGGGGTCTACGGCGCCATCACGAAGATCGCCGTGGTGATGATGCTCTTCTACCAGATGTACCGGCTGGCGGCGGAGCCCTTCTTCCTGTCGAACTTCAAGAAATCGGACTTCGTGGCGATGAACGCCGCGGCGCTGAAATACTACGTCATGGCCTCGATGGTGATCTTTCTGGGCATCGCGCTCTTCCGCGACCTCTTTGCGCTGATCGTGGGGCGGGATTTCCGCGAAGGGATCTTCATCCTGCCGGTGGTGCTGGGGGCCAATGTGCTGACGGGCGTGTGGCTGAACCTCTCGTTCTGGTACAAACGCGAGGAGCGGACGTCGCTGGCCATTGTGGTGACGGGTTCGGGACTGGTTGCCATGACGCTCTTCGGCTTCGGCCTGATCCCGCGATGGGGTTACTACGGTGCGGCCTGGGCGCGTCTGGCCAGTGAATCGGTGATGGTTGCCGTGAGCTGGTGGCTCAACCGCCGCTACTTCCCGACGCCCTATTCGTGGGGACGGATCTGGGAGTATGTCGTCGTGGCCCTGGCGGCCTTTGCGCTGTGCGAGACGATGTCGCGCCTTGTGGACAATATGTTTGCGGGCTATGCGTTTAATATAGTGATCTTTGTGGTGTACGGGCTCTACCTGATCCGTCGCGAGCGGATCGACGTGGGGGCCATGCTCCGCGCGGTACTGAAACGGGGTTAAGGGATGCGCTTTGCGGATATCATCGGACAGGAGGATCTGAAACGGCATCTGACCCGCTCGGTTGATGCCGGACGGGTGAGCCATGCGCAGCTCTTCACCGGGGCCTCGGGCTACGGGACGCTGGCTTTGGCGGTGGCCTACGTGCAGTACCTCTGCTGCCGCCACCGCCACGACGGGGACTCGTGCGGCGAATGCCCGGACTGCCGGCAGATCGAGGCGCTGGCCCATCCGGATCTGCACCTGGTCTTTCCGGTCAACCGGCAGGGCAAGAAGTCGGGCGAGGCGATGCTGAGCGACGAGTTTCTGCCGCAGTTCCGCGAACTGTTCGCCGAGCGGCGGGGTTACTTTTCGCCGCAGGAGTGGTACGACCGGCTGGATCTGGGCAAGACGCTCAAGGGGATGATCTCGGCGCGTGAGGCGGACGAAATCATCCGCAAGCTGTCGTTCAAGAGCTTCGAGTCGGACTACAAGACGATGCTGGTCTGGCTGCCGGAGACGATGAACGAGGAGGCGGCGAACAAGATTCTGAAGATTCTGGAGGAGCCTTGGGAGCGGACGCTCTTCATTCTGGTGAGCGAACGTCCCGACCGGCTGCTTCCGACGATTCTCTCGCGGACGCAGGAGGTGTCCGTGCCGCGCATCACGCCGGAGGTGCTCGAGGCCGAGGCTCGGCGGCGGGGGGTGAGCGATCCGCAGCAGGCGCACAATATGGCGCGGCTGGCGGGGGGCGACGTGCTCGAACTGGGGCACCTGGTGGCGGGCGAGAACGACGCGCTGCGCAAGGAGTATTTCGATCTCTTCTGCAGTCTGATGCGTCTGAGCTATAACGACAAACACCTCGAACTGATCGGCTGGGCCGAGGAGGTGGCGCAGCTCTCGCGCGAGCAGCAGCAGGGCTTTCTGCGCAATGCGGCGCGGCTGCTGCGGGAGAGTTTCATGCTCCATGCGGGGATTCCTCAGATCGGCTACCTGTGGGGCGAGGAGCTGGCCTTCTGCTCGAAATTTGCGCCGTTCGTCGGGACGCAGAACATCGAGCCGCTGATTGCGGAGATCGAGCGGGCGGGGGTGCAGATCGCGCAGAACGGGAATCCGACGATCGTATTCACACATTTTGCACTCACGGTGAGCAAGATGATAAAACATTTGTAGCTTTGTAACGGTATGGCACGAGTGGCATTGTTAATGGGCGGCAACCTGGGGGACGTGAAGCGGACCCTCCAAACGGCACAACAGTTGATCAATTCGCGGGTAGGCGCGGTTCTGCGCTGTTCGCACCGTTACGAGAGCGAGGCGTGGGGCTTCCGGAGCTCGACGCGCTTCTCGAACCAGGCGCTGGAGGTCTCGACCGACCTCACGCCGCACGAGGTGCTGGACGCCTGCCAGGCGATCGAACGGGACCTGGGGCGCAACCGGGCTGCGGAGGCCATCGAGAAGGCGACGTCGGGTGCAGCCTACTGTTCGCGGCCGATCGACATCGACGTGATCTTCTACGACGACGTGGTGCTGTCGGACGAACGGTTGACACTGCCCCACCCGCGGCTTGCCGAACGGGAGTTTGCGCTGGTTCCGCTGAACGAGATCATGCACCAGCGGCGGCATCCGGTGACGGGGCTGACCGTGGGAGAGATGTTGGAACGGCTTCGCAACGAAGAGAAACGATAACACGCCGGATGAAACGCATCGGGTACATACTGCTGACGGGACTTGGGCTGCTGGCGTCGGGGTGTTTCAAGGACACCTCGATCCGGACGAACTATATCCTCAAGCCGCTGTCCCAGGCCCTTTCGACGGATCCCTACACGCCGTTCGAGGGGCTGAAGGCCTACTCCTTCGACGCCGATACGGCGCTCTATACGGTGTCGAGCTACGAGGATGCGCTCAACGGCGTCATCAGCCTGAAGGGGCGGCCCTCGGAGCGGATCACGACGCCCGTGTCGACGTCGGCGCCCTACGAGCGGGAGGGGACGACAGGGTGGGTGAGCCTCGAGCTGCGGTCTCCGACGCAGATGGTCGTGGCGGTGGATCCGGTCCACCGGCTCTACGCCTATACGCAGCAGGAGGTGGAGGTGAATCTGCCGAACCTCTACGTGGCTCTGACCTTCCGGACGTGGAAGGAGGGCAACTCCTACAAGGACGGCAACTGGAGCTATTACAACGAATTCTATGCGCCGCCGGTCTACCGCGACTGCTACGTGGACGCGAAGGCGCAGCTGAGCGAGGGGGCCGCCGAGACGGCCATCTCGAAGATGGAGGTCTACGCCTATGCGGCCGATACGACGGCGTGGTATATCGCCTCGTACGACGATGCGGTGAGCGGTCGGATCACCTCGAAGGCCGACACGACCGACACGCGGACGATCCCGAGTTTCCGGGGCTACGCCGACAGCGGCACGGGCCTTTACAAGATGTCGGTCAGTGCCGGGAGTCTGATGGTGGTGGTAGCGGACCGCAGCGACCGGATGTACGCCTATACGCAGCAGACGGTGGATCTCACGCAGACGGATGCGCTGACCTTCCCGGCGCTGGTGTTCCGGCCGTGGCGGGGGCTGTGGCACGATGCGACGGATACGAACGGCTGGCTGGTGGTCAATCCGACCTATGATCCGGAGGCCGAAAAGCAAAACCAACAACCATGATGAGACGGGAGACACCCCATAGCGCCGGGAAGATGAATTTTCTGCGAGCGGTCGTATTTTTGCTCTTTGCCACGGCCTTTCTGAGCCGCTGTGCGAGCATGATGACGCCGACGGGGGGTCCTCGGGACTCGCTGCCGCCGGTGATCGTGACGATGCTTCCGGACAACTTCACGACGAATGTCCCGACGGTGAACTACGGGAAGATCTACATCGAGTTCAACGAGTTCGTGCAGATCAAGGACCAGCAGAAGGAGTTCTTCACCTCGCCGCAGATGAAGAAGAAGCCGACGATCACGATGCGTGGCCGCGGCATCGTGATCCAGATGCGGGACACGCTTCGTCCGAACACGACCTATGCGCTGAATTTCGGCAGTGCGATCCGTGACAATAACGAGGGCAATCCGCTCTATTCGATGCGTTACGTCTTTTCGACGGGCCCGGAGATCGACTCGATGGTCATGTCGGGCTATACGGCCGACGGTTACCGGGCCGATTCGGTTTCGAAGTCGTTCATCTGGTTCTACCCTGCCGATTCGGTGAAGGATGTGGCGGAGTATGACTCGACGCTCTTCAACTACCAGCCGGCGGTGATCGGGCGGGCGGAGAACAACGGCATCTTCATTGCGCAGAACCTCAAGCCGATCCCCTACCGGATCTACGCCGTGGAGGACAAGAACGACAACCAGATGTACGATCCGGGAACCGACCAGGTGGGCTTCATCGACGGGGTGTGGAATCCGGCCGAGATGCCCGACTTTGCGATGTGGTACGATTCGATCCGGCAGTACGTCTCGGCCGAGCCGCAGCTTTACTTCCGGATGTTCACCGACCAGGCCTTCAAGCGTCAGGTGCTGTCGGAGAGCCAGCGTCCGAAGCAGCACCAGGCGATGCTCTACTTTTCGGCGGCGCATCCGGTGATCCGGTCGCTGCGATTCGACAGCATTCCGGAGGATCGGGTGATCGTCGATCCGCAGACCGTCGGCAAGGATACCATCGCGCTGTGGTTCAACGTCCCGTCGGCCGAGCTTCCGGATACGATCAAGGGTCAGCTCGTCTATCTGAAACACGATACGCTGAACCGCCTGCAGCCCGACACGACGCAACTGAAGCTTTCGTGGCGGCTGATCGAGACCAAGGAGCAGGAGCGTGCGCGGGAGAAGATCGAGCGAGCCCGGAAGAAGGCCGAGACGGCGGGCGAGGAGTTTGTGGAGCCGAAGCAGGAGAATCCCTTCGTCTTCAACATGCCGACGTCCGGGGATCTGAATCCGGAGAACCACCTGACGATCGACTTCGACTACCCGCTGGTCGAGGCCGACACGTCGCGGATGCTGCTGACGCGGCAGCTGGAGGACAATACGATCGAGGATGTCCCGATCCACATGGTCCACGACACGGCGATGCTGAGGCGGTGGTACCTGCGTGCGGATTGGGTTCCGGGGGGGCAGTATACGCTGACGATCCCGGACAGTGTTTTCCGCGACGTGGCGGGCTACGCCAACGACTCAATCGTGGGGAAATATACGGTCTACGATCCGGAGAAGTTCGCCACGGTGAAGATCCACGTTGCGGCCCGGGATCCGCAGATGCGCTACATCGTGCAGCTGCTCGACGGGAGCGGGACGCTGAAGCAGGAGCGGCGCGACGTTGTTGCGGGCGACATCCAGTTCAACTACGTGCCGGCCGGGGAGATCAAGTTCCGCATCATCGAGGACCGCAACGGCAACGGCAAGTGGGATACGGGCAATCTGGTCGAGCGTCGCCAGCCGGAGCGAGCCGAGATGTATGTCAACGCGGAGGGTGAGGATACCTTTGCGACGAAGACCAACTGGGAGATCGAGTTCACGATGGATATGGACCGGATCTTTGCTCCGGTGACGATGCAGTCGCTGTCGCGGATGCTCGACGAGCGGGAGCTCCAGCGCCTGCGCCGTGAGGCGGAGAAGCGGGCCAAGGAGGGTCCGAAGAAGAAGGAGCAGCCGCAGAATATGAACAACAGCAGCTTCGGTTCGGCCGGAAGCATGTTCAGCAATTTCAGATAACATGACAGGAAGACGACATATGCGGATATGGCTGCTGTCGGCGGCGGGACTGTTAGCCGTCGAAGCGGCCAGTTCGCAGCATACGCTGGGCGTCATCGGGGGCTACGGCATGGGCAACGGACGATTTGACCCGAAGCAGGAGACGCGGGCGCTCTGGGGTCTCTACAGCGGGGGTCTGACGTGGCGTTACTACGGTCATCAGCGTTTCGTGGGGGGCTTCGGCGTCGATCTGGAGTTCCAGCAGCAGGCCTATTCGTTTGCGACGAACGCCTCGCAGGTCGACGAGAAGGAGACGGCCAACTATCTCTACTATACGCGACGGATCAATTCGGTGGTTCTTCCGGTGGTGTGGCAGCCGCACGTCTATCTGCTTCGGAACCATGTCCGGGTCTATCTGGAGGCCGCGGCGACCTTCTTCTACAACTTCTCGTCGACGTGGGAGCAGGAGTATTTCATCGACACGCAGACGCGTGAGAAGGGGACCGAAGGGGGCACCTATACGTTCAAGGTGCCGCGCGACAACCGCTGGGGCTACGGTCTGGCGGGTGGCGGCGGCATCGCGTTTCTGATCCGGCGCTTCGAGCTGAACTTCCGGGTTCGCTACTACTTCGGCTATTCGGATATCGTGCGCAACCGCAACCGTTACTACGACAATGCCGACGACGGGCCGGAGAACCCCTTCTATACGACGCCGATGCGATCGCCGCTGGACAACCTGACGATCTCCGTCGGATTGAGCTACCGCTTCAACAAGGAGGGATTCGAGACGTGGAAGCCGCGGCCGAAACGCGAGAAGAACAAGGAGGTATTCAAGTTCGGACTGTAAAACGAGGAAATTATGGAAACAACGCGACAACAGAAAATCGCCAAACAGATCCAGAAGGATGTGGCGGATATCTTCCAGAAGGAGGGGGCCTCGCTGGTTCGCGGGGCCTTGGTCACGGTGACGGGCGTCCGGGTATCTCCGGATTTCAGCTATGCGAAGATCTACGTGAGCATCTTCCCCTTCGAGCAGAGCCAGGCGCTCATGGAGCGCTTCGAGCACCAGAGCTGGTTCATCCGTCGGGCCCTGGGGCAGCGGATCCGCAACCAGCTGAAGAACATCCCGGAGATCCAGTTCTTCCTGGACGACTCGCTCGAGTATATCGAGCACATCGAGAAGGCGTTGAAGGAGGACTGAGACACGGTCTGCCATGCTTTCCCGCTACATAGCCCGGCGATATTTCTTCTCACCCCGTTCACGTTCGGTCGTGAATCTGATTTCGGGGTTGAGCGTGGCTGCCGTGGCGATTCCCGTGGCGGCGATGGTGATCCTGCTGTCGGTCTTCAACGGATTCGAGACGCTGGTCAAGTCGATGTATTCGGCCTTTGACGCGGAGTTGACGCTAACGCCGCGGCGGGGTCAGACCTTCTCGGTGACGGATCTCGACACGGCGGCGCTGCGGCGGATTCCGGGGGTCGGTGCCCTGTCGCTCACGCTGGAACAGAGCGTGCTGCTCGAACACGGGGGGCGCCAGGCCACGGCGACGCTGCGGGGCGTGGATGACTCCTACGGCGAGGTCTTCGACCTGTCGGATGCCGTGGTGACGGGCCAGTGGCGGGTGCGCCTGGGCGATCTCGAGCGGCTGGTCATCGGACAGTCGATGGCGTGGATGCTGGGGATTCGCTCGCTGGCGGATGCCGACGTGACGATGTACGCCGTGCGCCGGGGGAGTTTCTCGACGCTGCTGCCGATGGACAACTATACGCGCCGCACGGAGCCCGTGGGGGGTGTCTACGTGCTGGACCTCGATACGGAACGGACCTACGTGCTGACCTCGCTGCGGCTGGCGCAGTCGCTCTTCGAGACGCCGGACCGGGTTTCGGCCGTCCAGATCCGGCTGACCCCGGGGGCCAGCCCCGAGCGGACGCGCGAAGCGGTCGCGGCATCGGCTGGCGACGGGTTTCAGGTCCGGACACGCGACGAACTGCGGGCATCGTTCTACCGGATCATGACCTATGAGAAGTGGGGCATCTTCTTCATTGCGCTGCTGGTTCTGGTTGTGGCCTCGTTTTCGGTGGTGGGGGCGCTGTCGATGCTCATCGTCGAGAAGCGCGGCGACGTGGAGACGCTGCGGGCGCTGGGAGCCGATACGGACCTGATCCGGTCGATCTTCCGCACCGAGGGGTTGCTGATCTGCGGCCTGGGGGGTGTGATCGGACTGGTCGTAGGGGTGACGTTGAGCCTTCTGCAGCAGCATCTGGGTCTGATCGAGATTCCGGCGGAGAGTTTCCTCACGAAGAGCTATCCGGTGGAGTTCCGCATGACGGATCTGGTGGTCGTTGCGGCGGCCTTTGCGGTGGTAGCGGCGCTGCTTGCGAACGTGACGGTCCGCAGCATGATAAAGAAAACAACCCGATGATGAAGATGAAACGATATCTGCTGTATGCGTTGACGGGCCTGCTTCTGGCGGGCTGCAACCGGCATACGATCATTCCGGACGACGAACTGGCGTTGATCTTCCACGATGCGTTCCTGACGAATGCCTACCTCAATGTGGAGAAGGTTCCGACGGATTCGCTGCGTCTGTACGAACCGATCTTTGCGCGCTACGGCTATACGACCGACGATGTCCACTATACGATCGGCAACTTTTCGAAACGCAAGAGTGCGCGTCTGGGCGATGTGGTGGAGCGTGCGATCGACCTGCTGGAGGCCGAGGGGAAGATCTACAACCGGGAGGTAGCCATTCTGGATACGATCGACAACGTGGCTCGGCGGACCTTTACGGAGACGCTTCGTTCGGATTCGCTGATTCGGGTTCGCTCGCTTCGGGATACCTCGCTGTTGAGTTTTACGGTGGATGTCGAGCCTGGTGAGTATGATCTGTCGCTGCGCTACGAGATTGATTCGTTGGACCGGAATCCGCGGGGTCTGAAGGCCCTGATGTGGCTGGAGCGTCGGGACAGCACGCGGACGGGGACCTATACGACGATGCTCCGCCGCAACCGGGAGGAGCGTTTTACGCGGCAGTTTACGACCGACACGACGCATCGGCGGCTTCATGTCCATTTTCTGACCTTCGGCGAGAAGGCGCAGCGGCCCTCCGTCACGGTTCGGGATCTGAAGCTGACGCACACGCTTCCGGCGGCTCCGGCCGTAGATCGCCTCTACGAGCAACAGCTCAATATCCGTATATTTGCCGATGAATTCTTCCGCAAAGCCCTTCCGCCGCAGGATAGCCTCTAATCTGCTCTGGACGCCGCAGGGGGTGTTGCGCCAACCGTTGGTCACCTTTTATGCCGACGGGAGTTTTCTGGTGGAACAGTGTCCGAAGCCCGACCGGCTGGCGGCGACGGAGTTTTATGCGGGGCTGCTGGTGGCGGACTTCCCGGCGGATTGCCGACCGGCCTTCGAACGGATGCGGGCGGAGGGGGGAGATCTTGCCGTACTGCTTCCGCGAATGGTGGCCGAAGGGGGTGTCTGGGTGGTGATCTCGGGGCTGGACTACGCGGCCCTGCGCCTTACGCCCCAGTCGCGGATCCGGCCGTTGTAACTGCGGATCGCCGGCTTCGCCCCGGCTCCGATCCGGTTTCGTCCCGTTTTGAGCCGTTTGGACCCAGTCCTGCTCCAGTTCCGGGCCGTCCCTCCTTTCCCTTTCGATTTTCCCGGCTCTTTCGGCCCTCCCTTTCCGCCTGTTTTTTCCGTCGTCTCTTGTTTTCTTCCATTCAGACGGGCAGATGCTCCTCGACGGTACGTCGCAGATGGCTGTTGTCGAGGTGGGTGTAGATTTCGGTGGTGAGGATGCTTTCGTGACCGAGCATCTCCTGCACCTGGCGGATCGAGGCCCCTCCCTCGAGCAGATGGGTGGCAAAGGAGTGGCGGAAGGTGTGGGGGCTGATGTGCTTGTGAATGCCGGCTCTTTGGGCGGCCTCCTTGAGGATGGTGAAGACCATCACGCGGGTAAGTTTACCGCCGCGGTTGTTCAGGAAGAGGATGTCTTCGTTCGAACGGGCTCCGGGACGCTTGTTGAGGTAGCGGTGAATGCGTTCGCGTGCCACGGCGCTGATGGGAACGATCCGTTGTTTGTCGCCCTTTCCGATGACGCGGATGTACCCTTCGCCGAAGAAGAGGTCCTGAATCCGGAGCGAGGTGAGCTCCGAGACGCGCAGTCCGCACGAGTAGAGCACTTCGAGCATGGCCTGGTCGCGCAGCCCCTTGACCGTCGAGGTGTCGACCGTGGCGATGATGCGGTCGATTTCGTCGGTGGAGAGGACGTCGGGGAGCTGTCGTCCGAACTTGGGGCTTTGTACGAATTCGGCGGGCGAAGCATCGATCTGATCGTTGATCATCAGGAAGTTGAAGAAGCTCCTGACGCTGCTCAGCGCGCGGGCCTGGGAGCTTTTTTCGCGGCCCCGGTCGTAAAGCCAGGCCATGTAACGCTCGACCATCGCGGCCTCGACCTTTCGGGGCGGGACGTCCCACATCCGGAGGATGAAGTGCGCGAACTGTCTCAGGTCGCGCATGTAGGCCTCGACGGAGTTTGCTGAGAGTCGTTTTTCGAGCTTGATGTAGGTGGCGTACCGCCGGCCGGCATCGGCCCATTTTTTTGTATTTTCTGCCATGATGGTGGAGCTATCCGGGGAAATAATCGTAACTTTGTCCGTACGAAGATAGGAAAATTTTACATAATATGGAGTACGTATCGTTGCAGATTCCGGTGACGGAGGCCGAACAGGGGGAGATCCTGACGGCGGAGCTGGCCGACTATCCGTTCGAGAGTTTCGAGACCGAGGGTGGTCTGCTGAAGGCCTATATTCCTCAGGAGCGGCTTGCCGACTGCAAGTCGGAGGTTGATTCCCTGCTGGAGCGTTACGGGGTGCATGGGCGTTACATCGCCATCGAGCCCCAGAACTGGAACGCCCTCTGGGAGCGGAACTTTCCGGCCACGGACGTCGAGGGTCGGCTGCGGATCCGGGCACCGTTCCACGAGGCGGCCCCGGCCGGGGAGCTGGAGGTGGTTGTGATGCCGAAGATGTCGTTCGGCACGGGTCACCATGCCACGACATGGCTCATGTCGCGGGCGATTCTCGATCTGGGAGTAGCTGGGCGCAGCGGACTGGACATGGGCAGCGGCACGGGGGTGCTGTCGATCGTTGCGGTGAAGTGCGGCGCCACGCACATGGACGCCGTGGACATCGACGACTGGGCCGACGCCAACTGCCGGGAGAATATCGTCGCGAACGGCGTCGAAGATCGTATCACGCCGATGCTGGGCGACGTGCGGCGGATCGCCGGCCGCCGCTACGATTTCATTCTGGCCAACATCAACCGCAACATCCTGCTTTCGGACATGCCCTCCTATGCGGCGACGCTCAACGAAGGAGGCGATCTGTTGATGAGCGGCTTCCTCGAGGCGGATGTTCCCTCGATCGTGGCGGCGGCCTCCGAACTGGGCATGGAGCCCGTTTCGACGGCCATGCGCGACGGTTGGATGATGGTCCACGTACGGCGGACGAAGTGACGCAGACGCTGCGGTGAGAAGTTACAAGGGGCGCGGCATCGTGCTGCATACGCTCAAATACGGCGATTCGTCGCTGGTGGCCTACCTGCTGACCGACGTTGGGGGACGCCGCAGCTATATGGTCCAGGGGGTCCGCAGCCGCCGGGGCCACGGTTCGAAACTGGCTCTTTTCCAGCCGATGTTTCCGGTGGAGTTCGAAGGGCTGGAGTCATCGCGCCAGCAGATGGACCGCTTCAAGGAGGTTCGGGCGGGTTTTGCGTTGCAGAGCCTGCCGTTCGACGTACGCAAGTCGACCATGGCGCTCTTCATGGCCGAGACGCTCTACCGGCTGGTCCGCGAGAGTGAGCCCAACGAGCCGCTGTTCGATTTTGTGTGGAACTCGGCGCTGGCGCTGGATGCCTTGGAGAGCGGGGTTTCGAACTTTCACCTGTGGTTTCTGGCCAATCTGAGCCGGCTGTTGGGTTTCCGGCCGGGCAACGACTATCGGCCGGGGTGGTGGTTCGACATCCGGGAGGGGCTTTATACCCCGACGCCACCGCTCCACCCCGGATCGATGGATCCGGCCCGTGCGGCGTTGCTGGACCGGCTGCTGGGCCTCGACGTGCGCGAACTGGGGTCGCTCGGACTGAACCGTGCGCAGCGTTCGGAGTTTCTGAATGCGATGCTGACCTATTTCGGTTACCATCTCGATGCAATCAGTTCGGTTCGTTCGGTGCACATACTGCGGGAGGTGTTTTGACGTTTGATTGACAGAAGGGATAACAGTAAAATAATAGCAGATCGTATGAAAAAGCGTATCATCGTAATGTTGGCCGCGATTGCGGCATGTGGGGGGACCGTCGAGGCCCAGCAGCCGGAGCCGCTGCTGCTGGAACCGGAGTCGAAAGTGGTGTTCAAACCGGATACGTTGCTTCGCCATACGAATCCGGGCTTTACGCTTCCGGATTCGCTGGCCCACCTGTCACCGTGGCGGCCGGACTACGAGACAATGGGACCGATGCGTACGAAGCCGAAGATTTCGATGTCGTCGATCGTGGAGATCCAGCGGGAAAATCTGCCGTCGCGGGTGACGGTGATTGACAACAACACGCTGCGTCTGGGTCCGCACTTTACGGTTTCGAACGGTCAGGCGTGGAACTGGAGCCCCTTTCCGGATGCCTACCTCGATGCCCGGACGCTCTCGTTCCCGATGCGTTGATCTCCGGATATGGATGAATCCTCCCGGAATAAAAAAGGCCGATCCCGAAAGGACCGGCTTTTTTCATCTTTTCTTCAGCGCGGGTCTCTTTAGCGCGGGTCTCTTCAGCGCGGATCTCTTTAACGCGGAGCCTTTTTCCTGTGCCGCACCTTTCCCGCGCACCGCCCCTTTCCCCGACCGGTTCCGGGCCTCTTCCGGTTCCGTGAGACGCTTTCCTGCCCGGGCCCCTGCCGGGCTTGTGTCATGCTTTTCCGACCGGTTCCGGGCCTCTTCCAGTCCCGTGAGACGCTTCCCCGACCCGGGATGAAGCGGCAGCCCCTTTGAACGGGCTCCTTCCTCCACCCTCTTTCCGAATCCTCCTTGCCGGACGCTGCCGGACGCCTCGGCCGTGCGGCTGAAAAAGTAACTCTTCTGCCGGCGCTTCTCCTCCTGCGAGCGGGCCACGTAGACCGCCTCGTGCGTATAGGGGTTCTCTCCGGTGTAGAACATCACCGACGAGAGGGTCATCGGCGTGGGCGTGAGGTCCTGCACCTGCTCCAGATTGAAGTGCAGGCGCCCCAGCACCTTTTCGGCCAGCGCCTTCATGTCCTGCTCCGTGCACCCCGGGTGCGAGGAGATGAAGTAGGGAATCAACTGGTAGGGCAGCTTCTCCTCGCGGCAGATGCGGTGGAAATCCGTATTGAGCTTTTCGAAGAGGGTGAACGGCGGTTTTCGCATCAGCCGCAGCACGCGCTCTTCGGTGTGTTCCGGGGCAACCTTCAGCCGGCCGGAGGTGTGGTGGACGAGTACCGTGCGCAGGTAGGGCGAGTCGTCGAAGAGGTCGTAGCGTATGCCGCTTCCGATGAAGGCCTTCTTGATCCCCTTCACGGCGCGGATTTTGGCGTAGAGATCGAGCAGCGGCCGGTGGTCGTTGTCGAGGTTGGGACACTTCGCCGGATAGAGACACGAGGCCCTCCGGCAGCGGGCGCAGAGCGAACGGTCGCGGCCACCCATGCGGTACATGTTGGCCGAGGGGGCCCCGACGTCGGAGAGATAGCCCTTGAATCCGGGCATTTTCACGACGCGTTCGACCTCGGCGAGGATCGAGCGCTCGCTGCGCGAGTGGACGAACTTGCCCTGATGGGCCGAGATGGTGCAGAAGGAGCATCCGCCGAAACATCCGCGGTGGATATTGACCGAGAACTTGATCATCTCCCAGGCGGGGATCTCTCCGCGGCCTTTGTAGCGCGGATGGGGGGCTCGCTCGTAGGGGAGGTCGAACGAATGGTCGAGCTCCTCGGTCGAGAGGGCGGCGTTCGGCGGCGTCACGACGACATAGCGGTCACCGACCTGTTCGACGAGCGTTGCTTCGGGCTCCATCAGGTTGCTCTGGGTCTCGATGACGGTGAAGTTTTCGCCGAAGGCGCGCTTGTCGGCGGCACACTTCTCGAAGGAGTGGAGACGGATCGTCCGCTCGGGATCGAGCCGCGCGACGTAGCTTTCGTCGGAGAGGAAGGCCACCTGTCGGATTTTGCGCAGCAGTTTGGCGTTGTATCCGTTGCGCATGGCGCGTGCGACCTGCTGGATGACGCGTTCGCCCATGCCGTAGATCAGCAGATCGGCGCCGCTCTCGACCAGCACCGAAGGCTTGAGCCGGTTGCTCCAGTAGTCGTAGTGGGTCAGCCGCCTGAGCGAGGCCTCGATGCCGCCGACAACGACCGGGACGTGCGGATAGAGGCGCTTGAGGATCTGCGAGTAGACCGTCACGGCGTAATCGGGCCGGAAACCGGCCTTTCCGCCCGGGGTGTAGGCATCGTCATGGCGCAGCCGGATGTTGGCCGTGTAGTGGTTGACCATCGAGTCCATGGCTCCGGCCGTCACGCCGAAGAACAACCTCGGCGCGCCCAGTTTGGTGAAGTCGCGCAGGTCGTCCCTCCAGTTGGGCTGGGGGACGATTGCCACGCGATAGCCTTCGGCCTCGAGCAACCGTCCGACGACCGCCGCCCCGAAAGCCGGGTGGTCGATGTAGGCATCGCCCGAGAAGAGGATCACATCGAGCTGATCCCATCCGCGATCGCGGACCTCCTTGATGGTTGTGGGCAGAAACATCTTCTTGCGAATAGGGTTGTTCCGGAGACGCAGGCCTTCCGGATCCGGTCATGTGTCTGGTTTTGTGGGTCTATTGCTCCTCCTGACCGCGGGCGCCGGCGACGTAGGTGTCCCACCGGGCCAGCAGGGCCTTGAAGTCGTCGGGGAGTTCGCTGTCGAAGAGGACCTGCTGATGGGTGGCCGGGTGCTCGAAACCCAACAGCCGGGCGTGGAGCGCATGGCGTGGCATCACGGCGAAGCAGTTTTCGATGAACTGCCTGTATTTGGCAAAGGTCGTGCCCTTGAGGATGCGGTCGCCGCCGTAACGCTCGTCGTTGAAGAGCGGATGTCCGATCCAGGCCATGTGGACGCGGATCTGATGGGTGCGTCCCGTCTCGAGCCGGCACTCCACGAGGGTGACGTATCCGTATCGGCGCAGCACCTTCCAGTGCGTCACGGCGTGCTTGCCCTGCGACCCGTCGGCGAAGACATACATCTTCTGCCGGTCCTTGGGGCTTCGGCCGATGTTTCCGGTGATGGTTCCCTCATCCTCTTCGAGGTTGCCCCAGACGAGTGCGACGTAGCGGCGCTGGATCGTATGGTCGAAGAACTGCTTGGCCAGCCGGGCATGGGTCTGTTCGTCCTTGGCGATGACGAGCAGCCCCGAGGTGTTCTTGTCGATGCGGTGGACCAGTCCGGCGCGGTTCTGCTCCTCGGCCGGGATCCCCTGGGCGTTGAGGTGGTACATCAGGGCGTTGACCAGCGTTCCGGTGTAGTTCCCCACACCGGGATGGACGACCATTCCGGCGGGTTTGTTGACGATAAGCAGATGCTCGTCCTCGTAGGGGATGTCCAACGGGATGTTCTCGGCCACGAGCTCCGTTTCGCGCCGCGGATAGGGCAGCACGATCTGAATGCGGTCGAGCGGCTTGACCTTGTAGCTCGACTTGGCCGGCTTGCCGTTTACGAGGATGTTTCCGCTGTCGGCCGCGGCCTGAATACGGTTGCGCGAGCAGTGCTCCATCCTCACGGTGAGGAACTTGTCCAGCCGCATCGGGGTCTGCCCCTTGTCGGCCGTCACGGCGAAGTGCTCATAGAGCCCGGCCTCCTCTTCGCCCTCATCGCCGGATTCGTCGATATCGGACAGTTCGTCGTCGGCTGCGGCCTCTTTTCCGTTCGAGGTCCGGGCCTTTGCACCCTCTTCACCCTCCGACTCGAGCCTCTCTTTGACCGTCCGCTCCGCAGAACGGGCCCCCGCCGACGTTTCCGTTGTCCCGCCCGCGGACATCTCCGCGGACATCTCTGCGGACGTCTCCGTCCCCATTTCCGTCCCCATTTCCGTCCTCGTCTCTGCCCCCGTCTCTGCCCCCGTCGGCTTCGACGGCGAAGTGTTATTCAGCAAATCGCGCTTCATCAGTCGAAAAAGCCTTCGTTATCGTCGTTTTCCCGGGTGCGGTCCGCCTCCCGGGGGCCTTCCAGCGTCTCATCCAGCGAGATCCGGGCCAGCGAATCGGCCTCCAGCTGTTCCTCGGCCTTGCGGGCTTCGGCCGCCTGAGCGGCCAGCTTTTCGGCCTCGGAGCGGTATTTCCCGAGTTTCTCCATGTCGAGCGTGAGCCGCAGATCGATGCGCGAACCCAGCGAGGCGCTGTGCTCCGCCCCGGGGATCTGGATGTAGACGCGGGCCTCCTTCTGATTGAGCAGATTGATCCCTTCGTCGAAGTCGATGCGACCGACGTTGAGGCCCGATTCCCAGAGGCGCCCCTTGGCCTGGGCGAGGGGCTGCCCCACCACCTGCGGGACGATCGTCGAGGAGGCGCCCTCCTCGAGACCGACGTAGAGCGTCACGCCGGAGCCCATTTCGGCCTCGATGCGGGAGTTCTGCTGGACGGGCTTGCCGTCACACACCTCCTCGAGGACATAGTTCGTGGCGATGTCCGGGCGGTATACGATTTCGGCGATCTCCAGACCGGCGATTTCGAGCATGTTCTTGGCCTGCCGGAGCGAACGCCCGGCGACATAGGGTACGGGGACCATCTTCTGGCGGAAGGAGTTGATCGTGATGTAGACCGTCCGTCCGGGTTTTACCTCGACGCCGCCCTCGGGGAGTTGGTCGAGGATGATTCCGCCCTCGTATGCCGGGACGAAGAGCGAGTCGTTGATCTGGAGTTTGAGGTCGTGCTTGCGGGCCAGATGGCGGGCCTCGTCGAGCGGTATGCCGGAGAAGTCGGGGACCGTGCGCCGGGCTCCGTGGCGGGTTCCGATCTGCATGAGCAGATGTGCGGCGATGGCCATCGCCAGGATGATCACGACGATGAGCAGGAGGTTCCAGAGGAGTTTGTGCTCCCGGAGACGATCGATAAGGCTGGTGGATGGTTTCTGCATGGTGTTGAGGAGTCTATTTCGGCGCTTTCCGGTAGAGGTAGACGGCGATGAACAGGTAGATGATGTTGGGCAGCCAGACGGCCAGACCCGTGGGGAGCGTTCCGCTCTTGGCAAACTCCTCGAAGAATCGGTTGAAGAGGATGTACGAGAAGCAGAGTCCCGTGCCGATGCCGATGTGCAGGCCCGTTCCACCGCGGACCTTGCGCGAGGAGAGCGAGACACCGATCAGCGTGAGGATGAATGTCGAGAGCGGATAGGCGTATCGGGCGTGCTTTTCGACCTCGATGATGTTGATCGAGTCGGAACCCTTGGCACGCTGCTGTTCGAGGAAGCGGTTCAGCTCGGAGATGTTCATGGTCTGAATCAGGTCGTTGATGGCGCCCAGTTCGGCCACTTCGAGGTTGATGAGCGTGTCGAGGTTTCGGAACTGTTCGAAGGTTTCGCCGCCGTCGGCCGTAAATTCACGTTTGGTGTAGCGGGTGGCTGTCCAGCGCTTGGTTTCGGGGTCGAACCGCGCGTCGGCGGCCTCGAGCGAGCGGACCATCTCGCCGTCCTCGTAGCGCTCGAGGACGAAGAACGAGGCCTGGTTGGCGTTTCCGTTGTAGCCGCGGATGTAGGCGAACGTTCCGGGTTCGATCTGCCGGTAGATGTGTCGGTCGTAGCGTGTGTTCTGTTTTTTTGGGATGTACTTCTGCTGGAAGGCGATCACGCGGCTCTGTGCCCGGGGGATGACCCAGAGGTTGAGCGTCAGCGAGAGCGAGGCGATGATCAGTGCGCCGAGGAAGTAGGGCCACATGAGCCGTCGGAAGGACATTCCGCCCGAGAGCATGGCGACGATTTCGGTCTGATAGGCCATCTTCGAGGTGAAGAAGATGCAGGCGATGAAGGTGAACAGGCCGCTGAACTGGTTGATGAAGAAGGGGACGAAGTTCAGGTAGTTCTCCAGCAGGATGGCCTTCATCGGGGCATGTGTGGCCGTGAAGTCGTCGATCTTCTCGGCGTAGTCGAAGATGACGACGATGACGATGATCATCGCGATGGCGAAGAAGTAGGTCGACAGGAACTTGCCGAGTATGTACCGGTCCAGGATCTTGAAGCCGGGGAAGCGGAATTTCATCGGTCAGAGTCTTCTTGTGAGTTTTTCGACCATTGCCTGTTTCCACGGGACGAAGTCGCCGGCCAGGATGTGGCTGCGTGCCTCGCCCACCAGACGCAGGTAGAAGGCGATGTTGTGCAGCGAGGCGATCTGTGCGGCGAGCATCTCGCCGCAGACGGCCAGATGGTGCAGATAGGCCTTCGAGTAGAGCGTGTCGACGAAGGCAAAGCCTTCGGGGTCGATCGGCGAGAAGTCGTCCTCCCACTTCTTGTTTCGGATGTTGATGACGCCCTGGGCGGTGAACAGCTGCCCGTTCCGGCCGTTTCGGGTGGGCATTACGCAGTCGAACATGTCGACGCCTCGTTCGATGGCCTCGAGGATGTTGACGGGCGTGCCGACGCCCATCAGATAGCGGGGCCGGTCCTGGGGGAGGATGGCGTTGACCACCTCGATCATCTCGTACATTACTTCGGTGGGTTCGCCGACGGCCAGACCGCCGATGGCATAACCGTCGGCATCGTACTGCTTGACGTTTTCGGCGGCATGGGCCCGCAGATCGGGGTACGAGCAGCCCTGTACGATGGGGAACAACGCCTGATAGTGGCCGTATTTGGGCGCGGTCTGGTGGTATCGGTTGAAGCATCGGTCGAGCCAACGTTCGGTCAGGGCGAGCGAACGGGCGGCGTAGTCGCGCGGGGCGTCGCCGGGGGGGCATTCGTCGAAGGCCATCATGATGTCGGCGCCGATCGTGCGTTCGGTGTCGATGACGCTCTCCGGCGTGAAGAGGTGCTTCGAGCCGTCGATGTGCGAGCGGAAATGACACCCCTCCTCGCGCAGCTTGCGGCAGTCGGCCAGCGAGAAGACCTGGAAACCGCCGCTGTCGGTGAGCATCGGGCCGTCCCAGGTCGAGAAGCGGTGGACGCCACCGGCGCGTTCGATGATCTCCATTCCGGGTCGGAGATAGAGGTGGTATGTATTGGCCAGAATGATCTGGGCACGGGCCTCGTTCTTCACGTCGCGGTGGAAGATTCCCTTGACGGTGGCGGCCGTACCGACGGGCATGAAGATCGGCGTAAGGATCTTTCCGTGGTCGGTGACGATCTCACCGGCGCGGGCGGCCGAGGCGGGGTCTTTGTGTTGGAGGGTAAATTTCATATGCATCTATTCGGCAAAAATACATAAAATATTCGTATCTTTGCGCATATTTTGTCAATATGCGATTCTTCGAACAAATTCTGGTCAGCTATGGCTGGGAGGGCCTTGCGCTTGCGGGGTCGATCCTTCTGATGTTCGGCGTACAGCTCTACTACTATATCTTTGTCTACGGTCGCATTCCAGGCTACAAGAACAACCGTCGGGCGGCGATTCTTGACCGGGAGCCTCCGGTTTCGGTGATCATTCCGATGTTTTCGGAGGACTACACGTTTGTGGAGGAGCGTCTTCCGCTGATACTGGCGCAGGCCTATCCCGATTTCGAGGTAGTGATCGTCTACGTGGGTCACGATACGGATTTCTATGAGGATCTCATGCGGCTGAAGCAGTCCTTCCCGCAGATCACAACGACGAAGATTCATCTGGATCCTCGTTTTCCGATTTCGCGGAAGATGGCGCTCAACGTGGGCATCAAGTCGGCGCACTGCGAGCATCTGCTCTTCACTTCGACGGATGCCTGCCCGCAGACCGACCGCTGGCTGTCGCTGATGGCCAAGGGCTTCATGCGGGGCGACATCGTGGTGGGCTATTGCGGTGTCGAGCGTCGGAAGGGTTTTGCCAACTACCTGATGCGGACGTGGCGGATGATGCACGCGGCCGACTGGATCGCGCGCGCGGTGCGCAACCGGGCCTACCGGGGGACGCTTCACAACCTGGGTTTCACCAAGAGCCTCTACTTCGGGGTCAACGGCTTCGACCACCTGAACATGAACATCGGTGAGGATGATCTCTTCATGCAGCGGATCATGACGCGCGACAACGTGAGTGTGATTCTTTCGCCGCGGGCGACGCTTCGCGAGAGGACGTGGGGCGGACTGGGCTGGTGGATGAGCCAGCTGCGCTACTACGGTTCGGCCTTCCGGTTCTATCCGCGCGACGTGAAGAGTTATATCCGCTGGGAGCCGGTGTCGCGAAGTCTCTTCTTCGTGACGGTGATCTGCGCGCTGGCGGTCATGCCGCTGGAGTATAAGCTCGGAGCACTGCTCTTTCTGTTGCTGCGCTACGGCATTGTGGTGTGGGAGGTCCGGCGGGTGGCACGTCGTTTGGGTGAAGAGGGGATTCTGGGGCGTTACTTTCTGTATGATCTGCTGAGCCCGCTGTGGGCGGCGGCGCTGGCCCTGACGCTGGTGCGTCGAGACGAACGCGTATGGAGATAGCCGACTATATCGTAGCCGACGACCGGGAGCTGGTTACGCAGGCGCTCAGGGGGGACGACACGGCCTTCGAGTACCTGTTCAACCGCTATCGGGATGCGATCCACCGCCTCTTCGTGCAGCGGCTCGGGGGGACGAACGATGCCGACGACCTGCTGCAGGAGACCTTCATCAAGGTCTATATCAACCTGCACCGTTACAGCGGTGAATTCACCTTCGGACAGTGGGTCTATACCATTGCGCGGAACACCTTCATTGATTTTGTGCGGCGGCGTCAGGATGATCTTCCGATCGACGAACGTTTTGCCGCTCCGGCCTCGAGTGCCCCGACCCCCGAGGAGAGTGTCATCAACCTGCAGCAGCGGACGCAGATCGAGCACTATCTCGAACGGCTGGCTCCGCGCTACCGTCAGTTGATTGTCATGCGCTTCTTCGACGAGTACTCCTACGAGGAGATTGCGGCCAAGCTCTCGCTGCCGCTCGGGACGGTGAAGACGCAGATCCACCGGGCCCGGGAGCAGATGTGCCGGCTGATCGCCGAAGGCGAGAACCGTTGAGGACGTCCGAGCCGTCCGAGCCGTCCGGGCCGTCCGGGCCGTTCCGCCTGACGCCCGATCTTGTTGATCGCCGTTTGGACGGCCGAAACCTGCCGGATCCGTTGCCGGAGGGCAGAGTTTGGCCCTGATCCGTCAAACCCCGGAAACGCCGGCTGCGGCCGGTAAAACAGGAAAACCCGATAAAACCGAAAGACGATGAGCGACCTGGAAAAAATCTACGGATACTTCCCCGAACTGGACGCCGTGCAGCGCGAGCGGCTGGCGGCCCTGTATGATCTCTACGCCGACTGGAACGCGAAGATCAACGTCGTTTCGCGCAAGGATTTCGACCAGCTTTACGTGCGTCACGTGCTCCACTCGCTGGCCATTGCGAAGGTGTGCCGTTTCGACGACGGGGCGCGGATTCTCGACGTGGGATGCGGCGGGGGATTCCCCTCCATTCCGCTGGCGATCCTCTTCCCGGGGGCGCACTTCATGGCGGCGGATTCGATCCGCAAGAAGATCACGGTGGTCGAGGGGGTCTCGCGGAGCCTGGGGCTTGAGAACCTGACGCCGCGCTGCGTGCGGGTCGAGACGCTGACCGAACGCTTCGACTACGTGGTGTCGCGGGCCGTGACGGCGATGCCGGAGTTCGTGAAGTGGGTGTGGCCGAAGCTCGAACGGGGTCGGCATGGCACGCTGCCCAACGGCATCCTCTACCTCAAAGGGGGCGATCTGGCCGAGGAGCTGGCCCGTACGGGTAAACACTGGGATCTCTACGATATCCATACGTTCTTCGACGAGGAGTTCTTCGAGACGAAAAAGGTGGTCTACACCCCGAAAAAATAGCGTCGGTTTAGCTCTCCGAAATGCTGCTAAGGTTGTTTCCTGCGGTGTTCGTGCTTTGCGCCGTGGCGGGCTGCCTGATCGCCGGGGTCAATCTGTTGACCATGCACGCTTTGGCCGCAACGCTCCGCCGCCGTCCGCGGAACTGTCCCCTTCCCGCCTTTTCTCTGCTTTTTTCAACCTCTCCTGGTCTCCCCCCCCCACTCTGTCTCTTCTCTGCCTCTCCCCGCAGAACGGGGACCGAATCCGAACAAGCCTCCTTTCGCTCTTTAAGCCCCGTTTTTATATTGCTGAATCACAAAAAGAGATGCTGTTCATTATAGACAAATGAATGGCATTTTTGTAATTTTGTACAGTTTATAATGAATATCTTCGCATATGAAGAAATGGCAGAAAACAGTCGGTATTATTGCATTTGCTCTGATTGCCATATATGAGTTATTGATATGGGTAAATGCCTATGTAGATATGAAATACATAGTAGAGTCCAATGGAAATAACTTTTTGGCAGAGCGTATGTATATGCGTATTGGCTCATTATCCTTTGGGATGTGGCTGAACTTTGCCTTGACGATATTCCTGTTCATATGCCTTTGGCATAAGGGAGGCAAGCGATGAAAAGATTGGGTAAGCTGATTGCGTATTAAGCGGGTTCGTTTTTCATTCGGGTGCTCAGCAGTCCGCAGGCGGCCTGAATATCCTCCCCGCGTGAGGCGCGGATCGTGGTCTGAATGCCGCGGGCGGTCAGGGCATCGCGGAAGCGGATCATCGCCTCGGCATCGGGCGAGAAGTAGGGAGACCCGGGAATCTTGTGGAACCGGATCAGATTGATCCGGCATTTGATTCCGTTCAGCAGCCGCGACAGCTCGCGGATATGACGCGGCGAGTCGTTCATGCCGCTCATGACGATGTATTCGAACGAGACGCGCCGCTGATGGGTGAAGTCGTACCGGCGCAGGATTTCGACCACCCGGGCGATGGGCCAAACCTTTTCGACGGGCATGATCTCGGCTCTTTCGTCGTGAAAGGGGTTGTGCAGGCTGACGGCCAGATGGACCTTCGACTCGTTGAGGAACCGCTCGAGCTGGGGGACGACGCCGGCCGTGGAGAGGGTAATGCGGGTCGGCGACCAGGCAAACCCCCACTCTGCGGTGAGGATCTCGAGGGCCCGCAGGACGTTGTCCGTGTTGTCGAGGGGTTCGCCCATGCCCATGAAGACGAGATTCGAGAGACGGTCGCGTTCGGGGAGCGAAACCACCTGGTTGAGGATCTCGGCCGCCGAGAGTGACTGCTGCAGCCCCTGTCGTCCCGTGGCACAGAAGCGGCAGCCCATGCGGCATCCGGCCTGCGACGAGACGCAGAGGGTCGCACGGTCGCCGTCGGGGATATATGCCGACTCGATGAAATGCCCTTCGAGCGTACGGAAGAGATACTTCTTGGTGCCGTCCGCCGAACGGGTTTCGCGTTCTGGCGCGGAGAGCACCGGGGTGAAGCGTTCGGCCAGCCGCTGGCGGTTGGCAGCCGAGAGGTCGGTCATCCGCAGCGGATCCTCCGTGTGGCGGACATAGAGCCAGCGGGCGATTTGCCGGGCCGCAAACCGCGGTAGACCCAGTTCGTTGCAGAGGGCGGCAAGCTCCTGTGGATTTTTCCCGTATAACGGCTCACGATCAGTCATTTTTGCATCCTGAGGTTTGGTTTTTCGAGGACAAAAGTAGGTAAAAAATGAAGATTTTTATTCCGAGTCGCTCAATTTTGAATTTTTATCTCTATATTTGTGGTGCATAGCGTGCCTGTCCCGTATTGGGGTCGGGAGATTATGCGCCGGCCGGACCGAGGGGCTGATGAAGCAGCGGGGGGGGGAGTGCCCTCTGTCGTAAGCCCTTGAGACCGGACCGCAACCCGAACACGTCGGAACAATTAAAACTTGAAATATGGAAATCAAAAAATCACCCAAAGCGGACCTGAAAAACAAACGGGGCCTTTTGCTTGAGATCGGTCTTGTCGTATCACTCTTGCTCGTGATCGGGGCCTTCTCGTACACCCCCGAAGAGAAGCGTATCGAGAAAGTGGACCTGCAGGCTCCTATCGTTGAAGAGCAGATCGTAGAGATCACGCGTCAGGATCAGAAACCGCCCGAGACCCCCAGAAAGGTGGAGGTAAAGGTTATTGCCGACCTGCTTCAGGTCGTGACCAATGACACGAAGATTACCACGGAGGTCGACTTTACGGAGTTTGACGAGGATGTGGATGTCGTGCAGACGGTCGGTGTCGTCGAGGAGGAGGTTGTCGAGGATGACCAGCCGTTCCTGATTGCCGAGACGATGCCCTCGTTCCAGGGCGGTGACCTCAATACGTTCCGTGCGTGGGTTCAGCAGAATGTGAGGTTCCCGCAGATTGCCTTGGAGAACGGTATTCAGGGCCGAGTGGTTCTGTCGTTCGTGATTGAGAAGGACGGCCGTCTGACCAACATCCAGGTGCTGCAGACTCCGGACCGTTCGCTGTCGGAGGAGGCCGTCCGCGTGCTGAGCAAGTCGCCGAAGTGGACGCCGGGCAAACAGCGTAACCAGGTTGTACGTGTGAAGTATACGTTGCCGGTGGATTTCCGCGTACAGAACTGATGCGGATCTTCGGATCATTTGAATATAGGGTATCCTGCTTCGTGGAGGATACCCTTTTTGTCGCATGGAGTCAATCCGCGGGAGCGGTTTTTGCCGGCTTCGGTCGCGGGAAACATAGTTGATCAGGAAAATTTTGGAAGAGAAGAGACAAATGCCCCGGTCGAAACAGGAGGGGGCAAACGAAACAGGAACGGAGGAGCTGCGTGAACGGGCGGTATTGGTTGCCGTGGTACGTGACAATCAGGATGCGCGCCAGACCGACGAATACCTCGACGAGCTGGAGTTTCTGGCCGAGACGGCCGATATCCGGGCCGTGAAACGCTTTACGCAGCGTCTGCCGCAGCCTTCGGCCCGCATCTACGTGGGGCCGGGCAAACTGGCCGAGATCGTCGAGTACTGCAAGGAGGAGGAGATCGACGTGGTGATCTTCGACGACGAACTGAGCCCGTCGCAGACGCGCAATATCGAAAAGGAGCTTCCGTGCCGGCTGCTGGACCGCACGCGTCTGATTCTGGACATCTTTCTGTCGCGGGCTCAGACGGCCTATGCCAAGACGCAGGTCCAGCTGGCCCACAACGAATACATGCTGCCGCGGTTGTCGGGACTGTGGACCCACCTCGAGCGGCAGCGGGGCGGTACGGGCACGCGCGGCGGTGCCGGTGAGCGAGAGATCGAGACCGACCGCCGAATCATCCGCAACCGCATCGCCAAGCTGAAGGAGGATCTGAAGAAGATCGACCGCCAGATGGCTGTCCAGCGTTCGAACCGCGGATCGCTGGTCCGGGTGGCGCTGGTGGGCTATACGAATGTCGGGAAGTCGACGCTGATGAATCTGATTTCGAAGAGCGACGTCTTTGCCGAGAACAAACTCTTTGCGACCCTCGACACGACGGTCCGCAAGGTGGTCTTCGACAACCTGCCGTTCCTGCTTTCGGACACGGTGGGCTTCATCCGCAAGCTGCCTACCGAACTGATCGAATCGTTCAAGTCGACGTTGGACGAGGTTCGCGAGGCGGATCTGCTGGTCCACGTGGTGGACATTTCGCATCCGCAGTTCGAGGATCAGATCGCCGTGGTGAAGCAGACGCTGCAGGAGATCGGTGCCGGAGACAAGCCGGTTTATCTGGTCTTCAACAAGGTGGATGCCTACCGGTGGGTGGAGAAGGCCGAGGACGACCTGACGCCCGCCACGCGCGAGAACCTTTCGCTCGAGGATCTGAAGAAGAGTTGGATTGCGCGGGCCAATACGCCGTGCATCTTCCTCTCGGCGCTGCAGAAGATCAACCTGGAAAAATTCCGCTCGGATCTGTACGGGATGGTGCGAGAGATTCATGCCGGGCGTTATCCGTTCAACAATTTTCTCTATTGACAAACATCCCAAATCCCTATGACACTTCACGTACTTTCCCAACAGAACACGGTTCTGAACAAGTTTCTTTCGCAGATCCGCGACCGCGAGATCCAGAAGGACTCGATGCGATTCCGACGGAACATGGAACGGATCGGCGAGATCACGGCCTATGAGATTTCGAAGACGCTGAATTACCGTCCGCAGGTGGTTGAGACGCCGCTGGGCGAGGCCACGGTACAGGTGATCGACGACCAACTGGTCATTGCGACGATCCTGCGTGCGGGACTCCCCTACCACCAGGGCTTTCTGAACTATTTCGACGATGCGCAGAATGCCTTTGTATCGGCCTACCGCAAGAGCACGAAGGACGGGAAATTCACGGTAAAGGTCGAGTATATCTCATGCGGAAGCCTCGAGGGGAAGACGCTGCTGCTGGTTGATCCGATGCTGGCGACGGGCTCGTCGCTGGTTCTGACCTACAATGCGCTGTGCGAGAAGGGCGGCGTACCGGCCTGCACACACGTGGCGTCGGTGATTGCCAGCGAGCAAGGTGTTGACTACGCAATGAAGCACATGCCTCACCAGAATACGACGATCTGGACGGCGGTGGTCGACGAGGAGCTGACCTCGCGTTCGTACATCGTTCCGGGCATCGGCGATGCCGGAGACCTGGCCTACGGCGAAAAGATCTGACGGTGATGAGGCGGAAGATCGGATTTGTTCTGGCGGTTTTTGCGGCCACGGTGGTACTGATGGCGCTCCAGAAGCCGGTTTTCATGGCGTGGTACGCCGCGGAGGCGGCCGGAGCCGGTTTCGGGGGTTGGATGGCGGTGCTTTGGCACGGTCTTTCGCTTGATCTGACGGTGGCGGGCTACGTGACGGCCGTGCCGCTGCTGGTGATGCTCGCGTCGCTGTGGGTGCGCCTTCCGGAGCGGCTGTGGCGGGGAATCCTTACCGGGTATTTTGTGCTGGTGTCGGTCCTGACGGCGGTGATCTTTGCCGTGGACGTGGCCCTTTACGAACATTGGGGCTTCCGCCTCGATGCGACGATCCTGATCTACCTCTCCGATCCGAAGGAGGCGATGGCGAGTGTGGATTTCTGGCTCGGGGTGCGTCAGACGCTGCTGGCGGCCCTTTATGCCGCGCTGATGATCTGGCTCTACCGCCGCACGCTGCGGTTTTTCGACGGCCAGCGGGTCGGCTGGCGCACGGCTTCGGTCGGGAGTCTGGTGATGCTGCTGTTGGCGGGCTTCGACTTTCTGGCGATCCGCGGCGGCATGGGGGCCTCGACGGCCAACGTCTCGAAGGTCTACTTCAGCTCGGATATGTTTCTGAATCATGCGGCGACGAATCCCGTCTTTTCGTTTCTTTCGAGCCTCGGCGACCGGAATACGGACTACGCCGCGGAGTACCCCTTCTACGACGAGCCGCAGCTCACGGAGCGCTTTGCGGCGCTGCGCGGAAATGCCCCCGGGGCCGAGGCGCCGGCCCGACGGGTGCTTACGACCTCACGGCCGAACGTGGTGCTGGTGATCCTGGAGAGTTTCGCCCGCACGGTGATGGACGAGCGGGTCGACGGCGAGCCGGTGATGCCGAACATGCAGCGGCTCAAGGAGGAGGGGCTCTGGTTCGAGAACTTCTTTGCCAACTCCTACCGCACGGACCGCGGCGAGGTGGCCCTTCTGAGCGGCTTCCCGGCGCAGACGCGCATGTCGATCATGAAACTCCCGGCCAAGAGCCACAACCTGCCTTCGATTGCTCGGACGATGTCCGGGGGGGGGTATGCGACGAGCTTCTCCTACGGCGGCGACCTGAACTTCACGAACCAGGCGTCGTACCTCTATGCCACGGGGTGGCAGGAGCTGGTTTGGCAGAAGGATCTGCACTTTGACCGCGAGGCGGCCGACTGGGGTTACGACGATGAGGTGATGTGCGACTGGTTTGCCGAGCGGGTGATCTCGCTCGACGAGGGCGGACGACCCTTCCTGGCGGCGCTTCTGACGCTGAGCAGCCATACGCCGTTCGATGTTCCCTACTCGAAGTTCGCCGATCCGGTGCTCAATGCGATGGCCTTCTCGGACGCCTGCGTGGGGCGGATGCTCGACCGCCTGAAGGCCTCGCCCGCCTGGCGGAACCTGCTGGTGGTGCTGGTTGCCGACCACGGTTACCCCTACCCGGCGACACTCTCCTACAACGAACCGCTGCGCCATCGGATCCCGATGATCTGGACGGGCGGAGCGGTGGCCGGTCCGCAGCGGATCGAGACCTACGCCTCGCAGATCGACCTGGCGGCGACGCTGCTCGGACAGCTGGGCCTTGCCCACACGGATTTCGACTACAGCAAGGATATTTTCGCGCCGGCGCCGCCGCGCAAGTTTGCCTACTATACGTTCAACGACGGCTTCGGGGTGGTGGATTCGCTGGGTGCCGCGGTGTGGGATGCCACGGGCGACCGTGTGGTGACGGAGACGAATCCCGAGCTGCTGGATGTCGGCCGCACGATGCTTCAGATGACCTATACGGATATCGGGCGGCGTTGAAAAATACCGCATGGTGGGTATTGCGGCATCTGGATTGCCGGATTAATTTTGCGGCAGAATGAAAAAATACCTGATTTTATGTATAAATCCGGAGGATATGGCGGTGATGACCGCATGTGTGACCTGGTTTGCGACCGTTATGCGGTGCTTCAGGTGATGAGCCGTTTCGGCATTGCGCTGGGCTTCGGGGACAAGAGCATTGCGGAGGTGTGTGCCGACAATCAGGTCGATACGGCGACCTTCCTGGCCGTTGTCAACCTGCTGATGAACCACGGCCTCGGGGAGAAGCTTGCTGACGGGATCTCGGTGCGGGCGCTGACCGACTACCTGCACAATTCGCACGGATATTTTCTGAATTTCCGCCTGCCGGCCATCCGCCGCAAGCTGATCGAGGCGGTCGACTGCGCGCAGAACAACGTTTCGTTTGCCATTCTGCGCTTTTTCGACGAGTACGTGGCCGAGGTCCAGCGGCACATGTCCTACGAGGAGCAGCGGGTCTTTCCCTACGTGGAGAAGCTGCTGGCCGGGGAGCGGAGCGCGGACTACTCGATGGAGATCTTCCGGCGCCACCACGACCAGGTCGACGCCAAACTGGGCGAACTGAAGAACATCATCATCAAGTACTACCCCTCGGGGAGCACAAACGAACTGAACGGTGTGCTGTTCGACATCTTCACTTGCGAACAGGAGCTGGCGTCGCACAACGCCGTCGAGGACGAGATCCTCGTTCCGGCCGTCGAGCGGCTGGCGGCCGAGGGGGTGGAGCCTCCGAAATCGGAGGCGCTGAGTGCCCGTGAGCGGGAGATTGTCGTCTGCGTGGTGAAGGGGATGACGAACAAGCAGATCGCCGATGCGCTCTGCATTTCGGCCCATACGGTGATCACCCACCGGCGAAATATCGCCTCGAAGCTGCAGATCCACTCGGCGGCCGGTCTGACGATCTACGCCATCGTCAACAAGCTGGTCGAACTCTCGGAGATCAAGGATACCATCCCGGAAACATAACCTTTAAACGTACGGACAACCATGATACCCACTCAGAAACCTCATCATCACCATCACACCCACACACTGACCTCGCTGAACCGGGCCTTTCTGTGGGGCATCTCGCTCAATGCGGGCTTTGTGATCATCGAATTTGCCGTCGGCCTTTTCTACGGGTCGATGGGGCTGTTGTCGGACGCCGGTCACAACCTTTCGGATGTGGCGAGTCTGCTGCTGGCGATGCTGGCCTTCCGTCTGGCGCAGGTCCACGCCACGCCGCACTATACCTACGGCTACAAGAAGAGTACGGTGCTGATTTCGCTGCTCAACTCCGTGATCCTGCTCATTGCCGTCGGGATGATCATTGCCGAGAGTATCGGCCGGATGTTCCATCCCGCACCGGTCGAGGGCGGAGCGATCGCCTGGACGGCGGGTATCGGTGTCGTGGTCAACGGCTTCACGGCCTGGCTTTTCATGAAGGACAAGGACCGTGACCTGAATGTCAAGGGGGCCTACCTGCACATGGCGGCCGATGCGCTGGTTTCGATCGGGGTGCTTCTCTCGGGCGTGGTGATCTCGTGGACGGGATGGACGCTGATCGACCCGATTGTCGGACTGGCCGTGGCGTGTGTGATTGTCGCTTCGGTGTGGTCGCTGACGCGCGACAGCCTGCGCCTGTCGCTCGACGGTGTGCCCGAGGGAATCGACGTCGAACAGATCGGACAGCGCATGTCGACGGTCGAGGGGGTCCGGACGGTCCATCACATCCATGTCTGGGCCATCAGTACGACCGAGAATGCCCTGACGGCCCACGTCGTTGTGACGGACCTTGCGGCCCAGGAGCGGATCAAGCATGATTTGAAGCACCTGCTTTGCGAATTGGGTATCTCGCACGCGACGCTGGAGTTTGAGACTCCGGAGGAGTGTTGTTCCGATTTTTCGGACTGATTCCCGCCCGTCTGCCCGCCGCCCGTCTGCCCGTCTGCCCGCCGCTCCGGTCAATCCGTCCGGAGGGCCGACCGCATTCAATGGGGCTTCTGCCGGTTGAGACTGTCGAAGAGACGGGCTCGGGCCGCCGTGACGCCGCGAATTACGCTCCGATCCTTTAAAAAGCGGATTTTTTGGCAATTCCGATCCGAATAGTTGGGGTCGGAATTGTTTGTTTGGGGCAGGGGTACGATCTTTGTGTTTGAAAGTGATGTAACAGGAATTCTGTAAGGGTGACGCAACTTCCCTTGGGACCGGCTCGGCGACGAGTCGGTCTTTTTTTACCCGGTTTTGTGCCGTGATGGGTGACGTCTCTTGCGGAGGGAGTAACGGTCCCTTTCCGATTGTCCGGCCGGCCGCTACGGCACGGGGTCATAGCCGCTGCCGCCCCAGGGATGACAGCGGGCCAGACGGCGGATGGTAAGCCAGAGCCCCTTCAGCGGACCGTACTTGCGCAGCGCCTCGAGGGCATATTGCGAGCAGGTGGGCGTGAAGCGGCACGACGGAGGGGTGAAGGGCGAAATGCAGAGCTGGTAGAAGCGCACGAGCACGATCAGCGGCAGGACGCCGATCCGCTTACAGACGTGCAGCAACCGTTTCCAGAATCCGGCGGACTGCATGGCTGATGGATTTGGCCGAGAGGACCTCTTTCGAGGAGTAGATCAGGGCGATGTCGAGGTTCAGCTCCCCACCTTCCGTGATGATCTGTTTCTGAAGGCGGTAGGCCTCTTTGGTCCGGCGGCGGAGGAGATTTCGCCTGTTGGCGCGTTTATGGAACTTCTTGGGGACCGAGAAGAGGATTTCGACGCTGCGTTCGGTGTCGGGTTCGGCGAACCAGACGTAGCGGAACGGGAAGATGAAGCCGCTCTCGCCGTCGTCGAAGAGTCGGCGCACCGCTCCCAGCGAGCGAAGTCTTTCGTTGCGGGGAAGCGAGTGCGTAGACATGTTTTTCGAAGTTTGGGCCTTCTCGGGAGTCAGCCGGTCGTCGAGGGGGCTGACCCTTCGGAACTGTTATTTTCGGGTTTCGGTCGTGGTACGGCGCACGCGGCTCTTCTTGGCGAGCTTGTGCTGCTGCGTACGGATGAACTCCTCCTTGCGTGCGTCGGTGACGAGTTCGACGGGCGAGATCTCTTCGCCCTTCTGGATCTTCTGGATGAGCAGATCGATCGCCTTGACCATCGAGGGTGCTACGGGCGTGGGGGCGTTTGCCAGCACGGTGAGTCCGGCCTCCAGGGCGGCTTTGAGCGTACCTTCGCCGAATACGGCGACGGCGGGCAGCCCCTCGTTTCCGAACTTTTCGACCAGGGCCTTGACATCCGAGGGGGAGTAGAGTGCCAGCAGGTCATACTCCTCCATCTTGACGGCCTCGAGATCGCTGGCGACCGTACGGGCCAGGATAACGGGATCGACGGCCAGCTTGAGTTTGGCGAGCGTTTCGGGGAGTTCGGGTTTGTGGGGTTCGCTCAGGGCGAGGAGGAACTTCTCCTCCTTGTGTTTGATGATCAGTTCGACGAGCGAGGTGAACGACCCGTCGGCGAACGAGATCTTTCGTTTTCGGTAAACGATGTACTTCTGGAGATAGAGGGCGACGGCCTCGGTCTGGCAGATGTACTTCATGGTTTCGGGGACGGTGATCCGGGCCTCTTCGCAGATGTGGAAGAAGCTGTCGACCGTGGTGCGGGAGGTGAAGATGACGGCGGTGTGATCGAGGATCTCGACACGCTGGGCACGGAACTCCTTCAGCGAGACACCTTCGACCCGGATGAAGGGTTTGTAGGCCACTTCGACCTGGTATTTCTGGGCCAGATCGTAGAACGGGGACTTTTCGATGACAGCAGGTTTGGGCTGCGAAACCAGTACGCTCTTTACTTTCAACGTTACGGATGTTTAGTTTTACCTTCGTCGTGTATCATCTTGCCGCCAGGAGCCATAAGAGGCTGATTGGGAAGACTTCCACGGTGCAAAGGTACAAAAACCAATGCAAAATCGAAATTTTTTTAGAAATAAAGAGGTTCAGGGATTCCCTGAGGTATAAAACGGCCGTAATGATCAACTCGACGGCTCCGAGGATGAACCAGGCACCGCCGGTGCCGCGGGGGCAGAGTGCGAAGAGGAGGAGCGTGGGGGAGGTGACGATGACGGCCAGCGCGAAATAGGTTCGGCGCAGCAGGGAGAGCTGTGCTGTGAAGGGCTGGGTGAGGGTGATGGCTCCGGTGATACGGATGATCGAGGATTGAAAGAGGATGATGACGGCCCAGAGCAGCGAGGCCGTCAGACTCAGCGCGAGGACGGCGGCATGGGACAGCGCGCGTCCGAATTCGGGGGGCATGAGCGTGTCGCCGTACTTGACGACGATGACACCCATGAAGAGCATGCCGATTGCGGCCGTCACGTTCAGGAAGCGGGAGAAGCCGTTTGCGCCGGGCTCTTCGGAGAGGCGTTCGCCGGCAGCCGAGTCTCGGGAGATGCGTTTCAGCAGGGTTCTCACGTCTCCCAGATTGCGATAGAGAAGCGTGGCATAGGTTGCGGCGAGCAGCAGCACGAAACTCTGGAAAACGGCATTGTCGGTGAATGAATCGCTGACGGGTCGTTCGATGCGTTCTGTCTGTACGATGTAGGATTGTGCGCCGAACAGGGCCTCCACGGTGGTGTCACGTCCGGGGAGTTGCGCGGAATTCGGGCGTGGAGTTCCGCTGGAGCTCCATCCGAAACGGACCGAATCGAGCTCCGAATAGTGAAAGGCCTCGGCTTCGTACGAGTAGGCGGGATCGGCCGCAAGGCTCAGCGAGTCGGACTTTGCCGCCAGCGAATCGGCCACGCTCCGCACCGACTCTTCGTCGGCGGTTTGAACCGCGGCTCCGGATGTTGCTTGAGCCTTTCCGGCCCCGTTTTCGGCTCTTGGCCGCACGGTCGCCGGTTTTTCGTTTGCGGCATGCTGTTCCGAGTCCACCGGTTTCCCGTTTGCGGCATTCCGTTCCGTCGATGCTGGTTTTCCGCTTGCGGCGTGCTGACCCGTGGCTGCCGGTTTTTCGCCCGCGGCGTGCTGTCCCGTGGTCGCCGGCTTACTCTTTACGGCATGTTGTCCCGCCGTCGAGGTTTTTTCGCTCGCGAGGTCCTGCTCCTCATCCCCGGCCTCCCGGAAGGTCTCCTTGACGGGCTCCGCTGTCGTATTCGGGATCTCGGTCACCACGATGCTATGTGCCCAATCCCGGCTCATGCGGCAAAGGTGCGTTTAAGGGTGATGCGGATGGTGGTTCCCTTGCCGATTTCGGAGTCGATCACGGCGATCTTACCCTGGTGATACTCCTCGACGATACGTCTCGAGAGCGACAGTCCGAGTCCCCAGCCGCGGGTTTTGGTGGTGAATCCGGGCTCGAAGATGCGTTTCCAGTTGCTTTTGGGGATTCCCTTTCCGGTATCCTTTACATCGATCATGACGTGTTTGTCGTCCGAAGAGATCCTGACGTCGATGGTGCCGTGTCCCTGCAGGGCGTCGAGCGAGTTTTTCATGAGGTTCTCGACCACCCACTCGAACAGGGCGGCATTGATGTTGGCCTGTACGGGGGCGATGGCCAGCCCGTTGTAGTCGAGGGTGACGTTGCGGGGGATCCGCTTGCGGAAGTACATGACCGATTCTCCGACCACCTCGTTGATGTTCGCCGGGGTGAGCGGGGTTTCGGAGCCGATCTTCGAGAAGCGGTCGGTGATCTTCATCAGGTGGGTGAGGTCCTTGTTCATCTCTTCGACGGCCGCCTGGTCGATATTCTGCGAGCGGAGATACTCGATCCATCCGAGCAGCGAGGAGGTCGGAGTGCCCAGCTGGTGGGCGGTCTCCTTGGCCAGACCGATCCAGACGCGGTTCTGCTCGTCGTGCTTCGACGAGCGGAAGGCAATGAATCCCAGGGTGATGAACGCCGCGATGACGATGATCTGAATATAGGGAAAGTAGTAGAGCGACTTGAGCAGGGCCGATTTTCCGTAGAAGATCAGGTGGTAGTGTTCCGACGAGAATCGGAACCGCACGGGAATGGGCTGGTTTTCGGACATGAACTTGTCGATCTGCCTGCGGAGCCGATCGGGGTGGTCGATGATCTTGTCGGGGATCAGGTGTGAGTTGATGACCTCGAGGTTTTCGTCGGTGATGATGAACGGAATGTTGTTTCCGGTGGACATGATATCGGCGACCAGGGGGTCCTGAATGGTTCCCATCATATCGCGGCTGACGCGCTCCATGGCGTGGGCCCAGAGGGCCACGTCGTGCTGCTCCTTACCCTTGAGTTTGCGGGCCATTTCGTTGGTGTAGAGCAGCGACACGGCGCCGAGCGCCACGCCGACGATGATGACGACGACGCGGTTTCGGAACGAGAATTTGTGCGCATGGATTTTCATGGCCGGCGGCATTTATCGGAACTGCAGACTATTTGCGGGCGGTATCCTGACTGGTCGTGATCCGGGCATACTCTTCGGGGGCGCCGAGCACCTCGAGGGCGCGTTTGACTTCGGGATCGTCTCCGAGCGAGTGTTCGATCACGCCGGCCTGATAGCCGTGGCGCAGGACGATGTCGTTGTTGATGGCATCGACGATCTGTTCGCGATAAGTTTCGAGATTGGTCTGGGTGTCGTCCTTGAGTTCGGCCTCGAGTTTTTCGAAGCGCTCTTCGAGATCGGTGAACCGGTCCTCCTCGGCCGCCTTCTTCAGGGCTTTGATTGCCCGGCGGGTATCCGATTCATAGGGGACCTTCTTGTCCTTCATGAAGGCCTCGAAATCGGCATAGTCGGCATCGGTGATCGAGAACGAGCGGATGTCGATCTGCTTGCCGGGGTTCCGGCGGGTGTATTCGTCCCCGAAGTCCTCGATGAATCCCAGGGCATAGAGCGTTACGGCGAAGCGGGAGATGTATTCGGGTTCGGTGCGGATGTCGGGCATGATTCCGCCGCCGTCATAGACCTTCCGGCCGGCGCGGGTCGAGAATTCGGAGATCAGCGAGTCGGGCACCGTGCGCACGCTCCCCTCCTGCGAGTGGGAGTAGTCGATGGCCTGGATGCAGCGCCCCGAGGGAATGTAGTACTTGGCGGTGGTGAGCTTGAGCATGGTGTTGTAACCCAGGGGGCGGGTTGTCTGGACGAGCCCCTTTCCGAAGCTGCGCTGGCCGATCAGGACGGCTCGGTCGAGATCCTGCAGGGCCCCTGATACGATCTCGGCAGCCGAGGCCGTGTTGCCGTTGATCAGTACGACGAGGGGCAGATCGGGCAGAATGGGTTCCGTCTCGGTGCGGAAGTCCTGCTTTGAATTCTCCGAGCGGCCCTTCGTGCTGACGACCTCCGTTCCCTTGGGGACGAACATGCCGAGGATCTTGACGGCCTCCTGCATGATACCTCCGCCGTTCGAGCGGTAGTCCAGCACGAGCCCCTTCAGCTCGCCCTCCCGGCGCAGACGCTCCAGGGCGGCGCGCATCTCCTCGTAACATCCTTCGGTGAAGTCGCTGTGGCGGATGTAGGCGATGCCGTCGGCGATCCACCCGGCATAGGGGACTCCGGGGATGGCGATGCGCTGGCGGCGGATGCTCTGGGTCTCCTGCGTGCCGTCGAGGTGTTCGACCGTCACGCGGACCTTGCTGCCGGGCTGTCCCTTCAGCCGGTCGGAGACCTGTTGCGTGGTCAAGCCTCGGGCATCCTTTCCGTCGATGGCGAGGATCTTGTCACCGATGCGCAGACCGGCCAGATCGGCGGGCGAACCTTCGTAGGGTTGTGCGATGCGGACGTAATCCTCCTTCTGGCGGATCAGGGCGCCGATGCCGCCGTACTTGCCGGTCGTGAGCAGTTCGAAGTCCTGCATGTTCTTTTCGGGGATGTACTCCGTGTAGGGGTCCAGATCGCTGACCATGCCGGCGGCGGCCCCCTCCATCAGACGGTCGGGGTCGATCGGATCGACGTAGTTGAGCGAGAGTTCACGCATCATGTTGACGGTGATCTCCATGTTGCGGCCGAGCCCGAAGTCGTTTCGGGCGGCGAAGACGGTGACGGCAGCCGCAGCCACGACGGCGGCTGCGACGGTCCAACGGCGGTATTTTCTATTCATTCTTTTCATCGTGACGAATCATCTGCATGTAGGAGTCGAGGCGGTACTGGACGCGGGCCACGCCGCGGCGGTTACCCTCGATGCGGATCCATTGTCCATATTGTGATACTTTCAGTTCGTCCTCGCCGAGCATGAGGAGTTTTTTGCCCCAGTTGTCGGCGCGGAAGGTCAATGTGCCCTCCTCTTCGCTGCGGAGCGAGAATCCTTCGGAGCCAAAAGCGTTGAGGATCTGCTGCCGGTTTTCGTCGATGTCGCCCTCGACCTGGCGCGAGACGAATCCGAATTTGGGGTAGAAGGCGGCCAGGATGACGATTACCACGGGGAGCATCATGCCTCGCGGGGTGTGGAACATCACGTAGAAGGTGTCGCTCACCGAGAGCCGGGCCGTGCCGGCCAGACGGTTCAGATACATGATCGCCAGGCAGAGAACGCACAGGGCGCAGAAATATTTTAGCGAACGGATGAAGTATTTCATGGAAAAACTATTTATGATTCACTGAACTGTTCTTTTATCGATTGCATCGGCGACCTGCTGCATCAGCCACTTGGGGGTGGAGGTGGCGCCGCAGATTCCGACACTTCGGGCCCCCGCGAACCAACCGTTGTCGATCTCGGCGGGCTCTTCGACCACGTGGGTCTTCGGGTTTGCGCGGCGGCAGACCTCGGAGAGAACCTTTCCGTTCGAGGACTTGCGGCCGCAGACGAAGATCACCACATCGAAGCGTGCGGCGAACTGCGTGAGATACTGCTCGCGGTTGGCGACCTGTCGGCAGATCGTGTCGTCGATGCGGACGTCTTCGGGGACTTTGGCGCGTCGTTTCATCTCGGCGCCGAGCTCCTCGAAGAGGGCGATGCTCTGGGTGGTCTGCGAGAGGAAGTGGATCGGGCGCGCGAAGTCGATCTGCCGCAGATCTTCGGCTCGTTCGATGACGAGGATCGGTCCGTCGACCTGCCCCGTGAGACCGACGACTTCGGCGTGTCCACGCTTTCCGAGGATGACGACCTGTCCGCCGACGGGCAGCATCGCCTCGTAGGCCTGCTTGACTCTCCGCTGGAGCCGTGCCACGACGGGACACGTGGCATCGATGACGTGAATCCCCAACTTTCGTGCCCGTTCATAGGTTGTGGGGGGCTCGCCGTGGGCTCGGATCAGCAGCCGGCCGCCGGCAATCCCCTCCATCCGGTCGTGGGTCACGGTGTGGAGCCCCAGCACCTCGAGGCGCTGGACCTCGATGCGGTTGTGGACGATATCTCCGAGCGAATAGACCGTCCCGCCTTCCGCCAGGGCCTCCTCGGCCTGCGAGATGGCCCGGACCACGCCGAAGCAGAATCCCGATTTGTCGTCTATCTCGATATGCATAAGTCCAATTTTAGTTATTTCGACTCTTCGCGTTGTCCTAAGGCACCTGCCTGTTCGGATCTCGCCTTGCGTTTGGACCTCTCTTTCCGTCCGGCTTCTTTCCGTCCGGTCTCTCCAGTGTGCACCTCTCCTTACGCTCGAGTCCCTCTCTTCCTATTCCTCTCTTTTCACTGCCCCCCCCCTCGCTCGGCCCGCTTCTCCCTGCTCGGTTTTCTCCATCCGCAGGTCCTTGCTTCACCCGTTTCGGGGCTTCGGAGCCGGTTCTACCGATCCGGGTGCTGTCTGGTCACCCGGGCAAAACGGTCGAGGAACCATGTCATCTGTTCGTCGACGGTCATGTGGCTGTTGTCCAGTACGATGGCATCCTCGGCCTGACGCAGGGGCGAGACGGCGCGGCTCATGTCGGCCTTGTCGCGTTCGCGGACGTTACGCTCGATCTCCTCGAGCGAAACCTCCATTCCCTTTTCGCGCAACTCCTTGTAACGGCGTTCGGCCCGCACCTTGGGGTCGGCCGTCATGAAGAGTTTCAGTTCGGCGTCGGGGAAGACGACCGTTCCGATATCGCGTCCGTCCATCACCACTCCGCGCCGGCGCCCCATCTCCTGCTGCATGGCCACCAGCTTGTGGCGCACTTCGGGAATGGCGCTGACCTGGCTGACGCAGTTCGAGACCTCGATCGTTCGGATCTTTCCCTCGACCAGATCGCCGTTGACGTAGATGTCGCTGGCTCCGCGCTGGGGGTTGAAGCGGAATGTGATCGAGATTTCGCCGAGGAGCTTGACGACGGCCTCTTCGTCGACCATTCCCGAGCGGATGGCGCCGTGTTCCAGCGCGTAGAGCGTCACGGCGCGGTACATGGCGCCGGTGTCGATGAAGATGTAGCCCAGCCGAGCGGCAATGGCCTTTGCGAAGGTGCTTTTGCCGCAGGAGGAGTATCCGTCGACGGCGATTATGATTTTGGGATTTGTCTTTTTAGTGTCCGACATTTGGGAAGATGTCAAAGAAGGTGGATAATATGGTGTAAATGCCGAGGATGCCGATGATGATACCGGCAACATGGTTGATCGTGAGCATGTGGCGGGGGCGGAATCTTCTCCGGAAGAGGTTGATCACGCAGGCCAGGAAGGTCCACCAGGTGGCGGCGCCGCAGAAGAATCCGGCGATGACGAACAGGGCGCGGAAGAATCCGCCGACGGTATGGTCGGTCATTTCGCCGCTCGAGATTTTGAAGACGGCGAAGAAGGCGAGGATATAGGGGACGACCATGATGAAGTTGGCGATCGTCAGGCCGAATATCGATGCGAAGTCCTGCCAGAGGGAGCTTTTCCCGGCTCTGTTTCGGCGGATCTGGGGGACGGGGTTCTGGGCGAAGATGAAGACGCCGACGATGACGACGAAGATGCCGCCGATGACCCTGAGCAGGGTGTTGTATTGCTCGATCTGGGTTTGGAGCATCGAGTAGAAGAAGAGGGCAGCCATGGCCATGAAGGTGTCGGCGCAGGCGACTCCGATTCCGGAGACGATTCCCGACCGTCGGCTTTTGGAGAGGGTCCGCTGGATGCACAGCACGGCTACGGGGCCGACGGTGATGGAAGCCGCGACGCCCACGCAGATTCCGCGGAAGAGGGTTTCAACGATCTCGAATGCCATAATGCCCGGAGTGTGCAGGTTTGGATGACAAAGATACGAAAAAGGATCGTATCCGCGGCAACAAACGGGAAAAAAGGGTCCGGGAGTATGTTCCGGAGGTCGGGACTGTTGATAAAATATCGAAAACTTTTGGTCCGGGGGTTGTCCATCGAGGGCCGAAAGCGGTTAAATTTGCATAAACCAAATCTTTCGAAGGGAATGGCAGAGATGAAACAGTTTGGTATCGACCTTGAGTTGGACGATTCGGTGGCCCAGGGACACTATTCGAATCTGGCCATCATATCGCACTCCACCTCGGAGTTCATCATCGACTTTGCGACGGTGCTTCCGGGGGTAGCGAAGGCGCGGGTCAAGAGTCGCATTATCCTCACGCCGGAGCATGCCAAGCGGCTGCTTCGCTCGCTGCAGGACAACATCATCCGTTACGAGAGCAACGTGGGCAAGATTGAGATTCCGACCCCGACGCCGATTCCGGATACGGGTCCCAAAATGGGCCAGGCCTGATGCAAAAGAGCGGAACCTTGCGGGGTTTCGCTCTTTTTTGTCGGTTTGCGGGGGCGGAATTCTACGAGTCTGTTGGATTCTGCGAGTCAATTGCGGGAACGGGTTCAGCGAGTCAATTGCGGGGGCCGGATGCTGCGTGTCGGTTGCCGGGCCGGTTTTTCGTTGGAGATCTGCGACGGTCGCACCTGTTCGGCCGACTTCTTCGCCCGCCGGTTTCGTCCGCCCGCCGACTTCTTCGCCCGTCGGTTTCGTCCGCCCGCCGGTTTCTCTGTCTGCCGGCCTTTCCGCTCGCCCCTTCGCCCGCCCGCCGGTTTCTCTGTCTGCCGGCCTTTCCGCTCGCCCCTTCGCCCGCCGGGATCAGAGCACCTCGGCCACGACGTAGGTGCTTCCGCCGATGAAGATCATGTCTTCGGCCGAAGCCTGTTCGCGAGCCCGCTTCAGGGCCTCGCCCACCTCCCCGAAGGCTTCACCCTGTAACCCGTAGATGGCAGCCTTGGCAGCCAGTTCGGCGGCGGGAAGCGCCCTTTCGGAGCGGGCCTGTGTGAAGAGATAATGGGCTTCGCGCGGCAGCAGGGGCAGAATGTGGGCCAGATCCTTGTCGCGGACAAATCCGATGACGCAGTAGAGCTCTCTGTGGGGCGTCGAGCGGAGCTGCTCGGCCACCCAGGCGATTCCGTGGGCGTTGTGCCCCGTGTCGCAGATCGTCAGCGGGGCGTCGCCCAGCTTCTGCCAGCGGCCCATGAGCGAGGTGTTGGCAGCCGCATTGCGCAGACCCTCGAGATAGGCGCGGCGGGAGATCGTCAGCGGGGTCTCCTCGTGGAGGAAGTCGACGGCGGCCGAAGCCGTCACGATGTTGCGGACCTGGTATTCGCCCTTCAGATCGAGTTCGGCATCGAACTCCCGGTTGTCGCGTGTGCGGCGGAGCCGGAAGTGCTGGTAATCACCCTCTGTGTGGTGCTCCTCGCAGCGGAACTCCTTTTCGGCATAGATCACGCGCGACTTGTTGGCTGCTGCGATCTGTTCGAAGACCTCGTTGTAGCGGGGATCGGCTTCGCCGATGATCACCGGAATGCTCTTCTTGATGATTCCGGCCTTTTCGCGGGCGATCTTCGGGAGGGTGTCGCCCAACAGGGCGGTGTGTTCGAGGCCGATGTTGGTGATGACGCTCAGAATGGGGACGATGATGTTCGTGGCATCGAGCCGGCCGCCGAGGCCGGTTTCGATGACGGCGACCTCGACGTCGCTCTGTGCGAAGTAGTCGAAGGCCATGGCCGCGGTCATTTCGAAGAACGAGAGTTCGAGTTCAACCATCTTGTCATGGTGTTTGTCGACGAAGTTGACAACCTTCTGTTTAGGGATCATCTCGCCGTCGACGCGGATGCGCTCGCGGAAGTCGATCAGATGGGGCGAGGTGAAGAGTCCGGTCCGGTATCCGGCCTGCTGGAGCACCGAGGCGATGATGTGTGCCACGGAGCCCTTGCCGTTCGTACCGGCCACATGGATGGTGAAGAAGTTCCGCTGGGGGTTTCCGATGTGTCGGCAGAATGCGGAGATCCGCTCCAATCCCGGCTTGTACCCCGTTGCGCCCTGGGTTTCGAAGGCGGGCAACGACTGAAAGAGGAATTCGAGAGTCTGGTTATAGTTCATGACAGCAAAATGAGTTATTTCACAAGATGGTTTCGTCGCTTGACGCGGTAGGCTGCGAAATAGAGGAGGCAGAGCAGCAGCACATACTCCGAGATGCGGGCCACAAAGTCTCCGTAGCGGGTGTAGAAGGTCATCTGCGAGTTGAGGGTCACCTCCGCCGAGAGAATGCCTCGTTCCTCCCAACCGAGCGTCTGTCCGACCTTTCCCGTGGGAGAGATGAAACCCGACTCTCCGGTGTTTGCCGAGCGTGCGATGGCCCTGCGGTGCTCGATGGCTCTCAGTCTCGAGATCGAGAAGAGTTGCCTGTAGCCGGGGGTATCGCCCCACCAGCCGTCGTTGGAGACGATGGCCATGAATTGGGCGCCTCGGCGTACGAAATCGCCGTAGAAGTCGCCGTAGAGTCCCTCGTAACAGATGGCCGGGCCGACCCGGACGCCGTCATGCTCGAAGGCCGATCCGTGGGTTCCTTTTCCGATCTGCCCGACGACACCGCCCAGGTCGATGACCAGGAAACGCAAGACGTCGAAGACCCACGTCGGGGTGTTTTCGACGCCGATGACCAGCCGGCCTTTGTGGTGCAGTTGCATGCGGCCAGCGGAGTCGAGTCCCACGGCCGTGTTGAAGACATCGTAGTACCCGTTCGAGAAGCGGTCGCGGCGGGCGGTTTCGGTCTGTGCGCCGGGGGCGTAGCGGCGGATGGTGTTGGCACCGGTGACGAGCAGGGCGTCGGGATGGTTGCGGCGCAGCGAATCGGTGAGTTGCAGCCAGAAGACCCCGGCCTCGTCGCTGCTCCAGGGGAAGTCGCTCAGTGCGGGTTCGACGTAATATCCCGGGACGGCGGTTTCGGGCAGCAGGATGAACTGAGCGTCGTCGGGCACCTGTCCGAGCAGATCGAGAATATTCTGTTCTTGCCGTTCGGCGTCGCCGTGGAACTTGTCGTAACAGTCGACATTGGGCTGGATGATGCTGACGCGGACCGTTCCCTCGTCGGGTTGCTTCCATCCGGCGCTGACCGCCAGCGACACTCCCATCGGCAGGATCAGGGCTGCAGCCGCGGCGCCCCATTTGCGCGGATTGCGGCGCTCCTTCCAGGCCTCGAAGAGGAGGATGTTGACCACCAGCACCCAGAGCGAACCGCCGAAGACGCCGGTGTATTCGTACCATTGCACCATCCAGACCGCGTGCGAAAAGCCGTTTCCGAGGATGAGCCAGGGCCACGAGAAGTCGCCGACGGTGTACCAGTATTCGGTCGTGATCCAGGCCGTGACGAGCGTGACGTAGGCCAGGGCCTTGTGGGCACGCTTCGAGACGGTGTGGAAGAGCATGAAAGCGATCAGATTGAGGAACGTCGAGGCGACGGTAGCGGCCACGGGTCCGACGGGTGTTGCATACCAGATCCACCAGATGGTCAGCGCGTTCCACAGCACGAAAGCCAGCGTGGCCCACCCCAACATCCGCCACCAGTCGCGTCGGGATGCGCTCAGCGAGTCGCTGATCCAGAGCAGGGGGACCAACCCGGCGAAGAGCGAGAAGCCCGTAGCGCCGAGCCATCCCGGAGCGAGGAGGATGGCCGAAAGGATTACCGCTGCAAATCTGCGCAACATCGAGTATGATTTTTAGGACCGCAATTGTGAGGGCAAAAGTAGTCAAATAGGAAGAGATTTCAAAATATTTCAGGGAATTGTCCGGACGGGCCGCATTGGGGATATGCTGTTTTTCGGCCGGGAGCGGAGCGGTGTGGTCCAGGCCCGAAGATGGAAAGCCCGAACCGGATTCCGGTTCGGGCTTTCTCTGATTTTGCTGTTCGGGATGTTGATCCGTCCCGAGTGGATGTTTTCACCCTTTGTAGTCGATGACGATGCCGTTGGCGAGGGTTCTGCCGTTGCGGTGGACGATCTCGCAACCGGCCGGCAGGATGACGATAACCGCAGCGGAGTCGGCCGGCAGCGTGATGGTGTCACCCGAAGCGGCCTGCTTGGCGAGGATCCGGCGTGAGACGATGTCGTAGAGGTCGAATCTGTCTCCGGGCAGCGCCTTGTCGACCGTCACGGCCACCCGGGCCTCCTCTTGACAGGGGTTGTAGTAGAGGTAGGTCGGATAGCACGGTCCGGGCAGCAGGTCGGCCGCCGTGCAGTCCAGCCGGAGGATCTTCTCGACGTTTGTCGGGGCGATGATGGCTCCGAAGATGCCGACGTGCATCGAGCCGTAGAGGCTCAGCATGCTTTCGGGCGGATTCCCGGCAACCCATCCGGGCCCATCGCCGATGGCGACGCCCCGAACCCCTTCGAACCGTTTTTCGCCGTACTTGTCCTGACTGCGGAATCCTTCGTAGGCGATCAGCCCCTTCGAGATTTCGAGGGCCCGGTCACGATCGAGCGCCTGGTGTTCTGGAGCGACATATTGCGGATAGTAGAAGCGGCTGTTGGCTGCGGCGTTGACCATCCATTTGCCGATGGCGCGGGCGTAGGCCTGGTCGTATCGGACGGCCGGGACGAGGGCCCAGGCCAGGTCGAAGGTATTCATGGCGAAACCGTAGTTTTCGCTGGTGCTTCCGCAGAGGCCATTCACCTCGTAACCGTCGAATTCCCCGGTCAGCACACCCCAACCCGGGCGGCTCTTGGAGTCGCCGTCGAAGGTCCAGTTCATGAATTTGGTCACGTCGTACGTTGTGCCCTGTTCGGCGTTCATCCGGGCGGCCATGTAGACCGCAAAGGGCATGATCACCTCGTAGAACGGGCTTTCGGTTTCGGCGTTCAGCGACTCCATGGCTGAACGTGCCGCCTGCAGATAGCGTTCATCGCCGTATTTCTTGTAGGCGCCGTAGAGCACGTATGCGAAGCCGGCGGCCGCATCGGGCTGGACCATCTGCTCCGTATTGCCGACGCGCATGTTCCCGAAGTCGAACTCCCGCATGTGGAAATCGCCCTTTGTGGCCAGGATGACCGAGTCGGCGCGACAGAACTGTTCGGCGATGGAGCGCATGATCGGATCGACACCCTCGACCTCCGGATAGCGGGCGCCGATGGAGTAGAAGAGCATGTTCGGGAAGACGTCATACCAGAAGTCGCGGGTGTATCCTCCGCCCAGCGCACCGGCGACGGGTCCCGTGTTGTTCAGGACGATGTTCCAGTTCGTGGCCGAGTTGAAGTAGTTCTGGGCCATGCGGACGAAGTCGTATCCGTTCTGGTTGCTTTTGTCGATGCCGGCGAGCGTGGCACCGTTGAGGGCTCCCAGCACGCAGATGGCCTCGTGGTGTTCGCCGTTGTTCTTTGCGGGGCCCTGTCGCCTGTCGCCGACGGCCGTGTAGAGTCCGAAACTTTCGATGGGAAGATTCAGCCGGCTGTCGTCGATCCAGATGAAAGGCCTGAAATCGCCCGTGGCGTTGAAATCGAAGACGTAGGCATCCAGATCCCGGGTCATGGCGGCCCAGTCGGGCAACAGGTAGTTTTGCGGGGCATCGGGCATCTGTTCGATGCGGGGGATGTCGATCTGTTTTTCGGGCCGGGGATCGGGCTGCGCCGCACAGGCAGCCAGCAGCACCGAACCGGTCAGAAGCAGGTATTTGGCTTGAGTCATGGCGAAGTATTTACGGGGAGACAGCGGTTATCGGCCGATTGTGGCCTGGTACGGGCGGAGTCCGGCGACCTCGAGGGCCCGCAGCACGAAGGTGTTCCAGGCATGAACCCGGGTGCTGGGGATCCAGCAGCCTTCGCGCGAATCGTCCAGCGGGAGATACTCGTGGCTGAAGGGCTGGTCGGGATTGCGGGTAATCTCGGCTTCGAGGCGTTCCGAGATGCGGTTCAGGGCGGGTTTCCAGCCGTGCTTCAGTCCGGCCACGTAGGCGCAGACCTCCTCGCGGATCCAGGAGCCGCCGTTGTAGTAGATTCCGTTGTCCCAGTACATGTCGGGATTGAAGGGCTTGTCCTCGCGGGTGAAGTAGATGTTGTCGACGTGGCAGATGATCGGCGAGCAGCCCTTGATCACGGGGAAGCGGTCGAGGGTTTTGCAGACGGCCTCGGACGTGAGGATCGGGTGGTCGAAGAGCCACAGCGAGACGAACTCCGGGAGCAGCGAGTTGAAGGAGATGACATAGGGGAAATCCCGGTTGTCGATCAGATAGCCGCGCTCGGGGTCGTAGAAGTCGCGGTAGAGCGCCTCGGCGCGGGCGATGTAACGTTTGTCGACCGGCATGCCCAGTTCGCGGGCGACGCGCAGCGTGACGGCGAACATGCCCTGGTTGACGGCCAGATTCTGCGTGCCGTCCGGATAGTTGACCACATCGTTTTGTCCGAGGACGAAGCAGGCCGTGCAGCGGCCGTCGCCGTCGGGGTCGTGCGTGCGGATGATGTAGTCGAAGGCCTTTTGGATCTTCTCCCGGTCGAGAGGTGTTCCGTAGGTACGGTGGTTGAACAGTGCCAGCCAGAGGAATTCCATGGTAGCCTCGTTGTCCTTGGTCTCCTGGCTGCCCATGCAGGGGGTGATGATGGTGCCGATGGTGCCGTTTTCGTTCTGCGTGGCGCCCCACATGCGGAAGGTCTCTTCGCAGAGCTCCTGGTCGTAACCGCCCAGTACACACCAGAAACTGTCTCTGTTGTACATGTCGGGGGCGTAGTTGATGCTCGGTACGCTGAGTGGTTTGAAGTTGTTGCGGCTGACGATCCAGATCAGCATCTGGTTGCAGGCATAGATGCACTTTTCGGGGTCACTGCCTTCGAAGCCGAGACCTTCGGCCAGCCGGAGCTGGGCGCTGAGACGCAGGTCGTGCAGCGTGGGGCGGGCTTCGTTGACGAAGATGAAGGTCCGCTTCACGACGGTCTCACCCTGTTCCAGCCGGTGATAGGGCCGATTTTCGGGCAGCAGGCGCGTGACCTCGAGATCCTTGATCTGCAGGGTGTAGGCTTCTCCCTCGCGGATGCCCGAGACACCCATCAGCAGACAGGTCGGATCCCCTTCGGTGTTGCTGATGAAGACGGTCTCCTCCTGCTCGACCCACTCCTCGGATGATGAGGGAATGTCGGTCTGGTAATGCAGCCCCTGTACGTCGTAGGGCGACACGCTGTCGCCCTTCCACATGCGCAGGGCGATTTTCCGGTCGGAACGGTGCTTGAAGCGGAGGGTGTAGTAACCGTCGGGGAGCAGATACGGCAGCCGGAATCCGGCGATGCCGTCGCTCTGGGCGGTGCCTTCGAGGGTGTAGATGCCGTTGTTTTCGGAGTGCGCCTCGGACTTGTTGTTGTAGGAGCGCCAGAGGTTCAGGGCCGGAACGTCGTAGCGGGCGCGGCCGGTCGGATGGTTGAAGTCGGAGACCTCACCCAGCGTCAGTTTGACGCTGAAATCGCCCGTTTGGCGTTCGCCGGGGGTTGCCACCCGGTAGAGTTCCGCGTCGCAGATCTCGTTGATGGCCCGGAATCCGATCTGCCCGTCGGATGGACGCCGGCGGACGTTCTGTGTCCAGAGGTTCCGGTGGCCGGCATCGGTGAGCAGACCGACGGCCCACTTTCCGTCGACCATGTATCCGGCGGCGGGATAGGTTCCGTGGGCGATGCCGCCCTGGAAGTCGGCATCGTCGAAGCACCAGAACGACGAAGGCTTTTCGGGTGCGTTCAGCGCCGTTGTCAGCTGGTAGTAGAGCAGCGGAATGTTGGTTTGGTGGAGTTCGATCCGTTTTTCGACGACATGGTCGTTGATCCGTTCATAGATGACGCGCACGTCGACGTCCGTGGTCATTGTTTTGAGACTCAGCCGACCGCTGAGCGTGATGCGGTTCTCTTCGCGGGAGATTTCGGTAGCTTTCCACTGGTTGAAGATCTCGCTCAGGGAGTAGTCCTCGTTGTCGAAGCGCAGGGCCAGTTCGCCGTTGCGCGACGTGGATACGACCTCTCCGTCGTAACGGATATCCACCCAGTAGCCCTCCCGGGCGTCGCCGGCACCCTGGATGTCGATGCCGTTGGCGAAGGTTTCGGCGTGGGCGGCGAATTGCAGCAAGGCGAATATTCCGAAGAATTTGAGTTTGTTCATGTTCGTTGTTTTATAAGTTCATCGGGTATTGTTCGGTTTGTCAGGAAGCGGGTTTGCCGAGGCGTCAGATGGATCCGAAGTCCACGATCTTTCCGTCGACGAGCAGCCGTCCGCCCTCGCGTTGGCGAACTCCGCCGGAGGGGGTCAGAACCAGTACGGCGGCGCCTTTGGCGGGGATTGTCACCTTCGCGGTGCCGGAGACGCCTTCGGCCACGAAGCGGGACGATACCGTGTCGTAGATGTCGGTTCGCCGGTCGCCGACCTCGACACTCACCGCGCAATCCCGGTCGCAGGGGTTGTAGTAGAGGTAGCTCGGGAATGCTTCGGCGTGGTAGTAATCCGTGCGCAGGAGGTCCAGCCGCAGGATCCCCTCGACATCGGTGGGTTCGATCAGTCCGCCGAGGATTCCGACGTGCGAACTGCCGTAGAGTCCGAGATCTGTGGCAGCCTCCTCCGGACGGTAGCAGACGATGGGGACCGTGTAGTTGTCGATCAGCGCCACGAACGAGACGACGAAGTCTCCGGTCGCATAGGGAGATACGTCACTCTTGTAGGTGACGCCCAGGGCATCGACACGGAGCGTGTCGGCCTGGCGTGTCGAGCCGGGAGCCGTGCTTTCCGCCTTGACGAAGAGGTGTTTCCATCCGCGGGGCACGGGGGCATAGATCGGGCGGTCGGTTTCGGGGACCTTCTTGACGGTCAGCAGGGGCTTGAACGGTCCGTCGGGTTTCTCGGCGATCGAGAAGCAAAAGTCGTTTCCGTTGTTTCCGCCGAGGGCCTCGGCGGCGACCACAAGCCAGCGATCGGGCACCTGTTCCGGCAGATTCAGCTCCCAGACGTGTTCGAGGGCGTTTTGGCCGCGGTGCCGGGTTTCGACGAAGGTCTCGGTCCGGACGGGGCTTTCGGCCTTGTAGCGGGTGTCGCGCCAATCACCCGCGAGACGCTTTCCGCGGGGAGTCCGGACATCGGCGAGGGCCGTGTCCCAACCGCGCTTGAATTTGCGTACCCCCTCGTAGGCGATGACCGACCGGGGGTCGTAGGTCGCGGCCCATTTTGGATTGGACTGGTTATCAGGACCGTAGGCGTTGGCGTAGAACATGCGGGAGTTGTTGGCCACGTTGAGCATCCATTTGCCGATGTCGTGGGCGAACCCCTTGTCGTAGCGGACCAGCGGGGTGAGAGCTCCTGCCATCTGGAACGTGTTCATGGCGAAGGCGTATCCGTCGCCGTCGGTGATGCTGCCCTGCAGACCGTGCATGTCGTATCCGTTCCAGCGGTCGGCGATGACGCCCCAGCCGTGGCGCGGAAGGGGTGAGCCGTCGAAACACCAGTTCAGCAGACGGGTGACGTCGTACGTGCGGCCGAGTTCGGCATTCATCCGTGCGGCGACGTAGGCGCCGTAGGGAAGCAGCATCTCGTACAGGGGGCTGACCTCGCTTCTGAGCAGATATTCGATGCCTTTGTCCGCGGCCTGGAGGTATTTTCGTTCGCCGGTGATGGTCCAGGCCATGTATTCGATCCAGGCGACGGCCGCCCCGAGATCCCGCTGCATGTTGGGGTTCTTTGCGCCGGACCGGTCGTCACGTTCGAGTTTGTCGGCGATTCCGACGTAGAAGTCGGCGATTTCGATCACCTGCGAGGAGAGTTCACCGACCCCCGGGTAGAGATCGTTGAGCTGGAAGGCCAGCATGTTGGGAAGCGAGGCGTACCAGTCCATGATCCGCTCCCAGCTTCTGTCCGACGAGGGGTTGTTGCAGTAGAGGTTGGTTCCGTTGTCGGAGCTGAACCATTTCTGGCACATTTCGACAAAGTTGTGTCCGTTCTGCCGGCTTTTGTCGATACCCACGAGCGAAGCGCTCACAACGGCGGCCATGTTGTTGATTCCTTCGTCGCCGCCCGGGGCTCCGATGTAGGAGACCATCGAAAAGCTCCGGCCCTTGAAATTCTGCCGGCTGTCGTCCCATCGGTTGATGGGGAAGTGCTCACCTTCGGTCTGGAAGGAGAAGACGAAATCGTCATAGTCTTTGGCAACCTGCCGCCAGTCCCGCAGTACGTACGGCGAGGGCATGTCGGGCATGAAGCGTACCCGGTCGATCTTTTTCTGGGCGCAGAGCGGGGCGCACATCGCGGTCGCGACCACGGCGATAATGAGTTTTTTCATGCGAGGAAAACGGTTGTCTGTTGCAGTCGTTGCGTGGTTAAAAAAACCGGGAGGAGGGTTCTCCTCCCGGTTTGTTGTTGGATTGTTAGTAGTTCATGCGGGTATGGCCGTCGAGCGCGTCGTTGAGCTCTCCCTCGCCCGGATAGGGATACAGCAGCCAGTACTGGTCCGTGCCGCGGGTCTTGCGCTGGCGCAGGGCATACTGGTACTGGTCCTGATCGTCGATTCCGGCCTCGACGCCCAGAACCGGACCGTCATAGGCTTCGAACTTGGGAGCATACGTGCTGACCACCTTGGCGATTCGCTCCTGGAGCTTGCCCATGCGGATGCAGGCGAAGAAACTCTTGTTCTCGAGGGCGAATTCCCAGATGTATTCGTCGAGCAGGGCCCGGTTGAAATCGTTCAGATCGGCGAAGTCGGCTTTCGTGAAGGTGTGGGCCTCGGGATTCTTGAAGGCCCGGGAGTGGATGGCGTTCAGGTGGTCGACGGCCAGATCCGTCACGCCGTGCAGGGCAGCCTCGGCCTCGGCGAACATGAGGTAGGCCTCGGCCATGCGGTAGACGGGCACCGAGATGGCCGGAGCTCCCGACGTACACGACTTGTCATAGAATTTGCCGCAATAGGGGGTGCGGAATCCGGGGTCGAAGAAGATGATCGTCTTGTGACCGTCGCTGGCGGTATACTCCTGCTTGCGGTCGTCCCAGCGCTCGCCGAGATCGATGTTCGGATAGTCGGCGTAACCGGGCGTGGGCTGTGCGAAGCTGTATCCGAGCTCGACGTAGGGCTCATTTCCGAACTGGCGATAGGGCAGGTGGTAGATCGTTTCAGTTTCGAGTGTCTGCTCTTCGATGTAGTACCAGATGAAGCCTTCGTTGCGGCGGATATCATCCTTGTCGAACGAAGCGACATATTCGTAGGTCGGACGGATCGCGGTGCCGCCGTCGCTCGAGGGGAGGTAGTTGGAGACCGAGGGTACGCTGCTCGTTCCGCCGGTATAGGTCACGGGGATCGTTGCCGTGCGGAGGACGATTTCGGTTGAGTTGGCCGTATTGTCGGTTCCGTCGGCCGTTCGGCCGAACATGTCGATCCAGCGGCTGGTTTTCGTATCGGTCAGCTTGTAATAGGACTGTTGGTTGATCAGGGTGTCCAGATGTTTGTGAGCCAGTTCGAAGAGCTCGTCGATCCGGTCGCCGAAGGCGTCGTCGTAGGGTTTCAGGGCTGCGGCGTCGGGATCTCCGGAACGATAGCTGCGGGCCGATTGAGCGATGGTGATGGCGGCATCGGCGATCATGAAGCGTACGGCGGCCTGATCGACGCGTTCGGCCTTCTTCTCACCCACGCCCCAGACCGTATAGAGGGCATCGTTCAGATCGGCGAAGACCTGGTTGTAGACATCCTTCATGGGCGAGAGTTCCCAGTAGCTGTCCTCGACCTGCGAGGTGAGTCTCATCGGGACATCGCCCCAGTTTTTGGCCAGACGCAGGTAGGCCGAAGCTCTCAGCGCCTTGGCTTCGCCGATGTATTTGGCCTTGATGTCGTCGCGCAGGCTGGAGGCCGAGATTCCGTCGATGGTCGAGTTGCACATGCGTACGAGGTGGTAGTAGCTCTGCCAGAGGGTCGACATGTCGTCGGAGGTGGCCAGCGGTTCGACCAGGTTGGCGTCGCGCATACGTCCGTCGTGGTTGTTGGCCTCGACACCGCGAGTGGTGTGGACCCAGATTTCGCGCGAATGGTAGAGTTCCGAATAGAGGCCCAGGCAGCTGGCATTGGCATCCGCTTCGGACTGGTAGAACTGTTCGGGGGTGATGAATGTCAGAGGCTCCTCGTCCAGCGAGACGCACGCCGTCATGAAGATGGCGGGGACCATTGTCATTCGCAGTATGGTTTTCTGAAAAGTTTTCATGGTTGTCTGAAGAATTAGGAGGGGGACTTAGAAAACGAGGTTGACGCCGAACGAAGCGGTGAACGACATGGGGTATTCGCTGAAGGCGACGCCGCGGCGGGTGGGATCCTGGCCGAAGACGCTGGCTTCGGGGTCGAGGCCCGAGTAGTTGTCGATGCAGAAGACGTTGTTCAGCGAGATGTAGGGTCGGATCGAGGAGATGAAGAAGTTGGGCTTCTTGAATCGGTAGGTGTATGCCAGCGTGATGTTCTTCATCTTGATCCAGGATCCGTCCTCGACCTGTTGGCTGTAGGTGTTTTCGCCGTAGTTGGCGCCTCCGCTGACCGATTCGAGGATATTGCCGTTCTTTCCGTTGTCCTTGAATACGACGCGGCCGTTGCGGTCGACGACTTCGGGGATCCAACGTTCGTCGGCGTAGTCATGCACGCGGTAGGTGTATTCGAATCCGGGCATCATCTGCAGGTTGAGGATGTCCTGGCCGATTGCGCCGGCCAGCGAGAACGAGAGTTCGAAGTTCTTGTAGGTCATCGTGGAGTTCAGACCGAAGATGAACTTGGGGTTGGTGTTTCCGAGGACGGTCTTCTTCATGTAACCGTTCTCGTCCTTCTCGAAGTCGTACTCGCCCAACTGTCCGACATAGGTGCTCTCTCCGGTGACGGGGTCGTCGGCCCAGATCATGTTGGGGTTGTCCTTGGCGGCATTCTTGCGCTGCTCCCAGGTCTTCATGACGTTGGTGATCTTGTAACCCCAGATTTCGCCCAGCGGGTGTCCGACGGTGATCGGGAACGGGTAGTTTGCCCAGCCCCAGACGTAGTGGCCCGGAGAGCTCTCCATGCCGCCGAGCGAGAGGACCTTGATCCGGTTGGTGGACCAGTTTCCGGTCATCGACCAGTAGAATTCGCGGTTGCAGATCACGCCCGTGAGCGAGAGTTCGACACCCTTGTTGCGGAGCGATCCGGCGTTCATGAGTACGGAGGAGTATCCGGTGTTGGAGGCCAGCGTGATATTCTGCAGCAGGTCGTCGGTGTCCTTCAGATAGAAGTCGGCCGTGAAGGTCAGCCGGTTGTTGAACAAGCCGAGGTCGAGTCCCAGGTCGTATTGCGTGGTTGTTTCCCACTTCAGGTCGGGGTTCGGCATGGTCCATCCGAGCTGGTAGGTGTTCTCCAGCTTGCCGTTGACGGGATAGGTTCCGGGGGTGAGGGCCGAGAGCGACTGATAGGGAGAGATGCCCTGGTTACCGGTCTGGCCGACCGAAGCGCGGAGCTTGAGGTTGGAGATGACCTTCACGTTCTGCATGAACTGCTCCTGATTGACACGCCATGCGAATGCGGCCGAGGGGAAATAGCCCCATTTGTTGTTTTTTCCGAACTTCGAGGATCCGTCGGCACGGAACGAAACCGTGGCCAGATAACGGTCGTCGTAGTTGTAGTTGATACGTCCGAGCCAGGAGAGCGTTCCCGTCTTGTAGTAGTCCGAGGTGGGGTTGTAGAACGTGGTGGCCGATCCGAGTACGTGATACTGGTTGTAGTCGTTCAGGAAACCCTTGCCCGAAGCGGTGTGTGCGTCACCCCAGCTGGCCTCCTGGGTGAAACCAGCCGTGGCGTCGATCGTGTGACGGCCGAAGCTGTTGGTGTAGAGGAGCAGGTTTTCGTTGATGACGTACATGTCGGTGTTGTTGCCGTAGAGGGCATATCCCTGTCCGGCGGCATCCCAGTAGCGGTTGGAGGTTCTCGGGTTGTAGATGTCGCGGACGTTCTGCGAGTAGCGGACACCTCCGGTGATCTTGGCCTTCAGCCCCTTGGCCAGGTTGAAGTTCAGGGCGACGTTGTCCATGGCCGTATATACCGTGTTGATATCCATGCAGGAGGTTGCGGCGGTGTAGGGGTCGTCGCTGTTGATGAGCAGTCCGTTCTCGATTTCGTAGCGGTTTCCGGAGATCAGCTGGGTCGGATCGTAGATGACGGCGGCCATCATGACGCCGCGCGAGTCGCCGGACTGGATGTTTCCGGTCTGCGAGCGGTTGCTCTTCGTGTAGGCGGCGTTGAAGGAGTTCGTGACGCTGAGCCAGTTCCAGATCTTGGCGTCGAGGGTGGAGTTGATCGTGTATCGCTTGAACTCGGATCCTACGATGACACCCTGGATATCGTCCATGCCGGCTCCGACGTAGTAGTTCACGCGGTCGTTTCCTCCGGAGATGGAGAGCGAGTATTTCTGGCTGATTCCGGTTCTGAGCACGGCGTCCTGCCAGTCGGTCGAGGCGACTCTTCCGCTTCGGAAGTCCTCGGGCGTAGGGCTGTATGCGCCATCGCCTCCGGCATTGTCCGAGGGGGTCCAGTTCATGTTGAGTTCGCCGCTGTAGCGACCCGAGTAGGGCATGTCGCGCAAGGCCTCCTCATAGGTCATGTTTTCGCCGAGGATGCGGCTGATGAGGTGTTGCGTCTGCTTCTGTTCGGCATACTCGGCGGCGTCGAGCAGGTCCCAGGTCCGGGAGACGTTCGAGACTTCGATCGAGGCATCGAACGTTACGCGGGTGGATCCTTTCGATCCGCGTTTGGTGGTGATCAGCACCACGCCGTTTGCGGCGCGGGAACCGTAGATGGCCGTCGACGAGGCATCCTTGAGCACCTCGATCGATTCGATGTCCGAGGGGTTGAGGAAGCTGAGCATGTTGGCCGGCTGGGTCATGGTCTGCAGGTCACCCGTGGGGCCGAAGGTGTCGGTCGGGCCCTTGACCATCGAGTTTCCGCCGGAGATGGGCATGCCGTCGATGACGTAGAGGGGTTCGGTGCCGCCGATCACGGAGTTCGAACCGCGGATGACCATACTCAGGCCGCCGTCGGGCGAGGCCTCCGACTGTGTGATCTGTACGCCGGCGATACGGCCCTGGAGGCCCTGTTCGATCGAAACCATCCGTCCGGTGATATCCTTTGCCTTGACCGATGCGACGGCACCCGTCAGGTCGCTTTTGCGCTGGAAGCCGTAACCGACGACGATGACGTCATCGAGGCTTTGGGCATCTTCGCGCATGGTGATTTTGTAGTCGGTGGCGGTGGTGATCGGAATGTTGTTGGTGATCATGCCGATATACGACACGGTGATGGCTTTTGCCTTTTTGGGCAGCGAGAGGGAGAATTTTCCTTGGGCGTCGCTGGTGGTGCCGGCGGTAGTTCCGTCTGCGATGATCGTGGCGCCGAGTACGGGAGCACCCTTTTCATCCACGATGGTTCCCGTAATGACCTGATTTCCCTGCTGGGCGAAGAGGGCCGCAGCAACCAGGGAGAGACAAGCGGAAAGGAATAGTCTTATGATCGTTCTCATGGTAGTGTTTCAGGCTAAGAGTGGGTTATTTGTTGTTGCGCACCGTGATCTTTTTCCGGCTGTGGTCGGGGTCCACCGTGTAGCGCGTCGGGACGTTGCGGTCCGGGAGGATGGAGAGGATGAAGGAGGTCTCTTTCTCCTGGGAGATCACCTTGTCGATGGTTCGGATCATGACGGCGGTCTGCTGGGTTCCCTTGTCGATCAGCGCCCGGCTTCCGTTCCATCTGTTCTGATGGGTTCCGTCGGGCAGCGCGGTGTCCTTCAGCAGGATAGGGTTCATCAGTCGGATGAAGTCGTTGATGGCCGTGGTGTCGGTTTTCTCCGTTTCGGGAGAGAGCAGGTCGAAATAGACATCGACGCCGACGGCTTCGTTGCGGTTGTCGCTGATGATCTTGAAGATCCGGACATAGGTTGAGTCGGCGCCACCTTCGGGATTGGCTTCGTCGTTGGACATCGTGTAGTCGCTCGTGTCCTCGAACCCGACCGTCAGCACGGGCGGATAATACTCTGCCGGAGCCTCTTTGTCACAGGAGAACAACAGGGAAGAGACAGCTCCGAACAGGACAAACCGAAAAGCGGAAAATTTTCCTTTCATCGTTTCAGTTGGTTTTAGGGTTGATATTAGGTTGTTTGAGTTGTTTGAACGTTTTGGGGAGAGCGCTTTCAGAGCGGGAATCCGAGTTGTTCGAGGATTCGGGCCACGGAGAGTCTGGCTCCGCAGATGACCTCGTCGGAGGCGCCGTAGTAGATGGTGATTTCGTCGCCGCGTACGATCTGTCCGTTGGTAAAGACGACGTTTCCGAAGAATCCGGTCTGTTCGTAGGGCATGTCGGGCTCCATGACGGGTTCCGTGGAGCGGGCCAGGACCCGTCCGGGGTCCTCCCGGTCGAGGAGCATGGCTCCGAGACAGTACCGGTTCCGTTCGTCGGCGCCGTGGTAGATCATCAGCCATCCGGCGGGGGTTTCGATCGGAGCGGCTCCGGCTCCGACACGGACGCTGTCCCACATGCCCTTGCGGGAGCGGGCAATACAGCGGTGCTCGCCCCAATGGATGAGGTCGGGCGAGGAGGCAATCCAGATGTAGTTACCGCCGATCTGGGGGCTTGAGGGACGATGGAACATGTAGTATTTGCCGTTGACGGGGCGTCCGAACAGGGCGCAATCCTTGTTGTGAGGGGGCAAAATTAATCCATGCCGTTTGATTTGGTGCCAGTTTTTCGTCGACATCATGCCCGCGGCGACGCCGTTTGCCGATACGGCGGTGTAGGTCAGATAGAAGGTGTCGTCGATTTTTGTCACACGGCAGTCCTCGATGCCGTAGGTTTCGTAGGGGCCCTGCCCGAAGATGGGGGTGAAGCCCTCGGGCTCCCGGAAGTGGACGCCGTCGTCGCTGCAGACGAGGCGCAGATAGGAGAGGGTCGTGAGGTAGTCGTTACCTTTATAATTAATGACCCGAGGATCGGAGGTATCGAGGTCGGGAGAGTCGGTCGGAATCTCCATGATGGAGATTCCCCGTTCGGGGTCGTTGATCGGGAAGGAGATGATCCCCTCCTTTTGCCGGGGACGTTCAGCGACGCGCAGCAACATCCAGACGCGGCCGTCGTATTCGAAAACGCCGGGGTTGAGCAGGCATTCGATGGTCAGATCCGGGCTGCTCGGGGCCAGATCTCCGGGTCGGAGAATCGGATTCTCCGGGAATCGGGAGGCAAGGTTTCTCATAGGCTTGTTTTAGGTTTCTACGGTTTGTTTTGCGGTCTTCGGGCCCGGTTGTAAGGGGCTTTTTGACCAAAACAAAATTACGAAAAGCGAAATGGCGGGAGTTACTCATGCTTTTCGAAAAGGTACGCTCATTTTGCATTTTGACGCACGGTCCGTTTCCGGCCGTTAAACCCCGTTGATCCCTGTTTTTGCTTAATGCGTTGTGGGCCAATGTCTTGTTTTGAGGCTGGGGCGAAGATGAAAAAGGGTACCTTTCCGTGCAAATAAGGCACCTTCCGTCGGGCAAAAGGGTCTAAATTTGTCATAATCAAAACCTGAATGAACCTATGAAACCTTCGCAACAAGGGGTCCTCCCATCCAATTCCCGGAGGGGGCTTGTCTCGAAACTGACCTCCGAATTCCGCCACTTCCAGACCTACCCTCACGGGATGCGGGTCCTGCTGATCACGAATCTGCTCTATTCGTTGGTTCTGCCGGTTGTCGAGATGTTCATCGGCGCCTACATCATGCGCAACAGTTCCGACTCGACGCTGGTTGTCTGCTTTCAGCTGGCCAGCTATACGGGTATTCCGATCACGTTCCTGATCAATGGATTTTTGTTGCGCCGTTTCCGGATTGCGACGCTCTATTCGTTCGGCATGCTTCTGAGCGGGATCTCGATGAGCATCATGATGACGCTTTCGGATCTCGATACGACGGGAGTCGTGGTAGCGGGTCTGGTGATGGGTCTGTCGTACGGTTTTTTCTGGTCGAATCGGGATTTCCTGGCCCTGGATTCGACCAACGACGACAACCGGAACTACTATTACGGGCTTGAAACCTTTTTCTATACGATTACGGGTGTCGGGGTTCCCTACCTGATCGGTGCCTTCATCGGTGCCACCGAGCACAACGGATGGTTCGGCGGAGAGGTCAACATGGCCTATCGGATCATTACGATCGCCGTCTTTCTGATTACCATTCTGGCCTCGTTCGTCATCTTCAGGGGCAAGTTCCAGAATCCGGAGAACAAACCCTTCCTCTTTTTTCGCTTCGAGCGGCTGTGGAACAAGCTTCTCGGACTTGCGGCCCTGAAGGGGATCGCCCAGGGCTACATCGTGACGGCTCCGGCGATGCTGATCATGACGCTCGTGGGGAACGAAGCCACGCTGGGAACGGTTCAGTCCGTGGGGGCGATCTTGTCGGCCATTCTGCTCTATATCCTGGGCCGGGTATCGCTGCCCAAGGATCGGTTGCCGATTCTGGCCGTCGGTCTCGTTCTGTTTGCTCTGGGGGGATTCTTCAACGCCTGGTTCTATTCGTCGGTCGGAGTGGTCATCTTCATGTTGTGCCTGGTATTGAGCCGGCCGTTGATCGACATTGCCTATTTCCCGATTCAGTTCCGGGTCATCGACATCGTCTCGAAATCGGAACAGCGCAGCGAGTTCACCTATATCCTGTCGCATGAGTTCGGACTCTATATCGGCCGTTTGTTCGGCTGCGGACTGTTTCTGATTCTGGCAAATTTCGTATCGGAGACCTTTGCACTGCGCTATGCGCTGCTGATAATCGGCATTTTGCAGCTTCTGGCCTATGTTATTGCCCGCAACATTGATCGGGAGTGCAGCCGGCGATAGATTCGGATCCGGGGTTCGGTATCTGTTGCGGAACAAGGGGTTTTTGTATACATTTGTTGTGTAAAGTCCAACGGATATGAAATATCTCTTCGTTGTTTTGTTGTCTCTGGTTGCACAGAGTAGCCTGGCTGCCAGGATATTATATGACCGGATAACAAACGATGAAGGTCTCTCGAACAGTTCGGTCAACGTTATTTTCCGGGATTCGCGGAACTACATGTGGTTCGGCACCTGGGACGGGCTGAATCGCTACGACGGGACCAACATGGTCTGCTACAACAACGATCCGGGCGATCCGAACAGTCTTTCGAGCAATCGGGTCCGGGACATTCTCGAACAGCGTGACGGAATTCTGTGGGTGGCGACCGACCACGGCATCAACCGGATGGATCTCGACCGGAACCGGATCCGGCGCTATTACCTGGGTTATGAGAGCTCGGTCCCCTCGATCGAGAATGCCTATTCGATTACCACGGCATCGGAGGTGCTGGTCTGCTCGGTCTATGAGTGGGGTCTGGCGGGTTTTTCCGAGGAGGAGGATGAATTCTATCCGATTGTCATACCGCGGCTCAATACGTTCGATATCCGGCGGATCTGTGCGGGGCGGGATTCTCAGTTGTGGATTCTGACTACGCACGGGCTCTTCTGCGCTCCGTACCGCGTGAAGGAGGGACGGATTTCGATCAGCGAGGCTCAACCGGTTGATTTGGAGGGGGCGACAGCCCGGGATATTCGCCGGGCGACGGAGTGTTCGGTCTTCGTGACGACGAACGAAGGGCGGCTCTTCGAGCTTTTCACCCGGGACGGGGCGATGCCCCGTGTCCGGGAGATTCCGCTGGAGTCTCCGAGCGGGACGGACCGCGGAATGGTCGGGACGCCGGTCTATACCGAATCCGGCAATCTGGTTGTACCCTATTCCCATGGAGGCGTCGATACGTATCAGCCACAGGGTGATGGTTTTGTCTGTACGGATACCTTTTTTCAGAAGGTTCCGGTCTTTTCGATCCTCGCCACGGAGCAGGAGATGGTCTGGATCGGGACAGACGGCATGGGGGTATTGAAGACCTACTACGATGCGAAGCAGTTTCATTTGATCGGACCGATGTCGCAGGCTCCCGACGAGAATCTGTCGGGAGGAATAGTCCGTTGTTTCTATCTCGACGGCAAGACGCTCTATGTGGGGATGAAGGGCGACGGTCTGATCCGTATCGAACACTTTGATACGCCCAAACTCCGTCGGATGCAGCCGATTGCCGTGGAGAACAACCATATTTTCTCGCTGGCGAAGGGTTTCGGCGAGGAGCTTCTGGTCGGTACCGATGCCAGGGGCTTGGGGATTTATGATCTGAAGAGCGGTCGGATGCAGATGCTGCGAGGGGTCGATCCGGCCGAGACCTTTGCTTCGATCTATGCGATTTATGCCGATCCGGCCGGCGGCAGGATTTGGCTGGGAACGAGTGGATACGGGCTTGTCGAGTTACAGGTTTCCTATTCGAACGGAGAGTATCGCCTGCAGCGTGTCGGCAAATATATGATGGACAAGACCGATCCGCGGGCGATCAGCAGCAATATCGTCTATTCGATCGTCCGGGAGGGAGATTACCTGTGGTTGGCGACGCGGGGCGGCGGATTGTGCCGGTTTTCGCTCTCTGACCGCCGGTTTGATTCGTGGCAGTACGAACCCGACGAAGCATCCAGTATCAGCAATAACGACCTCCTGTCGCTGACCGTTGACGCTGCGCACAATCTGTGGATTGGGACCAGCTACGGGTTGAATTGTCTGTCGCTGAACCATCTGGATCGGGGTTTCCGGTCGTCTACGAGCCGTGACGGTCTGCCCAACAATACGGTTCACGGGATCGTTGCCACGGGAGAACAACTGTGGCTTTCGACCAACAAGGGGTTGTCAATGCTGGATGTCACGACGGGGGAATTCTGCAATTTTTACCGGTCGGACGGCCTTCAGAGCGACGAGTTTTCGGATGGGGCCTACCTTTTGAGTGCGGATTCGTCGTATGTCTTCATGGGCGGCGTCAAGGGCTTGAACTACTTTTCGCCGCACGAGATCAGCCGGCGAACCTTCCGACCCCGGATCGACATCACCGGATTTGCCATTTCGGGCAATCGGGTCAATCTTCACGATTGTCTCCAGATGCGCAAGGGGCGTCAGACACTGGTGCTGGACTGGAATCAGCGCTTCTTCTCCTTCGATCTGGTGGCGTTGGACTACATTGCCAGCGAACGGTGCGAGTACAGCTATCTGATGGAGAATTTCTCCGGCAACTGGGTCTACAACGGAACCAACAACCGGGTCAGTTTCACCAACGTGCCGGCGGGCCGTTACCAGTTGAAGGTTCGAGTGACGAACGGCGACAAGGTCTGGAATCCGGATCCGTATGTGCTGGATATTGTGGTCCGACGGCCGTGGTGGGGCAGCTGGACGGCGATCGTCTTTTATGTGCTGCTGGGTGGCGCCATCGGTTGGATCATCTATGAGATCATCCGCAACCGGTTGAGGCTCAATCAGGCGATAGTCCTCGAGCGGATTGAGAACCGCCATCTTCGGACGGTTCACGAGGCGAAGCTCCGTTTTTTCACGAACATCACGCATGAGTTCAGTACGTCGTTGTCGTTGATCTACGCGCCCTGTGAACGCCTGCTGGAGTACTGTGATGACGCCTATGTGAAGAAGTATCTGAACATCATTCGGATGAGTGTTGATCGGATGCTTCACCTGATCAACGATCTGATGGAGTTCCGCAAGGTTGAGACCGATCACCTCAAGTTGCGGATCGAGCCGGTTTGCCTGCCGGAACTGGTGGGTTACGTATGTGACAATTTCGAATTGCTGGGCGAGCAGAAGCGGATTACGCTGACATTGGATGTTCCCGATCCGTTGATGTGGCCGACGGATCGCAATGCGATGGAGAAGATTCTGTTCAATCTGCTCTCCAATGCGTTCAAGTATACGCCGGAGGAGGGTTGGATCACGTTGTCGATGCGAGTTGTGGAGGATCGGTTGAATATCGGCATTACGAATTCGGGGGCGGGGATTCCGCAGGAGAAGCTCGGCGAGATTTTCGACCGTTTCAAGATTCTGGAGAATATCGAGACGCGGGCGGCTCAGGGTCAGTTGAACCGTACGGGGATCGGGCTGGCGTTGACGAAGAGCCTGGTTACGGCTCTTGGCGGAGACATTTCGGTTACGAGTGTCGAGCATGAGCAGACGAGTTTCGAGTTGTTCTTCCCGCGTTTGGAACTCACGGAAACCTCCGGAGAGGATTCATTGGAGGGTGCTTCGGATTCTTTGGAGCGGAGTTCGGAGTCCTCTTCTGCTCCGGATATTTCGGTTTCGGAACCGACCGGTGCGGTAGCGGAACCGACTGGTACCACTACGGTGCAGAAAGAGTCCGCAGCCTTACAGTTTTCGCAGGCTGAACTTATCGACAATTCGAAACCGATAGTTTTGATTGTGGATGACGAGGCGACCATGCGGGATCTGTTGTCGGATACGATGAAGCCCTATTATCGGGTATTGGTGGCGTCGAATGGCTCTCAGGCGTTGGAGATCGTGAAGATGAAGCGTCCCTCGATTGTCATTTCGGACATCATCATGCCGGAGGTAGATGGCTTTTCGCTGGTTCGGACGTTGAAGTCGAATCCTTTGACGAAGCATATTCCGATCATCTTTCTTTCGTCGAAGAATACGATGGAGGATATTATTTCGGGGAATGAGAATGGAGTTGACGCCTATGTGAGCAAGCCTTTTTCGCCGAAATATCTGTTGTCGGTCGTTCATCGGATTCTGGGGATCCGGAGTGATCTGCAGGATTACTACAATTCGAGTCTGTCGCAGGTGGATATTTTGGACGGGGTAGTCGTGAACCGTCAGGATGAAGAGTTTCTGTTGTCGATTACGGGTTTGGTCGAGGCCAATATCGACAATGAGGATCTGTCGCCGACGTTCATCTGTGATTCGCTGGCGATAAGCCGAATGCAGTTGTACCGTCGCATCAAGGCGCTGACGGGGGAGACACCGAGTGAATTTATCCGTAATCTACGTCTCAAGTATACGGCCCGGCTGTTGAAAACGACGAGCCATACGGTTCAGGAGATCATGTATATGGCCGGTTTCAACAGCAAATCCTACTATTACCGGGAGTTTCAGAAGATGTTTGGGGTTTCGCCCAAAAAATATCGGGTTTGATGGTTGTCGCTTGAATTTTCGATACCGAGATCATGCAGGGGTGTTGATGCGGCAAGGTTGTGTTGAGTGGCGTGGATCCATTTTGGCAGAACTCATGGGACGCTCCGGGATACACAAAAGGTATGACGTTTGCGCTCGGGAGTCCTTTTTTCGCTTGCATAACGGCACAAAAAAGAGGTTGCATTCCGATGCGACCTCTTTTTTTTGAGAGCTGAATCCGAGATTTGAACTCGGGATCCGTGAAGTTTTCTACCGCCGAGCTAATTCGGCATTCAATTGTAAATCAGCCTGCTGCGAAGGGGCTGGACCGGGCGTAATGCGTAACACGGCGGCCTGTGTTGTTTGTGGTTAAACAATAGTGAATTGCTTGATTGTTTGATAGATAAAAAGAGGCAGACTTCGCAAAAGGATCTTATTTGCCTTTCACGAAGTCTGTCATTGGATTAAATTTTACCCTGACAAGGTTACGGCAAGCCAGTCTTTGCTTGTTTGTGCGTCAATAATAACTTATTTCATAAGTAGTTACCTCATCCTCATTCCCGTTAGCGTACCAGGTTTCTATGATTTTCGAAATATAACCCTCCTGGTCAAATTCGTATGCATATCGATAACCCTCCATGTAGTCACTGTTTTTCGAGGAGGTTTCGGCTATTTCGATCAGGTTGGAGCATTGCTTGCCGAGCGGCAGACCATATGCCTCTGTCCAGTTGTTAGGGTTGGAAAAGTCCAGATTGCAGGGCGGCGTTTTGAGGGTCGTGTAGGTGTTTTTGTACACATAGCCGTAGTCTTCGCTGTCGGTAGACCAGCTGGTATAACGATTCCTGTTTTCCCATCGGTAGCGATAACCGAGTTCGACGATGGAGTTGTAGTTGCTTGCGATCAATTGACCTTCGGCATCATATTCATATGTTGCGTCAGTTCTGTATGCCTGACTGGATCCGTCATAAGATTCCGTTGCGGTCACATAGCCGGCATTGTTCAGTTGAATTCGTTTGGATTGGGATATGAGGACGGTATTCCCGTCATAAACGAGATCATTATTTCCAAATTTTATGATTCGATGCTGATCGTCATATTCAATATTGATAACGTCATGATCCATGGTAATCGTTTTCACATAACGCATTTCGGTTGGAACGTTTCCGCTCGACTCGTCTTCCTCGGAACAAGCCGAAAAAGAGACTGCCGCAAACAGAGCGGCCGCAACAAAGAACAACTTTTTCATAGTTGTACGCAGTTTTGGTTGTCATCCCAGTACCTGTACGACGGTTAAGGTTTGAGTTTAAAGAGACAGAAAGCGTGGTGCTGAACGCTTATTTTTTAGCAAAGCAGGCCGAAGGAAACCTGGAGAATAGACAAGCAATGCAACCACACTGCATTCACGAATGAATCAGACGGGGTAATATGTTCGTCGATTCTTCTCTCTCGATCGATTTTCCTGCATTTGTCTGGTGATAATAAACTGCATGCAGTCATTGAGTTATTGCAAAAGTAGCGAATTCGGCGGAAAATACAAAACGTCTTGCCCGTTGTGTTGGGGAGATACGATAGCCAGAAGACCGGATTCGGGACGTTGTTCATGGTCTGATGAGGGATAATCGACATTGAGCAAGTCGTTGGAGAGCGATCCCGGTGTTTAACAACGAGTCTGCTATGTCGGTATCAGGTTTTTTGCTCTTGCGCTTCTGTAGCGATACAAAAAAGAGGTTGCATCGAAAGGTGCAACCTCTTTTTGAGAGCCGAATCCGAGATTTGAACTCGGGACCCCTTCATTACGAGTGAAGTGCTCTACCGCTGAGCTAATTCGGCTTTCGATTGAAAATCAGTCTGTTACGATGATAAAAAAGAGAGATTCGGGCGTAATGTGTAACATTATGTGTAACACGACGGCCTGTGTTGCTTGCAGTTAAACGATAGTGAACTGCTTGATTGTTTGATAAATAAAAAGAGACAGACCTCGCAAAAGGATCTTATTTGCCTTTCACGAAGTCTGTCTCTCGTTGGCTAAACCGAAGAATCAGATTCTTTTGTACGTATATGTGTACTCGTATTTTTGGCCTTGATCTTTACCTTCCAAATCTTCTCCTTTTAGGAAAAGAATCAGATTATTTTTCGATAATGATTTTATCTCATAACAGTTGTTCTCATAGGAGCGAGATTCCGTTAGGGTTGTGCCCGAGATTGTGTATGTAAAGGATTCTTCTATTGTTGCCGAGCCACTGTCATTATAACTGGTTTCTGTGGCTGTTCCATCTTCTCTGTATTCTACAGTCCACCACCCATCACGAGCAGGAAAATCTTCTGAATAATCTTCCCGAGTTCCATCGCTGTAAATCACCCATCCTTCGCTATGGGTAATTTGCCAAGTTCCTGCGAGATTTGCAACAGTAACGGGCAGGTTGTCGTTCTTGTCCTCATCGGAACAAGCCGAAAAAGAGACTGCCGCAAACAGAGCGGCCGCAATAAAGAACAACTTTTTCATAGTTGTAAGAAGTTTTGGTTGTCGTCCCAGCACCTGTACGACGGTTAAAGTTTGAGTTTAGAGAAACAGAAAGCGTGGTGCTGAACGCTTATTTAGCTAAACAGGTCGTAGGAAACCTTGAGAATAAACAAGCAACAACACCACGCCGTATCCATGAATGGATATGACGCGGCAAGATGTTCGCCAATTCTCTTCTCTCAATCGAATTTCCTACGTTCGTTTAGCGAGAATAAGCTACACTCTCCGTGTATTCAATATGTTACTGCAAAAGTAACACATTCGGCGGAAAATGCAAAACGTCTTGCCCTTTTGGGTGTTGTTGCCGTTTGGATTTGTTGCAAAGTTCCTGAAAACAAAGTTTTTCTCCAAGAGCAGACTGTCTGGATTTAAAACTTTGTTCGTTGTAACATGGGGTTAATTGTCCTCGCAGATTTGCTCAATTACATGATCCATGTAAATGGCCTGTCCGCTCGAAGTTCGTCCCCACCAATGGCTGCCCAACTCGTCGATGACGGTTTCGCCCTGCTCTCGCAACCGATCGGCCAGCCACGGTGTGACCAACCACCATTCCAACACCTCTTCCCCATTAAAGGGATAGATGAACTCTTCGTCGATTCGTCCCGCTTGGATTAACTCGTCGATCACCGAACTTTGGCCCCAAAGGACATGGAGATCTGCCAAGCGTCGTGCTTGTTCCTGAATTGTGCTCATGATTGTTTGTGATTTGAATATTCCCAAATAACCATAGAAACATAACTCCATCGAAAAGGGAATTGAATCCGAGGGCATTCAACTCTGTAAAGCATCTTTTCGATTATCGAATGAGCATCATGCCTGCCTTTTATATGGGCTTTTCAGAACGGGAATGCAGGAACAGAAATAGATGTGGATTCTTAATAAGAGGATAGGTGCAAAAAGATCCTTTCCCAAATAAAACGGGGCGGGGATCGAAAATGGGATTGCCTGTTTGAATGGTGTGTATAAAAACAAACTCCGATCCACGTGTTGTGTCGATCGGAGTTTTTCAGTGTCCCATGCTATTCTTTTGTGATTCACTTGTCTCGTATGATGGTTATGCAGGCGATCTGCTTCCCATTCCTGCGAATTGTGGCGTCCTTGGTTTCGTATCATCTGGCAAGGTCTGTCGCTTTGGCAATCTGCTTTAATCCCAACGAATCGTAAATAGCTTGCAAATCCTCCTTTATTTGGCTTTTGGGAATGGGTTCCTGTTTCTGAAATTTCATGTCTATCATCTTTACAATCTTATAATCGCTTCCTTTTTTGAGCCCTTTGACCAGTTCGCGGCGAATATTGCCGACATGGTATTTCAGCGCCTTGACTTTCTCGATTCCCAATTGCTCGTAGGCTTGTTTGACCAACGGATTCCGACGTTCAATGACAGCCCGTTGTTGAGCAAGGCTATCCACAACGAAAAACGATTCGGTTTGTGACTTTAGACGGCTGTATTCGTTGAACAGATCCTTGAAGGGAATGCGGGCCGAAGGTTGTTTCTCCAATTTTTCACGGATGTAGTCGTAAGATTGTACCACTATCTTGTAGTCGTATTGCCGTAGTTCCTTGGTAAGAGTGATATAAGTGGCATAAATCTGATGGCATATCTTGAAGTTTACGATGTCTATGTTGGCCAGATTTTTATCCACAACCAGTTTGTTATCTTCGATTCGCACATATTGCTCGTTGATATAGGGAATCTTTGAGAGCGTTTTAATCCGTGTTGCATCACTCAATGAATTTATTTCGGCGGCATAACTTTTGGCCTCGTCTAATGTCCGTTTGGTAGCTTTGACAAAATCATCGAGTGTGACAGCCGAACTGTATTTGGTCGAAGAGTAGACAAGGATGATTTGAGTTTTGTAACGGGAGTTTCGCACGCGACCACATATCTGCGTGAACAGAGTCGAAATGTCCAATTGAGTGTGTGCTTTTCGTCCATCGCTGACGATAAATGTCACACCATTCTCGTCGTATATATCACACCCTTCAAAACAGGTCGAGGTGTAAAAGTTGATTTTCTTTACAAGATCGGAGGGCTGGCTTATTGGGAAGTCTTCACCTAACTTGTTTTGATTCTCTTGTCTGCTTTCCCCACTTGTAGAACAAACGACCTTGACTGTTTCAGGAGTAGCCTTGAGGGCGTTGATTATCCTTGCAATAAATTGAACGCTGTTTACAAAGATATGCAGATTGTAGGGGAGATTGCCTTGCAGAACCTTTTGGCATTCCTGAATGATGTATTGATCTGGTTTGTTGGTTTGCCGAGCCCGTACATTTACTTGGGTCAGGTCAGGTCAATTTATTTCGCAGGTTGGCAGATGCCGTATTTCATCCAATATATATTCCCGCTCGATCGGTGTTGCTGTCATGTAGGTCACACGCTCGAATTTAGCCGCATAATCCAGTAAAGATGCAATGGCGTGATGTCGGAACGAATAGGCATTGAACAACACGTGCCATTCGTCGATCAAAAGGAAAAGATCTTTATAAGGGTTCAGACCTGCAATCTCCAACGCTTGTATGGTTCTTGGTAAAGAGTCGTAAGTAACGGCAATCTTCAAAGGTGTATGATTACGGGCGTAGTCGATAATCTCTTGTTCGGTAACACCTTCGTAAACACCCAACACGGAGATATGGTCTTTTCGATAAATGGTCTTGTTCTTGACCAACGCCACATAAGGCATGGCAATAAGAGTAGGGATTGAGTTGCGGATAGCCAATTCAGTAGCTCCGCACCCTGTTTTTTTCTTGTTAAAAAGGCAGTTGACAGGAATTTCAGTCAAAAAATCCGAAAGGTATTCAGCGCCTTTGGGGGCTTTTATAATTCATTTTTCCATAGAAGTAATTTTTTTGAAAATTTATAAAAATCTCTTGTTATCGAATCTGTTATCTTTTTTGATTCTATCTACTTATCTATTATAGAGGATGTCTATTTCAGGATCAAAAATTATAGCAATTTGAGATAAGAAAAAGAGATGCAAGATGCACCTCTTTTCTTATGGACGTAGAATTATCGACACCCCAAATTGATATTTCCTCTTGTGTATTACAAAGGTAACACATTTATTTTCAATAAAAAAGGTCGAATGCAATTTGTTGTAACATTTTTATTCCAGCCTTAAATGGCTATATATGCCTGTTGTACGGATGCTGAAATGAATTCGATCGACCGAGTAATGCTCAAAAGGTCTTATTAGCGGGTATTTACATAGTCCGTTGTTCTGAAACACGTTTCGATGTCGATATGTAGAGTCTTATTAGTAGGTTTTATATGACGCCGTTGTTCTGTTATTCGCTCGAAACACACATTGAGAGTCTTATTAGTGGGTTTGCTGTGCAAAAGGGATGTTATTTATGCTAAATTTGGGTGCTAAAACCTGTTGCCATGATCTTAAAAAGAGAATATGAGGATGGTTCGGTCTATTATGAACCCGATTCGAGTGAAATGGAGAATCTGGAATATGTGTTCAAACTTTGTGACGACTATCTGAATGGACACTATTATCCCTATCGCTTCTTCAATCGGATGTGTTGTGGTCAGATTAAACCTCCTTTTAACAAAGAGCAGTTTCTGGATAATGAAGATATAGTGCCTACTTTGGAGGGCTATGAACTGGATCTGGAGAAATTTTGGCTGGCGATGCTTTTCATTTACGATTGGACGGAAAGCCAGTTTGCCAAATGCCTCGATGTAAAATCCCATTCACATGGGGCTTTGTTACGAGAGTTACTCGATAAACTGGGAGATCAAACAAGCGATGTGACGATTCAGATCCGAAAAGGTCGCAGAAATTTGGATGTCCATCCAATGATTAAGAACGATATGCTTGACGCTTTACGCGCTAAATTGAAAGAGTTACAACAGAAAGGACTGGACGATGTTTATTCTTATCGTTTCGGTGATTTTACGGATAACTTTCCAGTCATGACATATAAGATGTATTTTGCGACAGAGCGATTGCAGGAGTTGTTTGCAGCCTTTGACCGTTTCGAATTGATCGGGAAGCCCAAACGACGGAAAGGATCAATTGTCTCTTATAACAAGATGTTGTTGTTTTCCCGTATCATTTATTTGTTCCGTTACACGGACAATATAGCCTTTTTGGATAGTGATGAGTCGTTAAAAGGAATCATGAAAGATTATAAGGGTAAAATTCCCCAAACCATCTCGGCGATCTATGATTGAGAAGAGGGAGGATGAAAGTGCGTTTTTTCCCTCCCTAAATACGGGGCGAAGTCGCAGTATGTTTGCAGTGTCAAGCCGCAAGGATGACCTGCAACCCACATGGGCAAGGCGAGCAGCATAATTTAGGGACTGTCGTTTAATTCCGTCATTATGAGTCAATCGGCAGACTGTCCCGGTAATTTTTCCGATCGAACTCATCTTTTTATATTTTCGGCTCCGTTTCGGAGCCCCTTTTTTCATTTTTGGACCCAACTGGAGCCAATACTCCAGTGAAAGGGCCGTTTCTCACTCACCTCGAACATCAGGCAGCCTGGGCAATTTCGTTGACTTCCCGCCGGACGAGCTGTACTGCATTCGCCGTGTGGATGCCAAAGAAGATGTACAGGATTTCGGTCAACTTCGTCCTTGCCTTGATGCGTTTCAGGCCATAGTGTTCCTTCTGCGTTCCGAACGAGCCTTCCATCCTCGTTGCCCTCACCCTCGCCAGCTCGTTGCGGATGATGTCGTTCTCTTTCTTTTCCAAGGACGGACGGCCACGCTTGACGAATGACGTCTGTATTCCTCTATCCTTGCAGTACCCCCTGTTGGCGCTGCCGGCATAGCCTGCATCTCCTCCGACCTTCTTCGCGTCCACACCGAAGAGCTTTCGGTGCATCTTCAGGCAGTGCGTAAGCCTGGTTCCCTCGTTGAAGGCATTGAATGACAGCTTCTCGATGAATGAGAGTCCGTCAACCTGGATGTTGTTGCACTTCGCACCAAACTCTACGCTCTTCACTTCCTTGCCTCTCACGATTGGCCTCACATACGGCTTGCTGATGCTCACTATCCTGTCCTTGACACTCTCGCGAGGATTGTTGTTCTCGAAGTGGGCCTTCTGCTGGCGGTACACTCTTGTGATGATTTCAATATCGCTCTTCTGTCTGGCTGTCAGCAATTTCTCCGCGCCTGCATTCTCCCTCTCCAGTGTGCGGGTCTCCTTCAGTATCTTCCCCAAAAGGTTGAGCAGGCGTCTGGTCAGTTTCCTGGTCTGGACTTTCGTATGCCTGCGCCGCTTCCTGTACGACAGGTTGGCCTTCTCTACGTCTACGTACTTCGTCCTCGGACGGTGTACATTCAGCTTGGCACTCAGAGTGCACATTATCTCATATGACTTCTCTATTCCTTCCCACAGAAGCTTCGCATCCGTAGGATAGCGCATCTCGCTCTCGTAGCAGGTCGCATCCGTATACATCGTGTCCAGGTCCTTCATGTACGGTTTCCAGGCTCTTGCCAGTATCTCCTGCTGCTGTTGGATCTTCAGCCCGCGGGCCAGTTCCGAAAACACGTCGTCCAGAAGTTTGTAGTTCGTCAGAGGATGCATCGGGTCTATTCTCAAATCGCAGAAGAGCTGATAGTGGACGTTGCCGTTAAGATGCTCCATCAACTTCGGGCTGCTCAGACCTGTGTACATCTTCAGGAACATCAGCGCAACCTTACCCTCCGGGGTGAAGTATGTTTTTCGCCCTTTCTTCGCTCTCATGCTCTTGCTTATCAGTCCAAAGTTCTCTGCCATCTCACCAAGCGGCAGCCTCTTCCTGATTTTTCCCAGCTCGCTAGTCTCGAACGTCCGCCTATACAATTCATAAAAATCGAACTCCGTGAAAGGAAGATCGGGTGATATTTCAGAGAAATTTTGTACCTTAGCCATGCAGATTAATTTTTGCGATACCTCCAAATTTGGCTTTTCTAGGGCAATTGGAGGTATTCTTTTTATCTTTAGCTAAGATACAAATTTTATATTACATTGGCAATCAATTCGTTATAAAGTTTTATTCTTTTTACGACAGTTCCTACAGTAAGGCGAGCATTTCGCGAATGCTGGACTACCTTCGAGAAGATGTCTCGCAATGGCTCACGCGCTCTTTGGAGGCGTATTACCCGATCGTCTTCATCGATTGCGTACACATGAAGATCCACCGCAAGCGGAGCGTAGAAACAGAAGCTTTCTATGTAGTCGCCCCTTAAAAATAGTTTTATTTATTGGTATTCAGTAATTTAATTTATAGAAGTCTTTGATAAATCTGGAAGTTTTCTTATCTTTACGTTAATAAACTTGCAGATTTTATGATTAAAAATACGAATAACAGTCCTTCTTTATTCAGCAACCTATCAGACATGCTGAACCAATCGCACCCGCTTTACCAATTGGCAGACAAAATAGATTGGGGAAAATTTGAAACGGCTTTTCAACCTTTGTATTGTCAGGATAACGGCCGTCCCGGCAAGCCAATCCGTTTAATGTGCGGTTTGCTTATCCTGAAACACCTTCGTAACCTGTCGGATGAGTCTTTGGTAGAGCAATGGAGCGAAAACGCTTATTATCAGTATTTCTGTGGCATGCAGGAGTTTACCCCGTCTGCCCCTTGTGCGTCTTCAGAACTGGTTCATTTCCGCAAACGTATCGGTGAAAAGGGAATTGAACTCATTTTCCAGGAAAGTATCCGTGTGAATAACGACGATGATGATGGCCGTCATCATGATACGGCTTTTATTGATTCCACAGTTCAGGAAAAGAACATCACTTACCCCACGGATGCAAAGTTGCATAAGAAGATCGTGAAGAAAGTTCTTGGCATTGTAAAAAAGCTGGGACTTCCCCTGCGCCAAAGCTACACCTTTGTGCTGAAGAAGATCTATCGTGACCAGCGTTTCCGGAACCATCCCAAAAACAGGGAAAAAGCTCTCAGGGCGGACAGGCGTTTACGTACAATAGCCGGAAGACTTGTCAGGGAACTGAAGCGTAATCTTAAAGAGAATCACGACTATGATAAATTGCTCAGACTCTTTGAAACCGTTCTGTCCCAAAGGCGGAACAGCCGGAAAAAGATTTATTCCATCCATGAGCCGGACGTGCAATGTATCAGCAAGGGTAAAGAACATAAAAAATATGAATTCGGCAACAAGGTGTCCATCATACGTTCTGCCACAGGAATTATTCTTGGAGCCATATCCTTTCGCAATGAATATGACGGTCATACCATCGAGTCTTCCTTGGCGCAGGTAGAACGGTTAACCGGAAGGAAGATTAAAGTGCTGGCTGGTGATAGAGGATACAGAGGCAGGAAGGAAATTAACGGGACGAAGATTATGATTCCCGATGTTCCCAAGAAATCAGACAGCCGTTATCAGAAGCTGAAAAAACATAAACTTTTCTGCAAGCGTGCAGGTATAGAACCAACAATAGGTCACTTAAAGTCAGATTACCGATTGGGCCGCAACTTTTATAAAGGTGTGGTCGGGGATGCTGTGAACGTGCTACTGGCGGCAGCAGCCTATAACTTCAAAAGAGCCATGAAAGCTCTTTGGTGCATGCTTCATAAAATCTGCGAGATACTGTGGAAAAACGATATCTCGCAAAAATGGGCTTTTTAAGGGACGACTATGTAGTGCTCGCCGTGCGTGAAGACAAGCGGCGTGAAGTGCTTGGAATCTTCAACAAACCCACGGAGAGCGCCCTGGGCTGGGGCGAGATGCTCGCAGAACTGCAGGAACGAGGCGTTCGGAAGATCGGCCTGGTGTGTGCCGATGGGCTGAAGGGTCTGGAGGATGTCATCAGTGCGGTCTTTCCCGGGACGCCGCTGCAACGCTGCACGACGCATCTGAAACGCAATCTGCTGAGCTGCGTGCGCAACGGCGACAAGGGAGAGCTGGCCGAGGATCTGCGGCAGCTCTTCCGTACGGGAGACCGCAGCTATACGGTGGAGAGAGCTTGGGAACAATGGCAGGCGCTCTGTGAGAAATGGGGTCAGGATTATCGCAGTTTTCGACGACGGGCGGAGGATCCGGCCTACAAAGCCTACTTCACCTATCTGAATTACGAGGCAAGGATTCAGTCGATGATCTACACGACGAACTGGATCGAGCGTCTGCAGAAAGATTTTCGACGGGTTACACGCATGCGGGGAGCCATGCCCAGCGAGGAGTCGGTACTGCTGCTGATGGGTAAAACGGCCATGGATAAGAAATCCTACCTGAGACCGGTGCCGCGGATCGACTTGGACCGGGAATTATTCCCCGAGTGAAGACTATAACACAAAAATTAGATCCACACGCCGCGGCGTGTGGATCTAAAAACAAGAATTGTTATATTTGCATATCTGAAGAATCTGAAGGCTCCTTCTCAGACACACTTTTTGAAACACTACCAATTGATGATCGCTATACGATGTTCCATGCATATCAACACCAGCTACATTATCGTCATTTCCGAAAGTAAAGGTGACGAAGTCGTGTATGACGCAACTGTACAAGGTTAGTGGCGATTCGTACGGAGTCGAGCAGATGAATTTATATATGGTCGGTAATGCCCAAGAGAGCAGAAGAATGGACAGGAGAGTGATCGAAGTTTTTATAATGCGTGTCACGGAAAACAGAGGGTTTAATCTTGATACCCGCTTCTGAATCGTTCTGTTGAATAAAGCGGGTAAAAGAGCGAGCACAGCACCAACAGGATCATCCAAGGCAGCATTGTATCATAACTTCGGGGATAGCTGGACATGAAGGATAGATAGATGACGGTGCCCGTAATCATGATGTTGTAGAGTCGACCTCGCCATGTCGGTTCAATTATGATCCATACGGTTTGCAGATAGGATATAATTCCGACTAAATACCAAGGTAAGATTGTTAACAGAATGTGTGTGACCAGTTCGGGGGCAAATATGTATCGCAAAACACCCCACATGACAATCAATTGAACCAGAAACGGTATTACGAATAGGGTTGTTCCTATTCCTGTCATCCAAAGAATCATGCCATGTCGGGAATAGGGAAGGTGCAGGGTGAGTTTTATCCGGTTCTGTGTCATCTCGGGAATAAATTGCATCAAGCCAAGTAAAACGCCGACACAAAGAGGTAGAAACCGGAGTTTCTCAACAAGTATTATGTTTTGTTCGAGAATGGATCTCCAAACCATTTCTGCGCCACCAAATAGCACCATTCGTCCGATACGCAACAAAATATAGAGCGTAACGAGCAGTATTGCAAGGCATATCAGAGGATAGATGCGGCGGAGTTTAATCCATTCCTTGCTTAAGATTGATTTTCTCATTTTTTAATATTTCCCAGTCAGGCCGATAAAGGCGTCTTCCAGGGTTAGCGACTGACAATTTGGTTCTGTATATGAGACTCCAGACCTTTTGAGTTCATGCCACACCTCATCCGGTTGTTCAAATGAGTAGAGTTCACCTCTGGTTCCAACAACCGAAGGGTGATGGAATCCCGGTAAGTCCGGGAGTTTATATCCTTTATGGACTGAAAACGTATATCGATGAAATTTGGATAATAATTCCTGTACGGGTATCTGTGTAAGGATCTTACCGTAATCCATTATGATGCAGTCGTCAATCAGATTTTCCATGTCTTGTATGATGTGCGAGGTAAGGAAAACAGTTCTGTTTCCGTTTTTTGCATATTCGCGCAGATATTCAACAAAAAGACGTCTGTATCCCGGATCGAGCCCCATTGAGAAATCATCAAGAATCAGCAAATCTGCATTTTGTGCCAATATAAGTCCCAGAGCAACCTGAGAACGTTGTCCGCACGACATACTGGAGATCCGTTGTCGGGGTGCGACTTTCAGCATTTCCATGAGTTCATAGTATGCATCTTTGTTCCATTGCGGGAAAAAACCGGCATAAAAGCGCTCTATTTCTTCGATTGTCATGAATGCATACTGAACATGTCCTTCAATCAACAAAGCTATGCGGGATCGAGTTTGAGGTCTCATTGTCCGCACATTTTCTCCGAAGATCGTACATTCTCCCTTGCGAGGCTTGAGATATCCGTTTAATATATTGATTGTTGTGGTTTTCCCGGTTCCGTTTTTTCCCAATAGTCCTAATATGCGGCCTTGAGGAACTTCGAAACTCAAATTTTCGTAGATTTGCCTGTCTCCGTACCAGTGTGTGAGATTGTGGCAGCGAATAATTGCGTCCATTATGATGATAAAAACGGGACGGATTTGCATCCGCCCGTTTTGTGTTTTAGATTATCGCATGAATTTACGCAGGATGGACTCTTCTGTTACGACAGATTCGTATTCCTTGCCATTCCCCTTATAAAGCAGTTGCTTGACGGAGCCGCCGATGCGATGGTCTTCAAAAAGCAAGCGAGCCGACGAATTGTCCGAAATGTCGTAAATAAAGAGTGATGCTTTCAGTTCTCCGGTTTCATCAAGATTCTCTGCAGCCAAATAGAGCGTGTTGACGTCATAGCGGTTGAAGACGATCTGTTTGATCTCATAATTTCCTTCAATGGTAATATATGGCTTAGAATCAAAGTTTTGTCCGTCATAATTGAGCCGGTATATGGAATTCCCTTTCGAATAATATAGGATCGGCTTTATGGGGTTTACTCCCATGGCCGAGGTTGGCAATATGTGTCCCGATGCGTCTATCTCCCCAAGTTTCTCTTCTTCTATTTCTATCATATCGGCCGGAGCGGAGAAACGATATACCGTGACTTGATTTCCATTGGCTGTAATTGCCATAACATGAACGGGATCATATCGTCCATCATAATATATACCATCACAGGCAAACATGCCGATTATATCTCCGTTACATGTCGTTTCACTTTCCAATACTGCAGAGCCCAATACGATCGGAACATAGAGCAGTTTTTTCTTTTCCGAATCGAAATAGACGCGTACGCGATCATCATATTCGGTGATTAATGAGCATGTATAGTCAGCGATTCGAGTTCCCTCAGGTAGTTTTTCGTATTCTCCGGGTTGGACAAACGTCTTTTCGGAAGACATGATATATTCACGGCCGTCCCCTGTAAAATAGAGTTCTCCTTGCCATAGTGCCTCCTGGACGCCCAGCGGACAGTGGATCTTGTTGGGATGAAAGGTTCCATTGCCATCGTAGGCGATCTCTGTTTTAACCTTCATGTCGTTCGTGTTGAGTGTATACACTTTGGTAGGGTTGGATGAACTGATCACAACATCAAAATCTCCGTTCTCGACGGATGCAGCGGTCGGTTGTGTGACACCTTCTCCTTTCCAGCATAATGCAAGTGCATTTTTACCTAAAGAGAGGGTGGGATTATTATCCTTGAATGCATAGGGACTGACCGGAGTTTCCATGATATCGAGTCGTTTGAATGAGAGCAGTGCACCTTCGGTCGTCTCGCTCAGAAGCAATAACCCGCGGTCGTAGGGGGATGAAACTCGCAATTTGAAGTCAATGATTTTGGCGCCGGTAGGACTGCTGGCCTTAAAAAAGCCATCGAATTCCCCCAGTTCGTCGCATTTGAATGACAGGATTTTCTCCGTGCTTACGGTTTTATATCCGATGTTCCATTCATATGTTACATCCGATCCTGTCTCAGAAGAGAGGCTTACATCCGGAGTTATCTCTAAGTATTCGTGTAATCCCCGGGAATAGGAAGCCTCAATGCCCGTTACACCTTCAATCTCTGTAGGAACGATCTTTTCTTCCGAGTCTTTGCTGCAAGCAGTCAAGCCCAAGCCAACGAAGGCTCCGAGTAGTAGTAATAAATAATTTTTTCGCATAGGTTAAAATTTTAAATAGTGAGGTTATAATGTTCTTGTCTATACGGGCCATTCAGTATCAGGAAAAATTACGTCATATTCGGGATGACGGCTGAAATATTCCCTGACCTCCTTGAAGACTCGTAGAATGGTATATTTATTCTCCTTGATATCTTGGTCCGAAACAGGTCCGCCGTACAGCTCAATGAATTTTTGATATTTGCGTATATCATACTCCCCGATCCATTGCGACAATTCGTTCCACCAGTTGGGACAATCGAGTCGATTTGTAAAACAAATCCTGACGGTTGTGTATTCGGATATGCCGGGCATGAAGTTTGCACATTCTCGAATATATAACGAAAGCGTATGGATTTTGTCGTCTTCAAGATGAAGACGGTGTATTCGAATTGGAATCGACATGGACGACGCGCCGGCAGGCAATACCGGATTGAGAGGGGGTGGCTCATAGTGTATTCCAGCTTCGGCAGTTGTCCGGGAAGCGTCGATTCCGATCCGGAATTCGCGATCGAAATCGACAGGTGTTCCAATAATCTCGACTCCAATCCGTAATGTTGTGTCGATTATCGAGAAAGGCTCTGTGCCGAATGAGAAATACAAAGAATCGGATGTGAAGTTGATTCTTGTGACATCGGTGTAGATGAAACTCTCTACCCGGTTGCACGAAAAAATCCATACCGAGGTAAGTAGGATGAGGAATATTCGCAAATTCGTTTTCATGATTGATTAATTGATACCGTTGGCATATTCACTCTCGGGGAGAGGTAGAATATAGGTAACATCCGTAGCTGGATGATTTTTACCATTGACACCATCCATGGGTAATCCGAAGCGTTTGTATGTGAAAAAAATCTGACCTTCACCCCAATATTCTTTGACAATCTCGTTAACTAGAACCTCCCTGAATGCGTTTGGTGTTCCGATATCTGACAGTATCAACGGATGCAGACCTCGTGCGGTTACAACTTCGTTCAAATATTCCAATGCTCGGGCTGGATCCTGATCGTATGCTGATTCGGCCAAGATGTAGTAAAGCTCGGGAATCCTGATTAAATTGATGCCGGGAGTGCGTCCTGCCGGAACGGTCTGTTCCTCATCATAGTGCTTGTCATAGAGTTTGGTCAGAAGCACTACCGACCGCTCCCATTTCGTGCGGGTAAAATATGATTGATATCGATAATCATTATGGGTTGAGGTAAATGATTCTACCTTAAAAATGTTCTGATAATTGTTTCTTACCATGCCAAAATAGGAGGTCAGCCGGCTTGGGCACAAACAAGTGCGTACATTCAGGTAGGCTTTGGGTGCATGTAATCCCCATATACACTCTGTTTGGGCCGTATAACCCATAAAAAGATTTTTTACCTGCTCTTCCCGAGTGAATGAGAAGTTTCCGGATAATGCTTCTAAAGCAAAGTGTTCGGCCTTCGTATGATCTCCGGCCCAATTATAAACCCGGGCCAGCATGGCTGCCGTCGCATGACTGGTGACATAGAGTTCCTTGGGTGTGCGGCCGGATATGGGTGCGGTTTCCTGCAACAGAGTATATGCTTCCACAAGATCGGCAATGATCTGCTGGTACGTCTCATAAACAGAACTTCGCGATACAGGAGTAATCGAAAAGTGTTTGACATAGGGGATGGCCAACTCCTCTTTGCGCTCAAAACCAGGGGCAAAGAGTCGTAACAAATCGAAATGGACGAAAGCCCGTATCGCCAAAGCTTCTCCTTTTATGCGAGGCAAATTCGGAAACTCCCTTCCCGGGATATTATCCAAAATGCTGTTTGCGGATGCGATCACGTTGTATGCTTTGGACCATATGGCATCAATCTGAGCTCTCACATCTGTATCCCGATATTTTAAGTCGTATGTGCGAGTCAGTGTGGTTTCGCTTGTTTCGTAATCATTGTAGTATAATTGTGCGATCTGATCTACAAAGCCGAAGGAGAGCTGTTTTCCGTAAAGATCCTCACTGGCCAACGATGCATATACTCCGTTCATAGCATCGATGAATCCTTGCTCGTTCTCGAACATTTTGTCGTTATTGACGATTCCCGGAGTTTCGATATCGAGAAACCCGCACCCTGAGAACAGACAGGTGAATGCGATAATCCAACTTGTTCGGTAAATGGAACTATGGCCAAAGTGCATCATAACTCAAAGATTCACGGTAAGAGACATTTGAAATACCCGGGCAAATGGATAGTCGAGCCCTCGTTCCCGTTTGACCGTTGACAGATTGAAAAGATCTCCGACGGAGGCAGCGATGCGTATTTGCCGCAATCCGATTTTGTGACAAAAATGTTTCGGAAACGAGTATGACAATTTCATTGAAGAACCTTCGAGTGCGTATTCGGTTGCAATGAAGCGATCGGTTGGAGGTGTTGCCTCCCGATTTGCTATGTTTTTATAACGGGCACGATCTCCGGGAGCCTTCCAGCGGTCGTGGAAAACTCTTCTATCCGCATTGGCAGTCGGATCGGCCCCTTCGACTTTGGTCGCTAGTGTCTGATTATATATCGTGGCTCCAAGTCTATATCCTAAACTTACCGAGAGATTGAATGCGTGTACATCGAAAGAGAACCCCACTGCGCCCTGCAGTTTGGGAGTTGTATCTCCGACAACTTGTTTATCCCGATAGTCATATTCATAGGTTAGTTGACCATCCCTGGTGATGAAGACCTCTTTACCGTTGGCTGGGTTGATTCCAGCCGAGCGCATCACTTTTAAAGCAGTCATGGATTCTCCTTCTTCATAAAAGGCCGCAGGCAGCGACGAAGTGGCATTTGCCTCGTTTTCCTTGTTCTTGTTCTTTAGATAATCACTGATTGCCACAATACGGTTTTTGTTGTGGCTCATGTTCGCATAGATGTTCAGACTTGAGCTGTTTTTTCGGAATACGTTACCTCTCATGGAGATCTCAATGCCGCTATTGCGGATCTTGCCCAAGTTTTCCATGGCATTTGGAAATCCAATGTGGTTGGGCTTTGCAATGGCCATTACCAGATTGTTGGTTGTGTCGTAATAGACATCAATACTTCCATTGATGCGATCTTTCCACAAGCCGATATCCAACCCGATGTTCCGTTTGAGACTTCGTTCCCATTTCAGTCTTGGATTCACCATCGATACGGGAACTGCTCCTATGCTGCCATTGTAAAGGAGATCTGCTTCATAACGATAAGATAGTTGAGCCTGGTAGGCGTTGAAGCCGGCGTTACCCACCATCCCGATACTGGCTCTGACTTTGAATAACGAGAAGACAGATGATTCGAAGAATCGTTCACGATGCAGATTCCATCCGATACCAATTGCACCAAACGGAGCAAATTTGTTATCGGTTCCGAATTTTGAGGATCCTTCGTATCGGAATGACACATCGATAAAGTAGCGGTTTCTCCAGCTGAAATTGGCGCTGAAGAAACCTCCCAACATTCTGGAAAGTTCTTCGCTTCCGCCGGGATGCCCGCTGTCCGAATAACCGATTGCCATGGATGGATGCTCCAGTTTGTCGGAAAGAACGCCCAACGCTTCGAACGAATGACTCTCCGATTGGGATGATTCGATGTTGATACCGGCAGTCATGGAGAGTAGTCCGTTGTTTGCTGTGCCACATGGAAGGTTCCATACGATGAAAGCATTGCCGGACAAGGTGTTGCTCGTCCCATTGGATACGTTGAAACTTCCCCGCTTAGATGGATCCTGATCATAGAACCGCTTGGAGAGCGGAGAATAGAAGGTTTCTCCCTCGACAGTCGATCTGTTATACGAGATAGAGGCTTCCATTCGCAAAGAAGAGCGTATATTCCAGCGAATGCGGAACGTATCGATAAAATATCCCGAAACATTCCCGATATAGCTGCTCAGATTCTTTTCATACAGCGGGTTGGCTGCATTGAAGGCCAAGTCGTTGTTCAGTGATCCATCTTCAAGATATGGGGTGTCGTAGGGATTTAGTCTGACATAATCCGAGAAACTACCATAAGGGACATCATTCGATGTACTATGGCTTACCGACATGATGTTCTGAAAAAACAGCTTTTCCATGTTGCCATAGGTCAGATTGATACGTAGTGAGGCGGTCGTTTTGTCGGATTTGTCCATAACGCCGTTTGTGGCATTGTAGTTGCCCGATACGTTGTATCGAAAATCCCGACTTCCACCCGACAGATTTAGGCTGTGAATGTGGTTTAGTCCCGTCCGAAGAGCTTGTCGCATCCAGTTTGTATTTATGCCAGCATTGACTCTTTCTAGTCGTTCATAATAGGTTTTCTGCTTGTTCACATCGCTACTGGAGCTGCCTGAAAAATCTCCGTACAGACCGGCCAAACGTTCGTATTCGAGTTTCTCTCTCGCATTGAGCAGCCGGTAGTCCGACAAGTCGGGAATACTGACTTGGAAATTTCCCGTGTAATTTACCTGCAGACGTCCAAATTGTGTAGGGCGCGTTGTAATCACTACCACGCCATTGGCCGCTTTAGATCCGTAAAATGAGGTGGCCGCAGCATCTTTCAAAACCGTAATCGATTCGATGTCTTCTGCGGGCATGTCGAATACATATCCGATATCGACCTCTGTTCCATCGAGGATAAACAATGGAACGTTGGTCTTGTCGCCCTCAATAAAACTGCTTCTGCCTCGCAGTACCATATCAGGGAGGTGATTGGGATCGGATCCATTTGCGATGTCGTCAAAGAGTTCAAAGCCTGGGGCTCGTAGCTGTATAATGTTCAGGACATTTGTGTGTACCATTTCCTCGATCTCCTGCCGTATTACCGTATGGCTTGCTCCCGTGTAGCTCTCCTTCTTTTTGTCGATATATCCGGTTACCACCACATCAGATAAAGATTCCACCGCAGTCTTCAAACTTATTTCATAATGATTCTGTTTCGGAGCGATTTTTTGATGAAAAGGTTGGTACCCCAACATGCGGACTTGAAATTCTGTCGCACCTTCAGGACAATCCAAAGAGAAGCAGCCTTGTGTGTCGGCTATTGTCCCATGAGGAACTCCGGATTGGTCATAGATGATAATATTGGCACCGGCAACTGGTTGGTTTGATTCATTAAGGACCTTACCACAGAGTTTGTCGTGGGTTTCTTTTGTCTGAGCAGTAATCTGCATGATGGACGAGATGAAAGAACAAACAAGCAGAGTCCTGCCCATTTTGCGAAATAACCACCCAATCCCCATAACAATAACATGTGTGCTTGAAAAGTTTGTGCAAAGATAGTTATGTAGCCATAGCACTTCAATCGCTATAATTTATGATTTGCCGACTTGTGGATATACCTATTTGTGGGTATGTGGTTTTGGTGGCATTGCTTTAACTTTGAGGACTTAAATCTGAACTCTTATGTCGCGCTTTATCGCTATTCTTTGTCTTGTGCTTTTTTTTGCATGTACGACTGAATATTCTACGGAGAACGATGCTATGGCTACATCTCCAATATCAAATAGTTATTCCGGACGGTTGCGAGTCAAGTTTCGGCCGGATATGGAGCCTAAAAGTATTTGTATGACTCGAGGTAGTCTTCATACGGGCGACTCCATTTTGGATATGACACTTCGCCGCCTTGGGGTTGGACGGATGCAGCGGGTGTTTCCCCCGGCCGGCCGATTTGAGGAACGGACTCGTCGTGAAGGTCTTCATCTGTGGTATGATATTCGGTTCTCTACAGAGACCTCGCTGACAAGAGCTTCGTCCAGTTTGATTGGTTTGCCTTGTATTGATAAGGTTGAACCGGTATTTGAGGCATATCATATTGATCGAGACGTATCGGGTGTATTGTCTGTACCAAAGCCCTCCTCTCGACGTAATGACGCATTTCCCGTTAATGATCCGGGGCTCGTCAGGCAATGGCACTATTATAATGATGGATCTATGGAGTATGCCATATCCGGGGCTGATATTAATTTGTTTCGTGCCTGGGAGGTTACGACGGGACAAAATGAAGTCGTGGTTGCTGTGGTGGATGGCGGCATTGACTATCGACATGAGGATTTGGCCGGGAATGTCGGTAATTGGATCGAGTTGAACGGTATTGCCGGGGTCGATGACGATAATAATGGGTATGTGGACGATATGTATGGGTGGAATTTCGTCTATACTTCCGATGCTCCCTATGGTACGGCACGAATTACTCCGGTTGAACACGGAACACATGTGGCCGGTACCATTGGGGCTGAAAATAATAACGGAATCGGTGTATGTGGGATTGCCGGGGGAAGCGGCAATCATAGCGGGGTTCGGTTGATCAGTTGTCAGATGTTTACGGAGAATCGCGATGATAATGGAGATGAGATTGCGGCAATAAAATATGGAGCGGATGCGGGTGCGGTTATCAGTCAGAACAGTTGGGGATATTCTAATGTGTTTCAAATGCCGGAAGTTGCAAAGGATGCGATTGATTATTTTATTAAATATGCAGGCATTGATGAAAATGGAGATCAAGTTGGCCCGATGAAAGGAGGTATTGTCATCTTTGCAGCAGGAAATGATGATTGGAACTATAAGAGTTATCCAGCCTGTTATGAAAAAGTCGTAGCCGTAAGTGCGCTTGCTCCGGATTACAAGAAGAGCTGGTATTCTAATTTTGGAGAGTGGGTGGATGTGGCGGCTCCGGGAGGAACCTTTCGCGATGAAGGACGGTATACTGATGAATGTGCCGTATATAGCACGCTGCCCAATAATGCATATGGTTATATGCAGGGTACCTCCATGGCATGCCCGCATGTCTCGGGAATTGCAGCCTTAGCCGTATCTCGTCATGGAGGACCAGGGTTTACGCCAGACAAGTTACGAACCTATCTGGAGCGAAATGTCCATTCGATAGAGGAATACAATCCCGATTATGCGGGGATGCTTGGATCCGGGCTTATTGATGCGTATTTGGCCGTATCAACGGATCAGGGATTTGCACCTGATCCCGTATCGGATCTTACGAACAGTAATACTGCCGGCGAAGTGGAACTGAGATGGACGGTTCCGGCAGATAAGGATGATGGCTCGGCCGATTCGTTTATCGTCATGTGGCGTGTGGGTGCTCTGGAGTATCCCGATCCCGAGAATCTGCCTGAAGGCACCTTTTTGGTTACGGTTTCAGCTCGAGATAAAACAGAGGGATCTCCCATGTCCTATACTTTGACAGATATTGCCGAGCAAACTCGGTATACAGTGGTTATCTTCGCTGTAGATCCCTGGGGCAATCGCTCCGAATACAGATCGATATCGTTCGGAACTCCAGCGAATCAACCTCCGGTTCTTACACTTGAAGATGTACAGAGTCCCTTGATCCCGTATAATACGACTCGAACGGTCTCATTTCTGGTGCATGATCCGGACAGCTCTGGTTTTACTTTTGAATTGGAAGATCCGTCTGGGACAATAACTCCCACGAAGGATAATAATCGGTTGTATTTATCGATCTTCAATTATAAATGCAATCCGGGAACATATACGGCGAGAATTACGGTTTCGGACAGTTTTGGAGCATCGGATTATGCTGAGTATCGTTTTGAATTACAATCCAATAAGCCTCCTTGCTCTACGCAGGGATTTGTCCCCGTCTATCTGGGTTCGCTTAAAGAAGAGGCTGATTTCATGCCGTCAACGGGATTTGTTGACGAGACTCCTAAGACGCTGGAATACAGAGTTGATTACGATCGCGATATGCTTCACCTTCGGCCATGGCATGGCGGGTATCGGATTATGCCGTTACGTTATGGGGTTTCGGAGATTACTGTTGAGGCAATTGATGAAGATGGGTTGAGTGCGCAAGATTCGTTTGTTGTGTTATGTCGGGATGATTCCCGAGAATTGGACTTGTATCCCAATCCGGTGCAAGATCGATTGACAATTCGTATGGGACGGTATGTAGAGGGGGAAATTCATGTGTCAATTTACGATGTAACAGGATCTGAGATCTTGAGCCGCAAGACAAAAATAGCACCGACTTGTCCTGCCGAACTGAATCTTTCGTCTCTTGATAAGGGTACTTATACCATTAGAATTCAATATGGTAATCTCAGTTATGTTCGTTCCATTGTTAAACATTAAGAAAGATGAAAGTTTTCGTTTTGAAAATTTCAGTGTTTCTAATCCTCATATTTCTTTCGACTGTTGTCAGGTCGCAGTCCATAATGTCGTTTGTGACTCTTCCTCCAGATGCCCGTAGTTTGGCTCTTGGCGGTGCTACGACTGCGCTCTCACCTGATTCTTTTTCTGCTTTACGTAATCCGGCCCAACTGGTATTTCTCAAAGGTCGGGTTGGTGCAGGTTATGGCTACATGCCTTGGATGAAGGACTTACACGCAGATTTGGATTTACATGTTGCGACAGCCTGCCTAAAGATTGATCATAAACAGGCCGTATCCGTGTCCTGCCGCTACTTTTCGCATATGGAATCGGAATGGACCGATGATCAAGGTAACGTGTTGGGAATCATAGAGCCTCGAGATGTGGCTCTAGATTTTTCCTACTCCCGGATGATTATTCGCAATTTGACCGGAGCCATTACGGGTCGTTATATATCATCATATACCGGTCTTGGAGAAACCATGCAGGCAATAGCTGTGGATGCCGCTTTTTTGTATCGGCATGTTTGTTCCGATAAATTTGTTTTATCAGCAGGAATGCATGTTTCGAATGTCGGGTGTTGGTCTTCTGATGAGATCAGTCTACCTTGGAATATAAGAGTTGGAGGCAGTTTGGACTTTGTCCCATCTAGAAATCATTCTATTACGGTAACAACAGATGTGGTTAGTACGAAATTCCAATCAGTTGCTGGATGCGTTGGGATGGAGTATGAATTTTTTAAATTACTTGCTTTTAGATGCGGTTATCATTGGAGTGAACAGCATTATGGTTCTGTAGGTGTTGGGATACACTGGAAATATTTGGCAGTAGATCTGGGTTATGTGGTAGCACCGCAGCATTCTGTCTTACATAAAACATGGATGTTGTCGACTGGAATTTATTGGTAATATCTCTTCTGTCGGTGTCTTATGTGTCTTTGTAATCGGTTCCAAAATATTCATTCGTGGAAGATGTTTGTTTTTCCGATGGCATGATTGTAACGATTACTATGCGATGTGCATAAATACCGCTGTTATGACGTGCTAATTTTTCAATGCTAACTGATATCTGCATTGGCAATATAGACATGTCAGGTTCGCAGATTTTTTAATGAGAATAAAAAATATGATGCAGGGATTTACCCTGCATCATAATAACATAATACGCTTAATTATAGCGCGAATTTTGCTCCAAAAAAGAATGTGCGAGGTGTCGCTGGACCGTAAATATAGCTGGCATCTTTATACTGGCCAAAATCGAGGTCTTCCTGAAACCTGTCGAAAAGGTTCTTTACCCCAGCGTTAAGTTCTAACTGCAGTTGTTTCGTGAGCCGGAAATTGTACGACAATCGAAGCCCCATGTCCCAGAAATTAGGAGTTAAACGTTCCATGTCCTTCTCGATATATCCAGCATTGTGCTGTACGAGCATCCGACCCGTGTAGTTGCCAAATACCGATGCAGTGAAATCACGCAAGATGTTGATGTTTGCCGTAAGGTAGCCGTAATGGTCTGGAGAACGGAACATCCGACGTTGGGGGGTTACATCGTCCGACCACTTTTCAGGTTCATTATAACGGCTGCGCTGGAAGGTGTAACCCAATTGTAACTCAAATCGACCCGGAATGCCCGCCTTGGCCTCGACACCGATGCCAGCCACGGTGGCTCCCGAAGCGTTGCGACGCTCTTTGATGATGTTCCCCTGTGTATCCTCCCCGATTTTTTCAAGTGTGAACACATCCTTGAGCGTCGTGTAGAATCCTTCTACAAGCAGGTTCGTCTGCACACGTCCGAGATTATGATACAAGTCCACTGATGTACTCAGACTGTGAGAGTATTCGGGTTTGAGGTCTGGGTCAAGGCGGATGATCGCAATTTTATTATCCAAAGCATCAATATGCAGATCCTCGTTGTAGGCCTGAGGTGCGCGGTAACCGCTCGAATAGCTGGCTCGCAATCCGATTTTTTCTATCGGGCTGTATCGTACGTTTACGCGAGGCGAGAATACTACATTCTTCATCATGTTGTGTTTGTCTACACGACCTCCGATCAGGAAATTGAGCTTTTCACTTCGCATTCATTCTGGAAAAAGAATCCCGTGCTGTGAGTTGTCTGCTCGAAATCGCGCTCAAAACCGAGATATTGGTCATGTAATGCATTTAAGTTATACTCGACACCTGCCGTCAGTTCCGAGGGTAAGAACAGTAATTTATGAAAAGAATAGGTATATTGAGCCCCCGCCACGAATGTCTTGTCGTCCGTAGCTCCATATGCATTGGGATTCTTGTCCGTACCAAAATAACTGTTGCGATCGATATTCTGGGCTGAGGTATAGATGCCCATGCGGTGGCGATTGTTCGGACTGAACCAGTCGAATTTCAAACCTCCTCCATCGATTTTGTGGTTAAGTTGTTCTGCAATATCAGACATATGAGGCGGTTGATCAAACGCATTGCCACCGCGGCGGAACTCGTGAATGTGGTGATATTCCGCCGTCAACCGCGTATAAGGAGAGGTTTTATAATAGGCCCTGAATCCTGCTGTCTCGGAGTTGAGTTTTGGGATATCAGAGAATCCGTCCCCGTTGCGGTCATAAGAATCGCGATCCTTAATCATACCAAATAGATAAACGCCCATTTTGTAGTCGTCGGAGACAAATGAGCCGTTGAGTGATGTGTTGAAATCTGTAGTGCCTCCTTCGAAAATATTCGTTGTATTGGAGAGAGACGGAGTTGCGTAACGGTTCCTTGGTGATGATGTTGACTACGCCGCCGATAGCATTTGCTCCGAACAATGCAGAACCACCTCCGCGAATTACTTCGACTCGTTCGATCATAGCGACAGGCAATTGTTCCAGACCGTATACTGATGCCAGCGAACTGAAGATTGGGCGGCTGTCGAGTAGCACTTGCGAATACTGCCCTTCGAGTCCATTGATGCGTAATTGCGTCGTGCCGCAATTACCACAATTGGTTTCAACGCGCAGTCCCGACTGGAAATTCATTGTTTCTGCCAAATTGCATGAGGCGGTAGATTCGAAGTGTTTTGTCGAAGCTACAGATACGATGGTTGGTGATGTTTTCTTGTTGGTCTCCGTGCGGCTTGCCGAAACGACCACCTCTTCGACCGCAAGAGCCTCTTCCGGTAGTTCGAAATTGACCTCTATGGTCTTGTCTTGGATGATTTCTACCGTTTGTTCGACACTCTTATATCCCACGGACGATGCGACGAGCGTAAAGCGCCCCTGGGGTAGATTTTTTAGGAAATAGTGCCCTGTAGCATCGGTAGCGATGCCGATGGTCGTGCCTTTGACGGCAATGGTTGCAAAGGCTAAATGTTCACGGGTTTTGGCGTCGACGACATGTCCTGTGATGTTCGCGTCGCTCTGCTTTTTTTGCGTCGCGATGGATTCCTCCCCGGCGGAACATACCGCAGGGATCAGGAGTATGAGAAATACTCCCAATATACTTGCTTTCATGGAAAATTCTTTTTGATGATTACTGATCCATATACATGATGACGGGTGCGAGCAATTAGCCCTTCCCGATTTGGATAGAATGTGTATCAGCAAGCGGGAGGCGCACGCAGCCCGTAAATCCGAATTGGAGCATGGACGGATGCTGAGGCTTAAAAATGAAGGAGACGCCCAGCAGCCGAAGGACGAAGGCGACGAGCGTCGCCGCCGTCATTACCAACAGCGACAGATGTGCAATCAGTTGAAACTGCTGCGGAGTATGGCTGTGGCCGGGATTGTTCGACGAGCCGGAGAAAGGATGCGAGTGAACATAGGTATACCCATCGACATTGTGGGTGTGGGGAAACAGCGTAACAGAACTCCAGTACCATGCGAAGAGTACCAGAAGCAATGCCGATGTACAAAAAAACGTTTAAAAAGCAAGGATTGATAAAAATGTTAACGATCGATTATGGGGTATAATTCTATATTCGTGATATGTTTCAGCACTGATTTTTCATAGTTATATTCGTTACCAACTTTCGATGAATGCTCCTATGCGAAAAACCTTTCTATTAATTATGACTGTGAATATCGAGTTGGCAACATAATTTAACTTACGAATAGGCAAGATGAATGCCTGAAAAACGGTGCCATGATGATCCGGCTTATTATTCTGGATAAATGATGCCTGATCTTTTGGGTAGTATTGAACCGTTATTTCATTGAAAAGATTGATTTGTGCGACATTCAAAACCCTAAAAATAGGTATTGACCTGCTTGTCAAAAACGTTTTTCTTTGTACAAAACTTTAAACAAAATACTTATGACCGGAATTTTTTATGGAAGCACGACGGGTGCGACTGAGGCCGTTGCCCAAGACATCGCACGCATGTTGGGGATACCAGACTCCGATATCCACAATGTTGCTGAAACCTCTCCAGATGCCGTTGCACCTTATGATTTTCTTATTCTAGGTAGTTCAACATGGGGTTGCGGGGAATTGCAGGATGACTGGTATGGATTTCTTGATGTCCTGGAGAAGAAGGATCTCTCAGGTAAATATGTAGCGTTGTTTGGTTGTGGAGACAGCAACTCATACCCCGATACTTTCTGTGATGCCATAGGGCATCTTTTTGAGGCTTTGAAACAAACCGGGTGCACGTTTAAAGGTAGTTATATTCCTGAAGGTTATGGGGTAATAAACTCTTTGATCTGCAACGAAGGACAATTTCTCGGATTGGCAGTCGACGAAAGTGATCCCGGAAAGACCGATTCTCGCATTGCCGCATGGTGTGAACTTCTTAAAAAAGGTTGACCCATGAGTTCTGAGGATTTTGACCGATTCGGGTCGATGAAGCTTTTCCTGCATAATATCTATGAATATCAGAAAGGTATTCGCCAACTGGTACTCTGTACGATGTGCCGCACTTGTGCCACATTGCTCTGCGACAGACTGGATCATCTAGGAATAGCTTATCTGACGCAACCCGTTACCGAAAGCAAGGTGAATCTCTATTTCGGGAATCAACTTTGCCTTGATGCCGTACAGACTTTTATCCACAAACCACTCAACGAACTCTCTCCTGAAGAGGATTTCATGCTTGGAACGATGCTTGGCTATGACATTACAGGACAGTGTAAACGTTATTGTACCCGAAAAGGCATCGTTTCATGAGCCTACATACAGAACATGAGTAAGGCCCGGACGTATATTGACGCTCCGGGCCTTTTGGTTGAGTGAATCTCATCATCAAACTATGGTTATGTCCGAACGAATTCGCTAATCGGGATAAATATCTCTTGATTTATATCGACTGCTTATAGTGTAATCAGTTGCCATGGGTGTAATAAACAGAACAATCTACTTGTATAACGAAGAGAAATTTAATGAAACAATGATAAGCAGCGCATATGCAAGATTCTTATATTCAAATTTTACAAAAAGAAACGGAACAGACTATCCGCAGACTCGAAACATCAGAAGAGCCTACCATGTCAAAGTCGTTGGCTGTATCTCTTTATTTAGTCGTCCCTTAAAAAGCCCATTTTTGCGAGATATCGTTTTTCCACAGTATCTCGCAGATTTTATGAAGCATGCACCAAAGAGCTTTCATGGCTCTTTTGAAGTTATAGGCTGCTGCCGCCAGTAGCACGTTCACAGCATCCCCGACCACACCTTTATAAAAGTTGCGGCCCAATCGGTAATCTGACTTTAAGTGACCTATTGTTGGTTCTATACCTGCACGCTTGCAGAAAAGTTTATGTTTTTTCAGCTTCTGATAACGTCTGTCTGATTTCTTGGGAACATCGGGAATCATAATCTTCGTCCCGTTAATTTCCTTCCTGCCTCTGTATCCTCTATCACCAGCCAGCACTTTAATCTTCCTTCCGGTTAACCGTTCTACCTGCGCCAAGGAAGACTCGATGGTATGACCGTCATATTCATTGCGAAAGGATATGGCTCCAAGAATAATTCCTGTGGCAGAACGTATGATGGACACCTTGTTGCCGAATTCATATTTTTTATGTTCTTTACCCTTGCTGATACATTGCACGTCCGGCTCATGGATGGAATAAATCTTTTTCCGGCTGTTCCGCCTTTGGAACAGAACGGTTTCAAAGAGTCTGAGCAATTTATCATAGTCGTGATTCTCTTTAAGATTACGCTTCAGTTCCCTGACAAGTCTTCCGGCTATTGTACGTAAACGCCTGTCCGCCCTGAGAGCTTTTTCCCTGTTTTTGGGATGGTTCCGGAAACGCTGGTCACGATAGATCTTCTTCAGCACAAAGGTGTAGCTTTGGCGCAGGGGAAGTCCCAGCTTTTTTACAATGCCAAGAACTTTCTTCACGATCTTCTTATGCAACTTTGCATCCGTGGGGTAAGTGATGTTCTTTTCCTGAACTGTGGAATCAATAAAAGCCGTATCATGATGACGGCCATCATCATCGTCGTTATTCACACGGATACTTTCCTGGAAAATGAGTTCAATTCCCTTTTCACCGATACGTTTGCGGAAATGAACCAGTTCTGAAGACGCACAAGGGGCAGACGGGGTAAACTCCTGCATGCCACAGAAATACTGATAATAAGCGTTTTCGCTCCATTGCTCTACCAAAGACTCATCCGACAGGTTACGAAGGTGTTTCAGGATAAGCAAACCGCACATTAAACGGATTGGCTTGCCGGGACGGCCGTTATCCTGACAATACAAAGGTTGAAAAGCCGTTTCAAATTTTCCCCAATCTATTTTGTCTGCCAATTGGTAAAGCGGGTGCGATTGGTTCAGCATGTCTGATAGGTTGCTGAATAAAGAAGGACTGTTATTCGTATTTTTAATCATAAAATCTGCAAGTTTATTAACGTAAAGATAAGAAAACTTCCAGATTTATCAAAGACTTCTATAAATTAAATTACTGAATACCAATAAATAAAACTATTTTTAAGGGGCGACTATCTAATGCAGATGTACACAAATAAAGATTCAAGAGAGGTACAATCTTATTCTGACAAAAAAAATAATCAGTAGAATCATCGGTACATCCAATTATTATACACTTCAAATTATCAAATATTTATACGAGACATTCGATACATATCTGCGGACAAGCTCATACATTAAAGATGGAGTTGGTAGCAGAGTTATCGCAAAGTTGCCGGAAAGATCGGGAAGTGAACAAAAGAGAAGCTATGAACAGGTTCTCAATGCCATTATAACTTGTGTCAATTGGGATTTTCTGCTAAATATGCAATGAAGTGATTTAAACTTATTTCATTCTCTTAAAATTGCATCAAAATGTTAAAGCACAGCATACAAATAGAATTATTCCTTATATTATGGGTGCCCAAACTCATATATAGTGAAAGTCCTATGTACACTGTGCTCGACAAAGATACGATAAAAAATGAGATATTGCCTCATCTTTCGAAGGCAAAACGTGGTTATGTCACTCAAAGTTGCCTAATAGAGGTTGTAAACGCCATCTTGTACAAGTTGAAGACCGGTTGTCAATGGGCATTCCTTCCTGTGGAAGCCCTGTTTAGCGGCAAGGTACTGAGCCATGGTGCCGTATATCATCATTACAACAAATGGAGCAAGTCGGGCGAGTGGAAATCCATGTGGGTCAGGTTGCTTGACAAACACCGCAATGAGTTGGACATGTCCGGCGTGGATTTGGACGGGAGCCACACGGCTGCACTCCGTGGCGGTGAAGAAGTCGGATACCAAGGGCGGAAGAAACGGAAGACGACCAACGCACTCTACCTAACAGACAGGCAAGGACTTCCGATTGCCATGTCTTCTCCGAAATCCGGCGAACACCATGACGTACATGACATAGAAAAGGTCATTGGTGACATGTTCAACGACTTTGAGAAATCCCATATTCGGGTTGACGGCCTTTTCCTCAATGCCGATGCCGGATTCGATTGCGATGCCTTACGTGGTTTCCTGTGTGAAAAAGAGATCATCGCAAACATCTGCATCAATAAACGGAGAGAAAATGCCGATGACATCTTTGTTGATGATGAACTGTATGCTGAAAGGTATTCCATCGAACGGACCAACGCTTGGATGGACAGTTTCAGGACTCTATTGAACCGGTTTGATACAACTGTTGCCAACTGGACATCTTGGAATTACCTGGCATTCGCGGTCTTGTTACTAAAGAAAATTTCACGAAAACAAAAAGTTTAAATCACTTCATTGTTTTGAACGAAATCCCGTCCGTTTTTGGTGGATTTCGTTGCTTGTCGGAATTTTGAGCATCGGAGCCGGAATCGGTTGTTTCGTTACACCGCTTGGCTCGCTCACGGCGTTGACGATCTTTTTCCTTGTTTTGTTGATTGTCGGCGGGTTATTCAATATCTTTTTTGCCGCCACGAACCGATGGAACAATGCCCTTTGGGGCTGGAGTCTCGCCCGCGGCATTGTCGAGCTCCTCTTCGGAATCTGGCTTGCACTCATTCCGTTGCCGTTCGTTACGACGATTCTGGTCTACATGATCGGCCTTTGGATGCTCTTTCATTCTATTTTGGGTATTTGTGAATCCTGCGCCTTCTCCGGAGGTCCCGTCAAGGGGTGGGGTTGGTTGTTGGCGTGCAACATACTGAGCCTGATTAGTGCTTTCCTCTTCTTGACGCTGCCGGCCTTTGGCGGGGCATTTTTGTTGGCGTACGTCGGACTCTTCTTCCTCTTTTACGGCGTATTCCGTATCGCTTTGGCTTTCCATCTGCGGAAGATCGACCATGCCGCAAGACGCTTCGGCGACGGGCCGATAGTCGATGCCGAAGTGATCGAGGAGGAGTGACCGTTCTGACGGGTTCCGAGGCCGGATTGACCGGATTGGGAGACCTCTTTCATCCGAAGGGGCTTCCTCCGGTCTTTTTTTGGCGAAAAATTCGACATGTTTGACGTCGGAACGACGATAATTCGGTCTCGGAAAAATCGGATCTTTGCCCGCGGAATCAACCCATGTAACGTATGAACGACAAACAGGAAACACAAAGTCCGAGACCACGCCGCAGCAACCCCTTCATGGGGGCTTTGCTGGTTATGCTGATCGTCTTGTTCTTGAACGGATTCATCTTTCCGCTCTTCAGTCCGAACCGGATCACCCCGACCGACTACGGAGCCTTTATCGAACGGGTTGACAGCGGTCAGGTGAAGGAGGTGATGATCAAGAACGGTCAGATCTACTTTACGGCCCTGACCGACGGGGGCAAGACGGCGACCTACCGGACCGGTGCGATCGATGATCCGCAACTGGTCGATCGGCTGCTTGCCGCCGGGAGCCCCAATGAGAGCGGGAAAATCTCCTTCACGCAGATCGTGCCGCAGGAGAATTCTCCGATTCTCAACTTCATTCTGATGTGGGTTCTTCCGGGTCTGCTTTTCTACATGCTCTGGAAGCAGGCGAGCCGGAGCCTTCAGTCCCGGATGGGCGGCGGGAATTTCCTTTCGTTCGGCAACAGCGGGGCGCGGATCTATGCCGATTCGGACGTAAAGACGACCTTTGCCGACGTGGCCGGACAGGATGAGGCCAAGGAGGCGTTGAGCGAGATCGTGGATTTTCTGCACAGTCCGTCGAAATATTCCGAGATCGGTGCCTTGTTGCCGAAGGGGGCGCTGCTTGTCGGACCTCCGGGAACGGGAAAGACGCTCATAGCCCGGGCCGTAGCGGGCGAGGCGCGTGTTCCGTTCTTTGCCATGTCCGGTTCGGAGTTCGTCCAGATGTTTGTCGGGATGGGTGCGGCCAAGGTCCGCGACCTCTTCAAGCAGGCGGGCGAAAAGGCCCCGTGCATCATCTTCATCGACGAGATCGACGCCATCGGCAAGCGCCGCGATTCAGCTCTTGGCGGCAATGACGAGCGCGAGCAGACCCTGAATCAGCTGCTGACCGAGATGGACGGCTTCGACGGCCGCAAGGGAGTGGTGATCCTGGCCGCCACGAACCGTCCCGAGAGCCTCGACAAGGCGCTGTTGCGTCCGGGACGCTTCGACCGCCGCATCCAGATGGAGCTACCGGACCTCGAGGGGCGCAAGGCGATCCTTGGGGTGCATCTTGCCAAGGTGAAACACGATTCGGTGGATCTGTCGATCGTAGCACAGGCCACGGCCGGCTCATCGGGGGCCGAACTGGCCAATATCGTCAATGAGGCGGCTCTTCGGGCCGTGCGGCAGGGACGTCATAAGGTGACGACCGCCGATCTGGAGGAGAGCGTCGAGACGGTTATGGCCGGAGCGCAGAAGAAACACGCCGTGCTTACGCCCGAAGAGAAACGGATCGTCGCCTGCCATGAGATCGGGCATGCCCTGGTTGCCGCGATGCAGACGGCCTCGGCTCCCGTGCATAAGATCACGATCATTCCGCGAACCTCCGGGGCACTGGGCTATACGATGCAGGTCGATGAGGGCGATCAGATGCTGCTGAGCCGCGAGAATCTCTTCAACCGCATTGCGACGCTCACGGGCGGCCGTTCGGCCGAGGAACTTGTCTTCGGGAGCATCACCACCGGGGCTTCGAACGACATCGAACAGGCCACGAAACTGGCCCGGGCGATGGTTACGCGCTTCGGGATGAGCGACCGCTACGACATGATGGGCCTCGAGACGGTCAACAATGCCTACCTGGGCGGCGACAATTCGCTTACCTGCTCCTCGGAGACGGCGGCGGAGATCGACCGCGAGGTGCTTCGCATCGTAAAGGAGGCGCATGAAAAGGCCCGCGGGATTCTTTCGTCGCACCGAGCGATCCTGGACGAAGCCGCAGCCTTCCTGCTGCAACGCGAGACGATCACGGGCGAGGAGTTCATGCGCATTGTCCGCAAACACACCGCCGCCGAGTGATCCGGCCCTCCGTGCGGGCCTTTCGCGGGATCTTGTTTTTTCGGCCGACATTTCGTAATTTGGCGGCATAAAAATCCCGAATATGGCAGACAACTATCTGGGCCGGAAGATGGAGGAGTACCGGGCGCGAGCCGAGGCTCCCGTGCGCCGGCCAGCCGTGACGCTGACGAAACTTCTGCTCCGCAACCGCAGCTGCCGGGGGTATGATCCCCGTTTCCAGGTCCGCGAGGACCAGCTTCGCACCCTCATCGAGGTGAATACCCGCATCCCTTCGGCCCGCAACCAGCAGGTGCTGCGCTTCCGGCCCGTTCTGGGTGACGAGGCGCGGCAGCTTCTGCCGCTCATCCGCCTCGGAGGGGCGCTTCCCGAGCTGCACCTTCCGCTGCCCGGCACCGAACCCAACGCCTTCATCGTCATCTGCTCGACGCTTCCCGAGAATCGTTACGTCGATATGGACCTCGGCATTTCGGCCCAGAGCATGCTGCTGCGGGCCGTGGAGATCGGTCTGAACGGCATCTGCATCGGAGCGTTCGATCCGGCCCGGGTTCGTGAGTTGCTTGGTCTTCCGTATGATCCGCTGTTGATCCTTGCGGTCGGCAAGGGGGCCGAACGGATCGAACTGACGGAGATCGACGCTGACGAGAGCCATGCCTACTACCGCCGCGACGGCGTGCACTATGTCCCGAAAGTGCGGCTCGACGATCTGCTGATCGAACGGGCGACGAAGGACGAATAGCGTCGGTCGGAGCCCGGATGCGGCCTTCTCCCGACACGGGGAGGAGCCCTCCCGCACATAGACAAAAGGAGCCATCCCGAACAAGGGGATGGCTCCTTTTTTGGATGAATTCTTGAGACCGGCTATTTCAGTCGGGGGAGTTTGTTGTCCGCGGACGTTGCTTCGCGGAACGAAATGGCGAAACCTCCGCCTTCGACAGCTCGTTGTTGCAGCCGGCTCTTCGACGTGCAGCGCACCTCACGGATCGTGTAGGCCTGCGGGTTGTTCCGGTAGTCGGCGTCGGGGGCATCGGCGTAGATCGTCGCCACGTAGGTTTTTGACGGGTCGAGGAAGTCGAACCGGATGTCGGAGAGGTGCTCTGTGCCGGCGCAGCATCCCAGGAACCAGCGTCCCGAATCCTTGGCCTTGCGGGCCACGGTGATGTAGGCTCCGGGCTCGGCCTCCAGGTAGCGGCTTTCGGACCAGTCGAGCGCCACCTCCTCGATGAACCGGAAGGCATCGGGGAAGCGCTCGTAGTTTTCGGGCAGATCGGCGGCCATCTGCAGCGGGGAGGACATCACTACATAGATTCCCAGCTGGTTGGCGATCGTACAGTTGGCGTGCGAATGGTTGTTCGGGTTAATTTTCGAAATCTCCATTTCGAAGATGCCCGGCGTATAGTCCATCGGGCCGCCGATAAGCCGTGTGAAGGGCAGTACGGTGACATGCGAGGGCTTCGATCCTCCGAACGCCTGGTATTCCGTGCCTCGGGCCGACTCGTTGCCGATCAGATTGGGCCATGTGCGGCAGAGTCCCGTCGGACGCACGGCCTCGTGGGCATTGACCATGATGCGGTAGTCGGCGGCTTTCTTCACGGCATAGAGATAGTGGTTGACCATCCACTGGTTGTAGTGGTTGTTTCCCTTGGGGATGATGTTGCCCACGTACCCCGACTTGACGGCCGGATAGCCGTGTTCGTTCATGAAACGGTAGGCGGCTTCGAGGTGCCGTTCGTAATTGCGTACCGATCCCGAGGTTTCGTGGTGCATGATCATCTTCACGCCCTTTTCGGCGGCGTAGCGTTGAATCTCCTCGACATCGAAATCCGGATAAGGGGTCACGAAGTCGAAAACATAATCCTTCATGTTGCCGTACCAGTCCTCCCAGCCGATGTTCCATCCCTCGACCAGCACAGCGTCCATGCCGTGATCTGCGGCGAAGTCGATGTAACGTTTCACATTGGCGGTCGTAGCGCCGTGGCGTCCGTTTGGTTTGACCTTCGTCAGATCATCCGTATCGAGGTGTACGCTCTGCAGTTCGTCGGTGTAGGACCAGCTGCTTTTGCCGGTGATCATCTCCCACCAGACCCCCATGTATTTGCAGGGACGGATCCACGAAGTATCCTCGATCTTGCAGGGTTCGTTCAGGTTGAGTGTCAGACGCGAGGCGAGGATCTCCCGGGCATCGTCCGAGACGATCACCGTCCGCCAGGGTGTTATGGCCGGGGTCTGCATGTCGGCCTTGTCGCCGTTGGGGTCGGGAGTCAGATGCGCCTTGAAGACCATCGTACGATCATCGAGTTCGAGGTGCATGGCCGGGAAGTTGACCAGAGCCGCCTCATGGAGATTGATGTAGAGCCCGTCGTCGGTTTTCAGTTGCAGGGAGGTCTGTACGCCGGTCGGCGAGAAGGCCGTCTGCGAGAGGTTGTCGGTGATCGAGCCGCTCATGTGTCCGCGGATCTCCGAAAGCCTCGAGCAGGTATAGTCGTATTCCTGGGTGTCGTAGTCTCCGGGAATCCACCAGGCGGTGTGGTCTCCGGTCATGGCGAATTCCGTGCACTCGTCGGCGATGACGAAGTAGACCAGACGGGGCTGTACGGGGAATTCGTAGCGGAATCCCAGCCCGTCGTCGAAGAGTCGGAACCGGATGGTCATTCGTCTGTCGCTGTGCGGCTGGCGAAGTGAGACGCAGAGTTCGTTGTAGTGGTTGCGGATCGACGACTCCTCGCCCCAGACCGGCTGCCAGGTTTCGTCGAACGTGGCGCTCTGCGTGTCGAGGATCTCGAATTCGTCACAGAGCGATTCGGTGAGTCGTGCAGCTTTCGTCTTTGTCATCTCCTCCCCGAACTTCATGGTCTCCTCCTTCCCGCGGAGCAGGAATCCCATTTTGCTGGGTTTTACAACGATTTTGTCTCCATAGCGGAGTTCGTAGAGCGGCGTTCCGGCCTTGTCGAGAGAAAAGAGCATCTGCAGTTTTCCGTTTGGGGAGCGGAGCTCCTGGGCCGTAGCCGAGGCGCCTGCAAGTAGCAGGGCGGCCAGACATGTTTTCAGTAGTTTCATGATGGAATGATTGATTTTCTGATGTACATATAGATTAGATTTTAACGATTCTAATATAATTTTATTTCAGGAGCCATTCGGAATTCAAAAACATAGTCTTTGTACGGAAGCCGATAGGCGGCTCCCGGGCGGGCTCCCCACGAATTCACACAACCAAGACCGCTTTGCGTTTTGTCAATACAGAGAAATACCCGATCCTGCGGAACAACCTCCTGCGAATGTCCTTGCTTCTTGGTCAAACCCTCATCGAGCGATTCCTGTGAATAGTGCAAAGCTGACGCCGAAAAAGGTTCTGCTGATGTGAACATCAGTCCTCGTCCGGATCGGTCTCCCTGATGCCACCAGCGAATATCACTCTTGGTACCGGTCTCTTGAGGGCGGATATAAGGATAAAATTGTTCATCCACCGTCTGCGAATAGAGGCCCAAAAACGCCGATGACTTACGGTCGGAATAATTCTCCCACGGTCCTCGACCGTAATAATTGATTCGATCGAATGTCGCAGGCATCTCCATACGCATTCCAAAACGTTGCAAATCGGGGACCTTAACATCCTTTGCCGTGATCAGTTTCTCCGTAACGAGGATTTCTCCGGTATTGCCGACTCGATACTCCATTTGCAATTTAGCCGGTATCTCCGGCAGTTCATAGTCCGCGGTAATTACGGCAATCTCTCCTTCCATCCGCCCGACAAGTTCTTTGAGTTCTATTCGGGGATTATTCCACATCCGGTTTTTACGCTGCACTCCAGCACCGAAATCATTATCGGTCGGAGCCCGCCAAAAATTGGGTCTCAAAGTCGTACCAGGATACAGATAAGCAACCCCGTCGACCTCATAACGAGTCATAAAACCATTCCGGCGATCGAAATCCAACCGTATGTTTTCGCCTTCAACGATCAAGAAATTCCGGTCTTCCTGAACAAGAGCCACCGTTCCGTCCGATGTATAGCTATCAATGCGTCGAACGGCTATTTCGGGCATCTCCGCCTTCCGTTCGCGGACCACCAATTGCTGTCGGGCAACGGTATGGCCTGCCGGCAACGGTGCTTCGGCATTTTGGAGCCGGAAAGCGATATCGAGCAACAATTCCCCTTCGGTCGGCAGGCTGCCGGCATCGTAAGCCAACTGGAGCGGCACTTCGGTTTGAGGAGCGACATCGAGCGACGGAACACTCCCGCAGAGTACTTCGTGCCCGTCGCATAACAACCGCCAATGAAGGCTGTAGGCGGAAATATCCCGAAAGGCATATTCGTTGAACACAGCGATGCGCCCGGTTTGCAGATCCACCTCACGCACCCAAATAGGCTGTTGCCAGTAGCGCACTTCATGCATGTGGGGATTCGGGATACGGTCAGGACTGACCAGCCCATTATCACAGAAATTCTTATCCGAAGCGTCATACGGATTCCAGTCTCCACCATAACCGTAAATCATTACTCCGTTCTTGCCCTGTTTCCTCAGCGACTGATCGACAAAATCCCAGATGAATCCGCCTTGATAGGAGGGATATTTACGGATAAGATCCCAATACTCCTTGAAACCGCCCATCGAGTTACCCATGGCATGGGCGTATTCACACTGGATCAATGGTTTTTTCGGATTGTCCGAGGCGTAACGTTTGCATTTGTCGTAATACCAGTACATCGGGCAAATAATGTCGGTATTGTGGTCTTTACCCCAAAAAGCCTGTTCGAATTGTACCGGACGCGAGGGATCGTATGCCTTGATCCAGTCATAACAGGCTGTGAAATTCGCTCCGTCTCCCGATTCATTCCCCAGCGACCAAATAATGACCGACGGATGGTTGAAATTCCGGCGCACATTGCGTTCGTTGCGTTCAAGGTGGGCTTTTTTCCATACCGGATCACTTGCCAAGGGATTCTTACCATAACCCATACCATGTGACTCTATGTTCGCCTCAGCAACTACGTACAGCCCGTATTCATCACACAACTCATACCAACGCACATCATCCGGATAATGGCACGTACGTACTGCATTAAAATTGTTTTCTTTCAGTATCCGAATGTCTTGCAGCATCCGTTCTTCGGAAACTATATACCCGCCGTCAGGGTCCATTTCATGCCGATTCACCCCTTTGACCAAAATCGGTCTGCCGTTGACGAGCAACTGTCCGCCTGCAATCTTCACCTCGCGGAAACCCGTACGCAGAGGAATCACCTCGATTACCTCGCCTGACGGAGCGCGCAACGTTGCCGTTAGACGATACAACACAGGGGTTTCTGCGCTCCAGAGATCGACTTTTCCGGCATTGAGCCTAATCTGCTGTCGCGTCGCGGAGACTTTCGTGCGTTCGGATGCAACCGGCCGTCCCGTGTGATCCGACACTTCCAATTCAAGCGTACACCCTTTACTGGAACGAGACATCTCCGCCCGGATGTCGAGTTGCCCTGTCGTGTAACCATTGTCGAGCGACGGGGTGACTTGCAGATCGGCGATATGGCGTTCATCGCGGGTATAGAGGTAACAGTCGCGTGCGATGCCTGACAAGCGGAAAAAATCCTGATCTTCAAGATAGGTGCCGTCACACCAGCGGAAAATCTGGAAAGCGATCAGATTCGCTCCCGGTTTCACATAAGGTGTCAAGTCGAATTCGGCCTCCAATTTACTATCTTCGCTATATCCCACATACCGACCGTTGACCCATAGGCTCATATTCGAAGTCACTGAGCCGAAATGGGCGATAACCTGCTGTCCGCTCCATGTTTCAGGTATTTCGATCACGCGACGGTAGGAGCCGACATGATTCCCGGTATCGGGATAATGCGGAGGATCGCTTTTGAACTGTTCCCGCCATGGATATCCATGATTGACATACTGCGGGTCGCCATAACCGTTTAACTGCCACATTCCAGGTACCGGCATTGTTTTCCAAGCTTTATCATCGAAATCAGTACGAAAAAAGGTATCAGGACGATCACAAGCGTCACGGACCCAAAGAAATTTCCAGGTGCCGTTCAAGGAGAGGTAGCGTTCGGATGCCTTCCGATTGCCTGCGATGGCCTTTTCTGCCGATTCGTAGGCAAAAAATGCAGCATGCATAGGCAATCTGTTGATGGCATTTATCGAAGGATCATGTCGGGCGTCATCTCCGGCGCGAAGCGTTCCACAGAATAGAAGCAGCAGGCTCAAAATAAGGAATTTTTTCATCGTCGGTAAAAGTTGATTAGAATGTTATTGTCTGTTTTAGCGGTAAGTCGGCGGAGGATGAGCCGGCCGAGATTACAAATGTTCCCGGCTCGGTCACGAAATCACCGGTTTGTATATCATAGAATGCAAAAGCATCTCTATCCAGCACGATGTTTACCTGACGCTGCTCTCCGGCTTTGAGAAATAGCTTTTCATAGCCCTTCAGTTCCCGTTCCGGTCGAGGCACGGAACATGCCACGTCGCTTACATAGACTTGTGCGACTTCGGCTCCGTCACACTTGCCCGTATTGCGCACTTCGAACGAAACCCGCACCGAATCGGCATCGGTCTTTACCTTAAGGTCCGAATAGGTGAACGTTGTATAGCTCAATCCGAAACCGAACGGAAAAAGTGGGGTGGTTCCGTTGCAATCATACCCTCGGTAACCGATAAAGACACCTTCGTTGTAATTGACACGCCGGGTGGTCTGCTTGCGATAAAGGCCATCGGGCAAATTGGGATAATAACTGCCCGCGACAGGATTGTCTTCCCAGCATCGCTCAATGGATACAGGAAGTTTTCCGCTTGGAGAAATGCGGCCCGTAAGAATCTCCGCCAGTGCAAGACCACCTTCCTGTCCCGGATACCAGGCCATCAGCAGGCCCTGGATTTTTCCCAGCCAGGGTTGCATCTCAACTCCACCGCCGCTGTTGATCACTACTATGACATGCTGATTGAGTTTTGCCACATCAGTAATCAAGCGTTCCTGTCCTTCCGGCAATGAAAAACTACGATCGGCATCTTCCTTTTCGGTCTTGGAGTTGAATCCCATACAAAGTATTACAGCATCAGCTTTGCGGACCGCAAGATCATATTCCTTCAGCAGACCCATATCCCGGTTGTGCGGATCAGCATAATATTCTCCGCACGAAAGATCGCGGCAGAGATTTATTTCATCGCTGTTCACTTTATAACGGCGTCCCATTTTCTTCATTCCTTCGACAACCGATACCGTGTGAAACGGATGGACTGCCCCGCTTCCTCCACCCGTATAGATCGTATCGGCGCAGGGTCCCATGACCAGGATGTTCCCTCCGCGCAAGGGTAGAATATTTCCGTCATTCTTCAACAGGACTGCGCTTTCCCGGGCCAGCCGCAAAGCGGCAAGGCGCGATACGGCATCATTTTCGGCAATTGTTCGATCTTGCTGATGGCGATCGAAAAAACCAAATGTGATGAGTGTTTGGAGAATATGCTGCACTTTCAAGTCGATTGTCCGTTCGGAAACGACACCCGAGGCGATGAGGGGCATCAACTGTTCCCGGTTCATGAATTGTCCCGAAGGCATCTCCAAATCGAGCCCGTTGTTGGCGGCTCCTGCTGCGGAATAGGTTGAGTTCCAATCGGACATCAGTATCCCTTCAAAATCCCATTTATCTCGCAAAATATCTACTTGCAGAATTCGGTTTTCCGAGGCATGTACTCCGTTCAGCATATTATAACTCGACATGACTGCCCCTACGCCGGCTTCCCGGACAGCCCGTCGGAAAGCCGGCAGATAGATTTCATGGAGCGTTCGTTCATCGATATCCGAACCCGTATGGTGACGGTCGTATTCCTGATTGTTACCGGCAAAATGTTTGATTGTAGCCATCACGCCCTGAGACTGCACACCACGGATATAGCAGACGGCCGTTTCTGAGGCCAGCAACGGATCTTCGCCGAAATATTCGAAATTGCGTCCGCACAGGGGCGAACGGTAGATATTCACTCCAGGCCCAAGCAGAATATGGACCCCGCGAGCCCGGGCGTCACGTCCCAGTCCTACACCCATTTCATATACAGCCTCACGGCTCCAAGAGGCAGCAGCGGCGATACCACAGGGATACATTGTACTGCGGGTCTTGTTGCGTACTCCCTGCGGACCGTCAGCCATGCGGATTTCGGGAACTCCCAACCGGGGTATGCCGCGGATGTAAAAGTGATTGTAGCCGCCGATATAATCGATTTTCTCTTCGAGCGTCATTTGCCGTACGAGCGCAGCGGCCCGAGCGGCAGCTTCGGGGGAGATTTGAGCCCACACCACTGCCGGGAACAACAGCATTCCCATCAAAAACGCTTTGCCCATCTCTTTCATCATTTATATTCGAGCCATGTAGTAACGACACAATTCCTGTCGGAACGGAATCGAATCCAGCGCGCTTGAAAAGCATCCGGGAACCGATGTGTAAAGGCCTGTCCGGGACCGACGACGAACCGTCCGTATTCCATCCATGTTCCGTCGCCGGTAGGATCGACCTCGATCGTAAAACATACGTCGTTCTTGGATTTGTGTGAAATATTGAGCACACGCTCGTCATAGAATCCTATCAGATAGGGATCGGATGCCTTTCCAGCCTCTACATTAGCATCAACCCACGGGCCTCCGCTGCCGATGGGCTTCCCGAGTTTCCACAAATCATCGATGACTCCGGCCCACACTGCGACAGATCCATCCTCAGAGCGGATAATCCGGGGGTTGTCCTTGACTTTATCATTCGAAATACCTGTCATAATCAGCAAGCCACGGTACGAAGCGTAATCATTGATTCGGAAACGGTGTGAAGAGATCGGACGAATCTTGGCAAATCCGTCAGCATTTTCGGCCGGAAGTTCATAAAAGGTTCCGTGGCAATTGAAGAGGTCCCGTTCCGTAGCTACCTCCCGACAGATCCGGAGTTTTCCTCCGAGGGTCAGTGAGTCGAAACTGCGATCACCTAACGGCAGACGCCAACGGCGGTCCTTGTCATCGACAATGAGTACGGAACCTTCGTCGATTTCAAGGACATTGGTCGGGATCGTGTATCTTTCACGAATCAACTCCTCGGCTGCTGCGGAGTTGCCGGGAGCCAGACACATATTTCCCGAGAGTTCATAATATTGCTCTTTTCCAGACATATTCCGAGCCAACATCGCCAACGTTCTGACATTACCGCCTCGTCCATAGAGCAAGCCTTCGGATGTCGGACATTCTTCAACGGACGCTAACCCACGGAAAATCGGGTCGGCAGATACAGACCGCATATCCCGGGACGCATAAACGAACGATACGCTCGCTACGGTGCCATTGTCCGCTTTCACTCGAATCCAAACGCCCTTGTCCTCCGGAGCAAAAGCCACGAAAGAGGATGCCCCCGGTTCAAGTACTGCTGAGTGCAGTTCGGACCAGCCCCCATATCCGTCAGGATCGACCTCAAAGGAGAATACAACTCGTTCTTCTCCGTCATTGCGTAACCATGCTCCCCGTTTTTCCCATCCGGCGAACAGGAACGGTTCACTTATGGAACCGGCTTCTATCGATTCCCGCAGCCAGACCGAACCGCCGGCTGTAGTCGGGCCCAGGCTGTCAGGCCGCTCAGGGGAGGTAAACCACAAGTTTGAATTGGATTGACCGGGACCGCCTACGCCCCCTTTGATCCTACGTTTGTTCAGAAACTCCTTCCGAGCCGAATCGTCACATCCGAAAACCAATCGGTCGTGCCAGCGGGCAAAATCGCCAATCACCTTAAGATACGCCGACCGAGGATGTATACCCGCAGTATTGGAAGCCGTAAATGTTTCGGGAAAATGCCAGAACATACCATGCATGGTCATAAGATATTCCGGAACATCTTTGGTTCCGACATCACGAATACGCGGCCATTCAGTGTTCCAGCCATGGGCTCCGTCGTAGGAATTGCTGGCTTTCGGAAGACGATAGAAATGCCACTCCCTGTTATCACGAACCGCCAGCAGAATTGATTTATAATCCCAACCTAAAGACCAGATCGGGTCTGTCGCCGGATCGGAATTACCGTAAATGCCTCCAGGACCCGTTATTTCAGTAAACTGGTTGCGGCGGACGACCTTCCAATCCCGGCCATTCCACTCCGAAAGTGAACCTGCTTCGACATCGAATTTTTCGAGAGCTTCATGCGTTGCTTCGCCGTTATTGGAATAGACCAGCACTCCTTGTCCGCTGTAAAGACCTTTACCGTGAGCTCCCGGTAGCAGGTTGTTGGGAGGATTGACTCCTGTATTATCATGTGGCCGGGTATCATTCGCGTCAGGATAAAGAGTCTTGATATTCAACGTATGTACATCCACCTCATAAAATCCCTCTTCCATTGTGGCCGTGTACAATTTATTTACGGGATCGGTCAAATGGCGAGCCGTGCCAGTGTAACGTCCTTGCGCATTCTTGTAGGAGATTACACGTACGTTGCGTTCTCCATCAATGACGTACGGTCCGATGAAGAGTTGATTGCTTTCCCGGTGGATCATTCGGTTGGCAGGCGTACCGCCCGTACTTTCGGGCCGGATCGTAAGATGAAGCGAATCGTCAATTTCATATAGTTTGTCCGATGAGCCATAAGGCAGGTGCGGTCCGTAAGTAATCACCCACAAACGTCCTGCCCAAGGCACGACAGCTCCCGTACCACATTCACCTTCGTCGTTGTAATATGCCAAATGGGGATAAACTCCACCGAAACAGGGTTTATCGGAGACAATTCCCGAAGTTTCCGTTCCGCAGGAAACAAGTGTTACAAGTCCCGTTGCCACACCCAATGTTGCGGCAATGGTCTTCAGAAATATGTTTTTCATAGATTCTGTTACCCGTTGGCGGAATTAAGTCATCGCATACTGGATTCTGCCAATGGACTTTTTGTTTTTGCAGTTCATGTATTGTAGGATTGTAAGTGCGCAGATTTTTCCAACCGGACGAGGCACATTCCCTTGTTCATTGGCTAAATTTCCTGCTTTTTGTTCGCAGATGTCCAGATATTTTGCGGATATTACATATAAGTTGTGCATACGGTATATGTAAATCAGATGTTTGAGCACATCTCATTTACTAAATATCAATAATATGCGCAACCTTTTCTCCATAAAAGTTTTATGGCTTTAATTCCGCCAACGGGTTCTGTTTTATTGTTCTACCCAGAATTCGATACTCCAGGGCTTTACTGGAACCGTCAGTTCCGAACGGTTGTTTTGGACCGAAAGCTCCACATTGAGGTTGTCTCGGTCGTAGCGGTACCCGGCGAAGGTCCGCTCCTTGTCCAGTGCGATACGGTATTCGTACCACTCATCCGAGCGGTTGGTCAGCGCAATAACAAATTTGCCGTCGGGCTTCTTCCAAGCCATAATGCGGTAGTTATGCTGCTTATTCGCCTCGTCGACCTGGTAGCGCACCGAATTCCAGGGCATATGCTTGAGGAATCCGGCCACACCGTTGTAATTGCTCCAATTGTAGGTGAAATATCCAGGCTTCAGGTCGGGCATCCCTCGGTCGGCCGTATCGAAAGGCTGGCGATAAAAGCCGAAAGAGAAACCCTTGTTACCCGATTCAGAGGCGGGTTTGAGGGCATGCAACCAGTACCACTTCTGCGATCCGACGAAGGTCATCCAGTTCATGATCGATTGCGCGGTGTTAACCATACGCCACTGCTCGGTTGTCGATTCTACCTGCTCGAAGAAATACTCATACTCGTTCTGGTAAATAGGCTTGCCGAGACTTCCCTCGAGGTAGTTGTCGCAGCGGTCCATCACGGCGTTCGAGTCATCTCCGATACGGTGGTAAACCCATGCATCGACGTATTGAAGCAAATCCTGATTTTCGGGTTTCTTCAACTCCTTCGCATAGTCGCCGACGTTCCCGTCATTCGTGTCGACGATGATTTCGATTTTAGGATTTGCCGCACGGATCTTTGGCGCCACAGCCCGGAAAGTCTTCACATAGTTCTCGGGCTCGTAGTGGCAGTGCGAATAGCCCTCCACCTCTTTATACCTAGGCTCATTTTGAAGGCCCCACGTACATACCTTGAATCCTTTATCCTGCATATATTGTAGATCGCGCACCAGCGCGTCGCTGAACTCCTCGAGAAAAGCCTCGTCGTACTGCTTGAGCGTTCCGTTAACAAAATGGTTGTTCGATTTCCAATAGGGAGCCGGCGACCAGTACTCCATCGAGATACCCTCGACACCGGCGTCCTCGATCAGTTGCAGGAGTGTCGACACCTGTTCAGGATAGCGCTCCACCAGATTTTTGCGATCGTCGGTCATGCCGCGGAACCACAAGCCCATGGCCATACGCATATAGCGGAACCCTGAGAGCATCTCCTTGCCCAGCCGGGTGCGTTCCGAGGGAATCAGATCGTAGGGAACGCCCGTGATGCGGTCGTTGTTCTCGTAGGTCACGCCGAAGTCGTCGGACTGGATCTCGAAGCCGAGTCCCAAAATTGTTTGGCGGGGTTCATCCGTCCGGAGCGTGTATTCGCCCGCTTCCATAGTTGCAGGAGGGACATCGTCGTAATCAAAATGATGGTACGTCGCATATGCGTCGCTGCTGCAGCCGAATAAGAAGGTCAAAAGTGCCAGTGGCAACAGGAAAAACGGAATGATATATGTTCGTTTCATTTCAGAGTGTTTTTAATTTCCAATTCAAATCGTTCAGATTAATAATTATCGTTCTGACCCAGGTTGGGGTTGGTGATCACCTCGCGCGAAGGTATCGGCCAAAGATAGTGCTTCGAGGGGTCAAAATTACGCTGCGTGATGAGTTTCACCAGCCCAGCATCGTACATAGGTTTGAAATCGGCCACGCCATCCTCGTCGATTTGCGGTGTGAAAGGGTAAAACCAGAGGCCGGGCTCGACGACCTTTTCGATCAGTTCGGTCTTGTCCAGCAAACCGTAATCGGCCAGGTTGAGCGTCTTCTCGGCCAGTTTCCAGCGAATGAGATCCATGTAGCGACCTCCCTCGAAAGCGAACTCCATACGACGCTCCGTGCGCACAATGCGCCGCAATTCGTCACGATCGGTAGTCGTTACAGCCGGATAGGAAGCGACATCGGTATAATCGACCTTATAGGCGCGGGCGCGTACCCGGTTGATGGCGTCAAGAACCGTTTGGTCAATCTGGTTGGCTTCGATCATCGCTTCCGCATAAATCAGCATCACATCGGCCAGGCGGATGAATACGCGGTCGGGATCGACCTTGAAAGTATTGTCGTTGACATAGGCTTCGTCGACGCCTTTCTTAAGTACAAGACCGTTGTAGGAGGCGTAGGTATTCACCCCTCTGGTGTCCTGGTTGGTCACCTCGCGCTGCGTGATCGAATTCCAAACGCTTGTGGTCAGTGGATTGGGGTCGTACAGCACACCCAGGTGTTCAGTCTCGAACTCGACGATCGTCGCGGCGCAGCGCGGATCGCGATTGCGGAAAGGGTTATGCGGATCGAAGAGCGGCGACTCGTCGATCGGCTTGCCATCGGTGCAGAGGAATGAACAGAAAAGTTCCCAGGTGGGATACTCCGATGCATAGCCGCCCCGGTTGCGCGTTACATAACCCATCACTTGCCCGGTACTCAGGATCTGGTTCAATTCAATCGAACGAGGCCAGGAAAAAATATTTTCTGAAGCCTTTTTCGTCGAAGCGAGGAACAACTCCGAAAAGTCGGGATAGAGTGAATATACTTCCAGCTCCATACAGTTGCGGGCCGCCTCGGCCGCGATCTCCCAATCCTCGTTGTACAGCGCATAACGAGCCTTGAGAGCGTAGGCCGCACCCTTGGTCGCCAGTTCGGGGCCGTTGTCGTAGCTCAACGGCAATATGCGGGCCGCCTCGTCGAAATCGCGGTATACGTGCTCCATGATCTCAGCTCGATCGGTCCGACCGATTTTGAAGGCCTCCTCAATGGTGAGTTGCTTTTCGACGTAGGGCACGTCGCCGAAGTAGGTAGTCAGAATGGCGTACTGACCCGCACGGGCGAAGAGAGTCTGCGCACGATAGAGCGCGGCCTGCTCGGGAACAATGCCCAGCGCCTCGGCGTTTTCAAGTTTTTCAAGCAACGTGTTGGCCCGGGCGATCGCCTTATAGGCATTTTGCCAGCGAGTAGCCACCTCGCCGGTCTCACTGTTGATCGTACCACCAGTGATGATGTTCAATGTAGTGCGAGATTGATGGTCATCGCTCCATCTCGTGTCGTCGATCGGCCAGAAATCGGTTCGATAGAGTCCCATGATGGACATCTGTATCTCGCTCTCGTTGCGGTACCACGAATCGCTGGAACCAGTATCCAATGGATAAAGGTCCAACTCGGCACATCCGCAAGACATGAATATCATACAGCAGGCGATCAATATATGAAAAGTCTTTTTCATCTCGATAAGTATTTAAAAATTAACAGAGACTCCACCGATGACCGACGAAGTGATCGGATAGGACGAAGAGCCCACTTCAGGATCCCATCCCCTCGGGAAACGACTGAAACAAAGGATGTCGTTGGCGCTTACATAGAAGCGCAGTTTACGAATACGGACTTTTTCTGTGATATGCGCAGGCAGAGTATAACCCAGCGTTATGTTTTTCAACCGGAAATAAGCTCCGTCGAACAGCCAAAAGTCGGATAGCGCAGCATAGTTGTAATCCTTCTGCGCATAGGTCAGACGGGGATATTTGGCTTTGAGATTCTGTTCCGGCGTATTGTAATGGCTCCAATATTTGCCATCGATCACTCTCGGGATATTGCCCCAGTTGTCGCGCAGGGGCATGACCATTTCTGGCGTAACACGGCAGAGCTGGTAACCGACTCCCTGGATTACGACATTCAGATCAATACCTTTCCACCCGGCTGAAACCGTCGCTCCATACTGATAACGAGGTTGGGAATTACCCAATAAAACCCGGTCTTTGTCGGGCGATAGCGGCGTAGTGTCGTTCGGGTCTTTTTTGAGATATTTGATATCTCCCGGCCTGACGCTGCTGTTCATAACGGGATAGTTGTCGATTTCCTCCTGCGATTGGAACAAGCCGTCGCTACGGTAACCGTACCATTCGTTGAAATAGCTCCCCAACATTTTAACCTGATCCCCCAGAAACTGCGTACCGCCCAGATACCCCATCACGGATTTGAAATCCGAAAGGTGTGCCGTCACGCCATAGGACCATTCGCCAATACGGTCATGCCATCCCAATTCGAGTTCGAATCCGGTCGTTTTCATCTTTCCGGTGTTTTGTTCAGGATCGTCATAACCTACGTAGTCGGGAATATCGATATTGAGGATCATGTCTTTGGTGATCTTGTAGTAATAATCTGCCGTCAGACGCAGGCGGTCGCGGAATAAAGCCGCATCGAGACCGAGTCCCAATGTCTTGGTCGTCTCCCATGTGATATCGCGGATGGCATATTGCCACTGGGCTGCGGTCATTTCGGAGGTGATCTGCCCGTTGTTGTAGAACAAACCGTTCGTATAATTCAGCAACGGCAAATAGGGATAGTTGCCTACGCGGTCATTTCCCAACGTACCATAGGATGCACGCAACTTGAGATAAGTCAGTGGTCGCAGTCCGAAATTCCGGAAGAATTTCTCTTCGGTGAGCACCCAGCCTCCAGAAACCGACGGGAAGAAACCCGTCCGGTGGTCCTTGTCGAAGCGTGAGGAACGGTCGCAGCGAATGTTGGCCTGGATGAGGTATTTGTTGCCGAAATTATACATCACCCGTCCAAAAAACGACTGGTAGCTGCGGTGGTAGGCAGAACCGCTATTGAACTGATAGTCCTCGGAACCCCGGTCGAGGTAAGGATACTGTGTCAGTTCGTAGTTGTCGCGTGCCGCGGTCAAATCCTCATTGAAATACGTATAACCTTCGTATCCGGCTGTCAGGCTCAAGGTATGGCGGCCGAAAGTACGGTCGTAGTTGGCGAAGAACTGGGTCGTGATATTGTGGGAGTCGGAACGACCTTCGTCCAACCGGGTCGCAGCGTGTCCGCTGATGGTACCCATGAACTCCAAGGGATCGTCAGCGGCATAGTACTCGATGCGTTTGGTGAATTTTTTGGTCTTGGAATCGTTGTAGGTAGGAGCGACAATTGCCGAAAGTTTCAGTCCACGCAGCGGAGTGATATAGAGGGCAATCTTGCCGCCGACCTGATTATAATTCTGTTTGGTGGTGCCTCCGTACAACAATGCGGCATACGCGTTATCCCCCGATTTTCCGTCAGCGATCCGTCCGTCCGCCCACACAGCTGCATAGACCGGAGATGCCATGTAAACAGCCGGCATGGGATCTGACACAGGAGACAGTGCATAAGACCGTTTGACGTTAACATCGAAAGCGCCGGATATGAAATCATTGATCTTGATATCGTTGTTCATCCGAACCGTAAAACGCTCATAGCTCCGGTTCTCATATAGTCCCTCGACACGATCATACCCGAAAGTGGCTTTCGTTCGAATTCGGTCCGTACCACCCGAAATACTGAACATATGCATCTGTTTAGGTGCGCTGTCTTTCATTAACAGATCCCGCCAATTGGTATTCGGATAAACATCCGGATTTTCCCGGTGATAGTGCATGTAATTCTTGATCATCGAGGCTGCGTAAGCCGGATAATGGTCCGAACCATTGCCAGCATCGTTCCAGCGCAATTCGTTAGTCATCTCCATGAAACGCGTCACTCCGACGTATTCAGGCATCCGTGTGGGCATATCGACACCATATTCGAATGTATAGTTAAGAGCCAATTCGTTAGTGTGTGCCCGTTTAGTCGTAATCAGGAGCACGCCGGCCGCAGCGCGCGATCCGTAAATGGAGGCCGAGGCTGCGTCCTTAAGTACCGTAATACTTTCCACATCATTGGGATTGATGTCATTGATATTCTCGACAGGCACACCGTCAACGATCACCAGCGGACTGCTATCGCCGATCGTCGTAATACCGCGAATACGAATCGAACTCTGTGAGCCGGGAGCGCTGTTGTCCCGAGTCACCATAACGCCGGGCATCGAGCCCTGCAAGGCCGATGAAAGCTGGGAAACCTTCCGGTCGGCAATCACGTCGCCCTGAATCGAGCTGACGGAACCTGTCAGGTCTTTTTTGAGCGCCGTGCCGTATCCGATGACTACGACCTGCTCGAGATCCTGGGTCTCTTCCTCAAGCCGGATGTCGATCCGGGTCCTGCTATCTACGGCTATCTCGGCTGTGACGTATCCCAAACAGGTAAAGACCAACGTTTCATTTGCACCGGATGCGATTTCGTAACGGCCATCCGTATCGGAAATCACACCTCGGGAGGTCCCTTTCACCAAAACTGCCGCTCCGACTATTGGCATGCCCGATGCGTCGGTAATACGACCGCACACCGACGGCACATGTATGTCTTCTCTTTCGGCAAGGGTTTGTTTGAGCACGATTTGCCGACCATCGATTGAATAAGTAATATTCGTCCCGGCAAAGAGCTTGTTAAGGATTTCCTCAATAGCGCCCTCATGCACAGACATGGTTACGATTTTGTCTACATCGACCAGATTTTTGTTGTATAGGAAACGGTAACCGCTCTGTTGCTCGATTTGTGTCAACACCTCAGCGATATTGATGTTGTTCACATGCAGAGTGATACTCTTGTTTTGCGCCGTAGCGGACCTTGTCCCCAGCATCAGGCAAACTGCAATAGCGAGGAATAAGCGGCATAACGGAATGATATGCCGGGCTCCTCTGCGGATAGTTGGAATAGGTAAAATCATACGTAAGTCTGTTTTTCGTTTTTGCACCTGAAACTTTTTGGAAAACGACGTACGCACAACGGAAAAGCGTCAGCGGACGAATAGACAGGGTGGCGAGCTATTCATGGAAAAAGAATTTAGGTTTTCGTTTTACGGTTCATAATAACAGACGTTCCTGTGACAAAAAGCCACATTGTTCCAACGTAAAACAGAGATAAAATATCCGACCGTTACTACATACGCCGGATGTATTCCAATTCGCGACAGCTATTCTCTGATTTTAACTTCGATTCGTTGTCGATGGCTAAAATCGTTCTTTTCGGTTTCTTCCGAAAGTCTGCGGAAACGAATCGGTGCACTTTTCTCAAGCAGGCTGAGTATCTTGTCCAACGATTCGCCTTCGAACGTAGCATAATAAATATGGTCCTCAATCGATTTATCCACGATAAAATCGATGTTATAAGTCTGCCCCAAGCGTTTGAAGACATAATTCAACGGATCATTGCGGAAAGCCAGCACACCATCCTTCCAGGCACACCACTTATAGGTATCGCCGAGATAGATACTATGGCGTCCGGTGCTGGCATCATAGACCAGCCGTTCACGTGGTTTCAGCATTTCCGAAGTCCCCGGCAACGCCACTTCCACCCCCCCTTCGGCCAATGTTACGGCCAGCAAGCTGTCACCCGAGTAGGCTTCGACATTGAACTCCGTGCCGACAGCCGTCACATCGGCACGAGCCGTACGTACAATGAAAGGCGATTCTTTGTCTGCCGTGACCTTGAAATAGGCCTCGCCATCCATTTCGACCGTCCGTACATTCCGTCCGAACGAGACCGGATATTTCAGTCGGCTGCCGCCATTGAGCCACACGGTCGAACCGTCGGAGAGTGTCACTGTGGAACGGGTTCCATAAAGGACTGTCACCTCTTGATAAGCCACTTCATGATTGTTGCGGCGAATGTGCTGAACGCCCATCCAGACCGTGGCTGCCAGCAGAGGCAAAGCGATTACGGCTGCTATCCGCGACCAGATTCCTACCAACATTCGTCCCATGCGTTCCCGACGAGCCTTGCCGATCCGTATCCAGAGATCGTTTAAAGCCTCTCCTGCATGGATGCTCCGGGGATCGAACGCCGGATGGGTTGTATCCCATATATTTTTCATTTTCAGGAAATAGGCTAAGTTTTCCTGATTGCGGTCAATCCAAGCCGTAAGTTCATCCAACTCTTCCCGTGCAGCGTCGCCTGCCAAAAAACGGGCGATCAATACTTCGATATGTTTATTTTCCGTATCCATGTAATCCATAGACGTCCCAACTTCAAATTGTCTCATTAATCAGAACGGGCCAATGAAAAAAAGCAGCATGGCAAAATCGTGAAGGTGACTGCGGATAAATTCCAATGCTTTTCCTATTCGGACCTCAACGGTTCGCTCGGAGACTTGCAGTCGTTCGGCAATCTCACGGTACTTGAGATTCTCGAAACGGTTCATTCGAAATGCTTCGGCAGCCTTTTCATCAAGCTGTTCCAACACTTCGTCGAGCCGGCTTTGCAGGTCGGAATAAAGCACGTAATTTTCAGTTTCCAAATTTCCGGCAGAGGGTGTTGCCGTTATGGCACAGACATGGTTTCGCTCAATTTTCCTATGGCGGAAAACATCGAAACAACCATTGCGTACAGCTCGTAAAAGATAGGCCTTCAAAGAGGTGTCGATTTTCAGTTCCCTTCGATCGTTCCACAATTTATAAAAAATATCTTGTACGATATCTTCACATTCCTTTCGTTCCCGGATAAACGTACCACAATAAAGGAGCAGATCGGCATAATAAATACCGAACAGGACTGAAAATGCGCTTTGGCTGCCCCGTTTCATCTCGCTCAACAACCCCAGTTCATATTGATTGACTTGTTCTGCCATATCACCTCTGGATTCAGTAAAAGGCCTTTATCAAAAATACAATCTTTTATTCCCGCACAGACCGTTTTACATTATTTTAGCATTCGGGACTGTATTGCAAAGAGGTAAAGGCTGCGCATCCGGCACAACCTTCACCTCTCTGACTGAATATCATAACACGGCATCACCGGTTTCGTCGTCCACGATCCAATCTTCGATTGTCCGGATTGTCACTTCGATTCCCGGATTTGCGATTACCACATCCAACGTGTATTGCTTGCCCATCTCGAATCGCAAGTTTTCGTCAAAACGATACGTCTGCGCGATATCGATATCCTTTACGGTAAAGGTAAATCTCAAGTCACGGCCGGAAGAGGGAAGTTCGTTTGTTGGCAATACCACGTACTCGGCGTGTCGGCCGTCGTCAGAAACCGGAACGGATATTGTGCCAATATTCCCGGCAGGAGTTACGATTCCGGTATCCAAAGCGAGTAATCCAGCCGTATACACTCCCCTCGCCTCGACCTGCAACGACCGCAAATCTTCCGCTTCGACACCTGTGCCGTTTGTCATTTCGAGTATGATCTTTGCCGGAATGTGCCGGAATTCAACCTTTACCGGACTCTGGCTCTTGTACTTGCCCGTAGCGTTGTTACTGTAAAGCGTTCCGTATTTCTCCTTGTTTTCCGGATTGCTGACATCGACCGGAATACCGTTCTCAGGCAATATCTCCAACCAGGGATGGTAAAGTACAAAATCGACCTTGCTGGCGTCCTGCTGAAAAATAATAGACGGTTCATTTTCCGGCACACATAACGAACCGTCGGCATCGGCTATCAAACGACGGTTTGATACGCCATTGACGATATCTTCCGCAGCGAAACCCGCTTTATTTTTTTTCATAAAAACACCTACGGATTCACCGCCAACCCACTCTTCGGTATCATTTGAGTCATAGGCAACGATCTTGGATGCGAATGTCACCTCTACTTCCGTATTGTAATTTTTTCCACCGCCTTCATTGATATCCTCACAAGCAGAAAAAAGACTGCTGGCCAAACTTAATATGCCGATTACATATATCTGTTTCATTTTTTACTATTTGTTTTTTATTCTCTTACACATCGTACGGGCAATGCACTGCCGCGGCTGTAGTTGTTGTCCGGATTCATGTAGTTCTCGGGTTGAAGCAGTAAAGCTCTGGTTTTCGGTCCCGTCGGCTCGCCGGCATAGAGCGCACCTATCTTCCCCACGTCGGTGAAAAGTCCTGTATTGAAACGTACGCGCCCGGTAATCATATAGTAACCGTAAGCGGGCCAGTAGTAGTCGTTCGTATTCTTATTCCAAACCCCGGGCGTCAGGGGGCTCCAGGGCGAAAGGTTGTTTTTCCAAACAGGAAGCATCCACCCTTCGGGACAGGGATCGTGGAGCGTCTTGCCGGGGTGTTTCGCTGCATTGGGCCAAAAGGAGCCGGTAATGTCCTCGTATTTGCTGTCGTTCGAAGTCAAAGTCCAACTGTAGGGCTCCGAATCCTTACTCTTGATGAAGTGCAACGGATTGGTCACCGCATATTGGATGCTGGCGGCCTGTGCGGCCCAAGAATCTGCTTCGCTCGACGAAGCAGGGTCAACCACCGTCTTCGAGGTATTGACCTGAGGCGTCATTCCGTGACTGTAGAGTTTCCGGAACTCGGGTGACTCTGAGTCGAGATCGGCCGGCCCGGGAAAGGGATTAAAGCGGGCCCCCTGATAGTAGCATCCAGTCGTCAAGGGATCGGCCGGAGTAGTTCCCAACGCTCCAAGATTGCGATCCATGAATACGAAATCGGTCGTTCCGTCCATGTTATTGTCATATTCGTACGTCTTGCCGCCATTATCAGGATCATAATCCGTCACCCATATATGCCAAGTCCAACGAATTGTCCCTCCAATCTTTACAATGATGGTCGCGTTACCGGATTTGCCGGCGGCCGTAGTTACATGGACGACGCTCTGTTCGATATCGGTTTCGTTTTTCAGTAGCGTCACTCCTCCGGACGGTACAAGGCCATCAGTATCCATCCAAAGAAGTTCCGCTGTCAGGTCACCGGTCAAATCGGGTTTGGCGCTTGCCAGATAGGACTCCTGACGCCAAACCTCATAGGCTTTTTTCACCGGAATATCGACTGTTCCACCCGGAGCGACCATATAGCAGTTGGGCATCCGGTCTATATCAGGTATTTTTGTCGAAATCGTGTAACGTTTGGCCATTCCTGCAGTAAGTTGATACGCCTCGACCGCATATTTGGGTGTTTGAGTTCCGGAACCGATCTGTAGCAGTTCCCCTTCGGCGATGGACTGGGCCGGAAGATATGCACGGAAGATCGCCCGTTTATAATCATGGACCGGAAATACGAAATCCGTGCGTGTCTCTTCATCACCGAGCGTCATTTCCTCCTGCTCCGGAGCAGAAAGATCCAATGTCGCAGTTGGAATGACATGCTGCATTGTTACCGAACTACCGCGGTCCTTGATAATGACCTCGACCAAGGCCAATTTATGCTGGAATAGCAGTTGCACGGGAGTGGTAGAGGCTTCTACGTTGGGTGTCCGCGCACTCATCAGGTCGTAGACCGATTGTGTCGCATCGTAAACGATCGCTGTCGGATCCACGTCTTTTGAATACGGGTAATAGGCATAAAAATCCAGAACCATGTCGTCCGGATAATAGATCGGTTCGCCTTCCAAGGTCCACTGCCCGGCGGAAAACCGGAGTTTCCGATTATCAACATAATTTCCCGAAGGAAGAAGTTTCTTTTCTGCATCGACGGAACGACTGACAACAAAAAGACCGATTTCATCGCCTTCGTCAAAAACCGTTTTGAAATCATCGCCAGTAGTGACACGTGTTAAAGGCGCTGTTCCTATTGTAAAATGAATACGACCGTCATCCGGAAATTGTCCGACAGGCAGGACGTTTTCATCGGTCCGGCAGGAAGAGACAGCCAACGCGAAAGCCAATAAACAAAAAGGATAAAATTTCATAAGTTGTTTGGGATTAATCCGGAATACTTACGAACCGAGATTATATACGACATTGAAAAATGCCGATATAGCCATTGAAATACTCTTTCAGGGTCAGGGACAGCATACCGGAAAAGTACAATTCATTTCATTAAAGGTTAGTTGATAAGACAAAAAGTTTCAGGTTGCATATATAAGACGAATCTGAAAGAATTTCCCACACCCCATTTTTTCACGATTGTTAATTTTGTTAATGCTTCGTATAGTAACATGACATTCTGAATGGTTGCCAGTTTCAACTAACTATCCCATACGGCATACAAAGTACTCATTACGATCTTTTTCGCATCCTGCTTGATTTGGTCAGAGAATATACAAACGACAACAGTTTCGGATAAAAATGTGCATAGAGTATTCTCATTGCGGCCTTGGAATCCCCATGAGCCAATTCGTGTACCAAATGCTCCATGTCCATTGCAATAAAGATTGATTAACCCGTTGGCAGAATTAAATTGATAGCGGATGGCATTGCTCCAATATTGCCATTCGTGTCCTCCCGGACGGGAATAGAAGTCATGCGGAATTTTTCGGTCGAGGAGTTTAGCATGCAGCGCAACATTGACGTCATAGAAAAAATCTTCTGTTCCGCAATCAAACACTAAAGCTAGAGAATTCGGCTTCAAGAGGTCGAGCATATTGATTATCGTATGCGATTCCCAGCGTTCGGGATATTGGTTTTGCGGTCCCAACCGTAAGGCGATGTCCCAACGATCGGGAAAAGATCGAATGTCGACGCCCCCGCTCATGCTTCCTGCTACGCCGAAAATCTCCTGATGGCGGAATGCAAGATAAAAAGCTCCATGACCGCCCATACTCAAACCGACGACAGCTCGTCCCGTGCGATCTGCGACCGTGCCGAATCGGGAATCGACAGCAGGAATCAATTCACGGGTTATAAAGGTTTCATATTTATATGAGGGATCTTCTGGACTGTCATAATACCAACTGCTGAATCCTCCATCCGGACAGACTACGATCATTTCATAATGGTCAATCAACGCCTCCAAACCATCGCATTTTTTCAGCCAACCGTTATTCCAAGCATCGCTATATCCATGTAACAAGTAAACCACCGGATATTTTTTTGTCGGCGAATAACCAGCAGGACACAAAACCAATGCGTCTACATTTTTACGCATAGAAGGACTGTAAACCGTCAGCGTGTCAATTCCAACAGCTTTAGTTTGCCATACGCAACAAGATAACAAGATAACAAGAATAATATCCACCAATGTTTCATGTCGTTGTTCTTACAATTCGATTCGTATCGTCGTACCGTTGTCTGCGGTGTATTTTCGGATGCAGGAGCCGTCGCGTTCGATGCGTATATGGAGTTTTTTCCCGGTGCGCTTCACGATGATGTCGTAAGGCCGTTCCGCACAGGCGTACATCCGGCGCAGGGTCATCTGGTTCCATGCGTCGGGCAGTTGAGGTGTGAGCGTGAACGAGCGGAATCCCGTCGGTCGGAATCCGAACATACCTTCGGTGACGATGCGGCAGTAGAGTCCGCTCTCAGCCGAGAGGTGGCGCTGATCGCCCTCGGGCCACGCTTCGACGGCATAAGGCACATGCTCGCCGAGGAGCCGGGTTTGCGAGTAGAATCGCAGGCGTTCGGTAGCCTCTTCTCGGAAGCCTGCGGCATAAATGCCTCGCAGGGCATAGAGCGTGGTGCGGTCCCAGAACGTGTCGCTTCCGGCGGCGGTCAGCATTCCGTTTTCGGTCCAGAGCCGCGGGGAGAGCAGGGCCGCCACGGTCGCCTCCCGGCGTTCGAAAATATCCATGACCAGCGGAATGCAGATCCACGAACGCAGGATGTCGTTGCCCTCGTAATAGCGGTAGGTGGCGTACCCCTCGATCGTCGCACCGAAGAAGCGTTCGATGTTTTCACGCAGCGTTTCGGCCCTGCGGCGGTATTCGTCGGCCAGCCGTTGCGGCCGTCCGGTCTGCTCGGCGAGCCATGCCGCGGAGCGCAGGGCGTCGTAGTAGAGCGACGAGGTGCAGAGATTGGCATCGCCGGCCGGGAAACGTTTTTCCAGTTCGTCGGCTTCGGAAGCGACGACGCCGTGTTCGTTGAGTTTGCGCCGGCAGTATTCGAGCGACCATTCGATGAGCGGCCACAGGGCTTCCGCCGTGCGGATGTCGCCCATTTGAAGGGCATAGCGCCCTGCGCCGTAAGCCAGCATCGCTGCATCGCCGCGGTCGAATGGACCGTAGGTGTCGTATCCCTCAGCGATCACCGACCATGGAATGTGCCGGTATTCGGGATTCATGTAGCGGGCGAAATGCAGGAAACTGTTCAGGGCCGCTTCGTTGCCTTTGGCGTAACCTAACTGCGGGAAGAAAGGATTCACATACTCAGATTGGTCGTTGCACCAGATGGCGGCGTAGTAGACGCCTCCGGGAGCGTGGAGGAGTCCTCCGCGTGTGCGGAAAACGGACTCTGCGGTGCGGACCTTGGCCAGTGCGAACATCGTGTTGAGCACGGGTTCTGGCGACTCTAAACTCAGATTGCCGCACACCTCGGCGACAAAGGCTTCGCGCTGCGCCCGTTCGGCAGAGATGTCGAGGGGCAGTTCGACTTCGGGCGTTTTGAGCCCGCGCACCGAAGCTCCGAAAATGCACGTTTCGCCCGGCGCAAGCCGGAGGGTTCTGCTGCGGACGAAATCCGTCGCCGCAATGAGCGTATAACTGCCCTCGACTCCGGCGTCGGCGTCGGTGCGAATTTCGTCGCGCACGGGGTTCAGCTCGACGGCGACGGTGGTCGGTCCGGCGTTGCGGAGAGTGTATTGCTCACAGAATGCCGCCCGTGCGGGTGAGGGGAACAGGCAGCGCGTCACTTCGATGTCGCCGTATCGGCTCACGACGGTCAACAGGCCGTCCAGACGGAGGTATTCGACCTGCTCGGCAGCGAGCGCTTTCCCGTCGATGCGTACGGCGTCGAGGAAATTCTGCGGGAAATCGCGGGTCAGTCCGCCGAACGTGTCGTTGGGAAGCATGCGCAGCATGGGCCATACGAGCGTACGGGTCAGCGTGAAGCGTCCGTCACTCTCCACGCCATAGTGCAGTCGTGCGGATATTTGTTCTCCGCTCATCTCCACATGGTCGTTATGGGGCAGTCGGCTGCCGTCTACTGTCCAACGAATAGCGTGGTCGTTGGCAATGGTCCAGCGGGTCTGCGGAGCAGGGGGTTGGGCCGACGCCGTCGTCAGGGCGCAAAAGGCAAGAAGAGATAGATACTTTTTCATGATTCGTTTTATAGTTTGAAAGATAGTGTCGCCCGAAAACCTGCGGGCAAGGCTCCGATTTTGAACAAGAATTTACAAGGTTCGACGATGTGTTCTTTTTCGAAGTTATGGAATGCAAGGGCGTCTGCCGTGATTCGGAACTTCACGGTGCTGGGCTGCTCCGGCGGGTAGTTAAAGACTGCATCTCATTAACGAGCGGATCGATATAGGTAATACGCATGTCTGCAATTATAGATTATTCTTTATAAAAGACAAACAATCCGCAAAAACCCACGGTGCACACGCAAAAAATTATCTAGTCGTCCCTTAAAAAGCCCATTTTTGCGAGATATCGTTTTTCCACAGTATCTCGCAGATTTTATGAAGCATGCACCAAAGAGCTTTCATGGCTCTTTTGAAGTTATAGGCTGCTGCCGCCAGTAGCACGTTCACAGCATCCCCGACCACACCTTTATAAAAGTTGCGGCCCAATCGGTAATCTGACTTTAAGTGACCTATTGTTGGTTCTATACCTGCACGTTTGCAGAAAAGTTTATGTTTTTTCAGCTTCTGATAACGGCTGTCTGATTTCTTGGGAACATCGGGAATCATAATCTTCGTCCCGTTAATTTCCTTCCTGCCTCTGTATCCTCTATCACCAGCCAGCACTTTAATCTTCCTTCCGGTTAACCGTTCTACCTGCGCCAAGGAAGACTCGATGGTATGACCGTCATATTCATTGCGAAAGGATATGGCTCCAAGAATAATTCCTGTGGCAGAACGTATGATGGACACCTTGTTGCCGAATTCATATTTTTTATGTTCTTTACCCTTGCTGATACATTGCACGTCCGGCTCATGGATGGAATAAATCTTTTTCCGGCTGTTCCGCCTTTGGGACAGAACGGTTTCAAAGAGTCTGAGCAATTTATCATAGTCGTGATTCTCTTTAAGATTACGCTTCAGTTCCCTGACAAGTCTTCCGGCTATTGTACGTAAACGCCTGTCCGCCCTGAGAGCTTTTTCCCTGTTTTTGGGATGGTTCCGGAAACGCTGGTCACGATAGATCTTCTTCAGCACAAAGGTGTAGCTTTGGCGCAGGGGAAGTCCCAGCTTTTTTACAATGCCAAGAACTTTCTTCACGATCTTCTTATGCAACTTTGCATCCGTGGGGTAAGTGATGTTCTTTTCCTGAACTGTGGAATCAATAAAAGCCGTATCATGATGACGGCCATCATCATCGTCGTTATTCACACGGATACTTTCCTGGAAAATGAGTTCAATTCCCTTTTCACCGATACGTTTGCGGAAATGAACCAGTTCTGAAGACGCACAAGGGGCAGACGGGGTAAACTCCTGCATGCCACAGAAATACTGATAATAAGCGTTTTCGCTCCATTGCTCTACCAAAGACTCATCCGACAGGTTACGAAGGTGTTTCAGGATAAGCAAACCGCACATTAAACGGATTGGCTTGCCGGGACGGCCGTTATCCTGACAATACAAAGGTTGAAAAGCCGTTTCAAATTTTCCCCAATCTATTTTGTCTGCCAATTGGTAAAGCGGGTGCGATTGGTTCAGCATGTCTGATAGGTTGCTGAATAAAGAAGGACTGTTATTCGTATTTTTAATCATAAAATCTGCAAGTTTATTAACGTAAAGATAAGAAAACTTCCAGATTTATCAAAGACTTCTATAAATTAAATTACTGAATACCAATAAATAAAACTATTTTTAAGGGGCGACTATTTAGGGACAGTCGTTTAATTCCGTCATTATGAGTCAATCGGCAGACTGTCCCGGTAATTTTTCCGATCGAACTCATCTTTTTATATTTTCGGCTCGGGAGTGTAAACTGAACTGTGTCAAGTTTAGTTTTGTTGTGTCGGAGTAGGCGGCCATGGCCGCCTACTCCAACCGCTAATTTATCAAACCTATCAAAGAACTCCAAATAATAGTGTTTTTTCAGGACAGTATCCTGAACCTGTCCGGGAACAGGATGGCCAGTTGCTGGGCAGTCTGACCCCAGTTCTGGACAGGCTGCGTCCACTTGCGTCTGATTCTTGTAAATGCCATAGACACAAGTTTTTCGAGGGCTGTGTCGTTCGGAAAGACCCCCTTGTTCTTGGTGACCTTACGCAACTGGCGGTGGTAGCCCTCCACGGTGTTGGTGGTGTATATTATGCGCCGTATGTGTTCGGAGTATTGGAAGTACGCGCTGAGCCTTTCCCAGTTGTCACGCCAGCTCTTGATGACTATCGGATAGTCCTCGCCCCACTTCAGTTCCAGCTCATCCAGAGCCTGTTCCGCCGCATCCTTGTTCACCGCCTGGTAGACCTGCTTCAGATCCTTCATGAACTCCTTCTGCCGCTTGCTGGCCACATACTTTATCGAGTTGCGTATCTGGTGGACTATACACAACTGCACCGTGGTCTCGGGAAAGACGCTCGCTATCGCATCCGGGAAACCCTTCAGCCCGTCAACGCACGCTATGAGGATGTCCCGGACTCCTCTGCTCTGGAGGTCGGTCAGGACACCCAGCCAGAAGTTCGCACCCTCGCTCTTGGATATGTACATCCCGAGCAATTCCTTGCGGCCTTCCGAATTGAGTGCCAGAACATTATATATGGCTCTGGTCACAGGACGGTTCTTCTCGTCCATCACCTTATAATGCACCGCATCAAGCCATACTATGGGATAGACGCTTTCCAGCGCCCGGCTCTTCCATGCCTGGATCTCCGGCAGCACCCTGTCCGTGATGCTGCTGATCGTCTCCGCCGATATCCTGTTCCCGAACTGCTCCTCCAGTATGTCGCTTATCTCCCTCGTGCTGTTCCCGATGGCATACAGCCCTATTATCCTGTCCGCCAATGAGTCCGCCAGTATCTTCTCCCTCTTCCGGACAACCTGCGGGTCGAATGTCCCGTCCCTGTCCCGCGGCGTGTTGATCGTTATTTCGCCCATCGAGGTCTGGACCTGCTTGCTCATGTGCCCGTTGCGCCGATTCCCGTACTCCCGTTCTACTCCTTCCAGATGGCTGTCCATCTCTCCTTCCAGCGCGCTGTTAAGCAGATTCTCCAACAGCGGTGCCAATACTCCGTCCTTGCCGGATAGTGGTACTCCCGCCTTCAATTGTTCTATGGCGTTCGCCTTGAACTGTTCGTAATCAAATCTTTCGCTCATAATAAAAAAGTGTGTCTAAAGTTATTATTTTTTACCTTACTTGACACACTTTAATTTACGCTCTCGAAAAATTACCGGGACAGTCTGCCGATTGACTCATAATGACGGAATTAAACGACTGTCCCTAGGATAGCGCATCTCGCTCTCGTAGCAGGTCGCATCCGTATACATCGTGTCCAGGTCCTTCATGTACGGTTTCCAGGCTCTTGCCAGTATCTCCTGCTGCTGTTGGATCTTCAGCCCGCGGGCCAGTTCCGAAAACACGTCGTCCAGAAGTTTGTAGTTCGTCAGAGGATGCATCGGGTCTATTCTCAAATCGCAGAAGAGCTGATAGTGGACGTTGCCGTTAAGATGCTCCATCAACCTCGGGCTGCTCAGACCTGTGTACATCTTCAGGAACATCAGCGCAACCTTGCCCTCCGGGGTGAAGTATGTTTTTCGTCCTTTCTTCGCTCTCATGCTCTTGCTTATCAGTCCAAAGTTCTCTGCCATCTCACCAAGCGGCAGCCTCTTCCTGATTTTTCCCAGCTCGCTAGTCGCGAACGTCCGCCTATACAATTCATAAAAATCGAACTCCGTGAAAGGAAGATCGGGTGATATTTCAGAGAAATTTTGTACCTTAGCCATGCAGATTAATTTTTGCGATACCTCCAAATTTGGCTTTTCTAGGGCAATTGGAGGTATTCTTTTTATCTTTAGCTAAGATACAAATTTTATATTACATTGGCAATCAATTCGTTATAAAGTTTTATTCTTTTTACGACAGTCCCTAAAGTAGGAGAATAGGAATAAATCCTTGGCAAGTTGTCGGTACTCCGTCGTATGTCCCTCTGTAATTTCGAGATCAATCAACCGTTGAATGTCCTCTTTGTCGATGGCTCGTTTGCGGGTCTTGGCCCACAAACTGCCCACTTGGTAAAGGCTGAACGGATTTTGTTTGGTCTCGATCCGCCCCTCTTTGACCGCCTTGTTGTAGATGGCCTTGAAAATGGCGAACCGTGTGGCGATGCTGTTGTCCTTGTTGCCGCGTTTCCGCAGGTATAGTTCCAACCCTTTCAGATAGTCGAGGTCGATGGCTTCCATGGCCATGCTGGTCGGTTTGTAGCCTTCCAACACTTGCAGGGCATATCGGTGCTTGGTCGCCGAATGAATCTTGCCGAGCGATTCCAACCGTTCGATCTCTTCGTTGAATCCTTGTTCGATGGTGATTCCTGCGATACGGGCGGTTTTTACCTCGAACAGCGTATCGAAGTTTACGGGAATATCCAACGCCTCCAGCCTTTTGATCTTCTTCTGAAATCCTGTTAATGTGCCGTCGATCTTGCTTTGCAGAGCGGCACGATCGGGACAATCCGCTGTCAGCATTTCGGCCTCTTTGTCCCAGTAGTGCGGCTCTACGGAGATGCCGAGCGAGACGAGTTTGTGGGCTCGTTGGTGGGTGAAGCGGATCGCCAAAGGGGATTTGCCGTTTTTGTAAATGATCTCGCTTCGGCAGATTGTTTTGATTTTCATGTGTTTGCGTATTAGGCAAACAACACGGGGCGTCTGAATTTTATGTGTAACATTATGTGTAACATTTGCGCTCGGAAGCCCTTTTTTGCCCCTTTTTCACTCCCGAAACGGCACAAAAAAAGAGGCTACTTAAATCGTAACCTCTTGATTTTGAGAGCCGAATCCGAGATTTGAACTCGGGACCCCTTCATTACGAGTGAAGTGCTCTACCGCTGAGCTAATTCGGCCTTTGGGGTAAATTTCCTTTCCCTACCCCCCCCCTTGACTCACTTCGCAGCGCCGGTCTGCAGCCGTTCGGTTCGCTTTGGGACTGCAAATATCTGCAAAAATTTTTTTTCCTGCAACAATTTTGCAAAAAAATTCTCATTTCTTGTTATCTTCGCAGAAAAACTGACGCCCCGTCGTGTTATGATAACCTTTCTGATCTGTCTGGCGCTCCTTGTCGGAGCCTATTTTACGTATGGACGCTACCTGGAGCGTCTGGTAAAAATCGACCCGAAGGCCGAAACGCCCTGCCATCGCCTTTATGACGGGGTGGATTATGTTCCGCTGCCGCGCTGGCGGACCTTTCTGATTCAGCTGCTCAACATCGCCGGTACGGGCCCCATTTTCGGAGCCATTCTCGGCGCCTGCTTCGGTCCGGTGGCCTTTATCTGGATTACGCTGGGCGGGATCTTCATGGGTGCGATGCACGATTTCGTCTCGGGCGTGATGCTCGTGCGCAACGACGGATTGAGCATTCCCGAAGTGGTCGGCCGCTACCTGGGAGGCGGCATGCGCCAGTTCATGCGTCTGTTTTCGGTGCTACTGCTGGTTTTGGTCGGTGCGGTTTTCGTGCTGAGTCCGGCACAGCTGCTCAACAGCCTTACACCGTCGGTTTCGGTGCCGGTGTGGGTGTGGATCATCCTGGCCTACTATTTCGTGGCGACGCTGTTGCCGATCGACAAGATCATCGGCAAGATCTACCCGATCTTCGGCGTGGCGCTCATCGTCATGGTCGTGGGGCTGGTCGGGGCGCTGATCGTCGGCGGATGGCACATTCCCGAACTGACGACGCTGCATAACTTCCAGCTCGATCCGAAGAGTCTGCCGATCTTCCCGACGCTCTGCATCACGATAGCCTGCGGAGCCATTTCGGGCTTCCATGCCACGCAGTCGCCGCTGATGGCGCGCTGTGTGGGCAACGAACGGGAGTGCCGGTCGGTCTTCTACGGAGCGATGATCTCCGAGTCGATCATCGCCCTGATCTGGGCCGCAGCGGCCATGGCCTTCTTCGGAGGCGCCGGAGAGCTTTCCGAGGCGCTGGGGGCTCACAACGGCAGTGCCGCGTGGGCCGTGAATACGGTTTCGAACGGTCTGCTGGGCATTGTGGGTGGTATCCTGGCGCTGTTGGGCGTGGTGGCGGCTCCGATCACCTCGGGAGATACGGCTTTCCGTTCGGCGCGTCTGATCATTGCCGACATGCTGCACCTCGAGCAGCGCAGCTATCTGAAACGCTTCTATATCTGCATTCCGCTCTTTGTGGTGGGGTATTGGATCACGACGGTCAATTTCGATGTGGTCTGGCGCTATTTCGCGTGGACGAACCAGACGCTGGCGACGCTGGTGTTGTGGTCGATTGCCGTCTACCTGATGCGGCATCGCTGGAATGTGTGGGTGGCGCTGCTCCCGGCGCTCTTCATGACCTATGTCTGCGCATCGTTCCTGTTTGTTTCGGAGCAGTTCTTCGGACTGGAGAACCGGCTTTGGGCCTATGTGCTGGGAGGCGTGGTGACGTTGGGAGTTCTTTTGTTGATGATTTTCAAATTGCGACGCGACTATGCAAAAGGCGATGCTTGAGCCTACGCCGGATCAGACCTTCGAAGTGATCGGCGAGGGCCCCTATGATTTTGAGAAGGTGTTGGCCCACACGCGGCGGATGCAGCGTGAAGGGGATGTCGAAGGGGCCTGCAATGCCCGCTTCCGGGCGTTTCAACGCCTGGCGGAGTTGATTCCCGAGGACGAGGAGGTGAATCTCGAGTGGAACCACCGCAATTCGCGTGCGGCGCTGGAGTTGATCCATGCTTCGGCCATCGACCACTTTCTGATCAACGATTTCGAGATGTCGGCGGCGCTGCTGGAGATGCTGCTCGATCTCGATCCGGAGGATCACCTCGAGGGGAGCCAGCTGCTGGCCTTCGACTACCTGGCCATGGGCGAGGACGAACTTTTCGACGAGGTGATCAACGACCTCTCGGACAAATCTCCGGCGCGGGAGCTGCTGTTGCTGTGGTCGGGCTACCGCCGCGACGGGAAGTTGCCTGAAGGGGAGCTGAAGCGGTTCCGAAGCCACTTTGCACCGTGGTTCGAGGAGTTTACGGCTGCGGAGCACCCGGCCGACGAGGCCTACCTGCGCGACATCGAGAGTGAACACCCCACGGCGGCGGCCCAGGCCCGGGAGCTGTGGCTGCAGACCGAGAATCTGTGGTCGCTGTGGCCGGTCTTCATTGACGCGCTTCGGGCGGCCCGATGAAGGAGCCGGAGGAGGCTCCTGCGGGGGCGTGAAGTGGTTGCCGCGGCTGTTTGCCGGCGTTTTCCCGCTTGTCCGGCGCAGAGGTCCGTTTGCCGGGTTGTCCGGGTTGTCCGTTAGCTTGCCGGCCGTATGAGAATCGCATGAAAAACTCGATATTGATGACTATGAAAACCAACCCCTACTGCCTGTTGGCTGCCGTACCGGCAGCTGCCCTTCTTTCGGGCTGCGGAGAGACGACGACCTCTTCGCCGCGCCTTCCGAACGTGATCTTCATCTATGCCGACGACCTGGGCATCGGTGATCTGAGTTGCTACGGCGCCACGAAGATCTCGACGCCGAACATCGACCGCCTGGCGGCCCAGGGCCAGCGCTTTACGAATGCCTACGCCACTTCGGCGACGAGTACGCCGTCGCGCTTCGGACTGCTGACGGGCATGTACCCGTGGCGGCAGCAGAATACGGGTATCGCTCCGGGCAACTCCGAACTGATCATCGACACGGCGTGCTATACGCTGGCCGACGCCCTGCACGATGCGGGTTACGCGACGGCAGCCGTCGGGAAGTGGCATCTGGGACTGGGCCCGGCCGGCGGAACGGACTTCAATACGGAGATCCGTCCGGGGGCCCGCGACATCGGTTTCGACTACGAGTTCCTGATTCCGGCGACGGTCGACCGCGTGCCGTGTGTCTTTGTCGAGAACGGCCACGTCGTGGGGCTCGACCCGCAGGACCCCATCACGGTGAGCTACGACCACAAGGTGGGCGACTGGCCCACGGGCGCGGAGAATCCCGAACTGGTGAAGCTGCGTCCGAGCCAGGGACATAACAATACGATCATCAACGGCATCCCGCGTATCGGCTGGATGACGGGCGGCCGGTCGGCGCTGTGGGTCGACGAGAATATCGCCGACACGATCACCGCGAAGGCCACGCGCTTCATCGCCCGCCACCGCAACGAACCCTTCTTCCTCTATATGGGGACGCAGGATGTCCACGTGCCGCGGGTTCCTCATCCGCGTTTTGCGGGCAAGAGCGGTCTTGGCACTCGGGGTGACGTGATCCTGCAGCTTGACTGGACGATCGGTGAGGTGATGCGCACGCTCGACAGCCTGGGACTGGCCGACAATACGCTCTTCATCTTCACGTCGGACAACGGTGCGGTGATCGACGACGGCTATCAGGACCAGGCCCGCGAACTGTTGAACGGCCACACCCCGATGGGCATCTACCGGGGCGGGAAGTACAGCCTCTACGAGGCCGGGACGCGTGTGCCGTTCATCGTGCGGTGGCCCTCCCGCGTGCAGCCGGGCGAACAGCCTGCGCTTTTTTCGCAGATCGACGTCTACCGCTCGCTGGCGGCCCTGACCGGTGCCGAACTTCCCGCCGCGGCCGCCCCCGACAGCCGCGATTGCCTGCCGGTGCTTCTCGGCGAGACGCAGACCGACCGGGAGTTCATCGTCGAGCAGAATCTGAACAATACGCTGGCTCTTATTTCGGGACCGTGGAAATACCTTGAGCCGAGCGACGGTCCGGCGCTGGAGTTCTGGACCCGGACCGAACTGGGCAACTCGCCCGAGCCGCAGCTCTATGATCTGCGCGAGGACCCGCGCGAGCAGCACAACGTGGCGGCCGAACATCCGGAGGTGGTGGCCGATCTGTCGGCGCGCCTTGCGGAGGTGCGCGAGGCGGTGAAGCCGACTGTTCGGTAACCGGATCCGGACACGTCTTCACTCAAGCGGGTCCCTCTTCGGATTGGGCAGAAAGAAAACCCGGCCGTCGTATGGACGGCCGGGTTTTCTTTGAAACGGCTTTTCAGGAGAACTTCGCCGCTTTTTCCCAGTCTCTCCGGCAACCCCATTCCTTCCGATGCAGCGGGCGTGTGACGCTGCTTTTCGAGCGTCCGTGTCGGCGAGCGTCTGTTTTTACTCCTTTTCCTGCTCCTTGGCCAACTCGGCCTGGCAAGCAGTGGCGGCAGATGGGCTCGTAACTGTCCTGTGCCCCGAGCATCACCTGCTTGTCGTCGCTGGTGAGGCGGTGGGAGTGATGGGCCAGATTGCCGCAGCGGACGCAGATGGCGTGGACCTTCGTGACGTATTCGGCCGTGGCCATCAGGGCGGGCATCGGCCCGAAGGGTTTGCCGGTGTAGTCCATGTCGAGCCCGGCGACGATGACACGCACCCCGCTGTCGGCCAGCTGCCGGCAGACGTCGACGATGCTCTCGTCGAAGAACTGCGCCTCGTCGATACCGACCACATCGACGTCGGAGGTCATCAGCAGGATATTCTGCGGTGACTCGACGGGGGTCGACCGAATGGCGTTGGCGTCGTGCGAGACGACCTCTTCCTCGGAGTAGCGGACGTCGATGCGGGGTTTGAAGATCTCGACGCGCTGGTGGGCGAACTGGGCCCGTTTGAGCCGGCGGATCAGCTCTTCGGTCTTTCCGGAGAACATCGAACCGCAGACAACTTCGATCCAGCCCTTTCGGCTGGCATTTTCAAGAAACATAACTATCGGGAAAGTTTTGAATACAACACGAGGTATCATCGGCCGCCGGGGCTTTTCGTGCCGCCACCGACGTCCGGGCGATCGGGTCTTCCGGCCGGTTATTTGCGCATCTCACATTCGTCCAGCCGGGTGATCCGAGCGCCGAGGGCATTCAACCGCACGTCGATGTCCTTGTATCCGCGGTCGATCTGTTCGATGTTCTGGATCGTGGAGACTCCGTCGGCCGACATGGCGGCGATGAGCAGGGCGACGCCGGCGCGGATGTCGGGCGATGTCATGCGCGTGGCGCGCAGACAGATGCGGTGGTCGTGACCGATGACCGTGGCGCGGTGGGGGTCGCAGAGGATGATCTGGGCACCCATGTCGATCAGCTTGTCGACGAAGAAGAGACGGCTTTCGAACATCTTCTGGTGGATCAGTACGGCGCCTTTGGCCTGGGTGGCGACGACGAGGAAGATCGACAGCAGGTCGGGGGTCAGCCCGGGCCACGGGGCATCGGCAATGGTCATGATCGAACCGTCGAGGAAGGTTTCGATGCTGTAGTGGTCCTGTTGGGGGATGTAGATGTCGTCGCCGCGCTGTTCGAAGCGGATGCCCATGCGGGCGAACTGTGCCGGGATGATGCCGAGGTTTTCGTAGGAGACGTTTCGGATGGTCAGCTCCGAACGGTTCATGGCGGCCATGCCGATGAAGCTGCCGACCTCGATCATGTCGGGCAGCAGCATGTGTTCGGTGCCGCCGAGCGAGTCGACGCCCTCGATGGTGAGCAGATTCGAGGCAATTCCGGAGATGCGGGCGCCCATGCGGTTAAGCATGCGGCAGAGCTGCTGTACGTAGGGTTCGCAGGCGGCGTTGTAGATGGTCGTGATGCCTCGGGCCATGACGGCGGCCATGATGATGTTGGCCGTACCGGTGACCGAGGCCTCGTCGAGGAGCATGTAGTTACCCCGGAGGTCGCGGCCCTCGACCATGAAGAAGTCATCGGCGATGTCGAAGTTGAACTTGGCGCCGAGCTTTTGGAATCCGATGAAGTGGGTATCGAGCCTGCGGCGGCCGATCTTGTCACCGCCGGGTTTGGGGATGTATCCGACTCCGAAACGGGCCAGCATCGGTCCGATCAGCATGACCGAACCGCGCAGACGGGTGCACCGCTGTCGGTAGTCGTCCGAACGGAGGTATTCGAAGTCAATATCGCGGGCCTGGAAGGCGTAGGTGTCATCGGCCAGCTGTTCGACGATGACGCCCATGCGTCGCAGCAGCTCGATGAGCTGCATGACGTCGAGGATTCGTGGGATGTTTCTCACGACGACGCGTTCGGGGGTAAGGAGCGTTGCGCAGAGGATTTCGAGGGCTTCGTTTTTGGCGCCCTGAGGGGTTATCGAACCGTGGAGGCGATGCCCTCCTTCGACCTTGAAGATAGCCATTTCGGATGTTTGTTAACGGATTCGTAAAACAGGGGCTCCGGATGCGGCGACGGTTTATGTCGAGGACTCCGGAGCGAACAGTTCTTCTACAAAGATAATTGAAAAAGGGGGTTTTACCCGTAGAAATGAAATATTTTCGTGAAAAATTTTTGTGGATCGTTTTTTTGTTGTACTTTTGCAATCCGTAAAAATGTCTGAAACAACAAAAAACAGATAGCTATGGCAATGAAGAGAACTTTCCAGCCTTCGCGTCGCAAGCGTATCAACAAGCACGGATTCCGTGCTCGCATGGCTACGGCCAACGGTCGCAAGGTGCTGGCAGCGCGTCGCGCGAAAGGGCGCAAGAAACTGACCGTATCGGACGAGTCGACGTTCAAGTACGCATAAGTTTCCGGCAGAAAGATTTAAGGCCGACTTTTATCGAGTCGGCCTTCTTTCGTTGGGGCCTGTAGAAATCCGGACAACCATGATTGAAACCTTGACAACCCGACGGCTGGAGCTTCGTCCGTGGCGGTTGGAGGATGCCACCGATCTGTACGCCGTAGCGCGGGATCCGCAGGTGGGTCCTGCTGCGGGTTGGCCGCCTCACCGCAGTGTCGAAGAGAGTGCCGAGGTGATCCGTACGGTTTTTGCCTCTCCTGAAACCTATGCCGTGGTGCTGCGGGAGAGCGGGCGGCCCGTCGGATGCGTCGGATTGCTCTTTCCGTCGTCGAGTCATTTCCGGCTCGGAGCAACCGAAGCCGAGGTCGGTTATTGGATCGGTACGTCGTGGCGAGGCCGTGGTCTGATGCCGGAGGCCTTGGGCGAGATGGTTCGCCGTGCGTTCGAGGAGCTGGAGCTGACGGCGCTCTGGGGCAGTTGTTTTGTCGGAAACGAAGCTTCGCGACGCGTGATGGAGAAGTGCGGCTTTCGTTATCTTCGGACCGAATCCGGGTTGCAGGATCTCGCCGGCGGTTTGCCGCAGATGGGTGAGATTCTGTGCCTGAGTCGTGACGAATGGCAGGCCTTGCAGCACGTCTATCTGCGCCGGGCCTCGGAGTCCGACATTCCGCTGATCCGGCAGGTTGCCGAGGTTGCCTTTCCGGCCACCTACCGTGAGATTCTCACCCCGTCGCAGCTCGACTACATGATGGATTGGATGTATTCGGAGGAGAGTCTCCGCACACAGTTCCGCGAAGGACATTGCTTCTATCTGGCCTTTCTCGACGGTGCGCCGTGCGGCTATGTCTCCGTCGAACGAGAGGGTGAGGCTCTTTTTCACCTGCAGAAGATCTATGTGCTGCCGCAGGCCCAGGGTCACGGTATCGGAGGCCGTCTTTTCCGGCAGGCCGTTGCGCATGTGCGGCGCCTCTCACCGACGCCGTGTCGTCTGGAACTGAATGTCAACCGTCATAACCGGGCCCTGCACTTCTATGAACACATGGGCATGCGGCGTCTGCGTGAGGGGGATTTCCCGATCGGCGGGGGATTCTACATGAACGACTACATCATGGGGCTGGATATTGCATAGCCCCGGCTCCTCTTCAGACAAAAACGGATCGACCGTCAGGTCGATCCGTTTTTTTGTATCCATTCTCCGGCCTCACTTCGGCCGCTCCTCCTTGCTCTCTCTTCTTGTTCTCTCTTCTTGTTCTCTCTTCTTGTTCTTTCTTCCACTCCTTCTCCTTGCTCTTCCCCTCTTTTCTCCCTCTTCTCCCTTTCCTCTCTCCCTCACCACTGTCTCCTTTCTTTTTACGCGGTTCTCTTCCGTTTTTGGCCCCGGAGACCCCGCCCTATTCGCCCTTGGGCACCTCGGAATCGTTCTTGAAGAGGTCGATTTCGCCGCGCTCGACCTTGCCGTATAGGTCGGCCAGTTCAGCAATCACCGGCGAGATGAACTCCAGCGTATCGGTTACGGCCGATTTGTTGCCCTCGCCCTTGATTCGGTAGAGCATGGAGGCGTAGAGGGCCCGGAAGCAGAGTTCGGTATCACTCATGCCGGGGTTGCCGATCACGGCTCTCAGCCGCGGCAGTTCGGGTTCGAGCCGGGCATAGGTTTGCCGGTAGTGTTCGCCGACGGGGAGTTTCAACAGTTGCAGATGCAGGTCGTGGAGATCCTGAATCAGATGGAGCGTGTGTTCGAGATGTCCCTTCTCCTCCTTGCCCTCCTGTTGGAGCAGCGTTGCCAGGTCGAGGTACCACATCAGGAAGATGTGTTTCTGCTCTTCGGCGATGTCTTTGCGCGGGGCGATCAGTGTCGAGTAGATAGCCTCGGGGCTGAATTGCAGCGCCCGCATCAGATCCTCCAGCTGCCAGAGGTAGAGAATGTATTCGGCGATATTTTCGCGTCGTTTGGCTTTTGCAATATCCATGTTTTTCCGTTTTTGAGGCTTCCCTTTTGTTGAGGGCCTGCCTTTACCGTCCCTTCTTGCCGCTCCATCTTTACCGCATCCCTTTACCGTTCCTCCTTGCTGCGGCCTCTTTTGCTGCCCCTTCTTTATCGCTCCTTCTGCACTGCTCTTTCGTCCTTCCCCCCCCCTCTTACGACTCGGCCTTTGGATGCTTTGCCCGGTTTATTTGATCCAGGTTTTGGCGGCGGGACCGGAAAGGTGCTTCAGGAAGTACTGTTGCGATTTGAGCAGGTTGCGCGACTGGAGCACCATGTTCTTGGTTTCGGTCAGGATCGTCAGATAGAGCATCGAGGCCTTGGTGTTGGACTTGGCCTCGTTGATACGCGTCAGCTCGGACTTGATGGCGTCGGCGATCGACTCGAAGAGCTGGTCGCGCATCGTCAGTACGGTCTCGATTTCGGAGAAGTCACCCTCGCGCAGCATCTGGTTGATGCGGCGGTAAATCGACTCCACGTCGTCGTTGATCGACATCAGATCGCGGGTCTGGTCCATCGACATGCCTTCGTGGTTGTTGTCGATGTGTTCGAAGGCCGGGCGCGTGATGTGCATCAGGGCCTTGGTCATCTCGTTGAGGTAGTCGACGACCTGCACGTAGTAGTGGGCCGTGTTGACATCCTCGCCCTGGAGCTTTTTCAGCGTGGGGAGCAGCGAGTATTTCCGCTCGCGCGAGCGGTAGAAGAGGTCGTTCGACTCCTTGACCATGTCGCGCAGGACCTTTCGGTTCTCCTTGAAGACGGCGATCAGCGTGCGGTCATAGATCTTCGTGGCGGACTCCATCGTCGAGCAGACCTCGTCGCGCAGATCGGCGATGATATCCTCGTTGGTCTTGATCTGCTGGCGCTCCGCGGCATTGGTCTTGTCCTTCTTGAGGAAGTTGCTGTGAATGAGCATCCATCCGCAGAGGATGGTGATGATGATGAAGACCGGGGTTCCGCCGTAAATCAGGGCGAACCCGACCACCAGCGCGATGAAGAATCCGCCCAGGGCGGTGATGAACCACCCGGCGATGACGGTCATGACGCCCGAGATGCGGTATACGGCGCTTTCGCGCCCCCAGGCGCGGTCGGCGAGCGACGAGCCCATGGCCACCATAAAGCAGACGTAAGTGGTCGACAGGGGGAGCTTGAGCGACGTGGCCATGACGATGAGCAGGGCCGAGGTGGTGAGGTTGACCGTGGCGCGGATCATGTCATAGGGGGCTCCGCTGTGCTCGACATCCTCATATTCGAATCGCCGCGAGATGGCCTTGCGGACTCTGGGGGGGATGACGCGTTCGACGCCGGCATTGATGTTGAGGGCGGCGCGGACGATCGTGCGCGAGAAGAGCGACGAGCCGTATCGCTCCTGCCCTTCGTCGCCCTGGGCCGAGAGCGAGAGTTCAGTTTCGGTGACGTGCATGGCCTTTTTCGAGGTCCAGAGCGTGAGGATCATCATGGCCCTGGCGGCGAGCAGGATCAGGAAGTTGGTCGGGACGTTTTCGTTGAGGGGCTCCATGAGCATGCCGGCGTCACCCGTATGGTGGGCGATGGAGTAGGCGTCGAATCCGGCGACGGGGACGCCGATGAAGTTCACCAGGTCGTTTCCGGCGAATGCCAGCGCCAGGGCGAATGTTCCCGAGAGGATCGTGATGCGCAGAATGTTGATCTTGAGCTGCTGGATGAAGAAGAGCACGAGCGAGCAGACGATCCAGCAGATGAAGATGGCCAGCAGCAGGTGGGTGTCGATCCACTCGATGAAGGCGTGCCCGTCGAGGATCGACTCCAGCCCCTTGAAGACGGCGAAGTAGATGATGGCCGTGAGCGAGGCGCCGCACCAGAGCGAGCCGTATCGGTGGAAGAGGGCCGTGTATCGGAACGAGAAGATGAGTCGGGAGACATACATGATGATCGTTCCGCAGGTAAAGGCGATGACCACTGAGAGGAGGATGGCCGAGACGATACCCATGGCCCGGGAGGTATTGATGTACTGTCCGAGGGAGGTGATTCCCTGCGCGGGGTCGTTCGAGATCTTGTAGATCGAGACAGCGATGGCCGAGCCCAGCAGACAGAAGATCAGCGAGACGGTGGTCGATGTCGGGAGTCCCCACGAGTTGTAGAGGTCGAGCAGGATGACGTTTGCGAACATGACGCCCAGATAGAGCATCATCACCTCGTGGAAGGTAAAGAGTCCGGGGTTGAACATGCCGCTTCGTGCGACCTCCATCATGCCGCTGGAGGTGATCACGCCGACGATGATGCCGATCGAGGCGACGGCCAGGATGATCCGCATGGGTGCGGCTTTGGAGCCGATGGCAGAATTGAGGAAGTTGACGGCGTCGTTCGTCACGCCGACGAAAAGACCAGAAACAGCGAGAATTCCCAGAATACCGACGATGAAGGTGTAGATTTCGCTCATGTTTGGTTTTAGTGCAATTTGAGAACAAATTTACTGGATTTTTCCCGATGAAACGGAATTGAAAGGGATTGTTAACGTTAATTTAACATCGCCCTGTCGGAAACATCCTCCGATTGGGGGGCATTCGGCCGGCCGGAATCGCCCTTATTGTTCAAAACTGCTGATTCTGTGGGCTGATCCCCCGCCATCCCCGCTGTTTCCGCTGTTTCCGCTGTTCCTGCCGTCTCTGCCGTCCCCGTCATTCCTGCTGTCCCCGCCTTCTCCTTTTTCTTTCTTCTTTGCCTGTCTTGCTTGTTCCGCCTGTTTCGTCCCGCCGCATCCCATCCTGCGCCGCCCGGTCCTGCCTCTGTACTTCCGGGCCCTCTCTCTGTGCATCCCGGCTCTGCCCCGGAAAAGAGCGAGGGCGGACCGCCTGATGGCCGTCCGCCCTCCGCACGGGGTTTTACGACGCCGGGGCTCAATCCTCGTCGGTGTCGGTGTATGCCTTGAGCAGCTTCTCCTGGACGTCGGAGGGCACCTGCTCGTAGGAGGAGAACTTCATGGTGTAGGTGGCCGATCCGGAGGTAAGCGACGAGAGGGTCGTCGAGTAGCGGTAGAGTTCGGCCAGGGGGACGAGTGCGTTCAGCCGGTCGAAACCCTTGTCGGACTCCATGCCGGCGATCATGGCGCGGCGGTTCTGCAGATCCGACATCACGGCGCCCATGTACTCGCTCGGCACGAGGACCTCGACGTTGTAGATCGGCTCCATGATCTTGGGCCCGGCGTTTCGGAAGGCCTCCTTGAAGGCGTTCCGGGCGGCGAGCTTGAAGGAGATTTCGTTCGAATCCACCGGGTGCATCTTGCCGTCGTAGATGATGACGCGGATGTCGCGGGCGTAGGAACCCGTCAGCGGGCCCTGGTCCATCTTCTCCATGATACCCTTGAGGATGGCGGGCATGAAGCGGGCGTCGATCGCTCCGCCGACGATGGCCGAGTAGAACTGGAGTTTGCCGCCCCACGGCAGATCGTACTCCTCCTTGTTCTTGATGTTGACCACCATGTCACCCTTGCCGGGGATCTTGTAGTTCTTGGGTTCGGGAATTCCCTCGTAGTAGGGTTCGATGATCATGTGCACCTCGCCGAACTGTCCGGCGCCACCCGACTGTTTCTTGTGGCGGTAGTCGGCCTGAGCGACCTTGGTGATGGTTTCGCGATAGGGGATCTTCGGAGCGATATACTCGTAGGGGAGTTTGTTCTCCTTCTCGATGCGCGAGCGGAGGATATTCAGGTGGTGTTCGCCCTGTCCCTGGACGATGGTCTGCTTCAACTCCTTGGAGTACTCGACCAGAATGGTCGGATCCTCATACCGGGCGTCGTTGAGCAGTTTGCCGAGCTTCTCTTCGTCGCTCTGCTCCTTGCACTTGATGGCGGCGCGGTAACGGGGTTCGGGGAAGACGATGGGTTCGATCGTCACGGGATCCGTGGCGGCCGAGAGGGTGTCGTTCGTGCGCGTGCCCTTGAGTTTGACCGTGCAGCCGATGTCGCCGGCCGAGAGTTCGGTGACCTTGATGCGGTTCTTGCCGGCCACGGCGAAGAGCTGCGAGAGTTTCTCCTTGTTTCCGGTGCGGGTGTTGACGAGTTCCGTACCCTCGGTGATCTTGCCGCGGATGACGCGGAAGTAGGTGATCTCACCGATGTGCTGTTCGATCTGGCTCTTGAAGACGAATGCCACGGCGGGAGCGGACTCGTCGGCCGGAATCTCCTCGCCCTCGGTGGAGAGGAATGCCGGGGCCTTGAGCGGACCGGGGGCGACGTTGATGATGAACTCCATGAGACGTTTCGTTCCGATGTCTCGTTTGGCGCTGGCGCAGAAGATGGGCATCACCTCGCGTTTCGAGACGCCGATCTTCAGACCGGCGCGGATGTCGTCCTGCGTGAGGGTTCCCTTCTCGAAGTAGAGTTCCATGAGGGCCTCGTCGTGCTCGGCGGCCATTTCGACGAGTTCCTTGTTGAGTTCCATGGCCTTTTCCATCTCCTCGGCGGGGATTTCGAGCTCTTCGCGGTGGCCGTCGTTGTCCTTGAATCGGTACATCTTCATGAGCAGCACGTCGATGAAGGCGTTGAACGAGGGACCCTGGTTGACGGGATACTGGATGATGACGGGTTTGACGCGCGAGGCGGCCTTGATCGACTCGAAGGTCGACTCGAACGAGGCCTTGTCGGCGTCGAGCTGGTTGATGACGCCGATGACGGGTTTTTTGAGCAGACGGGCGTAGCGGGCTTGGATTTCGCTGCCGACCTCCCAGCCGTTCTGGGCGTTGAAGAGGAATACGCCGACGTCGCCGACCTTGAAGGCCGAGAAGAGGCTTCCGCAGAAGTCGTCCGAACCGGGGCAGTCGATGATGTTGAGCTTTCGGTCCATGAATTCGGTGAAGAGGATCGTGGAGTAGATCGAGCGTTTGTATTCGTGCTCGATATCCGTATTGTCCGAGAGCGTGTTGTTGGTCTCGATACTACCCCTGCGGTCGATGACTTTCCCCTCGTAAGCCATCGCTTCGGCAAGGGTCGTTTTCCCCGTGCCCGGGGCACCGATCAGTACAATGTTTTTGATCTCCTTGGCTGAATAGTTTTTCATATTCCGAAAGTTTTAGGTTTTTGGTTTCGTTGCTGTTGGCCGTGCCTTTTCAGGCACGCGACTATAAATATACGAAATAATCGGGAAAAACAACCACCGGAAACGAAAAAATCGCCCTTTGGGGGCGATTTTCGGGGCTTCGGAGCGGGTCGGATCAGTGTCCGTTGCCGGATTCGTACTCCTTGAGAACCGGAGCGATGACCTGCTCCATCAGATCGTATCCCTGACGGGTGGGGTGCACGCCGTCGCGGGTCAGCTCGCTGCGCATCGAGCCGTCGCCGGCATCCATCGCCGCATGATAGTCGACCCACGTGACGCCCTGCTTGTCGGCCCAGGCCTTCAGAAGGGCATTGAGCTGACGGATCTTTTCGGCCACCCCTTCGATCTCGGGTCGCCAGGGGTATTTCCCGGCGGGGAGCACCGAACAGAGGATCGGTCGGATTCCGGCCGCACGGGCCAGTTCGGCCATCGAGACGATGTTTTCGACGATGTGCTCCATTTCGATCGGACCGTTGTTCTGGGCCAGATCGTTCGTTCCGGCCAGAATCACCACCGCCTCAGGGTGGAGGTTGATCACGTCGGCGCGGAAGCGGCAGAGCATCTGCGAGGTGACCTGCCCGCCGATTCCGCGGCAGGCGAAGTTGTGGTCGGTGAAGAACTCCGGATGGGCATTGTCCCATCCGTCGGTGATCGAGTTGCCCATGAATACCACGACGGGGGCCTTTTCGAGTCGGGCGTTGGCTTCGGCGTAGCGGCCATAGTCGGCCCAGTCGGCCGGGCGTTGGGCTCCGGCGAGGAGCGGCAGGGCGATGCAGCAGGCGAACAACAGTTTTTTCATCGTTTGACGCGTCTTTATTTTCCGACAACGGCCTCCAGCTCCTCGACGGAAGCCGGGATTTTGCGGTCGCCGATGATGCGGCTTCCGGTTTCGGTGACCAGAATGTCGTCCTCGATGCGGATGCCGCCGAAGTCGCGGTAGGCCTCCAGGGCGTCGTAGTCGACAATACCCTGATAGAGTCCCTCGGCGCGGCACTTGTCGATCAGGGCGGGGATGAAGTAGAGTCCCGGTTCATCGGTCAGAATCGTACCGGGTTCGATGCGCCAGGCGGCTCGGTAGACGCAGGTTCCGGACTGAGCGGCGCGTTCGGCGATCGCCGAGAAGTCGAACGACCGTTCGCCCATGGCCTCGCAGTCGTGAACGTCCATTCCCAGACCGTGTCCCAGGCCGTGAGGCATGAGCATGGTCATGGCCCCCGACGCGACGGCATCGGCGGGCGAACCCTTGAGCAACCCCAGTCCGACCAGACCTTCGGCCAGTATGGTGTAGGCGGCGTTGTGCACTTCGGTGTACATCATGTGGGGTTTGACGATGCGGGCCACGTGGTCGTGGGCGGCCAGGACGATGTTGTAGATATCCTTCTGCTTCTGGGTGAACCGTCCGCTGACGGGATAGGTCCGGGTGTGGTCCGAGCAGTAGCCCTCGAGACTCTCTCCGCCGGCATCGCACAGCAGCAGACGTCCCTCCTCGAGCACCCCTTCGGAGTTGAGGTTGTGGAGCGTTTCGCCGTGCTGCGAGACGATCGAGGGGAACGAGACGCCCTGTCCCATCGACTTGGCGACGCCTTCGATGGCGCCGGCGATTTCGCGTTCGATGACCCCCGGGCGGCACATCTTCATGGCCAGCGTGTGCATTTCGTATCCGATGTGGAAGGCGCGCTCCATGGCTTCGATCTCTTCGGCGCTCTTCTTTTCGCGCATCTCGGCCACGGCGAACATCAGATCGACCGATTTGTAGTCGTGCAGCGCCGCGGGTTTGATTCCGAGCAGTTCGGAGAGCAGGAGTTTCGTTTCGCCGCGATAGGGGGGCAGGTAGTGGATCTTGCGGCCCAGGGCGATGGCCTTGCGCAGGCGGGCGGGCAGATCGGCCGTCGGGAAGGTCTTCGTCACGCCGACCTGGGCACCCAGTTCGCAGAGTGTGGGCTGGGGGCCGGTCCAGATGATGTCTTCGACGGTGAAGTCGTCGCCGTAGAGGGCCTCTTCGCCCGAGTCGGCGTCGATCAGGCCGACCACCGACGGGACGTTCAGTCCGAAGTAGTAGCGGAACGTCGAATCCTGACGGAAGTAGTAGGCGTTGTTGGGGTAGTTGTTCGGAGCCAGCGTATTGCCGGGCAGCAGGATGATGCCCTCTCCGATTCGGGTGCGCAGCTCGCGGCGGCGCGCGGTATAGGTTTTTGCGGAGAACATAAAGCGTAGAGTTTTCCACAAAGATAACAAAAGCCGGGCGAGAAAGTCAAATTTGCGCGATTTTTTTGTCTGCCGGACGGTGCCGTCTCCTCCGTCTCCGAGCTATCGGTCATCTCCGAAATCGAGCCGGGCGCCCTCCGCTCCGACCTCCAGCCGCACCTCGTGACCCAGATAGAGGGCCTGATTGGGCTCCTCGTGCCCGACCGGGAATCCGTAGGCGACCGGTATACCCAGCGGCCGGAGATAGGCATCGAGCAGGGCCTCGGGCTCCTCGACCCCGAATCGCTCGCAGCCGGCCGTGCGGGTGAAGTGTCCCACGACGACGCCCCGCAGCCGTTCGAGCACGCCGCAGCGCGCGAGACTCTGCATCATGCGGTCGATGCGGTAGGCCGATTCGCCGATCTCCTCGATCAGGAGAATCGTCGGCGTGTCGGCCTGCAGTGCTTCGGGGGTTCCGTTAGCGGCACAGATCACCGTGAGGTTTCCGCCGGCCAGACGTCCGCGCGCCTCGCCGGGCGAATTGAGCGGATGGGGCTCCGCCGCGATCGAATGCACCTCTCCGAAGAGGGCTTCGCGCAGCGATTCCGACGAGTCGTCTTCCGGCTCCGCCGCATGCGGTCTTCCGGCGCCTTGACCCCTTGCCGTCAGTCCTGTTGTCTTGCAGGATTCCGACCGTCTCTCTTTTGGCTCCGCGGTTGCCCGACTCCGGTCGGAGGGAGTCGTTCTTGCGGATCCCGTCTTCCGGGAAGCGCCCGTTTTCTCCTCCTCCTCGAAGCGGAAACCGCCGGGCATCGGGCCGTGAATACTCTCGATTCCGAGCCGGCGCAAGGCCAGATGCAGTGTGGTGATATCGCTGAATCCGACGATCCATTTCGGATGCCGGCGCAGCGCGTCGAGCCGCAGCCGGGGCAGCAGTCGTACCGAACCGTACCCGCCGCGGCAGGCGATGACGGCTTTTACCGACGGATCGTCGATTGCCCGTTGCAGCTCCTCGGCACGCACGCTGTCCGGTGCGGCGAAGTAGGCTTTTTTGTCGGGATTCTGACAGGTGCCGAAACGGACCTGCAACCCCCACTCTCCGAATTTTTGGCGGATGCGGGCCGTGTCGACCCGTTCGGAGAGTTTGCCGGCCGGCGCGACGATCGCGACGGTGTCGCCCTCGCGGAGCCAGGGCGGGCGGATGAAGTCCGTCGAATCGGTCGGTTGGGCTGCCGCCGGGAGCAGGACGGAGAGCAGCGCCGACAGCAGGGAGAGCCGAAGCCGTATCGGGTGCAGTCTCATGCCTTTTGTTTGCGTTTGCGGGTCAATCCCTCGGGCAGCGGCAGCGAGAGGCGCGAGAAGCTGATCAGCGCAGCGGAGATGGCGAATGCGCCGGCGAGCATCAGGGCGGCGTGGGTGCTGTTCGTCGGGACGAGATGGAAGAGCAGGGCCATCAGGGCTGCGCCGGTCGTCTGGCCGACCAGCCGGGCCGTAGCGAGCATGCCGCTGGCCGAACCGCTGCGCGACGGGGGTGCCGAGGCGATCAGGATGCTGTTGTTGGGCGACTGGAAGAATCCGAAACCGGCACCGCAGAGCATCAGCCGCCAGACGATGTCGCCCTGCGAGGGGTTTTCGGGCAGCCAGGCCAGCAGGAAGAGTCCGGCGGCCATGGCCGTGAGTCCGAGGCCTCCGAGCAGTCCGGCGTGGATGCGCTCGACGAGCATGCCGGCCACCGGAGCCACGATCATGATGATGGCGGGCCAGGCCGTGAGCAACAGGCCGGTCTGGACGTCGTTGTAGCCGCAGGAGTGCTGCAGGTAGAACGGAAGGGCCACCATGGCAAGCATCTGCCCCAGGAACGAGCAGATCGAGGTGAGCACCGAGACCGAGAAGATCGGGATGCGCAGCAGGTCGAAGGGCAGAATCGGATAGGTTTCGCGCAGCTGCGAGCGGATGAAGAAGAATCCGATGATGAGCAGCGCACCGATTCCGACCGAGAGGAGCCGCGGGTCGAGGCCGTGGGAGTAGCCTTCGATGGAGGCCATCATCAGACCGAAGGTGAGGGCGTTCATCAGGGCGTCGCGCCAGCTGAAGTGGTGGGCGGCATCCTTGACGGGGTTCGAGGGGAGGAATCGGTGGCTGAGGATCAGGGCCGCCAGTCCGACGGGGATGTTGACGGCGAAGAGCCAGGGCCAATGGGCCACGGAGAGGATTCCGGCGGCGATCGTAGGTCCGGCGACCGACGAGACGGCGACCACCGTGGCATTGATACCCAGCCCTCGTCCGAGTTGGTTTCTGGGATAGATGAACCGGACGAGCGTGGTGTTGACCGAGGTGACGGCCGAGGCTCCGAAACCCTGCATGACGCGGGCCAGCACCAGAGCCTGGAACGATCCGGCCAGGGCGCAACCGACCGATGCCACCGTAAAGAGGGCCAGACCGGCGATGTATATTTTGCGGTAACCGATCACGTCGCCCAGCGCCGAGAAGGAGAGCAGCGAGACCATGATGGCCAACTGATAGGCGTTGACGATCCAGATGGAGTCGGCGGCCGAGACGCCGAGCTGGGAGCTGATGGTGGGCAGGGCGACGTTTGCGATCGAGCCGTCGATGACCGAGAGAGAGACTCCGAACGAGACGGCGAGAATGGCGCCCAGCCTGCGGGGCATCGGTAGTCCGTCGGCCGGTGTGGATATGTGCGGGGAGGTAAACATCGCCGCAAAGGTATGAAAAAAACGGAGACGCTGAACCGTCTCCGATATCGCTTGCCGGGTCCTGACTGCCGGGAGAGCCTTCTTGTGGTCGTGGCTTCCGGCTTTTTGCCTTCACCGGCCGATCAGCTTCTGGCATTCCCCGATTTGCTCTTGGCACTCTCCGATCAGCTTTCGGCGTTTTCCGGCCTGCTGCTTGTCCGCCCGGTCTGTCCCCGATCCGCCCGGTCTGTTCCTGTGTGCCTCCGGCCTTTCCTATCCTGTCTTCGGTTTGCCTCTCCTGCTCCCGGCCCGCCTTTATCCTGCTTCCGGTCCACCTCTGTCCTGCTTCCGGTTCGCTTCTCTCCTGCTTCTGATCTGCCACCAGCTCACCCCTCCCCTTCTCGGGCCCCTGGGTTATTGGGCGTCGACGAACTTGTAGAGCTGGTCGCCGCGCCGAATCACTCCCGGGGTGTGAATGGCACAGAGCTCGCCCTGCGAGACCTGCTGACAGGGCTTTCCGTCGGGCCCGTGGAGTTCGGTGAGCGTCTGTTCGGCCACACCGGTCGTGGCTCCGAGGAAGAAGATCTGCTCGCCGACCGTCAGGGTCGAGGCCTCGACGGCCACCTCGGCGACGGAGAGTTTTTTGTAGAAGTTGACCACCTTGCCGACATAGACCTTGCGCTTGGTGGCCGACGAACCGTAGGCGGTGCTGTGTTCGGCGACGGGGCGTCCGGCGTAGTATCCCTCCCAGAATCCGCGGTTGAAGACCTCGCGAAGCCGCTCCTTGAGTCCGGCGGCCAGTTCCGGGGTGTAGCATCCGGCCTCGAGGGCGCGGAGCGCCTCGTCGTAGCACGAGACAACGCGCTTGACATACTCCGCGCCGCGGGCGCGCCCCTCGATCTTCAGCACGCGGACTCCGGCGCCGATCATCCTGTCCAGGAAGTCGATCGTGCAGAGATCCTTCGGCGAGAGGACGTAGCGGCCGTCGATGTCCAGCTGGGCGCCGGTCTCCTTGTCGGTGACGGTGTATTTTCGGCGGCACAACTGGCGGCAGGCGCCGCGGTTGGCCGAGCATCCGGTTTCGTAGAGCGAGAGGTAGCAGCGGCCCGAGACCGACATGCAGAGGGCTCCGTGGGCGAACATCTCGATCTGAACCAGTTCGCCGCGCGGACCGCGGATCTGTTCCGCCTCGATGCGGCGGTGGATTTCGGCCACCTGTTCGAGAGTCAGTTCGCGGGCCAGCACCACCGTGTCGGCCCACTGGGCGTAGAAGCGTACGGCTTCGGAGTTCGAGATGTTGCACTGCGTGGAGATATGGACCTCCTGCCCGATCTGCCGCGCATAGAGGATGGCGGCCATGTCGGAGGCGATGATGGCGTCGACGCCGGCCCGGCGGGCGCGGTCGATGACGGCGTGCAGGTCGGCGATCTCATCCTCGTAGACCACCGTATTGACGGTCAGATAGCTTTTGACGCCGGCCTGCCGGGCCGTGCAGGCGATCTGCTCCAGGTCGTCGAGCGTGAAGTTGGCGGCCGATGCCGAGCGCATGTTGAGCTTTCCGACCCCGAAGTAGACAGCGTCGGCACCGGCCTGAATGGCTGCGGCCAGCGACTCGCAGGAGCCCACGGGGGCCATGATTTCGATATCCGAACGTTTCATGTTTGGCTCAATGTTTGCGACCCATCAGTCCGGCGGCGAATTCGCGCATCTGGCGGGTGCGTTCCGCCCCGACCGACAGGGTGTCGAGGATCGACAGGGCGCGTTCGAAACGCACGGAGATCTGCTGCTCCGTGAGGCGTGGGATGTCGAGCCGGTCGTAGATGGCCTTTACGGTGTCGATCTTCTCGCGGTCGGAGAGGCTGGCGTTGCGGTAGGTCGAGCGGAGCACCTCGCGCGTGGGCTCGTCGGCGTGGCTCATGGCCGTGATCATCAGATAGGTCTTCTTGCCTTCGAGGATATCGCCGCCGATAGCCTTTCCGAGGCGTTCGTCGCCGTAGCTGTCCAGCAGATCGTCCTGCAGCTGGAAGGCCAGTCCGAGTTCGATGGCGAATCGGCGGAGTTTTCGGCACTCCTCTTCGGAGGCGCCGCCGAGGGTGGCTCCGATGACGACCGCCCCGGCGAGCAGTACCGAGGTTTTCAGTTCGATCATGTGCATGTACTCGACCACGGAGACCTTGGACTTGGTTTCGAAATCCATGTCGTACTGCTGACCTTCGCAGACCTCGAGGGCCATGGTGTTGAACACGGCGAGGACCTGCGGCAGGAAGCGGGGCTGAATGGCGCCCAGCAGGCGGTATGCGCAGATGAGCATGGCGTCACCCGAGAGGATGGCGACATTCTGTCCCCATTTGGCGTAGACCGAAGGTTTTCCGCGGCGCATGGCGGCGTTGTCCATGATGTCGTCGTGCAGGAGCGTGAAGTTGTGGAAAACCTCGACGGCCGCGGCCGCCGGGAGAGCCTGCTGGATGTCGTCCGAGAAGATGCCGCAGGCCAGGGCCAGAAACATCGGACGAAGCCGTTTGCCTCCGCCGGCCAACGAATAACCGATCGGTGCATAGAGGAGTTCGGGTTCGGCCGGGAAGTCGGTCTGAGCCAGATAATTTTCGATGGATTGGAGCAGTTGCTCGTTGTTCAGCATGGTTTCGGGACGTTTTTTTCGGATCAAAGTTGACCCAAAAATAGGAAAAAACTTTGGAATGGCCGAATTTTCCTTTAACTTTGAGAGGATAAATCGAACTTTAACCAAAGATAAAATCATGAAAAAACTCGCTATCGGTGTGGATATCGGAGGTATCAACACCGCCTTTGGTCTGGTGGACGAGAACGGCGATCTGTATGCCGAATCGGTCATCTCGACCAAGAAATATCCCTGTGTGGATGATTATCCGGCCTATGTCGAGGAACTTTGCGATTCGCTCCGGGCCCTGGCGCAGAGTCTGTCGTTCGAGTATGAACTGGCGGGTATCGGCATCGGCGCCCCCAACGCCAACTTCCACAAGGGGACGATCGAGTCTCCGGCCAACCTGTGGAAATTTCGCGAGGGGGATTCCAATCCCGACGAGTCTCGTCGGATCTTCCCGCTGGCCGACGACATTTCGCGCCGCTTCAACGGCGTGAAGACCGTCGTGACCAACGACGCCAACGCCGCCACCATCGGTGAGATGATCTACGGCAATGCCAAGGGGATGAAGGATTTCGTGATGATTACGCTCGGTACGGGCCTGGGTTCGGGTTTTGTCTCCAACGGCGAGATGATCTACGGACACGACGGTTTTGCCGGTGAATTCGGCCACGTCATAGTCGAGCGCAACGGTCGTGAGTGCGGATGCGGACGGCGGGGCTGCCTGGAGACCTACGTTTCGGCGACGGGCATCAAGCGTACGGCCTTCGAGCTGATGGCCCGGATGAATGTTCCCAGCAAGCTGCGCAGCATTGCCTTCGACGATTTCGACGCCTCGATGATTTCGGCCGCCGCCGAGCAGGGGGACCCCATCGCCAAGGAGGCCTTCCGCTTTACGGGCGAGATGCTGGGCCGGGCGCTGGCCGACGTGGTGACGATCACCTCGCCGGAGGCGATCTTCCTCTTCGGCGGCCTGTCGAAGGCGGGCAAACTGCTCTTCGAACCCACGCAGTGGTACATGGAGGAGAACATGCTCTTCGTCTTCAAGAACAAGGTGAAGCTGCTGCCGAGCGGCATTCAGGGCAAGAATGCCGCCATTCTGGGCGCCTCGGCGCTGATCTGGCAGCAGGAGGGACATATCCAGTAAGCCTTCGATCGGAAGGAATGACGGGCGGAGTTTTCGGACTCCGCCCTTTTTGGAATTTGAAAATTCAGGAATCGACCCTAACAACCCACAACTACTGAAAGAGACCATGAAAAAAGTGATTCTGTTGGCCGCCGTACTGCTGACGGCCGCCGTCGCGGGAGCCCAGGTGCGCTTCGTTGATGCGACGCAACTGACACTGATCGGCAAGGCGCTGCCGACCCAGCACCCCTATCATCGGATCGACACGACCCTCTACAAGGGCTTCACCGCCTCGGAGAACCAGCAGGTCCGCTGTCCGGCGGGTCTTGCGCTGGTGTTCAAGACCAATTCCAGCCGTCTCGACATGCGCCCGGTCTATTCGTCGTTCGTTTACGGCGGGACGAGCACGCCGCGTGTCGCCTCGGAGGGATTCGACCTCTATATCCGCAAGGATGGTGAATGGCTCTATGCGGCGTCGCAGGCGGCCGGCAGGCGCGGTCGGACATTCACGCTCATCCAGGAGATGGACACCACGCAGAAGGAGTGCCTGTTGTATCTGCCCAACTACAGCGAACTGTTGTCGCTGCAGATCGGCGTGGACTCCGCGGCGACAATCACGCCGATGGAGAACCCTTTCCAGCACAAGATCGTGATCTTCGGATCGAGCTTCACGCACGGCGTGAGCACGAGCCGCGCGGGAATGAGCTACCCGATGCAGATCGAGCGCAACACGGGGCTCTATTTCTGCAGCATTGCCTGCAGCGGCAACTGCAAGCTGCAGCCCTATTTTGCCGATTACCTGGCCGACGTGAAGGATGCCGATGCGATGGTCTTCGACGGCTTCTCGAATCCGGGCGCGGAGATGATCCGCGAGCGGCTGATCCCCTTCATTGCCCGTATCCGCGAAAAACTGCCCGCGACGCCGCTGATCTTCGTGCAGACGATCTACCGTGAGAGCGGCAACTTCAACCTCGGGAGCCGGGCCCGCGAGGAGGCCAAGCGTGCGGCGGCCCGCGAGATGATGGCCCGGGCCATGGAGCAGTTCGACAACGTCTATTTCATCGACGCCCGGGATCTGACGGGCACCGACCATGTCACCTCGGCCGACGGTACCCACCCTTCGGATCTGGGCTACTGGCGCTGGGCGCAGAATCTGCAGCCCGAACTGCTGAAGGTGCTGCGCAAGTGCGGCATCCGCTGATTCGGAAGCCGCGCCCTTTCGTATGGAAAAACCCTGCAACTTGACGTTGCAGGGTTTTTCTGTTCTGGAGCGGGCCCCGTTGCGTGCCGTCGGAGGGCTATTCCCGGATCAGGGTGTCGTGTTCGGCCACCAGCAGCAGGAAGAAGAGCGTCAGCAGAATGCAGCTCGTCGAGGTGCTGTAGGTCTTCAGGAATTCGCTGCTCTCCTGTGGGTTGGTCTCCCAGAGCACCAGGTTGCGGTCGATGAAGAAGCTCATCTCCTCCTGGCTGACAGCGTAGAGAATGTCAGAGAATGTCGGGAACGAGGGCTGCGAAGAGGAAGAATGCGGGGTGTTCTCCGACGGGTCGCAGCAGTTGTGCAAAGATGCTGCCGACCTTTTCGGGTCGGCAGCATGTCCGATGCAGCCGCTTCATTTCGTGCGGCCGTTATTTCATGACGACCTGCGTCTGACCGATCAGACGGCCTTCGCAGTAGAGCTCGACGGAGTAGGTTCCGGCGGCGAAACCCGTCGAATTGAAGTAGATGCCTACCTCGAGGTCCTGATTCTGGTAGTCGACCTCACGCATGGCCGAGTAGCTGAGTCGTTCGCCCTCGAATTCGAAGGTGGGCATCTGCTCGGTGGTCAGCACATAGCCGTCCGGGGAGGTGATGCGCACGTAGATGGCCTTGTTTCCGGGCGTGGCGAGTTCGTTGGCCGAGAGGACGAAGTCGACGCGCAGGCGCGAGGCGTTCTTGATGCGTGAAACGGGGTTGCTGCGGCTGTTGAGGGCCGAGAGGCGGATGTCGCGGGCGCGGAGTACGGCGCCGACCTTGACCTTGTTGTCGAGCTCTGCGGCCTTTTCCTCGGCCATTTCGGCGCGCAGGCGGGCCGTGGAGATCTCCTTGCGGTATCCGACGTTCTCCTTGATGAGCTGTTTGTTGAGCGTATTGAGCGAGTCGATCTGGCGGACGTATCCCTTCATGATCGTACGCAGCGTACCGACCTCCTTTTCATACTGTTTGATCTTGGCGAGGTTCCACGAACGCTCCTTTTTGAGTCGGGTCATGAGCGAATCGGCACGTTCGCGTTCGATGTCCAGGCCGCGGGAGATCGAGTCGTTGGAGATCTGGAGGTTGTCGTAGTCGGTCATCAGCCGGCCCAGATCGCTCTGGATCGAGTCGCGGTCGGCGCGCAGCAGTTCGTTGTCGATCATCTGCTGGCGGTGGATGCCGAAGTAGAGGGCCGAGAGGGCCACCAGAATAACCGAAAGGATGATAATGACGATGCGATAGCCGCGGATGGACTTTCCGGCATCGGGCTGCGGTGTCGAGAAGTCGTCGTCTTCGAAATCCGAAGGATCGTATCCCTGTTTGTTTTCCATAAAGGTTGGTTTTAGCGGTTCGAAATTTGCCTGTTTCGCTCCGTTTTGCCGGATTGGATCGGGTTTGCGGGCGGTTTCGGCAACCGGACCGGGGTGTTGTCGATACTTACGGGCAAAGATATGAAAAAAAGCGGAATCTGAAAGCCGTTGTCGGAGGATAGTTTGCAACACTTTTTGTTGCCGGGGCTGCCGTTCGTGGTGCCGGAGTGGTTTGCTCCGTCCCGTCGGCCATCCGGTTCCTCAGTCCTCCGGCTCCCCAGTCCTCCGGCTCTTCCCCCCCCCTGGCTTCCCGGCCCTTTGGCTCCCTCCCGGGCTTACCGGATCCGGCTTTCGAGAGGATACTTGAGCCCCTTGAACCCGGAGATATAGGCCTGAATGCTGCCGATCTTGACCGGGGACTCGATATAGAGCGGGATCTTGTTCCGGTCGTCGGAGATCCAGATGGTGAAGATTGTGCCGTCGGTGAACGAGTATCCCTCGGTGGTTCCCAGCTGGCATTCGAACTTCAGCGTGCGGAACCGGCCCATGTTGCGGATCTTCTTGTTTTCGCGTCCCAGATAGCGGTAGTGGATGTGCTTGATGGTGTCCTGCAGGATCATCTGCAGGGTCCCGACCTCGTCGACGCGGAAGTCCTCGGCCTCGGCCGAACGGAGGTTGAAGAAGAGCGAGATGGCGTCCATGCTCTCGTTGGTCAGCGCCATGTTCTTTTCTTGGAAGGGGCGCTGCCGGCTTCTCCAGCGGGTGTGGACCGTGGAGTCGGGCCAGAGGTAGGTGTAGTAACTCTGGAAGGTGTAGTCACCCTCGCGCAGGTCGCTCACGAAGCGGACCGGACGCAGCGTTTGATTGTCGATCCAGACCGTATAGATATCCTCGAGGTTGTAGAACCAGCGGTAGGTGGGCAGTGTACGGCCGATGCCTTCGACCTTGTAGAAGTTGCGGCCGTCGCTCCGCTCCTCGGAGGTTCGGATCTCGACGGCGCCGACTTCGGTATTGGGGAACATCTTGGCCTTGTAGCTCACGCGGTAGAAGAGTTCTTCGCCCGGATGGTAGAACTGGGCGAAGAGGGGCGAGACGGCTGCCGCGAGGAGTATGCTGAACAGAAATCGTTTCATTGCAAGGTGTCTCTTTGTGGGGAATAAACGGGTTTAGGGAGCATTATATTACGAAATACGGGAAAAATCGAACTCTTCGCGTCCGGAATAGCGTCGGCGGAGTGCTTCGAGGCCTCGGTTTTCGGGCCGCGCGAGCTTCGGATCGGCGGCGAGCACCGCGGCGGCGGCTTCGCGCGAAAGGGTGAGGATCTGCACGTCGGCCGTCGGGCTTGCGATCTTCAGATCGAAGGCCATGCCGCTCTGCAGCGTGCCGTTGATGTCTCCGGCGCCGCGCAGCTTCAGGTCGAGCTCCGCCAGGCGGAATCCGTCGTTCGTCTCGCACATGGCGTCGAGTCGGGCGCGGGACTCGCGCGAGAGCTTTTCGCCCGACATGAGGATGCAGTAGGACTGTTCGCCGCCGCGCCCGACACGTCCGCGCAACTGGTGGAGCTGCGAGAGGCCGAAGCGTTCGGCCGATTCGATGACCATCACCGTGGCGTTCGGGACATCGACCCCCACCTCGATGACCGACGTGGCGACCAGAATCTGTGCCTCACCCTCCTTGAACTGACGCATCGACTCCTCCTTGTCGGCGGGCTTCATCTTGCCGTGGCAGATGGCCGTGACGTACTGCGGCAGGGGAAAGTCGCGCGAGATGGCCTCGTAGCCGTCCGTCAGGTCCTTGTAGTCCATCGCTTCGGACTCCTTGATGAGCGGGTAGACGACGTAGACCTGCCGGCCCTTGGCGATCTCCCGACGCATGAATCCGAAGAGCTTCAGCCGGGCGGCATCCGTATAGTGATAGGTCTTGATCGGGCGGCGTCCGGGGGGCAGTTCGTCGATCACCGAGACGTCGAGATCGCCGTAGAGCGTCATGGCCAGCGTGCGGGGGATTGGTGTGGCGGTCATCACGAGGATGTGTGGCGGCTGCGCATTTTTGGTCCAGAGACGGGCGCGCTGCTCGACGCCGAAGCGGTGCTGCTCGTCGATGACCACGAAACCGAGGTTCGCGAACTGCACGCGGTCCTCGATCAGGGCGTGGGTGCCGATCAGAATCTGGACCTCCCCCGAGGCGATTCCTTCGAGGGCCTGGCGACGCTCTTTGGTCTTCGAGGCGCCGGTGAGGATGGCCACCCGCACGGGCAGTCCGTCGAGCATCCTGCTGATGGTGGCGAAATGTTGTCGGGCGAGGATCTCCGTGGGGGCCATCATGCAGGCCTGGAATCCGTTGTCGACGGCCAGCAGCATCGACATCAGTGCCACGAGGGTCTTTCCGCTGCCGACGTCGCCCTGCAGCAGGCGGTTCATCTGGAATCCCGAGACGGTGTCGCGGCGTATTTCGCGGATGACGCGCTTCTGGGCTCCGGTGAGCGGGAAGGGGAGCTTCTCGTTGTAGAAGGTGTTGAAGATGCCGCCGACCTTTGCAAAGAGGAATCCGTCGCTCTTCGAGAGGCGGGCCGTGCGGCGCTGCTGGATGTTGAGCTGTACGCCGAGCAGTTCGTCGAACTTCAGCCGGTACTGGGCCTGGCGGAGCAGTTCCTGCGACTGCGGGAAGTGGATGTTGTAGAGTGCCTCGGGCAGCGGGATGAGACCGTATTGCTGCCGGAGCGCCTCGGGCAGCGGATCCGTGATGCGGTCGCGGACGAGTGTCCAAGCGTTGCAGACGATCTGGTACATGCCCTTCGTGCCGAGGACGTTGCCGAGTTTTTCGGTCGAGGGGTAGATGCCCTGCATGCCGCTCTCGACCTTTCGCGAGAGGGCCTGCTCGACGGTCTCCAGTTCGGGGTGGGCGATCGAGAGTTCGCCGTGGAAGAAGTTCGGGCGTCCGAAGACGAGATACTCGCGGCCGACCTCGACCCTTTTTTCGATCCACTTGATGCCCTGGAACCAGATCAGTTCGGCGCGTCCCGAGTCGTCCTGCACCTGGACCGTGAAGCGGCGTTTGCGCCCCGCCCCGGCGTAGGCGACCCCCATGACGCGGGCGCGGAACTGCACGTAGGAGAGTCCGGCCGAGTCGGTGATTTCGGCAATACGGTAGACGCGCGTGCGGTCGATGTATCGGAACGGATAGTGCGAGAGCAGGTCGCCCACCGTACGGATTCCCAGTTCCCGGTCGAGGAGCTTGGCGCGGGCCTCGCCGACCCCCGGGACGTACTTTATGTCGTTGTCGAGTATCTCCACGAAGACAAAGATAGTAAAACTCGCCCGATTTCGGATGGATTTAGGAAGAATAATGTAAACTATTGGGCTTTCAGGGAGATACGCAGCATTATTCCGCATTTGTAAATGTGTGCTTTGAAGCCGTTTTTTGAATAGTTAAGCGAAAAAATTGCTACCTATCCGTTGCCCATTCCAGTTGTATGGATTTGTTTGAAAATCCTTTCTGCTCCGACCGTAAAGAACGCAGTTTCATCATTTTGGCTTAGCGAAGGTACTTATTTTTTTTGAGATATGAAAAATATAGGTTCCGGAAGTCAATGGTGATAGCTTTGTCGATGTCTGACGATATTTTACATGCCGATGATTAACTCTGTCTCTGTTAATTTTGCAAACAATGGAACAGATTATGAATCAGACAGATGTAAAGGTTTCGTTCTACCTTAAAAAGAGCGAGGCGGATGCCAGGGGAAACTGTCCCGTGATGGCACGGCTTATTGTCGGCAAGCACTCTGAAACAGCATTCAGTGTCAAGTTTCGTGTGCCACAGTCATTGTGGTCATCCGGACGGGCGTGTGGAAAAAGTGTTGCGGCAAGAGACATAAACAACAGACTGGATGAAATACGTGCTGCCGCGCTCGGCATCTATGCGGAACAATCTGCAATCCGTGAGGATGTAACAGCAGAGGATGTAAAGCATCAACTTTTGGGTATGGCTTCGGAACAGGAAACCCTATTAAGCTATTTCAGACTTTTCATTAGAAATTTCGAGAAACGCGTTGGGATCAATCGTACGGAAAAGACATTGAGGGCTTACCGCAATTCCTACAATCATCTGGTACGTTTTTTACAGATGCAATATAAGCTGTCAGATATCCCTTTTGCCGCATTGGACCGTTCCTTCATTGAAAAATATGACTTGTATCTACGTACGGAATGTTGTCTGGCTTCAGGCACAATAGTCAATCTTACCGTCCAACTGAAAACAATTGTCGGAGAAGCTATTGCTGACGGTATAATAACAGTATTCCCGTTTGTCGGATATGAACCGGTACATCCGAAACCGGAACAGAAATATCTCACCTCCGAAGAATTGAATAGGATTATGACAACACCTCTCCATGATCAGATTCTTTATCATGTGAGAGATATGTTCCTGTTTTCCTGTTATACGGGTATTCCCTATAGCGACATGTGTCTGCTGACAAATGAAAACCTTTCTCTCGCGGAAGATGGTACCTGGTGGATCAGGAGTTCTCGCAAGAAAACCGGTGTAGATTTTGAAATACCGCTTATGGAACTGCCGTTCCATATTATTGAAAAATACCGCGATATGGCTCCTGAAGGAAAGCTTCTCCCCATGTATTCCAACAGTTCATTGAATCGTTATCTGAAACGCATCGCCGAAATTTGCGGTATAGGACGTAAGCTGGTCTTCCATGCAGCCCGTCATACCTATGCGACAGAAATTACACTTTCCCATGGCGTACCGCTTGAAACGGTCAGCAAGATGTTGGGGCACAGTCGTATTGAGACCACACAGCATTACGCAAAGGTGACAGACAATAAGATAGATACAGATACGAAAGCATTGGATAAAATAATTGCTGAGCGGTTTTCTGTAGTTATTTGACAATGGCAAAAAATAGGATTATGAAAAGAAATACTGACAATATGGAAATCAAACGTCGCAGTACATTTGCGATACTGTTTTATATAAACCGCACCAAAGTCCGTAAGGATGGAACGTGCCAGTTGCTGTGCAAGATAAGCATAGATGCCAAATGGGAACAGATAGGAACGAAAGTATCCGTCAATCCGGCCATCTGGAATCCTGAAAAAGGACGGGCTGACGGCCGCAGTGAGAATGCCATTACCGTCAACCGGGCTATTGATGATCTGACCAAAGAAATCAAGGAGCATTACAGGCGGATTAAGAACAGTCTGGGATTTATTACGGCAGAGCAGGTAAAGAATGCCGTGATGGGAGTCGGTCAGAAACCGCTAACTCTGCTGGCTCTTTTCAGAGAGCATAACGAGGAGTTTAAGAAACGTATCGGTGTGGATCGTATAAAGGAGAGTTATGATTCCTACTTACGTTCATATAAGCACCTTTCGGCTTTCGTGCAGGAAAAACGCGGCGTAGAGGATGTATTGCTACGTAGTCTTGACCGTGTGTTCTACGATGACTTTGAACTTTTTCTCAGGACGGACAGGAATTTAAGCCCGAAGAGCGTGCATGAACATCTTTACAGGCTGAAGAAGATGACCATGCGGGCTGTCAGCCAGGGAACAATCCGCCGTGATCCGTATTGTCGCCTTCATCCTGAACTGCCCAAACGGAAAAGTCGTCATCTAAAGCTGGAAGATCTGAAGACACTGCTTACAACACCTGTCGAGAAGCCACAGCTTCAGTTTGTAAGGGATATGTTCATCTTCTCCACTTTTACCGGACTTGCCTATACGGATTTGAAAAAATTGAGGGTAAATGATATTACCCAATCTGAAGACGGTTCATGGTGGATCCATATCCATCGCCAGAAAACAGGAACACTGTCTTCTGTCCGATTGCTGGATATTCCGTTGAAGATAATAGAGAAATATCGGGAACAGAGAAAGGATGACAAGGTCTTCAATCTGTATAGTCGTACGTATTTCATTATGCTCGCCCACCAGTTGGGTGAAGTTTACGGATTTGAACTTACATTTCATAAGGCACGACACAATTTCGGAACCCATATAACCCTTTCATTGGGTGTTCCAATCGAGACAGTCGGCAAAATGATGGGGCATATGCGTATTGAGACCACGCAGCTTTACGCCAAAGTGACTGACAGGAAAGTGGACGAGGACATGAAACGGCTGAAAGCAGCCGGAATGGATCGGATTCCTGGTCTGTATGAAGAAGATGTTATTGTCAGGAAACGAAGAAGGAGATTCGGATACCAATTGTCCGACAACAAAGAAACGACCTTGTAAAGAGGCCGTTTCTTTTACTTTTGCTTCATACCCATCGCTGTTCTTCCCTGCATCTTTTATAAGCGTCATCAAGAACTTTTTGTATGTCTGACTCTTTGTATAGGGCTTTTCCCTGCACAAGATAGTAAGGTATCACACCGAGGGTCCGGTATTCCTGCAAGGTACGCCGGCTTACTTTCAACAGCTTTGAAAGTTCCTCGTCCGTGAGGAAATAATCACCGTGAAATGCGGGCCTTGGAGCCGTCCGTATTGCGTCTATCATGCGCTCCATGTTTTCCAGCCCTTTGAAAATAGTATCAATCCGCTGGTCTTTTCTGTTTATAAGATCGTAACTCATGGCTTTCTTTTTTGTGGGTGATAACTTGATTCCAACAGGCTTTGTACATCTTCCGGTTTGTAGAAGAACTTGTTCTTGATCCGGGTGAAAGGCAACAGTCCTTTCTCGCGATATACCTGAAGTGTTCTCTTGGATATTCGGAGAATCCCGCATACCTCCTGATTGTCCATCCATTTTTTCAGTCCCGCGTCTTTGGTCTGACTACATATACCAATGACTTTTTTCTCAATCAGGCTGAGGCGGACAACCAATTCGTCAAAGGTCTGTTTTTCCATACATATAATTTCCATACCGTCATTTTATTAGGGTTGAAGACCGAGTTCTTTTTTTATTCTCGCCGGCAGCACCTTCCCCTTCCTGTTCAGGAAGTCCTGGACTTCCGAAGCCTTGTAGTAGGTACGCCCGTCAATCATGTAGTATGTGACGAGCTTCTTCTGGCGGTAGCGTGCAAGGGTGCGTTTCGTAACGCCAAGGAGTTCGCACATATCCTGGTTGTCGAGCAGCTTGTCACCCTCAAGGGCGGCCGTCTGCCTGTTCATGCGGTTCAGTCTGTCATCTATCCTGTCAAACCGTTCCATTATCTGGTGGAGCATCATCTGGAATGTCTCCCTGTCTATCTGTATCATAATGAATTCTGTTTTTAGTGTAATAATTCCATTTTTTACACCGTGTTGCGCAACAGGTTTCATTATGATATAGGCCAAAACATGGACCAATGGAGCATATTGCCACATAAAAACATGGCAAGTCGCTGAATAATAGAGAAATAAAAAATCAGCCCCATAAAAACGAGACTGATGGAAGTATTGCAAATGCAAGAGCGTGCAATCTTTTATTGCAATGTTTTGCGATAAGTAAGGCGGCAGATCCCGTTTCTGAATGTTTTTGTCCTGACCAGTTCCCATTTGTCCGTGGAGATATGTTTTGATACGGGAACCGTTTCGGAACTGATTACCGGAAGAAGAAAAATGACCATCTCATCTATCAGGCGGTACAGGGACAGTCCCCGCAGCAGTTCTGCGCCGCTGTCGTCATAGATTTCAGCCAGATATATGTCAGAGGGTGCAGACTGTTCCTTGTCACAGATGAGGTCGACTAGCGGATAGCCCGGATACAACATGCGGGTGGACCGGCCCCGCCAGTAAGGGAAACCGTCATCGCTGTTTTGTATCCATTGCAGCAGGGAATCGTTCCGTGCGGGGACGAAACCGTTCAATGTCATTGCTATCAGAACCTGTAACTTTGCCATACCTTGATACTCCAAATGAAAAGCGTGAGGCTCACGCTATTTCGGATGGAGGCTCTGACAAAGCCCAATACAGAAATTTGCATGAGCTCACGCTATTAGGCATAGCATAAGCTGCACGCAAAAGCCTCTGTATTTTTGAATTTGTCAGATTCCCATCCGAGACGTCTTGCGACTTATGTATAATATCCGGCGAGGCTGTCAGCCCTGTCGGTATTTTCTTATGTTCCTGCTGGCAGTATGTATTCCATATTTTGCCAGACTTATGCAAATGTAGGCATTTTATTCCAGACTGGAAAACATCTCCGGTCTATATTGCCTTTATTTGTCGTTCAGTCCGTATTTCTTCATTTTTCTGTACAACGTAGAAGGATCAATGTGCAGCATCTCCGCCGTCCGTTTCCGGTTGCCCGTGCATATTTTCAAGGCCCTGATGATGGACTGTTTTTCCTGTGTCTCATTTTCCGGAAAAAGGAAGATTTTCTCTTTCTCATCCTCGATTCTTATGTTCAAACAAGCCGTTTCGATTATCGGCTGTTTGGACAGCAGGACGGCTCGTTTGATCTTGTTCTGCAATTCCCGTACATTTCCCGGCCAGCCGTATGAGAGCAGCTGTTGCTCTGCCTCACGGCTGAATCCGTCGGTCTGCCGTTTGAGTTCCCTGGAAAACTTTTCCCTGAAATGTTCGGCAAGCGGAAGTATGTCCTCCGGGCATTCATGCAGGGCCGGCAGGACGATTTCAAATTCCCCCAGACGGTGGTAGAGGTCTTCCCGGAAGCGTCTCTCCCTGATGGCCAGCTGAAGGTCCTCGTTGGTTGCCGCCACTATCCTTACGTCGGAGTGTTTCTCCCGGTTGCTGCCTATAGGGATATAGCTGCCTTCCTGCAAGGTACGCAGGAGCATGCTTTGTACCTCCATGGACAATGTTCCTACTTCGTCAAGGAACAGGGTCCCGCCACGGGCCGTTTCAAAGAAGCCTTCACGGTTTGTGTCCGCCCCCGTAAACGTCCCCTTCACATGCCCGAAAAAGAGCGAGGGCGCAAGCTCTTTGGGAATGACCCCGCAGTTTACTGCCAGGAACGGCTTTTCCCTGCGCTCGCTGGAATAATGGATACGTTGCGCTACGGATTCCTTGCCGGCACCGTTCGGACCAAGAATCAGTACGGAAATGTCAAATGGAGCGACCGTACGAGCTAGATTTTCCACTTCTTTCATCTGTCGGCTGTTCCTGGGAAGGATGCCCTTGTCCTTTCCGTATATGACTGAGCGAGGATGCAGGATGTTCTTTATCAGACTTTGCAGTTCATCCATCTGAACAGGCTTGGCCAGATAGTCTTTTGCCCCCATCTTGATGGCACGGACGGCATCCGACACGGAGGCATATCCGGTCATGATGATGAAGGGAACGTCTATCCGTTCTCTCTGCATCCATTCGAGCAGCGATATGCCGTCCCCCTGCGGAAGACGGACATCGGAAAGGACAAGATCGAAAGGCTCCTTTTTCAGAAGCCGCCTTGCACCGGGTTCGTCTATCGTCGTCACTGCTTCATAGCCGGATTTCTCAAACCATTTCTTTTGTTGTCCGGCCAGCAGGATATTGTCTTCAACTATGAGTATTCTGTGTTTCATCCGTATAGTTCTTTAAGTCAAGTTTTCTGATTTCCGAAAGCAGGTTCTTCGCATCGCCTACCAGCCGGTCTATTCTTCCGATGACCGTCTCTGTATATGTACTGATGGTCAGATCATCGGAAGTATCGTCATGTAGGATTCTGCTGTATGTTTCCAGTTCACAGGCCACTCCCAGCTGTTCCCAGGTGGGATACATGCGGTGCAGGGTGTTTTTCATCCGCTCCGTGTCCGTTTTCATGCTTTCAAGGGCTTTTTTCAGTTCCGTCCTGTTGTCGATCGATTCCTCAATGAAAGCATTGAGCATCCATTCCATATCCCCCGTCTCTGCGGCTAAGGCATTGAAATCCGCCTTCTGTTCCTGCCGCTGGCCCGACTTTCCATTATGGAGGAAAGGAAAGCCTGCAGCTCGTTCATGGAGAACGGTTTCTGTATGCAGCCGGAAAAGCCGGCTTCAGTATAGCGGCTTTCGTCCACGTCGTTGCGGGCAGTCATGGCGGCAACCGGAATGGTGCGTGAATTTCCGATATTGGAATGACGCAGGAGATATAGCAAGTCAAAACCGCTGGTCCCGTGCATCTGGATGTCTGTCAGCAGTAAGTCGTAGGGTTCTTTCCGCAGTTCGCCCACCACGTCCTTCGCCCCGATGCAGGTACGGCATGATACACCGTTGCGCTCCAGCATCTCCATGACGATGCGCAGTTGTATCGGATCGTCGTCCACAAGGATGATACGCTTTGGAAGGCTGAGCCTTTTCACGGTCGGCATGACGTGGTTCTTTACCGGTTCAGTGGAAATGGCGAGGGGGATTTCCGTGTGGAACAGACTGCCTTCCCCGACATGGCTCGATACGGAAATACTGCCGCCGAGCAGGTTCACAAGTCCCTTGGTTATCGGAAGGCCGAGCCCGAAGCCTTCCGGCGAAATGTCTGGCGCCGCCCGTTCAAACGGTCTGAATATGCGTTCTATCGTTTCCTTGTCCATGCCGATGCCCGAGTCCTCCACCTCCATGGTCATTACCACGTCCTTGTGGCTTACCCGGAAACAGACTGTTCCGTTGCGGGTGAACTTGATAGCGTTAGTCAGCAGGTTGTCCGCCACCTGACGGATACGGTCCGCATCTCCGTATACCACTATGTCGGTGCCTTCTGCTTCCGTTTTGAAGACCAGCCCCTTGTCATTGGCCGCACAGGTGTATTCCTCGTTAATGTCGTCGACGAAGGCTTTCAGGTTGAAAGGTATCCTGTTCAGTGATTCCTTCGCTTCGTCCAGTCTGGAGAGGTCAAGCAGGCTGTTGGCAAGCCTTGTGATATGGCGTGAGGACTTGATGATGTTGTCAAGGTAAGTGTTGCGGCGTTTTCTTTCCCTGGTGTCAATGGCCAGTTCCGCACTGCCGCAGATGGCGTTCAATGGTCCCCTTATGTCATGGGAAAGCGTTACGATGATACGCTTTCTCATTTCGGACAGTTCCCGGTTCTGTTTGAGCGTATCCACCAGTCTGCTGCGGTCATGTTCCTTGCGCCGTATGTCCCTCTGTATGACAAGATGGGATATGATCAGCAGGACAATGGCAACGATGATGGTGGCCGCAAACAGCTTGAATGAAAGTGCCTTTGCCTCCGCAATCCTTGTTTCCCGGTTTTGGAAAGCGGCCTGGACCTGTTCGTCAAGGGCGGTGATGAAGGAGTTCAGTCTTTTGTTCAGTTTCAGGTTTTGCAAACGCAGGCTGTCAATATAGAGTCCGATATGTCTGTCATGCTCTTCCTGCATGGTTATCAACTGGCGGTTGAGCTGCCGCAGTTCTGTCGTGGAAGCCGGCACCTGTACGGTTTCCTTCTTGCCAAAGAAACCTGCTATGCCGTTTTTCCGGCGGGTGACCGTGCGTGTACGGGTACTCTTGTCGATGACCTCGGGGAGATGGTTGTAGAGCAGGCTGTCTGATGTCCTCTGCTCCTGAAAAACCGTTGTAAGATGATACAGGCGGCTTTCCTTCTCTTCCAACAGTCGTCGCAATGTGTCTATCTGTTCGTGGCTTACCAGATCCAGGCCGTTGTCTTTCATCCGTTCCAGCAGGCTGTCTATGTGCAGGCGCCTGTTCTGGTATGCTGAGAAGTCCTCGCTGTCCCATCCGATGGCGGATTCCCCCAGCAATGCGATTCCGACAATGTGGCGGCGTATGGCGTTGACTTCATTCCGGATCTCACGTATTTCTGCGGTTCCGTTTGCTATGTCATGCATTTTTTTGCGCTCATGAAGCAGTATGGCAATCATGCTTCCGATGACTGCCAGCAATATCAGATAACCAGCTATGATTTTTGTCTGCAATGAAATTCCACTTAGCTTCCTCATACGCCTTATGATAAAAAAATCCCGAAAGGTTGTGGGGCGCAGTCTTCCGGGACGTGAGTAATTTGGATGTCACCCCGATGCGCTATCCAGTCGTACACAGAATGCACTCCGGCCTTTTATAACCTTGGCGGGCGACGGTTTGCCCGCATGATTCTCCCTTCTGCCGGCAGCTGTCGGCAGAAAATTCTCTGGTTCGGGTATCCAATATCTTGTCCATATTCTTTTTTTTACAGTCAGTCCATATTTCTGTTTCTCCGTATTTTCCGATGCAGGAAAAAATAAGGCCCCCTGTTATAGTCCCGTGTGGAAATGTGGATGGCCCTGTTTTCGTTTGCCTGAATTATGGAAGTTCCGGCAAGACAATACGTTGTCCTATTGTATAATATTCCAAAATACAAATATATACATTTGTTCCTAACTGCAATGAAGTTAATATATGTTTGTCTTGATTTCAAACAAGTTTTAACATGTTATAGGTCATAAAGCCGCGTTCAGACAGGTATCGGATTCATTTTCAAGGTAGAAAGGTTCAGGTACAGCCCGTAATGCTCGATCATGCCGTTGCGGAACATTTTCCACAGGATGTTGCAGCCGAGCTGTGCCAATGTGGAGTTGATGAACAGGTCCTGCTTTTCCAGGGCCTCTGCCAGTGAGCAGCTCGGTCCCGAGTCTTTCTCCTTTACTTTCGCGTATTTCACGTAGCGGGTAATCACTTTCAGTGACTCCACCGTTTCGTACAGCTTGGATTCCGGCTGCCTGATTTTTTTCGGTACGGTTCCGAGGACGACCTGTCCCGTGTCCTGTGTATTCCCAAAGTCCATCCAGTACAGGGGCGTCTCGTGGCTTCTGTATTCCGATACCGGCACGGCTTTCAGTATGTTCCACAGGTCGATACGTGACTTTATGTTGTCCGTGCAGGTGATCGTTATGTTGGCCAGATTATCCCGTCTAGCGTCCTTCAGGGCTGCCGGATAGATGTCCGGTACCGCCTTCCAGTCGTTGCCGAAGAAGTTGTTCATGCGTGTGACAAGACACTGTGCCTTGTTCAGGCCGATGTCCGAGGGGCTGAAGAGCTGTCGCCCGATGTTGGCCTCCGTCACGATGTCGGAATCATACACGGTTATAAACAGCCCGGGGTGTCCGAGTCCCCTCAGTGCCGTGTCAAGTCTGGCCAGGCAGGTAAGTACCTGCGAGCCTGTTCCTCCCGCTCCGATAAGGTTTACCGTTACCGGATGCTGCGGGTTTATGAGATAGTTGTCGATGTAATGTACTCTTTTCATTTCAGTATGTCTTTAAGTTTCATGTTGTTCAGTTGCTTCAGTTCGTCGAGGTTGAAGTCCCTGTCCCGTGCCGCCTTTGTCACCAGCACGAGGTTTGACCTTGTCGGGTTCCCGTTCCCTCCCAGGTGGGTGAATTCCGTAAGCCAGAATTTCCTTTCCCAGTACTGCAGCAGCTTCTCATAGGTCAGGTCCTTCGGCAGCTCTATCCTGGCGTTTCCCAGACATACGCTGGAACCTGTCACGTTGAAGAAGGGCGCGGCGTACAGCACGGTATCCGGTCCGGGAACATTTTCCTTGTAGGCATAGATTCTCATTCCGTGTTCTCCGGCCTCATAGATCACTCCCGGCAGGTAATATTCCGCGTTTTCTATTTTGAGCGCGGGGCTGAAGAACATCATCCTCTTGTGCGGAGGGTTGTACCACACGTATCTCTCGCTGCCCTTGCGCGGGTCGCAATACAACAGGTTGTCGGGTATCTTTCCATATGGAGTGGTGCTGTGTCTTTCCGAATATCCCTTCACGAGCGTGTTCATGAATTCCAGGGTTACCGGTCTTCCTTCCGTCATGTTTCCCCGGTCGTCAATTTCACGGATTTCAAGGAAAAAGTTCCTGTCATTCTCCGAGGCATAGGCAATCAGTGCCGCCCTGGGGTTGAGCGGCGTCTTGATTTTTCTGGTCAGTTCGTTGCTGTCTATCATATGCTTTCAGATTGGTTTATACTGTGATGTTGATGAATTTTTCCGCCCATTTGAAGAAACGTTCCGGATAGTCGTCCATGCGGAACAGTTCCTCCGTTTCCGGAGACAAGTCACAGGTAGTGACCGGAATGATGTCGTATGTCTCCTGGCTGTAGGAGTTGTAATAGTCGGTGAGATATTCCGTTATCATGTCGGTGCAGTTATAGATGACCCGGATCTGCTTGCTGAGATACATGGGCAAAAAGTCCGGTTCTTCCTCGTAGAAGGGATCGTAGCCGTATTCCATGATGCCGTGTTCAGGTGTAAGGAACTCCAGCCCCTCCTTCATGACAGAGAGCAGTGACTGTTCGTACCCGTCCTTCGGCTTATATCGGTCGATTGCCTTCGGCAGATTCTTGTAATAGGATTTGCGTTCCACCCGGCGTAACAGGGCATGTATCCTGCCTTCCTCATAGGAGTGCAGGAGCCGCCGCCTCTTTTTCCGGTCAGATGCCGTTTCACCCGAATCATCCTCAGACATCAGTGTCAGGGCATAGTCCATGTCATCCTCGTCCAGTATGGTGTTTATCCCGTTCGCCTGCATCAGGTTGTGGATGAAGGTGACGGATATGCGTCTCAGTTCCGGTCCGAGCCTTTCCATGAACTTCGTCGGGAAGTAATACAACGTGAGTTCTCCCCATTCATGACATTTCCAGAGACGGAACAGGAGTCTTTCTTCGTCCTGCTCAATGTTGACATTCATGTCATTGCCTACAAGGTTACACATCTCTTCGTGCAGTCTGGCAATGCTTTCGCCGGGCGTTCGTCCCGGTGTATGTACCGCCTCCTTCTTCATGAGGAGTGCATATCTGAAAAAGGAATCACGCAGGTACTCATAGTTTTCCTGCGTGATAAGATTGTGCGGCTTCCCGTCAGTACCGTCCGTGAACAGTTCCGATGGGGATATCGGCAAGAACGTAGCGTTCAGAAAAGAATTACGGCACCGCTGGGTGCCGCAATCCGTTTCTTTCTTTCCGTGCCGTAATGCACCTTCCTTTCTGTTTCCGCAATGATAAGTCTCGCGAGCTGTTCCGCCTGATATCCGTCCAATGGTACACATGATTTCTTCTTTTTTCTGTTGTCCTTTGCCATATCCTTTATCCTTTTGTTCCGATAGTAGTCTTGAACTCATATTCTGTCATGTCCTCCCTGATGACCGGTCCGTGAACGGTAGCCGTCGTCAGTTCCGGGTACATGTTCGAATAGTAGCTCATGACCATGTCCGGCGAGATGTTCGGATCCGGGTCCTGAAGGGTTATATACTCCGTTCCTTTCTTGAATTTGAATGAGCGTGTCATTCCTTTGATTTCGAGTGCCATGTCTTAAACTGTCTGATAAGGTGAATACTTGGGTTCCAGCATGGACTGCGGGAAATCGATGTATTCCTCGTAGTCCTTCTCACTGTATGCGGGGTGTTCCTGATCGGAGAGGTACGGTTGCTGTTCGTCCTCCTGCATGAACCGTTCTTCCTGCCAGTCCTGAATTTCAGGCTGCGGCGGATATTGAGGTTGGGAAGACTGCTGTCCTCCTGTCCGCTGGACATATTGCGCGTGCGGCTGTATCTGCGGTCTTGCCTGCGGCTGTTGTTGCGACGGCCATATTCCTGGCTGTTGCGGATGCTGCGTGTATGCCTGTTGTGGTCTCTGCGGTGCGGGCTGAGCCTGTCCCGGCATCGGTTGTGACGGTCTCCGCGTGTATGTCTGCTGCGGTGCCGGCTGTTGCGGACGTTGCGGTTGCGGATTTCTCTGTTCCGTTGCCTGTGTGTATGCCGGCTGTTGCTGCTGTACAGAAGGTTCCGGCTGTGCTTCCTGTTCCATCAGGTCGAAGAGGCTTCCCCGGTTCATTTCCGTGTCGGCCGCCTTTATCTTCTCCTCGATTTCCTTCAGCTGGGCGGCATTCGCGTGTGCTTTCGCCTGTGTAAACACGCTGACGGCTTCCCGGTGGTTTCTGGCGGCAGTCAGTTCTTCCGCCTTCTTCATCAGTTTCTCGTACTTTTCCCGTTTCTCGCGCTCCTCCTTCGTTTCCTTGGATTTGGCATCCTTGGCGGCCTTGCTGCTTGCGGCGGCTTTGTCCGCCTGAGCCTCGAACTGTGCCATGTTGGAGATCAGCCCGCAGGCTTTCTGTATCGGTCTTGTGACTGCCTGCAGGAATCCGGTGTCAAGTTCCTGCGGCGTTCCCGTAACTGTCAGCGGCACGATGTGGTTCTGGGCCTCGTCCTTGAGTCCGTTCGATTTGGGCAATGTGGAAACGGTCAGTTGTCCGTTTGTCTTGCGGATGACGATCGTGAGGTCCACGCTTTCCGTCATCATCTGGTGGATTGCTGTAAAAAACATAGTTTCAGATATTAAATGATTAGACGATAAATTTCAATATTCGCTGAAAAATTCTGCCAGCAGCCTGTCCCTGTCAGGATGCCTGCATATTTCCAGAACGGGGTTCAGCAGCTTTGAGATGTGAACCGGACCGGTGGTCCCTCTCGGTGGCAGCTTGATTGCCGGTTGCGGGACGTGTACTTTCGGTCTTCTTGTCACGGGCATCCCTATCGGAGCTGGTGACTGTCTTGTGATGATCGCTTGTTGCATATTCTTTAATTTTTAACTGTGAATACCCGGGCTTTGGCAGCCCGTTGAACTACAAGGGCCCAACGGCAAATGCTTCCGGAAAGGCAGGGTTTTCGGGAAAAATACCGGAGCGCAGCGAGGATGATTTTTTCCGAAACCGCTTGCGGCCTGACCTTGCCGTCCGACAAGAAGCGTTTGCCAACTTTGCCCTGTAGTTCTCGGTTTGCCAATGTCTGTGTTTTTAGTCCTTTCCCTTTTCTTCCCGTGTCATTTCCGGTTGTGACGGATACAAAAAGAGCCGCCCGCTCCCGGACAGCTCCCTTATGCTGCAATGATAAATTCCGTGCATGTTCCATATCGTCAGATTTCAGAAGACCAGAAAACTCAGTATGCACAGAATGATGGCCAGTGCCACGAGAAAACAGGCTATACGGTAGAGGAACCTGAAGAGTCCCCTGAAACAGATGATGGCCACGGCGGTCCATACAGGCGATATACCGTGGGAATAGAGCCAGCTGAATATGATGGCTGCTGTTACGGCCAGCGCGAGTGTCCTTGCCCATCTGCTGTCCGCTATCTTTCTGATACGTTCTTTTGTTTTCATAATCTTCATGTGTTTGGCGGGAATGCCATTCCCGGTTTCAGGGGCTTTCTTGCAGTCCGCCTCCACAGGCAAGGTTTTCGGGAAAAATACCGGAGCCTCGGGCGAGGATGATTTTTCCCAGAAACCGTAAGGCCAGACCTTGCCGGTGGAAACGGGCGGGCTGCGACCTTTGCCCCGCGAATCGGGATGGCTTCATCATTTCCTTTTCCTGCCGTTCCCGTTTTTGGGGAACGAGAGTGTCAGGGTGAACCCGGCGTCAAAGGTGACCGAAGCGTCGAAAGCCACGCCCTTCTTTCCCTTGAATCCCTTGATGAGCCGTGTGGAGCCGGAGGAGAAGAGCTGTTCCAGATGCTGGTCCGTCAGTTCCTTGTTCAGGAATCTGCGGTACACGGTCAGTCCGCACCCTTTATTGTCGCAGCGGGCACTCTTCTCCCTGACGATGATGTGTCCGGTCTTGCATTTGGGACAGGTGAACGTGCGGGCGGCTACCGCCGGAAGGCTGAGGTTCAGGATTTCACGGGTAGCCTTGCGGGTGTAGTCCGTGATGGATGCCATGAACGTGTCCGGTCCGAGTGTGTGCCGCTCTATCTGGAGCAGGGTCTTCTCCCAGCTTCCTGTCAGGGAAACATCCGCCACGAGCATGTCCTTCACCGCATCGTAGATATGGAGTCCCTTTTCCGTGGGGACGATGCTCTTGCCGGAGCGGGCGATATAGTCACGCTTGAACAGTGTGGTGATGATGGCGGCTCTTGTGGCGGGCGTGCCGATACCCAGCTCCTTCACGGCCTCGCGTGCCTGTTCGTCGGCTATCTCCCTGCCGCAGGTCTCCATTGCTGCCAGCAGCGTGGCTTCGGTATAGAGCGGTCTGGGCACGGTCTTCTTCTGGGCCAGTCCGAATCCTGAAACAGGGACCGTGTCCCCTTCGGCAAATATGGCCGTACCCTCGTCGGTTTCCGGTTCGTCGTCCTGCCTGTCCTCTTTCCTGCGGAAGATGCCGCGCCATCCCGGACTGACGACAAGGGAGCTTTTCGAGCGGAAATCCATGTTGTCCAGACGGCACTCCATAAGAATCTGTTCCTTCTCGCAGCAGGGCGAGAACGCCTCCAGCATACGTCCGGCTATCAGCGTATAGACGGCCTCCTCCGCTTCGGAAAGCCCTTCGGGTGCGATGCCGGTCGTGATGAGGGCATGGTGGTCCGTCACTTTGCTGTCGTCCACGCTACGGGTGTTGAGACGCGCAAAGTCAAGGATTCCGGCACTTGTGGTGAATCCGGGCATGGCCAAGATTCTTTCCAGCAGACCGGGTACGCAGGCCATCACGTCGTGCGGGATATACCGGCTTCCCGTTCTCGGGTAGGAAATGAGCTTCTTCTCGTAGAGCGACTGGGCGATGTCCAGCGTCTTTGCCGCGGGCAGGTCGAGGTGCACGTTGCAATCCTTCTGAAGTGCCGTCAGGTCGTAGAGCAGCGGCGGCTGTTGCAGGGTTTTCCTGCGCTCCACCTTCGTGACCGTCGCCGAAGAATCGGGAGAGAGACTGCGGTAGGCGGCTTCCGCCTTCTGCCTGTCGTCAAAGGTCGCGGGATGGAAGAAGCGGCGGTGTGACGTGCCGCCATTGAGGGTGACATGTAGCTGCCAGTATGGTGTGGATACGAAACTGCGGTTCTCCCTGTAGCGGCTGCATATCATGGCGAGCGTCGGAGTCTGCACCCGTCCGATCGAGTTGTTGGACGAGCCGGAGACGATGGCCAGGGCACGGCTGGCGTTCATGCCCACCAGCCAGTCCGCCTTCGCGCGGCTGTCGGCGGCGGCATACAGGCTGTCGTATTCCGAGCCGTCCTTCAGTTCCTCCAGCCCTTTCCGTATGGCCTCGTCAGTAAGCGAGGAAATCCACAGGCGTCTGAACGGTTTCGTGCAGCCCAGAAAGTCGTATATCCAGCGGAAGATAAGTTCCCCTTCACGACCGGCATCGGTAGCCACGATGATGCTGTCACAGCGGTTGAATACGCTTTCTATGACTTTCAGCTGTTTCGAGGCGGCGATGTCCGTAACCATTCCCCTGTCCGTGCGCATCTGTCGGGAGACCAGGCGGAACGGGTCCGGCAGCATCGGCAGGTCCTCCGCTGCCGTTTTCGTATAACCGTAAGTGTCCGGCGTGGCCAGTGACACGAGGTGTCCCAGTGCCCAGGTTACCATATATCCATTACCGGAACAGTAGCCGTCATTTCTTGTATCAGCCCCGACTACACGGGCTATGTCCATGCCTACACTCGGCTTTTCTGCGATGATTGCTATCATATTGGATAAAAATTAAGCCGTTTCCCGTTTTCCATGCGGAAGACAGGAAACGGCGGTAAGACATCGGTTTACTTGATAATTGCTCTCAGATTATTTGCCCAACGGTGTCACTCCCTGGATTTCCAGCAGCGGTGCCTCGCCCTTACGGACCAGCTGGAGTGTGGCGTCCATCACCACGTCCACGCCGAGGAGCACGAGACTCAGGGACATCACTTTCGTTTTCTCTCCCCTGAGGAGGGTGTCCATCTCGCCGGAGAGTTCCAGCTCGTCCTTCATGATACCGATACCGGAGAGTTCGTCCCAGTTCACTTCATCAGCCTTGAAAGGCATGTCGTTTCCGTTTTCCTTTTTCATATTTCTTTCTTTTTTTATTTAACATTCATTTTCCGTTACCTATAGTCAGGCAATGCTCGCACCTTTTGACTTGCGGTTGCCCTGTTCCTGTCGCTGGCTGTTGGCCACCACGTTTCGCTGTGACGCGTCACGCTTACGGTCTGGATTTTCGTTGTAGAAGTCCAGACGCCCCTGGTTGAAGTTCGCCTTGACGTACTGCGAGATGGTCTTCCCGTCATATCCCTTTATGCCTTCCACCAGCACGGCCTTTCCGCTCTGCAGGTCCGCACGCTGCTGTCTGGTCAGTTCCACGTCCCATACCTTGGTTGGAATCTTGAAATCCTCGCGCTGCTCGAAACCGTCCGGCGTACGGGAGTAGCTCAGGCGTCCCGTTTCCAAATCGGCCTTGATGAAGGAGGAGAATTCCTCTCCCTTGCGGTTCACCATGTCATTGAGGAAAATCACCTTGCCGTCACGGAGCTGCTGCTGTTCCTCCGCCGTAATCTTCACCCCGTTGATTTCGTTGGGGATATAGATTTCGCGTGCGCCTTCCGGAGAGTCCGGGTTGTAGCGGGTGTAGGACGGGCGGCCCGTCGCCTCGTCCAGCTTCACGTAGGAGGAGAATGCCTCGCCGTCCTTGCGCTGCATTCCCTCCACGAAGATGGCCTTTCCGGCGTTCAGGTCCTCAATCTGTTTCTGTGTCAGTTCCACGCCCCCGAGTGTCTGGCGGTTGAAGAGTTTGTCGTTCTCGAAAATAAACTCGACACCCCTGCGTTCGGCATTCACCTGGATGAAGGCGTTGAACTCGTTACCGGACTTGGCAATCATGCCCTCGACATAGACCTTCTTGCCTTCACGCAGGTCATTCTGCTCCTGCTCTGTCAGTTCCACGCCCTTGATTTCCCTTGGGATGAAGGCATTCTCCGCTTTCATGGCGACCACCTCGTTGGTCAGCTTGTCAATACTGATGAAGGAAGGGATATATTCCCCGTTGCGTCCTTTCAGTTCCACGACACGTCCCATGTTGCCCGTTTCGAGCAGGTTCCTCTTGTCCTCGTCGGAGAAGATGTGTCCGAAATACGGTCGGTCGAGGTCGGGTTTCTGTCGGATACCATGGATGCCGAGCACCACTTCGCCCGCCATGGACTGCTGGAAGGACAGTCGGGCGTCCGTTCTCAGGACGGCCGAGCCGAAGTTCATGCTGATGGGCACGACCTGGTTGGTCTTGTAGCCCTTGAGCATCTGTTCGAGCAGTCCGCGTTCCTGGAGGTATTCACGGGAGATTCCGAAATTCTTTAGCTGTTCCCAGTTGATCATGGACTCGTTGTAACGGTACTGGGGGGACTGGGTCTGCGGCTGGCTGTCGGCTGCGGCAGCCTGCTGCTGGGTTTCATTTTTCTTTGCCATTTCTTCTTGATTTTGTTGGTTGATACTTTGGTTTTCCTTGTTGCGCGGAACAATCTCGTACTGCTTGAGAAATTCCTCCACGGCTTTTGTCTTTTTTCCTGCGGCGATGTCCTCGATGGCCTGCTGTACGGCAGGGTCGTCCAGCCTGTCTTCCTTGACGGAGAGGATTCCGAAGCGTGTCGGGTCTTTCAGCTGGCTCCAGAAGTTCTTGATGAAGTTCTCGAAGGCGTCTGCATAGCGGTCAATCTTCAGGAAGGAGTTCCGGTTCTGCCTGTCAGCGGCTACCGTGTTGAATTTTCCGTCCTGTCCGATTTGCGACACCGCTTCCAGAATCAGTTCCATCTTGTCGAGGATGAACACGATGTCACTCATCTGCTCGTTTTCGGTGACCTGCGGTTTCGGGGGTTCTTCCCTTGCATTTTTCTTTGCCATAATTTTTGATTTTTAGTGTTGATAACTCATGTTGTCACCGCAAATATATAGGAGAAAAATTGATAAATAATTGATTTGCAATGTGTTAGGATATACATTACATCTTGTGTCATCACATTACACCGCAGGCCGGAGAAAACGGAGTGAAAATGCGTGGGAAAACGGCAGGAAAAGAAGAAAAAACAAGGGACGAAAAAGGAAAGGGAAAAGACGGGAACAGGCCGGACAGACACGGGCATGGCGGTACACGCTGCCGCACGGAAGAAAAGGAAAAACTGTAATTATGCAGAGTTGGGAGCGAGCTGCTTTTGTCCCTCCTTGATGTGTCCTTTTGTGACAGGAGGTGGATTTCTGTTTACGGGAATAACAGGATGGCGTAATCCATTGGAACGGCATACGGGAGCATGGTTCTCCCGTCAGATTCTTTTTTATATTGACCTGTATCTATGCGTCGTAGGTCGCTTCGCTTGCTAAGTCCCGGTCCTTTCCCCAACTCGGACGGCAATACCGGAGCGTTTTTTCGGGCGGAAAATTACCGCAGGGAATTTTGTGTCCCGAAAACCGGAGGCTTGAACGTGGAGGTATTCGCCCTCCGAGTTAACTTCTCTGAAGGGACTTATCAAGTGAAGCGTGGCTTATGATGCCATTTTATAGAAATATGGAGAAAAATTCCCTTTCAACACAAAAAATGCAATAAATCTGCGTAAGTAGTCAAAAAATGACTACTTTTGCAATGCCATTGCAGTTAAATTATGAAGAAGCATATAGAAACTTTGTCAGATTGGATTGAAAGCCTGGAAGTAAGGGGATATTACACCTTCACTAAAGAGGATATAGAAAAGCAATTCCCCTCAGCGGGTAAGGTATATATCAAAACCGCATTGTACCGTTTGGCCGCCAAAGCGAAGATAGTTTCTCCCTGGCGTAATTTTTATGTCATTATGCCTGTGGAATATTCGTTAAAAGGCGTAATTCCGCCTGTTTTCTATATGGATCAGCTGATGTCCTATCTTGGGAAAAGATATTATGTTGCTCTTTTGAATGCGGCTTCATTTTATGGCGCGTCACATCAAAGAGTACAGACATTTTCCCTCATGGTGGAACAACCGAGCATGAGGAATACTTCAAAGAGCGGAACATCCATATTGTTCTTTTCCAAAAAGGAAATAAGTATGGAATTTGTAAGGAAGCACAAGACGCAGACAGGTCATATCAATGTTTCTTGTCCTGAACTGACAGCCGTTGACCTGGTGGAAAACGAAAAAAGTGTAGGTGGTCTGAATCGCGTCTGCACCGTGTTGAATGAATTGGCTGAAACAATGGATCTGAACAGCCTGGATGATTCCTTTTTCAAGACATCGGCCATACCGGTCTTTCAACGTCTGGGTTATATTCTGGAACATGTATTGGAAAGAGCGGATTTGGCAGAAACCTTATATTCCAAAATGGAGGTTGCAGGACTGAAATTCAGAAAGATACCGTTTAAGATAAACAAACCGACAGAGGGTTGTGAGGTTGACAAGAAATGGAAAGTAATCATTAACCAGGAAATAGAAATAGACGAATGATACCGGAATTTGCAATCAGAGAATGGAGCGAACATGTTCCATGGACAGAGTCCGAACAGGTCGAACAGGATCTGCTGATATGCAGAGCCTTGACTGAGATATACAAGGATGAATATCTTGCTTCCCATCTGGCTTTTCGCGGAGGGACCGCATTACACAAGTTGTTTCTCTCGCCCCAACCCAGGTACAGTGAAGATATTGACTTGGTACAGATTAATGCAGAACCGATCAAAGAGACCTATGACCATATAAGAGATGCACTCGCTTTTCTCGGAGAGCCGAAAGTGAAGCAGAAAAAGCACAACAACACTTTGATTTTCAGATTGGAATCAGAATCCATACCAGTGGTCCCGATTCATCTGAAAGTGGAAATCAACTGCAAGGAACATTTCAGTGTACTGCCTATGCAACGTATGCCATTTTCAGTGGTCAACAAATGGTATAACGGAAAATGCGATGTCCTGACTTACCAGTTGGATGAACTGGTAGGTACAAAACTGCGTGCCTTGTACCAACGGAGAAAAGGACGTGATTTGTATGATTTGTACAAGGCCTTGACCACATCAGACATCAACATAGACAACGTGCTGGCTTGCTATCAGAAGTATATGGAATTTGTGGTTGACCACATTCCTACTTACAAAGAATTTATTATCAATATGGAAGACAAAATGCAGGATGATGAGTTCTTGGGTGATACCATGCAGTTGCTTCGGCCGGATGATGAGTTCAATCCGCAGGAAGGCTATGAGGTGGTACGAACGCTCCTGTTAGACAGGTTACAAAAGTGATGAAAGCCCATTTTCTCATTTATCGGGGGAAATGGGCTTTACAGGATTTTATCTTCAGGTGTGTATGCTCCATCCATGGAACGGATTGAGTATCACGGCGTATGATTCGTCCGGTCTGCCATGATAGAGTACCCCTCCGACGACTCCTGTCCGCCCGTCGGGAGTTCTTTCGGCGAATCCGAACGAATGGGGTGCGAAGTCCCGGTAGATTTCAATTTCATATTTCCCGTTCGAGTTCTTTTCCCACTGTTGCAATCGTTCGATGCATTGTTGTAAGGTATTGTCTCCGATACTTTTTGCGTATTCCACCACCTTGTCATAGTGTTCCTGACATTTGATTATCATATTCATTCATTTTTATGTTGTCTGTAACAGTTCTTCATATTCACCGAATCCGAAACATCCGGCTATGACAAAATCTTCCCCGCTTTTGTCAGCCAGCGACAGCAGGCTGTCCAGAGTATCGCAGTAGAAGAAGATTTCATCATCCATTTCCGTATCGGAATCCATGTCCAGGGCTATTCTTGTTTCCAGTGTCTCCAAGGTATCGTTCCAGCGTATGACGCATTCGAGGAAATGCGGTTCATGTTCCTTTTCATTACGGTACTCCTGATATTTTTCACGGATTTCCTTCTTGATTTCCTCCGGCTTCTTCCAGGAACTGTCATCCACGATTTCAAGACTCAGCCCCTCGACAAGCAGGCACGTGCCTCTATCATATACCATCATGGTACGTTTTCCCATGTGGCTTTTTCTCAAGTTTTCCCAATCGGGAATGTCCCACCGTTCGGTAGTCCATACTCCCCGGTAATTTTCGGGGACAGCGAGGTATTCGCTCAGTGTCATTCTTTTCATCTTTCTGTGTATTTATGGTGAAACAAAAAGAACCTTGCAGGTCTTGCAAGGCTCTCCAAATGCGGGATAGCGGTCAAACTCGTTGCAGGCGTCCCAGTCCACGCTCATTGTGTATCCTTTCGGGAAATGTGTGCCGACAAACTTTTCAATCATAGCCCGTTCCTCTTCGTTCAGGCTGCCGTCCTCTTCCGTTCCGTATTCCAGGGCGTATATGGCCCATTCGGGAATGTTGTCCCATTCCGTCTGTTTCATGTGCGCTGCCATAGCATACCGTTTATGCGGCGGAAAGCCTGCCGATTATCTCCTGAAGTTCCTGTTCCCATTTTCCGTCGCCATTGCCGAAGGATGGATAGGTAAGCTGGTACCAGTTGTGGTAGTCGAAGAGTTTCATCCTCAGCGGATAGTAGTCGAACATTTTCCGTCCGTCCCTGAAGATACGGATATGGTTTGTACCTATGTTCATGGCCTGTAGTCCGTGTCCGTTTAGAATCTCATGGAATCTTTCCATCGGGGTGAAGTTGCTTCTGCTCATATCTTTCATTTTTTGAGTTAGACATCTGCGGCTTGTCAAGCCGGTATTTTATTTCTTGCCTGCCTTTCTGTCCCGTGCCGGATTGCGCAAGGCTTTGCGAAAAAATACCGGAGCCCCCGGGCGAGGATGATTTTTTCAGCAAACCACGGAGGGGCCCGGCCTTGCACAATCCAGCGGGCACGGGACGACCTTTGCAGGCGGAAATAAAACAGCGGTCTCCTTTTTTCTTTATTCTCCGTCATTGTTCTCTTCTTCCTCCTGCTGCGGGATGAGGTGTCTCAGTTCCGGATCATTTTTTATGCGTGTTATCTCATCCTCTATTATCTGCAACACGTCCGCCTTTATCTGCGAGTAGTTGCGGTCAATCTGTTGCTGCATGATGTCGTTTCCGTCTGCGTCCCTGAATTCGTTGATGACAGGTATTTTCTTATAGGCTTTCATCTCCTCCGACACTTTCGCGCTGTCCACGATGATGCGGGCATGGAAAATCTTCTGCTCTATCTCCTCCCCGAAGTTGTCGGCCACGCTGCCCACGAACGTGCCCTGCGAGAGGTTGGCGATCTTGGAGGCGGGTATGAGGGAGTCCATCTGCGTGTTGATGGATGTGGAGGTGTCCTGCCGGTTGATGGAGAGGGACTGCCGCTGCTGGAGTATCTTGCCGAACCGCTCCGACAGGCTCCTTGCCGTCTCGCCGACCACCTGTCCGCTGAAGATGTTGCCCACCGTGTTCTGGATGACCTTCGCCTCCTTGTCCCCGTAGTCGCGTGCAAGCTGCGAGAAGTCCTGGAAGCCGAGACAGACGGCCACCTTGTTGCTTCGGGCCGTCGCAATCAGGTTGTCGATACCACGGAAGTAGATGGTGGGCAGCTCGTCGATGATGATGGAGCTCTTGAGCTGCCCTTTCTTGTTCACCAGTTTCACGATACGGGAGTTGTACAGTCCCAATGCTGCCGAATAGATATTCTGCCTGTCCGGGTTGTTACCCACGCAAAGGATTTTGGGGTGTGCGGGATTGTTCAAATCCAGCGTGAAATCATCCCCCGTCATCACCCAGTACAGCTGTGGCGAAATCATCCTTGAAAGCGGGATTTTCGCACTTGCGATTTGGCCTTGCAACTGGTCCTGTGCGCCTCCTTGCCAGGCGTCCATGAACGGGGAGAGGTAGTTTTCGAGGGACGGATACGAGGTCAGAATCGTGAAAATATCCGCATAGGGCTTGTTCAGAAATTCGATCGCATGAGGGAACGTACAGTACTTTCCGTCTTTGTAAATCCGCAAATACCAGATAATTGCGGCCAGCAGGATAATCGGTGACTCCACGAAAAAATCACCCTGTTTCTGTATCCAGGTCTTGTTCAAATTGAGCATTATGGTATAGGCACTTTCGTAGGCATCGCTGATGTCTGCCATGAATCTAGGATTGATTGGATTGCAGCGGTGGCTGCGTCTGGGGTCGTCGAAATTGATGACGTAGAATTCCGGCTTGACCTTGTAATGTTGTCTGTGCTTGAGCAGATGGTTGTAGGCTATCTCCGAGAGGTCCGGAAACTTGTAGTCGTAGATATACATGGCAAATGATTTCTCGATCTGCTGTTTGATGTAGTTGTTCACCACGGCATAGCTCTTTCCCGAGCCTGGTGTTCCCAGCACGATAGAGGCCCGGAACGGGTTCACGATATTGATCCAGCCGTCCCATTCCTTGCCCTGATAGACAAATTTCGTGGGCAGGTTGACGGAATACTCGTTCTCCATGAGCCTTGTTTCCTGCATGAAACTTTCGTTGGCGGTGTTGAACACGTCCTCCATGAGGTTATGCTTCAGCATACGGCTAATCCATACTCCCGACATGAGCAGGAGAATGTAGCCTGCGGTGAGCGTCAGCGTATATACGGTAGCGTTCACTGTCGTACTGAACGGCAGGTCAAGCATCCACCAGTTCATGAAGAACAGGACGATGCCGCCGAGGAAGGCGGCGTATATTTTCCGCCACGTCATCTTCTGGTTCTTGACACCTTTCGTACCCAGACACGAAAGTCCCAGGAATATGAAGGCGAACACTTTCGTCACAAGCAGGTTGCTGAACAGTCCTGCCGTCCTCTGGAAGTTCAGCAGAATCCTGTCCACGACTCCGATGTTGATGCCCATATCCACGAATGCGCTGTAGCAGAACCAGTAGACATGGATCACAATAAACACGATGGAAATGGCACGCATGAACTCCATGACCTTGGCCAGTCCTCTTAAATCATCTTCTTGTTGCATAAATTAAAAATTTTGATGGTTGGTAATTGACAATCAGGATATGCCGCGTGAACGGCATTTCTTCTTTTTCTTGCGTTGCAGTCTGCGGGCGAGTGCCTCCTCCTGCGGGTCCGGTCCGTTGATGTCGGGACTGAATATTCCGAAAGCCTGCTCGATGGCGCTTTCCATGTTGTCGGAAAGGCTCTCCCGTGTGGAGGCATATTGTCCGATGGATTCCGGCTCCGGAAAATCCTGCGGCCTGTTAAAAAGCTGTTCGAAGGCGTTGGCGGAAAACTCCCTGCCCAGACGGGAACCGTTATATACCTCACGGTTTCTGTGGTCTATGAAGGTCACGCCGTAGATACGGCCTTCCTCGTTTTCCCTGAACACCACGTCAATGCCCTTTTCCCCGAGCAGCCGGATGAAATCTTCCCGGTTTCCACGGCAGCCGTGCATGGCCAGCGTGACGGCATCATGAATTTTCGGCTGCCACTTCCGGTTTCTGAAATCTCGGACATTGACGGCAATCCTTTTTTCTATCCCTTCGTAGCCGAAGCGCTTGCCGATGAGCGAAGACTTGATGGGCGTGCATACCGGCCTGCCCGCATCGTCCGTCAGGGTATATACGATACCGTTGTAGGGTGAGCCTTCAAATTCTCCCCGAACCTGTTTGGCCTCGATGTTGAAGCATGAGAGCATGGCACTGAACTCCCCGAATGTCTGGAAGCGGTAGGCGGTGAACACACTTTTGAGGATATTGCCGACCTGACGTTTCACGTCCCCGTCCCGGTAGTCCGCCTTCTTGAGATACGGTTCCAGCAGTTCGTTCCGCTTGTCAGACACAGGCTTGAGTCCGAATCTGTTTTCCAGTTCCCGGCAGGCTTTCATCGAACGATTCCATTCGTATGCGTCACTGATTTTCTCGCCGTTCTCCTTCACGCAGGTGGAGACAATATGGACATGCCTGCGGTCGATGTCCTCGTGCAGATAGACGATGTAGGGCTGGTCGCCGTAGCCCATCTTCTGCATGTACTCGCGTGCCAGTTCCGCGAATTGCCCGTCCGTGAGGCGGTCGTCCACCGATGGGTTCAGAGAGATGTGCAGTACCGGCTTCTCCGTGTTCCTGTTGGCGGCGAGGTAGCTCTCGAAAGCCCATAGCGTCTGCTGCATGACATTGTGGGGATTTCCGGTGAGGTCGGTAATCATGCGGTTGCCCGCGATGATACGGGCGGTTGCCTCATCCACTTTACGCTGGTTGTAGATGACCGCCCCGTAGAGCGATACACCCCTGTTGATCTTAGCTACCATTCTGCTGTTCCTCCTTCTTTCTTTTTATAAGGTATTTTTCCTCGAACTCCCGGGTAAGCATGATGATCCGCTTGCTCAGCACCACCAGGTCGATGGTGGCCTTTTCCAGATTGCGGAGCAGGGCGAACGCCCGTTTCTCGCCGAAATTGGACTTGACTGCCTTCACAGTCTGGTTGTAGTTGTTGCCGATGGCCTGGAACTGGTGATAGAAATTTGTAAGTCTGATGTAGTAGTCCATCGCAGCCTTGTCGATTCTGACGACCTTCATTTCACGTCCGAAAATCATCGCCTTGATGAATCTTGCCCGTTGTTTCATCCCGGATTTTTCAAACAGCAGCTCGAAATTTCCGTTCTCTTCCGAAGTCAGTTTGATACCGTAGCGGAATACTGCCGGGTCGGTCTTCGGTTTTCTGCCCGTGCTTCTTCTTGTTCTTCTTTTACTGTTTTCTTCCATACGCATTGGTGTTTTCTGTTGCTGTATCTCCCGTCATGGATTTCCGACTTTGGAGGAAATCCCTCCCGAGCCGCAAGGCGAGCGGCAAGTTTGTTTCGGGATGCCCGAATCATTTCGGGCTGCCCGAAACACAACTTGCTATGTTCGCTTGAACATGAATTTGCTTTCATCAAATTGAGTTTTGACCTTCAGCCTCATTCTTCGGCTTCGGGGATAGCTCCATCCGGCATCCATTCCGTTGTCGGTGGCAAAGTTACGGCGGTATATCTATCTATAAAACAGTATGTTATATGAAACAAGATGTCATACGGTGACAAGGGTCGTCACCGTCTCCGGATGATGGTGATTATTCGGGAAAATCCCCTTTTATTTGCAGTGTGAATGATGGAATTTGTGCAATACTTAACGACTGAATTACTGCAGTACTGACTGTGTGAATGCAGTACTGACTGACAGAACGAATGATTGGCTGGAGTACTGCACATCGGAAGTAGATAATGACTGGCGTACTGATGTTATGCAGTAGTGATGGAAAGCAGTGATGATGTACTGGCGTAATGCTGTAATGACAGGCTGCATATATCCAGTCAGCCAGTAAGTATGGAATCTGTTATGTTCAATATAAAAGTAAGAAGCGTATGAAAAAAGAAACAGTTTATGTTGCCCTTTGCAACCAGAAGGGCGGAGTCGGCAAATCGGCCATGACGATTTTGCTTGCCGGGTATTACCATTATCTGAAAGGACTGAATGTTGCGGTTGTTGACTGTGACTACCCACAGTTCAGTCTGGTCCGTATGAAAGAGAGGGATATGCGTACTGTCGAACACAGTGAATATTTCAAGCAGCTAATGGTATCCCAGTTCGAGCGTATCAAGAAGAAAGCCTACACGATTGTAGGATCGAAGGCGGAGAATGCCCGTCAGACGGCAGACGAACTGGCGGCGGGCGGTGATTATGACCTGATTATCGTGGATCTGCCCGGAACGGTAAATTCCAGAGGGGTTCTCAATACCATTGTCAATATGGATTACGTGCTGACTCCGATTGTTCCGGACCGGATAGTGATGCAGAGCAGTCTGTCATTTTCTACAACCGTTCTGGATTATATCAGGGAAATGAAGGATATTCCGTTGAAAGAGTTCTTCTTTTTCTGGACCAAAAAGGATGCCCGTGCTTCAACGGAAGTATTCGACGCCTATTGTGCCATTATGCACAAGTTGGAATTGAATGTTCTGGATACCATTGTTCCGGAAACCAACCGTTATGAAAAGGAATTGTCACTTCTCAACAAATCCTTTTTCCGCTGTACCCTTTTCCCGCCTCCAGCCAAGCTGATGAAAGGCAGCGGACTCGCAGAACTTGCAGAGGAACTTTTTGTTAAATTAAAACTGGAATGTCATGGCGAAGAAACAGGTAACAGTAAATGAGGAACTTCTCCGGGGAATTATGGCAGGGGATGTTCCGGTCTATGGCAAGAATGCTCCGAAAGACGTAATCATTGACGAGGAATCTGTAGAAGAAGATATACAGGAAAAGGGGGACGATACCGGCGGTCATGATATGAAAAGTGCCGTAAGACAGAAAAAACGCAAGGATGAATCCGGTTCGTACCGCAGGCAGTTCCTCAAGGGTGGTAATATCCAGTTGAGACAGCAGGCCTATATCAGTCTGGAAAATTACCAGTTCATACGGAGATTCCTGTCCGTTGTGGCCCCGGGAGTCAGTATGTCAAAATATATCGATGATATTCTGACCGCTCATTTGGAGCAGTACCGGGAGGAAATAAACAGTCTTTATAACAATCAGATCAATAATCAACCTTTATATAAAGAATAGTTAGGGAACATATTCATGAAAATGACATTGAAAGTGTCCGTAACAGAAATTGTATAATGGGAATAACACCAAATATTTGTAAGCACTATGGTAACGATTTTATATTTTATGGTCAAGACGATATGTGTGACCATCATACTTAATCATTTATGGGTATTTGTTTTCGGAAGCAGAATGTACGGTTTATGGGACGGGCTTGTCCGTTGGCTACGTATCGTCCGTGTCAGATTATGGAAACTTCGCAGGAAACATCTGAAGAAGAAAAAGGACGTGTGGCGAAAACCGGAAACACAGACCACGTCTGAAGATACGGTGCCGGTAGGAAAGCACATTCATAAGAATTCTGCCGTAAGTGAAACTGCATCACCGGTTTCAGATGATGATGTAATCGGCAAGACAAAGATTGTATATCTTGAAGACCCTGATATTCGTAAGAAAGTACCGGTTCGTTCTGAACCTTTGGAGAAGATACCTGTAGAGGAAGACAGGGAAATCAATGCCGATGATGTGGATGACACTCTTTCTGGCGGGAAAAACGGTCTGTCCGATGAAGAAAAACGTGAATTGATGATACCTGCGGATTCTGAACCGGACCCGGATTTCAATACTGCATTGACATATGAAGACATGAACAATATGGCTGATGTGCTGGTGGATAACTCTACTGATGAGACCAAGATTATCCGTGCTGTCCACACTATACGGCATAAGCTGTCCGGCACCCAATTGCTGGCTTTCCTTGAAAATGAATCCGGTTTCCAACAGAAAATAGACAATCTTATTGACGAATATATGGATAAGGTCGAAGGTTTTACGAAGCAGGATGCCGGGGAAAAAGCCGATATTTCTTTTGATATAAGGAAATATACTTAGCCGTTTAGTAAAAAAGGTGTGGCATTAAACGATGATAACCCAGAAAGTTTTATCTAACTTTCTGGGTTATCATTCATTAGTTACACTATTAAAGGCTTATTTGAATATAGTTTTTGATTATCCGTATTATTTTCAGTTCGTTACATTACATACATGGTATAGTACCCTGTAGATTACACCTTACAAATATTTTTCTTTATAATCCAATAATATCACCGACATGTAACACAGTTGGAGGCATTGTTTCTGCTGTACAATTATATTTTTGAAAAGTTCTTTCTTCTTTTATAACCTTTTGCTTTATAAGTTTATTATCAATGAAAGTTGGCTCTGTGACTATGCGGAGAGTAGCCAGCCTTTTGACGAAATAAAACATCGCCATATACTCAAAGAGGTTGGCGATGTTGCAGAGGGGGTGTATGATAGGTAATCATAGAATATGCAACAAAGATTGCAAAGATGATAAATATATCTTCCTTTACGAGTTAGTAACCGTTCTAATTTAATCTATGATTTCAAAACGGCACTTGCATAGAATAGTTCTTCTTAAAGGTGTGGAAGTTGTCGAATGATATGGCATTGGATAATAAGACATTTGAAATCCAAGAATTTTTTCATACTTTATTTCTTTCTGAATAGTGTGATAACCTCATCCGATGGTTTACCATCCACACAACACTGCACTTGCATAGATTCACCTTCAATCACGCCGTAATATTCTGTTGTGGACGAATTGGGCGATTCTGTTAAAGTTACGGAATGTGTCAATGGAGAGTAACTTACATATTTAGTAACCCTATTAACTGACATAAGCGTTTCGATTCCCGTTTCAACAGTACAGCTTGTTCCATCTTCGGAAAATATAAATCCTAAAATTGCCGTATGTGTTTCCTCCACACCCTCATTGGTAGCCGTGGAGACAACATGGCTGCCATACCATTCAGTTTCGGCAATATTTGTCAAATTATCGTTGTCGTTGTCACTGCATGCCGTCAGTCCTGCCACGGCGAGGAATACCATGAGCAGCATTCCGAAAAAGTCTTTCGTATTCATTTTTTATCTATTTTAATTGTTAGCTATTATAAAAATGCATGAACCATAAAAATATTGCATCTCGAATGCAACTTTTTATTTCGCATGTCTTGAATAAAGTTGCTCCAATTCAAATACAAAGGTAGTGATATTTTTATCAATGAGCTTCTGTGTAGAGCGAAAATTAGGATTTTAAGACTTATTCCATACACCATTTGTACCACTATTGGCTCTCGAAGCGCAAAACATGCTAAAAATCAATCGTGGCAAACAATTCCCGACATAATTCCTTTGTGGTTTTGACCTCATTCCAAGCGGCTATTGACAAAGTATAAAAACACCTACCGTTTGTTAAGTTGTGTTAAATGTTTATCTTAAACCAACCTTTTTCTTTCTCTCTTTGCTTCTCCCCAAAACGGCTTTTTCACCCTGTTTCTTACAGCGATTATTTTTGTACCGATATTTCTATACCATTGATAATCAATCATAAATATTCTCCCGCGTGTATTCCTCATCAAATCTGCTATATCCTTTTTAATAGAGATTTTCTACCATATTCTCTGATTTATCCGATGAAATGTCAGTACTCGTTTATGAAATCCGTCGTATGTATGGATTATGATTTTCTATTATTCTGGCTGTCGCATGTCGAGAAATAGCGAAGGCACGAGCGACCTTCGCCGGAAGAATCAAAAGTCGTTTTTCCACTGTTTTTCGTCACTGGAATTTCCCTGCTGATGTAACATAATGACACCCGATGTCACGCATCGTCAGTGTTGTAAATCAATGAATTAGACGTTATATATTCGTGGTCGAAATCATTTTTTGTCTCACCAATTAAAAGTTTCGACACATGAAAAAAAGATTCTTTTTTGCAGCCATGATGCTGCTTGCAACGACAGGGGCTTTCGCCCAGGGTAACGGTATCGGCGGTATCACTGAAGCCACTAACATGGTCACTTCCTATTTCGATCCGGGAACCAAACTGATTTATGCCATCGGAGCCGTGGTCGGCCTTATCGGAGGCGTGAAGGTCTATTCCAAGTTCTCCTCGGGAGATCCCGACACCTCCAAGACGGCAGCCAGTTGGTTCGGCGCCTGCATCTTTTTAATCGTAGCCGCCACAATCTTACGTTCATTCTTCCTCTGATTATGGCGGAGTATCCTATCAACAAGGGAATCGGCCGCAGCCCTGAGTTCAAGGGGCTGAAAAGCCAGTACCTGTTCATCTTCGCCGGCGGACTGCTCGCCCTGTTCGTCCTGTTTGTCATCATGTACATGGCAGGCATCGACCAGTGGGTATGTATCGGTTTCGGTGTCATCTGCGCCTCGGTGCTTGTCTGGGTGACTTTCCGCCTGAACGCGAAATACGGTGAATGGGGACTGATGAAATTGCAGGCGCTGCGCCGCCATCCCCGCTACATCATCAGCCGGAAGGGTTTCCTCCGGTTGATTTGTCCAACCCCGAAAAAACGTAATGTATGAGAAATGTAATGAAAGCCGCCACGCTGGAAAGCCGGTTTCCGCTGATGGCCGTCGAGCACGGGTGTATCATCAGCAAGGATGCCGACATCACCGTGGCCTACAGGGTGGAGCTGCCGGAAGTGTTTACGCTGACACGCGCCGAGTACGAGGCCCTCCATTCCACATGGGCGAAGGCAGTCCGGGTTCTGCCGAACTACAGCATTGTCCACAAGCAGGACATCTTCATTGAGGAGAGCTACAGACCTGATATCTGCCGGGATGACCTGAGTTTCCTCAGCCGCAGCTTTGAAAGACATTTCAACGAGCGGCCGTACCTGAACCATACCTGCTATCTGTTCCTGACAAAGACCACGAAGGAACACAGCCGCACGACAAGCAGCTTCAATGCCCTCACGCGCGGGTTCATCATCCCCAAGGAGATGCAGGACAAGGATACCGTCGCACGCTTTCTGGAATGCTGCGGGCAGTTCGAGCGTATCGTGAACGACAGCGGTCTGCTCCGCATGGTCAGGCTGACGGACGAAGAGATTACCGGTACGGAAACCTCCGCGGGCATTATCGAAAAGTATTTTTCGCTTTCGCAGGAAAATACGACCAGCCTGCAGGACATCACTCTCGGAGCCGGGGAAATGAAGGTCGGCGACAACCTGCTCTGCCTGCATACCCTCTCCGAAACGGAAGACCTGCCGTCATCCGTGGGTACGGACAGCCGTTATGAACGGCTGTCCACGGACCGCAGCGACTGCCGCCTGTCCTTTGCCGCACCGATAGGGATACTGCTCACGTGCAACCATATCGTGAACCAGTATCTCTTCATAGACGATTCGGCGGAGAACCTGAGGAAATTCGAGCAGACCGCCCGCAACATGCACTCGCTGTCCCGTTACAGCCGTTCCAACCAGATCAACCGTGAATGGATTGAGGAGTACCTGAACGAGGCGCACAGCAAGGGACTCACTTCCATCCGTGCGCACTGCAATGTCTTTGCATGGAGCGACGACCGCGAGAAGCTGAAGCGTATCAAGAATGATGTGGGCAGCCAGATTGCCCTGATGGAGGCCAAGCCCCGTCATAACACGGTCGATGTGCCGACGCTTTTCTGGGCGGCCATTCCCGGCAATGCCGGTGATTTCCCGTCAGAGGAGTGTTTCTACACCTTCATCGAGCAGGCCCTGTGCCTGTTCATCGGGGAAACGTCCTACAAGGATTCGCTTTCACCGTTCGGCATCCGCATGGTGGACCGTTTGACCGGGAAGCCAGTCCATCTGGACATTTCCGACCTGCCGATGAAGAACGGTACGATTACCAACCGCAACAAGTTCATCCTCGGACCGTCGGGCAGCGGAAAGTCATTCTTCACCAACCACATGGTGCGCCAGTATTACGAACAGGGAGCGCATGTGCTGCTGGTGGACACGGGAAATTCCTATCAGGGACTGTGCAGCCTTATCCATGCCCGCACGCATGGCGAGGACGGCATCTATTTCACCTATGAGGAGAGCGATCCGATTGCCTTCAATCCTTTCTACGTGGAGGACGGTGTGTTTGACATCGAAAAGAAAGAGTCCATCAAGACGCTTATCCTTACCCTGTGGAAACGTGATGACGAGCCGCCGACACGTGCCGAGGAGGTGGCGCTCTCCAACGCGGTCAATCTCTTTCTGGAGAAGATACGCACGGACAGTACCGTGGTTCCGTCCTTCAATACCTTCTATGAGTTCATCCGCGACGAGTATCAGGAAATTCTGAAGACCAAGCGTACACGGGAGAAGGATTTTGACGTGTGGGGATTCCTGAATGTGCTGGAACCTTATTACAAGGGTGGCGAGTATGACTTCCTGTTGAATTCCGACAGACAGCTTGATTTGCTTGGCAAACGGTTTATTGTTTTCGAGCTGGACAATATCCGTGACAACAAGGTGCTGCTTCCGATTGTCACCATCATCATCATGGAAACTTTCATCAGCAAGATGCGAAAGCTGAAAGGCATCCGAAAGATGATACTCATTGAGGAATGTTGGAAGGCATTGGCATCCGCCAATATGAGCAACTATATCCGCTACCTTTTCAAGACCGTCCGAAAGTTTTTCGGGGAGGCTGTTGTCGTTACCCAGGAGGTGGAAGACATCATTTCGTCACCCATCGTCAAGGGAACCATCATCAACAACAGCGACTGCAAGATTTTGTTGGACCAGAGGAAGTATGTCAACAAGTTCGATGAAATCCAGTCCCTGCTGGGCCTGACCGACAAGGAACGTGCTCAGATTCTCTCCATCAACATGGCCAACAGCCCGTCCCGCAAGTACAAGGAAGTGTGGATAGGTCTCGGCGGAACACAGTCGGCGGTCTATGCCACCGAGGTCTCGCCGGAAGAGTACTGCACCTACACGACCGAGGAGACGGAAAAGCTTGAAGTAATGCGGCTTACCCGGAAGCTGGGTGGCAATATCGAGCTGGCAATCAAGCAGCTGGCCGAGAGCAAGAGGAAAAAGTGAAATCATTTATCAACCCATTAAACTTCTGAATTTATGTATAGCGATCTGGAATCTAATGAAAGCAAACGCCGTGAGGTCGTGTCATCCCTCTACTGGTCCCTGATGCAGGGCTGGAATATTCCTCTTTCCATACAGGACTATTACGGGCTCACGGAGGATTACCGTCTGTTCCATCAGCTTGAAGGGATGGCTCCTGACGAATACCTGCGGAAGAGGCAGATGGGGGAAGTACCCGACATTCTGGAGGTGAATGCAAGACTGACACATGCGGTGGAGAAGATTTTTGAAAGTGTGTGTCCCCGTCCTCCGGCTGAATACCTTGACAAGCTGAACGGGGAACTGGAGAGGCTGGGCAGTATTGCCGCCTCGCCGGGTTCCGTACATGACCCGATACATATCCGCCCGGATTTTCTTGTGAAATACGGCATTGACAGGAGCAGTCCGGAGGATGTGATACGGAAACAGGCGGAGAAGGCTTACCGGGAACTGGATGCCCGATTTGTCAGGATGACCGGCAGACGTCCCTATGCGGACGAGTTCTTCAGGAATATCAGGCCTGCCCGCACGGTCTCTTCGGAAACAACACTGCGGAGAAAACCGCACATCACCGTCCGTCCGAAGCCGAAAGGCCGCAAGATGGGACTCTGAACTAACGGAAAAGATTTATCAACCATTAAAGATTAACGACATGAAGAAAAGAATTCTGACAGCCTTATGCTGTATCTGCCTCCTTTCTGCAGGCAGGGCACACGCCCAATGGGTAGTGACCGACCCCGGGAATCTTGCCCAGGGCATCATCAATGCCGCCAAGAACATCGTCCACACGTCCTCGACGGCAAGCAACATGGTCAAGAATTTCCAAGAAACGGTAAAGATTTACCAGCAGGGCAAGGAGTATTATGATGGCCTTAGGAAGGTCAAGAATCTGGTACGCGATGCCCGCAAGGTGCAGCAGACCATCCTGATGGTCGGCGACATCACGGAAATCTATGTGACCAGTTATGAGCGTATGCTCAGTGACCCTTATTTCACCCCTGAGGAACTGAGTGCCATCGCCCTCGGCTACACGAAGCTGCTGGAGGAGAGTGCCAATCTGCTGACGGACCTGAAGACGGTGGTCAACGAGAACGGCCTTTCGATGAACGACAAGGAACGTATGGACATCATCGACCGCTGTTATACCGACATGCTGCAATACCGCAGTCTGGTGCAGTACTATACCAACAAGAACATCGGCGTGTCGTACCTGCGTGCCAAGAAACAGAATGATCTTGACCGTGTGATGGCTTTGTACGGTTCACCCAACGAACGCTACTGGTAATTTCAAGGAGGATTGCTTATGGTATTGTTGGCTGTGAATTTTGACAATCTGCACCAGATCCTGCAAAGTCTGTACACGGACATGATGCCGCTCTGTTCGCAGATGACCGGCGTGGCCAAGGGCCTTGCCGGATTGGGAGCCCTCTTTTATGTGGCGTATCGTGTCTGGCAGTCACTGGCCAGGGCCGAACCTATTGACGTGTTCCCTTTGCTGCGTCCGTTTGCTCTGGGTATCTGCATCATGTTTTTTCCGACCATCGTGCTGGGTACGCTCAACAGCATTTTGTCACCCGTCGTGACCGGAACGCACAGGATTCTGGAGACGCAGACCTTTGACATGAATGAGTATCGGCAGCAGAAGGACAAGCTGGAGATTGAGGCGATGCGGAGGAATCCCGAGACGGCCTACCTGGTGGACAAGGAGGCTTTTGACAACAAACTGGATGAACTGGGAGCTCTGGACGCTATCGAGGCTTGCGGTATGTATGTGGACCGTGCCATGTACAACATGAAGAAGTCCGTGCAGAATTTTTTCCGTGAGCTGCTGGAACTGATGTTCAATGCGGCCGCGCTTGTGGTGGACACGCTAAGGACATTCTTTCTGATTGTCCTTTCCATTCTCGGACCGATTTCCTTTGCCATTTCGTGCTGGGACGGCTTTCAGGCCTCGCTGAGCCAATGGTTTGTCCGCTATATCAGCATCTATCTGTGGCTGCCCGTCTCTGATCTTTTCAGCAGCGTGCTGGCACGCATACAGACCCTGATGCTTCAGAGGGACATCGAGCAGCTGTCCGACCCCAACTTCATTCCGGACAGTTCCAATGCCGTGTACATCACGTTCCTGATTATCGGCATCATCGGGTATTTCACGATTCCGACCGTGGCCAACTGGATTGTTCAGGCCGGTGGAGGTGCAGGAAATTACGGCAAGAACGTGAATCAGGCTGCTTCCAAGACAGGCTCCATTGTGGGCGGTGCCGCAGGTGCTACTGTAGGAAATGTGGCCGGAAGACTAATCAAGTAACAATCATAAAACGAATAAGAATGGAATTCAAATCATTGAAAAATATCGAGACCAGCTTCCGGCATCTGCGCCTGTTCGGAATCGTCTATCTGGGTGTCTGCACCCTGCTTGTGGGCTATTCCGTGTGGAAGGCATACAGTTTTGCCGAAGCCCAGCGCCAGAAGATCTATGTGCTGGATGAGGGGAAGTCGCTCATGCTCGCCCTCTCGCAGGACCTGGAGCAGAACCGTCCCGTAGAGGCAAGGGAACATGTCAGACGTTTCCATGAGCTGTTCTTCACGCTGGCCCCTGACAAGAGTGCCATCGAGGGGAACGTGCAGCGTGCCATGTTCCTGAGTGACCGTTCTGCCTATTCCCATTACGGAGATCTGGCCGAACAGGGTTATTACAATAGAATAATTTCGGGCAATGTCAGCCAGCGTATCGAGATAGACAGCGTGAAATGCGACTTCAACACCTATCCGTATGATGTCATGACATACGCACGCCTTTTCATCATCCGTGAGAAGAGCGTGACGGAACGCAGCCTTGTCACGCATGGCAGGTTGCGGAATTCCACCCGCAGTGACAACAATCCGCACGGGTTCATCCTGGAAGGGTTCCGCGTGTTGGAGAACAGGGATATCAGAATGTATGACAGATAAAAACAAGGTATGTATGAGAAAGATGTATGTAAAAATCAAGGATTTTATCGGGGGCAGGCTGCGCGGCCTTTGTGACAGGCTCACACCCCGTCAGAGGGCAATCGCCGTCATCGTGATGGCTTCCCTTTTCGCGCTGGTCAATTTCTACATGATTTTCCGGGCGGTTTATGACATCGGGCGGGAGGACATTCGGCAGGACGTCATCAGGATTACTCCGCTTGAGGTTCCCGACTTTGTGCCGGCGGATACCCTTTCCGACGTGAAAATCCGTGAGATGGAAGAGTTTTTTAACCAGTTCAACAGGTAAGGTTATGAGTACGGATGCAGAAAAATTGAAACAGAAGCAGAAAATCAGGAAATATCTGGTTTTCACCGGCATGTTCCTGCTGTTCCTCGGGTGTATGTGGCTGATTTTCGCCCCGACCGAGAAAGACAGGCAAGAGGCGGAAAAGAAAACGGGCTTCAATGCCGAACTTCCCGACCCGAGGGGTACGGGTATCGAGGCGGACAAGATGGCTGCCTATGAGCAGGCGGACATGGTTCGCCGGCAGGAGGAGAAGAAGCGTACGCTGGCCGACTTCTCCGCCCTAGCCGACGGACACAGACAGGAGAATGTCCCGGAAATAGAAACGGCACAGGAAATTGGAAGTGAAAATGAAAGCCGTGCGTACCGTTCCGTAGGAAACGGCAGGACGGGTGCCTTCGCCTCTTCCGCCTCGGCCTACAACGACATCAACGCCACGCTTGGCAGCTTTTACGAGAGTCCGGAGGAAGACCCGGAGAAGGAGGCGCTGAAAGCAGAGGTGGAACAGCTCCGCCAGGCTGCCGCAACGCAGACGGCCGGACCGAGCTACGAAGAACAGGTGGCCCTGCTGGAGAAGTCCTATGAGCTTGCCGCCAAATATATGCCTTCGGGCGGCAGCACGGGAACAGCGGAGAGTCAGGAGACGGAAAACCCCTCAAGGGAGAGGAAGGCGAAAGCCGTTCCCGTCGGGTTGGTTTCCTCTCCGGTCGTGTCGTCCCTTCCTCAGCCTCTTGCCGATTCGGTGCAGTTCGCGAGACTGTTTTCCGGTGCGGATGCCGGCTTCCATACGGCTGTGGGTAGTGCCGGGACACAGAGGACGAAAAATACCATACGGGCCTGCGTGCATGGCGACCAGACCGTCATCAGCGGACAAAGCGTGCGTCTCAGGCTGCTGGAGGCCATGCGTGTGGGAAGATATGTGCTGCCACGCAATACCCTGCTGACCGGTGAGGGACGTATCCAGGGCGAACGGCTTGGCATTGAAATCCTGCAGGTCGAATATGACGGCAATGTCATTCCCGTGGAACTGACCGTGCTGGACAGCGACGGACAGGACAGGATATTCATTCCCGGCTCGACGGAAGCAAATGCGGTCAGGGAAGTGGCCGCCAACATGGGACAGAATCTCGGCACGACCATCTCCATCACCAACCAGTCGGCAGGCGACCAGCTCCTCTCCGAGCTTGGACGGGGGGCCATACAGGGCGTGTCGCAGTACATTTCCAAGAAGATGCGCGAGGAGAAGGTGCATCTCAAATCAGGCTACGAACTGATGCTTTATCAGAACAACAATCAATAACCCATTAAAACAGTAAAGACATGAAAAAGATTCTTTTGATGCTTGCCCTCGCAGGCGGCGTTGCAAGTGCACATGCACAGTCGGCTGATACCACGGCCGTAAATGATTTGACCCTGAAAGCGGATATCTATCCGCAGCAGGAGGACGGCGACCTCTATCACGGGCTGTCCAGAAAGCTCACCTTTGACCGGATGATTCCGCCATACGGGCTGGAAGTGACGTATGACAAGACAACCCATATCATCTTTCCCTCGGCTGTCCGTTACGTGGATCTCGGTTCTCCGAATCTGATTGCGGGCAAGGCGGACGGTTCTGAGAACGTCATCCGTGTCAAGGCTACGAGAAAGAATTTCCGTGAGGAGACCAACATGTCGGTGATTACCGAAAGCGGAAGTTTCTACACCTTCAATGTCAAGTATGCCGACGAGCCCCTGCTGCTCAACATCGAGATGGCCGATTTCATTCATGACGGCAGCGAGGTGAACCGCCCGAACAATGCCCTTGACATCTACCTGAAGGAACTCGGCAGCGAGTCGCCCAAGCTGGTACATCTTATTGCCAAGGCCATCCACAAGGATAACAGACGCCACATCAAGCATATCGGAAGCAAGGCGTTCGGCATCCAGTACCTGCTGCGAGGGCTCTATACCCACAACGGGCTGCTCTATTTCCATACCCAGGTGAAGAACACGTCGAACGTGCCTTATGAGGTGGATTTCGTGACGTTCAAGATTGTGGACAAGAAAGTCCTCAAGCGCACGGCCATCCAGGAGCAGGTGATATTTCCGCTGCGTGCCTACAACTATGCCACGGCTGTTGCCGGAAAGAAGGACGAGCGTACCGTCTTTGTCTTTGACAAGTTCACCATTCCCGCCGACAAGATGCTGGTGGTGGAGATGCACGAGAAGAGCGGAGGCCGTCACCAGAGCTTCACCGTGGAGAGTGAAGATATCGTGAGAGCGAGGGTGATCAATGAACTTAAAGTGAAATGACCATGAAGAAGTATCTGTTTCTTTTTGCCGTATGCGTATCGCTTGCCCTGTCATCGGGGCAGGCATACGCCCAGCGTTACCTTCCCGGAATGAAGGGTGTGGAACTCAGGGGAGGCTTTGCCGGAAGCCTGCAATCTCCGGTTGACTGGTACACGGGGTTTGCCGTATCGGGCTATACGAAAAGGGCCAACCATTGGGTGGCTGGCGTGGAATACCTGCTGAAGAACTACGGCTATCGCGGGACTTCCGTTCCACGGGCCCAGTTTACGGCCGAGGGCGGTTATTACCTGAAGTTCCTGTCCGACCCGGCGAAGATATTCTTCCTCTCTGTCGGCGGTTCCGCCCTGGTGGGATATGAGACGTTGAACTGGGGAGAAAAGGTTCTGTATGACGGTTCCATGCTTTCCCACCGCGATGCCTTCGTCTATGGCGGAGCTCTGACGCTGGAGCTGGAAAGCTATGTGACGGACCGTATCGTGCTGCTTGCCCATGTGCGTGAACGTGTGCTATGGGGAAGTTCGCTGGGAAAGTTCACGACACAGTTCGGGCTTGGAGTCCGTTTCATCATCAATTAGACGCCTATGGATATAGAGATGATCAGAGGCATTCCCATTGAGGAATTCCTGTCCCGTCTGGGACATGAGCCGGTCAGACGGCACGGCGACGAATGCTGGTATCTCTCCCCGTGCCGTGAGGAAAGGACACCTTCGTTCCATGTGAACACCCGCAAGGGTGTATGGCACGACTTCGGTACCGGGCATGGAGGTGACATCTTCACCCTTGCGGGAGAACTTTCAGGAAGTGACGGCTTCATGGCACAGGCAAGGTTTATCGCCGGAGTATATGGAGGCACAATACCTGAATATGCCGGACAGAAAAAAGGGAATAAAGGTATCAGGGCAGAAAAGCGGAAAGAGGCTTCCCGCTTTGAGGAAGTGGTACGGAGTCCCTTGTACTGCAATGTCCTGCTCGGTTATCTGAAGGGACGCGGCATTCCTGCCGAAATTGCCCGTGCAGAGTGCGAGGAAGTACGGTTCCGGCTGTACGGCAAGCGGTATTTTGCCGTCGGCTTCAGGAATATGAGCGGAGGCTATGAGCTGCGGACCAGATTCATGAAATGGTGTCTGCCGCCCAAGGACATTTCCCTCATCCGTAACGGCTCGCTTACCTGTAACCTTTTTGAGGGCTTTATCGACTTTCTTTCATGGAAGGTACTCGGTATCAGCCGCGGTGAGGATTATCTGGTCCTCAATTCGGTGGCCCTGCTTGAACGTTCGTTCCCTTTTCTGGACAATTACGGGAAGATCCGGTGCTACCTGGACAATGACGATGCCGGAAAAAGGACACTGGCCGTCCTCCGGAAACGCTACGGTGACAGGATTGACGACTGTTCCGACCTGTATGCCGGATGCAAGGACCTGAACGAATACCTGGAAAGTAATTTTCCGCCTGAACAGTAATTTTTTATAAACCGTTAAAACAAGAAATGAATATGAAACCTAATATGAACAGAAAAGGGCTGTATGCCCTTGTATGTGCCCTGATGGGCCTGACCTTTGGTATGCTGACCTCGTGCAGCGATGACCTTGACGTGCAGCAGTCCTATCCCTTTACGGTGGAGACGATGCCGGTTCCCACACGTATTGTGAAGGGTGAAACCGTGGAAATCCGCTGTGAACTGAAACGTGAAGGACGGTTCTCTGATGCCCGATATACCATCCGTTATTTCCAGCCGGACGGTGAAGGCAAGCTGCGCATGGACGACGGGATGGTGTTGCTGCCCAACGACCGTTATCCCCTGGACAGGGAGGTGTTCCGCCTTTATTACACCTCGGAGTGTGAGGACCAGCAGAGTATCGACATCTATTTTGAGGACAACAGCGAGCCGGCACAGCTTTTTCAGCTGACCTTCGATTTCAACAATGAGACGGAGGACGAGGATACCGTGGTTACTTCCGGCGGCAAGGAATTGCCTGTCGTTATCGTATCACAATGAACCTGACCTGCCTATGGGAATAAGAGCAATATTGTTTACGGCGTTTTTCGCCATAGCCTGCTTCGGGAGCATACCGTTGCGGGCGGAGAATCCGGTAAAGGAGAAACAGGACAGGTTCAGCCTTGCGGTCGAGTGCATCAAGCGGTTCGAGGGCTGGCATGGAGAAAAAAGACACTGGCCTTATGTCGGGTACGGGCATAAGGTCCTTCCTGGGGAAAGGCTGACCAATGACATTACAAAAGAACAGGGTGATTCAATTCTGAGAGCGGATTTACGCAAGCTGTGCCGTATGTTCAGTTATCTGGGACGTGATTCGTTGATCGCCGCTGTTTTGAGCTATAATGTGGGGGCATACCGTCTGAAAGGTTACGGCAAAATGCCCAAAAGCAAATTGTTGAAGAAATTGGAGGCTGGTGACAGGAATATCTATAAGGAGTATGTTTCCTTCCGCTGCTATAAAGGCAAGGTAGTGCCGAGCATTGAACGGAGAAGGAAGGTGGAATATATGCTGCTTTTTGAAGAGTAAAAGAGAAGGGAGAATCTTTCGGTTATATCCGTCAGGTTCTCCCTTGTGATTGTTGTCTACCAAAAAATAGAGACGTAATGATGTGTATTTATCTCTTTTTTCTAATTTTGCCACAAAATTCGTAAAATGAGAAAGATAACCCACTATATTCTGTACATTCTGATTGCTTTTGCAGCACTTTTGAATATTCAATGCAGCGGAAACGGTAAGGAGAAAACGCCGCTTCCGGAACTGGTTCATGCAGAGTCCGTGATGTTTGATCACCCGGACAGTGCGCTTTATATCCTGGAGGACATGCCGATTCCTTCAGCACACTGGGATAAGGAGAACCATGCGCTGTGGTGTTTGCTGACTACACAGGCTAAGGTAAAACAACTGATGAAAATCCCTTCTGATTCCCTTGTTAGGATAGCATACGATTATTACAAGCCTACCGATAATGCCCGTAGAAAGGCGATGTCAGCCCTTTATATGGGGGATATCAATTATGAACTCGGTAATATAGAGGATGCTATGCAGTATTATTTGGAAGGCAAAACTGAAGTAGAGAAAACAGACGATTATAAGACCGGATATCTGATAATGTTTTCTTTAGGTAAGCTGTATTTATTCCGTAATTTTGCTGATTATGCACTTGAAGCTTGTTCCGCAGCATACAATTATGCTGTTAAGGATTCGAATAAGCGTTATCAAATGACTGCTTTAAGATACCTGGCCAGAAGTTATTGTCTTACAAATGAACTTTCAAAGGCAATCGATACATATAATCAATGTGCTTCATTAGCTTTAGAATTAGGACTTGGAACAGATAGATATTATTATAAGGTTCAAACTGAGATTGCTTTAGTGTATGCTAATAGTGGAAACTTAGAAAAATCTTTGATATTATCTAAGTCATTACCGGTTGAGTATCAATCAACAGTTCTTATAGGTAAGAATTATTATTATCTAAATCAATATGACTCTGCTTATTATTATCTTAATAAGTCATTAGGCACTGATAATGTATATACGAAAGCTCTGATATATGAGTTATTATATAGTCGTCCCTTAAAAAGCCCATTTTTGCGAGATATCGTTTTTCCACAGTATCTCGCAGATTTTATGAAGCATGCACCAAAGAGCTTTCATGGCTCTTTTGAAGTTATAGGCTGCTGCCGCCAGTAGCACGTTCACAGCATCCCCGACCACACCTTTATAAAAGTTGCGGCCCAATCGGTAATCTGACTTTAAGTGACCTATTGTTGGTTCTATACCTGCACGCTTGCAGAAAAGTTTATGTTTTTTCAGCTTCTGATAACGGCTGTCTGATTTCTTGGGAACATCGGGAATCATAATCTTCGTCCCGTTAATTTCCTTCCTGCCTCTGTATCCTCTATCACCAGCCAGCACTTTAATCTTCCTTCCGGTTAACCGTTCTACCTGCGCCAAGGAAGACTCGATGGTATGACCGTCATATTCATTGCGAAAGGATATGGCTCCAAGAATAATTCCTGTGGCAGAACGTATGATGGACACCTTGTTGCCGAATTCATATTTTTTATGTTCTTTACCCTTGCTGATACATTGCACGTCCGGCTCATGGATGGAATAAATCTTTTTCCGGCTGTTCCGCCTTTGGGACAGAACGGTTTCAAAGAGTCTGAGCAATTTATCATAGTCGTGATTCTCTTTAAGATTACGCTTCAGTTCCCTGACAAGTCTTCCGGCTATTGTACGTAAACGCCTGTCCGCCCTGAGAGCTTTTTCCCTGTTTTTGGGATGGTTCCGGAAACGCTGGTCACGATAGATCTTCTTCAGCACAAAGGTGTAGCTTTGGCGCAGGGGAAGTCCCAGCTTTTTTACAATGCCAAGAACTTTCTTCACGATCTTCTTATGCAACTTTGCATCCGTGGGGTAAGTGATGTTCTTTTCCTGAACTGTGGAATCAATAAAAGCCGTATCATGATGACGGCCATCATCATCGTCGTTATTCACACGGATACTTTCCTGGAAAATGAGTTCAATTCCCTTTTCACCGATACGTTTGCGGAAATGAACCAGTTCTGAAGACGCACAAGGGGCAGACGGGGTAAACTCCTGCATGCCACAGAAATACTGATAATAAGCGTTTTCGCTCCATTGCTCTACCAAAGACTCATCCGACAGGTTACGAAGGTGTTTCAGGATAAGCAAACCGCACATTAAACGGATTGGCTTGCCGGGACGGCCGTTATCCTGACAATACAAAGGTTGAAAAGCCGTTTCAAATTTTCCCCAATCTATTTTGTCTGCCAATTGGTAAAGCGGGTGCGATTGGTTCAGCATGTCTGATAGGTTGCTGAATAAAGAAGGACTGTTATTCGTATTTTTAATCATAAAATCTGCAAGTTTATTAACGTAAAGATAAGAAAACTTCCAGATTTATCAAAGACTTCTATAAATTAAATTACTGAATACCAATAAATAAAACTATTTTTAAGGGGCGACTATATAAAATAAGTGATAGTCCCAAGTACAGTAAATACCTGAAAACCTATTGCGATTCTCTTCTTTTTTACAACGACTCTATTATGGCACTTGATAAAGGCAAGGAAATAATCGCCTACAAGGAAAAATATGACAATGAAAGACTAACAACAGAAAAGCAAAGGTTAGAATTGGAGAAGGCTAATATAATGAACTGGTGGATGTTTACCATTGTTATGGTTTTGCTGATACTGGTTTTCTTTGCTTACATATACTTACGCAAACAGATAGCCATTCGTAGAAAACAGAAAGAAATGGATAATCTTTCTATTCTACTACATCAGAAAGATATAGAAATGAAGAAAAATGAATCATACATAGCTGAACTTCAGAAGCAGTATGAGGAAAGTATTCAAAAGGAAGATTTGTATATGGAACAGTCTGAGGTCCTTGTACAATTGAAAAAAGAAAATGAACAATTATGTCTCGAAAGAGACAGACTGAATGAAAAGCTTTCTTCTTATTCCGGTTCCTCTTCCTATATGCAGTCGAGCGTTAAAGTACTTTCGGACAGGTTATCTGAACTGGAAAAGAGGGAGAATGAACTTTGTACACTCATATTATCTGAAATGCCTATACTGCACAATCTTCACAAAAAACCGGAATATTTAAGTGATACAAGACTGACAGAGATATGCAGGATAACGGACAACATATATCAGAACTTTACGAAACGATTAATGAAGGATGTACCGTCCCTAAGTGAGCATGAAATTATATTATGTTGTCTTATAAAACTTCGTTTTTCAATAGCCGAAATTTCCATTTTCATGAATATAGCATCTACCTCAGTTTCAAGAAGCAAACTTAGAATTAAGAATAAAATTTATGCCCTCTCAAAAGATAGTTCCTATGAAAAAAGTCTTGATATATGGTTATGGGAGTATTAGCAGACTATATAAAATCTATATTACATATATGATACTTATAGTTAATGTGTTGATTCTCAGAAGGTGGTTGAATTATTAGCATGTAATTTTGTCTATTTGCTATCTATCTCTATTATTAGCAATGAACTGTATAAACAGCTAATTTTGCAGACACAAAAATATCTAAATAAAATTATTATGCTACAAAAAATCATGTTTATAGGCATACTTTTATGTTGCGGTTATTGCGACCAATTATCAGCTCAAAATGTAAGTCATATATTAAGAGCCAACGTAAAATGTGCTTCAGATTCTTTGCCACTTCCTTATGCAAATGTTGTTTTGCTGGACAGTGATTCTCTTCTACTTCGCGGTACTCTTACAGATGACTCTGGAGATTTCAGTATTGACAATTCTGATATGAAAGGGAAACAAATAAGTATTAGTTTTCTCGGGTATGAGCCTGTATATATATCGGTTAATTGTTTGCCAAAGACAATCTATCTCAATTCGTCTTCTGAAGTTCTTCAGGAAGTAAGTATTACCGGTTATCGTCAGTATGTAAAAGCTTCACCGGATCGACTGACGGTATCAATGGATAATAATCCAATAGCCAAATTAGGTACTGCCTATGATGCTCTTCAGCAATTGCCTATGATAGATGGAAGTAGTGGAAGTATTCAAGTGATTGGTAGAGGTACTCCTGAAATTTATATAAACAACAGAATGGTAAGAAACCAGGAAGAACTGAAACGCCTGTCATCTGTTGATCTTAAAGATGTTCAAGTTATAACACGACCAGGTTCTCGATATGGGGGTAATGTGACTTCTGTTATAATTATCCGTACGCGCAAGAATTTAGAGGGCCTTAGCGGTACTGTGTATGCAAAAGGACAACGCACGGAAGTTACTTCTGGTAATGCTTCAGCTGATTTGAATTATAGTTTTATTAATGGATTTACATTATTTGGTGGGTTTAATTATGCCAACAATGGTTTTAAACAGGATAGAGAATATCATGAGGTTTTTAATGATAACAAGTTATATACTGATTCCTATCAAAATGCTTCGGGACGTACAAATCAATGGAATTTAAATACAGGCTTTTTATTTGACTATGATGACAATTCGGTAGGTTTACGGTATGAAATGGATAAAACACCCACTTCTAAATTTAATTCTAACGGTGAAGAAGTTACAAATGCTTCAACCTATACAGATCTTTTGTCAGACTATCGTTATAATAGCAACTCATATAATCATCATTTCAATGCGTATCTGATTCAAAAAATAGGTAAGGAAGCTACATTAAGTATTGATGCCGATTATATTTTTGGCAAAAATACAACTTCCGGTGATTTGAAAGAAACCTCTGATAACTTAAATATTTCTTCAGTTTTTACTGAGAATGAAAGTGACTATAATCTGGCTGCTGGAAAAGCCAATATCAGTGTTCCTTTATGGGGTGGAGCCTTCGACGGTGGAGTACAGTATTCTTTTACCAACAATACACAGAATTTCCATACTCAATCAGAAGGTGAAACACCAGACCTGCAACCGGGTACTGACGAAGAAACGCAACATTTGGGTGCGATATACTTGTCGTATGATCATTCATTAGGAAATAATTGGAAATTGGGAGGTGGTCTTCGTTATGAGATTACTGATTTTACATATTATGCTGATGAGAAACGGGTTGATGCGCAATCAAAGTCTTATCATGACTGGCTTCCTGAAGCACATATTAACTGGCAAAAAGGTTCTTCATCTGTTGGCTTATCATATGAAACCAAAGTAAAGAGACCAAGTTATTCTTTATTGAATACAAACTATACTTATGTATCTCATACTCTGTGGGAAACAGGAAATCCACTGATTCGTTCTTCTCTTACTCATGACCTCTCACTCAGTCTCGGTTGGAAACAATGGATGATGAATATATCTTATCTCCGTAGAGTGCGTTCGATACAGTCTGTATATACATATCAAGAAGATCTGGGTGTTAACGTCCGTGCAGATCAAAATTTGCCTGCTTACAATGCATGGCAAATAACTCTTTATAAAGGTTTTGATGTTAAGTTTTGGCATCCATCAATTCAGGGCCTCCTTGCTTTGCAAGATTTGAAATATGGAATTGATAAGATGCAGAAATATAATAAGCCTTTATGTAGAATAATCTTGAACAACCGATTTGATTTGCCTCTTGGCTTTTATCTGTATTTGTCAGGAATTTGGCTTAGTAAAGGACATGACGGCTTATATTATACACATGGCGGAGGTATGTTGAATTTTACGTGTAGCAAAAGTATTGGAAACTGGAGTTTTAATCTTTCTGCTTCAGATTTTATTAATACATGGCAGCAGAAAAACAGTGTTCATACAAATGGTGTAGCCTATGATTATAGAATCAAAGGTGCCTCACGTGGCATATCCCTTTCTGTAAGTTATCAGTTCAATAAAATCAAACATAAATTCAAAGGTGGTTCTGCTGCGAAAGATGAATTGAACAGATTGCATTAAATTAGGGACTGTCGTAAAAAGAATAAAACTTTATAACGAATTGATTGCCAATGTAATATAAAATTTGTATCTTAGCTAAAGATAAAAAGAATACCTCCAATTGCCCTAGAAAAGCCAAATTTGGAGGTATCGCAAAAATTAATCTGCATGGCTAAGGTACAAAATTTCTCTGAAATATCACCCGATCTTCCTTTCACGGAGTTCGATTTTTATGAATTGTATAGGCGGACGTTCGAGACTAGCGAGCTGGGAAAAATCAGGAAGAGGCTGCCGCTTGGTGAGATGGCAGAGAACTTTGGACTGATAAGCAAGAGCATGAGAGCGAAGAAAGGACGAAAAACATACTTCACCCCGGAGGGCAAGGTTGCGCTGATGTTCCTGAAGATGTACACAGGTCTGAGCAGCCCGAGGTTGATGGAGCATCTTAACGGCAACGTCCACTATCAGCTCTTCTGCGATGTGAGAATAGACCCGATGCATCCTCTGACGAACTACAAACTTCTGGACGACGTGTTTTCGGAGCTGGCCCGCGGGCTGAAGATCCAACAGCAGCAGGAGATACTGGCAAGAGCCTGGAAACCGTACATGAAGGACCTGGATACGATGTATACGGATGCAACCTGTTACGAGAGCGAGATGCGCTATCCTACGGATGCGAAGCTTCTGTGGGAAGGAATAGAGAAGACATATGAGATAATGTGCACTCTGAGTGCCAAGCTGAATGTGCACCGTCCGAGGACGAAGTACGTAGACGTAGAGAAGGCCAACCTGTCGTACAGGAAGCGGCGCAGGCATACGAAAGTCCAGACCAGGAAACTGACCAGACGCCTGCTCAACCTTTTGGGGAAGATACTGAAGGAGACCCGCACACTGGAGAGGGAGAATGCAGGCGCGGAGAAATTGCTGACAGCCAGACAGAAGAGCGATATTGAAATCATCACAAGAGTGTACCGCCAGCAGAAGGCCCACTTCGAGAACAACAATCCTCGCGAGAGTGTCAAGGACAGGATAGTGAGCATCAGCAAGGCGTATGTGAGGCCGATCGTGAGAGGCAAGGAAGTGAAGAGCGTAGAGTTCGGTGCGAAGTGCAACAACATCCAGGTTGACGGACTCTCATTCATCGAGAAGCTGTCATTCAATGCCTTCAACGAGGGAACCAGGCTTACGCACTGCCTGAAGATGCACCGAAAGCTCTTCGGTGTGGAGGCGAAGAAGGTCGGAGGAGATGCAGGCTATGCCGGCAGCGCCAACAGGGGGTACTGCAAGGATAGAGGAATACAGACGTCATTCGTCAAGCGTGGCCGTCCGTCCTTGGAAAAGAAAGAGAACGACATCATCCGCAACGAGCTGGCGAGGGTGAGGGCAACGAGGATGGAAGGCTCGTTCGGAACGCAGAAGGAACACTATGGCCTGAAACGCATCAAGGCAAGGACGAAGTTGACCGAAATCCTGTACATCTTCTTTGGCATCCACACGGCGAATGCAGTACAGCTCGTCCGGCGGGAAGTCAACGAAATTGCCCAGGCTGCCTGATGTTCGAGGTGAGTGAGAAACGGCCCTTTCACTGGAGTATTGGCTCTAGTTGGGTCCAAAAATGAAAAAAGGGACTCCGAAACGGAGCCGAAAATATAAAAAGATGAGTTCGATCGGAAAAATTACCGGGACAGTCTGCCGATTGACTCATAATGACGGAATTAAACGACTGTCCCTAAATTATGTAAGAAAATTCAATATATCATTATTAGTTAGAAAAAATCAGAAGAACCGAATGTGATTATTATAACAGTATTGAGAGGTTACACTTCAAACTCTGAAGTTAATCTGACATTATAACTTTTAAAGGGGTGTATCAAACTCTATATTGAGTAATGATACATCCCTTTTTTCGCTTATTAGGATGCTTAAATTCAAATTATAAGTTTATATATTTTCAATCTTCATCTATATTCAGCCTACCAGAACGGCATCCTGTATTTCCACTTCTGCGGGCAGACGGGAAAGCAGGAGTTCCGCCATAGCTCCGTTCTGTGGTATCAGTGCCGGGAAATCCGTTCTGCCCGGCTTATATATCTCAGTCGCTACACTATATAAGTCCCAAGCGGTAACCTGTCCCTTTTCGCGGACCAGTTTCAGCACCTCTTCCGTGAAGATGGAAATCTGGCTCTGATTCAGCGGGTAAGTTTCCACGGAGGATGACAGGTTCCTGTCCGAACTGTCATGGGAGACACGCAACGCTGTCAGCAGTCCGATATACATATATACTTCCTCCAGTGAGACGATTCTGCGTTTCAGTCGCTGAATCCTTGCGATGTCCTCGTTCATGTTCACCTCGAAGTTTGCCAGCCATCCGTCCACCGTCTCGAATACCCCTTCCGTTGTTACCTTGTTCTTTCCGTAATTGCAGATGCTTCTTTCCGGCGAGAGGATACACTGGTTATGGCATATCTTCACGCACGGGCCTATGGCTGCCTGTATGCCGTCCTGATGGTAGGCGACGACCAGCGTAGTTGTCAGCTCGTCCGTTTCCCAGTCCTTGATCCGGATGGTAGCGAAGATGCGTCGGAGGATGTGGGCTTCCACTGCTTTTTCACCAAGTGTCTGTTCCACCTGCGGGAGAATGCTTACTCCCGGCTGTGTCTTGTTCCTGTTCTGTGCCGCGAAGATTTCTTCCACCTCGTAATCGAGGTTGTACTTCTCGCAAATGTCCATCATACGCTGCAGGACCTGGTAGTGATAAATGCCCTGGACTGGCTTGCCGTAGATATCATTCTCCTTGTAGGTACGCTGGAGAGTCTCGAAGTTCATTACTTCGATTCCGTTGTTCTGAAAATCAAACTGCTGTTGTTTTTCCAATACTGCCATTGCTTCCATAATCTTGAATTTTATAAAGTTAATACTATGATTGTCTGTTTTTAGGTATGTATCTGCCATCCGTGGAACGGTTCAAGTGTCACGGCAAAGGATTGGTCGGGTATTCCGTGATAGAGCAGACCGCCTACAATGCCGATGCTTCCGTCTGGATAGCGTTGCGTGAAGCCGAACGAGTACGGGGCATGGTCATAATAGAGCGAGATTTCGCTTGGATGGTCTGGGTTCTCCTCCCATTTTTTCAGTCTGTCCAGACAATTCTGGAGTGATGTGTCACCGATGGATTCGGCGTAACGCTTTACATTCTGGAAATGTTCTTCATTCAGGATTTTCATGATTCATTGTATTTTATCTGTTAAACACGTCCGGCTCCGGGAGCCGGTATTTTTTATTTCTCACCTGCCTGACTGTCCCGTGACCGTACCCGCAAGGTTTGGCGAAAGAAAATACCGCAGCCATCGGCGAGGATGATTTTCTTTCAGCCAACCCCATAGGGGCCTGACCTTGTCCGGGTACGTTGGACACGGGACTACCTTTGCAGGGAGGAAAATAAAAATTCAGGGCCATCAAACTTATATCTGTGTTATTAGGTTTATGGCTAAATTGTGCCGTTTTCATGTGAATCCGCTTTGTAGATTATTTCATCTATTATCTCTTTCTCTTTTCTCTCACCTTTGAGGAAGGCAAGCAGCCACCGGAAAAAGAACGGGGCTTGGTCTGTCCCCAGCTGTGAACTTTCCCCGTTACGGGTGGCGCATATTGCAAACCGTCCCAGTCCGAGACTGTCCTGTGGCGGTACGATATGGAATGACAGATCTTCCGTACCGTTGATATGAAGCCCGCCACGGTAGGTGTAGAAAGTCTTTGCGGCTCTACTGTCCGTATCAATGTCCACCCGGCTGTAGCCGCAGCGTTTCAGTTCTCTGATGATTTCCCTGTTTGTCATAATTGTATCTGTCTGATTGGATTTGAAATGTTCTGGTGTACTGTTCCCGTATTTGGGGATATGCCGTGTTCTGACACCCACTTCCGGTATGCCGTGGCATATTCCTGCCTTTCCCGTTCCAGACTGCTTTCCGTCTCCGGAGTATATCCGAGCAGGCGTATGTATCCGCCGTTGCAGCCTGTCAGTTCGCAGTGCATTCCGGCTGCCTCCAGTTTTCCGATGCGTTTCTGTGCCGTCTTCGCGCTTGAATACTCCTTGGGCCAGAAATAATGTTCTCCCTGTGAGCCGTAAAAGTCTTCTCCGAGTATCATTTCCCCGATATGCTTCCGGCTCTCGATGAAGCCGAAACGCGCCTTGCCCAGTGCCTGTCGCATAGCCTTGTGTGCAGGTCCTTCAGGATACCTGAACACTTCAGGAGTGTCTTTTCCCGTAATCTTCGGCAGTTCCATCCGGTACGGCTGTCTGTAGCTGCCGATTCCGAGCGTGAGGTAGAAGTTGGTGTGGAAATAGTCGGTCATGGGGTCGCTTTCATCAAAGTTGTACGACATGACAAAATCCCTGACGTTTGTCATCACCTCCTTGGCCCGGTCTGTCAGACTGTCCGATGCCTGGATGTTGTAGTGGTTGATGTCTCCCTGTACCTTGCCGGATTCTTTTGTAAAAGCCTCGAAGTCCGCTTTCATCAGCCGGACAAGGATTGAGCTGTATCCGTCCCTGCGGACTGAGAAGGTGTATCTCGGATAGGTCTCCTTGAGCCATGTCCTGACCAGTTCCGTGATTTCCGGCGAGGACTGTCCGGTATAGTTACGCCCTTTCCAGCGGTATTCATTGTACACGTACTCGGTGTATTCCCTTGCGGTGGCATCCTGATAGTCGTGTTCATACCCTGTAGCGGCAGAGGAGACACCAGGCCTGTCTTTCCATATCTCGAAAAGTTTCTCAAACTCGGTGTTCAGCTTTTGCATGAGGACAGTGTCACCACCCTTGTCGGGGTGGTGAAGCATTGCCAGTCGGCGGTATTCCTTCTTCAGGTCCGCCAGTGAGTGTATGTTCTGAAAATAAGTCATGATCGTAGATGTTAAAGTCCCGCGAGACGGTTGATGAAATATATCTGCCAGTTCTGGTCGAGTCCGAGGTTGCTGCACGCGATCTCGAAGTCTTCGCTTCTCAGGTCGTTGTCCTCCTGAAGTTCCTGCAGGTTCCTTATCTCGTCGTCCAGGTATTCCTGTGACTCTTCCTTGCTGCAACTGCATGAGTTGCAGATCAGGTCAATGATGTTCCGTGTCATATCCGTTGCCTTTAGTTGTTTGTCAGGTATATGTCCCGTTTCCCGTCATAGCTTTTGCCGTTCCACCACTCATCGGCGGCATCGGCGAATGTCTGCCCGGAATCGTCTGAAGGGAAGTCGGACGCCTTGAGTCCGGTCAGGTATTCAAGAGCTTCGGTATTGTTGGACTTCCACCATTCCTGCATCTTTTCAAGAAAGGATTGTCTGGAGCAGGTCTCCACATTGTCCGCGCACCGGGAGCACCAGATGTCGTCGTCCACATCACTGTGGTATTCGTTCGTGTTAACGTCCACCCATGCCTGTATCTCAATCTCTGCAGAACCGCAGTCGCTGCATACCCGAATTCTTGAATCGTCAGGGAGCTTGCGTCTGGCCTTGCCGTCATACAGGCTGACGGCCCGTTCCACCAGTTTTTCCCGGTAATGGTCCGTCAGTTCCGCATAGAACCGTTCGGAGGCTCCGAATACACCCTTGTCCGTCATCAGACTCCATTTTTCCCCAAAATGTGGGTACATTTCCTTGAAGACTGTCCTGCACTCTTCCTCACTCCAGGCATTCCACATGTAGTAGAAGAAGCTGGACACTGCATTTTCCGCTTGATATTTCATACTTCCGATTTATTTGAGGTTATACATTCTTGCAAAATGGCTGTTCACTTCGGGAATCCTTTTCTTGTAATAGGGCTGGTTGTCCCTGCACCAGTCCGCCAGTTCCTGTTTGTTCCTGAAAGGTTCCCTCCAGCTTTGCCCGCTCATGATCATTTCCACCTGCGGGGTCAGCTCCCTGATGAACGCTCCGACAGTCCATCCTTCCCGGACGTGTCTGTCCATATTGACTTTTGTTGCCATATCGTCTTTCATTTCAAGAGTTCCCGTTTGTATTTTCAAGTTGAAGCCTGACCGCTTCGTACATCTGATTAAGCCAATCTATGTTGCTGGCTCCAAGTTCGAAGGGAGCCTGGCTGCAAACCTCTTCCATACTGTCCTTTATTGTTGCCGTTACGGTAAGATGTTTGTCAGTAACCTCAATTCCCGTAACATAACATTCGTATGGATCAGCATTATCGTCGAACCAGATAATCCATACAGGGTCTTCTCCGTTATCGGTAAGTTTGATTTCTTTCAGGCCGTGCGCATCAAGCCGTTGTCTGATGGCCTCGATTATGTCCTTCCGCAGTTCTTCAATCCTGTCTCTGAAACACATGGCCGTGTATCTTACCTTGCCTTTATTGTTCCGTTCCCTGACAGAGAGGATCTGCATGTCGGGGTGAGAGCCGAAATTCCAGTCTGTCACCTCGTCATCATCGCGGGTAGTGTGGATATTGCCTCCCAATACCAGACCGCAGTCTTCCTCTACCATTCTTTCCGCCTCGTCGCGGTCTTCCGCCACGACCTTGTAGGTACCCTCGAAGGCGTACCTTACTCTTACTTCGTACTTTGCCATAATTCTTATGATTTGATTGTTGTTAAATGAATTGTTTATGAAGCGACAAGAGCTATCCTTTCACCGAAGAAGGAGTCGCATACCCCGTACACATGCTTGATGGAGCATTCATATTCTGACCTTTCGTTATCAAGACGGAATCGGAATCCGTGATAGTCCCTGACTTCCAGTTTCAGCCTGACATCCTTTTTGAGTTCCATCTCCAGGAGGCTTCCGCCGCCGTACATGGAGCTGAAGATGCCGCAGCAGTTGCCTTTGGGGATAATGACTTCCCCAAGCGAGAATCCGGCATCATAAAGTTCCTGCAGGTTTACCTTGCCGATATAGGTCAGCAGGTTGGCACCGCAGCAGGAGTTGATGAGTTCCTGGTAGAATTGCTCATAGGATACCTGTTCCTTGCCGTCCCTGTATTTTTTGTCGGGGAAACGGCCGTACACCGAGTAGCCTTTCTCCACCAGCATCTTCTTCACCTTGGCGGGATTGAGGTTCAGCGCGTCTATCATATCCCCGAAATAGGATTCCTTGTACCGGTAGCCTTCCTGCGATTCCAGCCAGTTGGAATTGATGCAGTCGTAGTTGGACAGCATCTCGACACGCACGGGGATGTCATCCGTGTTTTTGAGAAGTTCTTTCAGCGTGTCAGAGTCGTTTCTGTCATAGATTTCTTCCCTGATTTCGTCTTCGTGTTCTTCAAAGAACTTGTCCACTTCCTCTTCCCCGAAATCATGGAAACGGATACATTCATCCTTCAGCTTTGAGACGATTTCACGGACAGCTTCCCATTCGGCGTCACCGTACCATTCGTCCACTTTCTCCCACAGACTTTCACAGCTCCTTTCTTCCAGACACTTCTGGATGGTGTCACGGCAGTTGTCGAGATTGTCGTTGTAGTCTACCCATACCAGCGTGTAGGACTTGTCCATGAGCGATTTCACGAATTCCATTGTCAGTCTTTCCTGTTCTTCCATTTCTGTTACCTGTGTACGGCAGGATTCTGTTTCCCGTACATGTCGTTTATAAATGAGAAGAGCGACCTTTCGGCCGCTCCCTTGTCATTCGTTCTCTTCCTTGAGCCTTTCATATTTCTCTGTTTCCATTTCCGTCTCGCCGTCGAAGTGGAAATGTGCCATATGACCGTATCCGGTTTTAGGCTCACCGCCGCATTTGTGCAGTGCGGTGTCTATTTCCCAGTCGGTATCACCGATGCCGAGGGATATGTATGTCCCTCTGATCATGCACCCGGCCAGCCTCAGTGCGGCATCCTTCCTTTTTTTCCGGCGGAGCCTGTCAAATGCCGCGAGCGCGATTTCCCGGTTGGGTATTTTTACCGTAGTTTCCATATCGTTTCATTTTCAGTTTGCCGTTTCCATGTCTTTTCCGTTGTCTTTCGCTGCCAGGACACCGAAAGGCAGATCGAGTATCCTGTGGTTAAAACACAGCGTTGAATTGTAGTCCGTGCGTTGCCAGAGGGTAAAATGGTCTCCGGCGAACGACCATCTGAAATAGCCTGACAGCGAACCGAACTGCGGATTGACATTCCTGCTTATGAGGAAGCGGTTCACGTCCACGATGTGTCCCGCCGTCAGTAGTATGTTCAGTATTTCCACGAATGCCAGCTGCGAGTATGGGTCGATAGGCATTACAGGTCCTTTGAAGTTGATTTCCATATCTTTTGTCTTTTAGTCATAATTGTCATCAAATATTTCGTAACGGAATGGAAGCATGTCGCAGTAGCAGCTTGATACACCCGTGTATATCAGGGCGTCTTCTCCTGTGTCCGCGTCTTCTTCCGCTTCCGTGACGGTGTCCCCGTACAGGTCGTGGTAATGTGATACCATCATGTGCGGGTCATCTGTAGTGATGTCATAGCCGTAATGCCTGCTCCAGTTTATGAAAAACTCCGTTTCTTCCTCTTCGAGCCTTTCAAGGGCGTCCCTGATCTCGAAGAAGTTGGGACAGAGCCATTCACGGCTGATCAGCGTGTCCGGGATGTTCTCCCATCTGGGATACCGGTATTCCGGTTCCTTTTCCCCGGGGAACAGGTCGGAACAGGCGCACAGGAACTCACCCATGTCGCTGTAGTCGGACAGGTGCAGCCAGTAGTCCCTGTAATCCTTTATGTCCATGAGATGCTGTGTGGTCACGGCAATCTCTGCATTGTTCAGATCCATATTATTTTTCTTTTTATGTATGTGGAGCCCGGGGGTTCCATTCCACCGACTCCCAAAAGGTGCCGTGTCCCGGCTGTGCAGGGTTTTTCGGGAAAATACCGCAGCTGCGGCGAGGATGATTTTCCCGAAAACCGCCTGCGGCCTGACCTTGCTCAGCCGATGGGGACGCGGCTTACCTTTGTCGGTGGGAATGGGACTTCCGGGCATCTCCATACGGTTCATGTTCATTCTGTTATTCGCTGGCTTCCCCAGCTGATGTGTATCTTGCCTTCGCTGTCCTGCGTGCGGACAAGCAGGCTGTCTATGACGGACATCGTGATGTCGAACTCCTCGAAGATCTCGGACTGCTCCTTTACCTCACCCGTCTTGATGAACTCGTTCAGACGCTCCTTGGTCAGCACCAAGGCCATCAGGTTCTGTTCGACCGAGTCTTCATAGGTGACGTAATGGACGTTCTTCATCTCTCTGGAGTCCAGACGGATGAAACGGAAATAGAACTGCTCCATACGTGGAATGTTCCATTGCAGGGATTCCAGTATCACGTCATTGCAGGTAGGTATGTTCACCGAGCTGCTCAGGCTCTGCTGCGTGCATATCAGGATACCGTTGATGGTGGAATCGAACTCCGTCACGATTTTCTGACGTTTCCTGAAGGCCACGTCTCCCTTGACCACGAATACCGGTCTGTCGGGGAAATGTGCCCGAATATAGCTCTCATAGAGGTCGAAGGCCGCCAGCGTGGTGCACCCGATGGCCACCTTGCCCGGTATTGTCCTCACGAGCCTTTCGATATAGCGGGTCTTGGAGGGATATTCGTCGCCGTAATATCCCTCTATCAGGTGAGGTACCGAACAGGCCTTGATAAGCAGCTTGATCTGCCTCATGAGTCTCAGCCCCGCATCCTTTTTCGTGTCTCCCGTGCTGTTGTAGTACAGCTCGCAGATGCGGCAGAACTCCTCGATGATGACACGGTACACCTCGTGTTCTCCTTCCGAGGGGCGGACGGTATGCGTACGTACCCGGTATTTCTCTCCCGCAAAATCCCTGAATTTACGGGTGATGACCGTCTTGCCGATAAGTTCGGAAAGCTCGTCCTTGTTGTAGACATCCTGGTTCTGTTTCTCGATGCCGAAAACGGTGGCTTTCCCCGGGCAGTGACAGGCGCGGAAGAGGACGTGTCCCCTGAAGGCGGGAAACGGTGTCCCGTAATCCGGGTTGTTCTCTTCCTCTATTTCGTGGTCCCTGTTCTCGTGGTAGACCTGCGGGCTCCAGCATATCATGTTTACGGAGTTGTTGTAGAGCAGCTCGAACTGGCTGTACAGCTCCGCGATGTTGTTGCGGGTGGTTGTTCCGGTATCGAGGATCTTGTACCTGATTCTTCTGAAGATGCACAGGACGTTCCTTGTGCGCTGTGACGTGGGATTGGTGATTTCATCCGACTCGTCGAAGACCAGGCACAGTTTCCCGCAAGTGCGTCTGACGAAACGCATCAGACCTTTTTTCAGCTTGCCGAGCATGGAAGTGGAGACGACAAGGAATGTCCCTTCCGGTACGTTGTCGAGGTCGCCGGCGGTCTGTATTGTACGGAAGCGTTCCTTGTTTACGGTAAGGAACGGTATCCAGGTCATGTTGGTGGCAATGGCCGGGGCAAGTATGATGACGTTCCTTGCCTTTCTGAACTTGAGCAGGTATTTCGCCCTGTGATAGACGGCGGCGGTCTTGCCCGAACCCTGCTGCCAGTTCAGCAGGGCGTAGCGTTTCTGCAGCACGAGGTTCAGGTCGTGTTTCTGCAAGTCCGTGAATTCGCAGACTTCACCGTCCTTGTTGATGAATGTGGTGCGGTCCAGGTATTCCTTCAGGCCGGCATCTTCCCGCATTTCCGCAAACTGGAGATTCTGGGTCTCGTATTGCCTCTGTTTGCGCCGTATCAGTTTTCTGGCGGCACGGATCTGCCGCATGTTCTTTTCCGTGACGGTTTCCGGCATCGGGAGTTCGGCCCTTCCGAGTATGATGTCGTTGATGCCTGCGGCCTTGTGCGTGACCTTGTCAAGCAGACGCGGGGCATATTGCTTCAGCTTGAAACCGTAGGATGTCTTCACCAGTGCCACTTCCTTGCGAGGTACCACGTTCTGCGAGGTGATGTACCTGCGGATGATGCCGAGAACCTTGCCGGTGGTCAGCTTCTTGCGTTCCCATTCCTTTATCTGTTCCCGGGTGGCATTTTCCGGCGGTTTCTGGTTGCGGAATTTGGACACCAGCGCCTCCGCCTTTTCGACATGCCTGTTCAGCACGGCATGGGCTTTCAGCTCGTACATGTATTTGGCGAGCCTGTACTCGAACTGTTCCAGCTCTTCTTTGTCTATATGGTTGCACTCCCGCATCAGCTGGAGGCGCAGCCGGTGTTTCATTTTCCGCACTTCGGCTATGCGTTTCTTCAGCTCATCCATGCTGACAAACTCTTCCGCGTTGTAGGGCTGCATTTCAATATGGAGGGAACGGCGGAGGAATACCATGATTTTTGTTGCGAAATTCTGCACGCCCACCGTAGAGAAGGCTGAATGTTCCAGCCTGGTCTGGCCGATGAAGGAGAAATTCGAGTTGATTTTCGCCACGCGTGTCTTTTCCCAGAACTCGTTCTGCATGAAGGAGAGAGGGACGATGACCATCAGGATTCCGGCAGGGTTGAGCACGTCATAGGCCTTGTCCATGTAGAATTCCTGCGACAGCCTGTAATCAAATTTCAGGTTGAAGGGCGGATTTCCGACAATGATGTCGAAGCGCTGTTCGGGATTGTACAGCTGTATGTCGCATTTCTCGATATGAGCTTCCGGGTAGAGGTATCTGGCAACGGCCACCGCCTTGCCGTCTATGTCGAATCCGTAGGCATTGTGCAGGTTGGGCAGATGGTTGAAGAAGTTGCCCATGCCGCAGCACATGTCAAGCACCATTTCCGCCGATGTCGGAGAAAGGGTCTCCACCATGCTCCGGCATATGTCGTGCGGGGTGAAGAACTGTCCCATCTCGAATTCCTTCTTGGCCTCGGCGTATTCATGGTAGCTGGTGAAATCCGACTGTCTGAGGTTGTGCAGTCCTCCGGTTCCCGTGTAGCAGTTGTAGATGCTTTCCTTCGGAACGAGGTCCTTGCCGGAGTCTATGGCGAAAAGGATTTTCTCGTTGATCTCGGCACGCCTGTCCTGAGGAATCTGTTGAGGTATGATGGCATACATGTCTTTTCTTTTTTAATGGTTGGAAACGAAGACACCCCGCAAGGATGTCTTACGGGGTGCCTGAATAAGTATTTCATGAATCACTCTTCTCTGAGTGTGATTTCATCCAGCCGTAGCCTTCTGTAGCAGTTCTCTGCGACCTGGCTGTCCTTGAAGCGTACGTCGATGCGTCCGTTCTTGTAGAACTTGATCTGTTCTGCGTTGCTCAGGGTGAGGTTGTACCATTCGGTTATATCCACATCGCGTCTGTCAAGACCGATGACCATACCGCTTGAACCGTTTATCACGTCATCTGCTCCGTATGCGATACCTTCGCAGAAAATGTCCACTTTCCTTCCGCAGTCATACGAGAACTCATATTCCCGGTGGTATTCCAGATGGATGCTGTCCCAGGACACGATGTCAGGGAAAGTTATCTTGTCCTTTTTCAGTTCGGGCTTCACCTTGCTCCAGCGGGAAGGCTGTACCGTTTTCAGGAAACGGGCCAGCAGTTCTTCCTCTGCGGTCTCACGGAAACTTTTTCCGCCGAGGTGTTCAATGACCATGTCCACGTAAGTCTGGTAGACCGGACGGAATCCCATGCGCATGGCCTTCTCGTCGATTACAGGAATGGGTACGTCTACATTGTAGGTCCTGTTGAAATAGGAAATGATGCGATTCGCGAAATTCGCGTTGGCATTGCAGTTGTTGTCCGCAAGCTCGTTGATGAGGTCAAACGGTTTGAATTCGTTGTGGGTATAGTCATCCTCCCTGCTGTTGTTGAAATAGAAATTCCGTATGGAGACCTTACCGTTATCCTCATACTTGAAGCTCTTGATTTCCCGGTACCGTTCCGCTTCTTCCTTGAAGATGGCATACCAACGGTCGATACGGTTAAGCGTCTTGTAGAGCTGGTCCTGCTGGAGCTGGCAATACTGCCTGTCCTGTTCTGTAATCTTGTCCTCGTTCCTTACTTGCACGTTCAGGATACCTGTGAGCAGGTCTGTGTGGCTGCCTGCTGTTCTTGTTGCTGTTGTCTGCATAACTGTATTGTTTTAGAGATTGTCAATTTCGGGTTTGATACGGTAACAGTAGGTGATGTGGCTGTCCATGTCCTTGACCAGCTTGACCTGTTCGGGATAAAAGTTGAGACGCCGTTCCATGGCCGGGGCATCTATCTTGTCCCATTCGTGCTGCGGCAGGAACCGGTTTTCATGTCGGAAACACCAGAGTACGATCTGGTTTTCCCAGTTGCCCTTGAACACAGTCCCTTCATAGTCCTTCAGGAACTGCCGGAAGTCCTCTTCGGTCCTGAAAGCTATGTCGTAGCCCTGGTACAGATTGCGTGCATCCGGACCCGTGTTTTTTGTCAGATAATACTGTCTCCATGTCTCAGTGGTGAAATCGCCGTAGAGAGGGTCAGGTTCGGAATAGGACCATAACGGCACTTTTGCCGTGAATGCGACGGCACCGTTGGCGCACGCACCGCAGTTGCCCCAGTCCTTGAATGCACCTTCCGTCCATCTGACGAATTTCAATTGCTTGGGGTCAATATGGTGGAAGGCCCCTCCGCTGACGCTCAGCCGGATATTGGCGTCCTGCTCCCATACAAAGGGAATATAAGGTTCTTCACAGATGGAAATCCGACCGCTCTCTTCATCATTGTTTTCAATAAGGGCATTGCCGTAATATTTCCCGTATCTGTCCACATAGATGAGTCTGTCACCGACCTGTGGAATCTTTTCAGAGCGTGTCCTTTCTATCAGTTCCACATAACCGTTGGCCATATCCACGTCCTGCTGTGTCAGCCGGTGTTCATGATCGTACAGAATGTTCAGTGGTTTGAGTGTTTCCACCGTGTACTTGTTCTTTGTTGCCTGTAACATAACATTTGATTTTTTGTTAGTCCGGCTTCTGGGGCCGGAGTTCCCATAACTACAGGCCTAAAAAGGTCGTGTTCCGTACATGCAAGGCTTCGGGAAAAAATACCGCAAGCCCTCCGGGGCGAGGATGATTTTTTCCACGAACCCGAAGGGCTTGGCCTTGCTTGTACAGGAAGAACACGAATTACCTTTGCCTGTGGTTATGGGGACTCGGCTACGGTATGCTCGTTTTCCCGATATGTTTTTGTTTCTAGATATTATATGTTTAAGATTGCCTGTAAGCCTTAGGAGTCATACCCATGTGATGCTTAAAGTATTTTGAAAAGAACGAATGATTAGGGAAATTCAGCTCATTGGATATTTCTTGGATTGTCTTATTGGTTGACCGTAACAAAATCTTAGCTTCCAGAATGGTATATCTGTCTATCCAGTCATGAGCTGTCAGTCCGCTTGTCTTCTTTATAATGTCTGACATATATTTTGTTGAAATAAACAGTTTTTCTGCATAGAAATCCAGTGTTCTGTTTTCCTTGTAGTGTTTTATTATCAGCTGAATAAATTTACTCAGCAATTCTTCTTTTCTCTCCTTTTTTTCCCGTTTATCAGAGTTAATCAATAAGCCGGTGATATAATAAATCAGAGCCTGCAGTATCGAGCTTATCATTTTATCTCTATATACTGACTGGTCTTTAAGTCTTTGGATAAAGAAATCATAAAACTGCTGTATATTGAAACATTGATTTGCTGTCAATTCAATTTTAGGGTATTTTTGGATATAAAGAAAAATCGGAAGTATTTCTCCTATTTTCGGAAAAGCTTCTTCAATAAAACGCTGTGAAACAATAAAGAAAATTCCTCTGATATCAGACGAAACATCCTTGTGTTCTATTATATCTTTAGGAAGTGTTATTACCATATCTCCCGGCTGTACGTCGTACCTTATCATGTTGATATCAGTAGTTATATGTCCGTTAAGACACAAACTTATTGTAAATGCACCAAGTCTGATGGGTGAATCATTGGGAATATTGAATTTAGAGAGATCATCCAGTACAATAAAATCGTTATCTACATAATCTATATCGCCTATAAGATTCTTTGCTATTCTTATATCCAGGTTCTTAAATTGGTTCATATTTTTTTTATTACAAATATAATTGTATCCATATTTCCATCAAAGAATTTCTTACTAATAGAACATTTTTAATGGAAAAATGAATATAATCTTCCCTTATCCAGCAACTACTATTCTAAATCACATAGTAAAAAAAGGGTTTTAGAACATTCCGCATGTGTAAATGGAAACGTGTTTCTCATTGGGTTTGATGAAATTTGCAAAAGCTAAAGTTTAAGACAATGAAAAGATTATTTATGTATTTGAGTGCGGGAATTATTATTCTTGCATCAGCCTCCTGTAAAACAGATTCAGGAAGAAAAGAAAGCTCTTCTGTACTGGTTAAAACATTAACAGTAGGAAATAAAGACAGCGTTGAGTATGTCAAATACTCTGGAGTTATAAATTCGGAGAAAGAAGTGACCATAGCTTTTAAGGTCAATGGCCAGATTGCATTCTTACCTGAAAATGAAGGAATGAGTTTCCGTAAAGGCAGTATTATAGCAACATTGGACAAGCATGATTTTGAAGTCCAGTATAATGCTGCAAAAGCTGTATTCGAACAATCGGAAAAAGAGACGAAACGCATACAAGCCTTGTTTGAGAATAACACAGTCTCTCCAAACGATTATGAGAAAGTCATTGCTGCAAACAAAGTGGCAGAGGCCAAGTTCAATGCTGCTGAAGATGCTTTGAGATACACGGAAATAAAAGCTCCATTTGACTGCTTTATATCAGATATTTTCAAAAACAGCGGAGAGATAGTTTCTGCCGGAATGCCCGTTTTGCTTCTGAAACAGGAAGGTGGGTACAAGGCGGACATAAGTATGGCATTAAAAGATTATAACAGATTGAAAAATCTTATATATGCAGAACTTGTGTGCGGTAATCTATCTACCGCAATAACATTAAAAGCCCAAAACCGCAATGCATCAAACGGACAACTATACAATGTTTCCTTTGACATACCATCAGAATTTTCCAAAGTCCTGTCAGTCGGTATGAATGTAGATATAAGATTAGCATATTCAAGCACAACCCCATCATTATCATTGCCTGCATCGGCTTTATTTCAGGATAAAGGGAACACATGCGTATGGAAGATCAATAATGGGAAGGCTGCTTGTACACCCGTTAAATTAATACGGATAGAAAGAGAAACGGCATTTGTAAGAGGGTTGGAACCTCACGACAGAATAGCCATAACCGGAATCCATAGTTTGTCTGAAGGGCAGACCGTGGAAGAAATGAAAGAAGTGTCATCAACCAATATAGGAGGAATGCTATGAAAAGTATGGCGGAATATGCCTTGGAAAACAAGGCCCTGATCAAGCTGTTTATAGCTTTCCTCGTTATCGGCGGTCTATGGTCTTTCTACTCCATGAGCAAAATGGAAGATCCGGAAATAACGGTCAAACAGGCTTTGGTCATGACTGTGTATCCTGGTGCAACTGCGCATCAGGTTGAACTTGAAGTGTCTGACAAGCTGGAAAAGGCAATACGTCAGATGGGAGATATAGACTATATTGAATCAAAATCACTGAACGACCTGTCTCTTATAAAGGTAGTTCTGAAAACAACTGTACCCAATGGCGAATTGGAACAAAAATGGGATATATTGAGAAAAAAGATTGTCGATGTTCATACCCAATTGCCTACCGGTGCCTCAGTACCAATGGTACTTGATGACTTCAGTGCTGTCTATGGAATGTTCTATACGTTAACGGCTGATGGTTTTTCAGACAGTGATATGATACGATACACAAATTTCATTCAGCGTGAACTTATTAACATAGAAGGTATAAGAAATGTCCAGATATATGGAACTGCAACACCTTGTATAAATATCAATATAGATAGTAAAGAAATGGCCCGTCTGGGAATTTCTCCAATTGAAATACTGATGACACTGCAAGATCAGAACAGGACAGTATATAGTGGCTTCTTTAATAGTGGCGATGAGCGTATGAAGGTTATGGTACCCGGAAACTTTCGAGATCTGGAAGATATTAGAAATCTGGTTCTGAAAGGTCATGACGGTAATACGTTCACTCTTGGAAATATAGCTGATATCGAGGAGGACTATGAGAAACCGCAGCGTAACAAAATGAAATATGACGGTAAAAGGGCTTATGGTATTGCAATAGCCATGGAATCAGGCTATGATATTCTAAAAATCGGAAATACTGTAACCGAAAAGATTGAAGAGCTGGAAAACGGACTTCCGTCAGGGTTCAAGTTCAACAAGGTTTTTTACCAGCCTGAGCGTGTAAGTGATGCCATTGATACATTTATTGTAAATCTTATAGAATCAGTACTTATCGTTATAGTTATTCTTATGCTTACCATGGGATTCAGAAGTGGTGTCATCATAGGAACAGGACTGGTAATTACAGTTTTGGGATCTTTTGTAGTCCTATATTTCTTTGATGGAACTCTTCAGAGAGTGTCTTTAGGGGCATTTATAGTTGCCATGGGTATGCTTGTGGATAACGCAATAGTGGTTGTGGATGGTATTTTGGTTGACAGTGCGCGTGGTATGAAAAAGCCTCAGTCACTTGTTCACACGGCTAATATCACGGCACGTCCGCTTTTGGGAGCTACCCTTATTGCTATCATAGCTTTTATGCCGGTTTCGCTGTCCCCGGATATGGCCGGAGAATATGCCCGCGACTTATTTATCGTATTGGCCGTATCTCTGCTTCTCAGCTGGATTCTGGCACTGGTACATGTCCCGATTCATTCAGAACATTATTTGAAGATTAAGACGGCAGATGACAATACAAATATTTTCAATACACCATTATACAGAAAATTTCGCGGTATGCTTACTTTCCTGCTGCATCATAAAGCCGGGACTATTATCGGAATTGTACTGCTGTTAATTGTCAGTGTTTGCTGTTTCAGTTTTTTACCACAGACATTTTTCCCGGATCTGACATACAACCAGATTTATATGGAATATAAGATGCCGGAGGGAACACGTATCGAGAAGGTTGAAAAAGATCTGGAAGAAATAGAGAGGTATCTCAAGACAAATCCGGCCATAACGCACGTAACCACATCTCTCGGAGGCACGCCGGCGAGATACAACCTTGTACGTTCAGTAGCTGATCCAAGTCTTCGATACGGAGAATTGATTATCGATTTCAAAAGCCATAAGGACATAGACAACTGTATGCAGGATTTACAGGAATATATGAACCGTCATTATCCTGATGCCTTTATCCGGCTAAAGAAATATAACACTATGTATATGGAATTTCCTATAGAAATTCTGGTCTCCGGCCCAGATCCGGGAGTTCTGAAGGAATTGAGAAACAAAATTCAGGATATTATGCGGGAGGAACCTTCTGCAATGCTTATTACAGATAATTGGGATGATCCAGTCATCAACATGGACATTAACTTCAACCAGCATAATGCCCGAAGAGCAGGACTTGGAAAAACAGATATTGGATTGTCATTGCTCTCAGTAACAGAGGGTATTCCTGTAGGTTCTTTATATGATGGCAGTATATTAAAAAATATTTACCTGAAGAACATAGGATATAACAGTCTCGAAGATGTTACTGTCAATTCTATGCTGCCTAATATTACTGCTGTGACAGAAGAGGAAAGTATCCAGCGAATGCTTATGGACCCTGAACGGAAACAGTTGTTGATAGACAGGTTGACATCCGGAAGGCCTGTTAAAGAAATATCGGACAGTATCAGCTTTGAATGGAAAGATCCAGTCGCCTACCGTTATAACGGACAGCGTGCTGTCATAGTCCAGTGTAATAATGCCTACGGATTTACCGCTGAAGATACACGCCTTGCTCTTGAAAAGAAAATTAATGAACGAATTGACTTCCCTGACGGCTATTCCATGAAATGGCTGGGTGAGTATAAGGCAAGTACAGATTCTAACAAGTATCTTTTCAGAAGTCTGCCCATAGCGGTCATATTCATGTTTGCGGTTTTGGTATTTCTATTCAGGGATTTCAAGAAACCGTTAATTATTTTTCTGTGTCTTCCGCTTGCATACATAGGTATTGTAATGGGCATTTTCGTCAGTGGAAAGCCTTTCAGTTTTGTTGCTGTTGTAGGAGCTTTGGGATTGATAGGTATGATGATAAAAAATGGAGTTGTACTTATAGATGAGATAACTGCTCAGATCAAGACTGGCGTTGAGCCTGTTGAAGCCCTGTTGTCAGCCTCTTCATCCAGATTAAGACCGGTAATGATGGCTTCAGGAACTACTATCCTTGGTATGATACCTCTGATTTCAGATGCTATGTTTGGTCCTATGGCTGTAGCCATTATGGGAGGCCTTCTTGTTGGTACAATCATTACATTAATGATTATTCCTGTATTCTATGCTTTATTCTTCAATATTAAATGTGATTAAAATGAAAAGACTTTTATCAGGCATATTTATAATCCTGCTATCATCGTTCAGTTATGCTCAAAGAGTATTCACTCTTGATGACTGTTGCAGGATTGCGGTAGAGAACAATAAAAAGATGAAACTGTCAGATTTTTCGATAAAGCAGGCAGAACTTCAAGAAAAGAATGTGGTAGCAGGTTTTCTTCCTAAACTGTCCGCATCGGGAGGCTATCTTTATGCCAATAAGGATTTTTCGATGGAACTTGCCCCTTCTTTATCTGCGGCCCTTGATATAAGCAATACTTATTTTGCAGGTGTACAGCTTGAACAACCAGTTTATATGGGTGGCAAAATTATTGCGGCAAGGAATATGTCGGAAATTGGCACAAATATGGCTGTACTGAACCGGAAAAAGAACGATTCCGAAATCCGTATAGAAACGGAAGAAGCATACTGGAATGTAATTAAGGCCAAGGAACTATATGAGGTTTCAATCAAATACAAGAACCTTGTGGAAGAGCTCTTTAATAATATTGAAAAGATGAATAAAACTGGTATGTCCCCCAGAAATGAATTGCTCAAAGTACAGGTGAAACTGAACGAAGCCAATCTTTCCATGAAAAGAAGCGAAAATGCAATCAGACTGTCGAAAATGGCTTTATGTCATATAATGGGAATTCCTCTGAGTGATGATATTGAAATCTCAGGAACCATAGAATTTGAACCGGCAGTATTCCGAAATGATGAATTCATAATAGAAAACCGTTCTGAATATAAGTTGTTGTCTGAAAATATCAATCTGAAGAGAGAGCAGATAAAGTCTGTAAGAAGTGATTATTTGCCAAGAATAGGACTTGTAGCCGGATATAATTATATAGATGGAGTTAGAATGAACGGACATAAGTTTCTGAAAGATGACATATTTTCTGTAATGTTGGCTGTAAAGATTCCTCTTTTCCATTGGGGAGAAGGACACAGAAAAATAAAATCTGCAAAAATTGAATTGCAGAAAGCAGAGGTCATGCGGGATGAAATGATTGAAAAGATGCAATTGGAAGTTACAAGAAACTATAATATTCTGAATGAAGCTGAACTGGAGGTTGAACTTACTGAAAATGCTTTCAGTTATGCAGAGGAGAATTTGCAGGAAAGCAGCAAAAGCTTTGAAACAGGTATGGAAACATTGGCTAATTTTCTGGAAGCACAAGCCAGTTGGCAGAAAGCATATTTTGAGGTTATATCTGCAAAAATCAATTACCATATTGCAAAATCTAAATACTTAAATTCTATTGGTGGCTTATGAAATCAGATTCAATTGAAACAATAACTGCTGAAATAAAAAGGCTTTTATATAAAGAAAACCGGATAAGTATTAATGATATAATGAAAACAATTCATTATCCGCATGAAATGGTACTTATCGCAATAGGTTATCTTTTGCGTGAGGACAGTATATACTTTAATGAGCAGTATATGATCATTGAGTATAAAACATTTTATTTTTAATAGCGTCTATTCTTAGTCATTGGATACTAATGATGAAGGATGTATATTAAACTGTGCCAGTAAAGAATTAATTTCAACTTTGCTAGCACAGTTTTTTCATAAATAATATTTTGAGCGTATCAAAATAAAGTTATTGAACAGGTTGTTATTTTAAAGGTTTAGTCATGACTCGTGATTATGTATCCAGACTGATTGTGACTTGTTTTGCTGTTTTTTCAGAAAAAAGGTGTTATCTTTGCAAGTGAGATAAAGAGTTATTTGAAAGCATGAGAAATATGGCGGTTCGGAACAGTCCGGCTTTTTCTTATCCATTGCCCGTTCTCGTGCGAGTTTTATCCAATCTGTTGATAGTCAAATAAAACCTACCTGATTACAACAAATATAGTTAAATTTGTACTATCTTTGTCGAAAACTCTCAGGAAATGGATCTGACGACATTCAGACGACGCCCGACGTGCGAGGTGCGGATCGGGCAGGTGACGATCGGCGGTGACCGTCCGGTGGCCGTGCAGTCGATGACCAATACGGATACGAACGACACGCCGGCGAGCGTGGCTCAGATCGAGCGTATCGACCGGGCCGGGGGCCGGATCGTGCGCCTGACGGCCCAGGGGCGGCGCGAGGGGGAGAACCTCTCCAACATCGTCCGCCAGTTGCGGGCCGACGGCTTCGATACGGCCATCGTGGCCGACATCCACTTCGTGCCGGAGGTGGCCGCCATTGCGGCGCAGTACGTCGACAAGGTGCGCATCAATCCGGGCAACTACCGCAACGAACACGGCGAATTCGAGGCGCTGATCGAACAGTGCCGCCGGCGGGGCGTGGCGCTGCGCATCGGCGTCAACCACGGGTCGCTTGCGCGGCGGGTCTTCGACCGCTGGGGTGATACGCCCGAGGGGATGGTCGTCTCGGCCATGGAGTTCCTGCGGATCTGCCGCGAGCGCGACTTCGACCAGGTAGTCGTTTCGATGAAGTCGAGCAACACGCGGGTGATGGTGGCAGCCTACCGGCTGCTGGTTGAGGCGATGGATGCCGAGGGGATGCACTACCCGATCCACCTTGGGGTCACCGAGGCGGGCAACGGTCTCGAAGGGCGCGTGAAGAGCGCCGTGGGGATCGGGGCACTGCTGGCCGACGGCATCGGCGACACGATCCGCGTCTCGCTGACTGAAGCGCCCGAGAACGAGATTCCCGTGGCTGAGATGCTTGTCCGACACTTCGCTTCGCGTCCTGGCGTGTTTGAGGTCCGCCACCCCGAACGCTATTCGCCGACGGCCTACCGCCGCCGTTCGCACGTCACTGTACCCGTAATCCACAGCGAACCGCTCGACGGCTTCCGTATCCTGGAGGCCACGTCGGGGAATCCGACGGCCGAACTGCGCGCGGCGATTCTGAATCTGGAGACTCCCGACGAACCGGTTGTCGTGCGGCGCCGCTATGACGATCCCACGCTCGAGGCGGTGGCCGTGAAGGCGGCGGCCGACCTGGGGCCGCTGCTGCTCGACGGACTGGCCGACGGCATCTGGATCGATGCCCCGGCCCTTACCGCGGCGCAGATCCGCGATCTGGAGCTGATGATCCTGCAGGCGGCGCGCGTGCGCTTCTCCCATACGGAGTATATCGCCTGCCCGTCGTGCGGACGGACGCTCTACGATATCGAGCGGACCCTTGCGGAGATCAAGGCCCGTACGTCGCACCTGAAAAACCTGCGCATCGGCGTCATGGGCTGCATCGTCAACGGTCCGGGCGAGATGGCCGATGCCGATTACGGTTATGTGGGAGCCGGTCCGGGCCGCATTACGCTCTACAAGGGGCGTGAGGTGATCGTGCGCAACATCCCGCAGGAGGAGGCTCTCGACCGCCTGATCGAGCTGATCCGCCAGAACGGCGACTGGGTCGACGCTTCCGATGCTCCGGCAGCACCCGAGCCCTGCAACTGACGCCCCGAACCCTCCGATGTCTCCGATACTCTGATCGATCCGGATTCTCGAAACAGACGCTCCCGGACCCCGTCCCGGACTTGAAACTGATTCTCCGGGGCCCGAAACGACGCCTCCGGATACACCCATTGACCTTTATCACCCGTTCTGACGATGACCATACTTCCCCTTGCCTACCTGCCCTCGGTCTCCTATTTTGCCCGCCTGCTCCGCGGCGACTGCGTCGTGGACCTCGGCGAACACTTCGTGAAACGCTCCGAGCGCAACCGGACCCGGATTCTGGCCACCGGCGGCGTGATGGAGCTCACGGCCCACGTCTGCCACGCCAACCGCCCTCGGCAGCCGATGCGCGACGTGCGCCTCGACTACTCGAAGCGCTGGCAGCACCAGCATTGGGGGGCGCTGGTCTCCTCCTACCGCTCGTCGCCCTATTTCGACCACTACGCCGGACGCTTCGAACCCTTCTACACGCGGCCGTACGACTTTCTGGTGGAGTACAACCTCGGATTGCTCGAGGTGCTGTGCTCGCTGGCCAGGATCCCGATGCCGACCCTCTGCGAGCGCTACGTCGAGGCCCGTCCGGGCGATCTCGACCTGCGCAGCCGAAACAGCGAGGGCCCGGCCTTCGAGGCCGAGCCCTATTTCCAGGTCTTCTCCGACCGGATGCCCTTTGCTGCTAATTTGTCGTTTGCGGACCTGCTGTTCGCCGAAGGCCCGGCGTCCGTTTCGGTTTTAGAACGTTGCCGATTCGGATCGTGACGCTGTCACGCAGCGCTCCGGCCATCGCCTTGATCTCGACCACGCCCTGCAGCGATACCGAATCCGTGCGGTATTGACACGGGGCATACTCCGTCACGGCCAGCGTGTCGGCCCCTGCCATGATCAGTGGGGTTCCGGCCGACGAATAGACGCGGAAGAGCTGCATGTTGCCGTCGCGCAGCCGCAGCCGCTTGTTGACGATGTGCAGCGTGGGTTCCGCGGTGTTCCACAGGGCCTTGTAGAGATAGAAGGCATCCTTGGCTTCGCGGCGGTTGAGGGTCAGCAGTCCCGTGCCGTTCACGCCGTAGGGGCGACGCGAAGATCCGTAATCGAACAGACTCTCGATCCATACCCCCCAGAAGAGCGAATCGTTCTGCAGGTTGCGGGCATACTCCTCGTGGAAACGGGTCTGCCGCTCTTCGGGCAGCCAGTTCGAGCGGGGGAGTGCCTGCGAGGTGTAGCTCTTGTGCCCGAGGAATCCCGGTTCGCCGTACTGCACGCCCGAGCGCAGATGGGACCAGTTCTTCTGCAGCAGGTCGCGCCATACGGCCACATCGTCGGTTGATCCGCGCTGCCAGCCGACATTCTGTTTCCAGACGATCAGATCGGTGATGAAGTTGACGGTTCCGTCCTGATCGCTGCAGGCGACCGTCGGGCGCGAGGCATCCATCGTGTGAGCCGTCTCGTTCAGCCGGCGCAGATAGGGGGTTACGTCGTCGCCGCGCATCCAGAGTTGGGAGAAGATGCCCCACATGACCACCGAAGGATGGTTGATGTGCTGGGCGATGATTTCGCGCAGCTGCTGCAGTCCGTTCTCCTCGAAGGCAGGGGTTGCGAAGTAGGCCATGTCGCTCAGGAAGGGGGATCGCTGCAGCGGGGCGTCGATCCAGACCATCAGGCCGGTTTCGTCGCAGCGGTCGTAGAGGTACTGCGCATGGGGCATGACGGCCGAGCGGATGGCATTGGCGCCGATGCGGCGGACGACCTGCAGATCGGCATCGTAATCCTGGGCGACGAGGGTTCCGCCCGAGAGGGCGTTGTCGTGGTGCAGCACCACGCCGTGCAGCGGAGTCCGCACGCCGTTGATCAGGAAACCATCGTCCGGGGTGACGTTGAGCGAGCGGAATCCGGTCCGGACGACTACGCGGTCGGTGATGCTGTCTTCGCCGATGGCAGCCGTCACGGTGTAGAGGGCCGGATGGTCGGGGCTCCAGAGTTCGGGGTTCTCGACCTGGAAGGGAATCAGTACGGGTTTGTCCTCGATTTTGGCCTTCTGTCGTTTCGTGAAGAGGGTTCTGCCGTCGGGAGCCGAGATTTCAAGGTTGAGCATGCAGGTGTTTCCGCTGCGCGAGGTGAGGTGCACCTCGATTTCGCCCTCGGCGCGTTCTGCCGAGACGCTCTGCGGATGGATGAGCACTCCGTCCGAGCCGTAGTAGAGCGGGGAGACGGCGGTGGATTCGGTGACGATGAGTTCGGCCTCGCGGTAGATGCCGCCGTAGGAGTTCATGTCCGTGGAGGTGGGCAGCACGTCGTCGCGCCAGCTGTTGCTGACCATCACGAGCAGGGCGTTGTCCGTTCCGAAGCGGATCTTGTCGGTGATCTCGAAGACGAAGGCCGTACCGCCGCCGCGGTGGGTGCCGACGTGGCTTCCGTTGACGAAGACGTCGGCGACGCTCTGTACGCCGTAGAACTTCACGAAGAGGCGTTTCGAAGCCCACTCTTTGGGGACGTACATGCCGTTCATGTAGTTGCCCGTTGTTTCGAGCCAGTAACCCTGTGCCAGGGGGTCGGTGTTCCAGCTGTGGGGAAGGGTGACATGGCGGGCATTGTCGGAGGTGCGCTCGGTCTTGAAGTAGAAGCGCCAGCCTTCGTTGATAGGGAATACCTCCCGGGCGCGGGCCGAGAGTGCGATTCCGAGCATCAGCAGCACAAGAGTTATGAATCGTTTCATGGCAGGACGTTTAAGGCTCCGATCGGCGAGCCGGGGCTCTGTATGCCGGATGCGGCCGTCGGGGTTCATCCCTGCAAAGATACACAACGCGGTATGAAAATCAAACATTATTTTTCGTGAATTCCGGGCGGAGCCGGCCGGCGGAGACAAAGGAGCCGGGCGCGAATCGCTGCGGTTCGATTCTGCGCCCGGCATCACCGGTTATTCCCCTCTCCCTAAAGGGATTTTGATCAGTTGCCCGGTGTCTCTGCGGGGTTGGCACCCGGAATGATGTGAACCGTTACCGTGACGGGTTCGCGTTTTCCGAATTTATAGCTGTAATTAACCTCAACCTCTACATCGAAAGCCGTGAGTGTGAGCGAGGAGTCGGTGATCAGGCTGACAACGCCGTCCGCCAGTTCGATGTTGGGGTTCTCCTCGACCAGCTTGTAGCTGGGCTTGCCTTCGATAGCCGTTGCGAGGTCGCTGTCGGCGAATACGTTCTTGCCGTTCTGGGCCGAAAGTTTCAGCATCGAGGCCACGTTGAACGTCTTGTTCTTTGCGTCGGTGTAGATCGAGGCATTGACATTCTCCAGCGTCGAGATCTGTGCGTCGACGATCGGATCCTTGATTGCTACGGTGAACGTAGCCTCGTCGATCTGACGGCCATTCAGTTCGAGTGCGGCCTTCACGTCGAGGGTCAGACCCGTCCAGTCGTTCCAGGCCAGCTTGTTGTCGACAATGGCCGGAGCCTCTCCGTCCTCGAAATCATCCAGATTCGTGGCGATGCTGTAGACAACCTTCAGACCTTCGATGCTCTGGTCGTAGAAGAAGGCTCCGTCGAGTGCCTTGTCGATGACGTCGAACGAGGTGCCCGAGATCTGGGTCTGAGCCGTAGCCTGTCCGTTCGAAATGATAGCGTCGTTGGCCTTCAGCTGCACGTTGGCGGGTTTGGCGAGCTGGACCTTGCTCGTGAAGAGAACCTTCAGATCTGCGATCGTTCCGTGGGTGAAGGTAAGCGTCGGCTGGTAGCTTTCGCCGAACTTGGCTGCATTCTCGAAGGTGACGAAGATGTTGCCCTCCTCGGCGCTCAGCGTAGCCTTGTCGCTGCCGGCAGCCGTCGGGGTGATACCCGTAAAGATGCCAGCCAGCGTCTCCTCGGTACCGAATGCGGCTTCGAGCTCGTCATTCCAGACCTTCTTGGCGTATGCGGCGGCGAAGCCCTCCAGCATTTCGAACTTGTTTTGACCCTTGTACTCCTTGATGGAGGTGGTTTCGTTCGAGAGGTCATAGCTCGGGAGAGTCGGCATGCCCGTCACGTCGATCGTGGCGTTGATCGTCGCGGTGGTCAAATCCTCGTGCATGTAAACGGCCTTCAGCTCATAAGTGGCCGTCTCTTTCAAATCGCCCGTCAGCGTTACCTTGATCTGCTGTGCGTCGCCTGCGACACTCGGCGTCGTTGTCAGTTCGATCGTTGCGGTGATACCTGCGGCAGCCTGACCGTTCTTGGTAAGTGCTACGGTATACTTGCCTGCTGCGAGTTCGGCGGCCTGCGTGTAACCCTTCATGGCGACGTAGGTCTTCGGATCCAGCACATTCTCGGCAAGATCAATGGCCTCCTTGCTGTAAAGCTGATCTGAGATGGCCGCAGCATAGTTCCAGGTCATGGCAATGGCATCGGCCTGAACGTCCGTGTTGTCACCGACAATCGTGATTTCGTGCTGTACGCTGCCCACCTCAATCGTCTCCTCTTTGTATACGAGGTTGAAGGTGAAGGGCTCCGAGGTGATCTTTGAGTTGATCTCGCCTACGTTGCTTCCATTTGCCGCATCCTTGAACCTGACAGTCGTCGTTCCCAGTTCGTACAGGTTTTCCGTTCCGGTGGTCGTTGCCTTCTCCTCGGGAGCTGCGATCTCGATGAGGTCCTCGGCGTTTTCCCAGTTCGAAAGGGCCGTGTACTCGTCGCCATCCTTGTAGTAGATCGAGAATCCATCCAGGAAGGTGACGGTCTCATCCGAGTTGTATTTCAGCTCCGTTTTGTACATGCCGCCGTCGGGCTCAACGAATGCGCCATTTTCCATCTCTTTGGCGATGACGAGTTTGTTGTTGATCTCGCCGCCTTCCTCATAATCGGTTCCGATGTACGGGGTCGTGTAATCGATGCCGAATTTGCTGTCGCTGCCCTCAGCCGGAGCGATGTTGACGTTCAGGGCGATGGCCAGAGTCTCACCATCCACTTCGCCGTAGTTGTAGTTGCATTCGGCCGTAACCGTGAATGCTCCGGTGTAGGCCTCACCGTCCGACTCCTTCTCGGCGGTCACATCGGTTACCACGAAGAGCGGCTCACCGGCGCGGGTCTTCGAGATCTTCTCGGTTACGATGGAGGTGTTCTCTTTCGTAATCTTTCCGGCCAGCGAAGCGGGCGATACGCGGAAGGTGATCTTTGCCGTCTGTTTGTTGGTCTGGTCCAGGTAGAACTTCGTCGACTCACCGAACTTGATCCACGAAGTACCCTTGAACATGATCGTGTTGTTCTGAGCCTCTTCCAGCGTCGAGGGAACGTATACCAGCGACTGGATGCGGCCTTCGAGTTCGGCAACGCGGCTGATCAGCGGTGTGATCTCATCAATCAGGGTCTGCAGGGCGCTGTCGAGCTGCTCCTTGCCGATCTTGATGGTGCCGTTTTCACCAACAATCGCATTTTTCACGGCATCGGTAAGCGCATCGTAATACTCGCCCTGAGCCGATTTGATTTGATCGAAAACGTCTTTCACGGCACCACTGGCTGCGTTATCCGCATATGTTTTGGTTGCTTCCGCGGTGAGATAGCCCTCCATCTGCGATCCCATCCAGGTCTTGATGCTCGATTCGAGATCCGAGAGATCGTTCTGAATCTCGGAAACGGCAGCAGCCACGGCCTGGTCGATTGTGCCGTTGTCCTTCGTGATGTCGGTCAACTTGAGTTCCAGGTCGCTCAGAGCCGTAGCGGTAGCATAATAGTTGTCCAGCGTTTTTTTCAGAGCATCGGCCGTCGTAGCCTTGCCGATCTCATCGTCGATATACGTTTTCAGGGTGTTTTCCAGTCCCTTGAGTGCGTCGAGCTGGCCTTTCAGATCGGTTACGCCCTCGAGTTTCCCTTCGAGGTCTTCGACGCGTGAGGTCAGCGACGAGAGGTCGGGGATCGAACCCTTGATGGCCTCGATCTGCTCGGGCAGACTGGAGACCGTCACCTGCATCTCGTCGAGACGTTTGTTGATGTTGTCGATGTCGTCGTCATAGTCCTTACAACCGACACCGGCCAGCATTGTTCCGCTCAGGAGCAATGCCGTGAAATTCCTGAATAGATTGTGTTTCATAGTGGAATGATTGAATAAATGAGTGTGTTCGATCTTTGACTTTCAGTGTGTTAATGCTTCTGTTTTTTCGCTTGTTGGTATCATATATGATACGCATGGTGCAAATATAAAGATAAAAATTTGTACCGCAAAATTTTTGTCAAGATTTTTGAAATGGGAATGGATTATCAGGAGGAGATAAGATATATCTCCGGGAGAATCAAGGAGTTGAGGAGGGCGAGTCAGCTGACGGTCCAGGAACTGGCTTACAGGTGTGACATGGAGAGATCCAATATGAGCCGTATCGAAGCCGGTCGAACGAATCTGACGGTTAAAACCTTGTGTATAATTTGTAACGCTCTGGGAGTCAAGCTTCGGGACGTAGTTCGCTGAGCCTTTATACTTATATTAATAGAAGACAGGTCAAAAAGGCGGTATCGGTGCTTTTTTTGGCTCGTTCAGGTAATTTTCGTATCTTTCGGAACTTAAAAAGCGCTGCTTGAATACGATTGATCTGCTTGTCTGCCTGGTGCTGGTGCTGGCCGTCTGGAATGGCTGGCGCCAGGGCTTCATCGTACAGATTTTTTCGCTGGCGGGGATCGTCGCGGGGATCTGGCTGGCGGCGCGTTTCGGCGCCGAGGTCGGTGCGCTGCTCCGGCTCGACGAAGAGGTGGCCGCAGCGGGCGGTTTCGTCACGGTGCTGATCGTGGTGGTGCTTGTGGTGGCCATTGCGGCACGATTGGTGCGTCGTCTCTTTCATTTTGCGGGGTTCGGCGTGGCGGACATCCTGTTGGGCATTGCCGTCTCGGTGGTGAAATACCTGCTGGTCATGAGCGTGCTCTTCTCGGCTTTCAGCCGGCTGAATGCGGACTATACGCTGGTCAAGCGGCAGACGCTCGATGAGTCGCGGAGCTACCGTCCGATTCTTCGGCTTTCGGAGAGCCTCTTCCCCTTCGTGGAGCGGATGTACGAGAGAATCACCTTTCAGAACGATAACAGACCAACCGATGAATGAGCGATTTACAGCCACCGTCGTGCGTGCGACGGGCAGTTGGTACGACGTGGCCACGCCGGAGGGCGGGCATGTGCGCTGCCGGATCCGGGGGCGCCTGCGCCTGAAGGGGGTGCGGTCGACCAATCCGGTTGTTGTGGGCGACGTGGTGGAGTGCGAACGGGAGGAGACTCCCGGCGAAGGGGTGATCGTGGAGATTCGCCCGCGGCGCAATTATGTCATCCGCCGGGCTTCGAACCTCTCGAAGGAGTCGCACATCATCGCCTCGAACATCGACCAGGCGTTGCTGATGGTCACCTTGCAGTCGCCCGAGACTCCGCCGGAGTTCGTGGATCGTTTTCTGGTGACGTGCGAGGCCTACAAGGTGCCGGTGACGATCCTGCTGTCGAAGATCGACCTGCAGGATCCGGAGGCCGTGGCCGACTTCCGGGCCGTCTACGAGGGGGCCGGATACCGTGTTCTGGAGGTTTCGGTCCGGGACGGAGGGGGTGTGGAGGAGGTCCGCAGGTTGTTGACCGGTTCCACAACGCTCGTGTCGGGAAATTCGGGAGTCGGGAAGTCGACCCTGATCCAGACGATCGACCCCGCGCTCGACATCCGCACGGGTGAAATCTCCGAGAGTCACCACAAGGGGCGCCATACGACCACCTTCTCGACGATGTATCCCCTGCAGGGGGGCGGAGCGGTGATCGACACGCCCGGGATCAAGGGTTTCGGACTGATCGACATCGACGATGCCGAGTTGTGGCACTACTTTCCGGAGATGATGCGTGTGGCTCCGGGATGCCGTTTCTATAATTGCACGCATACCCACGAGCCGGGCTGTGCCGTGGTGGAGGCGGTCAAGGCGGGCGAGATTGCCTGGCCGCGCTATGAGAGCTACCTGAAAATCCTCGACGAAGATGAGAAGTACCGCAAGTAACGACACGACGCCGCGCAGCGATGCGCTGTTCGGTCCCGAGGCGGGGCCTGCGGCGGAGCGGATTGCCTTCCTGGCGGAGTTCATGACCCCCGAGCGCTACGGCGTGCTGCGGGGCAGCGTAGCCATGCGTATGCGCTACATGACGGTGCTGGCCGAGAACATGTACCACGGGCAGAATGCCGCGGCGCTGATCCGCCATTGCGACGCTTTCGGGGTGCAGCATCTGCACACTGTGGAGACGCGCTGCACCTTCCGGCCCAATCCGGTCATTGCGCGTGGGTCGGAGCGATGGGTCGATGTCGAGCGCCACGCCTCGACGGCGGAGGCCATCGCCTCGCTGCGGCGCGAGGGCTACCGCATCGTGGCCACAACGCCCCACCGCGAGGATGTGACCCCCGAGACGTTCGACGTCGCGAAGGGGCCCTTTGCGCTGATCTTCGGCACGGAGCACGCCGGCATTTCGGACGAGGCGATTGCCGGAGCCGACGAGTTTCTGCGCATCCCGATGTGCGGACTGGTCGAGAGTCTGAACGTTTCGGCCTCGGCGGCGATCCTGATCTACGAACTCTCGTTGCGGGTGCGGCGTACGGTCGCGGGGTGGGAGCTTCCGGTCGCGGAGCAGGCGGCGTTGATGGAGCGGTGGATGCGGCGCAGCGTGAAGGATGCCGATGCAATCCTGCAGCGACGCTTCGGCACTGCGGAGTGACGTTTTAACAAGCGAAATAGGATGAGTACGATTCTTCGGAAACAGTTTTTGGCCCACGTGGCCCAGACGTCGCCTTCGCCGATGCTGGTGGAGGTGGCCCGGGGCGAGGGCACCTTTTTCTACACGCCCGAGGGGAAACGCTATTACGACCTGGTGGCGGGGGTTTCGGTGAGCAACGTTGGACATGCCAATCCGGCCGTGGTGCGGGCCGTGCAGGAGCAGGTAGCGCGCTACATGCACGTGATGGTCTACGGCGAGCTGGTCGAGACACCGCAGGTGACTTATGCGGCGAAGATCGCCTCGCTGCTGCCCGGCGATCTGGAGAGTGTCTACTTTGTCAACTCGGGCGCCGAGGCGGTCGAGGGGGCGCTGAAGCTGGCCAAGCGCTTCACGGGCCGTACGGAGATGATCTCCATGCGGCGGGCCTACCACGGTTCGACCCACGGTTCGATGAGCATGATGGGCGCCCCCGAGGGTGAGGAGTGGAAGGGGGCCTTCCGGCCGCTGCTGCCCGACGTGCAGGCCATCGAATTCAACGACTTCGACCAGCTGGAGCGCATCACGCGCCGCACGGCCTGCGTGCTGACCGAACCGGTACAGGGCGAGGCGGGTGTGCGTCCTCCGAAGCCGGGTTATCTCGAGGCGCTTCGCAAGCGTTGCGACGAGACGGGGACGCTGCTGATCTTCGATGAGATCCAGACGGGTCTGGGCCGTACGGGCGAGCTGTTCGCCATGCAGAAGTACGGCGTGGTGCCCGATATCGTCTGCCTGGCGAAGGCTTTCGGCGGAGGGATGCCTCTCGGGGCCTTCATCGCGCGCCACGAGGTGATGGATACCCTGCAGCACGACCCCGTGCTGGGACACATTACGACCTTCGGCGGCCATCCGGTCTGCTGTGCGGCGGGTCTGGCGGCGCTCGACTACCTGCTGGAGAACCACGTCGTCGAGACGGTCGAGGCGAAGGGTGCCTTGTACGAAGAGTTGTTGCGCGACCATCCGGCCGTGCGGGAGATCCGCCGCAGCGGTTTGTTGCTGGCCGTCGAGCTGGGCTCTTCGGAGCGCCTCTACCGGATCATGGAACTCTTCAAGGAGGCGGGGATCCTGAGCGACTGGTTTCTCTTCTGCGACACGGCGTTCCGTATTTCGCCGCCGCTGACGATCTCCGAGGAGGAGGTGCGCGACAGTGCGGCGCTCATTCGCGAATGCCTCGACCGGCTGTAGCCGGTCGAGGAGGGGGGGGGAAAGAAAAAAAGTCCCGCTGCCTATGCCTATTGCGCCTCGGCGGCGAAGGCCTTCAGCCGGGCGATCTCCTCGGCCCAACGGCTCTCGTCGGGGGTCTCGAGGATCAGTGGAATGGCGTCGAACCGCGGATCGCGGGCGATGTAGCGGAAGCAAGCCTCGCCGATCATCCCCTCGCCGAGCGACGAATGGCGGTCGACGCGGCTTCCGAGGATCTTCATCGCATCGTTCAGATGCATCCCCTTCAGATAACGGAATCCGACAACCTGCTCCAATTCGGCAAAGGTTGCCTCGCAGGCCTCCTCGGTGCGCAGGTCGTAGCCGGCGGCGAAGGCGTGGCAGGTGTCGATGCAGACCCCGACGCGCGACTTGTCCTCGATGCGGTCGATCAGATAGGCGAGGTGCTCGAAGCGGAATCCGAGATTCGAACCCTGCCCGGCGGTGTTCTCGATGACGGCCGTGACACCGTGCGTCTTTTCGAGGGCGAGGTTGATCGACTCGGCGATGCGGTCGAGACTCTCCTCCTCGGAGATCTGCTTCAGATGGCTTCCGGGGTGGAAGTTCAGGCGGTCGAGCCCCAGCAGTTCGCAACGCTTCATCTCGTCGGTGAAGGCCGTGCGCGACTTTTCGAGGGCTTCGGCCTCGGGGTGTCCGAGGTTGATCAGGTACGAATCGTGGGGAAGGATCTGCGCCGGGGTGTACCCGCACTCGTCGCAGGCGCGGCGGAAGGCGTCGATTTCGGCCGCGGTCAGGGGCTTGGCCATCCACTGTCGCTGGTTCTTGGTGAAGAGGGCAAAGGCCGTGGCGCCGATGGCCCGGGCATTGCGGGGGGCGTTCTCCAGCCCGCCTGATGCGCTGACGTGTGCTCCGAAGTATTTCATGGTGTTCGATGTTTCGTGTTGTTTTGGACAAAGTTAAGGAATTTGTAAATAAATTCATAACTTTGCATTTTGGAAATATAACGCCTTGAACCCGTTATGAAACGTTCACATGTGCTTCTCGCAGGGTTTTTCCTGCTGTTTTCGAGCCTTCCGGCCGCGGCCCAGATCTCGATCGACGAGGTCAATGCCGAGCCCTCGGACGTGAAGTTCCACGATGAACTGAAATCCACGTCAGTGGATGTCGACTATTTCAGTCTGGCCCGTTACAAGGCCGAGCGTGCCGCCATCCGCAAGGAGCGCAATGATTTGGAAATCAGTGCAGGACTGCAGGGCACGTTGACCTCCTATAACGATCCATGGATCTCCGTATCGGGCGGTGATAACTCTATTGCGCTGGTCGCCTCGTTCAACCTGAGGCATCTGTTTAAGAAAAACCTCTTCTCGATTGAGACGAAGGCTTCTGCCAAACTGGGTTACAACCGCATGAAGGTGGAGACGACGAACGCGGAGAACGAACCGGTGAGCAACGGCGTGTGGTTCAAGAATCAGGATGAGTTTGTCGTATGGGTCAATCCGGCCTTCAAATTGGCCAAAAACTGGTCCTACGGTTCGACGTTCCAGTTCCGCAGCCAGTTCGTCAACGGCTACAAGTCGCGTACCGAGCAGGAACGAGAACATCTGAAGAGCTCCTTCCTCTCGCCGGGTTACCTCGACATTTCGCTGGTTTTGACCTACAAGAGTCCGCTTGCGAAGTTTCCCATAGCGGTCAATATCTCGCCGGTAGCCCTGAGTGCCGTTTTTGTGGAGAGTTCGCGAATTCGGAGCAACAGTTGGGATAGCAACAAACCGGGGTGGGAATCTTATGGTCTGGCCTCTGAGGGCAAGACCTCGAAGTACGAGGGCGGTTCGTCGGTGGAGATCAACTTCGACCGCACGTTCGGCAAGACGGGTTACCTGCGCTATCGAACGACGCTCTATACCTTCTACGGTTGGATCACCGACGTGGGGCAGCCGCACAAGTATAACGATTACAACCGCTATCTGGATGCCGTGCAGACGTGGGAGCAGAACGGTTCGGATCCCGAACTCAAGCCGCGCCTGGCGATTCATCCGACGGTGCGCTGGACCAATACCGTGGATATCAAGGCCACGAAATTCCTGACGACGACGCTGAGTTTCCAGCTCTACTACAACCGGGCGCAGAACCTCTCCGTACAGACCGAAACGCTGTTGAGCGTCGGTCTGACCTATACCTTCAAGAACAAGTGATGTACCGCAATTCGAAACAGACGATTCTCTTCCCGCTGCTGCTGGCGGCGGGTGTGGTAGCGGGGCTGCTGCTCGGACAGTACCTCGGACGCAACACGACGGCTTCGCAACTCAAGGGGGTGTTGGACCGCATGACGCTCCCCTCCAACAAACTCACCTACACGCTTTCCCTGATCGAGAACGAGTATGTCGACTCCGTCTCGATGGATTCGCTCTCCGAGCACGTCATTCCGCTGCTGGTGCGTGAACTCGACCCCCATTCGGTCTATATTCCGGCCTCGGAGATGGCCGCGCTGAACGAACCGCTCGAAGGGGAGTTCGACGGCATCGGCGTGGTCTTCAACATGGCCACCGATACGGTGATCGTGCTGAACGTCATCCCGCAGGGTCCGAGCGACAAGGCCGGGATCAAGGCCGGCGACCGGATCATCGAGATCGACGATTCGCTGGTGGCCGGGCGCAAGATTCCCCAGAACGAGATCGTACGGAAGCTCCGCGGTCCGCGCGGCTCGAAGGTGCTCCTGGGGCTCGAACGGCAGGGAATTCCGGATCTGGTGCAGGTCGAGGTTGAGCGGGGTGTCATTCCGATCAAGAGTGTCGAATCGTCGTTCCGCATCACCGACAGCATCGGCTACATCAAACTGGGCCAGTTCGCACGGACGACTCACGAGGAGATCCGCCGTGCGCTTGCCGCGCTGCAGGCCGAGGGGGTCAACAAACTGATTTTCGACCTGCGGGGCAATTCGGGCGGTTATCTCGATCAGGCGATCGGCGTAGCCGACGAGTTTCTGCACGAAGGGCAGCTGATCGTCTATACGGAGGACCGCCACCACCAGCAGTTGCGAGAATACGCCGACGGCGGAGGTTCGGCCCAGAATATGGAGCTGGCCGTGCTGATCGACGAAGGGAGCGCCTCGTCGAGCGAGATTCTGGCCGGCGCCCTGCAGGACAACGACCGCGCCACGATCATCGGCCGGCGTTCGTTCGGCAAGGGGCTTGTGCAGCGCCAGATCCCCTTCAGCGACGGTTCGGCGCTGCGTCTGACGACGGCCCGCTACTACACCCCCACCGGCCGATCGATCCAGAAACCCTATACGATCGGCGACGACGAGAGTTACGAGGAGGATCTCTACAACCGTTACCGCAACAACGAGTTCTTCTCGGCCGACAGCATCCACTTTGCCGACTCGCTCAAGCGGGTGACGCCCGGCGGCAAGGTCGTATATGGCGGCGGAGGTATCATGCCCGACATTTTTGTACCGGCCGACACGACCGATGTGACCCCCTATTTCGTCGAGGTCGTGGGCCGCAACATCCTCTACCGCTATACGATCGAGTACGCCGACCGTCACCGCGAGGCACTCAATGCCGTGCAGACGATCGATGATCTCGAGACGCTGCTCGACAGCGACCGGGCGCTGGTCGAGGATTTCATCCGCTATGCGGCCCGCAAGGGGGTTGCACCGCGCTACGGCGACATTGCCCGTTCGCGCAAGTTGATCGAGGCGCAGCTTCGGGCCTATATCGGCCGCAATACGCAGCTCGAAGACAACGGTTTCTATGCGAATATCTATCCCGTGGACAACGTCATCATGCGGGCGATTGCCGTTTTGAAAGGAGAGGAGGCCAGCGATGATTAAGCGACTGATCGGTTTTGTGGTGACTTTGGCCGTGCTGGCCGTTGTGGTGATAACGATCCTTCATCACGGTCGCTACCGTTCGATGCTTCCGTTCGGTGATCCCGGTGTGACGCTTGTGCCGCAGGATTCACAGCGGGCTCCTGTTCCGACGCAGGAGACTGTCGGGGATACGGCCGTACGCTCCGGCTCTGAAGCGGTTCCCGGAACGAAACCTGGAGTGGACTCCGCGGCTATTCCGGGTGATACTCCGGCAGAACCCTCCCTGTCGACGGATTCTTTGCGTTGAATCCATCGGGAAACCTCTGGTTCTGATCTTGCGGTTGCCGGATTTCAGCTTCCGCCCGGTCTTTCCGCAATTACTTGGTTCTTCGGTCTACCGGCGGTCTTTGCCTCGCTTTGAGGGGCGCCATTGTCTCGCAAAGGCCGGTTGATGCGCGTGAAAAAACGGCAACCTTTGTAAAAAGGTTGCCGTTTCCCGTACAATGCAAATTGTGCAGGGCTGCTAATAGTATTTGATCGTTTTTCCTTCGATGGCCGAGAGGATGTTGTTGGCGGCCGACGAGGCTCCGATGCGGAAGAGATCCGTCGTGAGCCACTCCTTGCCGAGAATCTCCTCGACGATCGTGTAGTAGAGGGCAGCCTCCTCGGGGGTGCGGACGCCGCCTGCGGCCTTGAAACCGACCTTGCGGCCCGTCTTTTCGTGGTAATCGCGGATCGCCTGGCACATGACGACGGCGGCTTCGGGTGTAGCGGCCACGTCGATCTTGCCCGTTGAGGTCTTCACGAAATCCGCACCGGCAAACATCGACAGCAGCGACGCGTTGCGGATCAGTTCCGGAGTCTTCAGCGCTCCGGACTCGATGATGACCTTCAGCACGATGTCGCTGTCCATCTCCGTGCGGATCACCTCTACTTCGTTGGCGGCTTCGTCATAGGCCCCGGTGAGCATCTTGCCGACGTTGAGCACGATATCGACCTCGTCGGCTCCGTTCTCCACGGCCATGGCCACTTCGAGGGCCTTCACCTCGAGGAAGGTCTGCGAGGCAGGGAAACCGCCAGCCACACTCGTGATGCGCATCGGCGTGCCGTCAACCGCAACGCCTACCGTATCGACGAATGCCGGATAGACACAGATCGAGGCGACATTGGGGATTTCGGGGTATTTTTCGTAGAATTCTGCGGCCTTGCGGGCGAATTCGGTGACCGAAGCGACCGAATCGTTGCACGAAAGCGTCGTCAGATCAATAGCCGAGTAGCAGAACTTGTATACCTCGATATTGTGATTCCGCTCTTGGGCGATCTTGCGGAAGCGGGCGACCTCTTCGTCTACCTGTGCGGGGCTCCAGGCCGGCGCGTACTCTTTGAGATGGTTGGCGTATTCCATACTTAACGGTTTTGCACAAAAGTAGGAAAATTATTCGTACCGGCAAAAAAAAGCCCGGATCAATCGATCCGGGCCCGTTTATTCCTCAGTGCGGGAGGAGTTATTTCTTCAGCGCCTTGAGGTTGACGTCCTTGGCAGCCTTGGCGGCGAGCTCGGGATTCTTCGAGGTAGCGCTCTTGAGCTGAGCCTCGGCGGTCTTCAGGTCACCCTCCTTGACGGCGATGACGGCACGCAGGTAGTCGGCCTCGGCGGAGTTGTCCTTGGCGATGGCCTTCTTGGCACCGGCCAGGTCGTTGGACTGAACCAGGGCGATAGCCTCGTTGTAGCCGGTCAGACCCTTGGCAGCGGTCTTGTAGTCGCCCTCGGCAGCAGCCATGGCAGCCTTCGATTCGGCGTCGGCGGCAGCGGCATACTTCTTGGCCTCGGCGGTGTTGCCGTTAGCGAGGTTGGCCAGCAGGAGGTTCTTGTTGAGCTCTTTCGAGGAGTCGAGCTTGGCAGCCTTTTCGAAGGACTCGAGGGCAGCAGCCTTGTCGCCGACTTCGGTCTGGGCAACACCGAGGTTGTTCCAGATGCGGGCGTCGTTGTACTTCTTCGAAGCGGCGGTGAGGATTTCAACCTGCTCGGCGGGATCCTCGGTCAGCTCCTGAGCGGCGTAGAGGTAGTGCTCTGCGGTGAGTTCACCACCGTTGCGATAAGCCTCCATGATCTCAGCATCGGTCAGACCCTGAAGATCGGTGCTGTTGACGATCTGCGAGCGACGGAGCTCGGGCAGGATCTCCTTCTTCAGCTCCTCGAATACGGAGGACATGTTCTTGATTTCGGCCTCACGCTCAGCGGGCGAGTTGTAGAGGCTCAGCACCTGGAGAATGAGGTTCTTGTCCTGGATATTGGACTTCTCGACGAGCTCCTTGAAGCCGTCCCAGTCCTCACCGTAGGCAGCGGCGTCGATCTCCAGACCGGCATCCTTGAGCAGTTTGGCAACGACCTTCTGGCTGGACTCGCTACGAGCCTTGGAGAGCTTGTCGTTGAACTTCACCGGACCATCGGGCGAAGCGTAACCCTTGACGGCGATGTTCTGGGTAGCGCGGTCGTTGTCGAGGTTCTTGTCGACGTTGGCCTTGAAGGCGTCGAGGTTTGCGTTCTGCTCGTTCTTCTTCGTTACGACGGAGGAGTTGATGGCATAGAGCAGGTCGGTCTTGTCAACGACGGTGGTAACCTTCTTGTAGTCGTTGTTCATCTGCTCCATCAGATCGCCGTACTTGAGGTCCTTCTGCAGGGTGTTCAGACCATAGGCAACCGTCAGACCGAACTCCTTGGCCAGGGCAGCCTTTGCGGCCTCGTCATTGCCGGCCAGCACGGCAGCCTCCTCCTTGGTGGGGATTGCACCGTTGTTGAGGTTTACGAGCGTGAACTCCTTGCACTTGCCCTTCGGGCACTTGATCTCGGCGCGGAGCTGGAGTTCGCACTGGTCCATGCGGGGATCGTAGGCGAATTCAACGTGCTGCGAGAAGTTTCCACCGGTGGTCTTGTCGACAACGGCGTAGTTCTCGTCCACCTTCGAACCCTGATAATATTTGGTCGTACCGGCAACTTCGCCGCCCTCGAAAACGATGACGGGCGTTACCTTGATCACAGCCTTCTTGTTGAAGTACTCTTCGGGGAACGTGACATTGATGTCAGCGGCCACGATGCCGTTGTTCAGTGTCAGAATCTCGGGAGTCACCGTCAATTTGATGTCGTCCCGATTTTGGGCCATCTTCTTGAAGCAGTTACAACTCGAGAATGCCAAAGCGGCAGCTACGAGCACAACGCTCAATTTCATGATGTTTTTCATAATAGATAAAGTTAGTGTGTTTATTTGTTGTTTGCCTTATTTTCGATTAAAAACCGATACGTCCGCTTGTGAATCGGGGCGTATGCCTGTTCTCTCACTCCTCTCTCTCTTCTCTCCTCTCCTCTCCCTCTCTCCTCTCTGTTTTTCTCTCCAGCGCTTCATTTAGCGCCTCGTACCTTCTTTTTCTTCGTTTTGTCTCTTTTCCCGAACACCTCCGCCACTTCATTCTTCTCTCTTCACTTCTCTCTATTCTCTCTCTCTGTCGGGTGACCCGCTCCTGCGGGTTAAGTCGCTGGATCCGAGCCGGTGGGCAGTCTGAGCCGCTGGAACAACGCAAATATAGAAAAGTCCGGCAAATTATGCAAAATTTCGGGCGGGAAATGTAAATAAAATTTCCGCCCGAAATGTCACATTCACAAACGTTTTATTCGTCCTTGTGGTCGTGCCGTGGGCGGCGATCGCCGCGGTCGGGTCTGGGACGACGCTCACGCTCGACATAACCCTCGGGTTTCGGGAGCAGGGCCTTGCGCGAAAGCTTGAGTTTGTTGGTCTTGGGATCGACGCCGATGAGCTTGACATCGATCTCGTCACCCTCCTTCAGACCGGTCTCCTCCATGGTCTCGAAACGCTTGTAGTCGATTTCGGAGATGTGGAGCAGGGCATCCTTTCCGGGGAGGATCTCGACGAAGGCGCCGAATGCCACGATCGAACGGATCTTTCCGTGATAGGTTTCGCCCACCTCGGGGATTGCCACGATGGCCTTGATGCGGGCCAGTGCAGCGTCGAGGGCGGCCTTGTCCACGCCGAAGATGTCGACGATACCCTTGTTGTCGACCTCGGTGATGGTGATGGTGGTGTTGGTGGTCTTCTGAATATCCTGGATGACCTTTCCGCCGGGGCCGATTACGGGGCCGATCATATCCTGCGGGATGGTGATCTGGACGATGCGCGGTACGAAGGGCTTGTAGTCGGCGCGCGGCTCGGCGATGCACTCGGTGATCTTGTCGAGGATGTGCATGCGGCCCTGACGAGCCTGCTCGAGGGCTTTGGCGAGGACTTCGTACGAGAGGCCGTCGACCTTGATATCCATCTGCGTGGCGGTGATACCGTCGCGCGTACCGGTTACCTTGAAGTCCATGTCGCCGAGGTGGTCCTCATCGCCGAGGATGTCGGAGAGGACGGCCCACTTGCCGGTCGAGGAGTCGGTGATCAGACCCATGGCGATACCCGAAACGGGCTTCTTGATCTTGACGCCGGCGTCCATCAGGGCGAGCGTGCCGGCGCAGACGGTAGCCATCGACGACGAACCGTTCGACTCGAGGATGTCCGAAACGACACGGACGGCATAGGGGTTCTCCTCGCCCAGCGGAATCATGGGCTTCAGGGCGCGCCATGCGAGGTGGCCGTGGCCGATCTCACGGCGCGACAGACCGCGTGCGGCCTTTGCCTCGCCGGTCGAGAAGGGCGGGAAGTTGTAGTGGAGCACGAACTGCTCGGTGCCCTGCACGAGCACCTCGTCCTTGACCTTCTCGTCGAGCTTCGTGCCGAGGGTTACGGTAGCCAGGGCCTGGGTTTCGCCGCGGGTGAAGATGGCCGAACCGTGGGCGGCGGGCAGGTAGCCCACTTCGCACCAGATGGGACGGATCTCGTCCGTACGGCGGCCGTCGAGACGTTTGCCCTCGTCGAGGATCATGTTGCGCATGGCCTTCTTGAGGACGTCGTCGTGGAAATACTTGTGGATCAGCGGGGCCTTCTCGACGAGCTCCTCCTCGGTGTAGCGCGAGGCGAATTCGGCCTCGAGGGCGTTGAAGAGGTCCTCGCGCTCATGCTTCATCGTGCCGCTCGTAGCGATGGCGTAGGCCTTGTCGTAGAGCTCCTTGATGATGGTCTGGCGGAGCTCCTCGTCGTTGACCTCGTGGCAGTAGGTGCGTTTTACGTCCTTGCCGAGCTCCTTCGAGAGCTCGATCTGTACGGCGCACTGCTTCTTGATCTCCTCGTGTGCGAACTTGATGGCGCCGAGCATGACCTCCTCGGAGACCTCCTTCATCTCACCCTCGACCATGAGGATGTTGTCGATCGTACCGCCGACCATGATGTCGAGGTCGCACTCGGGCATTTCGGAGAAGTTGGGGTTGATGGCATACTGCCCGTTCTTGCGTACGACGCGGACCTCGGAGATGGGGCCTCCGAAGGGGATGTCCGACACGGCCAGGGCAGCCGAAGCGGCCAGACCGGCCAGGGCATCGGGCTGAATGTCCTTGTCAGCCGAGATGAGGTTTACGGTGACGTATACCTCGGCGTGGTAATCGGCGGGGAACAGGGGACGGAGGGCGCGGTCGATCAGGCGGGCGACGAGGATTTCACTGTCGTTGGCCTTTCCTTCGCGCTTCATGAAACCTCCGGGGTAGCGTCCGCAGGCGGCGTACTTCTCTTTGTATTCGACCTGCAGGGGCATGAAGTCGGTGTCGGGTTTTGCATCCTTTGCGGCCACGACGGTGCCGAGGAGCATCGTGTCGCCCATCTTGACGACCACGGCGCCATCGGCCTGTTTGGCCAGCTTGCCCGTTTCGATCTCGATCTGGCGGCCGTCGCCGAGGGTGATGATCTTGCGGACTGCGTTGTACAGCTTCTTTTCTTCCATAAAAATTTTAACCTATGATGTGCTCGATTTTTTTCGCAAGAAAATGAAGGCAACCCCCTTCGGGAATTGCCCTCATTTCAAACCTCGGATTACTTACGGAGATTCAAGGTCTTGACGATGGCGCGGTAGCGCTCGATGTCGACCTCCTTGAGGTACTCCAGCAACTGGCGGCGCTTGCCGACCAGACGCAGCAGCGCGCGCTGGGTACCGAAGTCGTGCCGGTTGTTCTTGAGGTGTTCAGTAAGGTGGCTGATACGGTACGAAAACAACGCGATCTGGCTCTCGGGCGAACCCGTGTCGGTGTTAGACTTGCCGTACTGGCCGAAAAGCTCCTGCTTTTTCTCAGCTGTTAAATAAGCCATTTTGTAAAAGTTTATTTAAGTTCCACTCTACGACGCATCCCCCTTACCGTGGATAACGCCAGAGCGTTGGGCAAAGGTACGAATATAATTATGATTTAGGAATGAAAAGTCGAAAATTCTTCGTCTTTTCGGGCGAAAAATGAAAAGTTTACGGGGAAAATCGTATTTTTGTGCCTAAACGCAGGAAAATTATGGGAAACAAGCGAGTCCGCGGCGCCTGGACCGTGGTTGCGGCGGTGGTTCTGGCCTCGTGTACCGGACGCCCCGACTATACGACCGTTGACGGGGTGATGCTGGGTACGACGCTGCATATCGTCGCCGACGTGCGCGATGCTTCGGCACAAGAGCTCTATGCGGCTGTCATGGATCTCGACCGCGAGGCGAAAGCTTCGATGTCGATCTTCGAGGAGAACTCGTTGCTGAGCCGTCTGAACCGCAACCAGACCGATACGGTCGACCGCCATATCGCCTTCAACCTGCGGCTGGCCGACAGCATCGGCGCCCTGAGCGACGGCCGCTACGACGTGACGGTCAAGCCGCTGGTCGAGGCATGGGGCTTCGCGGGCAAGGAGGCGCAGGCACACCCGAACATCGATTCGATCCTCACCTTTGTCGGACGTGAGAAGGTGCACATCGAGGGCAACCGCCTGGTGAAGGCCGATCCGCGCGTGCAGCTCGACTTCAACTCCGTGGCCAAGGGCTATACGGTGGACCTGCTGGCCGGGCTGGTCGAGCGCTTCGGCGCCGAGAACTACATCGTCGACATCGGCGGCGAAGTGCGCTGCCGGGGTGTCAACCGCCAGGGCAATCCGTGGCGCATCGGCGTGGAGACACCCTTCGACGGCAACATGAGCGACGGAGAGTATCTCCAGCGTCGGATCAGCCTCTCGGAGGGCGGTCTGGCCACGTCGGGCAACTACCGCCGCTTCTATCTGGATGCCGACGGCAACAAGGTGGCCCATACGATCGATCCCCGTACGGGACACAGTGTCGTGTCGCGGCTGCTGTCGGTGACGGTGGTGGCTCCGACGTGTGCCGAGGCCGATGCCCTGGGGACGATGTTTCTGGCCATGGGGGCCGACGATGCGCGTGCGGCCGTCGACCGCATGCCGGGCGTGAAGGTCTACTTCATCCTGGCGGGCGAGGGTGACGCCTATGAGGAGTATGTCTCCCCGGCGATGAAGCCGCTGATTCTGGAGTGAAACTCCCCGGACCAACCCATTCGAACGACTCTTATCTATGAAAACCGCCGTATTTCTCTATAATCCCGAATCGGGCCGGGGGCGTGTCGCCCGCGAAGCCGAACAGATCGACGAGATCTTCCGTACGAACGGCTACCGGGTTATTCCGCAGCCGATCGACTTTGCCGTCAATCCCTTCGAGGGCCATGAGACGATCGATCTGATGGTCGTGGCCGGAGGCGACGGAACCGTCAATTTTGCCGTCAACGCCATGAAGCGCAAGGGTCTCGATATTCCGATCGGGGTGATTCCGGCCGGGACGGCGAACGATTTTGCCGGGGCGCTCGGCATGTCGAACGAACTGCTCGAAGCGGCGCGTCAGGTCGCTACGGGTTGCGAGGATCGGGTCGATGTGGGCCGGGTCAACGACCTGTGGTTCGTCAACATCTTCTCGTTCGGGATCTTCACGACCACCTCGCAGCGTACGCCCAATTCGCGCAAACACCGCATCGGCAAACTGGCCTATATCATCGAGGGGGTCAAGGAGTTCCGGACGATCCATGCCGTGCCGCTGGAGATTGTGGCCGACGGCGAGCATTTCGACCTGCGGTCGCTGATGGTGCTGATCTTCAACGGCGAGACGGCGGGCGGATTCCGCCTGGCGCGCACGGCGTCGATCCGCGACGGACTGTTCGACTGCATTCTGCTTGAAAAGAAGGATCTCTTCCGTTCGACGCTGGCCATGGGACAGTACCTGCTGGGCGGCAATCCGAAGATTGTCCGCCACTTCCGGGCCCGGAAGATCGACATCCAGTCGACGGTCAACGAGCCGACGGATGTCGACGGACAGCCCGGTGCCGAATTCCCGCTTCACATCGAGTGTGTGGCCGGCGGTTTGCGGGTGGTGCGTCCGTGCTCTGCAGAGGCGGAGTGATCTTCCGCTGCCGGTTGCTTTTGGGGGGCCGGTTGCTTTTGGGGGGCCGGTTGCTTTTCGGGGAGGTTGCTTTTCGGGGACCGGTTCACGGCCGATGGATCTGCAAATCTTCGTCCTGCTGTCTCTTCCATGATCCGATTCAATTCTGATTTGGTTTGCCAATTTTGCAAAATTTGATCTTGTTGCAACTTTTTACACATTCGGGTGTTTTTTTATGTCCTGATTTGCTTTTTCGCCCGGTAAAATGCTATATTTGTCAAAAAACACGACCTTATGGCGGAACATGGCAAAACGACGCGCGGCAGCGGACGGGAAGGCCTTCATAAAGTCTCCATCTCCCGGATCAAGAAGGAGATGAACAATGTCTTCTATCTTTCGGACGATCTGGTCATCACGACGCTGACGGCCGACAAGAACACTACGGCCAACTATCCGACGACGGTCGACGGCTTCACGGCCATCATCATGATCTCCGGAGAAGCGGTTGTGTCGATCGACATGCAGAACTATACGGTGCGTCCCAATATGATCGTCTTCTTCAATCCCGATTCGATCATCCGCACGGTGAAATGCTCGCCGAATGCCGCCGCCTACCTGCTGGCCTTCTCCAAGTCGTTTGTCAACGAGATCCAGATTGACCTCTCGACTTCGCTTCCGGTCTACATGCGCTTTGGCAAAGCCCCGGTGCTGGAGGTGACGCAGCAGGATGTTGACGAGATCCGGCAGTTGTTTCTGATGATCAAGACGATGCTGTTGAGTGACAAGGAGCGCTATCGTCACGAGATCATCCGTACGCTCTTCACCGCGGCTTTCTATATCATCACGGAGATCAATCTGCGCGAGCAGCCCGGTGAGATGAAGCAGGGGCGCTGCGAGGTGCTTTTTGACGAGTTCATGTCGCTGCTGCAGCAGTACAGCAAACGCGAACGCAACGTCAGCTTCTACGCCAAGCAGTTGAACATCACGCCGAAGTACCTTTCGTCGGTGGTCAAGGAGGTGAGCGGCAAGACGGCGGCGCGGTGGATCGACGAATCGGTGATCCTCGAGGCCAAGGCCCTGTTGAAATATTCGGGGATGAGCATCCAGGAGATTGCCTACCACCTGAACTTTTCGACGCAATCCTTCTTCGGCAAGTATTTCAAGCAGCATACCGGCACTTCGCCTTCGCGCTACAAGCGCAAAGGGTAGCGGGACGCCGAGGTAACGTAGCGGCAGGACGCCGAGACGGCAAGGCGGTGAGGACGGCAGGATGGCGAGGACAGTAAGGACGGTAAGACGGCGAGGAGGGCAGTTATCGGATACTTTCGTTTTTTTGCCCGGGCGGGCGGCGATCTGTGGGGATGGTGGTCTGTCGGAGTGCTGATCTGTGCAGGACGTGCGGCCGTAGGGTCGGTTCGGCCCATTTGCCCGAACGGAGCGGCGATCTGCTTGCCGGGGCAATGATCTGCCGCAGGAGTATCGAGCCGCGTATCGGAGTGATAGCCAACGGGGAGAAGCCACAACCCAGAGCTTGAACCGTTGTAACAGGCAAAACGACCGCCGGAGTCTCTCCGGCGGTCGTTTTCTTTGGGCAGGTCTTCTGTCCCGGAATTCTCGGGCGGGTTTTTCTTCCGGACTCCTTTTCCCTGTCGTCCTTTCGGAGGCTTCTTATCGGGGCCGTTTTTCCGGCTGACCTTTCGGCCGCCTCACCCCCCCCTCCGGTTTGTGACCGGCAGCCCGATGTCCTTTTTGTACAACTACTTCAACGCCTCGATGACGCGGTCGATCATCGTCGGAATGGTGTGCTCCTGCTGGGCGGTGAAGTAGTTGCCGTCGATCTCCGACGGAGCGTCGGTGGCAATCGGCCCCTGCACACCGGCCTTGGCCATCGGGTGTACGGCGACGCGTTTTCCGGCGGCGATGCCGGCGAATCCGAACATCAGTCCGGCGGCGCAGTGGCCGATCATCAGTTTGCCTTTCTCCCCGAAACGCTTCAATACGGCCATCAGATCCTGATTCCAGGGATCCGAGGCGTGCTGGGCGAAGACCGGAACGGCATCTCCGCAGGCGAAAACCAGCGCATCGTACTCCTCCTCGTGTCCTTTCAGATCGGCGATCACTCCGTCGACAGTCAGTGTGACGCCCGAGTTGGTGCGGATCTCCCGCGTGGGGGCTACGGCGAATACCTTGTAGGGAATCTTGTTTTCATAAAATGCTTCCAGATACTGGAACAGCCCCATCCCGTTTACGGGATTGACGGCTGCAACTGCAACTTTCTTGGCCATGTTTCTCTTTTTTGAATGGTTTGTCGGTTATTTTCCGTAAGTTTCTTACCTTTGTATGCAAAGGTAGGGGCGCATTTTCAAATAAACAAGAACGCACCTGCCTGTTAGCAGGTTACACGGAGGTAACCTTTGTTGAAAGAGAACAGGATGGAGACGAGAAAAAAGTTGAAAAAATTTCCTCCCACGGGGAGTTGTCCGGTTCGGGATGTTCTGAGTCGGATCGGGGACAAGTGGTCGATGCTCGTTCTGCTGACACTGCACGCCAACGGAACGATGCGTTTCAACGAGATTCACCGTTCGCTGGAGGATATTTCGCACCGGATGCTGACCGTCACGCTGCGGATGCTGGAGGCCGACGGGCTGATCGCGCGCGAGGTTTTTGCCGAGGTCCCGCCGCGGGTCGAGTACCGCCTCACCGAGCGGGGATCGAGTCTGTTGCCCCACATCTTCGGACTGGTGGAGTGGGCTCAGGCCAACAAAGCCTCGATTTTCGAGGAGCGTGCCCGTCATTGAGGGGTGTGCAATCTTGGGCGGCGATTTGGCCAGATCCCAACTGGTCAGACTGTTCGCCGGTGTGGTCTCTCCGGTGTTGTTCTTTTTCAACCTTGCAGTTGACTGAACTCGTCTTTTCTGTCCTTTCCTTCTCCTTGGGGTCTCTTTGTCTTTTCCCGTGTTCGCTCTGTTCCGAACGGCCTTTTCCTGCTCCACCTTGTTCCCCGAACTCGTCCCTTTGCCTCTTTTCCGCACCCGTTCTTGCTTCCGACCGGGGCTGCTTTTTCTTGTGTACGGTCTCTTCCCGAAGCTCGTTTTCCCGGATCTTTCTCCGGCTCCTCCTTTCTCCGGCTCTCCTTTCCGATTGTACCCGATGGGTTGTCAGCTGTCTTCAGCCTTCTGACGCCAGCATCGACTTGTGGCGCTCCTCCCCGCCCTTCCTTCAAAAAAATGAGCTCGCTGTCAGTTGCGAGCTCCTTTTTCGTTCGGCGTGAAACACCCCTTCCTCTTATGCTTTTTTGGCATTTTTGACGGCCAGCGCCTTATCCAACTCGATGATAAAGTCCGAGAGGACGTTCATGTAGTTGATGAAGGCATCGTAAGCCGAGTCATAGGGGTTGAAGTAGGAGTGCACGTCGCCGTCCGAGAGCCACTTCGTGGCCATATAATAGAAGTGGTCGGAGGTCTGCATGAAGCTCCATACGTAGTCGAAATCGGGACTCTTCAGCGCCTTGACCTTCTCCTTCTGGGCATAGAGTTTCGAGAAAGCCTCGTTCTGAAGTTCGTTGCCCAGCCATGCGGTCACGTCACGCTCCTCGTCGGCCCACGACATCACGTGCGGGCAGTGGAGTACGGCTACGGGTTGATGTTTCTTGGCCGCTTCGGTGACGGTCGCGAATTCGAGTCCGTTCTTCTTGGCCAGGATGGCCTTCGGCAGGGCACGCATGAACTCGAAGATGCCGGTATCGGCCGTCTGGTGCTCACCGAAGGTTTCGTAATCCATGAAGAGGTTGATCACCTCGCCGGGGGTATCCTCCGAGGCGAGCCATCCGACATACTTGTCGGCCGTCAGCGGCCACTGGTCCCAGCTGCGGTTCGAGAAGCGGAAGGCGATGTCGTCCGAGAGTTTGTAGTTGCGCAGCAGCAGGCGCAGTTTCTGGTCGATGGCGTTGGCATAGACGTAGTTGGGGGATTTCCAACCCAGGACGTGCTTGGCGCCTTCGGCCAGCATCGTGCGGAATCCCATGCCGGCGACCATGGCGCCGATCTCGTCCGAGTAGATCAGCTCCGTGTTGCGGAAGGCGGTGGGCTTGACACCGAACTCCTTCTTGATGAGGTTGACGTGGAGTTTGACCTGCTCTTCGAAATCCTCCTTTGAGGCGAGCGAGGCGAGCGAGTGGGAGTAGGTTTCGGCCAGGAACTCCACGCATCCCGTAGCGGCGAGCTCCTTGAACGATTCGAGGACTTCGGGGGCGAAGGCCTTCATCTGCTCGATGGCGCTGCCGGTGATCGAGAACGAGCAGCGGAACTTGCTCTTGTTCTCCTTGATGAGCTTCAGCAGCAGGGCGTTCATCGGCAGATAGCACTGCCGGGCGACCTTCTGCATGATGGCACGGTTCTGCAGGTCATCCAGGTAGTTATGGTCCTTGCCCATGTTGAAGAAGCGGTACTTTTTCAGACGCCAGGGCTGATGTACCTGAAAGTAGAGGCAAACGGTTTTCATGTTGGTGAATGTCTATTTTGATTGATTTTTGTTCTCTTCGATGACGTCTTCGTAGACCTTCTTGATTTTGGCCGCGGCATCGTTCCACTTGAGGTTCGTCACCTCTTCGAGTCCTTTCGACGCGAACATTTTGGCCAGCGCCGGGTATTCGATCAGACCGTAGATGGCATCGGCCAGGGCGTCGACATCCCAGTAGTCGACCTTGACGGCATAATCGAGCACTTCGGCCACACCGCTTTGCTTGGAGATGATCACCGGGACGTTCGAACGCATGGCCTCGAGGGGCGAGATGCCGAACGGCTCCGAGACCGAAGGCATGACGTAGACGTCCGACAACTGGAACATCTTGTGGACGTCTTCGCCGCGGAGGAATCCGGTGAAGTGGAAACGGTCGGCGATTCCGAGGCGTGCGACGCGGCGGACGATGTGGTTCATCATGTCGCCCGATCCGGCCATCACGAAGCGGACGTTGGGCACGCGTTTGAGGACCTTGGCGGCCGCCTCGACGAAGTAGTCGGGGCCCTTCTGATAGGTGATTCGGCCGAGGAAGGTGACGATCTTGTCCGTCACGCCGCGTTCGGGTACCGCCGTTTCGTGTTCGGCGAAACGCACGGCGTTGTGCACCGTCACGACCTTGTCGGCCGGGATTCCGTAGCGGTTGATGACGATGTTGCGGGTGAGGTTCGAGACGGCGATGACGCGGTCGGCGGCCTCCATGCCGGCGCGCTCGATGGCATAGACCTGCGTGTTGATGTTCTCGCCGCTGCGGTCGAATTCCGTGGCGTGCATGTGGACGACCAGCGGTTTTCCGGAGATACGCTTGGCAGCGATTCCGGCGTAGTAGGTCAGCCAGTCGTGGGCGTGGATGACGTCGAACTGCCCCTCCAGATCGTGGGCCACCTGGGCCGCAACGACGGCGTAGCGGGCCACCTCTTCCATCAGATTGGCGCCGTACTTGCCCGAGAAGGTGTAACGCTGTTTCCAGGCGTCGGTTGTCGACCAGGTCCGCTGACCCGACTTGACATACTGTTCGTGGTAGGACTGATACTCTTCGGGGGAGATGTAGGGGACCATGTTGGAGTCGATGTGGATGAACGACATCTTTTCGAGGATGTCGTCGGCACCGCTGCCGGTCGAACCGTAGAGGGCTTCGACTTCACTGGCATTCAGGACGTGGGTGAAGCGCTGATCCTCGTCGCCGTAGGCGTGCGGGACCACGAAGGTCACATCCACACCGTTGCGAGCCAGACCGCGGGTCATTCCGTAGCAGGCCGTTCCCAAACCGCCCGCAATATGGGGCGGGAACTCCCATCCGAACATTAATACTTTCATATATTCCTTGTTTTATCTGTGTATCGTTGCGTATACGCTTTTGTCCGGCTTTTCCTCTGGTTCTCTGGCACTTGGCATTCTCTTTGCGTCGGCGGATCCCGTCTCTCCGCCCTTCTGGTCCGAGGAGAGGGTGATGGCCGTCGCCGGTTCGAGGACACCTTTTCACTCTCTGCATTGCTCCTGCGGTGATCGCATACGATCCCGCGAGGGCCCAGGCTGGTGTCCGGAAGACCCGTGCCGCGATACATGAGCGCGGGAAGACTTTTCGGGTCTCATCTCTTCCGGACCGTCGGGCTGCGGCTGCTATTTTGCGGCCGTCTTCTTGGTTGCGGCCTTTCGGGTCGTCTTTTTGGCTGGTTTGGCCTCAGCTGTTTTTGCCTCTTTTACCGCTTCAGTTTTCTTTACGGCCTCCTTTGCCGTGGTTTTGGCTGCGGCCTTGGCTGCCGTGGTTTTGGCGGTCGTTTTGCGTGTACTCTTCTTTTTGGGCTCGGCGGCCATCCGGGCCTTGCGCTCCTGGATCATGGCGTAGATGTCCAGGACGGCCCCCACGCTCCACGCCTGCGAAATGGCGCCGCGCGGCGAGTAGGGAGGATCGGCATCGAACAGTTCGCCGATCGAGCCGATTCCGTAGGTCTGGATGTCCTCGTTGAAGTTTTCGAGAATCTCCTCGGCCTCGGGCAGGAACGAGTCGCCGTTGATGTCGAAGCAGGCCTGTACGTAGAACTCCAGCAGCCAGGTCCATACCGAACCGTTCTTGGCCGAGAACTGGCGCTCGCGGGGCGAACCCTCCTGCGAACCCTTGTAGAGGGGGTTTCGGGGCGAGAGCGTCCGCAGACCCTTCGGGGTGAGCAGGTGCTGGCGTACGGTCTGGATGACGGCCAGCTGCGTCTGCTCGTCGATCATCTTGAAGGGCAGGCCGCAGGCGATGATCATGTTGGGGCGGATCTCCCGGGCCGGGCCTTCGAATCCGATGTAGTCGGCCAGATAGCCTTCGGGCAGCGTAAAGAGTTCGTTGAATGCGGCCTTTGTCTTTTCGGGGAGCTTCTCCCAGGCCTTGACGAACTTCTTGTCGCCGTTTTCGGCAGCCAGCTTCAGGGTATAGCAGAGGGCGTTGTACCACAGGGCGTTGACCTCGACCTGATAGCCGTTTCGCGGGGTGACGGGTTTCCCGTCGATCATGGCGTCCATCCAGGTCATCGGCTGACTTTCGCACGAAGCCCAGACGAGCCCGTTCTCGTTGAGGATGACACGGCCGGCCACCCCTTCGCGGTAGGCCTCGAGGATCTGCTTCATGGTCTCGCCGTAACGCTCCCAGAGGGCCTTGGCGCCGATCTGGGGTTCGAGCTGCTGCAGCGTCCAGAAGAACCACAGCGGGGTGTCGGCGCCCTGGGCGGCCGAGAAGCCTCCGCAGAACATGCCGTGACAGAGGTTGCGGGTCTGTGTGTCGAGGGCATCCATGCAATCCTCCTTGTGGTTCTGCCGCAGCGTGATGCCGGGCAGCGAGATGAAGGTTTCGCGGCCCGTGACGCCGTGCCAGGGGTACCCGGCGATGACTTCGGTGCGGTTGCCCGGGCGGCGGATCAGGAACTGACGGGCCGAGTGTTCGAGGCAGCTGATGAAGTCGATCTTGTGGGTACGGCGGGCGATCGAGCCGGCGAAGAGTTCGTCGATGGTCTTCGTCGAGCCCATTTCGTCGAGCGAGGCGGAGAAGATGATGCTTTCGCCCTTCTTGAGTTCGGTTTCGAAGTATCCGGTGGTCATCAGATCCTCGTGGCCCTCATAGCCGCGGGCGATATCCTGCAGGTATTCGAAGTTGTAGTACCAGTCGGGAGCCGGGACGAATTCCGTGTCGGGCTTGTTGGTCTGGAGGTAGAGCCAGGGGAACGAGCCGTAGAGGCGGCACTTGACGCCGTTGACAGCGGGATAGGAGTGTCCGTCGGCCTTCATGTTGGCATGGGTCAGCTCGTGCTTGTCGCGGAAAGCGAGGAACGGGCGGAGGCGGAGCCGGGTTTCGGAGTGGGCATCCACGAGCGTGTAGCGGATCATGAGCTGCGTGCGCTTGTGGATCCAGAGCATCTCCTTTTTGAGGATCACGCCGCCGACGCGATAGGTGATCGTGGGGGTAGGCGTGTACTCGAAATCGGTGATGTACTTGTGGCCGCGGGGCTCATAGGTCCCCTTGTAGCGGTGGAGGGCCAGGTTGAAGGACTGGTCGTGCTGGATGATGGTTTCGTCGAGTGCCGACAGCAGCACATAGGTGCGGTCGCTGGTGTCGATGGGGGCGACCATCAGTCCGTGATAGCGGCGCGTGTTGCAGCAGACGATCGTCGTGCTCATGTATCCGCCGATTCGGTCGGTAGCGAGCATTTCGCGCTGGAGGGAGTACTCCAGGTTTCCGAGTTCGCTTTTGTCGAAGGTTAATGCTGACATATGCTAAAAAATGCTTTTTCTCGTCCATTAAAGTTATTGAAAAATTCGAAAATCAGCAACTCTGTTGCTGAAAAACGACACTTTTCGCACCAATAATCCACCCCGTTTTGTTATCAGGCCCACTTCACGAGGGCAAAGTCCATACGGTGGGGGAGATTGGGGTTCGAGGGGTAGATACGCAGCGCCACGTCGAACGTGCCGGCCTCGTCGGGGGTGTAGTCCAGAGCATAGGTGACCTGACTGCCTTCGATTTTGGTGCGTTCGAGCTGGATCGTGCGGGTGACGTTGACCGACTGACCGCCGACGATCTGACGGGCGAGGACCATCTCGACGCCAATGTCTTCGGGGCGGAGGTTGGCGACGTCGACCGTCACCGAGAAGTGGTACTTTTCACCGACATAGACGGCCTCCTTGTCGATCTTCACGCGCTGTACGTCGACGGCATGCACCTTGTCCCAGGCGGCCGATACCTTGCGTTTCCAGGCGGCGATTTCGCGGGCCATGCGGTAGGAATCGGCGCTCATCAGGTGCTTGCGGGCGGCAAGTTTGTTGTAGAACCGCTCCTCGTAGTCGATCAGCATGCGGTTGGTGGTGAAGTTCGAGGCGATGTCGGCGACGCACTTCTTGATCGAGGCTACCCAATCGTGGGGGATGTTGTCCGTGCCGCGGCTGTAGTATTTCGGGGCGATCTGCTCCTCGATGGTGTTGTAGATCATCTCGGCGTCGAGTTCGTCCTGGAAGTGCTGGTCGGTGAAGGTGCGCTCCATCGGCAGGGCCCAACCGGCGCCCTCCTTGTAGCCTTCGACCCACCATCCGTCGAGTACCGAGAACTGCATGACGCCGTTCATGACGCACTTTTCGCCCGACGTACCCGAGGCCTCGAGCGGACGGGTCGGCGTATTGAGCCATACGTCCACGCCCTGAACCATGCGGCGGGCCAGCTCCATGTCATAGTTCTGCAGGAAGAGGATCTTGCCCACGAACTGCGGCATGGCGGCCACCTCGACGATGCGTTTGATCAGATCCTGACCCGGCTTGTCATTGGGGTGCGCCTTGCCGGCGAAGATGAACTGTACGGGGCGCTCCTTGTTGTTGACGATGGCCGAGAGGCGGTCGAGGTTCGTGAAGAGCAGGTAGGCGCGCTTGTAGGTGGCGAAGCGGCGGGCGAAACCGATGGTCAGCACGTCGGGACGGATCCCCTCGATGACCTGCAGCATCTGGCGCGGCGATTCGAGACGCACCTGCTTGGGATCGCTGTAACGCTTGCGGATATGCTTGATGAGCTTGTCCTTGAGCTTCATGCGCTCCTCCCAGAGTTCGGCGTCGGGGATGTTGTGCACCTTCTGCCAGGCGGGGATGTCATAGGTATGACCTTCGAATCCGTCGGCGAAGTAGCGGGCGTAGAGGCGGCGCAGCGACGTGGCGATCCAGGTCGGGAAGTGCACGCCGTTGGTGACGTATCCGATGTGGAGTTCGTTCTTGAAGTATCCGGGCCACATGTTGCCGAAAATCTCCTTCGAGACCTCGCCGTGGAGCCACGATACGCCGTTGACCTCCTGCGAGAGGTTGCAGGCCAGCACCGACATCGAGAACTTTTCGTTCGGATCGTTGGGATTCGTCTTGCCGAGGTTGATGTACTGCTCCCAGGTGATTCCCAGCACGTCGGGATAGTGCGACATGTACTGGCGGATCATCGACTCGGGGAAGGCGTCGTGGCCGGCCGGCACGGGGGTGTGGGTCGTGAAGAGTGACGACGAGCGGACCACCTCCAGGGCCTCCGAGAAGGAGAGTTTGCGGTGGTTGACCAGGTCGCGGATGCGCTCGATGCCGATGAAGGCGGCGTGGCCCTCGTTGCAGTGGTATACGTCGTGCTTGATGCCGAGTTTGCACAGGGCGCGGATACCGCCGATTCCGAGCAGGATCTCCTGCTTGAGACGGTTTTCCCAGTCGCCGCCGTAGAGGTAGTGGGTCACCTGACGATCCTCCTCGAGGTTGTCCTCGATGTCGGCGTCGAGCAGGTAGAGGTCCGTACGTCCGACCTGGCATTTCCAGATGCGGGCCAGGAGCGTACGTCCCGGGAAGGCGATCGAGATGGTCATCCAGTTTCCGGCCTCGTCGCGCACGGGCGAGATCGGCAGCTTGTAGAAGTTCTGGGCCTCATAGGTGGCCTCCTGGGCACCCTGGGCCGAGAGGCGCTGCGTGAAGTATCCGTAGCGGTAGAGCAGTCCGACGGCGGCCATCGGGACGTTGCGGTCCGAAGCCTCCTTGAGATAGTCTCCGGCCAGGATGCCCAGACCTCCCGAATAGATCTTCAGCGAGGAGTGCAGGCCGTACTCCATCGAGAAATAGGAGATCGAGGTGGCCTTCGGGTCGGGCTTCTCGTTCATGTAGTCGCGGAACTGGGTGTGCACGGCATCGAGCAAGGCGAGGAAGTTCGAATCCTTTTCGAGTTCGCGTATGCGCTCGACGCTGAGCTTGTCGAGAAGGGCGATGGGGTTCCGCTCGCATTCGGCCCAGAGCGTCGGATCGATGCTCTCGAACAGGTCGCGGGCGCCGGGGTTCCAGCACCACCAGAGGTTGCGCGAGAGCTCCTCGAGGGCATGCAGCCGCTTGGGCAGGGTCTTGTCGACCATCATGCGGCTCCAGTTGGGCTTCTCGACGAAGAGTTGCTGCCGCACGAAGTTGATCTGTTCGGTCTTGGCTCCGCCGTCATCGAGCGTGGCGCGGTTGGTGCGGACGATCGAGCTCTCGACCGCCTCGGAATAGGCCTGTTCGTAGGCGGCGTAGAGGTGCTCCCAGAGGGCCGTCGTGGAGATTTCGTAGGCCGAGGTGCGGATCTCGTTGACGTGTTTTTCGTCGAGCTGCGAGAAGCGCAGCAGGGCGTCGGCGATGTTCTGCTCGACCTCCTTGTCGTTGTAGTCGTCGCGGCGGATGACCTCCACGCCGGCATGTTCACGCTGCTTGTCGACCCACATGCCGAACCCGGCGAGTGTCGTGGTGATCGTGGGCACGGAGAAGGCCACCGACTCCAGCGGGGTGTAGCCCCACGGTTCGTAGTAGGAGGGGAAGACCGTCAGGTCCATGCCGACGAGCAGTTCGTAGTAGTCCTTGTTGAAGATGCCGTCGTTGTGGTTGAGGTACGTGGGGACGAAGATTACCCTGACCTTCGAACCGGGTTTGGTCAGCGGGCTGTCCTTCAGGGCGTTGACGATCGGGTCCCAGGTCTGGTCCTCCAGATAGTGGGTCGAGTATTTGTACTGCGAGGCGTCGATGGGTTTCGACGGATCGGCCAGGTGGGCCTGCAGGTCGACGCGCGGGCCGCGGTTTCCGGCCGGCACGGTGATGTAGGCGAGGATTTCGCGCTGGAACTTGTCCGACTCGGCGAGGATCTTCAGCGACTCGATGAAGACGTCGATGCCCTTGTTGCGGAATTCGTAGCGGCCGCTGGTTCCGACGATCAGCGGATCTTCGGTGAATTTTTCGCCCAGGCAGGCTTCGGCTACGTTGATCATGGCCTTGCGGGCCTCGTCGCGTTTGGCGTAGTACTCGTCGCCCGACCAGACGAAGTCGTTTTCGAAGCCGTTGGGGGTTACGCCGTCGGGTTCGCGGCCAAGCAGGTATTTGCATTCGTTGGCCGTGATGTCGCTCACGGTGAGGAAGGCGTCGTGATACGTGGCGGCCATCTTTTCGATCGAGTGTTTGGCCACGACGTTGAAGCGGCGGGCCAGTTCGTCGGCGTTGAGTTTCGTGAGCGAGTTGTAGAGCGGCAGTCGGTTTCCGGCGATGCAGCGGCCCATGACGGTGGCGTGGGTGGTGAATACCGTGGCCACGTAGGGCGAATGGTTGCGCAGGTAGAGTCCTCCGGCGGCGGTCTGCCACTCGTGGAAGTGGGCGGCGATGCGGTCGGTCGGAGCGCCGAAACTCTTGACGTAGGAGGCGATCACCACACCGGCGGCCCAGCCGAAGAGGACGGGTTCGATGTAGTCCCACTGACCGGAGATCGAGTCGACGTGGTAGGATTCCCAGAGGCTCTTGAGGATTTCGTCCTTGCGGGGGATCAGCGACGAGAAGTCGACGAGCAGGACCGTGGGTTCGCCCTTGATTTTCCAGTGTCCGGCGCGGACGCGGATCCCCTCGTTGTAGAGGCCCTGGCGCCAGGCCTTGAGCAGGTTCTGATCCTCCTCGAATTCGGGGTTTACGCCTTCGTGCGAGAGATCGGGGCCGAGCAGGAGGTAGCGGTCGCCGAATTTTCGGGTGACGGTCTGTGCTTTGGTCGAGATGACGGTGTGGATTCCGCCCACCTTGTTGCATACCTCCCAACTTACCTCGAACAGGAAGTCGGGAGTGTGTTTAGCGTTGCTCATATTTGTGCTTGTTTGATTCGTGACGAACGGATTTGGATCCGGCCGCAAAGGTAATACTTATATTTAGATAAAACAATTGAAAAATCAATTACTAAAAATATTTAATAATAACTTAACATTTCTGTTTCATTTGGTTGCGAAGCTGGCTTACGTTTCGAAGAGCTCTTCGATGACGGCATCCGAAACGAGCATGCGTTCGGCCGGAATGGCCATTTGCGTCCCCTCGATGCGGAGGATTCCGGCCCGGATCCAGCCTTCGGCCTCATGGCGCATGCGGGCGGTGCGATCGGGGCCGAAAAGGGCTTCGGCCTGTCCGAGGTCGATCCCCTCGGCCGTGCGCAGCCGGGTCATCACATACTCGTTGAAACGGTCGCGGTCGGTGAGGATCTCCGCTTCGGGGGCTTCGCCGGCGAGGTAGCGGTCGACGGACGAGGCGTTCCAATGGCGTTCGCGGCCGTCGAAGGAGTGGGCCGCCGGACCGATTCCGAGGTATTTGACGCCGTGCCAGTAGGCCGAGTTGTGGCGGGCTCGAAACCCGGGACGGGCGAAATTCGAAACCTCGTAGTGCTCATAGCCGGCACCGGTGAGTCGCTCGTGAACCAGCGCATACTCCGTTTCGCTGACCGTTTCGTCCACCGGGGCGAACTCGCCGCGCTCCATCCGGCGGCCGAAGGCCGTACCGGGTTCGATCGTGAGGTGATAGGCCGAGATGTGTTCGACGCCGAGCTCCAGCGTGCGGTCGATCGAACGGCGGAGCGAATCGCCGCCGAAACCCGGCACGCCGAAAATCAGATCGACGGTGATATTTTCGAAACCGGCCTTGCGGGCGTTCCGGACAGCCTCTTCGGCTTGAGCGGCGGTGTGACGGCGGTTCATCAACCGCAGACAGGCGTCGTCGAACGACTGGATGCCGATCGACAGACGGTCGATGCCGGCCCGTCGCAGGGCTTCGAGGTATTCGGGAGTCAGGTCATCGGGGTTGGCTTCGAGGGTGGTCTCCTCGACCTGCGAGCAGTCGAAGAGCTCTGCGGCGTGGTCCAGGAGTCCTTTCAGCACGTCGGGCGGGCAGAGCGAGGGGGTTCCGCCGCCGAAATAGCGGGTTCGGACGGCTTCCTGGCCGAGATAGTCGCGACGGGACTCCATTTCGCGGTGCATGGCTTCGATGAGCGGGCCCATGCGGCGGGTTCCGACCTCCTTGAAGAAGTCGCAGTAGGCGCATACGCGCTTGCAGAAGGGGATATGAAGGTAGAGTCCGGCCATAACAAACCAAAGATACAAAAATTCTCGGCATGGGAAACGTTTTTCGAAATGAAATTATTTTTCGGATAAAATCTCCGTTTTGAAATCGGAAAGGAAATCTTTCGAAAAAGGTGCGGCTGCCCGACGGTTCGGGCGTTCCGGTTGCTTGTGCTGTTCCTGTTGTCCCGACCGTTCCGGCAGCCGGGCAGTCGGTATCATTTCGCCGGTTTCGGCTGTTGGTGCCCTTTCCCGTCCTGCCTGCTTTCCCTGTCCTGTCCTGTCCGTCCTGTACTTTCCGTTCCTCTCGTCCCCTGCTGTCCCTTTCCCGGTGCTTCGGCTGTCCGAATCCTCCTTGTCGTTTCGGATTCTCCCGGTTGTCCTGACCGCTTCGGCTGTTTTGTCCCTCCTTTTATCTGGACAGTGGCTTTTCGGGATCGCAACAGGGCTTGCCTCGTCCGTCCATGCCGCGCTCTTTCTGGACGGTGTCCTGCCATTCGCCGGTACTTCTGCCGGGCTCGGCCGTGCACTGTAAACCCCGTCCAGAAGCGCTCCTGCGGAGTCAGGACTTCCGACTCCCGGGGACCTGCGAACCGCCCGTCGCCGCCGCCGGGCGGGGATCGTAAAAAATTTTCGTAATTTATGCTGTTATTTTTTTCACAATTCTGGAAAAAGTTTTTACCTTTGTGCCGTCCGAAAAGGCAATTTTCAACGCTGCCCGGACGTTGGGTTAAGGATTTGGTGTTTAATCAAAATAAACAAGTTATGGACAAAATGGATCTGAAAAAGTACGGGATCACGGGCGTAACCGAGATCGTGTACAATCCCTCCTACGACGAACTGTTCCGTGAGGAGACCAAGAAAGGCCTGCGTGGGTATGAGAAGGGTCAGTTGACCGAGACGGGAGCCGTTAACGTAATGACGGGAGTCTATACGGGCCGTTCGCCCAAGGACAAGTTCTTCGTGATGGACGAAACCACGAAGGATACGATCTGGTGGACCTCCGACGAGTACAAGAACGATAACAAGCCCGTGACGAAGAAGGCTTGGAAAGAGCTGAAGAAGATCGCAGCCGAGGAGCTCTCGGGCAAGAAGCTCTACGTGGTTGATACGTTCTGCGGCGCCAACGAGAACTCGCGTCTGAAGATCCGTTTCATCATGGAGGTTGCCTGGCAGGCTCACTTCGTGAAGAACATGTTCATCCGTCCGACGGATGAGGAGCTGGAGAAGTACGGCGAGCCCGATTTCGTGGTACTGAACGCTTCGAAAGCCAAGGTGAAAAACTACAAGGAGCTGGGTCTGAACTCGGAGACGGCCGTAGTCTTCAACCTCACGGAGAAGATGCAGGTGATCATCAACACCTGGTACGGCGGTGAGATGAAGAAGGGTATGTTCTCCTACATGAACTACCTGCTGCCGCTGAAGGGCATGGCTTCGATGCACTGCTCGGCCAACACGAACGAGAAGGGCGAAACGGCCATCTTCTTCGGTCTGTCGGGAACGGGCAAGACCACGCTGTCGACCGATCCGAAGCGTCAGCTGATCGGTGACGACGAGCACGGATGGGACGACGACGGCGTCTTTAACTTCGAGGGCGGTTGCTACGCCAAGGTGATCAACCTCTCGAAGGAGAACGAGCCCGACATCTGGAACGCCATCCGCCGCAACGCCCTGCTGGAGAACGTAACCGTGGACAAGAAGGGCAAGATCGATTACGCCGACAAGTCGGTAACGGAGAACACCCGTGTATCGTACCCGATCTTCCACATCGAGAATATCGTTAAGCCGGTATCGAAGGCTCCGGCCGCCAAGAAGGTGATCTTCCTCTCGGCCGATGCATTCGGCGTGCTGCCCCCGGTATCGATCCTGACTCCGGAGCAGACGAAGTACTACTTCCTGTCGGGCTTCACCGCCAAGCTGGCCGGTACGGAGCGTGGTATCACCGAGCCGACGCCGACTTTCTCGGCTTGCTTCGGTGCCGCCTTCCTGTCGCTGCACCCGACGAAGTACGGCCAGGAGCTGGTCAAGAAGATGGAGAAGTCGGGCGCCAAGGCCTACCTCGTGAACACGGGTTGGAACGGCACCGGCAAGCGTATCTCGATCAAGGATACGCGTGGCATCATCGACGCCATCCTCGACGGCTCGATCGACAAGGCTCCTACGAAGATGATCCCTGTCTTCGACTTCAAGGTGCCCACCGAGCTGCCGGGTGTTGACTCGCACATCCTCGATCCGCGCGACACGTATGCCGATGCATCGCAGTGGGACGAGAAGGCCAAGGACCTCGCCGGCCGCTTCATCAAGAACTTCCAGAAGTTCACGGGCAACGAGGAGGGCAAGAACCTCGTGGCTGCCGGCCCGAAGTTGTAATGACTCTCCGTGCGGTATCTGCCGCATGAGATAACCCCGACGGGGCGGATGGTTCTCCATCCGCCCCGTTTTTTTTGCGGCTGTTTGCCGGGTTTGCGGGATTCCCGGCGGGAAGCCGCAATGGCGGTCGAACAGGCTTCCGTTCTGCCCGCTTCCGTTCCGCCTGCATTCGGGCTGCCGGACAACGGTCCGTATTACGGATTGTCCTCCGGGGTGCGGGTGTCGGAACGGGCGGCCTGTCTTGCGCCCGACGTCGTCCGACAAAACAAAAACACCCGATTCACAAAGGAACCGGGTGTCATGGATTTCTGCAGGATCGGGAATCGGCCGGATCAGACGGTCATGATCTCCTTCTCCTTGCGGGCCAGTACCTCGTCGAGCTGTTTGGTGAACTTCTCGAGGAGTTTCTGCGACTGGCTTTCGCCGTCTTTCGACTCGTCTTCAGGCATACCCTCCTTCTGGGCTTTCTTGAAGGCTTCGACGGCCTCGCGGCGGGCATTGCGCAGGCTGATACGGGCGGTTTCGGCCTCGCTGCGGATCTGCTTGACGAGCTCCTTGCGTCGATCCTCGGTCAGGGGCGGAATGGTCAGACGAATCGTTTCGCCGTTGTTCGAGGGGGTCAGACCGATGTTCGAATCGAGGATGGCCTTCTCGATGATGCGGAGCATCTTCTTGTCCCAGGGCTGGATGAGGATGGTCTTGGCATCGGGGACGGTGACGCTGGCGGCACCCGAAACGGGCACCTGCGAACCGAAATAGTCGACCATCACGCCGTTGAGGACGTTGGGCGACGCCTTGCCGGCGCGGACATTGAGGAGTTCCTCCTCGAGGTGGTCGATGGCCTTCTGCATGCGGGCCGAAGCATCGTTGAGAATCGTTTTGGTATCCATATGCGGTATTGATTTGAATTATTCTTCGGTTCGGTTCTGCTCGGCCTGGGCAAGGGTGGCCTCGATGGCACGGATCAACTCGTCGAACTCCTCCGGTTCGAATCCGATGGTGGCCGTCACGACCTTGCCTTCGGCATCGATCAGGAAGTTGCGGGGGATGTAGTTCGAAGCGTAGCGGTCATAGACCGAGCGGGTGGAGTCGAGTCCCATGGGGAAGTCGTATCCGGTTTTCTGGCGGAAGGCGGCCACGGCCTGACGGCTTTCGCCGCGCGAAACGGGCAGGAAGAGGAAATCACGGCCGGCGAAACGGTCGATGATATCGCTCTGCACGTGGGTGAGTTCCTCGCGGCAGGGCGGGCACCAGGTGGCCCAGAAGTTGAGCAGGACGACCTTTCCGCGCAGTTCGGAGAGGGTGACCGTCGAGCCGTCGAACATGCCGACAGAGAAGTCCGGGGCCTCCTCGCCGGCATGGACGAGGGTCGTGGCTTCGAGTTCGTCGGCGGGTTGCGGCTCCGGCTCCGCCCCGTTGGGCAGCAGCGCGATGACGGCCGCGATGACGGCGATCAGCGCCAGCATGATCCACAACTGGCGACTGCTCTTGCGGTGGTGTTTGCGGATAGCCATGGTATCAGCGTTTTACGAGGGTTCCGATCGGTTCGCCGGCGAGGACCTTGCCCAGGTTGCCCGGCGTGTCCATGTTGAAGACGATGATTTCGAGACCATTTTCGCGGCAGAGGGTGAAGGCCGTGAGGTCCATGACCTTGAGCCGGCGGTCGAGGACCTCTTCGAAGGAGATCTCCTGGAATTTCGTGGCCGTGGGGTCCTTCTCGGGATCGGCCGTATATACGCCGTCGACACGGGTGCCCTTGAGCAGGACGTCGGCTTCGATCTCGATGCCGCGCAGAGCCGAGGCGGAGTCGGTGGTGAAGTAGGGGTTGGAGGTTCCGCCGCCGATGATCACCACGTAACCGGCTTCGAGATACTCGATGGCGCGGGCCTTGGAGAAGTATTCGCCGATGGGCTCCATGCGGATCGAGGTGAGGACCTTGCAGCGGACGCCGTTGTCCTCGAGCGCGGACTGCAGGGCCAGCGAGTTGATGATCGTGGCGAGCATGCCCATCTGGTCGCCCTTGACGCGGTCGAATCCCTTCCTGGCGCCGGTAAGGCCGCGGAAGATGTTGCCGCCGCCGATGACGATGCCGATCTGGACGCCGGTTGCGGCTGCGGCCTTGATCTGTTCGGCGTAGGACTGCAGCACCTCGGGCGAGAGTCCGTATTTCTGCGTTCCCTGGAGCGATTCGCCGCTCAATTTCAGGAGTATGCGCTGGTATTTCATGACGTGTGTGGTTTTACCGTTACGCGAAGATAGGAAAATTTTCGAAAATTTCCCCATTATTATGTATCTTTGTCTTCCCAATGTCGCGTGAAGATTATAAACTGCTGACCCGGGTCTCCTCGCCCCGGGATTTGAAGAAACTCTCGCCCGAAGAGCTGCGGCTCTATTGCGACGAGCTGCGTCACTATATCATTGAGGAGTGTTCGGTCAATCCGGGCCATCTGGCCTCGAGTCTCGGGGCCGTGGAGCTGGCTGCGGCACTGCATTATGTCTTCGACGCGCCGCAGGACAAGATCGTCTGGGATGTCGGTCATCAGACCTATGCCCACAAGATCATCACGGGGCGTCGCGAGGCGTTCCATACCAAACGTCAGCTGGGCGGCATCAGCGGTTTTCCGCGCATGTCCGAGAGCGAGTACGACGCCTTCGGGGGCGGTCACGCTTCGGTGTCGATTTCGGCGGCTTTCGGCATGGCCAAGGCGGCCGAGCTGCGCGGTGAAAAGCACCAGGTGGTAGCCGTCATCGGCGACGGTTCGATGACCGGCGGCCTGGCCTTCGAGGGGTTGAACAATGCCGGGGCTTCGAAGCGGACGAACCTGCTGGTGATTCTCAACGACAACAACATGGCCATCGATCAGGCCACCGGCGCGCTGAAGAACTACCTGCTGAAGATCTCGACCTCGGTTCACTACAACCGCTTCAAACAGCGGCTGTGGGGGATTCTTTCGCATACGCCGCGGCTGCTGCGCCTCTGCCAGATGGCGGGTAATGCCGTCAAGCAGGGGGTGCTGAACAAGAGCAACTTCTTCGAGAGTCTCAATTTCCGCTATTTCGGGCCGGTCGACGGCCACAACCTCAAGGAGCTGGTCCGCACGTTGCGGGCGCTGCGCGACATCGAGGGCCCGAAACTGCTGCACGTGCTGACAGTCAAGGGCAAGGGTTACCTGCCGGCCGAACACGACCAGCCGGTGTGGCACGCTCCGGGCCGCTTCAACCCCGATACGGGAGAACGGATCAAGTTGTCGGGCGGTGCGACCCGCTACCAAGATGTCTTCGGCGAGACGCTGCTTGAACTGGCCCGGATGGATCCGCGGGTTGTGGGGGTGACCCCTGCCATGCCTACGGGCTGTTCGATGAACATCCTGATGCGCGAGATGCCTGACCGCTGCTTCGATGTGGGCATTGCCGAAGGACACGCCGTGACCTTCTCGGCCGGACTGGCCGCCGCGGGGATGATCCCCTTCTGCAACATCTACTCGACCTTCATGCAGCGGGCCTACGACAATGTGATCCACGACGTGGCGATCCAGGATCTTCCGGTGGTGATGTGTCTCGACCGCGGCGGACTGGTCGGCGAGGACGGTGTAACCCACCACGGAGTCTTTGACATGGAGGCCTTCCGGGCCATCCCGGGGCTGACGATTGCCGCTCCGATGAACGAACCCGAACTGCGCAATCTGATGTATACGGCGCTGTGTGCCGGTCATCCCTTCATGATCCGTTACCCGCGGGGGTGCGGGGAGGGGCTTCCGTGGCGCGGTGCAGCCTTCGAGAAACTGCCCGTGGGACGGGGTCGCCGGTTGCGCGAGGGAAGCGACGTGGCGCTGGTGACCATTGGTACGGCGGGCAATGCGGCGGCACGTGCCGCCGAACGGGCTTCGGCCGAAGGGGTCGAGGCGGCGCATTACGACCTGCGCTATGTCAAACCGCTGGACGAAGTGCTGCTCGATGAGGTGGGCCGCCGCTTCCGTCGGGTCATCACGGTCGAGGACGGCTGCCTGAGCGGCGGAGTGGGCGAGGCTGTGACGGTCTTCTTCACTTCGCGCGGTTACGACGTGCAGGTCACGCGGCTGGGGATCGGCGACCAGTGGGTCGAACACGGCACGCCCGCCCAGTTGCAGGCCCTTTGCGGCTACGACGAAGCGTCGATTCTCCGGGCGCTGCTGGCCGTGCGGCCGGCCAAAGAGGCCGCCGGAGCAGGACAGTGAGCTGCTGCCCTCCCCTCCTCGAAAAAATGTCCGGGTTTTTGCCCGGACTTTTTTATTGCTGCAGGGTGAAAAACCAGTTGTCGCCGCGACTCTCCGCCGGATCGAACCGGAACCCCTCCCATTCGAACGACTTCAGCAGTTCGGGGTTCTCGATCCGGTTCTTCAACGCGAAGCGCGTCATCTCACCGCGGCACATCTTCGTATAGACGACAATGGTCCGGAGACGGTCGCCCTCGCGGATGCGGAACTCCGGGGTGATGATCCGTACCTCGCGTGCGAGACGCCGCCAGTCGAAGAGTCGTTTCATCTCGCCGCTGGCTGCGTTGAGCAGCACGCCGCCGTCGGCGCGGATCTTGTCGATGAATGCATCGGTGAGTCGCGACTGCCAGAAGGCGAAGCGCGTCTGCTCGTCGTCGCCCGGCAGGACGGTGTCGCCCTCGAGCCGGTAGGGGCGGATCCGATCCAGCGGGCGGAGCAACCCGTAGAGGAACGAGGTGATGTTCAGATGCTCCTGGGCGTATTCGAAATCCGCGGGGGTGAAGCTTGCCGGGTCGATCCGTTTGAAGACGATGCCGGTGTAGGCCGTCAGGGCCGGCAGCGACGGTGCGTCGTGGAACGAGGCGTAGCGGCGGCGGTTTTCGGCCGCCAGCGTGCGGTTGATGTGCAGCAGACGGGCCAGATCATCGGCCGACAGCGATGCCAGAGCGGCCGCGGCTGTGTCGGCCTCGGTTCCGTATCGGGGTTTGGTGGTGCGGGGTACGGAGATCGGGCTCCGGTCCGTCATCGTCTTGGCGCAGGAGAGTAATAGTTGCATGGTTGCGGGTGTTTTTGGTGTGAAACTCCCGAGCCCTGGCGAGGGCCCGGGAGGTGTCTTCGATTCCGGTTGTGCGTGTTGAACCTCCGCCCGGCTGTCGGGGAGAGGATTGCGCGGGGGGCGTAGACCGCGTGTCGGCGGATGGCGCCGGCCTGGGTCAGGCGACGGAGCAGGGAATTCCCAGCGCTTCGACGCGGGTGGCAATCTGCTGCAGCTCCTCGTGTGAAACCTTTTCGAGGGTGGGACACGGCGTGTCGCGGTCGAGCGAATAGACCATCACCTGCCGGGGGCGGATCTCCTCGACGAGGCGCAGCCATGCTTCGACCTCCTCCTGCGTGGTGTTGTCGATCGGCGCACCGTTGCACTCGCCGCGCAGGAACATCGTCTGGAGAATCATCCGTCCCTCGAAGCGCTTCATTTCATCGACAATGCCCCGAACCGTATAATGCGGGTTCTGCGGGTTGTCGATGCGGCGCACCGTGGCATCGAAGGCCGAGTCGAGCTTCAGGATGCTATTGTCCACACGCAGCAGCGCCCGCCGCACCTCCGGGCGGTGGATCTGCGTGGCGTTCGACAGCACGGAGACCTTCGCCGCGGGGCAGTAGCGGTCACGCAGCGCTATCGTATCGTCGATCACCCCCTCGAAATCGGGATGCAGGGTCGGTTCGCCGTTGCCGGCAAAGGTGATCACATCGGGTGGAGTCCCGGCTCCGGCCATCTGCCGCAGGGCGGTCTCGAGGTGTGTGCGCACCTCCTCCCGGGCGTTGAAACGACGCCCGCCGGGATGGTCGGCATTCCAGCCGCATTCGCAGTAGATGCAGTCGAACGAACAGAGCTTCGACTCGGTGGGCAACAGATTGACCCCGAGCGAGAGACCCAGCCGCCGCGAGTGTACCGGGCCGTAGATGATGTCGTGGTAAAGGGATGTCATGTGACAAAAGTAACTAATTTTTTCATACCTTTACAAAAATCATTCTTCGATGAAGCGAAAATTCGGACTGCTGCCGCGCGTTGTGCTGGCTATCGTGCTGGGTATTGTTGGCGGCCTCTTCCTGCCCGGATGGGTGGCTCGGGCGGCCCTGACCTTCAATGCCGTATTCGGACAGTTTCTGGAGTTCGTCATTCCGCTGCTCATCTTCGGGCTGGTGGCGCCGGGCATCGCCGACCTGGGGCGCAGTGCCGGGCGCCTGCTGGCGCTGACGGCCGCCCTGGCCTACGGCTTCACGCTGATCTCGGGGTTCGGCACCTACTTTGTCGGCCGGGCCGTGTTTCCGACGCTGCTTGCCGGTTCGGAGATGGTCCTCCCCGAAGAGGGTGAGGCCTTGACCCCTTACTTCACCCTTGCCATACCGCCCGTCATGGGGGTGATGTCGGCTCTGGTGCTGGCCTTCGTCCTCGGTCTGGGGATGGCCGCAACCGGGTCGGTGACGCTCAAGGGGGCGCTCGACGACTTCAAGCGCATCATCGAACGGGTCATTGCCCGGGTCATTCTGCCGCTGCTGCCTCTTTATATCTTCGGCATCTTCCTCTCGATCACCCGGTCGGGACAGGTCGCCGGCGTACTGGGGGTCTTCGTCAAACTGATCGTGGTGATCTTCGTGCTGACGGTTGCGCTGCTGCTGTTCCAGTTCTCGGTGGCGGGACTCGCGTCGCGGCGGAATCCGCTCCGGATGCTGCGTACGATGCTGCCGGCCTACGTTACGGCCCTCGGCACGCAATCCTCGGCGGCGACGATTCCCGTGACGCTGGAGCGGACGCTGCGCCTCGGGGTGCGTCCCGAACTGGCGTCGTTCGTCATTCCGCTCTGCGCGACGATCCACCTCTCGGGGTCGATGATGAAGATCACGGCCTGTGCGCTGGCCGTTTCGATGCTGGCTGGAGCGGAGCTTCCGACGGCGACCTTTGCGGGCTTCATCGTGCTGCTGGGGGTGACGATGGTGGCGGCTCCGGGGGTTCCGGGCGGGGCGATCATGGCGGCGCTGGGGCTGCTGGAGTCGATGCTGGGATTCGACGAGACGCTGTGCGGACTGATGATTGCCACCTATATCGCCATGGACAGTTTCGGCACGGCGACCAACGTGACGGGTGACGGAGCCGTGGCCGTGATTGTCGACGCCGTGGACCGCAAAAGAGACCGGAAGTCCTAAAATACGTATAAATGCGTATCGCCGGGGAGCAAAAAACGGCTACTTTTGACCGTTAAAATCGTTCAATTATTTGTACTTTTGCGCGGCAAAACAAAACGATAAGTCACTTAAACTCATAAACACAAACAACATGGTTGATATTTTCGATCGTCTGAGCAAGAATGCCGGCGGACCTATCGGTCAGTACATGGCTTACGCTCACGGTTATTTCGCCTTCCCGAAACTCGAGGGCGAGATCGGTCCCCACATGACCTTCCGCGGCCACAAGGTGCTCAACTGGAGCCTGAACAACTACCTCGGTCTGGCCAATCATCCCGAGGTGCGCAAGGCCGATGCCGAGGGTGCCGCCCAGTTCGGTATGGCAGCTCCGATGGGTGCCCGCATGATGAGCGGTCAGACCAAATACCACGAGCAGCTCGAACGCGAACTGGCCGCCTTTGTCGGCAAGGAGGATGCTTTCCTGCTCAACTTCGGCTATCAGGGCATGATCTCGATTATCGACTGTCTGCTCACGCCACGAGACGTGGTGGTTTACGATGCCGAGGCTCACGCCTGCATCATCGACGGTCTGCGTCTGCACAAGGGCAAGCGCTTTGTCTTCGGCCACAACGACATGGAGTCGCTCCGCCTGCAGCTGCACCACGCCACCGAACTGGCCAACGAGCAGAACGGCGGTGTACTGGTCGTTACCGAGGGTGTGTTCGGCATGAAGGGCGATCTGGGCAAACTCGACGAGATTGTTGCCCTGAAGAAGGATTTCCAGTTCCGCCTGTTGGTCGATGATGCCCATGGTTTCGGTACGATGGGTGAGGGCGGCCGCGGTACGGCCTCGCATTTTGGCGTGGTCGACGGTGTGGACGTGCTGTTCAACACTTTTGCCAAGTCGATGGCCGGCATCGGCGCCTTTGTCAGCGGACCGCGCTGGCTGATCAACCTGCTGCGTTACAACATGCGTTCGCAGCTTTATGCCAAGTCGCTGCCGATGCCGATGGTGATCGGTGCGCTGAAGCGTCTGGAGTTGATCCGCAACCATCCGGAGTTCCAGCAGAAACTGTGGGAGATCGTCCGTGCGCTGCAAGGCAGCCTGAAGGAGAACGGCTTCGATATCGGCGTGACGAATTCGCCCGTAACGCCGGTTTTCCTGAAGGGAGGCGTTCCGGAGGCCACGAACCTGGTAGTCGACCTGCGTGAGAACCACGGTATCTTCTGCTCGATGGTGATCTACCCGGTAATCCCGAAGGGTGAAATTATCCTTCGCGTGATTCCGACGGCAGCCCATACGCTGGAGGATGTGAAGGAGACGATCGAGGCCTTCAAGGCTGTCCGCAGCAAACTGGAGAGTGGCTATTATGCCTCGCTTCCGATTCCGATGAAAGCCGACGAGGGTTTCAAGGTACGCTAAGTCGATGTTTTTCGGTAGAATATCCCCGGTCTGAAAAGATCGGGGATATTTGTTTTGGAGAAAAGGTGTCAGAAAATTTTGCAGAATAAAAAAAAGCGCTTATATTTGCAATCCCAAACGACAAGTATTGGGGTTGACAAATGCGGAAATAGCTCAGTTGGTAGAGCGCAACCTTGCCAAGGTTGAGGTCGCGGGTCCGAGTCCCGTTTTCCGCTCTTAATAAACGAGTGATAATCAATGAATTATCGCTCGTTTTTCTTTTTGCAGGTGCGAAATGAAACTCTCCGTAATGCCTTTTTCGCGCCGTTTTCCGAAGAATGTTTTACCATTTGTTTAACCATGTTTTACGGCGGTAAAACACCGTTCGCGCTTGTCTGCATAATGCCGCAACATTATGAGTGTCAGCATCAATGCCATTTGCAGAAAAGACCGCATCAATCAAAACCGTACCACGAACATCTACCTGCGTTTTACCGTCAATCGCCGCTGCCGCTATGTAAGTACGGGAATCAATATACCCGCCGACGATTGGAATTTCGACACCCAAACGCTTAAAACCCAAAATCCCGCCGTTCAGCTACGGATTTACGAGCAAATCGAGAAATACGACAAGCGCATCAAACGGCTCGAAGCGTTGGAGGTCCCCGTAACGCTGGACAATGTGCTGGAAACCGACGGACGGAGGGTCTATTGCACGATAGCCGAATATTTCCGCCGCACGATTGCACAGTTGGAATCGGTGGGTAAAATCGGCTCGGCATCGAAACACAAGGTCACGTTTTCACTCCTGCAACAATTCCGCTCGACCAATATCCGTTTCGACGAAATTACGGTCGGCTACCTGCGTGATTTCGAACTGTTCCTAATGAAAAAGGGAAACAAGAGCAATTCGATAGCCACGAAATTCAGCGTTCTGAAAGCCGTCTATAACAAGGCTCTTGCCGAGGGGATTTTCACCACGCCGCACAGTCCGTTCCTGCAATTCAAAATCGGACGGTTGTGGACCGCCACCCGCAAACGTGCCATCCGCAAGGAGGAGGTGCAACGGCTGATGCAGGCGGAGATACCCGCCGACGGTTCGGCCTATCTGGATTTCGCACGGGACATTTTCCTGTTTTCGTACCTCTCGGCAGGCATCAATTTCAAAGACATCGCCACCCTGCGTTACTGCGATATGGACGAGGAAAGAATCTACTATGCCCGCCACAAAACCAGCAAGGAGATGACCTGCCACCTCTCGGAGCAGTCGAAAGCGATTATCGGCAAATACGCCCAATCCGACCATGCGGACGAGGACTATATTTTCCCGATACTCGACCGCCGCATACACAAGACCGAGCAACAGATTTACGACCGAGTGCGCAAGGTGCTGAAACACGTGAACAAGGCCCTGCACGAGTGGAGCCGATTATTGGGGCTGAAAATCGAACTGACTACCTATGTCGCAAGGCATACGTTCGCCACCGTGCTGAAGCGGTCGGGAGTGAATATTGCCATCATTTCCGAATCGCTCGGTCATTCCGATTTATCGACTACCCAAATTTATTTGGATTCTTTCGAGAACAGCCAAATCGACGCGGCCATGCAGAACTTGTTGTGACTGCCGTTATCGAGAAAAGAGGTGCCCGGCTTCGCCGTGGCACCCCTTTTCTCTCTTGTTTGCGTGAGTAAAGCGAGAAAGGTTGCGATTCTTTTTTTGTGCTGACGCAACCTCTGTTTTTACCGTTACTCGGCATTTGCTTCACTCTCGGCGGACTTTTCCTTACCGTCGGTCAGCGGTTCTGCGAACATTTGGATTTTCGTTCCGAGGACGCTCTCGACGCCGTACTCCATCACTCGGCGCATTACGGTTTTACCCTCGAATACCACGTGCTCGGCCACGTTTTCTCCCTTTAATCCGTTCTTTCGGCAGTACTCCCCGAAATCCATTAGGTTGGTCAATTTGCGGGCTTCGTTCTTAATGTCGTAACTTGCCCGCTTGGGGTCTCCGTAGGTGCGTTCTGCGGCCTCTTTCAGACACATCCGCTTTGTTTCGGTGTTCTGCAAGGCCGACGGCAGATTGTTGAACATCCGCCTTGCGACGGTCAATGCCGACCAAATCGGCGCACTCGGTGCACGACGGCGCGAGGTCGGGTTTGTCTGCGGCTCTTTCTGCTCGGCGGCAGGGGCGGCATTGGAGGTTGCGGCAGGAGCCGTGGTCGTGGTAGTTGCTGTGCTCTCGGCAGCAGGTGCAAAATTATTCTTTGCCATAATTTTAAATACTCCTTTTTAGGGAGGGGCGTTGGTTTTTCTGCTCGCCTTGCCCATGTGGGTCGCAGGTCATCCGTTCGGCTTGACACTGCAAACATACTGCGATTTCGTCCCGTCTTTAAGGAGGAAAAAACCAGCGCTTTCCCCCTCCCTTTTCCTCAGTCGTAGATTGCCGAGAGTGTCTGCGGAATTTTGCCCCTATAATCTTTCATTATCCCTTTCAGCGGGTCGTCGCTGTCCAAAAATGCGGGGTTGTCCGTGTAACGGAACATATAGACGATACGGGCGAACAGCAACATCCTGTTATAGGACACGAGCGACCCTTTGCGCCGTTTGGGTTTCCCTATCCTCCTGCATCGTTCCAAAGCCGCGAACAGCTCCCGCAACCGCTCCGTAGCGAAATACATCTTATAGGACAGTACGGGATAATCCGCCTTGAAGTCCTCCGAACGGTAAGCAAAGAGGTTGTCCGCTCCTTTCCGCTTCAACTCCTCCAATTTGGCGTGCAGGGCGTCAATCATATCCCGCTTAATCATCGGGTGTACGTCCAAGTTCTTGCGCCCCTTGCGAATCTGAATCGTCACATCGCCCATATCGTCGCCCAACTTGCCGAGCAACTCCCGTAACAGCATCCCGTGCGAACGGGATTTTATATCGACGCATTTGACAAACTGATTCTCGGCCCAATCATAGATAAAGAGCACCGCCATCCAAAATTTCTCCGCATCCAATTCGTACCCCTCCAAAGTGGACACGATTTCGTCGTTGTTCATAAACTGCAACCTGCTGAAAGGGGCCTTGATTAGTCCGTTGCACATGCGGTTGAAAAAACGGTACGGATAATAGCCGCCGTTCTCATAATCATCGCAGAGCAAATAGACATACTCCAAATTCTCGGTTTCGCTCGGTTCGGGTTCGAAATAGACCGAGCCGTCCTCATATTCTATCTTCGTGCTCATTGTCAGATGGTTTTAATACCCAAATTTAACATTTTCGGTTGTAAATAACACCTCGCCGCCAAGTAAAAGTTACTAATAACACTTGAAACGCATGTTTCGGGAGAATAACAGAACAATAAAGCGGTTCAAAACCCCTTGATAAGACTTTTTTACACGCATCGGGAGGTGTTTTAGAACAATGAAGCGTGCGAATTTCCGCTAATAAGGACTTTTCGCAGGTTTTCGGCTGGTCGAACACACTCCGACACCTCGCAAAGCCCCCTATAAAGCCATCTAAGACATAGATAAAAATGTTCGGATTAATTGCTGTCCGACCTTTGTTCCCAATAAAAAAGGTGCTATCTTTATAATATGAAAAAGGAGTAGTCCGAATGTCGGGTCCGTCCATAATCGGGAGGTGTTTTTCAGCGCCTCTTTTTCTTATTTCCGAGTGTAATATTTTTTGATTCCGAAATGGACTTTCTCTTTAATAATAACAATACAAGATTAAAAATAATTACAGATTTTATTTCACTAAAAACGAATTACTTATGCAAAACTGAACCATCGACGCACCCAAAGGTGCAAACTTACTTCGGGACTTTATGACCGAAATTCCCGCGAATTGTCTTTTTAACAAGAAAAAGACGGGGTGCGGGGCTACCGAACTAGCAATCCGCAATTCCATTCCCACCCTTATCGCTATGCCTTACGTGGCATTGGTGAAAAACAAAACCGTCTGCCGCACCGACGATATAGAGGTGTTGGGTGTATACGAAGATATTACCGAGTGGGACATCACGCAATTCGCCCGCACCCATTCCCCCTTAAAGATAGCCACGACTTACGATTCCCTGCCACGTGTCGTTTCCGCTTTACAGAGCATCGGCATAGACCCTTACAAAGAGCTGTTCCTGCTGGTGGACGAGTGGCACGTGCTGTTCAACTCCTATTCGTTCCGACATAATGCCATTAAGAATTTACTTGTAGAAGCCGCTAAATTCAATAAGGCAACATATATGACAGCGACACCCATAGAGCGGGAATACATTTTGGAGGAACTGCGACACCTGCCGACCTGCGAAATCGACTGACCCGACCTTACGGAGGTCAAAGTACGTTCGCGACAGACCAACAAGCCCGACAAATACGTCGTCTCGGAGTGCGTCAAAGTCCTGCGCGACGAATTGCCCTACAACCTGCATATCTTCGTCAACAGCGTGGAATTTATCGCAAAGGTCATCGACACGCTCAAACTCGCACCCGAAGCCGTTAAGATAGTCTGTTCCACGAGCGGGGAGAGCAGGCAGGAGAACCAGCGCAAATTAGGCAAAGATTATCCCATCGGCCAGCCCTCCGACCCTGCGAAGAAGATAAACTTCTACACCTCGACCTGCTTCGAGGGGTGCGACATCTTCGACCCCGACGGCGTTACATTCATCGTCAGCGACGGACGAAAGGCGCACACGCTGTTGGATATTTCAACGCTCTTCACGCAGATATGCGGACGCATCCGAGATTCCCGTTACAAGGCGCAAATCGTGCACGTCTATTCCACGACCAAATATAGCAAGGCCGTAACGCTCGACGAATTTGTTGCGGCTACCCAGCGGACACTTGCCGAAGCCGAAAGCTATGCCGCCGAGATAAACTCGCTGAGTGAAGCTACACGGGTTAAAACCTTATCGAAGATTCCCTACATCAACGAACAATATGTGCGGATAGTCAATAACCGCCTTATCGTGGAAAAGAACCTCGCCAACATGGACATCGTAAACTTTAAGATAAGCCGACATATTTACGCGACCTATGTAAACCTTACCGACGAACTGCAACGAAACGGCTATAAGGTAACAGTGCAGACATACAGCAAGGTCGTGGAACGCCTTGCGGCCAATCCTTCGGCGCGGACTACTTTTCGGGAGTTGTTCGACGAATACTGCCGACTGAAAACAATGACCGAGCAATTTTTCGTGGTGGAAAGCCCTGCCGAATTATGCGCCGTGATAGAACAGCGGCATCCGCTGGTAAAGCAGGCTTACGACGAGTTGGGAACGGCCAAAGTACAGGCGTTGAAATATCATGTCGGCAACATCCGCCGAGAGTTGGTAAAGGGGCTTTCAATCGGCGACGACTATAAAATCGTGAAGATGATAAACGCCGCATTTCAGAAGCAGACGCCGATTGCCAAAAACAAGGCGAAAGAACGCTTGCAGGAGATTTACGACACGCTAGGTCTGCAACGAAAGGCCAAAGCGACAGACCTCGCACAATGATACGAGATTAAGGACGCACCGACACGAATAGAGGGTAAACCGACGGCGTGTGTGACAATTATCAGGGACAAGTTCGTGAGAAGATAGAGGGCGAGCCACGGCCCCGCGAAGCGGTGGCCGGGCTTCGCCCGACCACCTGCCGACGAACATCACGTGCGGACAATCCCTGTTTTTCGTCCCGCCCCCTTTTCTGATGGAAAACGAAATTATTGCCTATCCCTTATAATGGGATTCCACATAAAACAGGCCACCCCTGTTTAAGCCTGAAACCAATTCTCCGCATAGCATTATTGAGATTATATATAGTTGGATTACAGCGTATATGTGACAAACATATACTCAAATCGCTATGTACGACACACAAGAAAAAGCCAAGCAAATGGCAGACATCCATGTCCTGTGGGGACAAAGTTCAGTAATCGACGAGTTAATCCAAGCAGGACGAATCGACGAAGAGTACATCTATCCCTTTAATGGGGAGGAGGTGTTGGAATGGTGGTTGGTCACACCGTGGCTGGCCGATCGGTTGAGAGAACAGGGCGAAACCGTCATCGACGAACTGGGCTGCCATTGGTGGGGACGAATGTCAAGCGGGCAGGCCATTTACATGGATCACGTCATGCAGGAAATTTGCGGTGGGGATTAGCCCAACTTACAACTAATAAAGTTTCGATTCCATACTCCCAACTATTGGATAGAAACTTTGTTTTCAAGAATTTTACAGCAAATTTAAACGGCAACAACACCCGAATGGGCAAGGTGTTTTGCATTTTCCGCCGAATGTGTTACTTTTGCAGTAACATATTGAATACACGGAGAGTGTAGCTTGTTCTCGACTTGCGAACGTAGGAAATTCGAAAAGGTAGAGAGAATGGCTGACATCTTGCCGCGTCATATCCTTTCATGGATACGGCGTGGTGTTGTTGCTTATTTATCTACCAAGGTTTCCTACGACCTGCAAGTGTGAATAGGCGTTCAGCATCACGCTTTCTGTTTCTTTAAACCCAAACTTTAACCGTCGTACAGGTGCTGGGACGACAAACAAAAACTTATTGCAACGATGAAAAAGTTGTTTTTCTTTGCGGCCGCTCTGTTTGCGGCAGTCTCGTTTTCGGCATGCTCCGATGATGACAAGGACGATAACAAAGATGCGTCGATCGTCGGAACATGGCAGATTACACGTGAGGTCGGCTATGAAATTGTGCCAGGAGAGGGTAAATTCGATAAGGATATAACCTATCCGATCGATGATGTGAACGACGATTACGGGTTCTATTACACCTATACATTCAATGAGGATGGATCGGGCACATATAAAAGTTTTAATTATTATGAAAACAACCAATTGCAGGAAGAATGGTCCTTAAAATATTCTATCTCAAATGATGTTTTGACAATTCCCCAAGAATACGAATATAATGGGACATTTAAAATCGAACAATTAACAAAAACGCAACTCGTCCTTTTCGAGGAAATAGACGATGACAGTTATAAAGCAGCAATAACATATACATTTAAGAAAATCTGATTTACGCTTGTCGAATGAAAAGTGACAGACTTTGTGAAAAGGTTAATCTATAAGACCCTTTTGCAGAGTTTGTCACTTTTTTATTTTGTTTATTTCGTTAATAATCTTATCTTTATGAAGATAAAAACAACATAACATTTTGCGCAATATGAACAGATACAAACAACCAAAAACAGAATGAAAGTCCGAAACCTGGGAAGATAGGCAGATCATTCAAAAGACGGTCAGATGAAGCCCGACAGAGGGAATAGCTTTGCTCGTCGAGAAGCTCAAAGACGGAATATATCCCGAAACATTTATTTATGTGTTTGCCCCTAATATGGCAGACATAACAAAGCACGTCGAAATTATCCTTGCAAAGAATCGGCGCTACCTATTCGGATGAAAGTGCGAACTTAAAGAGATGGACGGGATAATCGGCATAATGACACAGAACGAGGTCGGAATAGAGGGAACGGATGAACGGGTAAATCTGTTCGATTACCATGTAAAAGCCGATACAATACTAATCCAATACACAACGCCCGACGGACGGGAAGAGGTGATGAAATTCCCGTTAGCAGGATTCTGCGAAAAATATCTGATGCAATTTACGAAATAACTTGATGTAGTTGGATTGCATCGTATCCATAAAGGATAAGGAGAGCCAAGAAAATGCGGCTTTTTTTCTTTGCTTTCAGTAGACAAACATAAATTCTCGGCTTAACGGTCGGGAATTTTTATTTGAAAACCATAAATTCACTATGCCAATGAATAACAAAAAAGAACGTGTTATAGAACTTATTTAGCCTGTTAAACAATTCTCTAATTAACAATCATTTACAAACCAGCAGACAGACGCAAATGTTTAACCATCCGTTTAACCAATGCGAAAAACGAGGTAAAACACATTCGAAAAAATCGTCGTAAAAGGAAATAGCTCAGTTGGTTACCCCTAAACGCGTAGCGTTTTGGGGGCTTGAGAGCGCAACCTTGCCAAGGTTGAGGTCGCGGGTCCGAGTCCCGTTTTCCGCTCCAAAACAAAAGGGAGAACCTCTGAAAGGCTCTCCCTTTTGTTTTGTATGCCGGTGCATGAGGGACTCGGCACATGTGATCTCAAAGCACCTCTCCCAGGGGGCGGGGGTGTCTGCCAAAATTCGCGGAATCACTCGTGCGCAACGCGAGTACGAGTCCCGTTTTCTGCTCCAGAGGGGGCCAGAAAGAAACCCAGAAAGAAAGCAAAAGGCAGCAAGTATTTCACGCCTTAATCGTGACCTGTTTTGCCCGGACCGAAAACAGGTCACGATTAAGCTCTATTTCGCTGATCTGCATCATTTGCTTCGTAGCATCGTTGTCCTTTTGTCGGGCGTGCTTTTTGCGCCATACTGTCCGTAAGAATGGATCGGGATGTCTCCTTTAGCTGCTTGATGGAATGTGGCTTAGGCCCGGACCTGCACCTATTGCCGCTTATGGTAGGTGACTGCGGCCAGGCCATTGAACAGCAGGGCGAAAAGGCCGAGGGCGATGTATGAAGTTCCCAATTCCAAAATGGTTGTCCCCTTCAGATAGACCGCCCGCAGAATCTCGACGAAATACCGGGGTGGCAGTACGTAGGTGATCCGCTGCGCCCACTCCGGCATGGAGGCGATCGGTGTCAGCAGTCCGCTCATCAGTACGAAGATCATGATGAAGAAGAACATGACGAACATGGTCTGCTGCATGGTTTGCGAGAAGTTCGCCACGGTCAGACTGAATCCCGAAATGGTCAGTATGAAGAGCATCGCCCCGAGGTAGACCGCCCCGACCGAGCCTGCCGGCGCAAGTCCGTAGACCAGCCGGGCCACTGCCATGGCTGCCGTCAGTACAAAGAGGCCGATGAGCCAGTAGGGGATCAGTTTCGAAAGGGTGAAGGTCAACCGGCCGACGGGGGTGACGTTGATTTGTTCGATCGTGCCGCGTTCCTTCTCGCCGACAATACTCAGTGCCGGCAGAAAACCGCAGATGAGGATAAACAGCATGATCATCAGTGCCGGAATCATGTAGTGACGGTAGTCGAGTGTCGGGTTGAAGCGGTTCTGAACCGTAATCAACTCCGAAGTCGGAGCCGGACTCTGTTCGGCACGGATTTCACCCAGCGTGCGGGCGACGGACTGCAGCAGGTACTGCATGGCGAGTGCCCCTTTGGTTGCATTGACCCCGTTGGCCGTAATCTGAATCCGGTCCGGCGATCCGGCCATCCAGCCGTGCTCGAACTCCCGCGGAATCTGCAGAATGACGTCCGCATCTCCGTGTTCCAGCAGATGCAGGGCTTCGTTGTATTGCGCGCAGCGGTTTGCCAGTGAGAAATAGGTCGTTGCCCCGAGGTGCGAAATCAGCCGTTGCGAAGTCGACGAGCGGTCCAGATCCACGACGGCAACCCGGACGTGGCGGACATCCATCGTCATCACCAGCGGCAACACCAGCATCACCATGATGGGGAAGACAACGATCAGCCGCGGCAGGAACCGGTTGCGCCGGATCTGCAGGAACTCCTTCTGCAACAGGACGAAAAAGGCTCTCATTGAGTTATTCGAGTTTGTCGTTGAACTTGCGGAACGATACGCCGAGCAGCAGCCCGGTCATTGCGAGCAGCACGGCGCCGTCCACCCATACGTCGGCCATCGAAGCACCCTGGATCATCATCCGCCGCATGGCGTCGATGTACCAGCGGGCCGGCACGACGGCCGATACCCACCGGAAGAAACGCGGCAGATTCTCGATCGGGAAGATCATCCCCGAGAGCATCAGAATGGGCAGCAGCATGACCATTGCCGAGATGAGCAGTGCGGCGACCTGCGTCCGGGCGAGGGTCGAGACCAGCAGTCCCAGTGCCAGCGAGAGCATCAGGTAGAGCAGCGACAGGGCAAAGATGCCCGCCACGCCGCCGCTCATCGGTACATCCAGCAGGAAGCGGGCCAGCAGCAGAATCAGGACCAGCACGATGCACGAGACGGCGAAGTAGGGAATCATCTTGGCCAGAATGATCCGGAACGGCCTCACCGGTGAGACGAGCAGCACCTCCATCGTTCCCGACTCCTTTTCGCGCACGATCGAGACCGAGGTCATCATGGCGCAGACCAGAATGAAGATCAGTCCCATGATACCCGGGACGAAGTTGAAGGCGCTCTTCATCCGGGGATTGAACAGCATGCGGGTTTCGAAGAGCGTCTGCGGCGAAGCCTCGCCGAGCAGCACTCCCTGCAGCCAGGCGGCGGCCGTGCCGGCCGTATTGACGTTCGAAGCGTCGAGGATCAGCTGGATAAGGGGTTGTTGCGGTGTGCCGGCGGCAGCCTGCAGCCGGAGGCGGTCGTAGTCCGGGGCGAAGACAGCAACGGCATCGGCACGGCCCGTGCGCAGCATCGGATCGATGCGCTCCTGCGTGATGTAGCCGCAGAACGTAAAGCTGTCGTTGCGGACGATCCGCTCGACGGCTTCGCGTACGCCGTCGGTCCGGTCCGTTGCGACGACCGCAATGCGCACCTCGTTCACCTCGGTCGAGATGGCGAAGCCGAACAGCACCATCAGCACCACCGGGATGAGCAGCACGATGAGCATCGTGCGCCGGTCGCGCAGGATGTGGAGGGTCTCCTTGCGGACAAAGGCTGTGAAATTGCTTTTCATGGGCTATTCGCTTCGTTGGGCGCCGCGTGCCAGGAGCCGGAAGAGCTCGTCCATCGAGCGGGCGGCGAATTGTTGTTTCAGACGGGAGGGGGTGTCGAGCGCACGGATGCGTCCGTCGACCATGATCGAGACCCGCGAGCAGTACTCCGCCTCGTCCATGTAGTGGGTCGTGACGAAGAGGGTCGTACCGCCGGCCGCCGCCTCGTAGATCATCTCCCAGAACTGGCGGCGCGTAAGGGGATCTACGCCACCCGTCGGCTCGTCGAGAAAGACCACCTCGGGCCGGTGGAGTGTGGCGATGGCAAAGGCCAGTTTCTGTTTCCAGCCCAGGGGCAGCGCCCCGACCGGCGTATTGCCCTCCGGGGCGAGGTTGAGCCGGCGGAGCAGGTCGTCGCTCCGCACGCCGGTCTCACGGCGCGAGAGTCCGTAGATGCCGGCAAAGAGGCGGATGTTCTCCCGTACGGTGAGATCGTCGTAGAGCGAGAAGCGCTGGCTCATGTAGCCGATATGGTGCTTGATCTGCTCGCTCTGGCGCACGATGTCGCATCCCGCGACGCGGCCGCTGCCCGAGGTCGGGCGGCTCAACCCGCACAACATGCGCATGGCAGTGGTCTTTCCGGCGCCGTTGGCCCCGAGGAATCCGAAGATCTCCCCGCGTGAGACCTCGAACGAGATCCGGTCGACAGCCGTGAAGTCGCCGAAGCGTTTGGTCAGTTCGTGGACCGATATGACGGTGTCGTTCATCGTTTCATCCATTGGATAAATACATCTTCGATCGTAGCCTCCGCGGGCTCGATGTGCAGTCCGGACATCGGGCCCAGCTGCTCGGTAAAGCGCTGTACGTTGAAATCCGCTCCGGCCACCAGATGGTGCGTCTCGCCGAAGGGATAGCACGCTTCGACCCCCTGGATGCGGCGGGCGGCGCCGAGCAGCGCGAACATCGCGTCGGCCCGGATGGCATAGAGCCGTCCCTCGAAGCGCCGGACCAACGCCTCGGGGGTGTCGATACCGAGCAGACGCCCTTCGTTGCAGAGGGCGATCCGGTCGCAGCGCGCGGCTTCGTCCATGTAGGGCGTCGAGACGAGGATGGTCATCCCCCGCTGCCTGAGGCCGTCGAGCATCTCCCAGAATTCGCTGCGTGAGACGGCATCGACGCCCGTCGTGGGTTCGTCGAGGAAGAGGATCTCCGGCCGGTGGATCAGGGCGCACGACAGGGCCAGCTTCTGCTTCATGCCGCCCGAGAGTTTCGCGGCCCGGCGCCGGCGGAAGGGCTCGATCTGCCGGTAGACGGGTGTGATGAGGTCGTACGAGGCTTCGACCTCGACGCCGAACAGCGCGGCGAAGAAGCGGAGGTTCTCCTCGACCGTCAGATCGCCGTAGAGCGAGAAGCGTCCGGGCATGTATCCCACGCGCGAGCGGATTGCACGGTAATCCCGCGCGATGTCGCAGCCGCCGACCCGGGCCTCACCGCCGTCGGGGGCGAGCAGTGTCGCGAGCAGCCGGAAGAGCGTGGTCTTTCCGGCACCGTCGGGCCCGATCAGTCCGAACAGTTCGCCCCGGTGGACGGAGAAGGTCACCGCATCGAGCGCCTGCACCGCGCCGAACCGCTTCGACAGCCCCTTGACCTCAATGGCTTCCATCGTGCAGCCGTACTTCGCCCGCCAGGCCGATCTTCAGCCGTCCGTCGTTGCGCACGGCGATCTTCGCGGCATAGACCAGGTTGGCCCGCGAATTTCGGGTCTGGATCGTCTTGGGGGTAAATTCACTCTCGGGTGAGATCCATGCGATGCGCCCCTCGTAGTCGTAGCGCTGATCGCCGCCGAAGTCGGCCGTCACCGTCACCCGATCTCCGATGCGGATCGCGGCGAGCTGCTCCGAGGTGAAGTAGGCCCGCAGATAGAGATGCTCCAGATCGGCCACCTTCAGCAGGGGTTTGCCCACGGCGGCCAGTTCGCCCGCTTCGGCATACTTCGCCAGCACGACGCCCGCGACGGGCGGCGCGATGCGGCACCGGGCGATCCGGTCATCCAGCGCGGCGATCTGCGCCTCGACGACTGCGGCGTTGCCGTCGATCGTGACGGTGCTCTTGTCCAGCGACGAGAGGGTTGCCGACAGCTGGCTTTGCAGAATCCGGATCTGCGCCTCGATGTCATCCCGCTGTTTGGTGGTGGCCGCCCCGTCGCGCAGCAGGTTCTGCACCCGGGCGAGCTCCTGTTCCTGTTTGGCGATCTGTTCGCGCAGGGCGGCGGCCTGAGCCCGGATGTCGGGCCGGCTTGCGAGCAGCGCCGCCTGCTGTGCTTCGAGTTGCCGCCGTTGCAGATCGAGCTGCAGGGTGTCGATCTGGCCGATCGTCACGCCGGGTTCGACGGCCGTTCCCTCCTCGGCGTCGAACCACAGGATGCGTCCCGCGGCCTCGGCCGAAACGACGACCTCGGTTGCCTCGAAGCTCCCCTGCGCATCGAACTCCGCCTCTGCGCCGCACGACACCGCAAGAGCCGCCGCGGCCATACAGACAATACGTTTCATGGGTTTATCGGTTTAATACGTGTTTCAGTTGGTAGAGCGCCTGGAGAAGCTCTATTTCATGGGTGCTGCGGTTCAGCGTGGCCGAGGTTTCGTCGGTGATTTTGCGCAGCAGGTCGGTGGTGTTGATCACACCGTTCTCCAGTTGCGATTCGGCCGCCATGCGCACCGCGCGGCGCAGTTCGACAATCCGGGTGTCGGCCTCCACGGCCTTGCGCAGACGGGCGATTTCACCCTCCTCTCGGGTCGTCTGCAGACGGGTGTTGAAGTCGAAGATATCGCGCTGGATGCCGATCTGCTGCCGGGCCGTGCGGAGTTTCCCGAGATCGTTGCGACGGGTGTAGAGGGCCCCGATATTCCACGACATGCGCACTCCCACCAGCGCGTTGAGCGTTCCGTCCGTCGACATCATGCTTTGGAACATGTCCAGACCCGGATATCCGAAATAGCCTTGTGCGAAGGCGCTGAAGCGCGGCATCAGTGCGCTGTTGAGCGCTTTGCGTCGAACGTCGATCCTTTGGGCCCGGGCCTCAAGCAGCGCCAGCTCGGGATGCGGCGACCCGTCGCCGAGTGTGGGTTCGACCGGGCGCTCCAACCCCTCCGTCGTGAGCGGCTGCCCGATGAAGATCTCCAGCATCCGGCGGTAACTGGCACGGGATGCCTCGATCTGTTCCAGCGTTTGGCGGACGGTCAGCAGCTCCGCTTCGACGGCGTCGGCGTCCGACCGCGTGGCCAGACCGTTTGCAATGCAGCTCCTCATGCGTGTGAGATTGCTCTCCAACAAGTTGATTTGTGCCGCGATCTGCGTTCGGCGTTCGTCCAGCAGGAGAATCCCGAAGTAGAGGTCGTCGACTCTCGATTGCAGGGCATACAGATCCACCTCCGTTTGCCGGCGCATCTCCGCAGCCTCGGCCTGCGCCATCTCTTTCGCGGCCCGGGAGTGACCGCCGTCCCAGATCGTCTGCGAGACGTCGATCGCCGCCCGGTACTGCTCGCGGCGGATCCCCTCCATCTGCATACCCCGTGAGGCGAGTATCTCGCCCAATGCTCCGGGGAACGTCGACGTTGCGTTTTGCCACGATGCCTGCCCCGAGAGCGAGACCTGCGGAATCCACGCCCGGGCGGCGTTCGACAGGTCGTATTGTTCGCTCTGCGTGATCAGGTCGTATTGCCGGATTTCGGGATAGTGTTCCCGTGCCAGGCGGCGGCACTCGTCGAGCGTCTGCCCGCGGAGTGTCGTCATCGAAGCTGCGGCCAGCAGAATCAGGACTATTCTCTTCATGGTTTCGGTTTTTGAATTCTTCGCAGGATGGTTTCGATGGCTTCGGCCTTGCGCGCGGCCAGAAACTTTTCGCGGTCGCCGGCCATCTCTCCCAGCAACAGCCCCGCAAACGGAAGGGCCAGAAACGGAAAGACGTTGAGCGACACGATGCTGATGAAGAGCTGGCGCATGTCGACGGCCTCCATCTCGCCGGCTTCGGCCGCCCGATCCGCTTCCGCCTGCAATCGCAGAAAGAGCGTCGGGATCCGCTCCTTCAGCGAGTCGTCGAGCAGGTGGTAACGTTCGGGGCGCATCACCACCTCGTTCAGAAAGAAGCGCGGCAGCAGCGGATGGGCCGCAACCAGGTCGAAGTGCGATGCGATGCCCGACCGGATGCGCTCGACGATCGGTCGCTGCGGATCTCCCATGGCCGCGAAGATCGTCTGTGCGACAAGTGTCGTAATCTTGGCGACGATCCGCTCGAAGAGTTGCTCCTTGGTGCGGAAGTAGTAGTGCAGCATGGCATGCGTCACGCCCGCCCGCTCGGCTATGGCCGTCGTGCGGGCTCCGTCAAATCCTTTTAGGAGAAACTCCTCTTCGGCCGCCTCAAGGATCAACTGTTCCGTGGACGGTTTTTCCTTCTTGTCCATGATCTTTTTGGATCTGTACTAACAATGTGGTTTAACAAAATTGTTAATGCAAATGTACGAAAAAAATCAATCATGCAACATGTGGGGGGCGAAAATTTTCGCAGGATGGATCTGACGCGGATTTCGTTCCAGAAGAGCGGCTCCGCTTGGTGGCGATGGGTGGCAGTCCCGGGAATGCGGCAAGACGGGGGCTTATCGTAAAAAAGTTCCCGTTTTGTGATTTCATCGGACAATGTGTTAACTTGCCATACGGAAATCGCTTGTCGGAACGCAAACCCGGACCCCAAAAACTGCAAGATATGAAGATTCAAAACTGGTTGTATGCCTTGTGCCTGGCAGCTGTCACCCTCCCGGCGGCTGCTCAGGTACAGGTCGTGAAGCATGGAAAGGCCGTCGCGCGGATTGTCGCCGATCCGGCCGATTCGGTGGACATGCGGGCTGCCGCGCTGTTGCGGGAGTTTGTCGGACGCATCAGCGGGGCGCAGCTGCCTGTGGTGGCGAACGGGGAGAAACCCCGTCGCGGAGATATTGTCATCGACGCCGGGGAGAGCCGCGGACTGACCGAGGATGGATTCCGCCTGAGAACCGACAACGGCCGGCTGCTGATCTCCGGCGGAGGGGGCAAAGGGACGATTTACGGCGTTGTGACCCTTCTGGAACAGTACCTCGGCGTGGCCTACTACGGGAACAACGCCTATCGGCTGACCGAGCGTGCGCAGGTGACGATTCCCGAGATGAGCCATGCCGAGAATCCGGCCTTCCGGTTCCGGCAGAGTCAGTGCTATGCGATGAAGGAGCCCTTCTACCGCGACTGGTTCCGCTTCGAGGAGCCCGAGGAGACCTTTGCCGGAGGCTACTGGGTCCATACCTTCGACCGCATTCTGCCGTCGGACGTCTACGGAAAGAGCCATCCCGAATACTACGCCTTCATCAACGGACAGCGGCGTCCGGGCAAGGCGAGCCAGTGGTGTCTGACCAATCCCGAACTCTTCGAGGTGGTCTGCACGAAGATCGACTCCATCTTCCGGGCCAATCCCGGGATGAACACGATCTCGGTGAGCCAGAACGACGGCAACTTCACCAACTGCACGTGCCCTCGGTGCCGGGCTCTCGACGAGCGCGAGGGGGGGGTCCGTCGGGGAGTCTGATCCATTTCCTGAACCGCCTGGCCGACCGTTTCCCCGACAAGGAGTTCTCGACGCTGGCCTACCTCTATACAATGCATCCGCCCAAGCACGTCAAGCCGCGCCCGAATGTCAACATCATGCTCTGCGACATCGACTGCAAACGGGAGGTTCCGCTGACGGACAACGCTTCGGGACACGATTTCGTGCAGGCGCTGGAGGGGTGGTCGGCCATCAGCGACAACCTCTTCGTCTGGGACTACGGCATCAACTTCGACAACATGCTCTCGCCGTTCCCCAACTTCCCGATCCTGCAGAAGAACATCCAGTTGTTCCGAAAGAACCACGTCACGATGCACTTCTCGCAGATCGGCGGTGAACGGGGCAGCTGTTTCCCCGAGATGCGGGCCTACATGGTGAGCAAGCTGATGTGGAATCCCGATCAGGACAGCGACTCGCTCATGCGCTCCTTCATGCGGGGCTACTACGGTGCGGCGGCCCCCTACGTCTATCAGTACGAGAAGCTGCTCGAAGGGGGGCTGCTCGCCAGCAACAAGGAGCTCTGGATCTACGATTCGCCGGTTACGCACAAGGACGGCATGCTCAATGCCAAGTGCCGCAAACGCTACAACGAACTTTTCGATCAGGCCGAGGCGGCCGTAGCCGACGATTCGGTGCTGCTCGACCGCGTACGCCTTTCGCGGCTTCCTCTGCAGTATTCCGAACTGGAGATCGACCGTGCGGAAGGGGTGAAGGATCCCGAGGCGACGATGGCCCGGCTGGAACTCTTCGGGGAGCGCTGCCGCCATTTCGCCATTCCGATACTCAACGAGCGCCGCAATACCCCCGAAGAGTATTGCCAGCTCTATCGGGTGCGTTACATGCCCGACAAGAATCTGAAGCCCGATCTGGCTCGCGGTGCAAAGGTTACCTGGATCGAGGCTCCGTCGCCCCGCTATGCGAAGCTGGGCGAGACGGCCCTGACCGACGGGCTGTTCGGCGGCACGACCTACGTGGAGAGCTGGGTCGGCTGGGAGGGCTGCGACGGCAGCTTCATCATCGACCTTGGCCAGGAGCGGGAGGTGTCGCTTGTCGAGTGCGATTTCCTGCATCAGCTGGGGGCCTGGATTCTGCTTCCCGAGCGGGTCGCCTGCTCGCTTTCGTGCGACAATGCCGCCTATGAGCCCTTCGGCGAGCAGCATTTTGCCGAGGACCGTTCCCCGCAGGTCAAGTTCGTACAGGCCTCCTTCCGCAGCGACACTCCCCGCCGGGCACGGTATGTGCGCATCGACATCATCGGTACGAAGAACTGTCCGTCGTGGCACTACGGCGTGGGTCATCCCTCGTGGTTCTTCCTCGACGAGGTGAGCGTGAGGTGATGCGGTGCGGCTTCAACCGAAAAAGGGGGCGATTCCTTGGAATCGCCCCCTTTTTAACAGAGTGCAGCATGTCGTTCCCTTCGGCGGACGGTGCGGAGCTCTGAACGTTGGTCAGAGGCTTCGTCCCTCGAACGTCCTGGCGTGTTTTACCGGCAGGAGTTTGCCGTAGAAGGTGATCCGATTCCCGTTGAAGGTAGGTTCCACCGTCACGGAGGTGTAGTTGGTGCCTTTGGGCAGCGTGAAAGTCACATAGGCCGACAGGGCGGCCCCCATGACGTTCATCGTGAAAAAGGTATTCCCCTTGCGGTCGGTTTTGACCCGGATGTCCGAAGCGGTGCCTTTGAGGGTAATGCCGCCGACCCCGTTGGGACCACCTCCGTTGAACGGAGCAATCTGGACGACGGCCTGATCGTCTTTCAGCGAGACGAAATTGGTTGTCGAATTCACGAAAGCGGACTCTCCGTGCCGGAAGACGAGCTTGTCGGCCTCCACGACGAAATCGAGTTTCTCCAGCGCTCGTACGGCCTGTACGTAGTCGATAGAGTCCTGCATCCGTTGCAGCTCTTTTTCGAGAGCCTTCTCCTGAGTCGCGGACTCTTCGGACCGGTCCTGCATGGCGGCCTGTTCGGCTTGGGTGTAGATCCGGCGTTCGGTCTGCGCTTCGGCGGTCGTCTGCATCAGCAGTACGGCGGCCAAAATCAAAAACAACTTGTTCATATTCGCCTTGTTTCTGAGAATGATGATTGCCGGCTCTTGTTGAACCGGCAATCATATAACGCATTTCCCGCGTCGGATGGTGTGTCTGTCGCTATTTTTCTTTCGCTCCCTGCTTGTTCTGATGCGGGGCGCACTGCCGGGGGACGGTTTCGTCCGGTGACGGGCCCCTTCTCAGAACGTATTGCGGCGGATCATCTGAAAGTCACACTTGATTTTGGCCGGCGTCTTGTCGAGAATCATGCGTGCAACGAGAATGCCCATCTGTCGGAAATCGGTCGAAATGGTCGTCAGACCGTTGAGGATGATTTCGTTGATCGGCGATTCGTTGTAGGAGATGATGCTGATGTCGCGTCCCACCTTGTAGTGGAGTTCGCGGGCCCTGCGGACCAGTTCGATCAGCCCCAGGTCGTATTGGCTGTTGAGGATCAGGTATACCTCCTTTTCGCGGATGATCTCCGGCGTAATCTTCGTGTGAAACTCCACGGCGATGTCGTTGTCCCGGCAGAAGCGTTCGACGGCTTTGCTTACCGATGCGTAATAGAGGCTGGAGGGCAGCGTCACGACGTTGAGTTTCGAGTAGTTCTTGAGCTTTTTGAGTCCGTATCCGAGACCTTCGTAGGCATCGCTGTCGAAATCCTGATAGACGGCGCCGTAGTTTCCGGGGAGTTCCTTCATCCAGTGGTCGGCGAGGATGAGTTTGCGGTTGGGAATTCGTGTGAGGATCTTCAGCACCCGTTTTTGCGTTACGGCATCGAGCGGAAAATGCGGCGTGATGACGTAGTAGTCAAACAGGTCGAGATTTTCGTCGATGTAGTATTCGAGCAGGTCGACATTCTGGTTGTGGAGCCGGATGGTGACCTCGGCCGCATTGCCGATCTCCTCGGCAAACGAGTTGAAGAGCACCTGCTTGTAGGTGCTCAGCTTGTCGAACAGCACGAGGATGTTGAGCTTGCTGGCGTCGCCTTTCGCTGCCACATAGAATCCCTTACCCTGTTTGGCGTCGATGTAGTCTTTGTTCCGAAGGATGGAGTAGGCCTTCTTGACAGTCTCTTTCGAGATGTCGAGCATGGCCGACAACTCGTTCATCGATGGTAACAGATATCCCTCGGGATACTCCCCGTTGCGGATATATTGTTCGATCTGTCCGACTATCTGTTTGTAGACCGGAGTCTGACTCTCCGGATCGATCTTGATCTTTTCCGACATACCTGTCGTTTAAAAAAATGAAATAAAAAGTTGGAATGTGTAAAAAAATGGCTATATTTGCACCACACTACACAACACTAATCATGAAGGAATACCACACCTCATTCCTTTTCTGTTGTGTGTTACAAAGATATGAAAAAACTGTTAACCAGCCTTCGTGAAATGAAAAAAACTTTCCTTGTGTTGCTCTTTGGTATGTTGCTTCCGGCGGTGGCTCCGGCCCAGCATTGGTCTTTGACGTGGAAACGGCTTCAGTCCGTGTCGCCGGGTCTGGAGATGATCGGGCGAATCGAACCCAGAACCTCCCGCGAACTGGACAATCCGCGCTGGTCGGTGGGTTGTGAGTGTCTCGATCGGGACTATGCCGATTTTTCGGCCTACAAATCCTATGTCGGCGAGTTGGGAGTCGGGGCGGCGCGTATCCAGAGCGGCTGGGCGCGATGCGAACAGAAAAAGGGCCGTTACGATTTCGAATGGCTCGACGAAGTGGTCGACGGCCTGTGTGAACAGGGGATTCGGCCGTGGATGTGCCTGGCCTACGGGAATCCGGTCTACGGGGCCCAGAAGAGTCTCGGATCGCGGATCTTCACCGACGAGGCCACGCTTCAGGCTTGGGAACGCTACGTGACGGCCGTTGTCGAGCGTTACCGGGATCGGGTGCACGAGTGGGAGGTGTGGAACGAGCCCAACCTGCGCGGAACCAACCAGGCCGACGCATACGGCGAGCTGCTGATCCGGACCGCGGAGGCGGTTCGTCGGGTCGATCCCGAGGCGGTGATCATCGGTTTCGGACTCTCGCGCATGCCGCTCGACTTCACGGGCAGCGTGTTGGATCTGTTGCGTGAACGGGGCAAATTGAATTTGATCGACTACGTGAGCTTCCATCCCTATCACGAAAATCCGGATGATGCCACGCCCGGTATCGAGGCTCTGGCGAAACTCGTGGCGTCGTACGATCCGCGGATCCGCCTCTTTTCGGGCGAGAGCGGCTGTCCGTCGATTCTCGAGTGGGCTCATGCACTGCGCTACCACGAGTGGAGCGAATACAGCCAGGCGAAGTGGGTTTCGCGGCGACTGGCCAATGACTTTGCGCTGGGAATCCGCTCTTCGATTTTTGCCATCATCGACAATCAGTACCCCAACATGTTGCAGTCGTTCGGGCTGTTGCGGGCCAATCTGCTGAAGCAGGTGGTCTACAAGCGTCCGTCGTACCACGCCATGCAGCATCTGGTCAACCTGTTGCACGACGGGGTGCAGGCCTCCGGACGTCCGGCCTTCCGGGCCAATACCGCCCGGGAGATCGAACTGGTGTCGCTGGCCGACTCGGCCGGTACGACGATCGGCGTGATGTTCTGGTACGGGGATCGCATCCCCTCCGACGATCTGACCTGGGAGCGGATCGAATTGCGTGTCGACGGGCTTTCGCTGCAGGATCCTGTGCTGGTAGAACCCGTTACGGGGCGGATCTTCGAGTTGCCGCAGCCCCATGGTAACCGGGATGGCGGGGGTATGAAATTCACCGGATGTCCGGTGTGGGATTCGCCGATGCTGCTCATGGAGCGCGATGCGGTTCCGTTCCGCAATAAGGGGGCGGAGCGTCAGGCCGCCGGGACGAGTGACGACATGTTGTACTGAAAAACCGGGAGATCATGAATCAGGCAGCTGTCGGGCGCCTCTGCGCCCGTTACAAATGGGAGGTTCTGGCCCTGCTGTGGGTCGCCTACCTGCTCAATCAGGCCGATCGTCAGGTCTTCAACGTGGTTCTCCCGCTCATTCGGGAGGATCTGGGTCTGAGCGACGTGGCAATCGGGTCCATCGCAACGATTTTCAACCTCTTCTATGCCGTGCTGGTTCCCATCGGAGGGCTGGTGGGCGACCGTTTCAGCCGGAAGTGGATCGTGACGGGGAGCATTCTCTTCTGGAGCGTGGCGACGATGTTCACGGGCCTCTGCAACGGATTTCTGATGCTGGTCATGATGCGCAGCATTGCGACGGGCGGCGGCGAGGCTTTCTTCGGACCGGCCAACTATTCGCTGCTGGCCCAGTATCACGAACGGACCCGGGCCTTTGCCATGTCGATCCACCAGACGGCCTACTACATCGGGATCATCATCAGCGGGTATGCAGCCGGTTACATCGGACAGCTGTGGGGATGGCGGAGCGCCTTCTATGTGTTCGGATCCATCGGCGTGATTCACGGCATCGTCATGATCTTCCGGCTGAAGGACAAGCGGGACCCGGCTGCCGAAGCGACACCCGAAGCGGCTGTCGGGGCGACACCCGAAACGGCTGCCGCAGCACCGGACTCCGCGACCCGTGCTGCGGCGCCCAGGGCGCGTCTGACGGATGGCTTCCGATTGGTCTTCACCACCCCGACGGCCCTGATTCTGACCGTCTGCTTCGCGGGACTGATCTTCGTTCTGACGGGATATCTCACGTGGATGCCCACGTATCTCTTCGAGCGTTTCGACATGGATCTTTCGGGGGCCGGCTTCCATTCGATGTTCTACACCCATCTGTTTGCCTTCTTCGGGGTGCTGCTGGCCGGGAGGCTCTCCGACCGGCTGGGTCGGCTTCATCCCGCCTGGCGGATGGCCATGCAGGGATTCGGACTGCTGGCTGCCGTACCCTTTATCCTGCTGATGGGCAATTCGGCCACGCTGTGGGTGATTTACGTCGGTTTCGCCGGTTTCGGCTTTGCCCGGGCCTTCTTCGATGCCAACACCTATACGGTGCTTTACGACGTCATTCCGCCGCGTTATCACTCTTCGGCCTCGAGTCTGATGATGATGATCGGCTTCGGTATCGGAGCGCTGGCTCCCGTGGTGCTGGGAGCCGTGAAGCAGGCCGTGGGGCTCTCGTTCGGCATTTCGATGCTGGCCGTCGTCTGGCTGATATGCGGAGCCGGCATGGTCCTGGGGGCCAAACTCTTCTATTTGAAAGACTACAATAAGATTGACCATGAACAGTAACCTGAAAACCAGAAAAGCGAAAGCAGGCTTGCTGCTGATCGCATCGCCCCGCTTCAAGATGCTGGGCGAAGGATTGAAGCGCGGCACCTATGCCGAACGGAAGGATGCCGATGTGAAGCGGATTCTCGCGACGATGGATTTCCTGGATGTGGTATTCCCGGGTATCGTCTACGAAAAGGAGGAGGTGATGGCCGCCATGGACCGGTTCTATCTCGAGAAGGTGGATTTCGTGATTGCGGAGTTTCTCTCCTGGTCGGAGGATTTCGCCTGGATCCGCTTCCTGCGCGACATGCCCCAGGTGCCGATCCTCTTCGTGAATGCGGCCCGGGACCATGTCTCGTTCCACGATACGCTCGACGAGGATGATTTCATCGATTACCTCTGCGCCGGGACGCTCGTCGGATCGCTCGAGGCGTCCGGATCGGTGCCCCGCACGGGGCGCCGGCATCTCCGTGTCGTGATGGGCTCGCGCGAGGAGGTGACCTCGCAGATCCGGCTCTTTGCTTCGGCGGCCCGGGCCCGGGCCATCCTGCGGCAGTCGAACGTCGGACTGCTGGCCAACTACAACGAGGCGATGTGGTCCACCTATATCGACCCCTACGATCTCTTCACCAAACTGGGTCCCGAGATTCGTTTCCTGCCCTATTCGACCTACGGCGAGGTGATCGACGCCGTGAGCGATGCGGAACTCAAGGCCTATTGTGATCTTCTGACCTCGCGCTACCGGATGATGGAGGATGTGGCCCGCGACAAGTTCGAAGCTTCGGTGCGTGCCTCGATCGGACTGGCCCGGATGGCCGAGCAGTCGGATATCGACGTGATGGTCTTCAACGACATCGACCGGGCGATGTTCGAACTGGTCGGACTGCGGGCCGGATTCTACCACCCGTGGTTCAACGACAACTGTTCGGTGCTGGTTCCCGAGGCCGACATCGGTGCCGGTCTGATCACCTATCTGCTGAAACTGATTTCGGGCCGGCATGTCAATTTCCTCGAGCCGTTCCACATCGAGACCGATTACGGGACCTTTGCCGGAGGCCATGCCGGACCCAACGACCACAACGATCCGGCCTGGCAGCAGAATGTCGTGATTGCCCGCGACGTGCGTTTTGCCAAGACCAGCTACAAGTATGCCGGGGCGCCGTTTGCCTGGTACCGGATCTCGCCGGGACGCAAGACCATGGCGCAGCTGGTCGAGTGCGACGGGCGCTACAAACTGGTGGCCACGCTGGTCGATTCGCTCGAGGGCGAACACATCCTGGCGACCTATTCGCACAGCATCTTCCGTCCGGTGGTGCCCGTCAAGCGGCTCTTCGAGGAGATTCTGAAGATCGGCACCACGCAGCATTTCGCTTTGGTCGACGGCGATTATCTGCGCGAACTGGAGATGCTCGCCGGGATCATGGATTTCGAATACCACGCAATTGTTTGAATGCATTAACCCTTAAAAACCTATTGTCTCATGAGTTTCATGTACAACCCCTTCCCGTATGACGATCCCCGGGCGGTCAACCGCCCGCAGCTCCCGGCCGAAGCCGTCGGGGCCGTCGTCAGCGGGACGCTCGAGGCGGCCAGGTCGTTGGCCGCAGAACTTGCCGCCCGTCTGGAGGCGGCACCCGGCAAGAGCCCCGTGGCAGCCTTCGACGGATATGCCACGGCCGACTGGTCGCGGATGATCAACCTGCTTTCACAGCAGCTGCTGCAGCGCGGCATCGCCCTTGAGGCGGTTGATTTCCGCGAGGTGCTCAAGACCGAGGAGGAGATCCATGCCCTGATCGATCCGCTGCTGGAGTGGGATCGGGAGAAGGACCCCACGCTGCTCTACGGGCGCATTTTCCGCGGCGGTTACGAGGCGCTGCTCGACGAGTCCCGGGCGGCCGGTTTCCGGACGCGGATTGCCGGCCTGCGTTCGTCGGAGGGGACGCGGCGTGTGGTGGTAGTCTACGGCAGCGGCTGTCTGATGCCGCGGATGCGCGATCTCTATGACGTGCGCTGTTATTTCGACGTGACGCCCAAGGAGTCGATTCTCCGCATCCGCCGCGGGGAGTATGCCAATCTGGGCGACCGGACCGCACGTCCGGCCAATCAGGTGATTCGCCGGTGCTACTACGCCGATTTCGAGATGGCCGTGCATCTGCGGGGCGAACTGCTCCGCGAGGGGTTGCTCGACTATTACCTCTGTTCGGACCATCCCGACCGGCTGGAGCTGATTCCGCGCAAGGCTCTGGAGCAGATTTTTGCCGCACTGGCGCTCTATCCGTTCCGTTGCAAACCCGTCTATCTGGAGGGGGTCTGGGGCGGAACCTACGTCAAGAAGCTGCGCAATCTGCCCGATACGATGCGCAACTGCGCCTGGGTTTTCGATCTGATTCCGATGGAGGTCAGCGTCGTGGTGGAGGCCGGTTCCGAACGGCTTGAGTTCCCCTTCTTCACCTTCGTGCAGCGTGAGGGCGAGGCGCTCATGGGGGCGAAGTGCGTCGAGAAGTTCGGCGGATATTTCCCCATCCGCTTCAACTACGACGATTCCTACCACAGTACGGGCAACATGTCGATCCAGGTGCACTCCGGGGCGCAGTACAACCACGACCATTTCGATGAGCTGGGACGTCAGGACGAGAGTTACTACGTGGTGGTGGCTGGCCACCACGCCCGGACCTTCATCGGGTTCCGGGACGATGCCGACATCGATGCCTTCATCCGTGACATCAAGCTGGCCGACAAGGAGTACAAGCCCGTAGACTATCTGAAGTATGTCAGCTATGAGGATTCCAAACCCGGTCTGCAGGTGATGATTCCGGCCGGAACGGTCCACTCGTCGGGGCGGAACCAGGTGGTGCTGGAGATCGGCAGCCTGACGATCGGCTCCTACACCTACAAGCTTTACGATTACCTGCGCCCGGATTTCGACGGCAAACCGCGCCCGATCCATACGTGGCACGGCGAACGCAATCTGGTTCGGGAGCGACGCACGAGCTGGGTGCGGCAGAACATCGTCCAGCAGCCGCGCGAGGTTCGTTCCGGCGAGGGCTGGGCCGAGTATATCGTCGGCGAGCATGATCTGCTCTACTTCACGCTCCGGCGTCTGGAGTTCGAGCGGAGCATCGAGGATGATACCCGCGGCCGCTTCCACGTGCTGACGCTTGTCGACGGCGAGCGGGTGCGGATCCGTTCGCTCGACCATCCCGAACGCTTCTTCGATGCCGAATACATGGATATGGTGGTGGTTCCGGCCGACATGGGCCGCTATGTGATCGAGAATCTGCGGGCCGAACCGATCTGTGTCCACAAGACAATGCTCAAGGATGGATTCGACCGGGAGTAACTGCCGCCTGCTCTTCGACGTCGGGGGGACGTTCCTCAAGGCCGTCGTGGCAGACTCTGCCGGGGAGCTGATCCCCGAATCGGAGTTCTCCTGTCCGATGCCTTCGGATGGCTCGCGCGATGAGATTGTCGGGGCCCTGGCTGCTTCGGTAGCCCGGGGCGCCGCCTTTGTCTCGTCGCGCGGCCAGACCCTGGGGGGGCTGGGCGTGGCATTTCCCGGACCCTTTGATTTTGCCCGCGGCATTCCGCTCATGGAGCACAAGTTCCGGCAGATCTACGGCCTCTCGCTGGATGATCTGCTGCACGGCCTGCCCGAGACGGGTGCTGAAATGCCGATCCGCTTCATGCACGATGTCAATGCGGCCCTGCTGGGCGAGATGACGCGCGGCAATGCCCGTTCGTTCGGCAATGCCGCTCTGGTCACACTCGGCACGGGACTGGGCTTTGCCTGCTGTCTGGACCGTGAAATCCAGTATGCTCCGATGGGCTCGCCGCGGATCTCGATCTTCCGGCTCCCCTGCCGGGGCGGAATTCTCGAAGATTGGGTCTCGAAGCGCGGGCTGTTGCGAATCCATGCCGGACGATGCGGTTGCAGCGATCCTTCGCTGACAGTAGCCGATCTGGCACGGATGGCCTTTGCCGGAGATCTTCCGGCGCGGGAGACCTTTGCCGATGCGGGGCGGATTCTGGCCCGGGCGATCGGCGGGGTGCTTGCCCGGAACCGGATCGAATGTTTGTTGATGGGCGGGCAGATTTCACGCTCGTTCGTCCTGATGGAACCGGTGCTTCGCGAGGAACTTGCCGCGGTGCCCACGCTGCGGATGATTGCCCCGGCGGCACATATCGGCGAAGCTGCGTTTTACGGTTTGCTGGCCGGACTGGACCGCTTGGCGGGGGTGAAGCCGGATGTCGGGATCCGCACGGTCGGTTGCGGCGCATGACATCCAGGTTCGTAACGGATTTGAAGAGAGCCGCCTCACATGTCATGTGAGGCGGCTCTCTTGTGAAGCGGCATCTCAGGCCAGCAGTTCGTATTCGAGTCTCCAGACGAGGGTCTCGCCCGGGAAGGCCCGGAAGGTCGTGTAGGGTTCGATGCAGGCTATCCCCCGGCGGGCCCAAAGGACCATGTGCGACAGCGGTGCATTCCCCGATACGCGAATGCCGGCCCCCGTAAGGAGGTTGAGGATGCAGAATCCGTAGGTTCCCGATGCGGAATCCTGTGCATGGAGGTCGCCCATGAAGACGGTCTCTCCCGGTCGGAGCTCCCGGTTGAAGCGAATCCCGTCCCTCCCGAGTGTGACACAGTCGTAGGCTTCGCGCCAGGTCCCGACGGGATGGAAGGGGAAACGGATGGCCGTATCGGGTCCCGTGACCATCCGGTCGAGGGTGAAAAAGTTGTGGTTGCAGACCTGTCCCGCCAGCACGGCCGGTCCGAGATTCTTGAGCGTATAGTCGATTCGCAGACGGTCCGTATGGGTCAGTCTCAGCTCCTTGCGGTAGTCGTATCCATACTCGTCGCTCAGCAGACGGTGGCGGAACTCGACCCGGTCGCGAGTGGCGGTCGTCTCCCAAAGACCGTGGTTGACGATTTCGTAGAGCCGGAACCGGTCGTAGGGCTCCCCGGAGTATCGACGCAGCATGCCGACGCCGATCTTCAGGAACTCTTCACCGGGACGGGCCCGTTCGTATCCGATCTCGGTAAATTCGTCCACCGGACCGCTCAGATCGTCGTGGCACAGCGGATCGTGCCTGTTTTTCCACGGGGTGACGTAGCGATGACCGCGGCCGCGCAGGTCGCTCAGGACTCCGCTCCAGTCGAAGCGGGTGGCCCGGTAGTATCCGCTCACGGGATCGGGCGGACAGACGACGGCCGTGGTCGTTCCGTTGGTCAGATGCAGGATAGAAGGGTTCTGAGGAGCCTCTTCTGCCTGGAAAATCGTTGGACTTGTTCTCATGGCCGGCCCTCTTTTTGATAAATCAGCACCGCCAGATCGTATTGTCCGAGGGTGATCCGGTCGCCGTTGCGGGAGACCCGGGCCTCGCCCAGCGTCGACGATTCGACGAATCGGTATCCCGGGACCTCGATCCCGCCGCTCACGGGGTCTCCCGCCTCGGTCCGGGTCGCCACGATGGCCATGCCGTCGCCGTGGGTGTAGGCCCGGGCCTCGATGCCCTGCGCGGAGAGCGTGAAACCCTCCACGTCGCGGTAACGTCCCATCAGCAAGAGGTGTTCGTAGCGTCTCTTGATCTCGTTGGCTTGTGCCAGATAGGACTGGTAATGCGGGGTTTTGTCGATCAGATCGCGGCAGCGGTAGATCTCGATATCGTTGCGCAACCCCTTGAGCAGGGTGTTGTTTACCCGGCGTTCGATATCCGTGTCGTCGCGGATCTCCCGGTCGGAGATGATAATCTCGGGGAAGGTGTAGCGGAACCAGTCGATGAAGCTGTACCGTCCGGCCGTGACCTGATAAATATGGATATAATCGCAGTATTGGGCCGTCACGTCGGTCAGCCACTCGGTGCCGAGGGCAAACTCCGGATCGAAGCGGATGTTGTGGTCGCGAATCATCTTCAGCACTTCGGCCTTGTCGGCGATGACCCGCAGGTTCGGAATCGGGAATTCGCGGCTCAGGTCCCAGTTCGTGGCCCGTTCGCCGTAGCCGAGCTGGTCGTAGAAGACACTGTTGGCTCCGTATTCGCGGGCGCGGTCGGCCCATTCGAGGAGCATCCGGCGCCAGATCTCGGAACGCGTGTCGGCGATGACGAACGTTCGGGCGTTGTAGTCGCCCAGGAAGGTCCCCTGCTCGGTGAACTCCGCACCCGTATTGTCGCGGTAGCAGATCTCCCGTCCGGCGCCGCTTTTGTAGAATTCGCTCTCGCGGTCGATCAGTTTGCCGTTGAAGTAGAGCAGCACCTTGCCGCCATCTTTCTTGAATTCGGCGATGGCCTGTTTCCAGCCTTCGTCGCCGCCCTGTGCCGGATCGGCGTTGTAGTGGGGATTGCCGTGGTCCATGCCCGTCTCCCACCACCCGAAGGTGAAGGCGGCATCGGCTCCGACGCTCTCCCCGACACGCTTGATGCGTCCCGGCAGATCGGTGTACCGGAAGAGCAGCTCGCCATACTGGTGGCGGAAGATGACCCGCTGCCAGCTGCGCATCTTCTGTACCCAGAGCGGAGCTTCGCGATGATCCCACCAGGTGTCGGCCCAGCGCCGGTAGAGTTTCGAGGTCTGGTGCCACGTGCCCGTATAGGGGGCAATGACGTTGGCACTGCAGCTCCAGCTCTCGCCCGAGAGGCACTGCGGGTATTTGTAGAATCCGGATTCCAGCCGCGAGAAGCCTCCCTCCCCGTCGGGATAGAGGCGCAGTCCGTGTCCTGTGTCCTGGAACTGGAGGTCGTGGCTCCCGAAATAGAGCCCTTCGCGTTCGCCGACATAGGCAAAGCAGTTCGAGGCCATGCAGCCTCCCGTTCCGCCCGTTACGGTCCGCGTCGGGTATTTGGCGTCCATCTGACGGAATTTCTGGGCCGGGGTCTTGTAGGGCGAGGTGTTGCTGTTGCGCAGGATAATGCCCTTCGGATCGTCGTAGAGCTGCCCTCCGGTGTGGGTGAGCAGCAGCTTGTGGTCCTCCGGGAGTGGCATGTTCCCGACGAGCGGGTAGTGCAGTTCGCGGACGATCGTGTGCGGTTCGTTGTTCTCGATCTTCGAGGCAAAGCGGATCTGATCCCCTTCGAGCGTGATGTCGAAGCGGAGCGAGATGTCGAGCGTGACCTCTTTCCGGATGCTGAAGTCGGTGGCCTTCAGCTCTTCGTAGAGCAACGTGATGGTCTCCCCGTTTTGTGAGATGCGGGGTTGCTGCCCGGCGGCCAGGACCTCGATCTCCTTGGCTTTCGGGGTATCGTAGTAGAGCCTCCAGAGATAGTCGCGGCCGGCATAGTCGCGGCCTGTCTCGAGGTTCTTGAGGCTGACGAGGCGGCCCTCGTCGTCGATCGAGATCTGCAACCGTTCGTTGCGCAAGGTGGACGGTTGCGGTGCGGCGTGGACCGGCAGTATCAGAAACGGAGCTGCCAGGCTGCAAAGGGTGGTGGTCAGTCGTATGTTCATGGCTGAGTCGGTTGGAATGGTTGGGTGATGAAAACAGCCGGACGGGCTCCGCTGCCGGAGTCCGTCCGGTTGTACGGCAGCAGGATCAATAGCCCGGATTGTTCTCCTTGATGTTCTTCATGACCTGCATCGTGGTGGTCGGGATGGGCCACAGATAGCTCTTCGGGGCCACGAACTTGCACTCGGCGAGGATCTGTGCGTACATGTTCCCGCGGAAGAAGTTGGGATCACCCTTGGCGACGTCGGCCATGAAGTCCACGCATCCGTCTTCGTCGACCTGCGGTACGGCTCCGTGAAACCACATGCCGTCGTCGATATAGGCGCGCTGGAGTTTCTCATCCTTCTTGGGCAGTCCGATCCAGGGGCGGTTGAGTGCCTTTTCGGCGATCCGCCAGCGCCAGAGGTCGTACAGGCGCAGGTTCTCGAAGGCAAACTCCATGCGGCGTTCGAAGCGCAGGATCGTGCGCAGCCGGGCCTGATCCGTTTCGGTGATGGCCGGATAGGAGTTGGTGGCTGTCACATCGACCTTGTAGGCGCGGGCGCGGACCTGATTCATGGCGTTGAGGACCGTATCGTCGATCTCGTTCAGCTCGATCTTGGCCTCGGCGTACATCAGCAGCACGTCGGCATAGCGCAGGATCAGTTTGTCGTTCTCGGCCTCGAAGGGCGACAGCCAGTCTTCATCGACGTGTTTCTTGAGCACCAGCCCGTTGTAGGAGGCGTACTGATTCGAGTTTCCGGCGATTCTGTACGACCGCGAGTCGTTGTTGGTGACCATGGCTCCCTCGCGGGCGCTGTAGACCTCGGTGACGTCGAAATGCGGGTCGAAGATGACTCCCAGATGCTGGGTGCCGTGTTCGACGATGGTGTAGGTGCAGCGCGGGTCGCGGTGCTCGAAGGGCTTGTGGGGGTCGTAGACCTCCGATTCGTCGATGGGTTTGCCCTGGTCGTCGAGGAACGAGCAGAGCAGGTACCACGACGGCAGACAGGTCGTACAGGTCGGGGCGCCCGACAGACGCGGCAGCTTGGCCGTTGTGGCGCCGCCGTAGAGGTACTGGTATTTCGAGTTGTTCGAGAGGGCCTTCGAACGCGGGATGACGAAGATTCCCTCGGGCGAGTGCTTGGTCGACATGCGGAAGAGCTCGCCGAAGTCCGAATGGAGCGTATAGGCGTTCAGCTGCATGCAGCTCCAGGCGGCGTCGCGGGCCTGTTCGAAGAGCCGTTTGGCTTCGGCCTCGTCGTTGTCTCCGAATCCGCCGTTTTCAATGGTGTCCCACTTGCGGATCGAGGCGAAGTGCAGGGCGTAGCGGGCCTTCATGCCGTAGACGGCCCCCCTCGTGGCCCGTTCGACCTCGCCTCCGCCGTACGAAACGGGCAGCAGAGGGGCAATTTCGTCGAATTCGCGGAGCATGTCGTCCACGACGGCCCACATGTCCGAACGGGTCAGCTCGTAGGCGGCCTGACGCCCCGCTTCGGAGTCCATGTCCATATCCTCGGGAACGACGACCGGATCGCCGAAGTGTACCATGATCCGGAGGTAGAAGCAGGCCCGGTAGAAGCGGGCGCAGGCGATGATGCGGTTGTAGCGCTCGGGATCCATTTCGCCTTCGAGCTTCTTGATCTCGGTGATGATCTTGTTGCAGCGGTTGATGCCCGTGTAGGTGATGTCCCACATGCGCACGGCCAGCGGATAGGTGCCGTCGACGCCGTCGATGAGGAATCGGCCCGGAGCGCTTCGGTTCTGTCCGTCATCGGTCAGCATGTCGAGTTCGGTCTGTTCGTTGGAGGTCCATTCGTTCCGCTCCATGGGCCAGTAGCTGTGGTGGAGCAGGGCGTTGAGGTTCAGTTCGAACTGCTCGGCCGTCTGAAACCACGAGCCGCTGGCGGCCGAATCTTTCGGCGAGAGGTCCAGGTCGCTGCACGAGACCATCAGACTTCCGGCAAGGACGAAGATTGCGAATTTCAAGGTTTTCATAGCTTATCCGATCATTGTTTGCGACATTAGAATTTGAGTTGAGCCGAGAAGAGCACCGACTTGGTGATGGGATATGCGGTTGTCCCGACCTCGGGATCCCACCCTTCGGGGAAGTGGCTGCAGGTGAAGAAGTCGGTCAGGGTGACGGCGAAGCGCAGACTCTTGACATGCACGCGGTTCATCCATTTCTGGGGCAGGGTGTAGCCGAGCGTGATGTTTTTCACACGGAAGTAGGATCCGTCGAAGATCCAGAAGTCGGAGATCGCATAGTTGTTGTTGGCGTTGTTCCACGAATAGCGCGGGTACTTGGCGTGCTGGTTCTGCTCGATGGTGTTCTTGCGGCTCCAGGAGTTCCCCCCCCCGACTATCGTCGGGACGTTATACCATTGCGAGCGCAGCGGCTGTACCATTTCGTCCGTGAGGTAGGAGTTTCGTTTGCCGACCCCCTGGAACGTGAGGTTGAAGTCGATGCCGCGCCAGGCCAAGTCGATCGTGCCGCCGTAGTTGAAGTGCGGAAGCGAGGAGCCGAGCACCGTGCGGTCGTATTCGGCGTTGATGAGCGGACTGTCGGGGTCGGCATCTGCGAGGTTCCGGTAGTGCAGGTCGCCCGGATAGACGGTTCCGGTGGTTGCCGAGTTGTCGACCTCGGCCTGGGTCTGGTAGATTCCTTCGCAGACGTATCCGTACCAGGACTGGTATTCGTCGCCTTCGCGGATGATCTTGCCGCCGGAGATCACCTCCTTGTTGCCGATGTAGCCCATCGTGGAGACGTCGTCCGAGAGGTTGAACGTGACGCCGTAGTTGAAGTCGCCGACGTGGTCGCGCCATCCGAGCGTGATCTCCCAGCCTTTGGTGTTCATGTCGCCGATGTTGTCATAGGGGTCCGAGAGACCCATGATCGGGGCGATGGGGACCTGGAGCAGCATGTCGCGGGTCTTCTTGTAGTACCAGTCGGCCGTCAGGGAGAGGCGGTTCGAGAGCAGTGACAGGTCGATACCCACGTCGACCGTGGCCGTTGTCTCCCAGGTGATGTCTGAAACGATGGCAGCGGCCTGTGCATAACCCGAAAGGGCGGTGAGGGTGGTTCCGGTGTAGCCGACGACGTTGTTGTTGGCCAGTACGGTCTGATAGGGGTAGTAGCCCTTGATGCGTTCGTTGCCCAGTTCGCCGTACGATATGCGGAGCTTGCCGTGGTCGAGCACCCGTCGCAGTCCCTCCAGGAAGCGCTCCTGGGTGAAGACCCAGCCGGCCGATGCCGAGAGGAACGTACCCCAGCGGCAGTCGGGCGCGAAGCGTGACGAACCGTCGCGGCGGATATTGCCCTGGATGTAGTATTTCGACCGGTAGTTGTACATCAGACGGCCGAAGTACGAGCGGCGGGCCAGTTCGTTGACGTTCTTTGAATTGGCCGTGACGTCCTCGCTGCCTCCGGCGCTCAGGTCGGGGATCAGCGAATGGGCGAACGACGATTTCTTGGCAACGATGTCACCCTCCTGATACCAGTAGTTCTCGTAACCGATCATGGCGCTGAAATTGTGGTCCTGACCGAAGGTGTGCTGGTAGTTGGCGTAGACCTGCGTGGTGTGTGAGAAGGTGTCACCGCGGGTCTCCTCGAGGGTTGTCGTCTTGGCGTCGGAGATGTATTTCGTGCTGGTGAGGCTCTCCTCCTGGTAGTTGAAGTAGGAGGTCTGGCGCTGGAAATCCTTGATCTTGGTGTAGGAGAACTGGGGTGCGAAGATGCCGGTGACGGTCAGCCCCTTGACCGGGGTGATGTCGATCTGGAACTTGGCGTTGGCCAGATACTTGTCCGTTGTCTTTTCGCCGCCCGACATCAGGGCCGCATATTTGTTCGTCCCGTCCTTGCCCGGAGCGTAGCGGCCGTCGCTCCATACGGCCTGGTAGATGGGCGGAATGTATCGCATGATGCTCGACGGCGAGGCGTGGGGATTGAGCTGGTCGGTGTAGCGCAGCGAGATGTCGGCCGAGGCGTTCATCCACTTGAAGACCTTGATGTCGTTGTTCAGCCGGGCCGTGTAGCGCTGCCAGGAGAGGTTTTTGCGGAAGAGTCCCTCCACGTCGTCATAGCCCAGACTCAGCACCGAGCGGACCTTTTCGCCTCCGGCCTGGATGGTCAGGCTGTGTGATTGGCGTACGCCCTTGTCCTTGAGCAGCAGATCCATCCAGTCGACATTCGGATAGAGGTCGGGATTTTCACGGTTAAGCAGCCAGTAGTTCTCGATCATCTCGCGCGAGTACTCCTGATACCAGCCTCCGGACGGCAGGTCATTGTAACGGAGTTCGTTGACGGCGGCCATGTAGTCCGTGGCATTCATGTATTCGGGCGTTCTGGACTGGTAGTCGAGTCCGAGCGTATAGTTGTAGGTGACGCTGGCTCCGCTCTGCGAGGCCCGTTTGGTGGTGATGAGGATGACACCGGCGGCGGCCTGTGAACCGTAGATCGACGCCGAGGCCGCATCCTTCAGGACGGTGATGTTCTCGATGTCGTTGGGGTTGATGTCGTCGATCGAACCGGCCACACCGTCGATCAGCACATAGGGATCCGAGGCCCCTTCGGTCATCGACGTGATACCGCGGATGCGGATCGTCGCCGAACCGCCCGGTGCCGAATTCGTCCGGGTGACGGTTACACCCGGCATGGCACCCTGCAGGGCCTGTGAGAGGGTCTGTGTCTGGCGGTTGAGGATGGTCTCGCCGCCGACGGAGGAGAGTGATCCGGTCAGATCCTTCTTGCGGACCGTACCGTAGCCTACGACCACAACCTCATCCATGGCCGTAGCCTCTTCGGTCAGTACGACGTCAAACATCGTTCGGTTGCCGACGGGCAGTGTCTGGCTTTTGTAGCCGAGGTAGGAGACGATGAGCGAGGCATCGGCTGCCGGTTTGCGGGTCAGCGACAGTGTGAAGTTGCCCTGTGCATCGGAGGTTACTCCCTGCTGGGTGCCGCTCAGAATGACGGTGGCACCCGCTATGGGGTCGCCCTCCCCGGTCTTGACGCTCCCCTTGAGGGTGAAGTTCTGGGCCGAAGCGTACGATGGTGCAAATACGATCGCTGCCAGAAGCGCGCAGAAAGCCGCGATTGTCCGAAAATCGCACTTTCTTTGAAATTCATCGTAACTTTTTTTCATCTTTTTGGAATTAGTAGTATATTTGCATCGTACACCACACCACACAACACATAGGGCAAACGTGGAATAGTGTGGTTTAGTGTGGTACAAAAATAAGAGGAATATTTGACATTCCAAAGAAAAGCGTCTTTTTTTTGAGATTTTTCGGTGAATGTCATGAAAATGTAACGAAAGGGCACGGTCCGGAAGGACATGCAGTCGGACCGGGGAGTCCGGGCCCGAATTGACAAACCCAATGAACCTTTATTACGCACCTATGAAAAGACAATTATTCAGGATCTGGACAGCGGTTTGGCTGATTGCCGCCGCTGCGATCTCCTGTACGGGTGATCCGGATGTGGACCGGGTCGGTCTTGTTTCGATCGGACAGGAGAGTCTGACCGCCGATGGCGCGGGCGAGGAGTTGACCCTCGACGTGGCCAGCAATGCCTACTGGCATATTGAATTTACGGATCCGGCGACGGGTGAGACCGTGCGTTGGATTACGGCCAGCGAAACTTACGGGACGGGCGATGCCAGTCTGAAACTCATCGTGGCCCGCAACCGCTCGACCTCGCCTCGTACGGCTCACATCCGGGTGACGACCGATTCGGAGTCGTCGACGGCGACGATTCTTCTTTCGCAGGGGGCCGGAACGGTCGGGGGCGGCGACGGCTATGGTTTCCCGATCTATCAGATGTTCTCGATCGACGACAAGCTGATGTTGAGCAATGCATTCATCGAGGGCGGGACCTGTTATTTCGATGACGGCATGATTCTGAGCCGTACGGGGTCGCCGGCCGAGATGACCTTCAGCACGCAGACCCACACGAATCCCAAGTCGGACTGGTATTTCCAGCGTGGCGTTGTCATCGGATCGTGGGAGACGGGCGATGCCCTGCAGTTGGAGATTCCGCTCAAGGAGTCCCTTTCGGGAGATCTGCGCTACGTCTACGGCAGTCGTCGTGACGGCACGCAGAACGCCAGTCATGCCTGGGTGTTCGAGTGGAGTTCCGACGGGGCGGAGTGGACGCCGTTCGACGGGGCCTCCGAGGGGGGTGTTTCGGATGCCGTGTGGAAGATCGTCGACTTCACGATTCCCGAGGCGAAGGCGATTCCGGCGGGGGGAACGCTCTGGATCCGCCATCGCTGTACGGACGGCGCCTCGGCCAGCACGTCGGCCTCGAATCCGACGGTTGCCTACCAGACGGGCTTCTGCATCACGAAGGCCTCGGCCGAACCGACGACGGTTGCCCCCATGGATGATCAGACGGTGGTCTTCTCGACGGGCTTCGACGATCTGCTGGATGCCAAGGCGGCCTATATCGACATGCCGCTCGATTTCATGTCGTCGTTCAACGCCGGGGCCTATTCGCTGCCCCGGGAGCAGGCTGGTATGGTGGATTTCGCGGAGTGTTACATCCGTCCGGGATTTCTGCAGGTGGGGCGCGGCGACGAGGCGATCGTTTCGCGCTATACGCAGGGATCATATACGATCAAACTGGCGGATCGCTTCGAGGCGATGCGGATTCTGAAGAGCGATCTCAAACTGACGTTCCAGGCCTCGGCGATGATCGACGCCTATGGCAAACCGACCGATCCGGGAGTTGTCGTGAAGGTTGACGGTGCGAGCGGCGCCACGGTTGAGGGAGGAACGCTTGAGGGGGTTGAGAACAATGCGTTCAAGTCCTTTACGGTTTACGTGCGCGGTGCGACCGCCGAGACCGAAATCACCATCACGTCGGCCGATATGACCTCCAGTACGGATGACGTGCGCTTCTTTGTCGACGACATTCTGCTCGAGGTGGAGGGCGAACCGCAACGGCCGAGTGCCGACGATCCGGTGAAGGCCGCGATTGCCGAGCTTCGGGCCAAGGCGGGGGCTTCGGCCGTGACGATTACCGACAATCTCTATGTGGAGGGTTGCGTCGTGGCTGCGGACAATCTGCCCGAGGGGTGCTTTGCCCTGCAGGATGATCAGGCGGGCATCGTGGTGGCCTGCCCGAATCACGGCGTGACGGTCGGTGATCTGGCGAAGGTGGCGGTGAAGGATGCTTCGCTGGCCCGAAACGGCGACGGACTGCTCGTGGTGACGCCGGCGGCCTCCGACCGGGTTTCGAAGACGGGAACGGCCGAGCAGATGCCGGCTTCGCGGATGATCTCGGTGGCAGAACTGCAGGCCGGGACCTGGGAGGCGATGCTGGTCACGCTGCCCGAATCGCAGGTTGTCGAGTCGGATCTGTCGAAGCCCCTGAGCGGAGACATTACCCTGGAGCTGGAGGACCGGGTGACGACCTACGTACTGAAGACCTATGCCCATGCATCGTTTGCTTCGGCTGCGGTGCCGCAGAAGCGGGGACCGGTGAAGGGGTTGGCCGGAGTCGGCTTCGTGATGCCGACCTCGGCCGGTGATCTGGCCTCGATGAACGGCACGCGCTTCGGCGAGGCGGTCTACGCCATTAAGCCGATCGACGGCCACCTCTATGCACTGGGCACGACGAAGAACTTCACGATCGGCAATGCCACCTTCGACCAGGCGACCAAGACGGTCACCTACGACAACGGCCACTCGATCTACAAGGTGGGCGATACGTCGACCGACTTCACGTGGGGATGCTACGGAAGCAAGAAATCGGCTGCTGCCAACATGTATGACTCACGGCTCTACGTGACGGGCTGGGGAGGCCCGAACTGGCAGGAGAACGGCCTGGTGTTCAAGATGAAGGCGACGTCGCGCATTGTCGGCAATCTGCGCTTCGGCTTTGGGTGGTTCGGGGCCTCGGGCGACAATCTGCCCGAGAACTGGAAACTGCTCTGGAGCAGTGACGGAACCGCTTGGAACGATGGCGTAAAGGTGTTGAGTCTGACCTCCTCGCTGACGGAGCTTCCGTCCGACGATCCGGGCAGCGAGGTCTTCACCTTTGCCTCGAATGCCAATGCCGGAGGTTATCGGATGGCCTACTTCCATGTTCCGGACGACAAGGCGGTTCCCGAGGGCGGTTACTTCTATATGAAGATCGTGCAGGCCGACAACGCCTGTCAGCGTTCGGGCGAGTCGGTCGATCCGAGCAAGGAGATGATCTTCATCAACGGTTTCTACCTGCAGACCCACGAGCGTCGGGCCTATCATACGTCGGATCTTCCGTCGGGAGACAACGTGGTGCTGACCGAAGGCTTCGACGACAATCTCTGGGGGCCGGACCAGTTTGCTTATGCCTGGCAGTCGTTTGCCGGCTACAAGGTGGCCTACAAGGCGCCCGAAGGCTGGAGCATTGCGGGATCGGTCTTCGAGGAGCCCGGTCACGTGCGGATCGGCAACAACGGAACCGATTCGTCCTCCTCGCTGACGACTCCGGCTCTGGAGGCATTGGGCAATACGCCGACGGATATTACCGTTCGATTCAAGGCGGCGACGCTGCTGGTCGGAGCTGCGGGGCTGGTTCCCGACGACCGTACGATTCGCGTCGAGGCTTCGGGGGCCGGAGCCGTCGGTTCGGAGGTGTACCTTCCGGCGACGCTTTCGGGAACGGCCGAGACGGTCGATCAGGCAACCTCCGACCGAATGTGCGACGAATATCTCCGCTGGTACGACTGTTCGGTGAAGATTTCCGGAGCCACGAAGGATACGCGGGTCGTATTTACGGGAACGGGCCGCCACTTCTTCGACGAGATCGTGATAACGAAGGATTGAATCCAAACTTAAACCACATAGAAAATGAACAAACTGAAGTATCTGCTTTACGGAATCGTATTGAGTGCACTGGGCTGCTCGTCGAGCAGCGATGATGCTGGAACCGAGGGAAGCTCGAATACGCTGAAGGTCATGTCGTTCAACATTCGCTGCGTCACCTCGAGCGACACGGGCGACAAGGCCTGGGACGTACGTAAGACCGGGTGTGTCAAGATGATAACGGGCATCCGGCCCGATGTGATCGGCATGCAGGAGCCGCGGACCGCCCAGCGTACCTATCTGAAGGAGAATCTTTCGGACTACGAGATGCTCGAGACGCCCGGGACCGGAACCAGCAAGGGAGGCAATTCGGTGCTGCTCTATCGCAAGAGCCGTTTCACGTGCCTCGATTGGGGGTACTACTTTCTGAGCGACACCCCCGACGTGCCGTCGGTGGCCTGGGAGGCGACGCAATGGCATACGACGGTCTGGGCCCATCTGAAGGAGGTGAGCAGCGGCAAGGATTTCTGGATCTTCACGACCCACATGCCGGCCTATGCGTCGAATGTCTCGGCCCGCGTGAAGAGTGCCAATCTCAATGTGGCGAGGATGAAGGAGCTGGTCGGCGAGGATGCCACGGTCTTCATCACCGGCGACATGAACTGCTCCTATGCGGCGGACGATGCGTCGCGCGAGGCGTTGACGCCCTATTATCAGTGGATGTCTGCGGCGCGTGACATTGCTCCGGCGGGCGATGCCTACAGCTTCAACCACTATGGGAGCGGTACGGCCACTCCGAAGCGGAATCTCGACCATATCTTCTATCGGGATGCGACGGCCGTGTCGTTCCGCACGATTACGGACAACTACGGAGTGCCGTATATCTCCGATCACTATCCGATTCTGCTGATAGTCCTCTTCTGATCCGTCTGCGGCGCTTGACCGCGTATGCATGGAAAGACCCCGGGCCTTGAGAGAGGTCCGGGGCCTTTCGGTTTCGGGGTGCGGCCGTTCAGTTGACCACCACCGTCGGGAAGTATTCGCGCAGCAGTGCCGCGGCGCGGTCCAGCTGTTCGGGGGTATTCTCCCGCACATGGCGCAGCCGGTATTCTAGCCCCATCGCCTCGTACTTGTGGACCCCCAGCGTGTGGTAGGGCAGCAGTTCGACCCGTTCGATCGAGCGGCAGCCGCCCAGCCTCTCGCCCAACCGGCGGATATCCTCCTCGGCGTCGCTGTAGCCCGGGACAAGCACGTAGCGCAGCCAGAACGGCCGTCCGTGCTCCTCGAGCCAGGCTGCCGTGCGGAGCGTCTGCGTGTTCGAGCGTCCGGTGAGGACGCGGTGGCGTTCGGGATTGGCCTGCTTGACGTCGAGCAGCACCAGATCCACCAGCCCCATCAGCTCCTCGACGGCCGGATTCCACACCCCTCCGTTCGAGTCCAGACAGACGTGGATCCCGGCCTCCTTCAGATCTCGCACCAGCGGAACGAGCGCCGCGGCCTGGAGGGTCGGCTCGCCGCCCGAGAAGGTGACGCCGCCACGCCGCCCGAAGAAGGGCTTCTGGTCGACGGCCATGCGCAGGATTTCGGCCGGATCGGTCTCCCGGCCGCCGCCCGTTTCGATCGTGTCGGGGTTGGCGCAGTAGAGGCAGCGGAACGGGCAGCCCTGCAGGAAGACGACGAGCCGGAGTCCCGGCCCGTCGAAGGTTCCCATCGATTCGTAGGAGTGTACGCGAATCATCCCTGCCAGGTGCTACATCCGCTCATGAAAACTGCGGCTGATGACCTCCAGCTGGTGTTCGCGGCTCAGCTTGGTGAAGTTCACGGCGTAGCCCGAGACGCGGATCGTCAGTTGCGGATACTTCTCCGGGTGCACCATGGCATCCTCGAGCATCTCGCGGTTCAGCACGTTGACATTCAGGTGGTGGGCCCCCTTGGTGAAGTAGCCGTCGAGCATCGTCACCAGGTTCTCGACCCGATCCTCGGGCGTCGGACCCAGTGATTTGGGGATGATCGAGAAGGTGTTCGAGATGCCGTCCTGCGAGTCGCGGTAGCGCAGCTTGGCCACCGACGAGAGCGAGGCGATGGCGCCGCTCTTGTCGCGTCCGTGCATGGGGTTGGCACCCGGTGCGAAGGCGACACCCTTGGCGCGGCCGTCGGGCGTGGCGCCGGTCTTCTTGCCGTACATCACGTTCGAGGTGATCGTCAGCAGCGACAGCGTCGGGCGGGCATTCTTGTAGACGGGCAGCTTCTTCAGCTCCTCGCTGAAGTAGTAGACCAGATCGACGCCCAGATGGTCGACACGGTCGTCGTTGTTGCCGAAGCAGGGGAATTCACCCTCGATGTCGAAGCTTTCGGTGAGTCCCTGTTCGTTGCGGCGCGGGGTCACCTTGGCATATTTGATGGCCGAGAGCGAGTCGAGGGCGATCGAGAGGCCGGCCACGCCGTAGGCGAGGTTGATGCGCGGGTCGGTGTCGACGAATGCCATCTGGGCCTTCTCGTAGTAGTACTTGTCGTGCATGTAGTGGATGATGTTCATCGCCTCGTTGTAGACGCGGGCGATCTCGTGCAGCACCTTCTTGTAGTTCTGCATCACCTCCTCGAAGCGCAGCGGACCCTCCGACAGCGCCGGGATTCCCTTGACCATCAGTGTGCCGGTATTCTCGCAGCGGCCCTCGTTCAGGGCCAGCAGCAGCGCCTTGGCCAGGTTGCAGCGGGCGCCGAAGAACTGGATCTGGCGGCCGATGTCCTGATACGACACGCAGCAGGCGATGCCGTAGTCGTCCGAGTGGCGCACTTCGCGCATCAGGTCGTCGTTCTCGTACTGGATCGAGCTGGTGTCGGCCGAGACGCGGGCGCAGAACTCCTTGAATCCCTGCGGCAGATCGGGGCTCCAGAGGATCGTGAGGTTGGGCTCGGGCGAGGGGCCCAGGTTGTAGAGCGTCTGCAGGAAGCGGAACGAGGTCTTGGTGACCTTCGTGCGGCCGTCGTTGAAGCGTCCGCCGATGGCCTCGGTGACCCACGTCGGGTCGCCGGCGAAGATGTCGTTGTAGGACTGCATGCGCAGGTGGCGCACCATGCGGAGCTTGATGACGAACTGGTCGATGAGTTCCTGGGCGAAGGTTTCGTCGATCAGGCCGTGCGCCAGGTCGTATTCGATGAAGATGTCGAGGAACGACGAGACGTTGCCCAGCGACATGGCGGCGCCGTCCTGCTCCTTGACGGCGGCCAGATAGGCCATGTAGACCCACTGTACGGCCTCCTGGGCCGACGTGGCCGGACGGCTCAGGTCCAGACCGTAGTATTCGCCCAGCGTGCGGATCTCCTTGAGGGCCTTGATCTGCTCGGCCACCTCCTCGCGCAGGCGGATGCGGGCGTCGGTCATCGGGCCGGTGAGCGAGCGCAGATCCTGCTGCTTGGCCTCGATCAGGCGGTCCGTTCCGTAGAGGGCCAGGCGGCGGTAGTCGCCGATAATGCGGCCGCGGGCATAGTTGTCGGGCAGTCCGGTGAGGAATCCCAGCGAGCGGAACGAGCGGATCTCCTCGGTGTAGACGTCGAAGACGCCGTCGTTGTGCGTCTTGCGGTAGTGGGTGAAGATGTCGCGCACCTTTTCGTCAATATCCGTGCCGTTCTCCCTGCAGGCGCGCGAGACGACGTTGATACCGCCGAAGGGTTTGATGGCGCGCTTGAGGAGCTCGTCGGTCTGCAGGCCCACGATCAGTTCGTTCTCACGGTCGATGTAGCCGGCCTTGTGGGAGGTGATGGTCGATACGGTCTTGTTGTCCAGCGAGCGGATGCCGTTGTTCTGACGCTCCTCCTCGAGGGCCTTCAGGCAAAGATTCCAGATGTGTCGGGTGCGTTCGGTAGGTCCCTGCAGGAACGAGGCGTCGCCCAGATAGGGGGTGATGTTCGTCTGCACGAAACTCGTGACGTTGATCTCCTTGCTCCAAAGCCCGTCGATAAAGGTTTTGTTCAATTCCATAGATGCGTTTGTTGTTCGTTTTGGGATTAAGATTGTCATCTTTTGGCGCCAAAGATAGACGATTTTTCCCATACGCAACGAATCGCGGTTACAAATTTTTATAAAATTTGAAAAAATACCTGCGTTTCGGTAGCCGGGGCCCTTGGAAACGCACTTTCCGAAATTGCTGAAAATGGCTATCTTTGCGGTAAATCCTGATCATCTCGCCCTATGGAAGAACTTACCCTGACCACGCCGGCGCTGTTGTTTTCGGCCGTGTCGCTGATTCTGCTGGCCTACACCAACCGCTTTCTCTCCTATGCACAGCTGGTGCGCACGCTCAAGGAGCAGCACCTCGAACACCCTTCGAAGGTGACGCGCGCCCAGATCGACAACCTCCGCCGCCGGCTCCAACTCACGCGCATGATGCAGGCGCTCGGTGTTTCGAGCCTCTTCTTCTGCGTGGTGACGATGTTTCTGATCTATGTCGGGCTGTTCGGCGTTGCGGCGTGGATCTTCGGGCTGGCGCTGCTTCTGCTGATCGCATCGCTCGGCGTTTCGCTGCACGAGATTCAGATTTCGGTCCGGGCGCTGGAGATCCACCTGCGCGACATGGAGAAATAGGCCGCTGGCAGCCTCCGCCGGCCGTCTTCACCGGCAACCTTCGCCGGCCGCGTCCCCCCTGGCCGTTGCCCCCCCCGCCTCTCCGGAGGCAGGGCTCCAAAAAACGAAGATGCCGCGACGTCGCGTCGCTGCATCTCCCACTAACCTACTTATGTAACCTAAAACCAACTTGTGAAATCGTCTTCCGGTTTTCACGTTGCAAAGATACGGGGCCGTTGTCTCAGCGAGATGACGGCCCCGTTACATTCGTGTGACGAATCACCGGAAGGCGTTACTTTTCCTTTGCAGGGGCGATTTCGTGCTGCGACTCGAGGAAGTAGTGCTGCGACTTGAGCAGGTTGCGCGATTGGAGCACCATGGTCTTCGTCTCGTTGAGGATCGTCAGATAGAGGACGCTGGCGCGGGTCGAGGTCTGCGGGTCTCCGTTGATGCGGCGCAGCTGGCTCTTGACGGCCTCGACAATGGTGTCGAAGAGGCGGTCGCGCATTTCGAGCACCAGATCCAGATCCGAGAAGTCCTTCGAGGCGAGCATGTCGTTGATCTTGTCGAAGATCTCCTCCACCTGGTCGTTGACGCGCATCAGATCGACGATCTGCTCCTTGGACATCCCCTCGTGGTTGTTGTCGATGTGTTCGAACGAGGGACGGGTGATGTGGATCAGCGCCTTGGTTACCTCCGAGAGGTAGTCGACCACCTGGACGTAGAAGTGGCCCGTGTCGATGTCGCAGCGCTGCAGGCGTCGCAGTGTGGGCATGATATTGTATTTGCGCTCGCGGGCCTCCTCGAAGAGTCGGTTCGAGTCGCGGACCATCTCCTTCAGGACCTTGCGGTTCTCCTTGAAGACGGCCACCAGCGTGCGGTTATAGATACGCGTGACCTCCTGCATCGTGTTGCAGACCTCGCCGATGCAGGCGCAGAGCACCTCGTCGGGCGTTTCGGCCTTCTCGAGCGGGAGCAGCTCCTTTTCGGCCTCCTCCTTCAGCGCCGGGGTCTTGCGGTGGCTGCGGATGAGCAGCCAGGCGCAGATCAGCGTCAGCGCCACGACGGCCACCCAGCCGCCCCAGAGCAGCAGCGCCGTGACGGCCAGGGCGATGAGGAATCCGCCCAGCGCGGTGATGAACCACCCCGAGATGACGGCCATCACGCCCGTGATGCGGTAGACGGCGCTCTCGCGGCCCCACGTGCGGTCGGCCAGCGACGAACCCATGGCCACCATGAAGACCACGTAGGTGGTCGACAACGGGAGTTTGTACGACGTGCCGATGGCGATCAGTACCGAAGCGGCCGTCAGGTTGACCACGGCGCGGATCAGGTCGTACTGGGCCGAGGTGCGCTCCTCGACGGGCAGCGGTTCGAAGCGGCGGTCGATGGCCTTCTGCAGGCGCTGGGGGACGATGCCGCTCCAGAGGTGGTTGGCCATGAGCGTCAGACGTACCAGACCGCGCGAGAGGAACGTCGAGCCGAAGCGCTCTTCCTCCTCGTGCTGCGAGGCGAGCGAGAGTTCGGTTTCGGCCACGTGCTGCGACTTTTTCGAGAAGAAGAGCGTCAGCACCATGATCAGTCCCGAGGCGAGCAGGATCAGGAAGTCCGTGCGGACCGGGGCTTCGAGGGCTCCCATCATGATGGTTTCGCTGCCGGCCTCGCGGGCGATCTGCCAGGCGTCGAAGCTGGCCAGGGGCACGCCGATGAAGTTCACGAGGTCGTTTCCGGCGAAGGCGAGCGCCAGGGCGAAGGTTCCGGAGAGGATCGTGATGCGCATGATGTTGAGCCGCATGCGCTGGAAGATCCACAGCACGACGGAGGCCACGGCCCAGAAGATAAGCAGCGTGAGCAGGACGTGCTCGGTGACGTATTCCGAGACCGACGTGGGGATGAGTCCGGAGCTTTTCAGCCCCTTGAAGAGGGCGAAGTAGAGGATTCCGGAGAGGGAGATTCCGCACCATACGGCGCCCCAGCGGCGGAAGACGGGGGCGTAGCGGAACGAGAAGATCAGCCGCGAGACATACATGTAGAAGAGCCCCGCGACGAAGGCGAAGGCCACGGAGAGGAGGATGGCGGCGATGATGACCATGGCCTTCCCGGTGTTGATGAACTGCGAGAGGTCTTGCAGGGAGAAGGCCGGATCGGCGGCGATGCGGAAGAGGGCCGTGGCGACGGCGGCGCCCAGCAGTCCGAAGACCATCGAAACGGTGGTCGAGGTCGGCAGGCCGAGCGTGTTGTAGAGGTCGAGCAGCAGGACGTTCCCGAGCATCATGCCCAGGAAGAGCATCATGATCTCCGGGAAGGAGAACTGCCCGGGGTAGAAGACCCCGCTGCGGGCCACCTCCATCATGCCGCTGGAGGTGAGCGTACCGATGATAATACCCGCGGCGGCGACCCAGAGGATCGTGCGGCGCGGGGCGACCTTCGAGCCGATGGCCGAGTTGAGGAAGTTGATGGCGTCGTTGGCGACGCCCACGACAATGCCCATCACGGCCAGAATGGCCAGAATGATGACGATGGCGGTAAACAGGGGCGACATATATCTGTTGCGTTATTGAATTTCCCGAGGGAAAGTTCTTCTCCGGGGGGTCGACGCGAGGCGGTCGGGCGGTGTTTGCGGGTTGGGAGCTAAGACCGCAGCCGACGCTGTGCCGGGGACATCCCGGGGTGTGGAACTTACCGGGAGCAAAGGTCCGAAACAGATATTACAAAACGGTTACAACGTTGTTTCAACGTCGTGAAACATGCGGAATTCAGCTTTTTTGCGGAGTGTGAAGAGGAATTCCAGTCCGCCGCGGTCGCGGTTGCGCACCGAGATCGTGCCGCCGTGGATCATCACGGCGTTCTTGACGATCGAGAGGCCGAGTCCCGTTCCGCCCAGTTTGCGCGAGCGGCCCTTGTCGACGCGATAGAAGCGTTCGAACAGGTGGGGAAGGTGCTCCTCGTCGACGCCGATGCCGTTGTCGGCAAAGAGAATCGTACACTCCTCGGGGGTATCGTCCACCAGGCGGATGAAGATATCGCGGCCGCCGGAGTAGGCCGCGGCGTTGTCGGCCAGGTTGCGGAAGATCGAGCCAAGCAGTGCCGGATTACCCTCGACCTCGACCCTCGTCGGGAAGTCGACATTCACGCGCAGCCGCTGCTCGGCGGGTTTGAGGGCCATTTCGTCGGCCACCTCGTCGATCAGGTCGTTTACGACGACGGGTTCCTTGCGGATCAGCTGGCTGGCCTCGTCCATACGCGTGATGGTGGCCACGTCGGCGAGCAGCCTCCGCAGCCGCTCGGTCTGTGCGGCACTCTTCTCGAGGAACTCCTGCCGCCGCCGCGCGTCGATCTGCGGGTTGGCCAGCAGCGTCTCCAGATAGCCCTGAATGGCCGCTACGGGGGTCTTCAGTTCGTGGTTGATGTTGTTGGTGAGCTGTTTCTTGATGCGAATCTTCTCCTGCTCCTCGTGCAGGGCCAGGGCGTGTTCGCGGTCACGGTCGGCCGTGGTGCGCTGCAGTCGGGCGTAGAGGCGGATGATGTGGTTCGAGATTTCACCCAGCTCGTCGTGCGGGAAGGGCTCCTCCTCGTCGATACGTTCGCCGCGTTCGGCCCGTTCGGCGAAGTCGTTCAGCCGCGAGATGTTGTGTCCGAGCCGCCGCGTGGCGAAGTAGCCCGCCACGCTCATCAGCAGCGTGATGCCGAGCATGAGCCAGAGGAATTCGCGGTCGGCGGCCAGCACCTCGCCCAGCGGGATGCTGTAGGGGACGGCCGTGCGGACGATGGTCCGCTCGCCGGCCATGGCCGAGTAGAAGTAGTTGCGATGGGTGCTCACCGAGTGTCGTCGGATGATGTATCCGGTGCCGTGGGCCAGGGCATCGACAACCTCGGGACGGTTGAGGTGGTTGGCCGTCGGGAGCGTGTCGAGCGAGTTGTCGAAGAAGACATGCCCCGAGCGGTCGATCAGCGTCACGCGCAGCTCCTCGAAGGGCTCGTCGTGCGAGGCGATGAAACGGGCCGGGTCTGTGCCGTCGTTCAGCGCGTCGAGCAGCCGCAGGTTGAAGAGTTGCAGCTGGGCATTGAGGTGTTCGGCCTTGAAGTGCTTCTCGCGGCCGTACTGAAACAGCACGAAACAGGCTACCAGCGTCCACGAGAAGGCCAGCAGCAGCACGAAGAGCCGCTGGTGGTAGGAGAATCTACTCCTCAAAGCCGTAGCCATAGCCCAGACGCGTGACGATGTGTTTGCCGTAGGGGCCGATCTTGCGGCGCAGACGGGTAATGTTGACGTCGATCGTACGGTCCAGCACGATCACCTCGTCGCTCCAGATGCGGTGGAGGATCTCCTCGCGGGAGAAGATCACGCCGCGGTGGGCAAGCAGCAGGGCCAGAATCTCGAACTCCTTCTTGGTCAGGGCCAGTTCCGTGCCGTCGAGTGTGCAGATCTTGCGTTTGAGATCTATCTCGAGCCCCTCGAAGGCGATGGTTTCGTGTTCGGGCTCGGCGGCCGTGGTGCGGCGCAGGACGCTGCGCACGCGGGCCAGCACCTCGCGGATCGAGAAGGGTTTGGTGATATAGTCGTCGGCGCCGAGGTTCAGCCCGGCGACGGTGTCGTCTTCGGAATCCTTGGCCGTGCAGAAGATCACGGGGACGTGGGCCGTTTCGGGCCGCTCCTTGAGGATGCGGGTCATGCGGAAGCCGCTCATCTCGCCCATCATGACGTCGAGCAGAATCAGCGAGTAGCGTTCGGGATGCATCTCGAGGGCCTGTTCGGCGCTGTAGGCCACGTCGACGTCATAACCTTCGACTTCGAGGTTGAACTGGAGGATTTCGCACAGCGACTCTTCGTCGTCGACCACGAGGATTTTGTTTTTTGCCATAGCTTCGGGTTTGATTCCGGGCCAAATTTACACAACATTCACGGATGTTACACGCCCCGTGTCCGACTTTTCACCGAAATGTAACAGGGGGGCTTTCCGGCCGGCTCTCTTCGGTTCCGCCGGTCCCTCGGCCGTTACTTGCCGAGGACCTCCATCTGCTGGCGGACCGACTCCTCGTGGATGGCCTGCATGACCGTGCGCATGAATTCGCGGTCCATGCCCAGCTCGACGGCCTGGGCGGCGCGCCGGGCCAGCAGCTCTTCGTAGCGCTGTGCCTGCAGAATGGGCATGTCGTGCTCCTTCTTGTACTGTCCGATGTCGCGTGAGACGCGCATGCGCCGTACGAGCAGGTCGAGCAGTTGGTCATCGAGTTTGTCGATCTGGGCGCGCAGCTCGTTGAGGTTCTCCGTAGTGACGGTCTGCTCGCGGATCACCAGATTGCGCAGGATGTAGGCCAGTGCGTCGGGGGTTACCTGCTGGGCCTTGTCGCTCCAGGCGCAGTCGGGCGAGCAGTGCGCCTCGACGATCAGCCCGTCGAACCCGATGTCCATGGCCTGCTGCGAGAGCGGGGCGATCAGTTCGCGTTTGCCGCCGATGTGGCTCGGGTCGCAGAAGATCGGCAGTTCGGGCAGTCGGCGGTGCAGCTCGATGGGGATGGCCCACATCGGGTGGTTGCGGTAGATGCTCTTGTCGATGGAGGTGAAGCCGCGGTGGATGGCCCCCAGACGGCGGATTCCGGCGTTGTGGATGCGTTCGATGGCGCCGATCCACAACTCGAGGTCGGGACTTACGGGGTTCTTCACCAGTACCGGGATGTCCACGCCGCGCAGCGCATCGGCAATCTCCTGCATGGCAAAGGGATTGGCCGCCGTGCGGGCGCCGATCCACAGCAGGTCGATTCCTCCCTTGAGCGCCGTTTCGACATGCTGTCGCGTGGCGACCTCCGTGGCGGTGTACATGCCCGTTTCGCGTTTTACGCGCTGCATCCAGGGGATTCCCTTTTCGCCGACGCCTTCGAAACCTCCGGGTTTGGTGCGGGGCTTCCAGAGCCCGGCCCGGTAGATGTGGAGGCCTTCACGGGCCAGCATGCGGGCCGTTTCGATGACCTGCTCTTCGGTTTCGGCACTGCACGGACCGGCAATGACCAGCGGACGCCGGGGATCGACCCCGGGAAGCGTGATGGGTTGGATGTCGTTCATGGTTTTCTATTTTTTGTTGTTCTTGATTCGGTTTTTTCGGGAAGCCGCCTTCGGTCGCAACGGCTTGCGGGGGCTTCGACGGGTTGCTCTTCGGGGTCAGATCTCGGGATTGGCCCCTTCGGCATATTCGCCCAGGATGCGGAATCCGCTGGTCAGCGGCCGGGCCGCATCGATGGCCTGGCGGTAGCGGTAGGGATCGTCGAAGGTGACGTCGACGTAGAACTGATACTCCCACTCGCGACCGATGATCGGCAGCGACTGGATCTTCGTGAGGTTGATGTCGTAGAACGAAAGGACGGTCAGCACCTTCGAGAGCGAGCCCTGCGTGTGGCGGAGGGTGAAGACCAGCGAGGCCTTGTTCGTGTGTCCGGGATCGGTGAATTCGGCGGCGCGGCTTTCGTCGGCCAGGATCAGAAAACGGGTGAAGTTGTGGCGGTTGGTCTCGATGCCGCGGCGGAGGATCTCCAGCCCGTACATCTCGGCGGCATCGGCTCCGCAGATGGCGGCCGTGGCGGCGAGATGCCCTTCGGCGATTTCGCGGGCACTGCCGGCCGTGTCGTCGCGTTCGACGACCTTCATTGCCGGGTGGCTCTTCAGAAACTCACCGCACTGCATCAGGGCGATGGGGTGCGAATGCACCTCGCGGATCGTGTCGAGCCGTTCGCCGGGAAGGGCGGCAATGACGTGCGAGATGCGGATCTTCTGCTCGCCGACGATCCGGGCCCGGCTGCGCTGAAGCAGTTCGTGGTTGGGCAGCAGGCTGCCGGCGATGGTGTTCTCGATGGCGGCGATGCCCAGCAGCGCAGGGTCTTCGGCCAACTGTTCGAACAGCTGGCCGAAACTTGCGCAGGGGAGCACCTCGAGCTCCCGATCGGCGAAATAGCGTCGGGCGGCGGTTTCGTGATAGCATCCTGCGATGCCCTGTATGGCGATTCTCTCCATGGAATGGTAGATTAAAGAAAATCCCGCACGGCCTTCGTGCGGGATTTTCATGCTTGTATGCGTTTGTTGGTTCGATCCTTTCCGGTCTTCATCCGATGCATGGCGTCCCGCATTTTCTCTTGGCATAAAAGAAAAAGGAATAAAAGAAATATGCGAAACCGTAGAGCTTCATCTTCGGAAGAGTTTGTCTGGGTACAAATATACTAAAAAATTTTGAAAAACCAAATCCGCGGCCGCTTTTTTGGACGGAAAAAGGCGTTTCTGCCGCTTCGGGGGCGGGATTCGGCGGTGCGCGAGCCTCCGATCCTCGGGTACGGTGTCCGGCGGGGACTCTTCGAAGAGGGGGGGCGGGCGCCGCGGTCTCTCCTGGCCCGTTGTCTCGCTTGTTCCGCGGTCTCGCCGGGCGCCGTGGTCGCCTTCCGACTTTCCGGCAGATGCTTGCAGCCGCCGGATTGGAGCACAACCGCAGCCGGTTCATCGTCAAACGACTCTTTGCCGAGCGTTTCGAGGTTATCCGCCGTGACCCTTCAAAGGTCGAGTTTCTGACACGGCTCAACGATCTTTACTTCCAGTTCCAGCGCGTCGGGAATAACTACAATCAGGTGGTTCGGGCCATCAACAGCCACTTTTCCAACATCTCGATTCCGCGCCAAATCGCTGCGCTGGAACAGCATACCCGCGAACTGAAAGCGTTGAGTATCGAGATTCTGAATCTTACCAAACAGGCCGAAGAATGGTTGCGAATATAAGGACGGGAGCAACCGTCGGCGGAGCTGTCCGCTACAACGAGGAGAAAGTCAACCGCGGGCGGGCCGAGGTGCTCTTCTGGAATCGGATGCTTGATCCGTTCGTTGGATGCGATTCTGGAATTGGCAGACGTGCAGGCTTATGAGAAGGAGCGACGACTTCGTCAGCACAGGCGTCGACGAAAGCGTCGATTGTTGTAATCTATTTGAATTTGGTCAAGTCCTAAGTTCAACAACTATAAGATCTGCTACTTGGGGATCTTGATATACTTTATGACTTTATGATCAGTCTTGAACCTGTGATTCTAATTTGAATAATGTCCGGCTGAAATCAATAAATAATTATGAAAAACGCAATCCTTACCGGGTATGCTGTGTTTGCCGGGATGGCTGCATATGCTGAACGTCCAAATATCTTGCTTATTCTCAGCGATGACCATAGCGCTGATCATGTGGGATGTTACGGCAATCCGGATATTCGCACTCCCAATATCGATCGATTTGCCACTCAGGGGATGATTGCGACTCGTGCATGTGTTACCTCCCCACAGAGTGCGCCTTCGCGCGCCTCTATCTTTACCGGGCGTTCGCCGATAGCTGTTGATATGAGTCGCTTTTATGTCCCCTTGGCAAGACACTATCGGACTTTTCCGGAGTATTTGCGGGCGGAGGGATACTATGTTGGAGTTGCCGGACGGAATTATCACATGGATTGCGACCTGAACCGTAATAATATAGGTAATCCATTGGAAGCTTACTATGAAGCTAATGGATACCGTACTTTCCCGGATCGGCTCGATCTGTGGCTGGCGGTTTCGGTCGATCAGGAGAACAGTGAAGCTATTTTTGCTCAATATGAGGAGTTCCTGGAAAAACGGGACAAATCGAAACCTTTTTCCTGCAACTGTCGTACTCGGATCCTCATCGCCCTTACACGGCCCCATCCGTTCATGATCCAGTTTCACTGACGCTTCCTCCGCATTATCCGGATACGGAGTTGATACGGGAGGATCTTGCTGCATATTATGGTGAGATTCACCGCTTTGACTGTGATTTCGGGCGAGTTCTTGCTCGTCTTGAAGAGGAGGGGTTGGCGGACAATACGCTTGTTGTATTCATGGGGGATAATGGCGGAGCTCAATTTATGGGGAAAGGAACGCTCTATGAATACGGAGTCAATGTGCCGTTAATTATTCGCTGGCCGGGTAAAATCGCTCCCGGGAGTCGGACCGAACGCTTGATTTCGGGTGAAGATCTTGCACCCACCTTTCTGGCAGCAGCGGGTATCGAGCCTCCGAAGGAGATGACCGGATGTGATATTGATGTGATATTATGGATACGGAGAGCAATCGTCGATATGTATTTGCGGAGCGGGGTGCACATGGGAAAGGACTCCCGGAAAATACGGTCAACTTCGATTTGATCCGCTGTATTATTGGAGAGTGATTCAAACTTATCTACAATGCGACTCCAACGATCCCTTATGAGCCGGTGGATTTCAGTCATCTTCCCATGTATAGCGAGTTGAGAGCCATGAATGAGAACGAAACGTTGGATCCGAAATTCCGGAAATACGACCCATGTTTGAGTTATACGATCTGAAGAACGACCCTCGAGAACAGCAGAACCTTGCCGATCATCCGGATTATAAAGCGATCAAAGATGAGTTGATTTTGGAACTCTCCTATTGGATGATCAGGGAGGAGGATTTTCTACCGCTTCCCTATGTTTTCAAAAAATGAATTTATTCATTTTAGGCGAATATGAAACGAAGTTCTTTGATTCTCACAATGAGAAATTCAGTTTCAAACAGAATCGATCGTATGAACATTTGTGTTTTTGATTGGAATAGTCAAGGGGAAGGAGTCCTGTCAAGGTCGGTGAAATGTAGGGCCCATTCCAATCAGGAATTTTTTTAAGTTTGTCGGCTTAAACACATATGAATTCAGGATAATATTAAAAAGTCTTATCTTAGGATTTACAAGTCAACATAATAGATGCTATGAAGCATCTTAATAATTGTTGGGAATATGGTAGTGTTTCAAAAAGAGAGCCTGAGAAGGGCCCTCCAGATCTTTCAGATCAACACGCTAACGTGTTGATCTGATTTTTGTGTTCAAGTCTTCAAATTCCCGATCCAAATCGATCCGGGGGGGCGGCCCCAGGCAGGATTTCTTATCCGTGGCTTTTTTCATCAGCAGCAGAACCGACTCCTCGTTGGGTGGCATCCGCATACGTGTGACCCGTTGAAAATCCTTCTGTCGCGGACTATAGCATCTGCATCTTCTTATTGTGAAAATTAGAGAATTGTGTTAGGATGGGCCTGAAGTCAGCGCCCATCCTCTTTTTTTAATCCTAGAGGAATATGCTATGAATCATATGACAAAAAGATTCGGTCGTAGCGAATTCATCAAACTTCTTCATACGACGAATGTGAATCCGAATAACGTAGATAATCAACGCCTTAGTTTGGCCTATACCCGTTTTATCAATCGAATCCAGCAAGTCTCCAGACAAGACGGATGTTCGAAACTTGATTCGTTCTTCTCTTTCGTTGGTTAATTTCGAAAAACAGATGATCTATTTACAGTTAAAGTATCCAGGAATCCGAGAAATTTCGTCTGAGCATCATCATTCTCCCCTTAAAATTTCAAAAAAATACACCAATTCCGATTTGATGGAGGTGATCACCGCCTTGTCGGCCGTGGGCTTCTTCTGCCAGCAGGATGATTCTCCGGCCACCTTCATGCAGATTACGCGCGAGTTCGAGACGCTCTGCAATACGAGTTTCAAGAATCCGGACAACTGCCGCTGGGCTGTTCTGAACCGCAAGAACCGCCTGACCCACTTCCTTGATACGCTGCGGGGCACGCTGATTGAGTTAAGCCAGAAGTAAACAGTTCTCTTCCATAAACGAGCGGCCGCAAGAAACTGAAATGGTTCCTCGCCGTCCGGTCGTTTGTCTGCATCAGGCCGTTAGAATTTTCCCGATTTTTTGCATCTCCCGACTGATATTTGCCTCGGATATTTTGGCATAATGACGGGTCATGTTGGTGTTCGAGTGGCCGAGGATCTTGGCGATTATATCAATTGGCATCCCGTATTCGATTGCCAGGGTTGCGAACGTATGTCGGGCCAGGTGGACTGTCAGATTTTTGTTGATCAGGCAAATGTCCGCAATCTCCTTCAGGTAGGCGTTCATCTTCTGATTGCTCGGAACGGGCAGCAGTTTTCCTTTGAGTCGTAAGTCGGGATCCTGCTCGTATTTTTGCAGAATTCGAATCGGATGCGGCAGCAGCGGAATCCGACTTACGACTGCGGTCTTCTCCCGTGGTTTGTGAATCCACAGGGTGCCGTTCTCGTCGGTCGTGATGTGCTCGGGCCGCAGGTGGTCGACATCCGTGAAGGCCAGTCCTGTCAGCGCACAGAAGCAGAAAACATCCCGGATCCGTTCCAGACGCTCGTTAGGCATCGGTCGCTTTAGCAGCAGGTCCAGCTCTGCCTTCGTCAGCGGCACCTTGACATTCGTCTTGTCGATCTTCATCTTGTAGAAGCGGAAGGGATTTTTCTCGATCCACTCGTTTCGGATAGCATAGAGGATGAAGTTCTTCAAGCAGCAGAGCAGATTGACCGCTCCGTTGTTCTTGCATTTGTGCCTCGTCTGCATATGGGTGTTCAGCCCGTCGATATACTCGTAGGAGATTCTGTCCAGCGGCAGGTCCTCTTTTTGATATTGAGCTTGGGTGTATTCGGTCATGTAACGCAGCAGGCGGTGGTATTTGTTGGCTGTGACCTGTGTGATGCGGCTACCGACTTCCTGCTGCCGTTTTTCGCAGTATTTCGCGAATTCGGCAAGGAAGAGTCGGGTGGAGCTGCCCGGATTCTCGAGCCGTTCCTTGATGGTGAAGCAGTCCGGTATCCTGCCCTCCCGAATCAGAGTGTCGTAGGCCGCCAGGATATTGGCCCGATAGCTGTCCACGATGCCGTTGATCTGCAGGGTTATCTTGTCCCGATGCAGGGAGCGTTCCAGACGTTGGTTCCAGCGCTCTGGCTCGATCTGGCAGCGGGTGTAGATCTCGGTTGAGAGGCCGGAGGTGGTGATTCGGGCATAGATGGGTGCTTTGCCCTTTTTGGAGATTCGGGCCTTCTTGCAGAAGAAGACCACGGAGAAGGTTGTTCGGCGCATGGCTGCATGTTTTTTAAGGGGTTAAATAAACGTTTGCAGCATGGGAGTTATTGCGACGCAAGTTGGTGTAAAACAATGCATTGTGCGTAAATCGTGACCTGTTTTCGGCCTGAAGCAAAACAGGTCACGATTTGGTCTCGGACACGTTGCCTAAAAATGCATTTTCAGGAACTGTACAAAAATGAAAAAGCCTTACATATCATGGATATATAAGGCTTTTTGCTTGTTTCGGCGTCTTTTCGCGACGCCTTCCAGAGCTGTTGACGAGGCTTGAACTCGTGACCTCTTCCTTACCAAGGAAGTGCTCTACCACTGAGCTACAACAGCAGTTTCCTTCGTTGAGTGGTGCAAAAGTACATAAGAAAAATGAATTGACCAAAAAAATATGCGTTTTTCCCAAATATTTTCTATCTTTACTACCAAATTATAACTTAAACCCGATGAAACGTATTCTGATAGTAGGTGCCGGAGGCCAGATTGGTTCCGAGCTGACAGTCTTTTTGCGCGGGATTTATGGCGGCTCGAATGTCGTGGCCACCGATATGCGCGAATGCCGCAATCTGGGCGAGGATGGACCCTTCGAGGTGTTGAATGCCCTCGATGCTACGGCCATGGCCTCGGTCGTGGCCCGTTACCACGTTGATGCCATCTTCAACCTCGTGGCGCTGCTCTCGGCTGTCGGCGAGCGCAATCCCCAGATGGCCTGGAATGTCAATATGGGCGCGCTGAACAACTCCCTTGAAGTGGCCCGCCAGCACCATTGTTCCCTCTTCACCCCCTCGTCGATCGGAGCCTTCGGTCCCACGTCGCCCAAGGACAAGACTCCGCAGGACACCATTATGCAGCCGACGACCATCTATGGCGTCTGCAAGGTTACGGGTGAACTGCTGAGCAACTATTACCATCACAAGTACGGCGTTGATACGCGTTCGGTGCGCTTCCCGGGCATCATCTCGAACGTCACGCTGCCCGGTGGCGGTACGACCGACTATGCCGTGGAGATCTACTACGAGGCTATTCGCAGCGGGCACTTCACCTGTCCCGTTCCGGGCGACGTCTATATGGACATGATCTACATGCCCGATGCCCTGCGCGCTTGCGTGGAGCTGATGGAGGCCGACCCCTCGAAGCTCGTCCACCGCAACAGCTTCAACCTCGCATCGATGAGCTTCACGCCGGAGATCATCTATGCCGAGATCCGGAAGCGGCTGCCCGACTTCACGATGAACTACGACATCGACCCCGTGAAGAAGGAGATCGCCGAGAGCTGGCCCAATTCGCTGGACGACACCTGCGCCCGCGAGGAGTGGGGCTGGAAACCCGAATGGGACCTCTCGCGCATGACCGACGACATGTTGGCTCACATCCGCACCAAACTGGGCGAGAACTGATCGGCATTTTCCGCTCCCGTCATCCGCCCATGCGGCACCCGGACTCCTTTGCTTGTCCGGCCGATTGTGGCGCTGGCGCCCGGATGCGGATCGTATGACCCATGGAAAGACCGTCGGGCAGGATATTTGCTCCGACGGCTTTTTCGTAAGATTCAAATGTACGGACAAGCATGAAAAAACGGATTTTTCGGGGTGTTGTCATCGCTGTGGTGATTGTGGCGGCACTTCTCGTGGGAGGAAGTCTCTATCTGTTGCGCTATTCGTTGCAGCCGCAGGCGACAATCGAGGCCAAGAATGCCTCCTCCTATAAATATATGTATGAGGAGTATCCCTTTCTGCGGCCGTGGGTCGACAGCCTCCGCCGGGTGGGGGCGCTGCGCGATACGTCGATCCTCGGGCGCGAGGGTGAACGGCTGCATGCCCTTTACGTGCGGGCCCCGCAGCCCACGGACCGCACGGCGGTCATCGTTCACGGCTACACGGACAATGCCGTGCGGATGCTGATGATCGGCTACCTCTACAACTGCGACCTGGGGTTCAACATCCTGCTGCCGGATCTCTACTATCACGGGGAGAGTGCGGGTCGTGCCATCCAGATGGGGTGGAAGGACCGGCTCGACGTGCTGCGCTGGATGGAGATTGCCAACGGGCTCTTCGGCGGGGCGACACGGATGGTGGTCCACGGCATCTCGATGGGAGCCGCCACGACGATGATGGTCTCGGGCGAGGTGCAGCAGCCCTACGTGCGGTGTTTCGTCGAGGATTGCGGCTACACGAGCGTCTGGGACGAGTTTGCGAAGGAGCTTCGCGAGCAGTTCCACCTGCCGGCCTTTCCGCTGCTGGATGTGGCCAGCGGGCTGTGCGGCGTGAAGTTCGGCTGGACGTTCCGCGAGGCGTCGGCGCTGAAGCAGGTGGCCCGGTGCGGTCTTCCGATGTTGTTCATCCACGGCGATGCGGACGACTATGTGCCGACATGGATGGTCTATCCGCTGTATGAGGCCAAACCCGGCGAGAAGGAGTTGTGGATCGTGCTGGGGGCGACGCACGCCATGTCGTATCACGATCAGCGCGAGGAGTATACGCGGCGCGTGGGCGAGTTTGTCGGGAGGTATATTCCCATGAATTGAAATACAGAGAAGACAATGGATAAGAACGGGGAGATGTCGAGGACTGCAACGTTTTATCGTATGCTTGAAGAGTCGATCGGTCGGCTACCTGCCGAGGTCAGGGCCCGGCTTTATCGTCCTTGTGCCGAGGCGTGTGTCCGCGACGGCGTGTTGCTCGAGTTGCGTCGGCAATTTGAAGAGTGTGGCTGTGACCTCGATCGGCAGTATGCGAAATATGGGAGGACCCCGTTTTTCTTCGCTGATGTCATTGAGCCGGGGCGGGTTTATGAGATGGGGTATCCGCGTTGTTTGTGCCCGCAGGTTGAGGCGGGATTTGTGGCGGCTCCGACCCATTGTGAATGCTCGCGTCAGAGTATTCTCTATGTGTTGGAGACATTATTGCCCGGGCGAGTTGTTGAGGTGGAGACGCTTGAAACGGTATTGGCCGGTGGCTCGGAGTGTCGTTTCCGGGTGACTGTAAAATAAACCGGTTGCCAATTCCCGACTTCTGCTTGCCCGGCTTTGCACCACAAAAAACCGGAGGTTCCTGCGAACCCCCGGTTTTTACTTTTCGGAATGCTCCGATTATTCGGCCTTGCCGTCCGACCCCAGAACTTCCTTGATCTTGTGGATGTAGAGCTTCTTCATGTTGTCGCGAGCCGGACCCAGGTACTTGCGGGGGTCGAACTCGGCAGGATTCGTGGCGAAGACCTTGCGGATGGCGGCGGTCATGGCCAGACGCGAGTCGGAGTCGATGTTGATCTTGCAGACGGCGCTCTTGGCGGCCTTGCGCAGCTCCTCCTCGGGAATACCTACGGCAGCCTTCAGCGCACCGCCGTACTTGTTGATCGTGTCGACCTCCTCCTGGGGAACCGACGACGATCCGTGGAGCACGATGGGGAAGCCCGGAAGCTCCTTCTCGATGGCCTCCAGCACGTCGAATGCCAGGGGGGGCGGAACCAGACGGCCCGTCTTCGGGTCAACGGTGCACTGCTCGGGGGTGAACTTGTAGGCTCCGTGCGAGGTGCCGATCGAGATGGCCAGCGAGTCTACGCCGGTCTTCGTAACGAAGTCAACAACCTCCTCGGGTTTGGTGTAGTGGCTCTCGGCGGCGGAAACCTCGTCCTCGACGCCGGCCAGCACGCCCAGCTCGCCCTCGACCGTTACGTCGAACTGGTGAGCGTATTCGACGACCTTCTTCGTCAGGGCGACGTTCTCGTCATAGGGCAGCGACGAGCCGTCGATCATCACCGACGAGAAGCCCATGTCGACGCAGCTCTTGCAGAGCTCGAACGAATCTCCGTGGTCGAGGTGCAGCACGATCTGGGGATGAGCCCAGCCCAGCTCCTTGGCATACTCCACGGCGCCTTCGGCCATGTAGCGCAGCAGGGTCTGGTTGGCGTAGTTGCGGGCGCCCTTCGATACCTGCAGGATCACCGGCGACTTGGTCTCGGCAGCGGCCTGGATAATGGCCTGGAGCTGCTCCATGTTGTTGAAGTTGAATGCCGGAACGGCATAACCTCCCTTGATGGCCTTGGCAAACATCTCACGGGTGTTCACGAGGCCCAGATCTTTGTACGATACCATAATATTTAGTTGTTAGAGAATTTGAGTCTTATCAAAAACCGCACAAATTTACTAAAAAATCTAGATAATAACCTCTTTTTGTGAAAAAAATAACAGAGGGCCGGAAATAGTTTGTACAATCCGGATTGTTTTTTGTACTTTTGCCGTAGCGAAAACACCGATACACGGCGCAAACAACAACAAACACATACGATCATGGCAGAATTCATCTATCAGGAGCCGTTCCCGATCGAGGCGGACAAAACTCAGTATCGTCTTTTGACGAAGGATTACGTAAAGGTCGTGGAGTGCGACGGCCGCAAGATCCTGAAGGTTGATCCGAAGGGTCTGGAACTCTTGTCGAAGGCCGCCTACAGCGACGTTTCGTTCTACCTGCGTCCGGCGCACCTGCAGAAGCTGCGCAACATCCTCGAGGATCCCGAAGCGACGGACAACGACAAGTTCGTGGCCTATACGATGCTGCTGAACCAGTGCGTGGCAGCCGAGGGCGAACTCCCGACCTGCCAGGATACGGGTACGGCCATCTGCATCGCCCACAAGGGTGAGGACGTGTGGACCGGAGCCGACGATGCCGAGTGCATCGCCCGCGGCGTCTACGAGACCTACCGCGACCGCAACCTGCGCTACTCGCAGGTGGTGCCCTTCTCGATGATCGACGAGAAGAACTCCGGCACGAACCTCCCGGCGCAGATCGACATCTACGGCGGCAAACCCGGCATGGAGTATGAATTCCTCTTCATCACCAAGGGCGGCGGCTCGGCCAACAAAACCTTCCTCTACCAGCAGACCAAGGCGCTGCTCAACGAGGAGTCGCTGACGAAGTTCATCCAGCAGCATATCTTCGACCTCGGCACGTCGGCCTGCCCGCCCTACCACCTGGCCATCTGCATTGGCGGCACGTCGGCCGAAATGTGCCTCTCGACCGTGAAGAAGGCTTCGGCCGGCTATCTCGACGAGCTGCCCACCTCGGGCAACGAGGGCGGCCGCTGCTTCCGCGATCTGGAGTGGGAGGAGAAGGTGCTTAAGATCTGCCGCGAGAGCGGTGTGGGTGCCCAGTTCGGCGGCAAGTACCTGGTGCATGACGTACGCGTGATCCGCGCTCCGCGCCACGCCGCCTCGTGTCCGGTGGCCATCGGCGTCAGCTGCTCGGCCGACCGCAACATCAAGGCCAAGATCACGCCCGAGGGTATCTTCCTCGAGGAGCTGGAGAAGAATCCGGCCCGCTTCCTGCCGGCCGAGGCTCCGGCCATGTCGCCCGCGGTGGACATCGACCTGGACGAGGGTATGGACAAGGTGCGCGAGATCCTGACCAAATACCCGATCAAGACGCGTCTGAACCTGCGCGGTACGCTCATCGTGGCCCGCGACATCGCCCACGCCCGCATCAAGCAGATGCTCGACGAGGGCAAGCCGATGCCCGAATACTTCAAGAAACACCCGGTCTATTACGCCGGTCCGGCCAAGACGCCGCAGGGCATGGCTTCGGGATCGTTCGGCCCGACGACGGCCGGACGTATGGACCCCTACGTGGATCTGTTCCAGAAACACGGCGGTTCGCTGGTGATGGTGGCCAAGGGTAACCGCTCGCAGGCCGTCACGGATGCCTGCAAGGCCAACGGCGGATTCTACCTCGGTTCGATCGGCGGTCCGGCCGCCATTCTGGCCAAGAACTCGATCAAGTCGGTCGAGGTGGTCGACTTCCCCGAACTGGGCATGGAGGCCGTGCGCAAGATCTATGTCGAGAACTTCCCGGCCTTCATCATCGTCGACGACAAGGGCAACGACTTCTTCGCCGAATTCAAACACTGAAAATCCGCCCTCGGGAGATACTAAAGGGCAGGAAGTTGCGTTGTAATTTCGGCAGAGGGGGCGAGAACCCTCCTCGGGCCCCGGAACTCCGTCAGGCGGCAAACGTTGTGCGGGGTTGCGGCGTGCATGATTAACCGATCTATCGCTTTGTAAACTGTAATGAGAGCATTCTTTGCGAAATTGTCTCTGGTGGCGCTCCTCGTGCTGGCGGTCTTTCCGGCGCGTGCCGACGAGGAGGTCACTTTCGAGGCCAACTCACCGCTGACGGTTGCCGTCGGCGGGGCGTTCCGTGTGGAGTTCTCGCTCAACGCCAAACCCGACAAGGGGTCGTTCGTGGCCCCTTCGTTCGAGGGTTTTGACGTGCTGGCGGGACCGGCCGAGTCCACGGGCTCCTCGATCCAGATCATCAACGGCTCGATGACCAAGAGCGTCAGCCATACCTATACGTATGTGCTGCTGCCGCAGTCGGCGGGTACGGTGACGATCGGTCCGGCGGAGGTCAAGGTCGACGGCCGAACCTATCGCACGCGTCAGCTGCCCATCGAGGTGGTGGACGAGGGGGATGGCGGCCGTTCGCAACAGCAGCAACCGCAAAGCTCCGGTTCGGGGGATCGCCAGGATGCCCAGAGCCAGATCGGCAAGGACGACATCCTGCTGCGGGCCGTCGTGTCGCGCACGTCGGTCTTCAAGAACGAGCCGCTGCACGTGGCCTTCAAACTCTATACGCGGGTGCCGTATGTAAATGTGGTGCCCGAATCGGCGCCGTCGTTCAACGGCTTCTGGTCGCAGGATCTGACCGACCCGAATGCCGAACAGGTGGGGCGCGAAACCTACAACGGCAAGGTCTACGAGACGCGCGTGCTGATCGACTACCTGCTCTATCCGCAGCAGGTCGGACAGCTGACGATCGATCCCGTGGAGATGACCGTCGTGGCGCAGGTGGTGATCCAGAGCCGCAATGCCGATCCCTTCTTCGGCATGGGTCGCGAGGTGCTCAACGTGCCGCGCAAGGTGAAGAGCCAGCGTGTGACGGTGACGGTCAAACCGCTGCCCGACGGAGCGCCGGCCAGTTTCAACGGAGCCGTGGGCTCCTTCACGATGGAGACCAATCTGCCTGCGGAACGCTTTGCGGCCAACTCCGGGGCCAGCCTGACGGCCAAGATCTCGGGACGCGGCAACCTGACCTTCGTGCAGGCTCCGAAGCTGCAGCTTCCGGCCTCGTTCGAACTCTACAACGTGAAGACCACCGAGTCGATCAACGCCTCGACGACCGGCATTACGGGGTACCGTCAGTTCGAATACCCCTTCATTGCGCGGGCCGAGGGCAGCTACGAGGTTGAGCCGCTGGAGTTCTCCTATTTCGATCCGCAGCGCATGGAGTACGTGACGCTCCGCTCGAAGGCGATGAATCTCGAGGTAACGCCCGATGCCTCGGGCGGCGGCGATGCCGTGGTGATGCAGGGGCGCGGCATGTCGAAGGAGGACGTCCGGCTGCTGGGCGAGGATATCCGCTTCATCAAGCTGGGAGCGGCCCAGTTGCGGACGGTTGCCGTGCCGTTCCTCTTCAGCGCGGCCTACTGGATCGTGCTGGTTGGCATTCTGATCCTCTTCGCGCTGGTCTACATGGCGCTGCGACGTCAGATCCGCGAATCGCAGAACGTGGCGCTGGTCCGCGGCAAACGGGCCAACAAGGTGGCCGTGCAGCGCTTCCGGACGGCCAAACGCTACATGGAGGAGCAGAACCGCCATGCCTTCTACGAGGAGATGCTGCGGGCGCTGTGGGGCTACATGAGCGACAAGTTCAACATCCCGATGGCCAACCTGACGAAGGAGAACGTCCGCGAGGAGTTGCACAAGCGCGGCATTTCGGCCGAAGATTCGCAGCGCTTCACGGATATCATCACCCGCTGCGACGAGGCGCAGTACTCGCCGGTCGAGTCGACGCGCATGAGCGACGTCTATTCGGAGGGCGTGAATCTGATTTCGCAGATCGAATCGGTAATAAAACGTTGATCGAATGATGAAACGACTGTTTTTGATACTGCTTCTGGCCTGGGGTGCCGGCGAGGTGCTTGCTCAGGGGGCCGATCCGGAGATGACGGCCGATACGGCGGAGGAGGCGGACAGCGTGGCGTATCCGACGGACGGAACGCCGGTGCCGGTCGGCAAGGCGACTCCCGACGCGTTGTGGGATCGGGCCAACACGGCCTATCTCAACGGTGATTACCACGCCGCGACCTCGATTTACGAAGAGATCCTCTCCCGCGGCCTGAGCTCGATGAAACTCTACTACAACCTGGGCAACTCCTGCTTCAAGGAGGGACGCCTGGGCGAGGCGATCCTCTACTACAACCGGGCGTTGCGCCTGGCGCCGGGCAACGACGACATCCGCTATAACCTGCGGGTGGCCGAGTCCCGGACGAAGGACAGCATTGAGGAGATTCCGGAGTTCTTCCTCACGGGATGGTTGCGCACGCTGCGCCATGCGATGAGTTGTACGGCCTGGAGCATCTTCTCGTTGGTGGCTCTGGCTGCGGCGCTGGGACTCTTCCTGCTCTATCTGCTGGCCCGCCGGTTGTCGCTGCGCAAGGCGGGGTTCTACGGAACGATGATTGCCGTGCTGCTCTGCATCGCGACGACGTGGTGTGCCGCGGGCGAGCGTCGCGAGATGCTCGACGATACGCAGGCCGTGGTGATGTCGCTTTCGACGGCCGTGAAGAGTTCGCCCGACAAGTCGGCCACGGACCTCTTCGTGCTGCACGAAGGGACGCGGGTCGAGATCACCAACCGCCTCGAGGGGTGGTGTGAGATCACCATCGCCGACGGCAAGAAGGGGTGGCTCGAGTCGAAAAACATCGAAACGATTTAGATGTCGCAGCTCCTGCAGAATGTGGTCGGGGAGTTGTCGAAACTCCCGGGCGTGGGTAGGCGGACGGCCCTGCGGCTGGCGATCCACCTCTTGCGGATGGACCGCGAGGAGGTGGCCCAGATGACGGAGAGCATCGACCGCTTCCGCAACGAGATCCGCTACTGCGCACGGTGCAACAACCTCTCGGACGAGGAGATCTGTCCGATCTGTGCCGATGCCGAGCGTGACCATACGACGATCTGCGTCGTCGAACAGGTGGCTGATGTCCTCTCGATCGAGAATACGCGCCAGTACCGCGGGCTTTACCACGTGCTGGGCGGTCTGATCTCGCCGATGCAGGGCATTTCGCCTTCGGACCTGAAGATCGACCTGCTTTGCGACCGGATTGCGGCGGGAGGTGTCGAGGAGGTGATCCTGGCCATCTCGACCTCGGTCGAGGGTGAAACGACGCTCTTCTACCTGATGAACCGCCTGCGGCAGTTCGCGGGGCTGAAGATCACCTCCATAGCGCGGGGAATCGGATTCGGCGACGAACTGGAGTATGTCGACGAACTGACCATCACCCACGCTCTGCGCAACCGCCGCGAAATCGAATAGCGGGCGAGCGGGGTGTCTAACTGGGGGCGAGCGAGAGGCCAGGAGAGGGACTGAGTGAAGTCGGGAGAGGACCGAGTGAGTCTGGGAGCGGAACCGGGCAGAGCCGGGCGAGGATAAAAGAAGGAAGAAAGAGACTGGAAACTGAAGTTAAGAGATATTAAGAACTATTTTTCTAATAAACGTTTATAAACAAACGAATTATGGAATTTCTGACAAACGAGAAACTCACCATCGTGGGTGCAGCCGGCATGATCGGCTCGAACATGGCGCAGACGGCATTGATGATGCATCTTACGCCGAACATTTGCCTCTATGATCCTTTTGGCCCGGCGCTGGAGGGTGTTGCCGAGGAGCTTTATCACTGCGCTTTCGAGGGGGTGAACATCACCTGGACGACCGACGTGAAGGAGGCCCTGACGGGTGCCGCCTATGTGGTATCGTCGGGAGGTGCCGCCCGCAAGGCCGGCATGACGCGTGAGGACTTGCTTAAGGGCAACGCCCAGATTGCCGAGGACTTCGGCAAGAACCTCAAGGCCTACTGCCCCGATGTAAAGCACGTGGTCGTGATCTTCAACCCGGCCGACATTACGGGTCTGATCACGCTGATCTACAGCGGTCTGAAGCCTTCGCAGCTGACGACGCTGGCAGCGCTGGATTCGACGCGTCTGCGTTCGGAGCTGGCCAAGTACTTCAAGATTTCGCCCGACGAAGTGCGCAACTGCCGTACGTACGGTGGTCACGGCGAGCAGATGGCCGTCTTCGCTTCGACGACGATGGTGGCCGGCAAGCCCCTGTCGGAGCTCATCGGCAAGGAGATGCCCGAGGCTGACTGGGAGGCCCTGCAGCAGCGTGTGATTCAGGGTGGAAAGCACATCATCGACCTGCGCGGACGTTCGTCGTTCCAGAGCCCGGCCTATGTTTCGATCTGCATGATCGCCGCCGCCATGGGTGGCAAATCCTTCGAGTACCCGGCCGGAACCTACGTGCACAACGGCGAGTTCAACCACATCATGATGGCCATGGAGACCGAGATCACGAAGGAGGGTGTTCACTACAAGGATGTGAAGGGTACGCCCGAGGAGCACAAGAAGCTCCGCGAGAGCTACGAGCACCTTGTCAAGCTGCGCGACGAGGTGATCGAGATGGGTGTGCTGCCCGCCATCGACAAGTGGGGCGAGCTGAACCCGAATCTCAAGTAATCGGGACGCGCGTCCGACAACGAACGAGCCCTCTTCCCGTGCACGGGAAGAGGGCTTTTTTGTGAACGGTCGGCAAGGAACGGTCGGCAAGGAACAGGGGCGGCCTCGAACCGGGACGCTTCAAACAAGACAAGAACAGCTTCGAGCGGAGAAGGGATTTCGGGGGACTGATCGCTCCGAAGGTCGCATTGGCCGGTTTGTTGTCAGTCCCGGTTGCGATCTTGCTTTGTCGGTTGCTGCCGCTGGCGAAAATCGACCGGAATGCAAAATTTGACCGGCACCTTCCGGTCGAACTGTCGTCCCGGCTCCCAGCGGGGCGACTGCTTCAGCACGCGGACGACCTCGTCGGAGAGCGAGCGGTCGGGGCTCTGAAGAATCCGGATCTGCGTGAGCCTTCCGGTCGTGTCGATCACGAACGAGACGACCACGCGCCCCGGAATTCCGCTCCCCAGGACGATCTTCGACGGAGCAATCCGCTCCTGCACCCACTTCCGGAAGCTGTTGAGGTCTTGCCCCTGGAAGCGGGGCAGCGTCTCTGCACTGACGAACGGGAGATCCTCCTCCACCTTCTCTTCCGGCGGTACGGGGGTCGTCAGCCGCGGCTCGACACCTTCGCGGAACTCCGTGATGTCGACCTCTGTCGCAGGCTTCCCCCCTGCGGTATCCGGCGGGGACCCCGCCTCCTGCTTCGCGGAGGTGCTCCCGGTGAACTCCGACTTTCGCCAGGTGCCGTAGGCTACGACGACAATCTCGTCGAACGGGATTTGGGTGTACGATGCGCCCGGTCCTTCGGCCGGGCAGGCTGCGGAGCCCTCCTCGTCGGGGTGTGGTGGCTTGTCGGGATCCGTGACGGATTGGGAGGCTTCGGGGGCTTCGGCCAACTCGGACTGCCCAGCCCGTTCTGCCTGGCGGTCCGCCTTCTCTCCGTCGTGCCCGCTGCCGCCCGGGACCGGATTGGAGGAGCCATGCGGAACCGTTGGGATCTCTCCGGAAGAGACCCCCGGGGCGGTCGGATATCCCGGGACAGCCGTGATTTCGGGCCCCCTTGCGATTTCGGGCCCCCTTGCGGTTTCGGAGCTCTTTGCGGTTTCGGAGCTCTTTGCGGGATCGGCCCCCTCCGGGATCCCGGCCCGGCGCAGGGTCACGAAGCCCGCTGTTACCGCAACAAGCAGGCTGGCCGCGATCGCTGCGATGCGTCCCATCTGCCGCCGCCTTCGCCGCCGCTCCTCGCGGAGGGCCCGGGCGATGATGCGCCGACGCAACTCGGCGAGCGCTTCGGTGGGGTCACCGGGGTTCTCTTCGAACCCCTGCAGCGCCTCGGCAAGCAGCGGATCGCGCTGCGCTTCGAGTTCCAGATCGTGGGCTTCGCCCCCTCGGCGATCGCCCGACAGATAGTCGATGAGTTTCATGGCCGTTTGTTTCCGAGACAGATTTTCAGATTGCGTTTACCGTTCTGGATGTAGCTCCTTACGCTCTTCAGGTGCCACGACGTGAGGGCGGCGATGTCGGCGTAGGAGCAGCGGTCGAAGAAGAAGAGGCGGATCGAGCGCCGTTGGGGCTCGGGCAGCCGCTCCAGACACCGATCGAGCGCCGTACGGAGCTGCTGTCGGCGCTCCTCGTCGGCCAGCAGGTCGATCAGCTGGCCGTCGTCGGGCAGTTCGCGCGGCAGTTCGGCCGGAGGCATCCGCCCCTCCCGGCGCAGCCGCATGAGGCAGAGGTTGCGGCAGACCGTGTGGAGCCAGCTGCGGAAGTTGCGGATCTCGTGGTGGCGGGCCTTGACGATCAGCTCCTCGAAGAGCTGCATCACCACATCCTCGGCATCGGCCCGGTTGCGCAGCAGGTGCAGTGCCACGCCGTAGACCAGCTCCGTATGGCGGAGGTAGAGTTGGGCCAGATGCTCCGTGCGGCCGTCGGCCCGGTAGCGGGCCAGCAGTTCGTCATCGTCCGGACGGAGCGGATTTTTCTCGGAGAGTTGCATGGTTGGCGGGTTCTGACGGGTAAAGTTACTTGTTTTTCGTGCGGATTTATGTATTTTTAAGGGTTTCCGCATCCAATAGATGCAACTGTTGCACAAAATGCATAAATTGGAACGATGAAAATGAAAGCAATGACTCTTTTTTCGAAGCAGGTTCTGTTGGCCCTGCTGCTGATGACGGCCGCCGGTGCCGTGGCTCAACCGGCACAACCGGCACAACCAACCGAATCCCGATCCAAAACCGGGGCCCTGACGGGGGACGGCTTGAGGTCCCGGATCGTCAAACTCGATGAGGTGATCCGCCGCCTCGATCTGCAACTCAACCAACTGACCTGGAAGGTCTACCTCGACTATGCCGAACAGACGCGGATCACCCCCAAGGTCTTCTCCCTGCCCGGGCTGAACTATGCGCGGCTGCGTGATACGGTGCCGGCCATCGATCAGCTTGGCGAGCGGTTGCGCGCCGCCTCGGAGGCCTACACGGCCATTCTGCGCACCGATCCGCAGTACGATACCATCCATCAGGAGTATGTGGCGCTCCGCGGGGTGAAGGATCCCGAGCGCGAGTCGGCCAACAAGATGCACTATAACCAGATGTATGCGCGTCTGCGGGCCGGGAATCCCGACTATGAACCGGCTCTGGAACGCAAGCGCGAGGCCGAACGGCAGCGCAACATGGCCATCCTGCGCTACATGGTCGACTATTACGGGGCGCGGGGGTGGATTCTGTCGAGCAGTCCGCTGCTGACCAGCTACTCTTCGGTCATGAAGGAGTTGAATGGCCGATGCCCGGAGATCGGTCTTCTGCAGGACGAACTCTCGCAACTGCGCAGGCTTCGGCGCGAACTCAACGAACGGCTTTTGCGTGAGCAGTTCGTTTTCGGTTGTGTGGTCGACACGACTGTTTCGGCCGGGCCGCAGGAAGAGTGACTGTCGAACAAGCCGTTCCTGTGAGCGGGACATCGCACGGATCGGACGGATATGGCGGCCGCAAAAGAAAACGGCGGAACCGAGGAGGATCGGTTCCGCCGTTTCGCGTCGTGGAAAGCTGCCTAGTTGGCCGGTTTGGCCTTCGGGTCGGTCGGTGCCGGGACGGCCTGGAAGACGGCCCGCAGTTCGCCGTTCGAGAGGATCAGCAGCATCGGACCGTCCATGTCGTAGTGGGTGGCCGATTCGAGGGCTTCGATAAAGGCCCGCTCGTGTTTCATGTCGGGGCATGCCATGCGGGTCGAGGCCAGGGGCCCGATCTTCAGCGAACGGTCCTTGTCACTCTGGTAGGGACCGAAGATGCGGTTGCAGTCTCCGGCGCCCGAGAGTTCGCCCTGCTCCGTGAGGGTGATGGTGAAGCGTCCCTCGACGGGGCGGATCGTTTCGCCGCCGAGCTGGATCAGCTGCCATTCGGTGCCGACCAGCGGACGGCGGGTTTTCCGCTGATAGGAGCGGCAGTGACAGCAACCGGCCATCAGAAGCACCAGAGCGGCGGCTACCGTCATGCGTAACAGATTTTTCATCATTTTCCGATTTGAGTTTTGCCGCAAAGATAGCGAAAGCCGGGGGCAGAGACAAATCGAAAATGGAATTTTCGGGATTTGGCTATGCCGAGGCACCTCCTGCCCAAGACGAAGTCAAGGATAGCGGAAGCCGATGCCGTTCGGGAAATTTTTTGCCGAAGCAGCCCCGATATCCTGCAAATATCGGAAATAAATCGTACCTTTGGTGTCCCAACGATCCAATACGTATGAAAAAGATCATCGCTTCACCGCAGGCCCCCAAAGCCGTGGGGCCTTATTCCCAGGCCGTTGAGACGGGTGGGACGCTTTATGTTTCGGGTCAGTTGCCCATCGACGGCGCCACGGGCCAGATGGCTCAGGGTGTCGAAGCCCAGACGCGCCAGTCGCTGACCAACATCGGCCATATCCTCCGTGAAGCCGGTTACGACTTCCGCGACGTGGTGAAAACAACCGTCCTGCTGCAGTCGATGGAAGACTTCGCGGCGATGAATGCCGTCTATGCGGAGTTCTTCACGGGTGACATGCCGGCACGGGTCTGCTACCAGGTGGCCGCTCTTCCGATGGGCGCGCTGGTCGAGATCGATGCCGTGGCCGTGAAGTGATCCTCCCGAATCCGAACGAATGCGCGCCCCGGGAGTCTGGGGCGCGCCTTTTCGCCTATTGTAGATAAATTGTCGATAAGTTTGGTCCTCGAATTTGGCTTTTTAGGGGGAAAAGTCTGAAATTTGTAGAACCGCGGCTTTGCGCCGACCGCCCGGAAGCGAGGAGACCCGGAAGGCGCCGACCGAAGAGACAAGAATTCGAAAAACACAAATATAGATAAGAATCAAGTCATTATGTCAAAAACAACCAATACCGAAGCTCCGCAGAAGGTCGATTACAACGATGCGGTTGCCGAGTCGAAGAAGTACTTCGAGGGGGACGATCTTGCCGCCACGGTTTGGGTGAGCAAGTACGCCCTGAAGGACTCCTTTGGAAACATCTATGAGCACTCGCCGCGGGAGATGCACCAGCGCATCGCCGCCGAGATCGAGCGCATCGAGCGCAAATATCCGAATCCCCTCTCCCGGGAGGAGGTCTTCGAGCTGCTCGACCACTTCCGCTACGTCATCCCGCAGGGCGGCCCGATGACCGGCATCGGCAACAATTTCCAGGTCGCTTCGCTGTCGAACTGCTTCGTCATCGGTCACAAGCATCCGGCCGACTCCTACGGCGGCATCTTCCGCATGGACGAGGAGCAGGTGCAGCTGATGAAACGCCGCGGCGGCGTGGGGCATGACCTCTCGCACATCCGCCCGACGGGCAGCCCGGTGCTCAATTCGGCCCTGACGTCGACGGGTATCGTCCCCTTCATGGAGCGCTACTCGAACTCGACGCGCGAGGTGGCCCAGGACGGCCGTCGCGGCGCCCTGATGCTGACCCTCTCGATCAAGCACCCCGATGCCGAGCGCTTCATCGACGCCAAGGTCGATACGGGCAAGGTCACGGGTGCCAACGTCTCGATCAAGATCGACGACGAGTTCATGCGGGCGGCGCTGGCCGGCAAGAAGTATCACCAGCAGTTCCCGATCGACTCGGATCATCCGAAATACGAGCAGGATATCGACGCCAAAAAGCTCTGGGACAAGATTATCCACAATGCGTGGAAGTCGGCCGAACCGGGCGTGCTGTTCTGGGATACGGTTCTGCGCGAAAGCATCCCGGACTGCTATGCCGACGAGGGCTTCGTGACGGTCTCGACCAACCCCTGCGGCGAGATTCCGCTCTGCCCCTACGACTCGTGCCGTCTGTTGGCGATGAACCTCTTCAGCTACGTGGACAATCCGTTCAAGCCCGATGCGAAGTTCAATTTCGAGAAGTTCCGCGACCATGTGGGCAAGGCCATGCACATGATGGACGACATCATCGATCTGGAGCTGGAGAAGGTCGAGCTGATCATCGACAAGATCGAGCATGATCCCGAGGATATGGATGTGCGCCGCGTGGAGCTGGAGCTCTGGAAGAAGATCCGCACGATGGCTCAGAAGGGCCGCCGCACGGGCCTCGGCATCACGGCCGAGGGCGACATGCTGGCCGCCCTGGGGCTGCGTTACGGTTCACAGGAGGCGATCGACTTTGCCGTCGAGGTGCAGAAGACCCTGGCGCTGGCCGCTTATCGGGCCTCGGTGCAGATGGCCGCCGAACGCGGCCCGTTCCCGATCTACGACGCCGCCAAGGAGGTCAACAACCCGATGATCGCCCGCATCCGCGAGGCCGATCCCGAACTCTACGAGGAGATGATCAAGCACGGCCGCCGCAACATCGCCATGCTGACCATCGCCCCGACGGGCACCACGTCGCTCATGTCGCAGACTACGTCGGGCATCGAGCCGGTCTTCCGGACGGTCTACAAGCGCCGCCGCAAGATCAACCCCTCGGACCACGACACGCACGTCGACTACGAGGACGAAACGGGCGAGAAGTTCCAGGAGTACAATGTCTACCACCACAACTTTGTCAAGTGGCTCGAGGCGAACGGATACGATACGAAGAAACTGGCCACGATCTCCGACGAGGAGCTTGACGAGTGGGTGAAGGCTTCGCCCTATCACGGCGCTACGGCCAACGACATCGACTGGGTGGCCAAGGTCAAGATGCAGGGGGCCATCCAGAAGTGGGTCGACCACTCGATCTCGGTGACGGTCAACCTCCCGAACAACGTCTCGGAGGCGCTGGTGGCCGACGTCTACCGCACGGCTTGGGAGTGCGGCTGCAAGGGCGTCACGGTCTACCGCGACGGCTGCCGCTCGGGCGTGCTGCTCGACAAGAACTCGAAGAATAAGAAGCAGACCTGCGAGGAGCATCCGGGCGTGGCTCCGAAGCGACCGAAGTCGATTCCCGCGGACATCGTCCGTTTCAAGAACGGTACGGAGGACTGGATTGCCTTCGTCGGACTGCAGAACGGCCGTCCGTACGAGATCTTTACCGGTAAGATCGAGGAGGACGCCATGTACATCCCGCCCAAGATCAAGAAGGGCTATATCATTAAGGTGCGCGAGGAGGACGGCACGAAACGCTACGACTTCCAGTATACGGACCGTTACGGATATACGAACACGATCGGCGGCATCTCGCGTCTGTTCAACGAGGAGTTCTGGAATTACGCCAAGCTGATCTCGGGCGTGCTGCGCCATGGCATGCCGATCGAAAAGACGGTCTCGCTCATCGAATCGCTGCATTTGGACAGCGTCTCGATCAATACGTGGAAGACGGGTGTCTGCCGCGCCCTGAAGCAGTATATCGTCGACGGCACGAAGTCCAAGGGCAAATGCCCGAGCTGCGGTCAGGAGAACATGGCCTATCAGAACGGCTGTCTGACCTGCATGTCGTGCGGCTATTCGAAGTGCGGTTGATCGCCTGAAAGGGCACTTTTTAATGCAAAAACGGTCTGAAGCGGTTGCTTCGGACCGTTTTGCGTGGATAGCAGCCCGTTTTTGTACTTTTTTTTGCAGAGAAGATCATCCGAAATGCAAAAAAAATGTGTACTTTTACACCGAAGATTGCAAATAATTATTTGTGTGGATATGAAAAAGATTTTCCTGACATTCATGGTCGCGGTATTCGCGGTTTCGGCCTGGGCCGAAGATACGCCCAAGAAGCCGAGTTTTGCGGGATTTGTCTCCAACGGATTTTGGGATAATTGGGAAATATCGGCCGGACTGGGCGGCGGTACGGCCTTCTCGAACAGCGGCAACCTCGGTTCGTGGGGCGACCGCTTCGGATTCGAGGGCAATCTGTCGCTGACCAAGTGGCTGCACCCGGTTGTGGGTGTGCGCGGACAGTTGCAGGGCGGCTGGTTCAATAACTTCGATGCCGATCTGGGCAAGTTGAAGTGGCCCTACCTCTTCGTGCATACGGATGTGATGGTGAACGCCTCGAACTGGATCGGCGGCTATCGTGAGGATCGTGCGTGGTACGCCGTACCGTTTGCCGGTTTCGGTTACCTGGCTTCGAACTTTACGGACAAGAGCCAGCAGAAGAGTCTCTCGGGCACCAATCAGGAGTTTGCCTTCACGGCCGGTCTGCTCAACAAGTTCCGTCTTTCGCCGGCTTTCGATTTCAACATCGAACTCAAGGGGTTGATGGCCAAATCGGAGATTTGCCCGGCATCGGTGAGCGGGGCTTACCTGTTTGGCTTCACGGCTACGGCCGGTATCACCTATCGTTTCAACCAGCGCAACTGGCAGCGTGGCGTGCCGGGATATACGGCCGAGGATATCCGCGCCTTCCAGGATGCCGTAGCGGCCGGCAATGCGGCGCTGGAGGCCTCGAAGGCTGAGAATGCCCGTCTGACCGAGGAGCTTGCCGCGGCACAGGCCGCCGCGAAGGAGGCCGAGACGGCTGCCGCCGAGGCTGAGGCCAAGGCTGCTGCCGAGGCCAAGAAGGTGAATACGTCGTCGTGCCCGACGTCGATCATCTTCTACGACTACAGCATGTCGAAACTCACGGCCAAGGACAAGACGCGTCTGGAGCTGACGGCCGATCTGATCAAGAACGGTCCGAAGGATCGGGTCTACACCATCCAGGGACACGCCGACCAGCAGACGGGTACGCCTGCCGGCAACAAGCGGGTGGCTGAGAACCGGGCCAAGAACGTCTACAACTACCTGATCAAGTGTGGCGTGAACCCCAAGCAGCTGACCTACGAGGGGCTGGGCAACGAACCCGACGTCTACAAGAACATCCAGAAGGCCAACCGTTCGGTGATCATCAAGTAACGACGCCGGATCGGCTGGTTCGATCCATCAAAAGAAAGAGTACCCCGCCTTTGGGTGGGGTACTCTTTCTTTTGCCCCCGGGTGCTCTTTTGCATTGTGTGCGACAGGACCGGAACTGTCCGGGAGTGGCCGGGATCGGTCCGCGGGTATGGGATTGGATTGCAGGGGAACCGGTGTGGACCAATCGGGAGATGCCGTTCCGTCGTGTGGGGCCTCTCTGTTGCACGTTGGATGGGATTGTGGCTGGTGCAGACCGGTTGGGGAAGCTCTGTTGTGAGCCTTTTAGCGGCGGTTCGGATGGGGGGCTGCTGAATGTCCGGACCGATCTCTTCCGGAGAAGTGCCCGCCGCCTCTGTCCGGGGTGCCGCCCGGTACGTTCGGGGGCGTTAGCGGATGATGACGGCGTTGACCAGCCGCACGCCCGAACGACGGTTGATCTCCTCCTTGAGGGCCTCGCGCTGGTAGAAGAGTTCGGAACGGACGACACTCGACCGGATTCGGGCGTAGAGAATGTGCTTTTCGAGACGCAACTCGGTCGTCTGGTCGGCAACGCGGTCCCCGACAATCTCCCGCCACGTATCGGGCAGTTTTCCTTCGGCCACCTTGGCGGCCACGTACGGGCGCTTGAAGAACTCGTCCAGCAATTCGCCCATCAGCATGGTTTTCGTGCGTCTCATGGTTCGTCTGTTTCGGTTGACTGCATTCCGGCTGCGGTCTCTTCCCGTGCCGGCTGATTGCCGCTCTCGTTTGCGATTCCGGCCTCTCCTGCTTCGGCTCCGATCCCGGCGGTCTCTTTGGCTGTTTCGGTTTCTCCCGTTTGGGCCTCCTCTTCGAGTTGGCGGGCCGTCTTCCGCTCCTGCGTGATGGCACCGTCGGCTACCGAGAAGAGCGCGTAATCGCCTCCCGAACGGTCGAGGATCGCCTTCAGCCGCGTGGGGTTGCAGTCCGAAATGAGAATCTGCCCGAAGGTCTCCGACGAAACCAGCCGGATCAGCTGTTCGACCCGCCCGGCATCGAGCTTGTCGAAGAGGTCGTCCAGCAGCAGGACCGGGCGCTCGTGCTTCTCTTCGGCCACGATGGCATACTGGGCCAGCTTCAGGGCGATGAGAAAGGACTTCTGCTGCCCCTGCGAGCCGTATTTGCGCAGCGGATAGCCGCCGATCTTCAGCACCAGATCGTCGCGGTGAATGCCGGCCGTCGTGAATTCGTTGACCAGGTCCTTCTGCCGGGCCGCCCGCAGGATCTCCTCGAAAGGCCGCTCGTTCAACTCCGACTTGTAGAGCAGTTCGACCTGCTCGCGGTCCTCGGAGAGTGTCCGGTAGTAGCGGGCCACGATGGGCTGCAGCCGCTCGATCAGTTCCCGGCGGCGGGCATGGATCACGCGGCCGTGGTCGCAGAGCTGGTGGTCGTAGATCTCGAGCATCGTCTCGTCGGGCTGCATCTTGAGCAGACGGTTGCGCTCGGCCAGGACGGCGTTGTAACGCATGACGGCCTGCAGGTAGGGGCGGTCCAGCTGCGAAAGGACGGCGTTGAGGTAGCGGCGGCGTTCGTCTGCGGCTTCGGAGATCAGCGCACTGTCGGCCGGCGAGACGATGACCACGGGAATCAGCCCCACGTGGTCCGACAGCCGGTCATACTCCTTTCCGTTTCGTTTGAGGACCTTGCCGCCCTTGCGCGAGAAGGAGCAGACGATCACCTCGCGTTTGCCCGCATCGGTCGCGTAGGTCCCCTCGATGAGGAAGAAATCCGCGCCGTGGCGGATGCTTTGGCCGTCGGTCATCGGCAGCGACGACTTGCACATCGACAGGTAGTAGACCGCATCGATGACATTGGTCTTTCCGGCGCCGTTGTCGCCCACCAGCGCATTGATTCCGGGGCAGAGCAGGAGCTCCTCCTGGCGGATGTTTTTGAAATTCAGCAGCGCGATTTTCTTCAGATGCATAGGACAAAAATACAAAATTTCCGGACACGACATTGCACATTGTGAATAGTTTTGTATCTTTGCAAACTATCGTACGGATTATAAACTAAAAACAACAATAGCACTATGGCAAAACAGAACGTCGCCGAACCGGAAACTCTCGGCACGGCAATGAACAAAACGGAGCTCTTTTTCGAGGAGAACGGTCGTTTGATGTCCTACATTTTCCTGGGTCTGCTGATTCTCGCGGCCCTGATTTTCGGTTATCGCTCGCTGATTGTCCTGCCGCGGGCCGAGAAGGCTGCCGAGATGATCGCCGAGGCTCAGAACCGTTTCGATGCCGAGACTCCCGATTTTGAACTGGCCCTGCACGGTGACGCCAACGGCGCCGGCTTCCTCGACGTGATCGACAAGTACGGTTCGACCCCCTCGGGCAACCTGGCCAAGCACTACGCCGGCATCTGCTACCTGCGTACGGGTGATCTGGAGAATGCCGCCAGGTATCTGGCCAAGTTCTCGCCCGTGAAGGGAATCCCCGGAGCGCTGATCAACGCCCAGAACTACGGTCTGCAGGGGGACGTGGCTGTCGAGCAGCAGAACTACGCCCAGGCCGTGAAGTTCTACGAGAAGGCCGTGAAGGCTGCCGACAACAACATGACCGCACCGATGTATCTGCGCAAGGCCGGTCTGGCCGAGCAGGCACAGGGCAATAACGAAAAGGCCGCCGCCTTCTACGAGCAGATCCTGACCTCGTATCCCGCCTCGATGGAGGCCCGTGAGGCAGAGAAACTGCTGGGCAGCGTGAAATAATCGACCGACATGGCAACCCGGAATCACAATCTTTCGAAATTCGACGCTCCGCTGCCGTCGGCTGCGGACATGCGATTCGGTATTGTCGTGGCCGAGTGGAACCGTGAGGTGACCGAGGCGCTGCTGGAGGGAGCCGTGCGCACGCTGCGGGCTGCGGGCTGCCCGGACATGAACATTCAGGTGAAATATGTCCCCGGGACCTTTGAACTCTCGCTCGGGGCGCAGTTTTTCGCCGAGTATACGGATGTCGATGCGGTGATTGCCCTCGGATGCGTCATTCAGGGCGATACGCGCCACTTCGACTTTATCTGCCAGGGGGTCACGCAGGGTATCACGCAGTTGCAGATCCAGTGGAACATGCCGATCTCCTTCGGAGTGCTGACCGTCAACGACATGCAGCAGGCTTTGGACCGTTGCGGAGGGCGTCTCGGCAACAAGGGGGATGAGGCGGCTGCGGCGGCCATTCAAATGGTCAAGCTGCAGATCGACATGGAGGCTGCTTCGCCCGAGAAGGAGCCCGATCGCCGCAACATCAACTGACTCGGGGTCTGTCTCGGGGGGCTGCAGCGAGGCGAAGGCGTCTTGGAGCAGGAAACCGTCGAGGAGCCGGAAGAAACAGGCTGAATAAAAACCGAAAGGTTCTGAGATATACGGCCGCGAAGATGAAACTGCGAACGGCGAAAAGTTCTCCCGAAAATCATTAAAAAGGGACACTGCATTATGCAGTGTCCCTTTTTTTGCCATATCCGGGTCAGGCCTCTGCCTGCGACATGCCGTTGCTTCCGTATCCGTCGGAATCCGGATTACCCCCCCCCTCCAGCGGGATCAGAAGACCCCCAGATTGTCCAGAAAGAGCATCAGCATGACCAGCGGACAGAAGTAGCGCAACAATACGATGAAGAGCGTGTAGATGCGGAACTTCAGCGTCCCGTTGTTGGTAATCTGATCCTTGAGTACCTGCTGGTCGAGTTTCCATCCGACGAAGATACAGGTGAAGAGGCCGCCTACGGGCAGCAGAATGTTGGCCGTCACGTAGTCCAGCAGGTCGAACAGTGTCAGTCCGAAGGGTTTCCAACCGCTCCAGACACCGACCGACAGGGAGGCGACGGCTCCCAGCAGGGTGGTGGCAGCCGTGGTGGTCCAGGCAGCGGCACGGCGGCTCATGTGCCACTCCTCGTGGAGGTAGGCTGTGATTACCTCATGCAGCGAGATGGTCGACGTGAGGGCCGCTACGACGAGCAGCAGGAAGAAGACCGTCGACCAAACCATGCTCAGCGGCATGCCGTTGAAGATGCTCGGCAGGGTGATGAAGACCAGCGAGGGGCCCGACGAGGGTTCGATGCCGACACTGAAGACCGCCGGGAAGATCACCACGCCGGCCAATACGGCCACCAGCGTGTCGAGAATCGTGACGTTCAGGGCCGTGTGGCGCAGATTGGTCTCCGGTTTGAAGTAGGAGGCGTAGGTCACCATCGTTCCGATGCCGATCGAGAGCGAGAAGAAGGCCTGCCCCAGGGCTACGAGCACCGTCGAGGGGGTTACCTTCGAGAAGTCGGGCTTAAAGAAGAAGCGCAGCCCTTCGCCGCCTCCGGGCATCAGCAGCGAGTGGATCGACAGGGCGATCAGCACCACGAAGAGCAGCGGCATCAGCACCTTGGCCGAACGTTCGATGCCCTTCTGAACCCCCAGCGCGATGATGAAGTGGGTAGCCAGTGCGAAGAGCACCGTGTAGAGGATCGGTCGCCACGGGTTGCTGATGAAGTTTGTGAAGACCGATTCATACTCGGCCGCCGTCGTATATTGCGCCAGACTGCCCGTGACCGAGTGGACCATGTATTCGGCCGTCCAGCCCGAGACCACGAAGTAGAAGCCCAGAATGAGGAACGCGGCCAGCACGCCGTTGTATCCCAGAAAGCTCCACCGCCGGTCGAGGGCGCGATAGGCCCCCACGGCATTGAGGTGCGAGGCGCGGCCTACGGTGAACTCCGCAATCATGAGCGGCAGTCCCATCAGAATGACACAGAGGATGTAGATGACCAGAAAGGCCCCTCCGCCGTTGTCGCCGGCGACATAGGGAAAGCGCCAGATGTTGCCCAGCCCCACGGAACTGCCCGCGGCGACCAGAACGGCGCTCAGTTTCCCGCCCAGCGTGGCGCGGTTGTGCGAATGATGATGCATAAGCGGACTTTTTAAAACGCCCTGCGGTGGGAGGTCCACCCACTCCCGCCACAGGGCGTCTCGGGTTATTTCTCCAGTATGACGCTCACCCGGTCGAGTTTGCCGCCCAGCGGGGGCGCCAGCTTCGAGACGGTGCATTTCACGTGCCGAACCTGTGGAAATTCGGCATGGATGGCGTCGATGATGTTCATGGCCACGCGTTCGATGGTGCGCTGCGTGACGGCCATCTGGCGGCGGACCACCTCGTAGACCGTCAGGTAGTTTACGGCCTTTTCGACGCTGTCCTCCGCGGCTACGTCGCCCAGTTCGGTCGTGATCTCCACGTCGACCGTAAAGCGGTTGCCGACCTTGCGTTCGAGTTCGTAGCACCCGTGCAGGGCCCGGAACTCCATGCGTTGCAGTACGATGCGGTACTCCATGCTACTCGGCGATGACGAGGTAGTAGTTCTTCTTGCCGCGCTGTACGAGCAGGTACTTGCCGGCGATCAGGTCGTCGGCCGTCACCTGACGCATGGCATCGGCGATCTTCTCGCGGTTCATCGAGACGCCGCCGCCCTGAATCAGCTTGCGGCATTCGCCCTTCGAGGGGAAGATCTGCGCACGCTCGGTGCAGAGTTCGACGAACGGCAGGCCGGCCTCCAGTTCGGTGCGGGCCACGCGGAACAGCGGAACCCCTTCGAAGACCTGCAGCAGCGTCGTTTCGTCCAGCCGGCGCAGCGCCTCGGAGGTGGCGCCGCCGAAGAGGATCTGCGACGCCTCGACAGCCTTTTCGTACTCCTCGCGCGAGTGGATCATCGTGGTGATCTCTTCGGCCAGCCGCTTCTGCAGCACGCGCAGGTGCGGGGCGGACTCGTGCTCGGCGATCAGCGACTCGATCGTCTCGCGGTCGAGCAGCGTGAAGATTTTGATGTAGCGTTTGGCGTCCTCGTCGCTGACGTTGAGCCAGAACTGGTAGAACTTGTAGGGCGACGTATAGCGCGGATCCAGCCAGACGTTGCCGCTCTCGGTCTTGCCGAACTTCGTGCCGTCGGCCTTGGTGATCAGCGGGCAGGTGATGGCATAGGCTTCGGCTTCGGGGCCCAGTTTGCGGCGGATGAGTTCGGTGCCGGTGGTGATGTTGCCCCACTGGTCGGCGCCGCCGAGCTGGATCTTGCAGTTCATCGTTTCGTAGAGGTGCAGGAAGTCGTAACCCTGAACCAGCTGGTAGGTGAACTCGGTGAATGACATGCCGTCGCCCTCGCCGTTGAAGCGCTTCTTGACCGAATCCTTGGCCATCATGTAGTTGACCGTAATGCACTTGCCGATGTCGCGGATGAAGTCCAGGAACGTGAAGTCCTTCATCCAGTCGTAGTTGTTGACCATGCGGGCGGCATTCGGGGCGTCGGAGTCGAAGTCGAGGAGTTTCGACAGCTGGGCCTTGATGGCCTCCTGGTTGTGACGCAGAGTTGCCTCGTCGAGCAGGTTGCGCTCCTGCGACTTGCCCGAGGGGTCGCCGATCATGCCCGTGGCACCGCCCACGAGGGCCAGCGGACGGTGGCCGCAGAGCTGGAAGTGCTTGAGGATCATCACTCCCACCAGGTGGCCGATATGCAGCGAGTCGGCCGTGGGGTCGATGCCCAGGTAGGCCGTCGTCATCTCTTTCTCCAGTTGTTCCTTGGCTCCGGGCATGATCGTGTGGATCATGCCGCGCCATTCGAGTTCTTCGATAAAGTTCTTGGTTGCCATATTCTTTTGTTCTCTTCTTGTTCGTTTTCCGGAGCGGTATTCCCGCTCGCTTTTGTTATTCGACTTCGAGATCCAGCGCCTTGCGGAACTCCGTGAGCAGCGGGTTCTTGTCGGTCATGTATTTGACCCGGTCTTCGAGTTTGATCGGGCGTGCGGCCCGAATCTCCTCGTTGACCTTTACCTCGAGTTCCAGGGCTCCGTTGATTCCGGCCAGTTCGGCGATACGCATCAGCATGGCCGTCTTCGAGCGGAGAATCTCCTCGCGCAGTTCGCTGGTCGGAACGCTGACGGCAATCGTATTGCCCTGGAAGCGCATCTCCTCGAAGACCTGTACGAAGCGCGGCCGACGTTCCCGGATAAGCTTCAGAATCTCGTCCCGGGCCTTTGTCAGTTTGCTTTCGCTCGCCGGGTCGATCACGATGTCGGTGGTCCGGGCCGCCTTCTCCGACTCAGGATCCACGCTCTGCGAGACTCCTCCCGTGGAGAGCAATTCCGAGAGAGACGTTCCCGAAATCAGCGGTTTGCGATGGGGGTGTACCGTCGAGGCCGGGGAATTCCCTGTTGCTTGCGCTGCCGCCGGTCGCGGAGCCGGTCCCGCTTGCGGGGTTGCCGCCGGACCTGCCGCCGATGCGGAATCTTGCGCCGTTGCGTTGATCGCCGCCTCTCTGCCTGCGGTTTGCGGGCCGGGTTGCGGAGCCGGTCCCGCTTGCGGGGTTGCCGTCGGGCCTGTCGCCGGGCGGGGTGTCAGTTCGGGAAGCGGATACTCCCCGGGAGATATCAGGTCGTTATTTTTTTTTTGGCCGAGCCCTGCGATCTTCATCAGGCCCAGCTCCACGAGCAATCGTTGGTTCGACGATTGTCGGATCTTCCCGTCGAGATCCGTCAGCAGGGCAATGGCCCCGAAGAGAAACTCGACACTGCAGGCCTCCGCCTGCGCGCGGTATCGTTCGAGCAGTGTTCCGGTCATTTCGATCAGCCGCAGCGTCTCGGGGCGTTTGGCCATCAGCAGGTCGCGCATGTGGCGGTTCAGACCGGCCATGAAGGTCTGGCCCGAGAAGCCCTTCGAGAGCACCTCGTCGAACTTGACCAGCGCCTCGACGTAGTTGCCCGCAAGGAGCATCTTCGTGACGTCGAAGTAGGTGTCGTAGTCCAGGACGTTGAGCGTCTGGGCCACGTGGCGGTAGTCGAGCGTCGTGCCGCAGAACGAGACCGCCTTGTCGAACATCGACAGGGCGTCGCGCATGCCGCCGTCGGCCTTCTGCGAGATGAGGTTCAGCGACTCTTCGTCGGCGGTGATCCCCTCCTGCGAGGCGATGTATTTGAGGTATTCGACCGAATCCTCGACGCGGATGCGGTTGAAGTCGTAGATCTGGCAGCGCGAGAGGATCGTCGGCAGGATCTTGTGTTTTTCGGTGGTGGCCAGGATGAAGATGGCGTGGGCGGGGGGCTCCTCGAGGGTCTTCAGAAAGGCGTTGAAGGCCGCGGCCGAGAGCATGTGGACCTCGTCGATGATGAAGACCGAGTAGCGTCCCACCTGCGGGATGATGCGCACCTGCTCGATGAGCGAGCGGATATCCTCGACCGAATTGTTCGAGGCGGCGTCCAGCTCATGGATGTTGAGCGAGCGCCCCTCGTTGAACGAGCGGCACGATTCACACTCGTTGCAGGCCTCGGCGCCGTGGGGGTTCAGACAGTTGATGGCCTTGGCGAAGATGCGTGCGCAGGTAGTCTTGCCGACGCCCCGCGGTCCACAGAAGAGGTAGGCGTGGGCCAGCTGTCCGCGCTCGATGGCATTCTGCAGCGTGGAGGTGATATGCTTTTGCCCGACGACCGAACGGAAGGTCGCGGGGCGATATTTGCGTGCACTGACGATGAAATCACTCATGGTGTTGCAAAGATATATAATATTCTTCTTATTTTGGAGCCGGAAACCGATTTTCTGCGGAGTCGGCGCTGCTCCTCCCGGATGTTTTCCGGCGGTGTTCGGCCCGGCGGCAACCCGCGGTCTGTCGGATTGTCGCAGTGTGTCAGTCGGCGGGTGACAATTCATGACATTTCTTGCGAAAAGTATGTCGAAATGTCCGGAAACCGATTGTGGCAAGTCTTTTGCTCGGTTACCGATCGAAACTTGAAAACTAACAGAACAACACGGATATGAACATTAACACTTTAACCATCAAGGCGCAAGAGGTGTTGCAGGCGGCGCTTACTCTTGCCCGGGAGCGCGGACAGCAGGCTGTCGAACCGCTCCACGTGCTCGCGGTGTTGATCCGCGAGGATGATTCGCTTGCTACCTTTCTGCTGGGGCGTGTCGGCGTGAACGTCCGCGGGCTGCGCGGTGAGGTCGACCGGGCCGTGGGGCAGTTGCCCCGCGTCGAGGGCGGCAACGGCGAGCAGTACTTTTCGCAGGATGCGTCGCGCATGATCCAGCGTGCCGTCGACTTCACGAAAAATTTCGGCGACAAGTACGCTTCGGTCGAGCATCTGCTGCTGGGTCTAGTGGCCGAGCGCGGACAGGCGGCCGATCTGCTGAAGCGCAGCGGTGCTTCGGAAAAGGAGTTGATCGAGGCGATCCGCACCTTCCGCAAGGGGGCGACGGTCGATTCGCAGACCTCTTCGCAGGAGTTCGACGCGCTGGGCAAGTATGCCATCAACCTGAACGAACAGGCCCGTAACGGCAAACTCGACCCGGTGATCGGACGTGACGAGGAGATCCGTCGGGTGCTGCAGATCCTTTCGCGGCGTACGAAGAACAACCCGATCCTGGTCGGTGAACCCGGTGTGGGCAAGACTGCCATTGCCGAGGGTATTGCCCGACGGATTATCGACGGCGATGTCCCCGAGAACCTGAAATCGAAGGTGATCTATTCGCTCGACATGGGTGCGCTGATTGCCGGAGCCAAGTATCAGGGTGAATTCGAGGAGCGTCTGAAGGCTGTCGTCAAGGAGGTCGTTGCCAGCGAAGGCGAGATCCTGCTCTTCATCGATGAGATCCACACGCTGGTCGGTGCGGGCAAGTCCTCGGGTGCGATGGATGCGGCCAACATCCTCAAACCGGCGCTGGCCCGTGGCGAACTGCGGACGATCGGTGCTACGACCCTCGACGAGTACCAGAAATACTTCGAACAGGACAAGGCTCTCGAGCGTCGTTTCCAGAAGGTGATGGTCGACGAGCCTTCGCAGGAGGATGCCATCTCGATCTTGCGTGGTCTGAAGGAGCGTTACGAGAACCATCACCAGGTGCGGATCAAGGACGAGGCCATCATTGCGGCCGTCGAACTCTCGACGCGTTACATCACGTCGCGGTTCCTGCCCGACAAGGCCATCGACCTGATCGATGAGGCCGCCTCGCGGCTGCGTCTGGAGATGAACTCCGTACCGGATGAGATCGATGCCCTCGATCGGAAGATCCGCCAGCTGGAGATCGAACGCGAGGCGATCCGCCGCGAGAAGGACGAGGAGCGTATCGAGTCGCTGACCAGGGAGATCGACGACCTGAAGGCCAAGGACTCCGAGATGCGGGCCAAATGGCAGGGGCAGCGTGATCTGCTGAAGAAGATCCAGGCCAACAAGGACCGGATCGAGCAGTTGAAGATCGAGGCCCAGCAGGCCGAGCGTCAGGGCGATTACGGCAAGGTGGCCGAGATCCGTTACGGCAAGATCCAGGAGGCCGAGAAGCAGATTGCAGCCTTCCAGGAGGAGTTCAAGCTGGCATCGACCAACGGTTCGATGATCAAGGAGGAGGTCGACGCCCAGGATGTCGCCGAGGTGGTATCGCGCTGGACGGGCATTCCCGTCACGCGGATGCTGGCCTCGGAGCGCGAGAAGCTGCTCCATATGGAGGAGGAGCTTCACAAGCGGGTCGTGGGTCAGGATCAGGCCATTGCCGCCATTTCGGATGCCGTTCGCCGGTCGCGTGCCGGACTGAACGACCCGCGCAAGCCGATCGGATCGTTCATCTTCCTCGGTACGACGGGTGTCGGTAAGACCGAGTTGGCCAAGGCGCTGGCCGAGTTCCTCTTCAACGACGATCAGATGATGACGCGTATCGATATGAGTGAATACCAGGAGCGTCACAGCGTTTCGCGACTCGTCGGAGCGCCTCCCGGATACGTCGGTTACGACGAGGGCGGCCAGTTGACCGAAGCCGTGCGGCGCAAGCCCTACTCGGTGGTTCTGTTGGACGAGATCGAGAAGGCACACCCGGATGTCTTCAACATCCTGCTGCAGGTGCTCGACGACGGTCGTCTGACCGACAACAAGGGTCGTACGGTGGACTTCCGCAACACGATCATCATCATGACCTCGAACATGGGGTCGCAGGTGATCCAGGAGAACTTCGCCAACTTCGACGGCAACAAGGTTCCGGCCGAGGTGCTGGAGCGGACGCGCCGCGAGGTGATCGACCTGATGAAGCAGCAGCTCAAGCCCGAGTTCCTGAATCGTATCGACGAGATTGTGATGTTCGAACCGCTGACGCGCGAAGATATCGAACGTATCGTCGATCTGCAGTTGAACTCTGTACGCAAACTGCTGGCCGAGAACAACATCCGGCTCGAGTATACGGCTAAGGCGCGCGAATGGATCGCCAAGGCGGGTTACGATCCGCTCTATGGTGCACGACCCGTCAAGCGTACCATCCAGCGTTACGTGGTCAACGATCTGTCGAAGCGGATTCTGGCCGGCGAGGTCGATCGTTCGAAACCCATTTCGATCGATGCCGACGCCAACGGTCTGACCTTTGCGAACTGATCGTCGTACGGACCGCAGCCGCTGCTGCGGCAGCCAATAACGAAGGGTTCCACCCCATGCGGGGCGGAACCCTTTTTTTGTGGTCGATGGGCCGGCGGTCTATCGTACGTAGCGGCTGAAAAAGCGCCAAAGCTCCTCGCAGGTATCCACGCCGGTCTTTTTCCACGAGTGTTTGCCGCCGAGGGTTTCGTAGAGCCATACTTCGTTGCCGTCTGTACCGCCCGTGTAGCGGTGTGCGATGACTTGCAGTCCGTCGGCACCCCGTGGCAGGGTGTCGATGCGGTGTTCGAGACATTTGTTTTTGGCGGCCCAGTATCCAACGGCCATCGGGATCGGGAGATAGGCACCCCAACCGTCCTCGCCCGTCAGGTCGCCCTCCCAACGCGTCGTGGGGTCTGCCGTTCCGTGGATTTCGAACAGCGGCACGGGCTGCAATGACTTGTCCTCCCGCAGGATAGCAACCGACATGAAGCCTGCTACGGGCCCCAGGGCCGCGAAGAGATCCGGACGTTGCGCGGCGAGCAGGTAACACATGTCTCCGCCGTTCGACATGCCGGTGCAGAAGACGTTGCGGCGGCTCAATCCGTAATGCCGGTGGAGATGGCCGATCAGGTCTTCGAGGAATTGCACGTCGTCGATCGGCATCTCTGCCTGGGACGGATAACCCACATTCCAGCCCCGTTTGCCGCGGCTGTCGCGTTCGCCCTGCGGATAGCAGACGGCGAATCCGTGGCGGTCGGCCGTTGCGTTCATTCCGAAGGCTTCGGGATTGGCATCTCCTCCGTATCCGTGCAGGACGATGACCAGCGGGGCATTGTCGGGCAGGTTGGCCGGCAGGTGCAGGCGATAGGTTCGCTCGACTCCGCCGGAACGGAGGGTTTCGGTGCGGGTCTCCTGGGCCGTGACGCCCGTGGCGCCATACAGCAGGAGCACCGTCAGCAGTGTTTTCAGCAGTGTTTTCATGGTTATCGAATGATATTTTTCATAATCCTTTCCGGACCAGACGCCACGCTGCGGCGTTGTAGAGGTCGAGCAGCGGGCCGCGCCAGGCGACGGGCAGCCGATTCAGCAGCCGCACCTTGCGCAGCGTACGGCGGTAGACGCGACTCCAGGCGAAGAAACGCGCCGCGCGGGCCGCTGCTTCGGTGTCCCCCTTGACACTCAATACCAGCGCCTTGCCCAGCGCCGCCCGGGCAATGAATTCGCGCTCCTCCTCGGGTGCCGAGGGGTCGTAGAGCTTTTCGAACGAGTAGTCGGTCCGCTCGGGGGTGTAGCTCGAGGCCGATCGGTTCTGCGCGATGCGTGAGTAGCGGACCAGCCGTTCGGGGGTGTAGCAGACCCGATAGCGGCGGGCGATTTCGATCCAGAGATAGAGGTCCTCGGCGATCTTCATCCCCACGGGGAATCCCCCTATGGTGTCGAAAACCCGGCGGGGAATGCAGCTGGCCGAGGGGATGGCGATGTAGCGGTGGGCCGAGTCGCGGAAGAAGTTGTCGACCACCCCCCGGCGGTCGAGCCCCGGGGCGGGGAAGGTACCGTCGTGGCTCTCGATCGTAAACCCCGCGCAGTAGAGTCCGCAGTCGGGGTAGTCGTCGATCAGACGCTCCATGGCGGCCAGATAGCCGGGCTCCCAGCCGTCGTCGCCGTCCAGCAGGGCGATGTGCGAGCTGCGGGCTTCGGCGATGCCGCGGTTGCGGGCGGCGCTGACGCCGGCGTTGGGCTGTTGGATAAGCCGCACGAGCGGCGATCCGATACGGCGCACCACCTCGGCGCTGCGGTCGGTTGAGCCGTCGTCGACGACCACGATCTCCTCGGGCTGACGATTCTGTGCCAGCACCGAGCGGAGTGTGGCTTCGATCTCGCGCTCCTTGTTGTAGAGGGGAATGACGACCGTGAAGGTGGTTTTCGGCATGGCTGCGGGGTGAATTTTTGCGAAGATACCGATCTTTTGCTACTTTTGCAAGAAAATCAGGGGGTATGACCGCATTCGAAAAAGTCGACCGTTTCGTGCGCAATCTCTACGAAACGGTCTTCTATCTGGCCGTCATGGCCTGGAAGGAGAATTTCCGCAACTACATCGGGCGGGCCGGTACGGTCGGCCGTCCGCGCCCCGTTGCGGCCATCCTCGGCAACGGTCCCTCGCTGGGGCGCGAACTGCCCCGGCTGCTCGAAAGCGGGGCGGCCCGGGAGCGCGACTTTATGGCGGTCAACTTCTTCGCCCTCGACGAGCGGTTTGACCAACTGCGCCCGGCCTACTATGTGCTGTCGGACCCGATGTTCTTCCGCCGGAGCGCCCAGCGCGAACGGGTCGACGAACTCTACCGCACGCTCAACGCCCGGGTCACGTGGTCCATGCACCTCTACGTGCAGTACTACAACCCCGAACATTTCGATTATCGGGCCGTGCTGCCCAATCCCCGGATCCGCATCATCCCCTTCCACACGCAGCTCTACAACGGCTTCCCGTCGCTGCGCCGCCGGCTCTTCCGCCGCGGACTGGGGAGTGCCAACTTCGGCACGGTGGTCCAGGTGTGCGAATACATTGCCCTGCTGTTGGACTACCGCACGGTGGAGCTTTACGGTGTGGACCATACGCTGCTCGACGGCCTCATGGTCGACGATGAGAACCGCCTCTGCCGCATCGACAGCCACTACTACGACACGACGCCCGTCGCCCCGAAGCCGATTTTCCAGAAGGTTCCTCCGCGCCCCTATACGATGGCGCTCTACCTCTCGGAGGTGGCCGAACTCTTCCGCGGGCACGAGATCCTGCGCGACTATGCCGCGTGGCTCGGGGCGCGGATTGTCAATCGCACGCGCGGCTCGCTGATCGACGCCTACGAGCGCGATCCGCTCGACTGACCGCCCCGACTGTTCTGACCGCCCCGACCGCCCCGACCGTTCCGACCGCCCGGTTTCATCCGGACTGTCCGGTTCGCCGATCGGTTGCTCCATGTGGTCGGTTCCGGCAAGGCGCCCTGTTATGCAAACGATCCGAAGCGGGATCTCCGCTCCGGATCGTTCATTTACGCAGTCGGGTGCCCCTCTTTCCGCACCTACTGCGGCAGGTTGCGGCTGGCGGCAATGATCTCCGCCATGGCGAAATCCTCGGGATAGTCGATGTCGAGCCCTTCGATGCGGTCGACGACGGCCATCCAGGGGCGGTCGCCGATGCGCTGTCCGCGGCCGCACCACAACTCCCGCGAGAAGATGAAAAAGGCGCTCGTCTCGATGTAGACGGGTTCGATGGTCTGCGTGCGGGGGATGTTGTCGAGGCAGTAGTTGAGCGGCCGCCCCTCGTACCAGGCGAAGGTCTGGATCCGCTCGGCGCTGAACGATGAATCGTACTCGCCCGACTTTACCTTTGCGAGCGCTTCGGCGATCGTTGCCGGCCGGATGAAGGGCGACGTGGCGTGGGCCAGGACGTAGAGATCTGCCTCGACCTCGGCGGTGAAGGCGTCGTAGATCTCGCGTCCGAGCGTTGTGTCGCGGTCCAGCGAGGTGTCGCGGCGCAGGAACCGCACCCCGTCGGGCAACAGCGGGCGGATGCTTTCGTCGCTGCAGTAGACGTAGACTTCGTCGATTCCTTCGACCTGCGTCAGGGTTCGCAGAATGTGGCACATCAGCGGCGAACCGCTCAACGGGCGGAGGTTTTTTCCCGCCACGCGCTGGCTGTTGAGCCGGATGGGTACGAATGCAACGGTTTTCATGCGTATGAATCTTTTTGTCGATGCGGTGTTTGACGGCGCGATCCCGACAGCTCCCTCTTATTGGACCAGCAGGTTGCAGCCGCGGATCTCGGCGTGGTCGACCCGTCCCTCGACGACGAACGAACCGTCGGTGTCGACGTGTCCGACATCCTGCGTCTGGATGAAGGCGCACGACCAGCGGTTGGACAGGTCGATGATGTTCAGCCCGCCGCGCTGGCCCGCGGGCAACCCCTCGAAGGGATCGTTTACGTCGCGGCACACGACCCGCATCCACGCCGGGCAGCGGAACCGGTTCCCGCCCTGTGAGTAGGCCTGCGAGGTGAGCTCCGCCATGCCGTACTCCGAGTGGATGGCCTCCACGCCGAAGGCGTCGCACAGAATGCGGTGGAACTCCTCCTTGGAAATCTCCTCGCGATAGCCCTTCATGCCGCCGGTCTCCATGACGATGGTGTTGTTCAGCTTCGGGGCGTAGCGTTCGGCCAGATCCCACAGCGCGTAACTCACGCCGAGCAGGATCTTCGGCTTTGGATCCCGGGCCATGTCGCGCAGCAGCGCGTCGTAATCATCCAGGTAGAAGCCTCCCGACCCGCAGTCGGCGATCAGCCGGTCGGCCATGTAGACCAGCGACGACCCTTTGCGGCGCAGGTAGTTCGGCAGCAGGGCGTAGAGACTCCATCGCGACGGATCGCCGTAGAACGCGCGGAATGCCCCGCGGAATGCCTGCTCGTAGAGGGTCAGCGAGCGCATCGGATGGCGCGACGGGATCATGCCCGTGGTGGCCGACGAGGTGAAGACCGCCTCAGGCGGTTCCGCACAGCAGTAGACCTTGTGGCTCTTGAAGAGCTCGATGGGCAGGAACGGAATCTGCCGCAGCGAGGCGACCGCTTCCCGTCGGACGCCGATGCGGTCGAGGTATTCGCGATAGGGCGGGCATGCTTCGGCCTGGAAGCGGAACAGCTCCAGTGCCGCGGTTTCGAAGGCGGCCTTGTCGCCCTCCGCGAGGAGGAATATGTCGTCGGTGGAGATCATCAATGCAAAGGTACACAAAAATCGACAAACGACAACCCCCGGAGGAAGATTCCTCCGGGGGTTGTCCCTTCTTCATACAATCCGGGTCGATCCGTCCCGAACCCGCTTTTCGTCGGGCATGGAGGCGTCATCCGGTGCAGCGCACTACTTTTTCGACTTGGGTGCAAGCATCATGTTCATCTTCTTGCCGTCGAGCTTGGGCATCATCTCCACCTTGGCGATATCCTCCAGATCGGTGGCGAAGCGCAGCAGCAGGATTTCGCCCTGCTCCTTGAAGACGATCGAACGTCCGCGGAAGAAGACGTAAGCCTTCACCTTGCAGCCCTCCTTGAGGAAGTTCTGGGCATGCTTGAGCTTGAAATTGTAGTCGTGGTCGTCGGTCTGGGGGCCGAAACGGATCTCCTTGACGACGACTTTCGCCTGGTTTGCCTTCAGCTCCTTGGCCTTCTTTTTCTGCTGGTAGAGGAACTTCTGGTAATCGGCTATGCGGCAGACGGGAGGATCGGCCTTCGGAGAGATCTCGATCAGATCGAGCTCCAGCTCGTCGGCCAGACGCAGTGCGTCGCGGATCGGCATGACCTGTGCCTGAGGCACGTTGTCGCCCACCACGCGCACTTCGGGAGCCGTAATCTGGTCGTTGATACGGTGCGGATTCTCCTTTTCGGGCGCTCTGCGTCCCAGGCGGGGATTGTTGCCTGTAGCCGGTTTCGGTCTGTTATTCCCGGGGTTGAACGGCCGCGGCGGGAATGGTTTCGGTGCTGCGATAGTTGTACGTATTTAAGTTAATAATGTGTTGTCTTGGTTGCCTTCGGATCAGTTCTTCACGATCTTGTTGGCTTCGACCTCGGCCTTGACCAGGCCGGTCAGGAAGTCGCGGAACTCCTCGAGCTTCATCTGGCCCTTGTCGCCTTCGCCCTGGGCGCGGACCGAAACCAGCCCTTCGGCCTCCTCCTTTTCGCCGACGATCAGCAGGTAGGGGATGCGCTTGAGCTCGTTGTCGCGGATCTTGCGGCCGATCTTCTCGTTGCGGTCGTCGACCTCCGTGCGGACGTCGTAGCGGTTCAGGTATTCGCAGACGGTCTGGGCGTAGTCGTTGAACTTCTCCGAGATCGGGAGTACGACCACCTGCTGGGGCGAGAGCCACAGCGGGAATTTACCGCCTGTATGCTCCAACAATACTGCCACAAATCGCTCCATCGAGCCGAACGGCGCACGGTGGATCATGATCGGGCGGTGGAGTTTGTCATCGGCGCCCTTGTACGTCAGGTCGAAACGCTCCGGGAGGTTGTAGTCCACCTGGATCGTACCCAGCTGCCACTTGCGGCCGATGGCGTCCTTGACCATGAAGTCGAGTTTCGGACCGTAGAAGGCGGCCTCGCCGTACTCGACCACCGTTGTGAGGCCCTTCTCCTTGGCGGCCTGCATGATGGCCGACTCGGCCTTCTCCCAGTTTTCGTCCGAACCGATGTACTTCTCCCGGTTGTTGGGGTCGCGCAGCGAGATCTGGGCGGTGTAGCTGTCGAACTTCAGCGTCTTGAAGATGTAGAGTACGATGTCGATCACGCGTTCGAACTCGCCGAGCAGCTGATCGGGGCGTACGAAGATGTGTGCATCGTCCTGCGTGAATCCGCGCACACGGGTCAGTCCGTGGAGTTCACCCGACTGCTCGTAGCGGTAGACCGTACCGAACTCGGCCAGACGCACCGGCAGCTCCTTGTACGAACGGGGTTTCGAGCGGTAGATTTCGCAGTGGTGGGGGCAGTTCATCGGTTTGAGCAGATACTCCTCGCCCTCGATCGGGGTGTGAATGGGCTGGAAGGAGTCCTTGCCGTACTTGGCGTAGTGGCCCGAGGTGACGTAGAGCTCCTTGTTGCCGATGTGCGGGGTGATGACCTGCTGGTATCCGTACTGCTTCTGGACGTTGCGCAGGAACTGCTCCAGACGGTCGCGCAGGGCGGCGCCTTTGGGCAGCCACAGAGGGAGTCCCGGGCCGACGCGCTGCGAGAAGGTGAAGAGTTCGAGCTCCTTACCCAGCTTGCGGTGGTCGCGCTTTTTGGCCTCCTCCATCATCTTGAGGTAGTCGTCGAGCATCGACTTCTTGGGGAACGAGATGCCGTAGATACGCGTCAGCATCTTGTTCTTCTCGTTGCCGCGCCAGTAGGCTCCGGCCACGGAGGTCAGCTTGATGGCCTTGATGTATCCCGTATTGGGGATGTGGGGACCGCGGCAGAGGTCCGTGAAGGCGCCGTTGGTATAAAAGGAGATGGTACCGTCCTGCAGATCCGAGATGAGTTCGACCTTGTACTGGTCGCCCTTCCGGGTGAAGGTCTCGAGGGCTTCGGCCTTGGGAACCTCGCGGCGAACGAGCGGCTCCTTGTTGCGGGCCAGTTCCACCATTTTGTTTTCGATGGCCGGCAGATCGGCTTCGGTGATGGGCGTCGGCGAATCGACGTCGTAGTAGAAGCCGTTGTCGATGGCTGGGCCGATACCGAACTTGATGCCCGGATAGAGGGCTTCGAGGGCTTCGGCCAGCAGGTGTGACGAGGTGTGCCAGAAGGCGTGCTTGCCTTCGTCGTCGTCCCACTTGTAGAATTTGATCGAGGCATCGGCGTCGATCGGGCGCATCATGTCAACCGTTGCGCCGTTTACCGAGGCCGCCAGCGAGTCCGCAGCTAAACGAGGGCTGATGCTCTCGGCGATCTGGTAAGCAGTTGTCCCTTCGGCGTACTCGCGTACGGAACCGTCGGGGAAAGTGATTTTGATCATAAAGGTTTTTATTAAAATTTTCGGGGCCTTCGGTGCTTCCACAATTACGAGACGGAATACACTTCGGGTTTGTCCGTTGTTTTTCGTTACTCCTTGTGTTCTCTGGCAGCCTGCGGGGTCTCCTTTGCGCCGTCGCGGGCCGATTTTTCGCGTTCGGCACGGGGCAGGGGGTTGGCGCTCCACTCGGCCCACTGGGCGCGGTGGCGGAGGATGTCGATGGCCGTGTAGATGGCGTTGCGCATCGACTGCGGGTTGGCCTTGTCCTTGCCGGCGATGTCGAATGCCGTGCCGTGGTCGGGCGAGGTGCGTACGGCCTGCAGACCGGCGGTGAAGTTCACCCCGTCGGGCGAGAGGCTCTTGAAGGGAGCCAGCCCCTGGTCGTGATACATGGCCAGGATGCCGTCGTATTTGGCGTAGCCTCCGCCGGCGAAGAGTCCGTCGGCGGCAAAGGGCCCGAAGGCGAGAATCCCCTCGTGGAAGGCGTCGACGATGGCCGGGTGGATGATCTCCTGCTCCTCGCGGCCCAGCAGTCCGCCGTCGCCGGCGTGGGGGTTGAGGGCCATCACGGCGATGCGGGGCCGGACGATGCCGAAGTCCTCGATGAGCGAGCGGTTGAAGATCCGCAGATCGGCGAGGATCTCTTCGCGGGTGATGTGGGCGGCGATCTCCGAGACGGGGATGTGCTTGGTGACCAGCCCCACGCGCAGCACGTCGCTGCACATGATCATCATCGACTCCCCGCCGAGTTCCGCGGCGAGGTATTCGGTGTGTCCCGTGAAGCGGAAATCGTCGCTCTGGACGGTCTCCTTGTCGAAGGGGGCGGTGACCAGTGCGTCGAGTTCGCCGGCCTTCAGGTCGCGCATGGCCGTGCGCAGCGCCTCGACGGCGGCACGGCCGGCTTCAGGGGTGGGTTTCCCGGGTTCGACCTGGGCGATCTGGCCGCAGGCGACGAGGTTGATTCGTCCGCGGCGGGCCTCGGCGGCCGAGGCGACGGTCGTCGGGGCGAACTGTTCGACCTCCGTCAGGGTATTTCGGTATGCGGCAGCCGCCTGGGGCGATCCGTAGAGAACGGGGGTGAAGAACTCCGTGATACGGGGGTCGGACAGTGTCTTGATGATCACCTCCCAGCCGATTCCGTTGGGGTCACCCTGCGTGATGCCTATCTTGTATTTGGGTTCGGTCATAACTCTTTTTCGGGTTGCCGGTTCCGAAGGTATCCTCCGATCGGAGGGCCCGGAGCCAAATGCAACTGTTTCAACTCACAAAAGTATAAATTTTCGGAATATGGCGTGCTCCGGCGGGGGATAAAAAATGCGATTTTCGCCGCATTCGCTCCGTGCGGGGGTCATTTCGCCCCGTGCATGGCGGTCCGGCGCCGGAATTCGGCGCAGACGATTCCCGTTGCCATGGCGACGTTGAGCGACTCCGAGCCGCGTCGGTCGGCGGGCCAGGGCGGGATGAAGAGTTTGCGCGAGATACATTGCGCTACGGAGGGAGTTACGCCGCGGCCTTCGTTGCCCATCACGACGATGCCCGCGGGCGAGAGGCGGCTCTCGTAAAGGTTCTCCCCCTCGAGGAAGGTGCCGTAGACGGGTACCCCGTCGCGTGCGGCCGCAGTGAGCGCGGCGGCCAGATCCGTGTAGTGGACCCGCACGCGCAGAATGGCCCCCATCGTAGCCTGCACGACCTTCGGATTGAAGCAGTCGGCTGTCCCCTCCGAGCAGAGGATGTCGCGGATGCCGAACCAGTCGGCCAGCCGGATGATGGTCCCCAGATTGCCGGGGTTCTGCACCTCGTCGAGGGCCAGCGTCAGCCGTTCGCGCAGCTCTTCGGGGTGCAGCCGGTAGCGGGGGATCTCGACCAGGGCCACCGAATTCGACGGCGTCTTCAGTTGCGAGAGACGCTCCATCTCGCGCGGCGTGACCACCTCGACCTCGTCGCCCGCGAAGATCCCCTCGAGGGCGTAGATCCGCCGCACGCGCAGGTGCGACGTGCGCAGTTCGCCGATGAGCTTTTCGCCCTCGGCCAGAAAGAGTCCCTGCTCCGTGCGGCCGCGCTTGTCGGCCAGCGAGCGGACGAGTTGGATTTCGGCTTTTGTCATGCTTCTTTGTCTATGCGGAAGGTAACCCCTTCGGTGGCGGGCCAGGTGTCGGGGAAGAGCGTCCGGGCCTCCTCGACCAGCACCCCTTCGTCCTTGTAGCGTGACGAGTAGTGTCCGATGATAAGCCGTTGGGCCCCGGCCTTCAGCGCCGCCTTCGCTGCATCGAGCGTCGTCGAGTGGCCGCGGTCGCGGGCCGAACGCTGCTCGGCGGCGGCGTAGGTCGCCTCGTGATACATCAGATCCACCCCGCGGCACAGCTCCGCGGCCCGGGCCGAGAAGTTCGTGTCCGAGAGGTAGGCGTACGACCGGGCCCGGTAGGGGCGGTAGGTCAACTCGCCGTTGGGGATCACCTCGCCCGACTCCAGCGTGACATCCTCCCCTCTCTTGGCGGCGGTGATCTGGGCGATCGAGAGGCCGTATTTCACGATCTTGAACTTGTCGACGTTCAGCGGCGGCTCCTTCTCGCGGAAGAGCACCCCGGCACACGGCACCCGGTGGCGCAGCGGGATGCTCCACACCTCCACCGTGCGGTTCTCCATCAGCAGGGCGTGCTTCGTGGTGTCGACCCGGTGCCAGATCACTTCGTAGGGCAGGTCGGCGTCGAACAGCCGCAGGTCGGCCTCCAGCATCTCGCCGAACGGCGCCGGGGCATAGACCTCGAGCGGCGTGCGCCGCCCGTAGAGCCCCAGGGTCGAGATCAGCGGGAAGATGCCGTAGACGTGGTCGCCGTGCAGATGCGAGATGAATACCGCGCGGAGCTTCAGCGGATTGATCCCGTAACGGATCAGCTGCTGCTGCGTCCCCTCGCCGGCATCCACCAGGTAGTATTGCTCGTGGATGTTCACCGCCTGTCCCGAGGGGTGGCGGTTCGGAGTCGGCTTGGCCGACGAGCAACCCAGTATGGTTACCGCGAAACTCACCGCAGCAGGAATCGTTCGCAGTCCAGGGCGGCGATGCAGCCCGAACCGGCGGCGGTGATGGCCTGACGGTAGTGGGGATCCTTCACGTCGCCGGCGGCGAAGACACCCTCGACCGAGGTCTTCGACGTGTTGCCCTCGACGCGGATGTAGCCCTCCTCGTCCAGTTCGAGCTGTCCGGCGAAGAGCTCCGTATTGGGGTGGTGGCCGATGGCCAGGAAGAAGCCCGCGATGTCGATCGTGCGCTCCGAACCGTCCGTCTTCACCAGACGGGCCCCCGTCACGCCCTGCTCGTCGCCCAGCACCTCGGCGGTGTTGTACTCGAAGAGCACCTCGATGTTCTCGGTGCGGAAGACGCGCTCCTGCATCGCCTTCGAGGCCCGCAGGAAGGGTTTGCGGACGATCATGTAGACCTTGCGGCAGAGCGAGGCGAGGTAGGTGGCCTCCTCGCAGGCCGTGTCACCGCCGCCGACAACGGCCACATCCTTCTTGCGGTAGAAGAATCCGTCGCACGTGGCGCAGGCGCTGACGCCCTGTCCGCGGAATTCCGTCTCGGAGGGCAGGCCGAGGTATTTGGCCGTGGCGCCCGTCGAGACGATGAGGCTCTGGGTCAGGATCTCCTTTTCGCCGTCGATCTCGACGCGGAACGGACGCTCCGAGAGGTCGACCTTCGTGATGCTGCCCGACCGCAGGTCGGTGCCCAGCCGTTCGGCCTGCTGGCGCATGTTTGCCATCAGCTGCGGGCCGTCTACCCCTTCGGGGAATCCCGGGAAGTTCTCGACTTCGGTGGTGGTGGTCAGCTGGCCGCCGGGTTCGATGCCCTCGTAGAGGACCGGTGCCAGGTTGGCGCGTGACAGATAGATGGCGGCCGTGTAGCCGGCCGGGCCGCTTCCGATGATCAGGACCTTTACCTCTTCAGTTTGGTTGTTTTCCATGGTGTCTTGTTTTTATTGTTCGTATTCTTTTGCCTGTGTTGTGTGTTCGGGAGTTTCGGGATCCGGCGCTTCCGGCTGCCCCCCCCCTGGGGTTACGGGCGGGCCGAGCGTTCGCCCAACTCCGACTGCCGGCGTCCCAGATAGTCGAATTCGGCCCAGAGCCCCTCCTTGCGGACAAAGACGTTGCTTTCGACCGGGTCGTAGTCGATGATTTCGTAGATGGGCGGGATGATCCATTGTCCCTGCCGGTCGATGAGTCCCATGCCCGTATCGGTTTCGGCCTCGGCGCGGCCTTCGTGGAAGTCGCCGGCCCAGCGGAGTGTTGCGGGGATCACCACGCGGTTTTCGGCATCCACGAAGCCGTAGCCGCTCTCGTCTTCGACGCAGGCCAGCCCTTCGGACAACTGGCTGGTCCAGAGGTGGCCGGTGAGCCTGCGCAGCGGGTTGTAGTGCATCTCGACATCCGAGACCTGCATCGGGTCCGAACGGCGGAGCACCTCCGCGCGCAGATCCTCGAACGAGGGTTCGTCGTTCTCCGGGTGTCCGAACCGGGCGTCGTGGTAGCGCAGCGGTATGAAGCGGTCGCCGACCCAGCGCAGATTCCGCGGCCGGAGGTTGTTGTGGGCGAACTCCAGCGTGCGGAGCGCCTGCTGCAGGGTATTGAGGGCCGTGAGGAGCCGATCGGTCGATTCGCGGCGCAGGGCCTCTTCGAAGGAGATTCCCTCCGGGAGGTACTCCAGCACCAGATCGCAGCGGAGCTCCTCGCCCGTGGGGCCTGTCCAGCGCATCTCGCCCGGAAGGATCCGGTACGGCGAGAGCCACTCCGAATTGAGGCGGCCGATGCGCGAGGCGGTGCGCTCGACCGAGTGGATGGCCGACGACGAGAGGGGCATCGACACCAGCCAGCGGTGTCCCTGCCAGTCGATCTGCGCCTCGGCGAAGCGCGTCGTGCGCATCAACAGCGGCAGTCCTTCGGGGCCGGGCACGGCCCGGGCGTCGGTCAGGTGCGAAAAGCAGAGGTCGGGGGTCAGCAGCGCCCGGATGAAAGTTTGGATCGTAGGTGTCATGGTGCTATTCGATCTTGACGCTGATGGAACCGATGTTGAGCATGGCGATCAGCTGTTCGGCCGAGGCGTTGTAGCTCATGCCCCGGAACGGAGGCAGGGCGCCGGGCCCCTTGGCATCGCGGATCGCCTCGTTGAAGACCTTGGGCATCGGGCTCGAGCAGTCGTAGAGCAGCCGCGCGTAGCGGTTCGGGTAGCCGGCCTCCTCCTCCGAGGGGAAGAAGACCGCCCGCTGCGAGTCGCCCGGAGCGATGTGGATGTTGACGAGCAGGACGTTGCCGTCGCACGTGCGCAGTCCGCGCAGCCGTTCGGCCACGCTGCGCAGCTCTTCGTCGTCGCAGTCCGTGGCCTCACCGTCGGTGATGTTGAAGACCGTGGGCGGGAAGCTCTCGGCATGCTCCGGACGGCGGCACCAGGCGTCGAGCAGCTCCGTAGCCTGGTCCAGCGCCTGATACATCGGCGTCTGCCCGGCAGCCTCGGGTGCAACCCATGCCGGAGCCGGAATCTCGCGCAGGGCCGTCGAACCGTCGGGCATCCGGCACTCGACGACCTCGCGCCGCATGGGAACCTGCAGGGCGGCGAGCTTCGCCACGGAGATCATCTCGACGCCGTCGGGCAGCAGCGAGTAGACCTCGTCGTTGCCCGAATAGCTCCATACGGCGATATCGTAGTAATCCCTCACGCCGTCGTTGCGGCGGGCCCGTTCGATCAGTTCGAACAGCAGTCCGTTGGTGATCGAGGCCACGGCTTCGGCCTTGGTCATGCGCCGGCCGTGGACGTCGATCTCCTCGGCCATGGATCCCGAACCGTCGATCAGCAGCACGAAGGCCGTGCGGTGGGAGCGTGTGATGCTTTGTGTGTACATGGGTTTTACGTGCTATCTCTATTTCAAACCTCTCACGGCGAAGTAATCCCTGCGCCGGTCCTCCTCGTTGTCGCAGTCCAGGCCGTAGCCGACGGCCATGTCGAGCGAACAGTCGCGCCGGTGGTCGGCGTCGGTCATCTCGCGCAGGGCGGCGTGGGCGTTGCGCCCGGCCTGGATGGCGTCGTTGAGCTCCCCGACGGTCGGTGTGTGGCCCAGCAGCGAGGCATAGACCTGCAGAGCCCAGCTGTGGGCATAGTCGTCGTAGTGGACGTCGAAGACCCGGAAGCGGTTGTCGACGGCCGTCGGATCGGTGAGTTCGCCGCGATCCACGGCGTCGAGAATCTCCCGCATGGCCTGCCGCGTGATGTATTGTCCGGCGGCGTCGATCCAGCGTCCCGCGCCGTTGTGACGGGGATTCGACTCTCCGCGGTCGAGCATCGACCCGAGAGCCGCCACGATGGCCTTGTTGTAGAGTTTCAGCCCCCGCTGGAGCGAGGCGGCGCGGATCAGCGTCTTGTTGTAGGTGTAGACTTCGGCGTCGGGGTCCTGCTCCTGCAGCGTGTGGAGGATGTTCACCGCATCGAGCATCGCCTGCGTGACGTAGGGGTTGTATTCGTCGAAGTCGATCACGTCGCGTTTGAGTTTGCGGCGGTCGCGTGCCGGCCACTTCTCGATGTCGCGCACGGCGCCGTAGCTGGCCAGGTTGGCCCCCGGCATCAGATGGCTGCGCCCCTCCTTTTCGATCAGGTAGGAGTAGGGAAGGGCCGACGTGTCGTGGTGGTAGGAGTGGTGGCCCATGATCATCGTGAAGGCCCCTTCGAGGGCCGGTGACATGATGTAGGCCCCCGAGGCGAACTTGCAGCCCCGCAGGTGGACCGACTGATGGACGGCCCCGCTCTTGAAGAGGTGGTTGCTCTGGTTCGAGCCGCTGCCGGCATTGAAGAACGAGAACATGCCGGCGATGAGCAGCGACGACTTGTGGTGCGAGACGGTGTAGGGACCGGCGAAGATCGAGGCGGCCTCGCCGTTTTCGCAGTGCGAATTGGCGAAGAAGAGCGATTCGGCGGCCGTGAAGCCCTTGTCGAGGATGCAGCTCTCGCCCACGAAGCAGCGTTCGACGGTCGAACCGTTTCCGATGCGGGCCCCTTCGGCGGCGATCAGATCGCAGGCCTTGACATCGACGCCGATCTCGACACCGTCGCAGAGCGTGGCGTTTTCGAGCAGCGAGGCGCCGTCGATGCGGACCTCGTCGCCGATGCAGACCTCGCGCAGGAAGCGGGTTCCGACGATGCGGCAGTTGCGTCCCACGCGGCCGATCTCCGACTGCCGCTCCTCGACCCGGCGGTCGATCATGCGCTCCAGGGCGGCCAGGGTCTGCGGACGGTGGCGGTAGAGGGCCATGACGTAGGCCATCTGGGCCGACATCGTATCGAAGATCCGCACCGTGCGGCCGCCGCATTCGTTCATCGTGGCCACGCCGACGCCGTTTCCGAACGACGAGCGGTGGCGGCACTCCAGCGCCGTGACATCCTCGATCAGGGATCCCTCGCCGATCTGGCAGTTGCGCACCCGGGAGTGAATGATGCGGGCCTCGGAGCCGATGCGGACCTCGCCTTCGAGGCGGCTCTGCTGCAGCTGGAAGGGCTGGAAATCCTCCGAAACCCGGACTTGCAACCAATCTTCGGCCGTATTACCCAGTGCTTCGAGCGACGCGATCTGCTCGGCGGTCAACGTTCTGAATGGAGTCATAACTTTTCGGTTCTCAATCATCATGCCGCCGGCGGTCTCGGGGATGGCGATCTTCCGGCAGGCAATCCGTATCCTACAACCTACAAATATAACGATTTGCCGTCAAATGTCAAATTCCTGCCCTGCGCGGTTGATTCTCCGCCAGCGGCCGTCGCGCAGAATCCGGGCCCAGCCTTCGCGGAAGGGCTTGACGGCCTGACACCCCCGGCAGCTCAGACGGGTGCGCCCCTGCGGGTCGATGAAGTGCCACGTGCGGCCCAGCAGTACGGCGGCCAGCCCCTCGGTGAAGTCGAATCCGTTGTCGTAGAGCGGCGGAATGATCACCCTCTCCCGTGTGCGGAAGCCCCAGCGGCCGCCCTCGGCATACAACTCCGGCAGTGAATCCTCCTCTTCCGACGGTGGATTTCCCGACTCCGGAACCTCTCCTACGGTTTCTGGATTTTGTTCTGCGGCTCGCATCCGTTCGTTTCTCACCCCTTCGGACCGCTCCCGGTCGGATCTCCGAACCGCCTCGGCCAGCAGCGCCGAAAGGTCGGGGAGCTCCGGCCGCGGAGCCCGCAGCAGTTGGGCGATGCGGTAGGCAAGGGCCATGCCCCGCGTCTCGAACAGCCCGAGCGTCTCGCACAAAGCCGGATCCGTGGCAGCCCGTCGTGGATCGTAGAGCAGTGCATCCGCCTTCCCGTAACGCTTCCACATCGTCGGATCGAGGGCCAGTGCATGGAGTGCCGTGGAGATCAGCGCCGCCGGATAATCGTCCAGTCGAGCGTTGAAGTCCGCGGCCGTGCGGGCCGGATGCTGATAGGCGGCCGTTCCCAGTTCGGGGCTTGTCTCCCCTTTCATGCCGGGCAGAAAGGAGGCGTCCAGGTCGATCACGTGCAGCCGTCCCGCCGCATCGACCAGGATGTTTTCGGGTTTGAGATCGCCGTGGGCCCGGTCGTCGGCCACCATCGGGGCGGCCAGCCGGTCGAATGCCTCGGCCAACTCTCCGAGACGCCGGGTGTCACCCTCCGTAGCGGCGCGGGCGATGGACGTGTGCAGGTCCTCGCCTTCGATCCAGTCGCCGATCACCACGTCGACCCATACGCCGCTGTCGGGCGACGTGTAGAGGTAGAGTTCCCGTTCGAGCAGCCGCCCGCCGTAGATCTCCCTCAGGTGGCGCTGCGGCCGCAGGTAACAACGCAGTGAGCGGATCCGCCCCTGGTGGCGGATGCGAAAGACGGCCGCCGAGTTCCCGACGCTGAAGCACATTCTCCCCGATGGGTCGCGGCATACCTCCACCGCTCCCAGCGTGCGGGTCAGTCCGTCGGGATCGGACAACGTTATCAGGTATTGGCTTAGGGTATGCATTTTCTATAATAAAAGTCTGCCTGTCGGCGGTTTCCCGGGGCAGTCAAGTCTCCTCCCCCCCCCGACAAAAAAAACCGGATTGAAAACCCGGTTTTTCGTATCGGACTGTCGGCATCAGCGGATGTCGACCGGCTCTTTCCCCGTTGAGGAGGTGTTTTCGTTGAGGCGGTATTTGCCCGGTTCGTCCGGTTTGGCGTCGTTCTGTCGCCTTGGCGTTGCTCCGCCCGGTTGGACATCGCCTTGTTGCCTGGGTGTTGTACCGTCCGTTTGACGTCGCTCCGCCTGCTCGGGCATCGCGCTGTCCGTTTGGGCGTCACGCAGGAACTGGTCTCCGGGCGTACCCCCCCCTCCCTTCAACTGCCCCCCCCCTGCGAGGAATTAGTGGCAGTGGCAGTGACCGTCGTGGTCGTCGCAGCAGCCGTCGCCGCATTCGTGGTCGCCGCCGCACGATCCGCACGAGCAGTGGCCCTGCAGATCTTCGGGCGTCACGTCGCGCACCGAGACCACTTCCACGTCGAAGTTCAGCGTCTTGCCGGCCATCGGGTGGTTGAAGTCCATCTTCACGTGCTCGTCGCCGACCTCCTTGACCGTACCCATCATGCGGTTGCCTTGGGCATCGCTCATCGGCACCTGGCTTCCCTCGAAGAGGATCTCCTCGGCGAGTTTGCCGTCGACCATGAAGATATTTTTGGGAAGTTTGACGATCGCCTCCTCGATCACCTCACCGTAGCCGTCCTTGGGCTCGAGCGTGAACGAAACCTTGTCGCCGGGCTCCTTGCCGAGGATGGCCTCCTCGAATTTGGGGAGCAGCATGCCCGTACCGAAGATGAACTCCAGGGGCTGTCCGGGGCGCGACTGGTCTGCGATTTTGCCGTCGACGGTGAGTTTGTAGTCTACGGCGACCATTTTGTTCTGTTCTACTTTCATTTTTCTATGTCTTTAGAATGTTTGCGTGCTGATGTTGCTTGCAGCGCCCAAAGGTACGCACTTCGGGGCGAGTTGCCAAATTATCAGGCAAAATTTTCAGGAAACGCTTCCCTGAAAACATCGTGCCGAATTCCGTGAAAAAGGACGGCAAATCGCTTCGCCGCCCTTTTTTCGGATGAGGCATTTCGGATGGGGTGCGCAGTTTCGAAGCCGTGCTTCTCTCAGCGTCTCCCTTGTACTCTCGGCGTCTCCCTCACGCTGCCCCCCCCCGGCTCCGGATCAGTCGCAGTTGCGGCAGCAGAGGTTGCGGTCGCCGTAACCGTTGTCGATCTTCGACACGTAGGGGAAGAACTTGGCCGTGCGGACCCATTCGAGCGGGAAGGCGGCCTCCATGCGCGAGTAGGGGTGGGGCCACTCGCCGGCCAGTTCGACGGCCGTATGCGGGGCGTTGGTCACCACGTTGTTCTTCTCTCCGGCGGCCGCTGCGGCTTCGCATTCGCGCTTGATCTGCACCAGCGCCTCCATGAAGCGGTCCATCTCCTCCTTGGGTTCCGACTCCGTGGGCTCGACCATCAGCGTCTCGTGAACCGGGAACGAGAGGGTCGGGGCGTGGAAGCCGTAGTCCATCAGACGGTGGGCGATGTCGCCGCAGTCGATGTCGTAATCCTTCTTGAAGTGGGTCAGGTCGAGGATCATCTCGTGACCCACGCGGCCCGTCTCACCCGAGTAGTAGGTGCGGAACTCCTTCTTGAGGGCTGCCGACATGTAGTTGGCGTTGACGATGGCCATTTCGGTGACCCGCTTCAGCCCCTCGGCGCCGAGCATCTTGATGTATCCGTAGGTGATGGGCAGCAGCATGGCCGAGCCCCACGGTGCCGAAGCGACGGCCGTGATGCCCTCTTCACCGCCCGTGGCGACGATCGGGTGGGTGGGGAGGAAGGCCTTCAGCGGTTCGGCCACGCAGATCGGGCCCACTCCCGGGCCGCCGCCGCCGTGCGGCATGGCGAAGGTCTTGTGGAGGTTCAGGTGGCAGACGTCGGCTCCGATGTAGCCCGGGTTGGTCAGCCCCACCTGGGCGTTCATGTTGGCGCCGTCCATGTAGACCAGACCGCCGGCGTCGTGCACCGCGTCGACGATCTCGCGGATGCGGCTCTCGAAGACGCCGTGCGTCGAGGGGTAGGTCACCATCAGCGCGCACAGCTCCGAGCTGCACTCGCGGGCCTTGGCCTTCAGGTCGTCGACGTCGATGTTGCCGCGCTCGTCGCAGGCCACCGTGACGATCTTCATGCCGGCCATGGCGGCCGATGCGGGATTCGTGCCGTGGGCCGAGGCGGGGATCAGCACGACGTTGCGGTAGCCCTGGCCGCGGCTCTGGTGGTAGGCGCGGATCACCATCAGTCCCGAGTACTCGCCGGCGGCACCCGAATTGGGCTGCAGCGAGCAGGCGGCCAGTCCGGTGATCGTGGCCAGATCGTGCTCCAGTTCGGCGATCATCGTCAGATAGCCCTCGGCCTGGTCGGCCGGAGCGTAGGGGTGCATGTTCTGGAAGCCGGCCAGCGAGAGCGGCTGCATGAGCACCGCGGCATTGAGCTTCATGGTGCACGAACCGAGCGAGATCATCGAGTTGGCCAGCGAGATGTCTCTCAGTTCGAGGCGTTTGATGTAGCGCATCAGGGCGCTTTCGGAGCGGTACCGGTTGAAGACCGGCTCCTGGAGGAAGGCCGACTGACGGCGCAGCGCCACCGGAATGCAACTTTCGGTGACAGCCTTCACGGCCTTGGTCTTCTTGCCCTTGGCGGCGGCGAAGATCCCGATGACGGTCTCGACCTCCTCGGGGGTGGTCACCTCGTCGAACGACATGCGCACGCGCTCCTCCGAAGGGTAGAAGAAGTTGATCCCCTTGTCGAGGGCCAGCGACTGTACGACGGCGGCTTCGGCCTCGACCTCCAGCGTATCGAAGAACTCCTTCGAAGAGAGCTTGTAGTCCAGCGCTTCGAGGGCGCGGGCCACGGTGGCGGCCGCGAGATGGGCCGTCATGGCGGCGCGCAGCAGCCCCTCGGGGCCGTTGTAGACGCAGTAGAAGCCCACCATCGAGGCCATCAGCGCCGAGGCGGTGCAGATGTTCGACGTGGCGCGTTCGCGCTTGATGTGCTGTTCGCGCATCTGCAGGGCCATGCGCAGGGCCTTGTTGCCCAGCCTGTCGACCGAGACGCCGATGATGCGGCCCGGCATGTTGCGCTTGAAGGCCTCGCGCGTGGTCATGTAGCCGGCGCTCGGGCCTCCGAAGCCCATCGGCGTACCCAGACGCTGGGTCGAACCCACGGCGATGTCGGCGCCCCATTCGCCCGGCGCCTTGAGCAGCGCCAGCGCCAGCGGATCGGCCACGGCCGTAACGAGTGCCCCCTTGGCGTGGGCGGCGGCGGTGAAGTCGGCGTAGTCGCGCACCGTGCCGTCGGCGGCCGGATACTGGACGATGGCGCCGAACTCGCGGCCCGTGAATTCGTATTCGTCATACTCGTCGATGATCAGCTCGATGCCGAAGGGTTCGCTGCGTGTGAGCAGCACGTCGAGCGTCTGCGGGAAGAGGTTGCGGTCGACGAAGAGCTGGTTGCGTCCCTCCTTGACGGCCTCGCGCGAACGCAGGGCGTACATCATCAGCATGGCTTCGGCCGTGGCCGTGCCCTCGTCCAGGAGCGAGCAGTTGCCGATCTCCATGCCGGTCAGCGAGATCAGGGCGGTCTGGAAGTTCAGCAGCGCCTCGAGGCGGCCCTGCGAGATCTCGGCCTGATAGGGGGTATAGGAGGTGTACCACGCGGGGTTCTCGAAGACGTTGCGCGAGACGGCGGCCGGCACGGCGCACGGATACCATCCCATGCCGATGAACGACCGCAGCGTGCGGTTGCGGTCGGCCAGCTCGCGGATGTGGGCGGCGAATTCGTACTCGCTCATCCCTTCGGCGGGCAGCGCCAGGGGCTTCTTGAGCCGGATGGATTGCGGAATGACCTGTGCGATCAGTTCGTCGACCGACCCCACGCCGATCACGTCGAGCATCGCCTTGAGGTCCTTTTCGTTGTTGACGCCGATGTGGCGTCCGGAGAATTTGTCGAACATAAAAGGTTTATGGGTTATGTTGTTTTTTTGCGTTGTCTGCGTATTCGGTTCCGGGGGCGGCGGTTACGGCCTCTTCAGGCCTCCCGTCCCGGGATCATACAAAGGTAAGACAAATGCAACGGACGCCCAAATTTTCCGCCGCTATTTTTCGGGCGGGGCGAAAAACGCCGAATCCCCGTTTTTGCGGGGATTCGGAAGGGGCGGAGGAGGTTGTCCGGCCTGCGGTCAGTAGGTGAACGAACTGCCGCCGATGAATTCGCGCAGGATCGACGTCGGCGGGATCTCGTCCGAGGGGATCGGAATGAAGTTGTCCAGGAACTTGAGCATGCGCCGCGCCTCGTCGAACTCCGGCACCGTGTCGGGCACCTCGCGCAGGATCTTCTCCGCATAGGGGCGCAGCACCGAGATCTCGTAGAACAACGACGAGTTGAGCATCACGTCGGCATTCTCCTGATAGGGGAAGATGTGCCGCTCCTCGCCGCGGCGCACCGAGGCCCAGCGCGAAAGCGTGTGCAGGGCATCGGCTCCGCGCTGCTTGTAGTCGCGCGTCAGACGCCGCAGCAGGCGGTTGTCCGTCGTGGCGATGCGCGAGAGGTTGTCCATGGCCACCGACGTGAAGCACGAGATGTAGATGCGGAACTTCTTCGAGTCGGGGATCGAGGGGGTCAGCCGCGGATTCAGGCCGTGGATCCCCTCGATGATGAGGATCGACCGCTCGTCGAGCGTCAGCGGCGTGCCGTGCTGCGTACGGCGCCCGGTGATGAAGTCGTAGCGCGGGATGTCGACGCTCTGGCCGGCCATCAGCCGCCGCAGGTGGTCGTTGAACAGCTCGAGGTCGATCGCCTCGAGGGCTTCGTAATCGTACTCGCCGTTCTCGTCGAGGGGGGTCTTCTCGCGGTCGACGAAGTAGTCGTCGAGCGAGATCATCACGGGCCGCAGCCCCAGCACGCCCAGCTGGATGCCGAGCCGCTTGGCCGAGGTGGTCTTGCCGCTCGACGAGGGGCCCGAGATCAGCACCATGCGGATGCCGCGCTCGGCGTTGGCGCGCTGGATGGCGTCGGCCACGTCGGCGAACTTCCGCTCGTGGAACGCCTCGGCCATCTTGATCATGCCGCCGGCATCGCCGGCCAGCGTACGGGCGTTGACCGCCCCGATGGTCGGGACGCCCATCAGCGTCACCCAAGACTGGTACTCCTGGAAGATCGAGAACATCTTCTCCTGCTGGACGTTCTTGTTCAGCCGGTCGGGATCCGTGCGCAGCGGGAGCGCCAGGTAGAAGCCGTTGTAGCAGGGTTCGAGGTCGAACAGGTCAAGATAGCCCGTCGAGGGGGCCAGCGAGCCGTAGAAATAGCCCGCCGTGTCGTCCAATGTATAAAGGTCGCTGTAGAGGCGCGGACGGGTGTCGAGCAGTTCGATCTTGTCCGCGAAGCCCTCCTCGGCGTAGCGGGCCCGGACCTCGGAGGTGAGCATCCGGCGGCGTTCGATCGGAAGGTCCTGCTCGACCAGCGCGCGCATGCGGTCGCACAGACGGTCGGTTTCGGACTGGGAGAAGCGGTCGATCCCTTCGATTTCGCAGTAGAAGCCGCTCTGGCCCATCGAATGGCGGATGTGGAGCCGCCGGCCCGGGTAGAGGTCCTTGACGGCCTTCTGCAGCAGGAACCACGCCGTGCGCTGGTAGACGCGGATGCCGGCAAACGAGGTGATGTCGACGAAGCGGACCGTCACGGGGGTATAGACCCGGTAGCTGAGCTCCTTGATGCGGTTGTTGACGAAGGCGGCCAGGAAGGGGTGAGGCCCCGGCGTGATCCGCCCGGCGATCTGCCGCAGCGGGGTCCCCATCTCCACGGAGAGCTTCCCGCCGAGGTTTTCGCAGATGATCTGAATGGTATCGTTCATCGGAAAAATTTGGCTGTATCGAAGTCAAAGATAGGAATAATTCGTACATTTGGCAATCGATTTTCCGAAATGAAAAACAATGTCGTGAATATGAAAAAGTTGCTCCAGGGGGTGCTGGCCCTGTCCGTGGTCGTTGCGGCCGCCTGCACGCCCCGCGAAACGACCCTCGTGGTGCTGTCGACCAACGACATGCACGCCCGCATTCAGAACTTCCCGCGTCTGGCCGCCGCCGTCGAGGCCTGCCGCGATACGGCCCGGCTGGTGGTGCTGGCCGACGCCGGTGACCGCTGGACCGGCAACGCCTACGTCGACAAGGCCCCGACTCCCGGCATGCCGGTCATTGCGCTGATGAACCGCCTGGGCTACGACGTGGCCACGTTCGGCAACCACGAATTCGACTTCGGGCAGGCCCATCTGGCCCGGATGATCGACAGCATGGACTTCAAGGTGGTCTGTGCCAATCTGGAGAGTGATACGTGCATCTTCCCGCAGCCGGCCTCCTGGACGATCATCGAGCGGGGCGGAATCCGCATCGGCGTGGTCGGCGTGGTGACCAACTACGAGGGCCCGGGCCATCCGGCCGGCAACGACGCCAATTTCGAGGGGTTGCGCTTCCCCGATCCGCAACAGGCGGCCCGCCGCTGTGCCGATTCGCTGCGCTCGAAGGTCGACGTGCTGGTGCTCCTCTCGCACATGGGCGATGACCGCGATGCCGAACTCCTTGCCACGGAACACCGCTACGATCTGGTGATCGGCGGCCACACCCACGAGCTGCGTGATACGCTCATCGGCGGCACGCTGCTCACCCAGACGGGCAAGAATCTGACCAACGTCGGCGCCACGACCATCCGCCTGCGCGGGAAGAAGATCGCGGCGATCGACTATCGCATCGTCCCGCTGGCGGACTACGCCCCCGATTCGCTCGTTCGGGCCGAGGTCGACCGTTATTATGCCGATCCGGAGCTGAATCGTCCGGTGGGTGAATTCGCCCGTGCGGCCAGCGGCTGGGGTGTGGCCAACTGGATGGCCCGTGGCGTGGCCGACAAGACGGATGCCGAGGTGGGATTCTACCACGTCGGCGGCGTACGGCTGGATTCGATCCCGGCCGGCGGCATGAGTACGGCGCGCGTCTACGACCTCGAACCCTTCGACTCGCGGATTGCCGTGATGCGTATGACGCCGGCCCAGATGCGGCGGATGATCCTCACGAAGTACAACGATACGGAGAACCGCAAGGAGTCGCACCGCATCGATCTCATCTCGACAACCCCCTATGAGATCGTCACCAATGCCGCCGACAGCGCGCTGGATGTGCGTTTCCCGCAGCTGCGCGAGGGGCGTATGTACCGTGTGGCCATCAGCGACTACGTCTTCAAGAACTACCACGATCTGGACTATGTCGACGGTGCGATCACCGACATCAAGGTGGCTGACGTGCTGCTCGAAGAGCTGGAGGAGGATTCGCCGCTCGAGCCCGACAACCGGCCGCATCAGCGCATCGTCCGCCCGTAGAAGCGGCCGCTCTGAACCGCCGGCCGCGAAAAACGGCTGAAAAAATTTGATTTTCAGCCAAAAAGCCGTACCTTTGCACTCCGCAAGCCCGGGAGATTGCTCCTGCGCGCGGGCAAAAACTTTATTATTAACCATTTAACGAGCGATTGTATCGCAAAAACAATTTCCAACATGGAAGAAGCAAAGAAAGTCGCAAACGAGAATTTCGACTGGAACGCCTTTGAAAACGACCTGGCCGTATCGGATCAGGACAAGACCCAGATCACCGAAGCCTACGACAAGACGCTGTCGAATGTCAACGTCGGCGAAGTGGTTGAGGGTACCGTAACCGCCATCACCAAGCGTGAGGTCATGGTCAACATCGGCTACAAGAGCGAGGGCGTGATTCCCGTCTCGGAGTTCCGCTACAACCCCGATCTGAAGGTGGGCGACAAGGTGGAGGTCTACGTGGAGTCGGCCGAGGACAAGAACGGTCAGCTCTCCCTCTCGCACAAGAAGGCCCGTCAGCTCAAATCGTGGGATCGCGTCAACGAGGCCCTCGAGAAGGACGAGGTTATCAAGGGTTACATCAAGTGCCGTACGAAGGGCGGTATGATCGTCGACGTATTCGGCATCGAGGCCTTCCTCCCCGGCTCGCAGATCGACGTGAAACCCATCCGCGACTACGACGTATATGTCGACAAGACCATGGAATTCAAGGTTGTCAAGATCAACCAGGAGTTCCGCAACGTGGTCGTTTCGCACAAGGCCCTCATCGAGGCCGAACTCGAGGCTCAGAAGCAGATCATCATGTCGAAGCTCGAGAAGGGTCAGATTCTCGAGGGTACCGTCAAGAACATCACCTCCTACGGCGTATTCGTCGACCTGGGCGGCGTAGACGGTCTGATCCACATCACCGACCTCTCGTGGGGTCGCGTAAACCACCCCGAAGAGATCGTTTCGCTCGACCAGAAGATCAACGTCGTAATCCTCGACTTCGACGAGGCTAAGAAGCGTATCGCCCTGGGTCTGAAGCAGCTCACCCCGCATCCGTGGGAGGCGCTCGATCCCAACCTCAAGGTGGGTGACAAGGTCAAGGGCCGCGTGGTCGTTATGGCCGACTACGGCGCCTTCGTCGAGATCGCTCCCGGTGTGGAGGGTCTGATCCACGTTTCGGAGATGTCCTGGAGCCAGCACCTGCGTTCGGCTCAGGAGTTCCTGAAGGTCGGCGACGAGGTTGAGGCCGTCATCCTGACCCTCGACCGCGAGGAGCGCAAGATGTCGCTCGGCATCAAGCAGCTTACGCCCGATCCCTGGGAGAATATCGAAACCAAATACCCCGTCGGAACGCGTACGATGGCCAAGGTGCGTAACTTCACGAACTTCGGCGTATTCGTTGAGATCGAGGAGGGCATCGACGGTCTGATCCACATCTCGGACCTCAGCTGGACCAAGAAGATCAAGCACCCGGCCGAGTTCACCCAGGTAGGTGCCGACATCGAGGTTGTCGTCCTGGAGATCGACAAGGAGAACCGTCGCCTCTCGCTGGGTCACAAGCAGCTCGAGGAGAATCCCTGGAACACCTTCGAAAACCAGTTCCCCGTAGAGAGCATCCACGAGGGTACGATCACTGAACTTACGGACAAGGGTGCCGTCGTATCGCTGGGTGAGAATGTCGAGGGCTTCTGCCCGTCGCGCCAGCTCGTCAAGGAGGACGGCACGACCCCGAAGGTGGGCGACAAACTCAACTTCAAGGTCATCGAATTCTCGAAGGCTACGCGCCGTATCACCCTCTCGCACCTGCGCACCTATGACGATGCCCGTAAGGAGGCCGTTGCCGCCGAGAAGGCCGAGAAGCGTGCTGCTGCCGACGCTACGAAGTCGACCGTGAAGAAGATCAACGCTTCGGTTGAGAAGACCACCCTGGGCGACATCGCCGGCCTGGCCGCTCTGAAGAGCGCCATGGAGGCTGCCGAGGCCAAGGAGGCTGCCGCCAAGAAGGAGGAGTAATCTTCCCGGGGGGGGGAGCGGGTGAGGAGGCCTGATGGCTGCATGATCCCGAGACACTCCGACCCCAGAAAATCCCCCGAACCGATCAGCAACGCCCGCACTCTTTTCTGAGTGCGGGCGTTTTTTTGCTCCGATCTTTGGCCGTCCGCCCGAAAACCGCTATCTTGTGACCCTTGAAACACGGAGCTTATGATGACCCGACTGCACCGATTGACCCGATTTGCCGCTATGAAACGAACCGCCCGAACAGGATGGTTGCCGATCTTGCTGACTCTGCCGATTTTCCTTGTCTGCCTGCCCTCACAGCCGGTTGCAGCCATAACCCCGTCACGGGTGACCGCCCAGTATCCTGCCGGATTCGGAACCCCGCCGATGAATTATTCAAAGGATGCGTGGCGGGTTTGGTTCCGTGGCCGCGAGGTTGTCGATGCCGTTCCCTCGTCGTTCGTGGATCTGGGCGACGGTTACGGCAAGGATGCCTGGAGGGCCTTTTTCGAGGGGCGCCCCGTAATAGATGCCGCGGCTCAATCGTTCACGGTGCTTTGCGACGGGTATGCCCGCGATGCATGGCGCATCTATTGGTGCGGCCGTCCGGTGGCTGATGCCGCCCCGTCGTCGTTTGAGACACTCGGCTGGGGGTATGCACGCGATGCGTGGCGGGTCTTCTGGAACGGCCAACCCCTGTCGGAGGTTGCCCCGTCGTCGTTCGAGGTGCTGGGCGACGGTTATGCACACGATGCGTGGCGGGTCTTTTGGAGCGGCCAACCCCTGTCGGAGGTTACCCCGTCGTCGTTCGAGGTGCTGGGCGACGGCTATGCACACGATGCGTGGCGGGTCTTCTGGAACGGCCGGCCTCTGTCGGATGCCGCTCCGTTATCGTTCGAGGTGCTGGGCCGAGGCTATGCCCGTGATGCCTGGCGGGTCTGGTTCCGCGGCCGCGAACTCCCCGGAGCCTCACCATCCGATTTTCTGCCGCAATATTGATGACCGGCCGACCGGAAATCATTGGCAGTCGGATGGCCCTGCGTGGCTCTTGTATGACTCTGTGAGGTTCTGCGTGACTCTCGGGGTTTCGAGGGCTTGCGCGGTTCTGGATGGTTTTAGCGGGGCTGCGCGGTTCTGCGAGACTCTGTGCGGCTCTGTGCGGCTCTGGCCTCAATAACGGCCATCTCTCCAGCACCACATGGGGGGGGGAGAACTCTCCGTTTAAACGCCCTCCCGCTCCCCGCCTTCACTGGTCTCTTCCCCGCGTCTCCTCTCGCCTCCTCCCATTTCCTTCTCCCGTCTCCACAGATCTTCCCGCCTTCACTGGTCTTCTCTCCGCGTCTCCTTATGCCCCTCCCCACAACCTCTCGCCAGCCAACACAAAAAAGGCTCTCCGCTGAGCGGAAAGCCTTTTTTCGTGATCGGAAGTCGACGCCTTATTCGGCAGCCACCACCGAGAATTTGATCGTAGCCTTGACCTCCTTGTGCAGACGGACCGAAGCCTCGTACTCGCCGACGGTCTTGATAGGCTCGACGGTGATCTGCTTGCGGTCGATGGTGATACCCTTGCCGGCCAGGGCCTCGGCGAGGTCCGTAGCGGTTACCGTACCGAAGAGCTTGCCCTCCTCGGCCTTCATCGAAAGCGTCAGCGGCAGGTTCGCAATCGTCTCGGCCAGCGCCTGGGCATCAGCCAGGATCTTGGCGTCCTTGTGAGCGCGCTGTTTGAGATTCTCGGCCAGGACTTTCTTGGCGGAAGCCGTAGCGGCCTTGGCCAGACCCTGGGGAATCAGATAGTTGTTGGCGTATCCGGGTTTTACGTTGACGATGTCATTGGCGTAACCCAGCTTCTCGATATCTTTGATCAGAATTACCTCCATGGTTGTCCTCCTTTAAATTATTTCATGCAATCGGTTACGAAGGGCAGGATAGCCAGGTGACGTGCACGTTTGACGGCCTGTGCGACCTTCTTCTGGAACTTCTGCGAGGTTCCGGTCAGGCGGCGGGGCAGAATCTTGCCCTGTTCGTTGAGGAACTTCTTGAGGAACTCACCGTCCTTGTAGTCTACATACTTGATGCCGAGCTTCTTGAAGCGGCAGTATTTCTTCTTTTTAACGTCGACCGATACGGGGTTGAGGTAACGGATTTCCGACTGAGCCTTGTTTTCCTGTGCCATGGTTTACTCCTCCTGTTTGTTAGCAAGTTTAGCACGACGCTTCTCCGAGTACTCAACGGCGAATTTGTCCTGCTTGAAAGTCAAGAAACGGATCACGCGCTCGTCGCGGCGATACTGCGTTTCGAGGGTGTTGATCAGCGAGCCTTCGCCCGTGAACTCCATCAGGAAGTAGAAACCGGTGGTCTTCTTCTGAATCGGGTAGGCGAGCTTGCGAAGGCCCCACGACTCCCGGTTCACGATCTGACCGCCGTTTTCGGTGATGACACCCTGGAATTTGTCAGCGACCTCCTGCACCTGAGCATCGGACAGAACCGGCGTGACAATGAAAACGGTTTCGTAATTGTTCATAATGCGTTTAATTAGTTGTTAGTCCCATTTCGGGACCGCAAAGATACGGATTAAATCGGGAAAAGAAAAATTTGGTGTGGAAATTTTTCTTCAAGAGGGTGGTTTTCGGTGCTTTGTACCGGGAAAGGGCGTGGTGGTCCGGTCTATCGCCAAGGACCTGCCGATCCGTGCCGAGTTTCGGGCGCACAAGGCAGGCTTCTTAGGCGTCAAAGTCCGGTTTTATCGCCAAGGACCTGCCGATCCGTGCCGAGTTGCGGGCGCATAAGGCAGGCTTCTTAAGCCTGTTAAGCCTGGTGGCAAATCCGGGGTCTATCGCCAAGGACCTGCCGATCCGTGCCGAGTTGCGGGCGCATAAAAGAGGCTTCTTAAGCCTCCTGGGGGAAGCCCTGGGCCTTCAGCTGGATCTCGCCGCCGTCGGGCGTCACGAGGTAGGCGCCGGTCGATTCGGCCGTGATGTGGCCGATGACGTCCACCAGTCCCAGTCGCATCACCTGCTCCTGCATGGACAGCGGTACGGTGAAGAGCAGTTCGTAGTCCTCACCGCCGTTCAATGCCGCCACGACCGGGTCCGTGTGCATCTCCTCGGCCAGCGAGGTGGTCTGCTGCGCGATGGGAATCCGCTCGAGGTAGATCCGCGCACCGCACTTCGACGACTTGCAGATCTGCATCAGATCGCTGGCCAGACCGTCCGAGAGGTCGATCATCGAGGTCGGGAGGATCTTCTCCTCGCGGAGCGTTTCGATGATGTCCGTACGCGGGCGCGGCTTCAGGTACTTCTCCAGCAGGTATTCATATCCCTTGAACTGCGGCTCGGGGTTTGCGACGTCGGCCAGGACCCGCTTCTCGCGCTCCAGCAGCTGAAGCCCCATGAAGGCGGCGCCGAGATTGCCCGTGATGCAGATCAGGTCGTGGAGCTGTGCTCCGCTGCGGCGGACGACCTCCTGTTTCGGGGCGTGCCCCAGCACGGTGACGGTGATTACGAGCCCGGTCATCGAGGCGCGTGTGTCGCCTCCCACCAGGTCGATCTCCTGCTCGCGGCAGGCAAATGCGATCCCCTCGTAGAGATCCTGCAGCGCTTCGACCGGTATTTTGGCCGAGACGCCCAGCGAGACGGTGATCTGCGACGGCCGTGCGTTCATGGCCAGAATGTCGCTCACGCCGGCCGTCACGACCTTGTATCCGAGGTGTTTGAGCGGGAAATAGGTGAGGTCGAAATCCACCCCTTCGTAGAAGGAGTCGGTGGTGCAGAGCAGCGTCTCGCCGTCGGGCGGAGCGATCACCGCGGCATCGTCGCCGACACCCGTGAGCGAAGAGGGTTGGCGCAGGGGGAAATCCTTCGTCAGGAGGTCGATCAATCCGAATTGTCCGAGCGTGGCGATCTCGGTGCGTTTTTTGGGCTCCATATTTCTGAGATTTTTTACAAAATTAGCCAAACATTCTTGATTTGGGCAAAAATAACGTATTTTTGTCCGGTTTAAATCCTAAAAACGGGTTAGTTATGATCAATATCGTCTTATTCGGTGCACCGGGTTGCGGCAAGGGAACCCAGGCGCAGCGTCTGAAAGAACACTACGGAATCGACCATGTTTCGACCGGCGAGGTGATCCGCGACGAGATCCGTCGCGGTACGGAACTCGGCCGCAGCATGGAGTCTTACATCAAGGAGGGCAAACTGGCTCCCGATTCGATCGTCATCGGCATGATCGCCAACTACGTGGCCGATCACCTCGATGCCAAAGGCTGCATCTTCGACGGTTTCCCCCGTACGACGGTTCAGGCCGAGGAGTTCGACAAGATTCTTGCCAAGCACGGCCTGAAGGTTGACATCATGGTCGACACCCACGTTCCGGAGGAGGAGCTGGTACACCGCCTGCTGCTGCGCGGCAAGGATTCGGGACGTGCCGACGATGCCTCGGAGGAGGTGATCCGCGAGCGTCTGGCCGTTTACCACAAGCAGACGGCCGTCGTGGCCGACTACTATGCCGCTCAGGGCAAGTATGCTTCGGTCAACGGCGTCGGAACGATGGAGGAGGTCTTCGACCGGATTGCCACCGTGATTGACGGTCTCGAGAAATAGGGCTCCGCAATTCGGAGTCTGCCGCTGCCGGTTCGCCCGTTCGGGCGGACCGGTTTTTTGTGGGTGCAGCAAAATCGAATTGCCCCATCCTTTCGCTCGATATTCCGGCGGGTGTAAGGTTGCCCCGGGCATTCCCTTCCGGTTGGAAGGGGGGCGGCCGGAAATGACAAGGCCCGGACTTTGAGGTCCGGGCCTTGCAGATGGTTGCTCAAGAATTAGAGGGCGTTCACGTGGAGCTGAATGGCGCTCTTGAGGTTTGCAGCCTTGTTCTTGTGCATGATGTTGTGCTTGGCCAGCTTGTCGAGCATTGCCGTTACCTTGGGCAGCAGAGCCTCGGCAGCGCTCTTCTCGGTCGTGGCGCGCAAGGCCTTCACGGCGTTACGCGTCGTCTTGTGATAGAGCCGGTTATGAGCACGCTTCGTCAGCGTCTGACGAATGCGTTTTTTCGATGACTTATGGTTTGCCATAATCCGTTGTTTTTATTTTTTTACTTTTTCAGTTTCTGCACTCGAACGGCCGTGGCCGCTTTCGGATAGACCCCGAAGGTCCGCTCCTTGTTGGATTGTCACCCGTCAAGGCTGTCGGAAAGTTGCGAAATTGCGGGGTGTGCCTTTCTTTTTCCCCCCCCCTCTCGGATCTCGCGGCCTCTCTTTCGGCCCCTTGGTAGCCCATAGCAGAATCGAACTGCTCTTTCAAGAATGAAAATCTTGCGTCCTAACCGATAGACGAATGGGCCTCTACCACTATCGCGCTGCCCGTAATGGGGCGCTTTAGCGGTGCAAAGGTAAACAAAAAAGTTTCTTGTACAAAAAAAGTGGTGAAAAAATTGAATTTTTATTGAGAATGCCTTGGTGAGAGATACGGCAACGACCCCTCGCGTCCCTTTGTCCGGGGCCATCGGGCGGCCGTTCAGGCGTTTTTTCCGTTTTCCGGGATTTGCCGCTCAACGCAGCCGGACGCTGCGCGTTGCGGGGTCGAATTGCGCGCTGCGCCCCGAGAAGAGCCGTTCGAGGTAGCCGCTCGAGACCATCTCGTCGGCCGGCAGCAGGTGCAGCTGCGGCGTGTCGATCAGCGCCACGGCGTCGCACAGCGAGAGGGCGATGTCCAGATCGTGCGTCGAGAAGAGGACGCATTTGCGCTCGTCGCGGGACAGACGCCGCAGCAGCGTGGCCAGTTCGTAGCGGTTCGGCAGGTCGAGGAAGGCCGTCGGTTCGTCGAGCAGGATGATCGGCGTATCCTGGGCCAGCGCCCGGGCAATCATCACCCGCTGGCACTCGCCGTCCGACATGCGGTCCATTGTCTTGCGGGCGAATGCCGACATGCCGACCAGTTGGAGCGAACGTTCGACCACGGCGCGGTCCTCTTCCTGCATGCGTCCGATCCAGTTGGTGTAGGGGGCGCGGCCCAGCGCGACGACATCCTCACACGCAAGGTTGGCAATGCGCACCTTGTCCGTGGTGACGAACGAGACGGTCTCGGCCCGCTGGCGGGGCGTCATCCCGGCGAGCGTATGCCCGCAGAGTTCGATCCGTCCCGCCGTGACGGGGCCCAGTCCGGCGACGGCCCGCAGCAGGGTGCTCTTGCCCGTTCCGTTGCGGCCGATGAGGGCCGTCAGCGATCCCGGAGCGATCTCGGCGCAGATGTCGGCGAGCAGCGTGCGGCTGCCGTAGGCGAGGGTGATATGGTCGAGTCGGATGCTCATGGCGTCAGAAGAGGTTGCGGTTTCGGATGACGACGAAGATGACGACCGGAATGCCCATCAGGGCCGTGATGGTGTTGATGGGCAGGGTCAGCGTCTTGGCCAGCAGGTCGCAGATCAGCAGCAGGGCGGCCCCCGAGAGCATCGAGGCGGGCATCAGCACGCGGTGGTCGGCCGACGAGAAGATCATGCGGGCCAGGTGCGGCACGGCCAGTCCGATGAAGCCCACCGGGCCGCAGAAGGCGGTGACCGTGCCGGCCAGCAGCACCGTCGAGAGGAAGATCAGCGAGCGGGTGCGCTGGATGTTGAGCCCCATCGTGCGGGCGTAGTTTTCGCCCAGCAGGAGCAGGTTCAGCGGCTTGATGACGGCCACGGCCAGCAGGAGCCCCGCCACGACGGCCGGAAGCATCAGCGCCAGACGGCTGCCCGTCACGTCGCCCAGCGATCCCATGGTCCAGATGACGAACGATTTGAGGGCCGATTCGTTCGAGAGGTATTGCAGGATCTCGACCACGGAGCTCACGCCCGAACTGAACATCATGCCGAGGATGAGGATGACCATGATGTCCTTGATGCGGCGGCTGACGGCCATGACGATGGCCAGCACGAGGGCCGAACCGATCCAGGCGGCCCCGGCGATGCCGAGCGACTGGACGAACGAGTGGCCGGCGACGCCCAGCAACGGTGCCCCGAGCAGGAACATCGCCACGCCGAGCGAGGCCCCCGAGCTGATGCCCAGGACGTAGGGCCCGGCCAGCGGGTTGCGGAACAGGGTCTGCATCTCGAGTCCGCTGGCGGCCAGCGCGCTGCCGGCCAGCAGGGCCGTGAGGGCCTTCAGCAGCCGGATCTTCTGGATGATGGTGGCGTAGGTCGGGTCACAGTTGCCGCCCGTGAGCGCGGCCCAGACCTCGCGGAGCGGGATATCGACCGATCCGACGGCCAGATCGCCGATGAAAAGTGCGGCGGTGAGCAGCGTGAGCAGCGTGAAGAGCAGGGCGGTACGCGACATCGGCGGTTATTCGAGGCGTTTATAATAATAGGTCGAATCGCTGCCGCCGGCCAGGATGGTCTTCAGGTCGCGCAGTACGACGTCGGGCCGTACGACGCCCGATTCCCAGAAGTCGCTGCCTCCGGAGGGGGTCTGACGGCGGTTGTTGTTCCAGACGCAGCGGTCGACGACGGCCGGCACCTCGGCGAATTTCGGATTCTGTGCCGTGAGCTCTTCGATCGAGTTGCAAGCCCCGACGTTGATCCAGAAGTCGGCGCTGTTGGCCAGCAGGTAGGCCTCCTCGAGGTCGACGGCTACCGAGGCGTTCGTGTGGTTTTTCGTGTAGATGTAGCTTCCGCCGGCATCCTCGATCAGCCGCACCATGTAACTTTGCGTCGAGGGCATGAACCAGGTGTCGCGGTAGGGTGTGTTGAGCATCACCTTCGGGCGGGCGTCGGCCGGGTCGAGCCGTGCCCGGAGGTCGTTGTAGCGCGCGGCGATGCGGCGCAGCGTGTCGGCTCCGGCCGCCCGCAGGTCGCACATTTCCGCTGCAGCGACGAGCCATTCGGCCTTGCCCAGGGGCGACTCCTCGACGTAATCGCCCACGTAGAGGTAGGGAATTCCCAGTTCGCGGAGTTTGTCGGTGATGGTGGTGTTCTCGCCCGAGATGCCGTAGAGCAGGATCACGTCGGGATGCAGGGCGGTGAGCAACTCGAAGTTGAGATTCGTGTCATAGCCCACGTCACGGAGCTCTCCGCTGTGGCTGCGCTGCTGGATCCGGGGGTTGGAGATGTAGTCGAGGCCGGAGACCCCGACGATGCGGTCGGCGAGCCCCAGGGCGTCGAACAGCGCCACGTGGCTCGACGACATGCAGACCACGCGTTGTACGGGGGCATGGACGGCCTGAACGGATCCGTCGGCGGGGGCTTTGGCCTTGCCGCGCAGCAGGATGAGGTGTTGTTCGGAGCGGGCGTCTCCCTGCCAGGGATTGTGGACCGAGATGAGGGTCGAGGCATCACGTTCGGTGCCGCGGATGTCGAATCCGGAGGCATAGGTCGGGGCGTAAACCGTTGAGGTGAAGTCGCTCAGGTGGCGTTCAGCGGATCCCGAGCAGCCCGTCATGAGGGCGGCTGCGAGGGACAGGATAAGAAGGGCGAAAGATTTCATTTCTGCAAAAGTAGGAAAAAATATTGCAGAAAAGTGTTGTTTTATCAAAAAAGTGCGTATATTTGCAGTCCCAAAGCGAAGGGTTTTGGACTTCGCGAGGGCGGAATCGGGGCGTAGCTCAGTCCGGTTAGAGTACACGTCTGGGGGGCGTGTGGTCGCTGGTTCGAATCCAGTCACCCCGACTGAAGAAAAGGCTTGACAATCAACTGATTGTCGAGCCTTTTTCGTTTTTGGCAGATCGTTCGCGCGGAGGCTTCCGACCCCGTTTCTGCGGCATTTTACGCGGGGTGTGTAAACCGTGGTGTAAACCGCCAAAAGGCTATGGACGCCACAATTTCTGTCATTTGCTTCAAAAGCAAGACCCTCGCCAACGGGGAGCATCCGCTCATGTTGCGCATTACAAAGGACCGCAAACGGACGATGAAAAGTCTCGGCGTGTCGGTCCATCCGTCAAATTGGGATTTCGACCGCAACGAACCCAAGCCCAAGTGTCCCGACCGCAAGTATATCCAGCAGATCATCCTGAAGGTCAAGACCGAGTATCAAACCAAGCTGTTGGAGAAAAGCGCCAACAATGAGGATTATACTGCTCAAACGCTTGTCAAGGAGCAGTCCCGAGAGCAAATCCAGTCGGAAACAGTCGAACATTTCTATTTGAGAACCATTGAGCAACTCAAACAGGAGGGGGCGGTAGGCAATGCTTATGCCTATCAGAACTCCTACCAAGTCTTGCGATCCTTCCACGCGGATAAACCGTTGGCTTATGCGTTCGGACAGATTGATGAAGCCTTCCTGAACGCTTTCGAGAATTGGATGCGGTCAAAAGGGAACAAGGAGACAACCTTGAGTTTTCAGATGCGGACCTTGCGAGCGATATTCAATCGTGCGGTCAGAGCCAAGATTGTCGGCAAGGAGAAGAATCCGTTCAACGAGTACAAGATCAGTAAATTCAATACCCGAACACCGAAACGCGCCTTGAACAAGACGGACGTGATGAAGATTATGGCCGCTGATTGTTCACAGGGTAAGGCTATCGAGCAGTTTGCCCACGATGTGTTTGTCTTCTCCTATTTGTGTGGTGGTATCTCGTTTGTGGATATGGCCAACCTGACGCCTGCCAATATCGTGGAAGGGCGGTTGATCTATTGCCGTCAGAAAACGCATGGAGCTGTCAATGTCCCGTTGTCGGCACAAGCAAGGGAGATTCTTGCCAAATACGATGGACATTGCAGGCAGGCGGGTTATCTGTTCCCGATATTGGATGAGCGGGTACACATTACGCCCATGCAAAAGAAGAATCGAGTGCATAAAATGTGCGGCAGGGTGAATTTTGCCTTGCGGGGTATCAGCAAGCGTTTGAAGATCAAGTCTACCGTTACGACCTATGTCGCAAGGCACAGTTTTGCCACCGTACTGAAGAAGTCGGGCGTGAATATCGGCATCATATCCGAGGCCTTGGGGCATCATAGCCTAAAGACCACGCAAATCTACCTCGATTCATTCGAGAATTCGCAAATTGACGAAGCCATGCAACACTTATTGTGAAGGTAAAGGAGGTCGGGAACCAATAATAATCCCGACCTCCACAAACCTTATACAATTGTCATTTTTAACCGAGATACTGTGTCAGCATATCCATAATCAACTGCTCCCGTGCCACGCCTATCATTTTGCGAGGATTCATAATCTGGTCAGCTTGATCGCGTGTTAAGGCGTTGATTTTCTGTTCCATTTTCACCGTGAACTGTTCGAAATCCTCATCGGGATTCTGTTGCTTGATGATAAAGTCGATTAAATATCTGTTCATAAGGAATTTATCCTTAAACTTACCCTGTGCAGCCTTATACCACCTGCTACTGGAACGAAACCACGTTTCATCCTCAAAGACTTTAGGCAACTGTTTCGTATTAAGACACTCCACCAAGTCTTTAGCTTGCAGAGTGTTCTTGCCGAAACACCATAACGAAATTGTGGAAAGTGGACACGCCTTGCCATGCAGGGACATGGCGAAATCGAACACTTCGTTGGCTTCTTTGAGCATCATGGCTGGTGCGGCCATGTAATCCGATTTTTTCCAAACGGTGGTACAGATATTCATTTGTGCAATGACCTCCGTAATGGATAATTCGGCATTGAGGGGTTCGCAAATTACAAGGTCATTCAAATCCAACCCCAAATTCTGATAAGCTACCAATCGGTGCTGACCGTCCAATACGGCGTAATACTTTCCTGCATCCTCGTTGGAGATTTCACTCCCTTTCAAATCGACCAGACGACCGCCCATCTGAATTACCTTTTCGCCATCAGTTACCGTGATAGGCGTCAATTGCCCATAGGCTTTCATGGATTTTTCTTTCTGCTTTACGATTTTGACATTTACAGGGCGGTTTCCCTTAACGAATGCAAACTGACGCTGGGCGTCATCCTTTGAAATAACCATCTTTTTCATGGCCTTTACTTACTCTGTCCTTTATGCAGAGGGGCTGATAATGGCTGCAATCCTTGCCCAAAGATTACAGACCGCAAAGAATACCCTTGTGGCAGGGCAAAGGTCTAAATATAATCGTTATATCCTATTAAATAGCGAGTTATCAACGACACACGGGCTGATTCAGATTATATGCCAAAAATATCAGTCAATTACTTGACTTTTGGTTAAATATTTTATATCTTTGCAGAGCAATTCAGTAAAGAAACCCACACTACAAATTGAGCAGTTCCTATAAGGGCAGATTCGTCTGCCTTTTCTTTGCGCTGTCTTTCCACATTTTTTGAGTGTGAAATGAACATTCCCTTTAATAAGATAGTTTCAGAATCGAAAAATAGGGAATCGTTAAAAAGTGCATTCACTAAAAACAGGCACTTTTAACGACACATCATGTAAGAGTGAGAACAATTTATTCTTGCCAAAAAACTTTTCATCAAAAAAGCGATGCGCGATTTTTGGCGATAATTTTTTTCTCACAACTTGTGTGATGAAAAACTTTTTTTGCCCATTTTTTATTCACGCATTTTTGCGTGTAAAAAAATATCGCTAAAAAAAGTATTCATCTTACTTGGTTGATGAATCTATTTTTCGTGATTGAAACTGCTCTTCATTTATCTGTTACCACATTTTTTGAGTGCGAAATGAAGATTTCCTATAAAGAATGTATTTCAGAATTAAAAAATATGGAATAGATGATAAAGCGGATAAGCAAAATTAGAGAGATAGAAACTCGTTCGCTATATTCCGCTTATTTGGAAGATGCCATTTAATGATAGAGATTCCATTAAGATTAGAGAGATAAAAGATTACCACATTTTTTGAGTACGAAATGAAGATTTCCTTTATAAATACAATTACAGGATTAAAAAATATGGAAGATTCAGAGAGACTCCCATTAAAGAGGTAATAGACAAAAAGATATATAACACAATTAATAATCAATTATTTATGAATACAAATAACATTGCAAATCAAAATTGAGTTATCAACGCTCCAGCTGGGGCAACTTACTTGTCAGACTTTCTGACAGAGATTCCTGTAAACTGTCTCTTCAACAAGAAGCAGACAGGGTGCGGTGCTACCGAGTTGGCTATCCGCAATTCCATTCCAACCATTATAGCCATGCCTTACGTGGCGCTGGTCAAGAACAAGACCATTTACCGCAAGGACGATATTTCCGTGCTGGGCGTTTACGAGGGGATTGGAGAGCAGGAGATTATCGACTATGCACAGAGCCATTCTCCTTTAAAGATAGCCGTTACATACGATTCCTTGCCACGAACCATTAAGGCATTGCAAAATATTGGCATAGAGCCTTATAAAGATACTTTCCTGCTGGTGGATGAATGACACGTCTTATTCAACTCCTACTCGTTTCGTCATACGGCCATTAAAAACCTGTTGGCAGAGGCAACCAGATTTTCACGGGTTACTTATATGACAGCTACCCCGATAGAACAGGAGTATGTTCTGGAAGAGCTGAAGCATCTGCCCATATGCGAAATCAACTGACCGCATCTGCAAGAGGTCAACATCCGCTCCCGTCAGACCTCCAAGCCTGCACAATATATCGTTAAGGAGTGCCGCAAGGTGTTGGATGGTGGTTTGCCTTACAATCTACACATCTTTGTAAACAGCGTAGAGTTCATCGCAAAGGTGATAGATATAGCAAAACTCACTCCCGAACAGGTTAAAGTGGTCTGTTCGGTTAGCGGGGACAATGGAGAGAACAACCAGCGCAAGTTAGGCAAGGACTATCCCATTGATCAGCCTTCAGATTCCGTGAAGAAGATAAATTTTTACACCTCGACCTGTTTTGAAGGATGTGACCTGTATGATGAAAACGGAGTTACCTTCATCGTCAGCGATGGCAACAAGGCTCATACCCTATTGGACATCTCAACCCTGTTTACTCAAATTTGCGGTCGGTTGAGAGATTCCAAGTATAAGGGCGAGATTATCCATGTCTATTCCACGACCAAGTACAGCCGAGAGGTAACATTGGATGAATATGTGGCATCGACAAAGAAAGTGCTTGCAGAGGCGGTAAGCTATGCGGACGAGATAAACAAGTTGAGTGAAACGACAAGAATTAAAACGCTGTCGAAAATCAAATATATCAACGAACAATATGTACGCATAGAAGATAATCGGCTGGTGGTGGATAAGAACCTCGCCAATATGGACATCGTGAATTTCAAGATATGCCGTCATATTTACAGGACCTATGTAAATCTTTCCAGCGAACTGAAACGAAACGGATACTCCATTACACAGCATTTATTCAGCGAAATTATCGAGAAGTTGGAGGATAAAAACAATACGCGGGTTACATTCAGGGAGTTGTTTGAAGAATACCATCGGCTGAAAACGTCCCAGCCTTTTTTCTCACTGGTAAGCCATGAAGAGTTGTGTGCCCAGATTGCTGTCAAATATCCTTTGGTGAAGCAGGCTTATGAGGAGTTGGGTACAGCCAAGGTGCAGGCATTGAAATACCATGTAGGCAATATTAAACGGGAACTGATGAAACGCCACCCAGCACCTACCGAGTATAAAATCGTGAAGATGATAAATGAGACCTTTACCAAGCAGGCACCTATTGCCAAAAGCAAGGTCAAAACTGAACTGCAAAAGATATACGACAGTTTGGGTATTCAACAAACTGCAAAAGCGACTGATCTCGCCAAATGATACGAGGTGAAAATAACATCACCGAAAATCAATGGCAAGACAACGGCGTGTATAGTTATCGTAAGAGATCGGATGATAGCACATTAGTTACATGAATACTGCCCCCGTTCCAAGGCACCGTAAAACACCCCTCCCCCTGTTCGGTTTGGAAAGCGAATTTCGGGGAGGGATTTTTTGTGGCAGATTATCGGGAATTTTTCCAGACTAACAACAAAAGCAACAGACAGATGATGAGTGTATTTATTTATTCATCATCTAATTTGTAGCTTTATGCAATTACGTCCATCCATGCGCCGTGCAGCCAAAATGCGGCTGGCACTGGCTGGAGCCTCGGGGTCGGGAAAGACCTACTCCTCGCTCCTCATCGCTTACGGCATGACCTCCGACTGGTCCCGTGTTGCCGTCATCGATTCCGAGAACGGTTCGGCCGATCTCTATGCCCATCTGGGCAATTATCAGGTTCTCACCCTGCCCGACTACTCTCCCGAGACCTACATCGAGGCTATCGGTATTTGTGAACAGGCGGGTGCCGAGGTCATCGTCATCGACAGCATCTCTCATTGCTGGGACTACCTGCTCGATTTCCACGCCAACCTGCAAGGAAACTCCTTTGCCAACTGGGCCAAGGTCACACCCCGTCAGAATGCCTTCATCCAACGCATTCTCAACTCCTCATGCCACATCATCTGCACCATGCGTTCCAAGCAGGATTATGTCCTCTCGGACAAGAACGGAAAGATGGTCCCCGAGAAGGTGGGCCTGAAGGCCGTACAGCGTGATAACGTGGACTATGAGTTCACCGCCGTGCTGGACATCGCCATGAACCACAAGGCCACCACCTCCAAAGACCGAACAGGGCTCTTTACAGGGCGTCCCGAGTTCACGATAACTCCTGCCGTGGGGCAAGCCATCCTCAAATGGTGCAACATGACGCAGACCACGCAATCGAATCCTTCCACGCAAAACCTCCACAGCCATGCTTCCAGCCTTTCAGCCTAATCCCGAATTTGCCGTAGGGTTGAATCTCCCCGTGGAGGAGGCAACCATTGTAGAGGAGCGTCCCGTAACTCCGATTGTATCGCTCGGAACTGCACCGCGGACCCGTCACTTTATCGATGCCAACACCAAGCCTGTTGATATGGCCCATCTGAAGAACGATTGTGTCGTTCCCGTATTCAGCAAGGACAACGAGGTGACCATCTCCCACCAGAGTTTTGTTGAGACCGTTTGGAACGCTGCCCATCGGTTGTTTCCACAGGAGGCCATCGACACGCCCGATATTGTCGTTTCGCATATCATCAAGGGTCGGATTCCCGAGGCCATACACAAGCCCGTGAACCAGCTCCTGGAGACGGACAAGACCATTTATTACGAACGCATGGCCTTCTGCTTTGAGGTTCCCTCGATTTACGAGGAGGTGGCAGGCAATCGGCTCCATCTCTCGATTGGAGGGGTAAGGGCCTACAACCACGAAAATCTCTATTCGAAAAAGACGGTCGAGAAGTTCAAGGTCTTCATCGGATTCAAGAACCTTGTCTGTTGCAACCTGTGTGTATCGACCGATGGATTCAAGCGGGAGTTGCGGGTAATGAGTATGCAGGACTTGTTTGAGGTTTCGTTGCAGTTGTTTCAGCAATACGATGCCGAACGGCATATTCAGCAGATGGCAGCCTTACAACGGCAATCGCTCAGTGAACACCAGTTTGCCCAGTTGATCGGCAAAGCACGCTTGTATCAATACCTGCCCACCGCCGAGAAACGGCAGCTTCCAGCCTTGGAGTTTACCGACTGCCACATCAATGCCGTGGCAAAGGCTTACTACACGGACGAGCACTTTTCACGAGGGGACAATCCCGAGATTGACTTGTGGAAGGTCTATAACCTCTTTACAGGAGCCAACAAGTCCAGCTACATCGACACCTTCCTTGACAGGTCGCTGAATGCAACGGAGCTGATTGCAGGAATCGGTCGTGCCTTGGAGGGGGATACCGAGTACAGTTGGTTTGTGGAGTAACGCTTTACAGAGAAGAATACCCTTGCTGTCTTATGACGGCAGGGGTATTTTCTTATGCTCCAAAACAAAGCGCACTAATACATAACAAAATGGCTATGTCGTTTATAATCTACATATTACGATTTGCTGCAAAATCTACAACTTACAGATATGGAATTTATGCTGACGTAAAGTCGGAATCCGTGGTTTTGAGGATTCCGAAAAACAGAATTTTTGAATTTATGCAGGCGTAAACTTCAAATCTTTTATCCCAATCTATAAAGAACAAAGTTTTGAATCCATATACTCCACTATTGGAAAGATGCTTTGTTTTCAAGAACTTTGCAACTACAATACCCCAAGAGTGTTGCGTATTGAGAAACATTTCCTAACTTTGTGCCATCGTCTCGATGGGCGGTAACATATTAGTTTAGTGAAAGTGTTTCGCTAATCCTTACCGAGAAAATTTGGCGATTTTTAAGTAAGCAAGGATAGGCAATACAGACACTCATCACCGTGTATAGGCATATATCATTCTGATATATACTTATTCGGTGTGGGGTATTGTTTATTTGCTTACGGGCTACGCCAAATGCCTCTCGGTCGATAAACGAACAACTCCACACTTTCTTTTTGTATATAAACCACCGCAGCAGGAGTTGATACGGTACAAACATTATGACAGCCCGTTATCATCTGCCTGTTGTTTATTCGATTGTTTCTATTCGTCCGAATGGAGATAATCTCGAATTGACATTGCAAAATTGCAAACATCAATACGAAAAATTGAATATTCGGATTAATCCAGACAGCCCCAACGAGAGGAAAATAAAACCATGCATCCAAATCATCCAAAGGATGGATGTTTATTACCTCTATCAAGGTCACATGGTGGTAAATGGGCTGATTGGTGATCCTATCAATTTAGCATCAATAAACGAGAATACAAAAATAGACTGGAAAAACGGGCTCAAAGTACATGATAAGTTACAACAGATATTTCATTACCAGGAAATCTGACACTTTAACATTTTCATCATTCATCCTATGAAAAAGTTATTATTACTTACGCTGTTCATTACCTTTTTGGGCGGTTGCTCCAAAAGTGATACAGAAGGCAATGCAGATATAGACGATTCTAATTCTGAAACGATTATTACATCCGAAATCGAAGCAGAAGCATTAGGCGGTGAGTTTATCATTAAAACCGTCTGTTCCAATATGGAAACGGATTCTGATTGGATTATTATAAATGATATTCAATGGTCAGAAGTATGCATCGAGATTAAATTTGAGGTTAAGCCCAATTCCACTCCAGAGAAGCGAGAAGGCAAAATTTTCATATATGACTACAACTATCAATTATATGAAATCGTGACAATCAAGCAGGCTGAGCCATCGCCAGTTATAGTACATGTACCCCAAAAAGGAGCATTGGCAACGACTCTGCAAAAAATGGGACTGAATATTGAGACAATCCTATCATTAAAAATTACGGGTGAATTAAATCTTGAGGATTTTCTTTTTATCAAGGATCAGTTGCCATATTTAGGCGTTCTCGATATTTCAGAAGTAAATATCTCGACATTGCCCAATAAGGCATTGTATAACTCAAAAAATATCTCGTCTGTGATACTTCCCAATACCTTGATAACGATTGGAGAATATGCATTTTCAAAAAATGGGCTAACCTCTATTGAAATTCCTGCCAGTGTGGAAACAATTGAACAGGCGGCATTCAATAATTGTTCTAAATTGGCAACCGTAACTTTCGAGAAAGGCTCACATTTGAAAGCAATTGGAAATTACGCTTTTGAGCATTGTCCAATAACCTCTATTGAGATTCCAGCAAGCGTAGAAACGATTGAACAGGAGGCATTCAAAGGGTGTTCCTCTCTGACAACAGTAACCTTTGAGAAAGGTTCTCAACTGAAAACTATCGGCGGTGGTTATAATCCTGAGTCTCCTTATTATTATGGTGCTTTTTCGGATTGTGCAGCATTGACCTCTATTGAGATTCCAGCAAGCGTAGAAACGATTGAAGCGACTGCATTCAAGAATTGTTCTAAATTGGCAACCGTAACCTTTGAGAAAGGCTCCAATCTGAAAACTATCGGTGGTGGTCTTTCTTCTCATTATTATGTTTATTATTATGGTGCTTTTTCGGATTGTGCAGCATTGACCTCTATTGAGATTCCAGCAAGCGTAGAAACGATTGAAGAGGCGGCATTCTACGGCTGTTCTAAATTGGCAACCGTAACCTTTGAGAAAGGCTCCAATCTGAAAACTATCGGTGGTAGTTGTCATTATTATTCTGATTATTATTATGGAGCTTTCTCAGATTGTCCAATAACCTCTATTGAGATTCCAGCAAGCGTAGAAACGATTGAAATGGCGGCATTCAAGAATTGTTCTAAATTGGCAACCGTAACCTTTGAGAAAGGCTCCAATCTGAAAACTATCGGTGGTGGTTATTCTTCTGATTCTTATTATTCTGATTATTATTATGGAGCTTTCTCAGATTGTCCTATAACCTCTATTGAGATTCCAGCAAGTGTAGAAACGATTGAAGCCTCAGTATTCAGCAACTGTTCCTCTTTGGCAACCGTAACCTTTGAGAATGGCTCTAAACTGAAAACTATCGGAAAAAGAGCTTTCATCGATTTGGATAAATTGATGATCGTCGATATGTCAGCTTGTACGCAGGTTAAGACGATCGGTGAATATGCTTTTCACGGTGATTCCGAACTGCGTTTATTCAAAATCGGCACAGAAACGCCACCGACTTGTGAAAAAAATGCTTTTGATTGGATAGATCCTTATGCGGAACTTAAAGTACCCTCGGGTTGTACCTATGCCTATAAACGCGAATATGGCTGGAATGAATTTAGAAGCATTACAGAATTAGATGAATAAAAACAACGATCCTCTCCTGCTGTGTCTCTGCATGGCAGGAGAGGTTAAATATAATTTGACTTATTATGCAAAAAAGCACAGAATACTATGCTGTTACCTTGGAGGGTAAATTTATCGAAGCACAATCATTCCAGGAATTACAGGATAAGTTAAGAGAACAAGGAGAGCAAGATATAGAAATGTATGTTGCTTTCATGTATGATAAGTCTCACCCGACCCCATCTTATCCCGATAAATATTGGTGGCCTCAAATTCAGATTATAAACAAAGACAAAAACCAACATCTTATCAACGGGGGATGTTCAAGGTTAAACATGTTTTTCCAGACAGAGGTTGTTCTTATTTCATGGGCAGAAAAATAGTGTTTGAAAATTGCATTACGAATCAATCGGTGGAAAAGTATGTTATGCCAAATCGAGAAATGGATCATGTGACGATTGCAGACTTTTATTATTCGCTGCGTGATATTTTATTGGAACTAAATAGAAATGCTTGCGATCAACTAATGCGAGAAATGTAATCTTTCAAACGAGGGATAGACTTGGGGGAACGATTTCTGTTTAATCGTTTTTCAAGTCTAAATAATATATCACTTGCAAATCTCATGAATTTTAGCTATATTTACATCATAATCAAAGATTTAATCACCCTATAAATTTTAGCTGAAATGAAAAGAAAAACACCGATAACAGATTGACAAACGGGCACAGAGATATTGAATGATATTGAAATCTCCTATGTTGCCAAATCCATATCCTATGATCTTGATGGAATATGTCTTTTTGTAGGACGCCGAAAAGACAATCCCACACCCGTTGAGTTCTACTACTTCCTTGAACTCGATATAGACCTTACTCAAGCCGCTACAATCTCCTTTCTAAAAAGAGGCCTTCTACAAACAGGATTCAATTTTACACTACCACCTCAAGAGTCCAGTCAAAGACCCTACATCGTAAAATTTCCGAATGTCATTACCATTCCACCAATAGGATATACACTCAATCTTTTTGAAGCGCATATCCACAGCGATACTATTGTGTTCAACTATACGGCACAAAATGGTACCAAGAAAGAGTTCCGCTTTTCACTGGCTGGCTTCAATGAGAAATATTTGGAACAGTTTGCATAAATACAAAAACATCTAACAGTTTCCGAGGACAGACTTTGCAAGGGGGCTCAAATATGCCCCTTTGCTAAAGTTTGTCCTTTCTTTAATGTCATATCTCCTCAATTCACTTATTGTTTAATCAACCGTGGTTTTGTATCCGTGTAAACTGTCGTGTAAACCGCAGATGATCTGTCGCTGTAATCGTCTGGCTAATAGATTGTTATTGGCTGTTTGTAACGTCTGGGGGGCGTGTGGTCGCTGGTTCGAATCCAGTCACCCCGACTGAAGGAAAGGCTTGACAATCTGACGGTTGTCGAGCCTTTTTCATAAGAAATTGCGATACTATGAAAAAGTTTTTTTGTATTTGTTGTCTTTTCTGGGGGGCAATTGCTAATGTTATAGCCGGGAATTATTTTGAATTAACCCCGCATGGTTTTAAATCTGCGGGAAGTAAGGACTTTGTGGTTGTTGCTGTTGATGAAAATAAAACAGGTAAGGAAATTTTGTCTGATCTGAGATATTGAAGTGATTTAAACTTTTTGTTTTCGTGAAATTTTCTTTAGTAACAAGACCGCGACTGCCAGGTAATTCCAAGATGTCCAGTTGGCAACAGTTGTATCAAACCGGTTCAATAGAGTCCTGAAACTGTCCATCCAAGCGTTGGTCCGTTCGATGGAATACCTTTCAGCATACAGTTCATCATCAACAAAGATGTCATCGGCATTTTCTCTCCGTTTATTGATGCAGATGTTTGCGATGATCTCTTTTTCACACAGGAAACCACGTAAGGCATCGCAATCGAATCCGGCATCGGCATTGAGGAAAAGGCCGTCAACCCGAATATGGGATTTCTCAAGGTCGTTGAACATGTCACCAATGACCTTTTCTATGTCATGTACGTCATGGTGTTCGCCGGATTTCGGAGAAGACATGGCAATCGGAAGTCCTTGCCTGTCTGTTAGGTAGAGTGCGTTGGTCGTCTTCCGTTTCTTCCGCCCTTGGTATCCGACTTCTTCACCGCCACGGAGTGCAGCCGTGTGGCTCCCGTCCAAATCCACGCCGGACATGTCCAACTCATTGCGGTGTTTGTCAAGCAACCTGACCCACATGGATTTCCACTCGCCCGACTTGCTCCATTTGTTGTAATGATGATATACGGCACCATGGCTCAGTACCTTGCCGCTAAACAGGGCTTCCACAGGAAGGAATGCCCATTGACAACCGGTCTTCAACTTGTACAAGATGGCGTTTACAACCTCTATTAGGCAACTTTGAGTGACATAACCACGTTTTGCCTTCGAAAGATGAGGCAATATCTCATTTTTTATCGTATCTTTGTCGAGCACAGTGTACATAGGACTTTCACTATATATGAGTTTGGGCACCCATAATATAAGGAATAATTCTATTTGTATGCTGTGCTTTAACATTTTGATGCAATTTTAAGAGAATGAAATAAGTTTAAATCACTTCATTGTATTCAAAATACATTACCAGTTGATAATGACAATAGTTGGATTGTCAATGAGAATCAAATTATGGTGTCATCTTATAAACTGGATCTCTATAGACTTAAGGCAGGTCCTTTGGTAAATTTTATCATGGACTTAGATTTTACATTGAGGTTTGAGGTTAAAGATGCAAATTTCGGATAGATGCACCTGTAATAAAAAATATTGGTGTTCATCGTTTTATGATTCCTCGTATGGTTGTATTTGCCAATCCTAAGGATTATAAAGAGTTTACAAAAAACAATTTATTTTCAATTATTCCGATGGATCTGTTCGAAATGCAGAGGCAAAATACGCCATCGAAAGCTATATAGTCGTCCCTTAAAAAGCCCATTTTTGCGAGATATCGTTTTTCCACAGTATCTCGCAGATTTTATGAAGCATGCACCAAAGAGCTTTCATGGCTCTTTTGAAGTTATAGGCTGCTGCCGCCAGTAGCACGTTCACAGCATCCCCGACCACACCTTTATAAAAGTTGCGGCCCAATCGGTAATCTGACTTTAAGTGACCTATTGTTGGTTCTATACCTGCACGCTTGCAGAAAAGTTTATGTTTTTTCAGCTTCTGATAACGTCTGTCTGATTTCTTGGGAACATCGGGAATCATAATCTTCGTCCCGTTAATTTCCTTCCTGCCTCTGTATCCTCTATCACCAGCCAGCACTTTAATCTTCCTTCCGGTTAACCGTTCTACCTGCGCCAAGGAAGACTCGATGGTATGACCGTCATATTCATTGCGAAAGGATATGGCTCCAAGAATAATTCCTGTGGCAGAACGTATGATGGACACCTTGTTGCCGAATTCATATTTTTTATGTTCTTTACCCTTGCTGATACATTGCACGTCCGGCTCATGGATGGAATAAATCTTTTTCCGGCTGTTCCGCCTTTGGGACAGAACGGTTTCAAAGAGTCTGAGCAATTTATCATAGTCGTGATTCTCTTTAAGATTACGCTTCAGTTCCCTGACAAGTCTTCCGGCTATTGTACGTAAACGCCTGTCCGCCCTGAGAGCTTTTTCCCTGTTTTTGGGATGGTTCCGGAAACGCTGGTCACGATAGATCTTCTTCAGCACAAAGGTGTAGCTTTGGCGCAGGGGAAGTCCCAGCTTTTTTACAATGCCAAGAACTTTCTTCACGATCTTCTTATGCAACTTTGCATCCGTGGGGTAAGTGATGTTCTTTTCCTGAACTGTGGAATCAATAAAAGCCGTATCATGATGACGGCCATCATCATCGTCGTTATTCACACGGATACTTTCCTGGAAAATGAGTTCAATTCCCTTTTCACCGATACGTTTGCGGAAATGAACCAGTTCTGAAGACGCACAAGGGGCAGACGGGGTAAACTCCTGCATGCCACAGAAATACTGATAATAAGCGTTTTCGCTCCATTGCTCTACCAAAGACTCATCCGACAGGTTACGAAGGTGTTTCAGGATAAGCAAACCGCACATTAAACGGATTGGCTTGCCGGGACGGCCGTTATCCTGACAATACAAAGGTTGAAAAGCCGTTTCAAATTTTCCCCAATCTATTTTGTCTGCCAATTGGTAAAGCGGGTGCGATTGGTTCAGCATGTCTGATAGGTTGCTGAATAAAGAAGGACTGTTATTCGTATTTTTAATCATAAAATCTGCAAGTTTATTAACGTAAAGATAAGAAAACTTCCAGATTTATCAAAGACTTCTATAAATTAAATTACTGAATACCAATAAATAAAACTATTTTTAAGGGGCGACTATATAAATAACATTCTATCTGGAATAATTGAAAAGGTGAAAGCCAATAACAATACTGAAGATTGGTAAAATTGTTGAATTGGCTTTTGATGATTTAACAAAAGTTAGTTTGTCATGAGAATTACTCCCGATTGCGTGACAACACTCCATCCCGACGAGATCTTCGTCTTCGGAAGCAACCTTGCCGGGATGCACGCCGGTGGCGCCGCCCGGTTGGCCCTCCAGTGGTTCGGAGCCGTTTGGGGGCAAGGTGTCGGCCTGCAGGGGCAGAGTTATGCCATCCCGACCATGCAGGGCGGCGTGGAGACCATTCGCCCCTATGTTGACGAATTCATTGCCTTCGCCCGGCTACATCCGCAGCTGAAGTTTCTCGTCACCGAGATCGGTTGCGGCATCGCGGGTTTTTCGCCGGAAGAGATAGCGCCTCTTTTTGCCGCGGCCCGCGATGTGGAGAATATTTCGCTGCCCCGTCGCTTCTGGATGCTGTTCGGCTGTTGAACATGCGGACGCGAAAAGGGCGGAGCGACATCAGTCGTTCCGCCCTTCTGTTTATGCGTACCTTTGCCGGTCGGGTTTTTCGGGTTGCTCCAGGTCCTTCCTGCGGCCGGTTGGGTTTCACGGCTTGCACCGGGCTCTCTTTGCGGTCGGTCGGGATCACAACCAGCGCTGGTTCTTTCACGCTCGCCGGTTCTTTCCTGCTCGCCGGTTCTTCGTGCTTGCCCCCCCCTGCTGGGTCACTCGTTAAAACTCCGAGGTAAAGTGGAAGCGGATATCCTTGAAGTTCTCCTGGGCCAGCGCCAGCGCATAACTCGTGTCGGCCAGGAAGACGTCGCGGCCGTGTTTGTCGACGGCCATGTTGGTGTGTTTGCGGCGTTTGAAGTCGGCCAGCTGGGCGGCGTTGTCGCTCTCGATCCAGCAGGCCTTGTAGATCGAGATCGGCTCCCAGCGGCACGCGGCGTTGTACTCGTGCTCCAGACGGTACTGGATCACCTCGAACTGCAGCGCTCCGACCGTACCGATGATCTTGCGGCCGTTGAGCGACGACGTAAAGAGCTGCGCCACGCCTTCGTCCATCAGCTGGTCGATGCCCTTGGCCAGTTGCTTGAATTTCATCGGGTCGGCATTCTCGATGTAGCGGAACTGCTCCGGGGCGAACGACGGAATGCCCGTGAACTTGAGCTTCTCACCCTCGGTGAACGTATCGCCGATCTTGAAGTTGCCCGTATCGTGAAGGCCCACGATATCACCCGGGTAGGCCGTGTCGATGACCGACTTCTTCTCGGCCATGAAGGCTGTCGGCGAGGAGAATTTCATCTGCTTGCCGCTGCGCACGTGGAGGTAGTTCTTGTTGCGCTCGAAGATGCCCGAGCAGATCTTCAGGAAGGCGATGCGGTCGCGGTGGTTGGGATCCATGTTGGCGTGGATCTTGAAGACGAAGCCCGTCATCCTGGGCTCTGCAGGTTCCACCGTGCGGGTTTCGGTCTGCGAGGGGCGCGGCGACGGGGCGATGCGGATGAAGCACTCGAGCAGCTCCCTCACGCCGAAGTTGTTCACCGCCGATCCGAAGAAGACCGGGGCCAGTTCGCCGCGCAGGTAGGCTTCGCGGTCGAATTCGTCGTAAACGCCCTCGACCAGTTCGACATCCTGGCGCAGCTGGTCGGCGTATTTCGTTCCGATGTGGTCGTCGAGCACCGCCGACGAGAGGTTCGAGATCTCGACCGTCGAGGCGTCGGCCGTGAACTTCTCGTCCGAGGTGAAGAGCGAGAGGTGGCGCTCATAGAGGTTGTAGACCCCCTTGAACGTGGGGCCGTTCGAGATCGGGAAGGTCAGCGGCCGCACGCGGATGTGCAGCTCCTTCTCCACCTCGTCCAGCAGGTCGAAGGGCTCCTTCGAGGGGCGGTCCAGCTTGTTGATGAAGACCATCACGGGCGTCTGCCGCATGCGGCAGACCTCCATCAGTTTGCGGGTCTGGGACTCGACGCCCTTGGCGCCGTCGATGACGATGATCACCGAATCGACGGCCGTCAGCGTGCGGTAGGTATCCTCGGCGAAGTCTTCGTGGCCCGGCGTATCGAGGATGTTGATCTTGCGGCCCTCATACTCGAAACCCATCACCGACGTGGCCACCGAGATGCCGCGCTGGCGCTCGATCTCCATGAAGTCGGAGGTGGCTCCCTTCTTGATTTTGTTGCTTTTGACGGCTCCCGCCACGTGGATGGCGCCGCCGAAGAGGAGCAGTTTTTCGGTAAGTGTGGTTTTTCCCGCATCGGGGTGGGCGATGACGGCAAAGGTCCGCCGTCGGGTGATCTCTTCCTGTAGGGTCATGTATCAGGCTTTCGGGTAATCCATATTGTAGTGACATCCCACCGACTCCTTGATCTCGCGCCCCTGCTTGATGATCAGGTAGGCCACGGCGATCATGTTGCGCAGTTCGCACAGTTCGCGGTTGGGTTTGGTTTTGCTGTAGAGCTCCTCGGTCTCCTCGAAGAGGATCGACAGACGGCGCATGGCGCGTTTGAGCGAGAGGTTCGAGCGCACGATGCCCACGTAATTGGTCATGATCTGCTGCACCTCGCGTTTCGACTGGATCAGCATCAGCATCTCCTCGGTGTGCTGCGTTCCCTCGAAGTCCCAGTCGGGGATCCCCTCCTGGAAATCGACCTTGTCGACCAGCGAGGCCGTATGGCGGGCGGCCTGGTCGGCGTAGACCACCGCCTCGATGAGCGAATTGGAGGCCAGCCGGTTGGCGCCGTGCAGCCCCGTGCAGGAGGTTTCGCCCAGGGCGTAGAGGTTGCGGATCGAGGTCTCACCGTTGGTGTCGACCTTCACGCCGCCGCAGCAGTAGTGGGCCGCCGGCGTGATGGGGATCCAGTCCTTGGTGATGTCGATGCCGATCGAGAGGCACTTCTCGTAGATGTTGGGGAAGTGGCTGCGCACCGAGTCGGGATCCTTGTGCGTGACGTCGAGGTAGACGTAGTCCATGCCCAGACGGGTCATTTCGCGGTAGATGGCCCGGGCCGTCACGTCGCGCGGTGCGAGCGACTTCATCGGGTGGTACTTGTCCATGAACTCCGTGCCGTCGGGCAGGCGCAGGATGGCGCCGAAGCCGCGCATAGCCTCCGTGATCAGGAAGTTGGGCTTTTCGCCCGGGTTGTAGAGCGTCGTGGGATGGAACTGGATGAACTCCATGTTCTCGGTGATGGCCTTGGCGCGGTGGCACATGGCGATGCCGTCACCCGTGGCGACAATCGGGTTCGAGGTCGACGAGTAGACGTTGCCGCAGCCGCCCGTGGCGACGATCGTGAACTTCGAGAGGATGGTTTCGATCTCGTTCGTGTCGATGTTGAGGACGTAGGCCCCGAAGCAGGCCAGTCCGCGCGTGTGGCGCGTGACGAATTCGCCCAGATGGTGCTGCGTGAGCAGGTCGATGGCGAAGTGGTGCTCGAGGACCGTGATGTCGGGGTGCTTGCGGACTGACTCCACGAGGGCGCGTTCGATCTCGGCGCCCGTGAGGTCTTCGTGGTGGAGGATCCGGTGTTCGGAGTGGCCGCCTTCGCGGTTGAGTTCAAAACGTCCGTCGGGGGCCTTGTCGAAGCGCGTCCCCCAGGCGATCAGGTCGGCGATCAGCTCCGGAGCGCGGCGTACGACCAGCTCGACGGCCTTGGGGTCGCACTTGCCCGCGCCGCAGACCATCGTGTCGTGGATGTGTTTCTCGAAGGTGTCGGGGGCGTAGGTGACTGAACAGATACCGCCTTGTGCGTAGTTGGTGTTGCACTCATTCATTTCGCCCTTGGTCACAATCGTAACGTGTCCGTGGGCAGCGGCTTTCAGCGCGAAGGAGAGACCCGCGGCGCCGGAACCGATAACCAGGAAGTCGGTTTTCATCGTTTTTGAACATTAAGCGTCGCAAAGTTACAAAAAATCGTAACTTTGCCGCAAAATTACGGGCAAAAATGGAAAGACACATCGACATAAACCGTTTTGATTACGACCTTCCGGACGAGCGGATTGCCAAATTCCCGCTGGCCGAACGCAGTGCCTCGAAACTGCTCGTTTATCGTGGCGGCGAGATCTCCGAGCGTCATTTTGCCGACATCGGCGAGGTGCTGCCCGCCGGCGAACTGCTGGTCTTCAACAACACGAAGGTGATCCGTGCGCGGATCATCATGCACAAGCCTTCGGGCGCGCGCATCGAGGTCTTCTGCCTCGAACCGCACCGCCCGGCCGACTACGAGCGGGCCTTTGCCGTCGTGGGCCGCTGCGAGTGGTCGTGCATCGTGGGCAACCGCAAGAAGTGGAAGGAGGGCTACGTAGAGATCAACTTCGAACACGAGGGCCGGGCCGAATATCTCCGGGCGTGGCTTACGGAGGATCGCGGCCGCGAGTGCACGGTGCGCTTCGAGTGGACGGCGCCGATGACCTTCGGCCAGCTGCTGGAGCATCTGGGGCGCATCCCGATCCCGCCCTACTTGAACCGTGAGAGTGAGGAGATCGACAATACGCGTTACCAGACCGTCTATTCGAAGTTCGAGGGGTCGGTGGCAGCTCCCACGGCCGGACTGCACTTTACGCCCGAACTGATCGACGCGATGAAGGAGCGCGGCTTTGAGTTCGAGGAGGTGACGCTGCACGTCGGGGCGGGGACGTTCCTGCCCGTGAAGGACGAGGATGCCGCCCGCCATCCGATGCACACCGAACACTTCGAGGTGCGCCGCGCAACGGTGGCCCGGCTGCTCGAACGCTGGGGCCACATCACGGCCGTCGGCACCACCTCGGTGCGGACGCTGGAGTCGCTCACGGCGCTTGGCTGGCGCATCCGCACCGTGGGGACGCCCGATGCCGACCGCGTGATCGGCCAGTGGGAACTCTACGACATCCCGTCGGACTATACGGGCCGTGAGGCGCTCGGCGACCTGCTGGCCTGGATGGATCGTGAGGGGACTGACCGGCTGAAGGCCGCCACGCAGATCATGATTACGCCGCTGGGCTACGAATTCCGCATCGTGCACAACATCGTCACGAACTTTCACCAGCCCAAATCGACGCTGCTGCTGTTGGTTTCGGCCTTTGTGGGCGACGATTGGCGGCGCATTTACGACTATGCCCTTTCGCACGGCTTCCGTTTCCTGAGCTACGGCGATTCGTCGGTGCTCATGCGGTAGGGACTGACGACGGGGCCGGATAGTGATCGGACGGGCCTCTCCTGACGGGAGTGGCCCGTCCGCTATTGTAGGACGGATCGTTCGGTGGATGGGTGTGCGAACGGCCCTTCGGAGCCGGGCATGTCGTCCGCCCGGGTCAGAAGTCGTACCCGATGCCGACCGAGACGCTGCGGCTTCGCAAATCCGAGATCCCGGCGGGCAGTAGCGGAGTCTGACTGCCGTTTCCGGCAAAGAGATTGCACAATCCGGCGTCGAATCCGGCCTGGATGCAGATTCGGCGGATCGAGACCTCGACACCGAGCCGGATGCCCAGATCGCTGCGGCGGAGGAATCCCGCCGCTCCGAACAGATCGCTCCAGGCGTCCGCCGTGCGGGCCTTGCCGCCGATCCCCACGCCGTAGCAGAGGCCGCCAAAGGGGCGGATGCAGCTCTGTTTGCCGATCCCGAAGCGCCAGGTGAGCAGCAGCGGAACCTGCAGATACATCGGCCGGAACGAACAGCCCTCATAACGCCCTCCGCGACTGGAAAAGTCGACGCCGCTCTCTATATAAAGAGGTAGACCGCGCCACAGCAGCACCTGGTCCGATACGGCGAAACGAAATCCGAGGCGCGGATCGGTCGTTCCGCGGACATATTCGCCCCGGGCCCGGATGTAGGCCACTTCGAGGCCCGTCCGGACGCCCAGCAGATTCTTTTCGAAGTCTTGTGCCCACACGCACGGGCCCGTCAACAGCAGACAGAGAAGCGGAATCAGTCGTTTCATGAATGGGTAACTCTTGCCGGATTGTCCGCCCGGCGCAACTCCCGGCGGGGCGACGCCCGATGCGGACGAATTCCGAAGTCCAAAGATACGTTTTTTTCGGAAATCTCTGAGCCGCCGATCTGCCGCGGCGGCATTTTTGCACGTTACGGTGCGGGTTTTGCCTCCCTGTGGCGGCTTGGGAGAGACCTTTGCACGTTGTGCTTCCGGGACGGCTGCCCCCTTGCGGTGTCGGCGCCGTGAAAAAAATAACAATATTGAAACCGTTATTCGCGATTATTTTGTACCTTTGCGGTGCCATTGAAGGAAAAGTATTTTCAAGTACATAACATTCAAACTATTACAACTATGCAGATTGTAGAGATTCATGCAAGAGAGATCCTCGACTCGCGAGGCAATCCGACCGTTGAGGTCGAAGTTCGCACCGTATCCGGTGCTTTCGGTCGTGCTGCCGTTCCGAGCGGCGCTTCGACGGGCGAGAATGAGGCCCTGGAGCTCCGCGACGGCGACAAGAACCGTTACCTGGGCAAGGGCGTTCTCAACGCTGTGAAGAATGTCAACGAGGTGATCGCTCCGGCCATCATCGGCATGAACGTCTCCGATCAGGTCGGCATCGACAAGGCCATGATCGCTCTGGACGGCACGCCGACCAAGTCGAAGCTCGGCGCCAACGCCATCCTCGGCGTATCGCTGGCCGTAGCCCGCGCCGCTGCCGACTACTTCGGAATGCCCCTCTACCGCTATATCGGTGGTGCCAACGCCAAGACGCTGCCCGTTCCGATGATGAACATCATCAACGGCGGTTCGCACTCCGACGCCCCGATCGCTTTCCAGGAGTTCATGATCCGTCCCGTAGGCGCTCCCTCGCTCAAGGAGGGTGTCCGCATGGGTGCCGAGGTCTTCCACAACCTCAAGAAGGTGCTCCACGAGCGCGGACTTTCGACGGCCGTAGGTGACGAGGGCGGCTTCGCTCCCGCACTCAACGGTACGGAGGACGCTCTGGAGTCGATCATCAAGGCCATCGAGAAGGCCGGCTACGTTCCCGGAAAGGACGTCATGATCGGTATGGACTGCGCTTCGTCGGAGTTCTACAAGGACGGCGTTTACGACTATACGGTATTCGAAGGCGAGAAGGGTGCAAAGCGTACCTCGAAGGAGCAGGTCGAGTACCTGAAGGGTCTGGTTGCCAAGTACCCCATCGACTCGATCGAGGACGGTATGTCGGAGAACGACTGGGAAGGCTGGCAGCTGCTGACCGCCGAACTGGGCGGCAAGTGCCAGCTCGTCGGTGACGACCTCTTCGTAACGAACGTCAACTTCCTGAAGAAGGGTATCGAGATGGGCTGCGCCAACTCGATCCTGATCAAGGTTAACCAGATCGGTACGCTGACCGAGACGCTCGACGCCATCGAGATGGCTCACCGCGCCGGCTACACGACGGTAACGTCGCACCGTTCGGGCGAGACCGAGGATTCGACGATCGCCGACATCGCCGTGGCTACGAACTCGGGCCAGATCAAGACCGGTTCGATGTCGCGTTCGGACCGTATGGCCAAGTACAACCAGCTGCTCCGTATCGAGGAGGAGCTCGGCGACGTGGCTATCTACGGCTACAAGAAGGTTTACCGCAAGTAATCCGCAAGGGAGGTGCGGCGGAGGGGGCGATTCGAAGGAATCGGAAACCCGGTTGCGCAACTCCCGGCCCGATACAGGGAAAAGAGGGAAGGATCAGACTCCTTCCCTCTTTCTTTTCTTTGCTTTCGATTCCGATGTTGCTTCTCTCGCTCTCGGCCGCCCGGGGACAATCCGCCGCGGTGAAGGGCTATACGGCGGAGAATTCTCCCCGGAAGATGGAGATCCTGCTCGGCCCCGGTGTCAATATCTGCCGCAGTCCGCTCTGCGGCCGTAATTTCGAATATTTCGGCGAGGGCCCCCTATCTGACCTCGGAGACGGCCGTGGGGTATATCCTCGGCCTGCAGAACGGGGGCGTCATGGCGACGATCAAGCACTTCGCGCTCAACAACCAGGAGTGGAGCCGCCACCATGTCAGCTCCGATGCCGACGTGCGGACGATGCAGGAGATCTACTTCCCGGCCTTCCGCAAGGCCGTGCAGCAGGCCGGCGTCGGCGCCGTCATGGACAGTTACAATCTCATCTGGGGCGTGCACGCCTCGGAGAACCGCTGGCTCCATGTCGATGTGCTGCGCCGCGACTGGGGCTTCCGGGGGCTGGTGATGTCGGACTGGACATCGACCTATTCGGCGGCGGGAATCGCCCGCGGAGGGCTTGATCTGGAGATGCCCAAGGGGTGGTACTTCAACGAAAAGGAGCTGCGGCCGCTGTTGGAGAGCGGTGTGATCCGCGAAAGAGACCTCGATGAGAATGAGAAGGTGTGCCACATCCTGCAGACGCTTTCGGCCTTCGGATTCCTCGACCGGCCGTACGATACGAACCGCGTGATGGAGGATGATCCCGCCTCGGTGCAGACGGCGCTCGACATCGCCCTGGAGGGTATCGTCCTCTTGAAGAACGACGGCGATCTGCTGCCGCTGGGTCGCGGCGGAAAGGGCGCTTCGCGTCGGGGCGGCATTCTGGTGCTCGTCCCCAACGCAGAGACGGTGCCCCACGGCGGAGGCAGCGGTTCGGTGACGCCGTTCCACACGGTGCCGGTCTACGAGGGGTTGGAGAAGGCGGCGAGACGGTCGAGCATCCCGAGTTGTGGTCTCCCGCCACGCCGGCGCTCTATACGGCCGAGTCGACGATCCGCATCGACGGCGAGGAGATGGACCGCCATACGATCCGGTTCGGAATCCGCTCGGTTGAGGTACGGGCCGACAAGGGCTTCTTCCTGAACGGCGAGCCGATTCGTTTTCGGGGCGTTTGCCTGCATCACGACCTGGGCCCGCTGGGGGCGGCGGTCAACCGTGCCGCCATCCGCCACCAGCTTACGATGCTGCGCGAGATGGGGTGCAATGCCGTCCGTACGTCGCACAACATGCCGGCCGAGGCGCTCGTGGAGCTCTGCGACGAGATGGGGCTGATGCTGATGATCGAACCCTTCGACGAGTGGGAGGTGGCCAAGTGCCGGAACGGCTATCACCGCTATTTCGCGGAGTGGGCCGAACGCGATCTGGTCAACATGGTGCACCATTTCCGCAACAACCCCTCGGTGGTGATGTGGTCCGTGGGCAACGAGGTGCCCACGCAGTCGACGGCCGAGGGCTACCGGACGGCTTCGTGGCTGCAGTCGATCTGCCACCGCGAGGACCCGACGCGCCCGGTGACCTGTGGTATGGATCAGGTCGACGACGTGCTGTCGAATGGCTTTGCGGCCATTTTCGACATCCCCGGGCTCAACTACCGGGTGCACCGCTACCGCGAGGCCTACGACTGCCTGCCGCAGAACATCCTGCTCGGCTCCGAAACCGCCTCGACGGTCTCGTCGCGCGGCGTCTACCACTTCCCGGTCGAGGCGGGTCCCGACCGCCTGCATGCCGACCATCAGTCGTCGGGGTACGATGTCGAGTATTGCGGATGGTCGAATACGCCCGACGACGACTTTGCCGCCGGGGAGGATCTTCCCTGGCTGATCGGACAGTTCGTCTGGACGGGATTCGACTATCTGGGCGAGCTGCCCCCCCCCTACCACACCGACGCCTGGCCCAACCACAGTTCGATGTCCGGGATCATTGACCTGACATCGCTGCCCAAGGACCGCTACTGGCTCTATCGCAGCGTCTGGAACCGGGAGTCGCCCACGCAGCATATCCTGCCGCACTGGACCTGGCCGAGCGCGAGGGCGAGGTGTGTGTCGTGGCCTGCGATGCCGAGGGGCGGAAGGCGGCCGAACGGGGCGTGCGTACGGCCGGTGAGGCGCGGGCCCTGCAACTGTCGGTCGACCGGATGACATTGGCCGCCGACGGTCGGGATCTGGCCTATGTGACGGTCGGAGTGGTGGATCGTGCGGGAAATCCGGTGCCGACGGATCGGCGCGAGGTGCGCGTCGAGGTCTCGGGAGCGGGCCATTTCCGGGCTATGGCCAATGGCGATCCCACGTCGCTCGAATCCTTCTGCGAGCCCCGCATGCATCTGTTCAGCGGTCAGTTGACGGCGATTGTCGGCAGCGACGACCGTCCGGGAGAGATTCTGGTCCGGGTAACGGCCCGGGGGGCTGAAGCCGGCCGAGCTGCGTATTGCGGCGGAGTGAGGCGACCTGTCGGGGCCGGGCTTTCCGGAGCAACCCCGAGGCAGCCCCGAAGCCTCTCCTGCCAATAGACAACAAAAAGGGCCTCTTTTTTTCAAGAGGCCCTTGCGGGTGGAAGAAGGGACTCGAACCTATGATTATTTACCTCTATATATCAATGTGTTGTAGCTGATGCTTCGTTGTTGGGTCACTGATTTGTTGGAGTAATTTTACGTCTCAATACTTTCCCTTGCTACAAAGCAAAGATACGTTATATGTTTCTCATCTCAAAATAAGATTCAATAAATTTGATATCCGATTCTTGGGTACGATTAGGGGATAGTCGCAGTCGACAACCAGCACGTCACGCTGCAAGGTATAGTGGAGATGACTGGCAAGCAAAACGGTGAAGGTTGATTTTCCGACGCCGCCTTTTTGATTGCATACGGCAATGCTTACAGGTGTGTTTTCCATAATTTATTTCTTCAAGAAGGCGCGATTTAACAAGTATGTTCAAGAGTGTGTTCACGCACGAACTCCCGAGTTCGTGAATTCAGGAATAAGGTCCGGCACGAACAAAGGGAAGCATTTCATCGTGAAGGAACAAATGACGGAAGCTGTTCCCGAAATCCTGAGAAACAGGATCAATGAACAAATACAATAGCAGTTTCATGGATGGATTGTTGGACGTTTGCCTGCAAGGTAATGCAGTTTTCGGGGGTTGATTCCCGATGTCCTTCGGAGGCCTTGCATGGCCGACAACCGCGCTTTTTAATCCCTGAAGATCCTCGTAATATTGCAGCGGAGAATCCGCCCGTGATTTTTCGTTCCGGAGATGCTTTTTCAGGAGAGAAATTGTCCTTTGCGAATGCCGGAACTGTACCCGTCGCCTGACGGGAGCGAGCTGTGTCTTTGTATGCCGAAAATGATTTCGACATACAAAGACGCTCGCTCTGCGAGGCGGAACGCTCCCAAGTCGCGCCACATGAATATGCTGTATAATATGATGAAGACTCAAAAGCCAACCGGTCGGCCAACGGCTACCGCTCCCAGAATCCATCGTTACAATTTCAAGTTGACAACAGCGGAGAATATTCGGTTTAAGGAAATGCTCGCTACTGCCGGATTGGAACACAACTACAGCCGGTTTATTGTCAAACGACTCTTTGCCGAGCGCTTCGAAGTCATCCGCCGCGATCCTTCAAAGGTGGAGTTTCTGACACGGCTCAACGACCTTTATTTCCAGTTTCAGCGCGTCGGGAACAACTACAATCAGGTGGTTCGGGTCATCAACAGCCACTTCTCCAATGTCTCGATTCCGCGCCAGATCGCTGCGTTGGAACAGCATACCCGCGAACTGAAAGCGTTGAGTATCGAGATTCTGAATCTTACCAAACAGGCCGAAGGATGGTTGCGAATATAAGAACGGGAGCAACCGTCGGCGGAGCTATCCGCTATAATGAGGAGAAGGTCAACCGGGGACAAGCTGAGGTGCTCTTCTGGAATCGGATGCTTGATCCGTTCGATACTGCGGGCCGCATGAGCCACGAACGGTGCATGGCCAGTTTTGAGCCCTTCCTGCAGGCCAACCGGCGAACGACCAACACGGTCTTCCATGTCTCGCTGAATCCCTCGCCCGAGGACCGTCTGACCGATGAGCAACTGGGCGAGATTGCCCGTGAATATATGGAGCGGATGGGCTACGGCGAGCAGCCCTACATCGTATTCAAACATCGGGATATTGCCCGCGAACATCTGCATATCGTGTCGCTTCGTATCGACAGAGAGGGGCGGAAACTGCCCCATGACTTCGAGGCCCGACGTTCCGTAGAGATTACGCGGGACCTCGAACAAAAATACGGGCTACACCCGAGTATCAAAGGCCAGGAGTTGCAGGACCGGGAGGGGTTGCGCAAGGTCGATTATCCGAAGGGAGACGTCAAGCAACAGGTTTCATCCACCGTAAGGTCGTGCCTGCGGCATTACCGCTGCGCTTCTTTTGGGGAGTGGCGAACGCTGCTTGAAGCCTTCAACGTCTCGGCCGAGGAGCGAACCGGAACTATCGACGGCCGCGATTATGCTGGAATGATTTACGGGGCGCTGACCGATGATGGTTATGGCATCGGGACGCCGTTCAAGTCAAGCCGCATCGGAAAGGATGTCGGATATGAGGCTCTGCAACGCTACTACGAACGATCGAAAACTGCACTGAAGGAGCCCGGAGCACTGGACGGGTTGCGGGGAAAGATTGCGGATGAAATGGCGCGGTGTTCAAGCCGCGCGGAGTTCTGCGAACGATTGCACGACAAGGGTGTTGATGCAGTATTTCGCCTCAATGCTGCGGGCCGAATCTACGGCGTAACCTTTATTGACCATGGGCAGGGAATTGTGGCCAACGGCTCCCTGCTGGGACGAAGTTTCTCAGCCAACGCCTTCGAGCATCAGTTCCATACCGAAGAGAAGGGTAGGGGAGTCTCCCAGGAATCCTCGGAGCAGGAGCGACCTTCCTCAAAAGAATTTTTCCGGCCGGGGTTGTCCATCCATCCATTGGCCGCAATTTTCGAATTGGCGGACGTGCAAGCCTACGAGGAACAGCAACAGTGCGGCCATAGGCGTCGTCGGAAGCGTCGTTGGAAATAGCGAACAATGGACGTTTGGAAGACTCAAGATAAGTCTACAATCTGATGATTTATGGGTAGTGTAGGGTTATCATGCATATTCAATTGCCCCAAAGACTTTTTTGCTAGTAGCCGTATAGGAAGCGTGGAGCCAAAAGCCTTTTGATATTTTTATCACCAGGCTCACATTAGTGAGCCTGGTGAATTTTTTAGAGAATTGTCTATAGTCAAATATGATTTGTTACTATCGTGATGCAGTAGAAGGTTCTAAATGTGAGATTGATTCAAATCATTAGTGTAAATCCTCTGAGATGATTATTTAATTATGTAATTCTTGCAACTCATTTCATCCAAATTATGAGGGCTTGTCACCGGAATGAGTGTGAATCCTCCTTCGTAAGCTTCGTCTGCATGGAGGGTTACCTCCGGAAGTGGACGCGCTCCCCAACTGTCGTAACCGCCGACGCCCGTCTGACGGAGGTCGATACATACCTCCACGTAATCCTGCGGGACGATGTCGTTGATGTGTGTCTGTCGGCGTAACCGGTTTCGGGCTTCGGCATCCGACCGATTCGCAATCTCTTCCGGCGTGAAATTGTTCCATTGGTAGGGCGCCGTTGATTCTTCGGCATCGAAATCCTCCACCGGATTCCGCAACGCGTTGAATTCGATGAGCGTATCGGCCTGGAACAATAGTCCCCGTCCCGCCGGGTCGGTCAAGGCAAACCAGCGGACATCCGTGCGATGTCCGTTCTCCTGAGGCCGGACGTATGGAACGTACATCTCATCGACTCTCGTCCGGTAAACTCCTATCGGGCAGCCCATGCGACGGTCGGCATAATTCTCCTCCGGGCCTCGGCCGTAATAGTCCACCGTCCCGTATGCCGCCGGAAGGCGCAGTCGCAATCCGATGCGGGGAATGTCGAGCCGGTTTTCCTGCGTTTGTTCCGTGGCGCTCTTGGGTTGGCTTGTCGCCAGAAGGGCGTCGCGGGTCGGTCGGGTCTCGTCGGCTTGCAAGCGCTGCGGCTCAAACCGCACTCCCACGCGGAGGATGCCGTCGCCGAAAATCCGGTAGGTGACGGTATAGACGTTCCCCGTCGGCAGGGCATATGCAGCGGTGATCCGTGCCGATTCCGCGTCGCGGTCGGCCGTCAATGCCGAGAGGCGGAAATCCCGGGAGGCGGTTTTCCAGACCTGCATCCGTTCCGGAGCGCCGTTGCCGTAGTCGTTGTCGGTCGGCGCCCGCCAGAAATTCGGCCGGAAGCCGAACGAACGGTCGATGTACTCCTCGCCGCGAACCCGGTACGAGGTGACGGCCGCAGCCTGCTTGTCGAACACGAACGTCACCTCTGGCGATTCGATCCGTATCTCCTGGTTCGTCTCCGTCACCTCCGGAGCCTTCGCCCGCGGGCGGTAGGCCGGCAGCGTTCCCTGGACGGGCAGGGCGAACTGGTCGTATGCGATGACGTGGCCGACGGGAACAAGCGGCTCCGGCTCGACGGTCGTCACCTCGAAATTGACCAGATACTCCTGCCCCGCGCGATACGGAATCCGGTCGACCGGCAGGGTTACCTCGACGCTGTCCTGCGGGGCGAGGCGCAACGGAAGGACTCCCTGTTTCACGGTTTTGCCGCCGTTGACGATCGCGTAGCTGACCCGGTATTTCGACAGGTCCGTGAAGTAGAACCGGTTGACGATCCGAAACCGTCCCGCGGCGGCATCGAGAGCCTGGAATCCGACGTTCTGGTAGTTATATTTGACCTCGGCCAGCGCCGGGTGCGGCTGCTGGTCGGGGCCGATCAGCCCGTTGCATACGAAATTGCCGTCGGAGGGCATATCCGTACCGAAATCACCTCCGTAGGCCCAGTATGCGCGGCCGAGGGAGTCTTTTTGCAGCAGCCCCTGGTCGATCCAGTCCCAGATGTAGCCGCCTTGCAGGTGCGGGTATCGGTAGATGGCCTGCCATTGTCCGTAGAGATCCCCCGTGGAGTTACCCATGGCGTGGGCATATTCCGACGGCACAACCGGACGGTCGGCTCCCTGACGCCCGATCTCCCGGAGCCAGGCCGCCGAGGGGTACTGCGGTACGAACATGTCCGTGTTCCACTCCCACAACGCCCGTTCGTAGCAGACCGGACGCTTCATCAGACCGCTGTCGAGGTCTTTGAGCATCGTGTAGGCGTTGTAGAAATTGTAGCCGTTCCCGGCCTCGTTCCCCAGCGACCAGATCGTCACCGACGGGTAGTTCTTGTTGCGCTCGAACATGTTGCGCACACGGTCGAGGTGGGCGGTCAGCCAGTCGGGGTTGTGGCCCAGCGTTCCTTTCAGCTCTCCGTCCAGATGCCCCGCGGAGCCTTTCCGCATATCGTCCAGATAGCGTTTGTAATACATGCCGTGCGATTCGATGTTGGCCTCGTCGTAGACGTAAAGCCCGTATTCGTCGCACAACTCGTAGAAGCGGCGCTGCTGCGGGTAGTGGGCCAGCCGCACCGAGTTGATGTTGTGGAGACGCATCAGTTCGAAATTACGCCGCAACTCCGATTCCGGGACGTAATGCCCGGTTAACTGGCTGTGCTCGTGGATATTCACGCCTTTCAACTTGATGGGTGCGCCGTTGACGAACAGAAGGCGTTGCTTCCGTCCGCCGATCGTGTAGTCGCTCTCCCGGATCTCGATGCGGCGGAAGCCTACGTGGAAGGGAATGGTCTCCGTGACCTGTCCCGCATGCAACGTATAAAGCAGCAGCTGGTAGAGGTTCGGCTTCTCGGAACTCCACTTCCGCACGTCGGGCAATTGCGCGCCGAATGTCACGCTCCGGGTCTCTCCGCCCTCCACGCGGAGCGCCTGCTCTCCGGATGCCATGACGCGTCCCGCCGCATCCAGCAGCTCGTAGCGGACCGCGGCCTCGGAGGCTGCCGTCGCGGAGTTCCCCACGTCGACCCCTAGCCGGAAGATTCCCGTCCGATAGGTGTCGTCCAGCGTCGAGGTGATGCGGAAATCCCGGATTGCCGTCCGGGGCTGCGACCACAGGAACACGTCGCGTTCGAGTCCGCTCATGCGCCAGAAGTCCTGGGCTTCGAGGTAGGAACCCGTGCTCCAACGGAAGATCTTGATGACAAGCGTGTTGAGGCCCGGGTGCACGTAATCGTTGATTCGGAACTCCGCCGGATTCTTCGAATCCTCGCTGTATCCCGCTTCGCGGCCGTTGACATAGACGTAGGTCCCGGATTTCGAGCCGGCCAGTTGCAGGAAGATGTCGCGCTCCATCCAGTTGTCGGGAATCTCGATCTCACGGCGGTAGACCCCTACCGGGATCCGTTCGGGAAGCAGTGGCGGAACCGGATTTCTGGGGCAGAACTCGAAGCTGTGGTTGACGTAGATCGGCGTGCCGAATCCCTGCAACTCCCAGTTGCCCGGGACGCGGATTTCGTCCCACGACGCGCCGCCGTCGTCCGGCAGCATGAGCTCCTCGGGAACCTCCGTCCAGGTGTCGAAATAACGGAACTGCCAGGTGCCGTTCAGCGAGCGGTACCACGCACTCCGGGACCAGTCGCCGCTCAATGCCCCTTCACGGGTGTCGAAACTCATGAAGGCCGTGCGCGGCGCCTCCTTGTTGACGGCCACCGTCTGCGGGTCTTTCCAATAGGGCAGGCGCCCCGATTCCGTCGTCGCAGCCCGGAGTCCCGCCCCGAAGACCGCGATACAGATTGCACTTGTGAAGATGATTCGTTTCATGGATATGAATGGTGTTTATCTGTGTTTACCGCTTTTTCGACTGCCGGTATTCGGTCGGCGTCATGCCCGTGATCTGCTTGAAGGCCGTGCTGAAATGGCACTGGTACGAGAATCCCACCTTGTCTGCAATTTCGCTGACGGTCGCATCGCTGTTCTCCAACAGTTGCAATGCTTGGTTGATCCGCAGTTTGTTGATGTATTCGTTGACGCTCATGCCCGTCAGAATTTTGACCTTCTGGTAGAAGGTCGTGCGTCCTACGCCGATGCGGTCGACCAGGAACTGGATGCTGAACGTCCGGTTGTTCATGTTCTCCGTGATGAGCCGGTTGAGGTGGATGAGGAACTGCTCGTCGGCCGAACTGGTGGTCACATCAATGGGGGAGAGTACCTTGGCACTCTCCGCGTATAGGCTTCGTGTCCGTTCCCTGGTTTTCAGCTGGTTGTATATGAGTGTGATGAGTATGTCGATCTCAAATGGTTTGGATAGATAGAAATCGGCTCCGAGCTTATACCCGTATGAGGCACTGGTCGTGTCCTCCATGGCGGTCAGAAGAATGACCATCGTATGGCTGATGGTAATGTCTTTCTTGATGTTCTTGCACATTTCGAAACCATCCATTACCGGCATCATCACATCGCTGACTACGATGTCGGGACGTTTGCTGTGGGTGAGTTCCAACCCCTGCTGGCCATTCTCGGCAGAGAAGACATTCTGGAAATACTCTTTGAGAACCGAACGCATGAAACGACGGAATTCGACATTGTCCTCAACGAGCAGTATCGAATATCGGGAGCAGAATTCTTTCAGCTCTTTGTCACTGGATGAGATGTTTTCCTCCTTCCGTTGTGATGAAAGATGCGGGATAATGGCATTGAAATTCTCTTTGTCTCCCGAACCGGTCGATAGGGGAATTTCGAAACGGAAAGTTGCACCTCCCGCATCGTTGTTCATGGCCCGGATTGTCCCTCCGTGCAGTTCGATCAATTGCCGGGAGTAGGCAAGACCGATTCCGCTTCCTTTTTTTGGGTGATCCCCCTGATAGAAACGGGTGAAGAGTTTGTTGGGGTCGGCATTGTTCAGTCCGATGCCTTGATCCGAAACCGAAACGGAAATCATCCCTTCATCCTCTTTCAGTTGGGTCCGGACCTGAACCTGGGATCCTGCAGGACTGAATTTCAGAGCATTGGCGAGAAGATTGGAAATCACGATCCGGAGTTTTGCCTCGTCGAACGGAAGATCTCCGATCCGATTGTCCGCGCGGAAAACCAGATCGACACCGTTTTCCGCAAATTCTTTGATGAAGGAGTTGACAATTCCTTCAAGCCATGGATTGAATGTGCGGATCTTTTTTGAAACGCTGAAATTGCCTTGATCCAGTTTGTTGATATCCAGTACCATATTGATGATGTCCTTCATGTATCTGGCCTGATGATAGATGTCTGTGAGACACTCTTTCGAAGGATCGTCATCTCCCAGACCATTGAGAAGCCGTTTCAGCGGGGCATAGATGAGGGTTAGCGGAGTCCGCAGTTCGTGGCTGATGTTGACCAGGAACTGAATCTTTTTTTCGTTGATCTCCTGTTCGTATTCTTTGAGCTTCCAACGGAATTGCCGCGCGTTGCGACGATAGAAGTAATAGATGACGGTGGCGACAGCCAGAAGCAGGAACAGGAATAAACCCAGAATTGCCCATGCACTTTGGTACCAGGGTGGAATGATGGATATATGGGTTAGAATGCGGTCTTCTGTCCACTCTCCGTTTTTTCGGTTGCAGGCCGCCGAAATCGTGTAGTCGCCGGGTGGCAGCATCGGCAGTTTCAGGCTGCTTTCGTACGTTACGACCGTTTGTTCGGTGGCTCCCTTGATGGTATAGCGATATAGTACCTTGCGGAAAATGTCCTGTTCTTGGACATGAGCCGAGATGGCGAGCGATGTATAATTGTAGGGAATGCGGTATTGGTTGCTCTTCCTGTCGGGGAGGCAGGGCTTGCCGTTGAATTCGACCTCTTGGAGCAGTACGATCGGAATGTCCTCCACGGTTGTCGTATGCAGACGGTCAATGGCGACCAGTCCGTTGACTCCGCCCATGTAGATATAACGCCCCCGGGGAGAGCGTTGGAACGAGGCGATGATTTCATTGGGTGAAAATCCGTCGGATGCGCCCCATGCCGAGAACTTGCGTTCGTGGAGCGAATAGAGAAAGAGCATATTGTTGGCACAGATCCACAATCGGTCGGGTCCGTCGGCGACCATGTAGGAGACAGCGCTGAAAAGTTGGGGCGGAGAGATTCTGGTCAACGAATCTGTGCCCGGATCGTATAGGCTCACCCCCAGGTCGGATCCGATCCAGAGACGGCCGTCGTTCCAGCTGCATATGGATGAGATCCTTTCGGCAGCATCGGATGTGTAGATCAGCCGGATTCGGTCGTTCTTGCGGTTAATTTCGTAGATCGAGTTTCCCTGCGTGCAATAGAGGCAGACGGAATCGGATCCGGCGAGTTGCAACCCGCTCGGAATGGTCGATCCGTCGGTTGACGTTACCTCCGCGAAACGGCCCGTTGCCGGATAATAGGCATGGATTCGTCGGGATAGAATGTATATCTTTTCCGGTGAGACCCGATAAATCCGGGGTGTCACTCCGGCCAGCAACTCGTATTGATTGTATTGTGGGTCGACGATCTCGAAGGGTTGCATGGCCCCGGAGCTTTTCGAGAAACGGAAGACGCCTTCGTTGAATACGGAGATCAACAGGGTTTGGTCGTCCAGATCGGTGATCGAACTGATGCTTTTCCCGAATGTGTTGCGATAGTGACGGAAGGTGCCGTTGGTCGGGTTGAATGCGTTGATGCCGCCTCCGTCGGTTCCGATCCAGAGAATGCCCTCCCGGTCCTCAAACAGACTTCCTACGGTCTCTTCGGAGAGTCCCCAACCGATCTCCGCCTTTGGCATCGGAACGCTTTGATACGATTGGATGAAGGTTCTCCTGATATTCAGAAACCCGCAACGTACTGTTCCGGCCCAGAGGTTGCCCCCGTTGTCCAGATACAGCCGCGTGAGGGAATTGGTAGGCAGGGAGTTGGGATTGCCGGCGACATGGGTCAGCGATGAAAAGGTCTCCGTGCGCAAGTCGAATATGGATATGCCGCCCCCGTCGGTGGAGAGAAGCAGTTGCCCTTTCAATTCGAGGATACAGGTGATGATGTTGTTCGACAGTTTGGAGTTGGAGGTGGTCCAATGCCCGGTCTGTTGTCCGGCAGAGTCGTATCTGAACAACCCCTGCTTGTATGCGGCGACATAGATATTTCCTTGTGTGTCGATGTGCATGTTGTAGAGCATCGGGTTGTTTATGACTGGATTGCGGGCAAATGTACAGGTCTTGGGGCAGAACGTGTAGATGTGACCGTTCGTGGCTCCGAGGTAGACAAAGCCACGAGGACCGGCTTTGATGTCCCGGATTTCGTAGGTCGTATCCAGCTCGTCGTCGAGCCGGATGGGTAGTTGGGTCAGCGAATCCGTTCGGGAGTCGTATCGGTAGATGCATTTGGTGCCGCTGAAATACAGACATGAATCTAGACGCAGGGAGGCCATGGTTGGGGCGTCGGTGTACAAACGGAATGATTCCGTTGAGGGATCGTAAACCGTCAGTCCGCTGTTTGTGCCGATCCAGATCCGGGACTGAAAGTCTTCGGCCAGGGTGAAAATCTGGTTGTCGGGAAGAGAGTTTGGATCGGCGGATTTTTTGAGGAAAACCCGGATCCCCGATTTGTCGTAGCAGTTAAGGCCCAGTCTGGTTCCGATCCAAAGCAGCCCGCGACTGTCGCGGAGCAGAGATGTGACGGTTGATTGTGACAATCCATCCTTGATGTCGATTGTTGTGTAATGATAATTGTGATGGGCCAGGCCGCCGAAAGGTATGAATAGAAAAATCGTCAGTAGGATTTTCCGAAAGGAGAAATGGTCCATGTAGATCGTGAAGCGTTGGTTTATTCAAAAGTATAAAAAATATACGAAATAGTTCGGCATTTTCCGTGTGATTTGTCCGTTTGTACGATTCCGTACGATTTTCGAACGGTGATTAACGGCTGGAAAATAGTTTTTATCCACCTTTGTACTAACCTAACCGAGCTGCCTACTTATATGAAAAACCGATTCTCATTGTTGAGTCTCTTGTGGACTCTGCTTATCTTTTCCGGGTGTTCCTCCCGGCAGGTACTCTCGTCCGATTATAACGTGATTCCGCTGCCAGTCTCCATCTCTTTGCAGGAGGAGGGGACTCCGTTTGTACTCAAACCTTCGACGGTGGTCTATTGCCCCGAGGGAGACTCCCTGCTTTTGAAAAACGCCGAACTGTTGACCGGTTATGTGGCCCGGCAGGTCGGCTTTGAACTTCGGATTACACACGACGACCAGGCCCGGAACATCATCCGGTTGGGATCCGGATTGCAAGCGGAGAATGCCGAGGCCTATACGTTGGTCGTAACGCCGCAGGCCGTCGAGATCGAAGGTGCAAGCGCCGCAGGAACGTTCTATGGTGTGCAGACCCTGCGCAAGTCGCTGCCGGTGACGGACGGAAAGGTTCGTATCGCCCTCGCTCCCGTGCGGATTGAAGATGCTCCTCGTTTCAGTTATCGGGGGTTGCATCTCGATGTGGCCCGTCATATGTTTCCTGTGGAATTTATCAAGAAATACATTGATCTGCTGGCCCTTCACAACATGAATATGTTCCACTGGCATCTGACCGACGATCAGGGATGGAGGATCGAGATCAAACGTTATCCTCGATTGACCGAAGTCGGAGGCTGGCGTAAGGCTACGTTGGTGAGCCATTGGGAAAAACCCGACCACAAGTATGACGAGACACCCTACGGCGGTTATTACACTCAGGATGAGATTCGGGATATTGTACGTTATGCCGCAGACCGACATGTGGAAATTGTTCCCGAGATCGACCTCCCGGGGCATATGCTGGCCGCCTTGGCCGCTTATCCCGAACTGGGTTGTACGGGCGGTCCTTATGAGACGGGAACACGTTGGGGAGTGTACGACGATGTGTTGTGTGCCGGGAAGGAAGAGGTTTATGAATTTCTCGAAGGTGTGTTCTCCGAAATCGTTGCCCTCTTCCCCGGCCGATATATCCATATAGGAGGCGACGAATGTCCGAAGACCCGTTGGAAATCATGCCCCGATTGCCAGGCCTTTATCCGTTCGCACGGAATCGTATCACAAGGCAAACGAACCCGTGAGGAGCAGTTGCAGAGCTACATGATGTCGCAGATCTCCGATTTTCTGGGAAAACACGGCAGGAAAGTGATTGGTTGGGACGAAATCCTCGAAGGTGGCGGCGTGAAGTCGGCGACCATCATGTCCTGGCGCGGAACGCAAGGCGGTGTCGATGCAGCCCGCAACGGTTGGGACGCCATCATGGTGCCCTATCAATACCTCTATTTGGATTATGCCCAGAGCCGCGATGAGGGTGAACCGCTCTCGATTGGCGGTTATCTTCCGCTTTCCAAGGTCTACAGTTACGAGCCGTTGTCCGGCGAACTTGCGTCGAACCCGGAGATGGGGGCCCATGTGATTGGCGTACAGGGTAATCTGTGGACCGAGTATTTCCGGACTGCGGAGTTGGTCGAATATATGGCCATCCCGCGCGTGGATGCCGTCTCGGAGATTCAGTGGACCCGGCCCGAACGGAAGAATTATGAGAAATTCCTCGGCCGCCTCAATCGGATGCGTGCCTTCTACGACCGGCTCGGTTACGGATATGCATCCCATGGCTTCGACGAGGGTCAATCCGGCGACAATCAAGATATGTAACCTTAAAATGGAATGCCTATGAAATAAAAGTTACTTGTTGAATTCTGAATTTGACCTGATTCGGAAAAATCCTGACAAACAATCACCTCCATTAAATTACTAACTCAATTCGAAAGAATATGAATCATCTTTTGACTCAAAGATGGCTGTTTTTCTTTGCGATCGTTTTGTTCGGCTCGATGAGTGTGACATCCGGTCATGCGCAGGAGCGGGATGCGGCCTCGACCGTGAAAGGCATCGTTGTCGATGAGACGGACTTGCCGCTTCCCGGAGCAACCATCATTATCAAAAATACCCAAACGGGAACTTCGGCCGATGCGAACGGCAAGTTCAGCATCCAGGCGAAGCCTTCCGATATTCTTCAGATTTCCTATATCGGCTATGAGTCCCTGGAGATTCCCGTAAACAGCAAAACGGAGCTTACGATCCGAATGAAGGCAGATGCCAATACCATCGAGGATGTGCAGGTGATCGCCTACGGTACGCAAAAAAAGGTGACGGTTACGGGTGCCATTGCTTCGGTCGGCGGGGCTGATCTGGTGAAATCGCCCAGTGCCAGTATCGCCAATGTCATGGCCGGAACGCTGACCGGTGTGTCGACGGTGCAATACAGCGGCCAGCCCGGAGCCGATGACGCCGAGATTTATGTCCGTGGTACGGGTAGTCTCGATGCGGCCGCCTCTCAGCCTCTGATTTTGGTCGACGGTGTGGAACGAGCCTTCACGCGTATGGATCCGAACGAGATCGAGAGTGTTACGGTACTTAAAGACGCTTCGGCAACGGCCGTATTTGGTGTCCGGGGTGCCAACGGTGTCATTCTGGTGACGACCAAGCGTGGTAAGGAGGGTAAGACCAGTATCTCGCTGTCGTCGTCCGTCGGTGTAACGCAGGCCATGCGTCTCCCGGAGATGGCCAATAGCTATGATCATGCGTTTTATCATAACGAGATGATGACCAACGACGGGGAGGACCCCCTGTTTGGGACTGATCTGATCGAGGCTTTCCGCACGAATTCCGACCCGATCATGTTCCCGAACATGAACTGGAAAGAGGAGATCTTCCGCAAGGCTTCGCTCCAAACCCAGCACAATCTCAATATTTCGGGTGGTACGGACCGGGTCCGTTACTTCACGTCGTTCGGTTATCTCTATCAGGACGGTTTGCTCAAACGTCACGACGAGTCGTACAATCCCAACTATCGGACAAACCGTTACAACTATCGTGTGAACCTCGATGTTGACGTGACGAAGACCACCTTGATGAGTATCAATGTCGGCGGTATTTCCGAGACTTATTACGAGCCCGTCATTGGTAACAATGACAATCTGTGGCGAGTGATTCTCTATTCGCAGCCCTTCTCGAGTCCCGGTATCATGGATGGCAAGATCGTCGTGCCGTCGGTTCGTTATTATCCGAATATATACAGCTCGGGTCTGACGACGGGATACGCCTCCTATTATGGGCTGGGATACACGCAGAAAACGAGCAATACGCTCAATATCGACTTGCAGTTGACTCAGAAACTCGACATGGTGACCAAGGGCCTTTCGGTTCAGGTCAAGGGAGCCTACAACTCGAAGTTCATGGCTCAAAAGTCTTGGCGCGGCATGGCGGAAAAGGTGAATGCCATCTATCGGGGCAGTTTGGAGACGGAAGGATCGGCTGTCGACATGAACGATCCGACTTTCGACCGTACCATCGTTTACCAGCTCGTGCAGGAGGGCCAGAGTCTCCAATACAATGGCGAAGACTATCAAAGCGGCAAGGCCCGAGACTGGTATTTGGAGGCCAGTATCCGATATGAGCGTACCTTCGGCAAACATGCCGTGACGGGACTTCTGCTCCACAACATGTCCAAGAAGTACTATCTGGCCCAGAACACGGCAATTCCCCGCGGTTATCTGGGTTTGGTCGGGCGTGCAACATACGCTTATGACAATAAATATCTGGTCGATTTCAACATCGGTTACAACGGTTCGGAGAACTTCCATCCCGATCGTCGTTTCGGTGTTTTCCCGGCGGCGTCTCTTGGATGGGTCATTTCCCAAGAGAATTTCCTGCGAGACAGCAAATTCATCAATTTCCTGAAACTGCGTGCATCGTATGGACTGGTCGGAAACGATGTGCTGTTGCTGAACTCCGTCGAGCAGCGATTCCTCTACTCTTCGGATAAATACACATCCGGCAACGGTTATTATTTCGGAGTGAATACGAACGAAAAATATCCTGGAATCGCCGAGGGCTCGCTTGGCAACCAGTTCGTTACGTGGGAAACGGCTCGTAAGCAGAATTATGGTCTCGATCTTACCGTTTTGAACAATCGTTTGACCTTTACGGCCGATCTTTTCTTTGAGAATCGTGACGATATCCTGATTAAACAGCAGTCGCTGCCTGCGTACGTCGTCGGAGCCGATACGGGTAAATTCCCGGCTGTCAACATGGGTGAAACGACCAACAAAGGTTTCGAACTTTCGCTTGGTTGGAGCGACCAGACCCATACGGGTGATTTCCGCTATTGGGCGAAGTTTAATGTCTCTTTCAATCGCAACAAGGTGATATTCAAGGATGAGGTCAAGTATGACGAGCCCTGGAAGGGTGAAACGGGACGCAGTATCGGTATCAATTCGGGCTATATTTTCGAACGTTTTTACGAAGAGAGCGATTTTGACGAGGAAGGAAATCTGCTTCCCGGCCTGCCGGATCCCGGAGCTGTGGTGAAGCCCGGCGATCTGATGTATAAGGACCTCAACGGAGACAACGTTATCAGCGGAGAGGATGAAGCCATGTTCGGTTACAGCGATCGTCCGGAATACACGTTCGGTTTCATCGCCGGATTCCAGTGGAAGAACTTCGACTTTTCGATGACCTGGACCGGTGCGACGAATGTGGCCCGGCGCTTGGAGAATGAGTATATCTATCCGTTCAATACGGCAGGTAACCATGGATTGTTCCAGTTTATGATTGACGACCGTTGGACTCCCGAACGAGGACAGTCTGCATCGTTCCCGCGTTTCACGATGAAAAATTCGACGCACAATGCCAAACCGTCGTCGTTCTGGGTGCGGGACGCTTCGTATCTCCGATTGAAAAACTTTGAAATAGGATACACCATCAATGCGAAGGTGTTGAAGAAGGCCGGCATTGAGAACATGCGTATCTATGCGAACGGTTACAACCTGTTGACATTCTCCTATCTGGATTTCATTGATCCCGAGTCAAAAGCCAATGCACAGGCCCGTTATCCGAATCTTCGGATCATCAATCTCGGTGTAAACATCAATTTCTAAACAGAGCTGCATCATGATACTGAAAAGAACCATATTATCCCTCTGCCTGATTGTCGGATCTGTAATGTTGACCTGTTGTACGGATCTGAAATTCGGAGCCGACTTTCTGGATAAGGCACCCGATGGTGGCATGAACAAGGATTCGGTATTCGCATCGCGTGTGTATGCCGAGCGGGCTGTTGCGGAGGCCTATTTTGCGCTTCCTTTCGGACTGCCCTATCAGTCCGGGTCTTGGGGACCGAAACTCGGTCGGGACATTTTGGAGTGTATTACCGACCTCGGAGTGTCGACTCTGGGCTGGAACCATGAGTCTGACATGCATTACTATAACGGTCAGTACAACTCGGCTGATAAGCAATGGATGGCAAACTCGAAATATTCGTTTACGCAGGAGCATTGTTGGGAGAGTGTACGTGCCGCGTGGATCGTCATTGAGAACATCGATGCGGTTCCTGATATGGACGAAACACTCAAAAAACGGCGCAAGGCCGAAATGAAGATGGTCATAGCCGTTCACTATACCGACATGTTCCGCCACTTCGGTGGTCTGCCTATTATTGATAAGGTGATCAAGCCCGGAGACGAGACTTATTATCCTCGAGCTACGGTCGAACAGACGGTCGCCTTCATTACGCGACTTTGCGACGAAGCGGCCGCCGATCTCCCGTGGAAGGTGGATCCGACTGATGACGGTCGTTTTACCAAGGCCGGAGCGTTGGCCTGCAAGATTCGTGTTCTGCTCTTTGCTGCCAGCCCGGTGTTCAACGATACGGAACCTTATCTTGCCGGAGAGGCTTCGAGCCAACTGGTAACCTGGTATGGCGACTATCAGAAGAGCCGTTGGGAGGCTGTTATCAGTGCCTGCGAGGAATTCTTCCGTGAGAATACGGCTGATCCTTATATGTTGGTGAATACGGGCAACCCGCGGGAGGACTTCCGCAACGGTTACTTCAACCGGGGCAACAACGAGATTCTAATCTCGACGCGTTGCAACGTCAACCGGATCGGCGGACCGACGGACTGGATGTTCCAGACGATTGCCAAATGGGGCAGCGGCAACTCCACGCTGAATTACCTGGAGATGTTCCCCAAGACGGATGGTACGCCGGCAGACAACGATTGGAGCAAACCGATCACCTTTCAGTGGCCGAAGGATAACAGCGACCCGATGTTGGCTCCGGGTAACCCCTTTGCCAATAGGGATCCGCGCATGTATGAGACGCTTGTGGTATTGGGCGATCGCAAGATCGGTGGCGGTACGAGCCCCTATTTCAAGTCGTGGATCAATGGCGACGATTACAACAACCTGGGATTGAAAACGCTCGTAACGGGTACGAACATGCGTAAATTCATGTTCGATCTTGATGCGAGCACGATGAATGGCAAGTATCTCCAATGGCCGTGGATGCGTCTGTCTGAAATCTACCTCAGCTACGCCGAAGCGCTCAACGAGGTGGAGACTACCGGACTTTACGGAGACAAGTATACCAATTTGCAGGAGGTCCGCAAACGTGTCGGAATGCCCGAGGTCCCGGGTGTCCGGTCCATGACGAAGGAGGAGTTCCGCAAGACGGTGCTTCTGGAACGTTGTCTTGAATTCGGATTCGAGGAGGTTCGCTGGTTCGACCTCGTGCGCTGGAAAATGAAGGAGGAGTTCACCAAAACGCTCTATCAGGTTTCGATTACGCTGGATAGCGATACCAACATGATCACGTTGGAGCGTCAGCCGATGACGGACCGCTATTGGAAGAATAACTTTTCTCCGAAATGGTATTTTAGTGCAATACCTTTGGACGAGGTACAGAAGGGGCTGGTTCAGAATCCCGGATGGTAATCGTGTATTAACCAGAAAAGCAGATATACAATGATAAGAAGAACATATATATTCCTGTTGCTCAGTATTCTGCCCGGAATATCTTTGGGACAGGATCTCAAGTTGCGGGTTGTCGATCAGGAGAACAAGCCCCTTTTCGGGTACGCCGTTTCTCCTCAGAACAGATACCGTCAGGACGTCCTGACCGACGAAAACGGAATCGCCGTGCTCGACAATTCGCTTCGGGGGCTTCCGGTAGAGGTGTCGGGATACAACACCAAGCACAAGACTGTGGTTCTTGACGGAGACTTCACGACTGTGGTGATGGATGTCACTTCGGAGGTGGTTCCCTTGGGATATGGCAATACGGTGCGCGAAGGAGAACGGACTTCGGCCGTCTCGACTGTTTCGTGCGATGATATCGAGCGTTCGGTGAACAATCCGGCAAATGCGCTCTACGGCAAGTTGGCCGGACTCTATGTCATGCAGAATGAAACCGCGGCCTGGAATAACGATCCGACCTTCTTTATCCGGGGCCTGGCGACACTCAACAACACGACTCCGTTGATTCTTGTTGATGGTTTCGAACGTCCGTTGCGTTCGCTCTCTCTCGAAGAAATTGAAAGCGTTTCGGTTTTGAAGGATGCAGCATCCTTGGCCATCTACGGTATGCGTGGTGCCAACGGCATCATTCTGGTGACGACCAAACGGGGTTTGTCGCAGGGTATGCATGCCAAAGTTTCGTATCAGTTCGGTGTCGATACTCCGTTCCGGTTGCCCGAAATGGCTGATGCAAACCAGTATGCGGCGGCCATGAACGAGGCGCTTTATTACGACGGATTACGCCGACGTTATTCCGAGGCCGATCTGAACGACATCCGTACCGGAGCCAATCCGGAGATGTTCCCCAATGTCAATTGGTGGGACGAAGCGGTCCGCAGCGCCGGTTATAACCATGAACTGATTGCCTCGTTCCGAGGAGGATCGAAATCCGTGCGTTATTACAGCCAGTTGACCTACAATGGCAGCGATGGCCTGATTAAGCCGGCGGACATGGATCCCGATTACTCGTCGCAGATGGAATGGGACCGGTTGAGCGTGCGCACGAATCTCGATGTGGACTTTACCCCGACGACTCGCTTGAAGGTGAACGTATTGGGTCAGATCGAGCAGCACCATCGCCCGACGACGGCTTACAATACGATCTTCCAGCAACTCTACGATACGCCGGCCCTGGCATTCCCGATCAAGACTTCGACCGGCAAGTGGGGTGGTGACAACCTGCGCAACAACCCCATCGGAGACTTGGTCGGAAAGGGATATACCGACGGGATCGACCGTGCCTTGTATGCCGACATGCGTCTTACGCAGAATCTCTCGATGCTGACGGAAGGTTTGAGTGTGGAGGGCGCTTTGGCATTCGACAACCGGGCCAGCTTCTGGGAGGGTCAAAGTAAAACCTATGCTTCGGAGGTGCTCCAGGGAACACGCAATCCCGACGGAACGATGAATATCGCCCGCACGACGATTGGTGCCGATTCTCCGTTGACTTACAGCAGTTCGGTCGGAGCCGTGGTCATGATCACTACGGTGGATGCCATCGTTCGTTACAATCGGGATTGGGGTAACCGTCACACGTTGAAGGCGATGGCTGGGTACCACATGGAGGGCAGCATCAAGAAGGATCGCAACAATACGTATCGGCGTCAGAGTGTCGTTGCTTCGGCCCATTACGGCTATATGAACCGCTATTTCTTCGATGTGGCCATGTCCTATGCCGGATCGAGCGTCATGCCCCAAGGAGACAAATATCGTTTCTTCCCGGCAGTTTCGGCCGCATGGGTGCTTTCGAACGAGAACTTCTTGAAGAATTCGAAAGTGGTCGATTATTTGAAGCTGCGGGCTTCGTGGGGCATTACGGGCAGCGATCTGATGTCCTACGGATTGAGCCGTCAGTATTATGTCGGCGGTAATTCCTATTGGTTCGGATCCGGCAATGCATCGGCCGAAGGATGGACCGAGGGTGCGTTGGCGAATTACGACCTGACGTGTGAAACCGCCTATAAGGCCAATGTGGGTATCGACATGCAGCTTTTCAAGGGGCTTGATCTGTCGATGGATGCCTTCTATGAGGATCGGCAGAATATTCTGTGCAGCACGGAGAATGTCTATTCGAGTATCCTGGGGGTCGCCATGTCCAACCGCAACGAGGGACATGTCCGCAATCGGGGTGTCGAAGCTGCACTGAACTGGCACCAAACGATTGGCGACTGGAGCTACATGATCGGCGGAACGTTCACATTCGCTCGCAACGAGATTGTCAACATGAATGAGGGCTATCAGCCGTATGATTACCTTTGCCAGACGGGTGGCCGGATCGGGCAGTTCTTCGGATTGCAGGCCGTAGGCTTTTTCCGCGATATGCAGGATGTCGAGAACAGCGTTGAGCATACCTTCTCGCAGGTTCGTCCCGGAGACGTGAAATACAAGGATCTGAACGACGACAAGAAGATAGATGCTTACGACCGCATCGCCATGGGTTACAGCACGACATTGCCCGAGATCTACTATGGGTTCACGGTGGGTGCCCAATGGCGGGGTATCGGCATTCGGGCCGATTTCCAGGGTGTGGCGAACTATACGTTGCTGAAAAGCATGACCAGCTATTATCAGCCTTTGCGCAACAACAAGAACGTGTCGACTCATTATTTGGCCAATCGGTGGACGGCCGCAAACATGGAGAATGCCCTGTACCCGCGGCTTTCGACGCTTGACAACCAGAATAATTACCAGAATAGTTCCATTTGGCAGGAGAACGGTGCTTTCCTCAAACTGCGTAATCTGGAAATCAGCTGGACACTTCCCAAACGATGGTCCAATGCGATTCGGACTTCGTCGGTGCGGATTTTCGCCCGGGGATCCAATCTCTTTTCCTTGGACAACGTCAAGAGTCTTGATCCCGAGATGCTGAAAGCGACCTATCCGTCGCTCAGATCTTACCACATCGGCGTCAATTTAACCTTCTAATACGAAAACAGATGAAAACCATCTCGAAATATACGCTTGTTCTGACGATGTTGGCCTTCTGTTCGTGCAACTATCTCGATTATGATGAGACTTCGGGATTCAGCAAGGATGAAATGTTCGTCTATTTCTCCCGCACGAAGAAGATGCTGACAAATGTTTACGGATATCTGCCCAAGGATTTCGGCAATGTGGGCAACGCTATGCTTTCGGCGGCGACCGACGATGCCGACTATGCCTGGACGACGTCGGCGATCCATCAGTTCGGCGACGGCAGTTGGAGCGCCATCAATACGCTCGACGATCAGTGGGCGCAGCTCTACAAGGGTATCCGTGCTGCAAATCTCTTTCTCGAAAGTTATCAACCCGACTTCCCCAACAGTGAGTGGAATGACAAGTACGAGGATGAGATGTCGGCCTATGTCTATTATCCTTACGAGGCCCGGTTCCTGCGTGCATTTTTCCATTTCGAACTGGCCAAACGTTACAACAATGTTCCTCTGCTTACGCGTACCTACTCTCCGTCGGAGGTCAATACGGTCGAGCCGTCGGGTTTTGACCAGATTGTCTCCTTTATCGTGTCGGAATGCGATGAGATTGCTCCGGAATTGCCTCTGAACTATCAGAACGTGTACGGATCGGAGACGGGACGTATCACGCGGGGTGCGGTGTTGGCCCTGAAATCCCGGGTATTGCTCTATGCGGCCAGCAAACTCCACAATCCGGACAATGATTTGGAAAAATGGCATGCGGCCGCGTCGGCAGCCAAGGAGGTGATTGATTTGAATGTATACCGGTTGGTTCCCGACGAGAGCCCGGTGAACAACCTTTCGTCGCAGGAGTTGATCCTCGAACGCCGGGAAGCGAACAGCAATACGTTCGAATCGCTCAATTTCCCGATTGGCTACGAAGGAGGTAATTCGGGAAATACGCCGACTCAGAACCTGGTCGATGCTTTCGATATCGACGGCAAGCCGTTCGACTGGAACAATTCCGACCATGTGAACAACATCTACAATACGAATCGTCGGGATCCGCGTCTGTTCGCAACGGTGCTTTACAACGGTGCCATGTGGAAAGGTGTTCCGGTGGAGTGCTTCGAAGGCGGGCGTAACGGCCTGCCACTCGAAGGGGCGAGCCGAACTTCTTATTATCTGCGCAAGTATGTTCAGGAGGAGGTGAACTTCGCCGACGGCCAGACCACTACGGCCCCGCACAATTGGGTGCTGTTCCGTTATGCCGAAGTGTTGCTCAACTATGCCGAAGCCTTGTATGAGTATTCGGGAAATCAGACGTTTACCTCCGATGAGTTCCCGCTCTCGCCGCTTGCTGCGGTCAATCAGATTCGGACCCGTGCGGGAGTTCCGGCTCTGAACGTTACAAACGATTTCACGGATCGCCTGCGCAATGAGAGACGTGTGGAACTGGCGTTCGAAGACCATCGTTTCTGGGATATTCGTCGATGGATGATCGGCCCGAGCACGCGTGAGATCTATGGCGTGAATGTTATTTATGACGGATCGAACGTTCGTTACGAGCGAAAACTCGTGACTACGCGAGTTTGGGAGGACAAGATGTATTTCTATCCCATTCCGAATACGGAGCTTTTCAAAAATCACAAACTGGTTCAGAATCCGGGCTGGTAGAGCCCGGGATTCCGATCGTCCGTGGAGAGTCGCGGACGATCGGTGAACCCAACAGAAAAACAACACGAAGATGAAAAGAGTGATCAATATCTTGTGTTTGGGAATTCTCCTCACGGCTGTGGCTTGCAGCGAGGAGACCCCGAATATTCCCCCGTTTGTCGGATCCGGGGAGGAGGCTCTGGAAACAGGTTTCTTCGAGGATTTTACCGAATCGACGGTTGATGCGACCAAATGGGCCATATGCCCGGCCAACCAGTATGCCAACTGGAAGAAATTCATGGGACAAATTCCGTTGGAGAGCTACGTGCCGGTCGATGGGGTGCTCTCCTTGCAGGCTGTGTCGCCGGCCGAATACGGACAACCGGCTACGAATGCTCCGTTTTGCATGGGCTTGCAGACCATGAAACCGAGCGGGCTGGTTCTCTATGCCTTCCGTTATGGCGAAGTGACCGTGAGGGCTCGTTTTTCCTCGACAGGCGACGGTGCGTGGCCGGCTATTTGGCTGATGCCCGTTGATGAGAATTCCACCACCTGGCCCGAGGCCGGTGAGATCGACATCATGGAACATTATAATTCCGAGGCATGGATCGAACACGCCGTGCATTATACGCGGCAGGGTGGCGGAAACGCTTCGAAGAGTGCGAAAGTCACCGCTTCGACCGCCGGGTTGAGTTTGTCGGAATACAATATTTACGGGGTGCGCAAAACGCCCGGGAAACTCGAATGGACCGTGAACGGCGAAGTGACCTTTACGGTTACGCAGGCCCAGGTTGAGGCTGATGGCGGTATCTGGCCGTTCGAATCCCGTGACTATTATATCATCATCAATCAGTCCTGTGCTCCGATGCAGAGTTACGGCGGCAATGCTTGGCGGGCCTCCTGGCTGCCGTCGTTCGATGTTTTGCCGTATGAGATGTCAGTGGACTGGGTGCGGGTTGTTGAGGAGGAGTAGCAATATTGTATTACGAATAAATTTACATTCAGATGGAATTCAAGTTTCGGATATATACCCGAATGCTTCTGATGCTTGTGTTTATGGCACCGGTCAGCTGCGCGGCATCGGATAAATTCTACGCGGATAATGTTCCTCCGACGGGGAGCCCGATCGAGGAGAATACGGAATATTTCGAGAAATTCGTCGATCTGGGATCGGCTACGCTCGAAGAGAAGGTGGATATGGCAGCCCGGTTGATTCCTACTCCGGCCCAGTTGGAGTGGCAGCGCTGGGAGCTGACCGCATTCATCCACTTTACGGTCAATACCTGGACAGGTCAGGAATGGGGTGACGGGACCGAGAATCCCGATGTGTTCAATCCTGGCGAACTCGATACCGATCAATGGGTCCGTACGTTGAAGGATGCCGGGTTCAAGTTGGTGATGCTGACGGCAAAGCATCACGACGGGTTCTGCCTGTGGCCCACGAAGACGACCTCGCATTCGGTGGCGTCGTCGAGTTGGAAAGACGGCAAGGGCGATGTCGTGCAGATGCTTCGCGAGTCGTGCGACAAATACGGCATGAAACTGGGACTCTATGTTTCGCCGTGGGATCGCAACGCGTCCTGCTACGGTACCCCGGAGTATGACGACATGTTCGTGGCACAGATTACCGAATTGTTGACCTGGTACGGTGATGTTGCCGAGATGTGGTTTGACGGCGCCAACGGGTCTTCGATTCCGGGAACCCCGACGCATACGTTCGACTGGCCCCGTTACATGAAGGCCGTGAAGGATTTGCAGCCCCATGTTGTGACGGCCATCATGGGAGACGATATCCGTTGGGTCGGCAACGAGGCCGGCCGGGGTCGCGAGCAGGAGTGGAGCAGTGTGGCGTTGCAGCCTGCGCCGCTCAAAAATCCGGCTACGGTTGTCTCGGGTCTCGAAGCGAAATCGGCAGATCTGGGCAGCCGTGACGTGCTTTCCCGCGCCAAGGCGTTGTATTGGTATCCGGCCGAAGTCGATGTTTCGATCCGCAACGGATGGTTCTACCACGCCGATCAGCAACCCAAGAGCCTTGAAACGCTCAAGCAGATCTATTTTGCATCGGTGGGATCGAATGCGGTTCTGTTGCTCAATATCCCGCCTGATACGCGGGGACTTCTGCCTGATGCCGATGTGCAGCGTCTCGGTGAATTCGGGACCTGGATCCGGGAATCCTTCACCGACAATCGGGTGATCGGCGGTGATGGCGCTTGGCAGGCGGCAAGCGGAAAATCGCGGGAGTTCGACGTGCAACCGGGACAGTTGTTCAATGTCGTGATGTTGCAGGAGGATATTGCACGGGGACAGCGTGTGGAACGTTTCCGCGTGGAGATCACCTCCGACGGATCTACCTGGGAGACGATCGCCCAGGGGATTACCATCGGTCATAAGCGGCTTGTGAAACTCGATACTCCCCGTACGGCCCGGAATCTTCGGGTCACCATCGAACAGACCCGGAGAACGGCCAATCTGTCGAATGTCGGTTTATATTATGCAAAATAACCATCTAAAAACCCATAACCATGAAAAAATTAGCAATTCTCCAAGCCATGTTTGCGCTGATGCTTTTTACGTTCAGTGCTTGCAGTGAGGATACAACCGATGGCCCCCGTCAGTTCGAGGTCATCGAGGCCGATTTGATCCAGGAGTTCTCCGGTGAGGCCGAGACGCGTTTTGTGCCGGTCAATTTCGATGGAACTTTTACGTACAAGATGTCTGACAGTGATTGGTGTACGGCCAAACGGACCGGCAATGGCAATGTCGTGACGGGTATCAATATCACGGTGACGGAGAATCCTTCGGCATCGCCCCGTACGGCGACGATCTCGTTGATTGCTTCTGATGCCGAGAATGTGGTGATCAAGATTGAGCAGAAAGGTTCCACACCGTCGATCTCGATTCTCGAACCGGTCGGCGGCAGTGTCAGCGTATCGCGTGCCGGAGGTGAAGGCAAGGTAAAGATCAAGATCAACTCCAACTTTGCGGTGAAGTTCGAGACGTCGGAATGGATTACACTCTTCTCGTCCGATTCGCAAACGGGAGAGTATCGTTTCTCGGTCGAAGCGTTTGATACGCAGTCGCCGGATCCGCGTTTCGGCGAGATTCGCATTCTGCCGGAATCGGACGAGATTGTCTGGACCGATATGACCAAGATCTCCGTGCAGCAGATGGGACAGCTCCCCGATGCTCCGAAAGCACCCGAAACACTTCCCGGACTGGCGACAGCCAAGGCTGACTTCTCGGATATCTCTTTCACGGCAAACGGCTATGTGAATGCAGCACCTGCTGGTGCCATGCCGGTCAAAGAGGGGGAAAGCGGTATTCCGTCGACTGTTTGGAGCGAAGTTACCAACAGCTATGTTCTTTCGCTCGGCACTCCCGACTACTGGATTCCGACCGGTGATGAGATTCTTGACCCGAATGGCTATGGATTTGACGAGACGGGTGGTCTCAATCAGAAATATCTGGCCGTGATGTACGATGGCCCGGTTGATCCTAACCGCAAGGCCGAGTTTGCTGGTGGAGGCCTGCCTTTCCTGATGGAAACCTATCTGAAAGTAACCAATGCGGCCGAGGCTGCGGCGTCCGAAGCCGGTAAGTCGGATAACTGTATCTATTTGACAGCCAGTCGAGACCGCCATCAGAACGGAAACTTCCACAACAAGATGGGTATTGGATTCCGTATCGATGCCGACCAGAAGATCCGCTTCTTTGCATCAACGGGAGGTCAAGCCTTTACGGAGGTTGTTGCCCAGGAGGTTTGCCCGAGTGATTACGTGCATATCCTTTGTACGCGGAGTGCCGACAACAAACTGTCACTTTACATCAATGGCGTGCTTCAGAATGAGACGACTCTTGCCGGAATTTCGACGCCGTGGACCAATGACCCGCGCACGGGAGCTCTTCCGCCGGAGGGCGTCGGACTCGGTGGCGGTTATATCGGCATTTATCCCGGATTGCACCGTTGCATGGAGGGTGAGATCGCCTTCTTCCGTTGGGATAACAAGAGCCTGACGGCCGAGGAAGTCCAGGCACGTTATGCGAATGTACAGGCCCACTCGGGTGCTGCGTCGCCCTTCGCTCAGATTCCGGAGAATCTCGAATGGTTGCAGAGCGTGGTCGGCAATACGGCCGATGACTTGCAGGTGGGTATGTCGTGGGCTATCGAGAATGGAGAGATGTTGCTGCGGAGTTTCGACGCGTCGGCCGAGAGCGTTGATGCATGGCTCCAATATGTGGCTGAACTGCAAGCGTTCTACAACAAGTACTACGGAAATTGATTTTTGAATTTTGCGGAGAGGGCCTTCGTGTCCTCTCCGTTTTATGCAAATCCGAATAAGAATCCTTCATATCATGAAACGAACCTTACTGGCGCTTGCCGTGCTGATTTTTGTTTCGTCCTGCGCCCATACGCCCGAGTGGCGACTTTCGTGGGAGGAGAATTTCGATTCTCCGCAGATCGATACCTCCGTATGGAGTACGATATCTCGGGGAACCGCAGCCTGGCGGGATACCCAATCTTCTGATGCCCGTTGCTATGACTGGCGTGACGGTAAACTTGTTCTGCGGGGGATTGTCAACGACGACCGTACGGTGGACACGGCCGCGTATCTGACCGGCGGCCTCTGGACCAAGGGAAAAAAGGCTTTTCATCGGGGACGTATCGAAATCCGGGCCCGGCTTCAAGCGGCACGCGGCGCCTGGCCCGCCTTATGGCTGATGCCTTATGAGGAGGAGCGTTACCATTGGCCCGAAGGCGGCGAGATCGACATCATGGAACGGCTCAACTTCGATTCGGTCGTTTATCAGACCGTACACTCTCATTATACCTATACATTGGGTATTCAGGATCCGGTTTCGAGTTCCACGGCGCCGATCCGTCCGGACGATTTCAATGTGTACGGGGTTGACATGTGGCCCGATAGCATTGTGTTCCATGTCAACGGGGTCCGGAACTACGCTTATCCGCGTATCGAGACCGACAAGCCCGGACAATTTCCTTTTGACATTCCGCAATATCTGATCGTCGACATGCAACTCCGCGGACCGTGGGTCGGCCCCGTGGATCCCGAGGATCTGCCCGTGGAGATGGAAATCGATTGGATACGTTATTATGAATGGAAATAATTTGCGAGCGTTTATGAATTTGAAACAGGGAACCGGACTGGCCGTCGGAGGATTGGCTACCGTTTTGCTGACCGGATGCGGAGGTCGGCCAGAGCCGGTTATGCGTCCGATGAACATCCTCTACATCATGACCGACGACCATACGTCGCAGATGATGAGCTGCTACGACCGGCGCTACGCCTCGACGCCGAACCTTGACCGCATTGTGGCCGAGGGTGTACGCTTCACGAACAGCTATGTGGCTAATTCGCTGAGCGGTCCGAGCCGGGCATGTATGCTTACCGGCAAGCATTCGCACAAAAACGGCTTCTACGACAATACGACGTGTGTGTTCGACGGCTCGCAGCAGACCTTCCCTAAATTGTTGCAGGCGGCGGGTTATGAGACGGCGGTTGTGGGTAAATGGCACTTGGAGAGTCTTCCGACGGGTTTCGACCATTGGGAGGTTGTCCCGGGCCAGGGCGACTACTACAACCCGCTGTTCATCACGCAGGCGGGCGATACCCTCCGCAACGAGGGCTATATCACCAACCTGATCACCGACAAGAGCCTGCATTGGCTCAAGGAGGAGCGCGACCCGTCGAAACCTTTCTGCCTGTTGGTGCATCACAAGGCGCAACACCGCAACTGGATGGCCGATACGTGCAATCTTGCCCTGTATGAGGACCGTACGTTCGAGCTTCCCGAGACTTTCTTCGATGCTTACGAGGGGCGTCCGGCAGCCGCCGCACAGGAGATGTCCATAGCGTCGGATCACGACATGGATCCGGTCTACGACTTGAAGATGTTGCGCAATGACAAGCCGGGGCGTCTGAAAGCTCCTTATGAGCATCTCCTGAGCCGCATGAATCCCGATCAGCGGACGGCATGGGATCGTTTTTATGAGCCGTTGATCGAGGAGTTCTACCGCACGAATCCGCAGGGCCGCGCACGTGCTGAGTGGAAATACAACCGCTATATGCGCGACTACCTCAAAACGTTAAAGTCTCTGGATGACAATGTGGGACGTCTGCTCGACTACCTCGATGAATCGGGCCTTGCGGAGACCACGCTGGTGGTATACACTTCGGATCAGGGCTTCTACATGGGCGAACACGGGTGGTTCGACAAACGCTTCATGTATGAGGAGTCGTACCGTACGCCGCTGGTGATGCGGCTTCCGGGAGGAGCCCGCGGTGACATCGACCAGATGGTGCAGAACATCGATTATGCCCCGACGTTCCTCGAACTGGCGGGCGTTGCGATTCCCGAAGATATCCAGGGCGTCTCGCTACTACCGCTGTTGCGAGGCGAGGAGCCTGCCGACTGGCGCCGGTCGCTCTACTACCATTTCTACGAATATCCTGCCGAACATATGGTCAAGCGGCACTACGGCGTGAGCACCGACCGCTGGAAACTGATCCACTTCTATAACGATATCAACCACTGGGAGCTTTACGACCTGCAGGCCGATCCGCACGAGTTGCACAATCTCTATAGCGATCCGGCCTTTGCCGCCCCACAGCGGGAGATGCTCGAGGAGCTGGTACGTCTCCAGCGGCAGTATGACGATACGCTGGGCCTGCGCATGAATGATTTGTGATTTTCATATCAATGTCTTTTGGAGTAGTTTTGGGTATATAGGGCATAATCGAGAGCTTAAATAGAATGTAGGAAGCAGGGATAAAAGGTTAAATCCTTTTATCCCTGCTTCCTTGCTCAGTATTATGAGAGAATGTTGTATCTGGGTAGTAGCAATCTTGATGGACAATTGGTCGATAATATGAATATTTTGGCGCTCTACGTTTAAGGTTGGTTTGTCTGCGTTTTATAGTCGTCTTCAGATGGGGACCAAGGTTGAAATGCGGGACCTGGTTCTGAATTCAATAGATCCTCAGCCGCATATAGATGGCATATCTTCGTCATCTGTTGTTTCGCAAGGAGTCTTCGCTGGGCCATCCTGAACCGCAAGAACCGCCTGACACATTTCCTCGATATGTTGCGAAGTACATTGGTCGAGTTGAGCCAGAAGTAAACAGTTCTTCCATAAACGACCGGCCGCAAAGAACTGGAATTGTTCCTCGCCGTCCGGTCGTTTGTCTGCATCAGGCCGTTAGAATTTTCCCGATTTTTTGCATCTCCCGACTGATATTTGCCTCGGATATTTTGGCATAATGACGGGTCATGTTGGTGTTCGAGTGGCCGAGGATCTTGGCGATTATATCAATTGGCATCCCGTATTCGATTGCCAGGGTTGCGAACGTATGTCGGGCCAGGTGGACTGTCAGATTTTTGTTGATCAGGCAAATGTCCGCAATCTCCTTCAGGTAGGCGTTCATCTTCTGATTGCTCGGAACGGGCAGCAGTTTTCCTTTGAGTCGTAAGTCGGGATCCTGCTCGTATTTTTGCAGAATTCGAATCGGATGCGGCAGCAGCGGAATCCGACTTACGACTGCGGTCTTCTCCCGTGGTTTGTGAATCCACAGGGTGCCGTTCTCGTCGGTCGTGATGTGCTCGGGCCGCAGGTGGTCGACATCCGTGAAGGCCAGTCCTGTCAGCGCACAGAAGCAGAAAACATCCCGGATCCGTTCCAGACGCTCGTTAGGCATCGGTCGCTTTAGCAGCAGGTCCAGCTCTGCCTTCGTCAGCGGCACCTTGACATTCGTCTTGTCGATCTTCATCTTGTAGAAGCGGAAGGGATTTTTCTCGATCCACTCGTTTCGGATAGCATAGAGGATGAAGTTCTTCAAGCAGCAGAGCAGATTGACCGCTCCGTTGTTCTTGCATTTGTGCCTCGTCTGCATATGGGTGTTCAGCCCGTCGATATACTCGTAGGAGATTCTGTCCAGCGGCAGGTCCTCTTTTTGATATTGAGCTTGGGTGTATTCGGTCATGTAACGCAGCAGGCGGTGGTATTTGTTGGCTGTGACCTGTGTGATGCGGCTACCGACTTCCTGCTGCCGTTTTTCGCAGTATTTCGCGAATTCGGCAAGGAAGAGTCGGGTGGAGCTGCCCGGATTCTCGAGCCGTTCCTTGATGGTGAAGCAGTCCGGTATCCTGCCCTCCCGAATCAGAGTGTCGTAGGCCGCCAGGATATTGGCCCGATAGCTGTCCACGATGCCGTTGATCTGCAGGGCCACCTTGTCCCGATGCAGGGAGCGTTCCAGACGTTGGTTCCAGCGCTCAGGCTCGATCTGGCAGCGGGTGTAAATCTCGGTTGAGAGGCCGGAGGTGGTGATTCGGGCATAGATGGGCGCTTTGCCCTTTTTGGAGATTCTGGACTTCTTGCAGAAGAAGACCACGGAGAAGGTTGTTCGGCGCATGGCTGCATGTTTTTTAAGGGGTTAAACAAACGTTTGCAGCATGGGCGATATTGCGACGCAAGTCGGTGTAAAACAGTGTATTGTGCGTAAATCGTGACCTGTTTTCGGTCCGGAGCAAAACAGGTCACGATTTGGTCTCGGACTCGTTGCCTGAAAATGCATTTTCAAGAACCGTACAAAAATGAAAAAGCCTTACATATCACTGATACATAAGGCATTTTACTCGTTTTAGCACTTCCTTTTCCTGCGCCCTGGGGTGGAAGAAGGGGCTCGAACCCTCGGCCTTCGGAACCACAATCCGACGCTCTAACCAACTGAGCTACATCCACCATGTCGATACGACTCCCGTATCGGTGTGCAAAGGTAATACGTTTTTTTGTTCCCTCCAAAAAAATCGGTCGGAAAATGTACGGGAATTTTCCGTGGGTGACAAAATGGCAGTCCGCCTGCTCGTTTGTCACCCCGAATCTGCCAAAAACCGATTGGCACATCTATTGTTGGAAGAGTGGATGCTTGTTGAAGCGATTATTCGAAAGAAAATTAGATAGTAACAATTAAAAATTAAGTGCTATGAACGTAAAACCCTTATCGGATCGCGTGCTGATTCTCCCGAATCCCGCGGAGGAGAAGACTGCCGGCGGACTGATTATCCCCGACACGGCAAAGGAAAAACCCCTGGCTGGTAAAGTGGTGGCCGTAGGCCCCGGTACCTCGGAGGTGAAGATGGAGGTCAAGGTCGGTGACCAGGTCCTCTACGGCAAGTATGCCGGACAGGAGATCCAGATCGACGGCGAGACCTATCTGATCATGAAGCAGAACGACATTCTGGCAATTATCTAACGTTAAAAACGGAACAACCATGGCAAAGGAAATCAAATATAATGTGGAAGCGCGTGAACTCCTCAAGGAGGGTGTCGATGCGCTGTCGAATGCAGTCAAGGTGACGCTGGGCCCGAAAGGTCGCAACGTCATTATCGATAAGAAGTTCGGTGCACCTCAGGTGACCAAGGACGGAGTCACGGTAGCCAAGGAGGTCGAACTGGAGGATTCGTTCGCCAACATGGGCGCCCAGATGGTCAAGGAGGTCGCCTCGAAGACCAACGACGATGCCGGTGACGGTACGACCACCGCTACGGTGCTCGCCCAGTCGATCATCGGTGTGGGTCTGAAGAACGTCACCGCCGGTGCCAACCCGATGGATCTCAAACGCGGTATCGACAAGGCCGTCGCCAAGGTGGTTGAGTCGCTGCGCGCCCAGAGCCAGGAGGTCGGTTCGGACTTCGCCAAGATCGAGCAGGTAGCCACCATCTCGGCCAACAACGACCACAACATCGGTAAACTCATTGCCGAGGCAATGGCCAAGGTCAACAAGGAGGGTGTGATCACTGTCGAGGAGGCCAAGGGTACCGAGACTCATGTCGAAGTAGTCGAGGGTATGCAGTTCGACCGCGGTTACATCTCGGCCTACTTCATCACCGATCCCGAGAAGATGGAGGCCCAGCTGGAGAAGCCCTATATCCTGATCACCGACAAGAAGATTTCGACGATGAAGGAGTTGATGGGCGTATTGGAGCCCGTAGCCCAGAGCGGCCGTTCGATGCTGATCATTGCCGAGGATGTCGACGGCGAGGCGCTGTCGGCCCTGGTGGTCAACAAACTGCGCGGTACGTTGAAGATCGCCGCCTGCAAGGCGCCGGGCTTCGGTGACCGCCGCAAGGAGATGCTTGAGGATATCGCCGTACTGACGGGTGCCACCGTGATCTCGGCCGACAAGGGCATGAAGATCGAGGATACGACGCTCGACATGCTGGGTACGGCCGACAAGGTGACGCTGAACAAGGAGAACACGACGATCGTCGACGGTGCCGGCAAGAAGGAGGCCATTGCAGCCCGTGTTGCCCAGATCCGTGCCTCGATCGAGAAGGCTACGTCGGACTACGACAAGGAGAAGCTCCAGGAGCGTCTGGCCAAGCTGGCCGGTGGTGTGGCCGTCCTCTACGTGGGTGCCACGACCGAGGTCGAGATGAAGGAGAAGAAGGACCGCGTCGACGATGCGCTGGCCGCAACGCGTGCCGCCGTCGAAGAGGGTATCGTTCCGGGTGGCGGCGTAGCCTACATCCGCGCTACGGCCTCTCTTGAGGGCATGAAGGGCGACAACGAGGATCAGACGACCGGTATCCAGATCGTAAAGCGTGCCATTGAGGAGCCGCTGCGTCAGATCGTGGCCAATGCCGGTGGCGAAGGCTCGGTAGTTGTCAACAAGGTGCGTGAGGGCCAGGGTGCCTTCGGTTACAACGCCCGCGACGACAAGTACGAGGACATGCTTGCAGCCGGTATCATCGACCCGACGAAGGTATCGCGTGTGGCTCTGGAGAACGCCGCTTCGATTGCCTCGATGTTCCTGACGACGGAGTGCGTGCTGGCCGAGAAGAAGGCCGAGCAGCCTGCACCTGCGATGCCGGCCGGTGGCATGGGCGGCATGATGTAATGATCGGCCGCTGTCAGCCGACAGCATAAGATGAAAGCCGGGACACGCATCACTGAGTGTCCCGGCTTTTTTGTGTCCGTTTGTGCCCGGAGGCGGCATCCGGAGTGCCGGCCGGTTGAGGCGCGGGTTCAGATCAGAAGAGCAGTTGCGAGGGGGTGACGCGGTCGATGTAGATCAGGAGATCGAACTGATCGGCGAGCCCTTCGTCCCAGAATTCATCCGCCCATCTCAACGCGCCGATGTGGCGGAACTTCATGCCGTTGATCCATTCGAGGGCGGGTGACTGCTCCTCGCGCAACCGTCGCAGGTCGAGCACGAAGAACGGTTCGTCGAGTTGGTGGAGCAGATACTCGATCGTTCCGGGCGGGGCCGTCTGCACGTCGTGCTGCAGCTCCTCCGAGCCGGGAACGATGATCGAGCAGCGCCCGGCGTGGAAGGTGAAGCCGACATTGAGGTAATCGGCACCGAGCGCCTCCTCCAGATGGCGTCCCATTCGGTTCTCCGCTCGGGAGACGTGGCCGTTATGGCCCCAGATGACCATCCGCGAATCGGGATTTTGCTGCCGGATCCACAGCAGATTCTCCGCCATGCAGCGATCCCGCCAGTAGACTCCCTCGTCCAGACCCAGGTACTGTCTGATGAGGGTGACCAGCTGCCGCTGCAGGGTACAACTTCGGGCATCTGTGGCTGAACGGTCGATCCGGCTCTCGATCCGGTTGAGGTTGCGTTCGATTTCGGAGGCCGCGAGCGAGTCGATCCGGGCCCGATTCCTGCGGTCGTAGCTCAGCACGCTGTCCAGCTTCGGGGCGATTTCATCCAGCAGCTGCCGGGTGGTGGCATCCTTTCCCGCTTCCTGGCGCAACAGCTTCACGGCCTGATTGGCCGACTGCATGTCGATGCCCCGGAAATGGATCGGATGGCCGTCGACGTTCCGCTGCCGCATCCACTCGATCAGCGAGAGCACCTCGTGCGTATCCCAGATCCACATTTCCAGTCCGAAGAGCGCCGCTATGGCCGTTCCCTGACCGTTGCGCAGGTAGTTGTCCAGCGGGATGCCCGCGGCCATGTCGGCTTCGAAGACCACCTGGTCGAACCCCTGCCGGGTGGCCAGGTGGCGGATCAGACGCTCCTTCATGCGGAAAATTTCGCTGGCTCCGTGAGAGTTCTCGCCCAGGGCAACCACCTGACTGTGACCGATCAATGTGTCGAATGACCGTAGGTCGACGGAGTCCGCATCGGTCGCGTCGCACCCGCTCAGCGGATGGATATAACGCCGAAGCTCCGCCTTCTCGCACCGTGTGAGCCGGCTTTTGGGGACCGGGATGCGTGGATCGCGGAGTTTGCGGCCGTCAATCCGGATTTCGAACCGGTCGAACCAGACCCGGCCTCCGCCTTTCAGCAGGCCGCCGAAACGGACGCCCGAGGCCGAGTCGGGTATCTGCTGCCGGAGCACCATGCGCTGCCACTCCGTCGTGCCGCGCAGGCCGCGTCCCGCAGTGTCGGCCGCCAGGAGATCGTCGTCTTCCGTTTCGGTGAGGATAAGGAACAGATCGGCAAATCCCTCGGTGACCTCCTCCGTACGGACCCAGCCACTGAGTTCGATCTCATGGCCGGCTACCAGCGTGTCGGGCAGCTCCTGGGAGAAGCGGGCCCATGTGTATTTGGTCGTATCGACCTGCTCCAGCCGCAGGCTGTAGCCGCCGTGTTTGCGGCAGTTGCGGTCGCTTGCTGCGGCGTAGCCGTAGTAGACCGAGTCGGGCAGGCTCCATTGGGAGGGGTGGTTCCGGTAGTCGGTGTCCTCGAAATCGAGATTGTAAAGCGTCGTGCGGTTGCATCCGCATAGCAGTGTGCTGCCGAGAAGCAGTGCGCCTGCAAGGAGCCGGATAAGGGGAGGGGAGTAGCTCATGGTCGTATGGTTTCGGTCGGTTTAGGGTTCTGTTCGGTTTGGTTCGGGCATCCAGGTGACGATCCCCTCGACGGGATTCGCCTGCAGCCAGGCCTTAAGTTCCGCCCGGCTCCGGACGCTGCCCTCGATCACCGCCCGGTAGAGGGCAATGCCCGGGATATGCTCCTCGTCGGGCGTTTCGTACTTCAGCCGCAGAATCGCTTCGCGCGTCTCCTCGGTCAGCGTAGCCGCAATGCGGTCGGCCACCCGTTCGAAATAGCCTGTCCAGGGTGAACCTTCCGCCATGTGGATCATGTCGATCTGCCAGAGACGGCCGTCGTGATCCTCGTATTGCGCATGCCACTCCAGGCACCGGTCTTCGGCATCGAGCAGGTTGGCATACTCCATGCGGCGGATCCGCGGATGGGCGGCAATACGGGCCGCAGCAGCAAAACTCCTTTCCACGCGAAGCGGGGTCGGTGAGTAGACGTGCAGGTCGATGTCGAGGTGTTTGCAGAGCAGCCCCGAGCGGAGCGAACCGACCTCCTCGGTACGTGCTCCGACAGCCTGCCACGCTTCGTGCAGTCCCATTTCGCGGATGATCTCCCGCGCCCGTTGTTGATTCCCGGCCGCCAGGGCGAGGATCGTTTTCATATGGTTCATCGTTGTTCGGCTATGAAAAATTCCCGGGGGTGGAAGCCGCCGGGAATGGATCGTTCTGACGATTGCCGCCCGTTATCTCCCCAGCAGAATCCGGGCCTGTGCCACGGCGGCCTGGGTGATCTGTGCCCCGGAGAGCATCTTGGCAATCTCGGCAATGCGGTCGTCGTCGCTCAGGCGGGTGATCTCCGTCCGGCTGTTGCGCTTGTAGACCACGAAGTGGGTCGATCCTTTCGAGGCGACCTGCGGCAGGTGGGTGATGTCGACTACCTGCATCGAACCGGCCAGCGACTCGATGATCTCGCCCATGGCGTCGGCAATGCGGCCCGAAACGCCCGTATCGATCTCGTCGAAGATGATCGTCGGCAGCTGCATCCGCTTGGCCAGCAGGGCCTTCAATGCCAGCATCACGCGTGAAAGCTCACCGCCCGAGGCGATCCGCTCGACGGGTTGCGGCGTCATGCGGGCGTTGGCCGTGAAGAGGAACTGCACCTCATCGCGGCCCGTGCGGTCCAGCTCTGCGCGGGGCGTCAGCTCCACGCGGAAAACCGTCTCGGCCATCCCCAGCTTGGTCAGCGTCGCGAGAATCTCCCGGGCAAACCCCGTTGCAGCCTTTTCGCGGGCCTTGTGCAGCCGTTCGGCCAGCGCTTCGGCCTTCCCGACCGCCTCTGCGAGGGCCTTTTCGGCCTCGGCAATTGCCTCGTCGCCGTGGACGATGGCGGCCAGCTGTGCGGCACTCCGTTCGCGCAGGGCGATCAGCTCCGCCTCGTCCGCCACGTGGTATTTCTGCTGCAGGGCGATCAGCGTATCGAGCCGTGCCGAGAGTTTGGCCAGTCGCTCGGGATCGGCATCGAGCCGCTCGCTCTCGTTGGCGGCCGAGGCGTCGATATCCTTCAGCTCCTCGAGTACGGCGTGCAGCCGGTCGGCATATTCACCGGCCGTGGGGTAGCGGTCACGCAGGTGCGCGAGGTTGTTTTCGGCATTTTTCAACTGCATCAGCACACCGGTCTCGTCGCTGTCCAGCGCATTGCGCAGCTCGGTCAGCGTCTCGCCGATGCGGTCGGCATTCTCCAGCACGGCGAGCTCCTCCTCCAGTTCGGCCTGCTCGCCTTCGCGCAGGGCGGCAGCCGTCAGTTCATCGGTCTGGAAGCGCAGCCACTCCTCGTCGCGGCGTCCCCGTTCGGCCTCCTCGCGCAGGGCGGCCAGCCGGCGGCGCAGCTCGCACATCCGGCCGTACTGCTCGCCGTAGCGGGCCAGCAGCTCGCCGTTTCCGGCCACGGTGTCGAGGGCCGACGTGCGGAACTCCTCCGACGAGAGGATCAGGTTCTGGTGTTGCGAATGGATGTCGATCAGCCGCGTGCCCAGTTCGCGCAGCTGGGCCAGCTGCACCGGGACGTCGTTGACAAAGGCCCGGCTCTTGCCCGCCGGGGTGATGATGCGCGTCAGGGAGGTCTCCTCCGCGTAGTCGAGGTCATTCTCCTCGAAGAAGGGCTCCAGTCCGCACCCCTTCAGGTCGAAGGTTCCCTCCACGGTGCAGTTGCGGGCCGCATCCTTCATGGCCGAACCGTCGTTCTTGGCCCCCAGCAGCAGCCCCAGCGCCCCGAGCAGGATCGATTTGCCGGCTCCCGTCTCACCCGTGATGATGTTCAGATGGGGGTCCAGCTCCATTTCGAGTTTGTCGATAAGTGCGTAATTTTCAACCGACAGACGACGCAGCATAGTTTTTTCGGAATTGATTGTTCAGTGATTGGCTGTCGCGGGACGCGGCCGTCAGCGGGTCAACAGCCCCTCGATACGGTCGACAATGCGTTCGGCCACCTCGCGTTTTGACATCAGCGGAAGCTCCTCGCTGCCCGCATGGTCGATGAGCGTCACCTTGTTCGTGTCGCCGCGGAATCCGGCGCCGGCGTCGCGCAGCGAGTTCAATACGATAAAGTCGAAGTTCTTGCGCTGGAGTTTCGACTGGGCGTGGGCCTTCTCGTCGTTGGTCTCCAGGGCGAATCCCACCAGCAGGCGGCCGCCCTTGCGGGCACCCAGCTCAGCGGCAATGTCTTGCGTGCGGCGCAGACGGATAAAGAGTTCGCCGTCGCCCTTCTTGAGTTTGGTTTCGGAGACGCTTTCGGGGGTGTAATCGGCCACGGCGGCACACATCACCGCTCCGTCCGCCCGATCGAAGGCCTTCACCGTGGCTTCGTACATCTCGGCGGCCGAGAGAACATCCACCCGCTCGACTCCCGGTGGGGTGGGCAGTGCCGTACGGCCCGAGACCAAGGTCACCTCGGCACCGCGTGCGGCCAGTTCGCCGGCGATGGCGTAGCCCATCTTGCCCGACGAGTGGTTCGAGATGAAGCGCACGGGATCGATTGCCTCGATCGTGGCTCCGGCCGTGACGATCATCCGTTTACCGGCGAGCGTCTTTTTTTTTTCGTCCGTTTCGCCGAGCAGCCTCCCGACGTATTCGGCGATCTGCTGCGGTTCGGCCATGCGGCCCTTGCCGCTCAGGCCGCTGGCCAGTTCTCCCTCGCCGGGTTCGACGATCCGCACTCCGCGGGCGGCCAGCGTACGGAGATTCTGCTGCGTGGCCTCGTGGGCGTACATGTCCAGGTCCATGGCCGGGGCCACGACCACCGGACAGCGCGCCGAAAGATAGGTCGTCAGCAACAGATTGTCGGCCACGCCCGTGGCCATCTTGGCCAGCGTGTTGGCCGTGGCCGGAGCGATCACGTAGCAGTCGGCCCATTCGCCCAGCGAGACGTGGGAGTTCCAGGCGCCGTTCTCCGGATCGAAGAACTCCACCAGAATGGGCCGCTTGGAGAGGGTGGCCATCGTCAGCGGGGTGATGAACTGTTTGGCCAGCGGGGTCATCACCACCTGTACTTCGGCGCCTGCCGTCTTCCATAAACGACACAGCATGGCAGCCTTGTAAGCCGCTATGCTGCCCGTGATGCCCAGGAGAATGTGACGGCCGGCCAGATTGTGGCCCGCCGCAGTCGGAGAGGTCATTGTCGCCCGGGGATTAGATCTCCTTGAAGGTATCGTCCTTGCCCTCCTTGTAGACCAGTTCGTGATCGAGGAACTCCTCGGTGGCGATGATCGTCGGTTTGGGCAGGCGCTCGTAGTAGCGCGAGATTTCGATCTGCTCGCGGTTTTCGAAGGTCTCCTCCATGGTGTCGGTCGGCGACGAGAAGTCGGCGAGTTTGCGGTTGAGCTCGGTCTTGAGCTCCGTGGCAATCTGATTGGCGCGTCGGGCGATGATGTTGATGCTCTCGTAGACGTTGCCGGTCTCCTTGTCCAGATCCACCAGCTTGCGCGTGATGGTGTTGTTGGGGATGTTCTTCTTGATTTCCATCTTATATATTGTTGTCCTTGTTGTTGCGGTCGAGATAGTCGCGGGCGTGCTGGGCCATGCGGTCGAGTTCCCGGATGTGGGTCGACTCGGGGAACTCCTCCTTGAACGAGAGGTAGGAGTCGAGCATGGCCAGGTAGCGGTCGGTCTGCTTGTCGGCGATCGAGTTGCTGGCGAAGCGGTAGCTCGATTCGACGATCAGATACATGATCTCTTCGCGGTGTTTGCTTTCGGGGTACTCCTTCAGGGCATTCTTGAGCGCCGTGATGGCCGACTTGTAGCGTCCGATCTTGTAATAGGTATAGGCGTTCAGGTAGGCCTTTTCGTGGAGCCGTTCGGTGAGTTCGGTGTTGATCTTCTTGAACTCCTCGATGCGCGAACTCTGCGGGTAGCGCGACATGAACTCGTTGATGGCGATCAGGGCCTGACCGGTGACGGTCTGGTCGCGCGAGGGGGCAGGCGAGAGGAAGAAGAAGCAGAGGGCGTACATGCCTTCGGCATCCTCGATGAAGGCGCTGCGGCCGAATTTGCGGCGGAAGTCGTCGAGTTCGGTCGAGGCTGTTTCGTAGTCGTGGTTCTTGAAGCGGCTGCGGGCCTTGTAGAAGGAGACGGTGTCTTCGCGCGAGGTGCCCTGATAGTAGTGCTCCACGCCCTCGAAGAGGGTGATGGCGCGTTGCCATTTGCCGTTGTCGTAATACTCCAGCGCCTTGCTGTAGATCAGTTCGGGCTGCCCGCTTTTCAGGAGTGCATTCATGCCGGAGCATCCGCTGAGGAAGAGGGCCGCCGCCAGGGCGCACAGGGCGTATGAGAAAGTCTGCTTCATTTGAGAATCTTTTTACGGCGCTTTATCGCGCAAAGTTACGCATAAATTAACGATTTGCAAAAAAAAATATTGCCCTGCCCGCGGGAAAAGGCCCTTGTGTCGGGAGGTTTGGGCTGTTGCGGCCCCCTGCCTGCCGGCGCATCGTCTAATTGGGTGGAAGAAAGGCACTTTCCGGCTTCGGACGTGAAAAAAGATTTGCAAATGTGGATTATCTTTCTTATCTTTGCCTTATACGATGAAACAGGGTTCTGGCCTTTGCGGGCCAGGATTCTTATTTTTTATGTTTTATTTTTTGGAGGTTCCGCTCCGGACGGGGCCTCCGGGGAATGATTGAATTATGGCAAAAGAGACTATTTATCTGACAGCCGAGGGGTACAAGAAACTCAAGGACGAACTCGACCACATGCGTTCCGTCGAGCGCCCGGCTATCTCGGCGGCGATTGCGGAGGCTCGCGACAAGGGCGACCTTTCGGAGAACGCTGAGTATGATGCGGCCCGTGAGGCGCAGGGGCTGCTCGAGATGCGGATTGCCAAACTCGAAGACACGATTGCCAATGCCCGGGTCATCGACGAGTCGAAGATTGACAAGAGCAAGGTGCAGATTCTGAGCAAGGTGACGCTGCTGAATCACAATACCAACAAGCAGATGACCTATACGATCGTAGCCGAGCACGAGGCCAATCTGCGCGAGGGCAAACTCGCCATCGGCACGCCCATTGCCAAGGCACTGCTGGGTCACAAGAAGGGTGACCGTGTGGATGTGAATGTGCCGGCCGGAACGATTCACTTCGAGATCCTCGACATCTCGATCTGATCCGGAGCCTGGAAAAGACATACGACCTACCGAGAATTCGGTATTTTTATCGGGACCGCTTGCCGCGGTCCTTTTTTTTCGTACCTTCACGGCGATGAAGATGCACCTCACGCTCCGACGATTGACGGCAGCCTTTCTGCTGCTGACGCTGCTCGGCGCCTATGCCGGGCAGAAGGTGCATATCTATCTCGAGGACCATGCCCATTTTGCCGCCCATTGCGGCGATCTGCTGCCCGACAACGGAGCCCGGGAGGAGATCGTCGGGTATTGTCCCGTTGACAACTACCACTTCTTTCCCTATCTGGCGCAGAGCCTGCCGGCCCCGCAGTTCCACGGCGAGGTGCTGGCCGTGCTGCAGCCCCAAGCTACGCGGTGTTGTTGCGCACAGCGCGTGACGGTCCTTTCGCTGCGGGCGCCTCCCGGGTTTGACCGCTGACGGAAGCGATGCGCGGCGGCGTATCGCATCGGGTCCCTGCACGGGCAGGGGCGCAGGCGTCGTATGCCTGCCTCCGGGGCTTCGAAAGCCTTCGGAACGTTCCCCAGTTGTCAAACCGATTGAAAATCCATTTATGAAAAATATCCTTTTGGCGGCACTGCCTTTGCTGTTGCTGCCCTGTTTCGGCGCAGCGGGCGCCGAGGCTCCCCGCAAAGCCACCGACGCGAACCTTTTCGGACACGTCGTCGACCGCACGACGCACGAACACCTGGCCTATGCCACGGTCTCGGTTGTCGGCACCACCTTCGGCACCACCACCGACGCCTCGGGCCACTACTTTCTGAAGAACCTCCCCGAGGGGCGGCTGCTGATCGAGGTCCGGGCGCTGGGCTACGCCCTACGGCGCGACTCCGTCCAGCTGACACGCGGCACGACCCTCGAACTGAATTTCGAGGTCGAACCCAGCGGCATTGCCATGGACGAGGTGGTTGTCTCGGCCAGCCGTTCGGCTACGCTGCGGCGCGAGGCTCCGGCGCTGGTGAGCGTCCTCGACGCCCGGCTCTTCGAACGCACCGAGGCGTCGTGCCTGGCCCAGGGGCTGTCGTTCCAGCCCGGCGTGCGGGTCGAGAACGACTGCCAGAACTGCGGCTTCACGCAGGTGCGCATCAACGGTCTGGACGGCCACTATTCGCAGATTCTGGTCGATTCGCATCCGCTCTTTTCGGCCCTGACTGGGGTCTACGGCCTGGAGCAGATCCCCTCGAACATGATCGAACGGGTTGAGGTGCTGCGCGGCGGCGGTTCGGCGCTTTTCGGGTCGTCGGCTATCGGCGGGACGATCAACGTCATCACCCGCGAACCGACGCGCAGTACGGCGCAGTTCTCCCACCGGCTGCTCTCGCTCGGCGGCAGCCACTCCTACGACAACACCTCGATGCTCAACGCCTCGATCGTCTCCGAGAGCGGTCGCGCCGGATTCGGCATCTTCGGCCAGAGCCGCCACCGCTCGGGATACGACCACAACGGCGACGGCTTTACGGAGCTTCCGCAGCTTGAGAGCCGTTCGCTGGGCATGCGCACCTACCTGCGGACGGGGGCCTATTCGCGGCTGACGGCCCAGTATCACCATCTCAACGAGTTCCGCCGGGGCGGCGACCTGCTGAAACAGCCCCCTCACGAGGCCAATGTGGCCGAACAGGCCGACCATGCCATCGACGGCGGCAGCCTTTCGTTCGACCTCTCGTCGGCCGACCGCCGGGACCGCTTCAATGCCTACGCCTCGTTCCAGCATACGGCCCGCAAGAGCTACTACGGCAGCCGGCAGGATACGCGGGCCTACGGCACGACCCGGGATCTGGTCGTGGCGACCGGCCTGCAGTATGTCCATGCCTTCGAGCGGTTGTGGTTCCTGCCCGCCGAGCTGACCCTTGGGGCCGAATACAGCTACGATGATCTGGCCGACCGTTCGGTGGGCTATGACATCCATACCGATCAGCGGGTGCATATCGTCGGCGGCTATCTGCAGAACGAGTGGAAGTCGGAGAGGTGGTCCTTCCTGCTGGGCGGGCGTCTGGACAAGCACAATCTGGTCGATCACGTGATCTTCAGCCCACGGGTCAACCTGCGCTTCAACCCCACGGAGTCGGTCAACCTGCGGTTGAGCTACGCCGCCGGCTACCGGGCTCCGCAGGCCTTCGACGAGGATCTGCACGTCGCCATCGTGGGCGGCGAGCGGGTTCGCATCCGACTGGCCGACAACCTGCGCGAGGAGCGTTCGCACAGCGTCAGCCTCTCGGCCGACCTCTACCACAACTTCGGATCGGTGCAGACCAACCTGTTGATCGAGGGTTTCCACACCCGGCTGAAGGATGTCTTTGCGTTGCGCGACCTGCAGCAGCCGGACGACGGCGGCAAGATTCAGGAGCGTTACAACGGTTCGGGAGCGACGGTGACGGGGTTGAACCTCGAGGGGCGTGCGGTCTTCACGCGCTGGTTCGAGCTGCAGTCCGGCATGACGTGGCAGCGCAGCCGCTATGTCGAGCCCGAGGCGTGGAGCGACGACCCCGAAGTGGCGCCCGTGCGGAGGATGTTCCGCACGCCGGACCTCTACGGCTACTTCACGGCATCGTTCAAACCATGGCGCCGCCTGACGGCCGACCTCTCCGGCACCTGTACGGGCGAAATGCTCGTGCAGCACAAGGCCGGTTCGGGCGTCGGGCAGGATGTGGCCGTCACGACGCCGGCCTTCTGCGACGTGAATCTGAAGGTGGCCTACGACTGGCGGATCTACCGCGACGTCACACTGCAGCTCTACGGCGGCGTGCAGAACCTCTTCAACGCCTATCAGCGCGATTTCGACCGCGGCATCGAGCGGGATTCGGGCTATATCTACGGACCGTCGCTGCCGCGCAGCTGGTTTGTCGGCGCGAAGATCTCATTCTGAGGGTTGTCCGGGGCGGTTTGCCGCCTTCGGGCGTCTTCAGAAGCTCTCCCTGTTGCATAAAAACGGCCCCGATACGCGTATCGGGGCCGTTTGTCTTCGCGGTTGCCTGCTGGCAGCCGTCGGGCTACAGGGCGTTGATCTCGTGCAGCACGCGGTTGGTCTTGTGGACGGCTTCGGCCGAGGCGGCGAACTTCGCGGCCTCCTCCTTGGTGAGCTCCACCTCGACGATCTTCTCGATGCCCTTGCGGCCGATGATCGCCGGTACGCCGATGCAGAGGTCCGACTGCCCGTATTCTCCCTCGAGGTAGCACGAGCAGGGAATCAGCTTCTTCTGGTCGTGGAGAATGGCCTCGACCATCATCGAGGCGGCGGCTCCCGGAGCGTACCAGGCCGACGTGCCGATGAGTTTGGTCAGCGTGGCGCCTCCGACCATCGTGTTCTGTACGGCCTCCTGAAGCTTCTTCTTCGAGGCGAACTGCGTGACGGGAACTCCGTTGACCGTGGCCTTCGACAGCAGCGGGATCATCGTCGTGTCGCCGTGACCGCCGATCACCATTCCGTCGATATTGTTGATGTTGACGCCTGTAGCCTTGGCCAGATAGCACTTGAAGCGCGACGAATCCAGTGCGCCGCCCATACCGATGATGCGGTTTTTGGGGAGTCCCGAGGCCTTCAGGGCCAGATAGGTCAGCGTATCCATGGGGTTGGCCACGACGATGATGATGGCGCGCGGCGAGTACTGGATGACGTTGCCGACGACGCCCTTCATGATATTGGCATTCGTGCCGATGAGTTCTTCGCGGGTCATGCCCGGTTTGCGGGGGATGCCCGAGGTGATGACCACCACGTCCGAATTGGCCGTCTTCCGGTAGTCGTTGGTTACACCGACGAGTTTCGTGTCGAAATCCATCAGCGTGGAGGTCTGGTACATGTCCAGCATTTTGCCTTCGGAGAGGCCCTCCTTGATGTCGACGAGAACCACTTCGCTTGCCACTTCGCGGCAAGCCATCACATTCGCACAGGTTGCACCTACGGCGCCTGCGCCTACGACGGTAACTTTTGACATACTTTTGAGCGTTTGGGTTAGCAGGTAATTCGGATTTGGGGGCGGAGTTGTCCGCTTTGCGGCGGATCCTCATCCGGAACACGGTCAGCGAGACTTTCGTTGCGGCTCCATCACTCTTTTTCACACCTTTTCATTCCGCTGAGGCGGTGCGGACCAGTATCCGTATTCTGCCTTGCAGGAGCGGATTGTCCTTGCCGCGGAACATTCGCACGTTTGCGCTTTTCGGGGATTCATACGCTCGGGTATCGGACTCCGTTTGGACTTTTCCCATTCTTTTCCCATTTCCCGTTCTGTCTTGCACAGATTCGTGAGTCCATTGCGGAGTTTTCCTTCCCCCCCTGGTTCTGCGCGTTCCATCTCCCACACGGCCGCACCGGTTGCGCTTTCTGCGCCTGCAGATGTCGGCTGGTTGCAGCGTCTGCTTTTTCCATGGCCCGTTTGCACACACGGCATCCGGGTTTCAGCGTTGTCGTGCCGGGACCGAGCCCGCCGGGGCTCTTCTCCCGAGAGTTGCGAATCCGTCCGTTGCCGGGGTTGATTGCTCCATTCTCCTGTTTGCGCACACACTCACTTTTTTCCAACCTTTTATTGATATCGGCGTCATGCCTCTCTCCTCGCGATGCGCCTATTCGTGCGTGCCTTCATCCCGCAATATCCCGGCAGCGAACTTCTCCGCCCCTTATTATGGTCGGAACTATCCGATCAGTTTCTCGTAGTCGGCCGGGCTGAGCAGCTTTTCGAATTCGGTCGGATCGGTCATCTTGACCTTGACGAGCCAACCTTCGCCGTAGGCGTCCTTGTTGACGATCGAAGGATCGGCATCGACGGCGCTGTTGAACTCCAGCACCTCGCCGCCCACGGGCAGGAAGGCGTCGCTGACGGTCTTCACGGCCTCGATCGAGCCGAAGACTTCGCCGGCAGCCAGTGTTTCGCCGACGGTCGGCACGTCGACGAAGACGATGTCGCCCAGCTGGCTCTGTGCGAAATCGGTGATGCCGACAACGGCTACGTCGCCCTCGACGCGGCACCACTCGTGGTCGTTCGAGTATTTCAGATTTGCAGGTACATTCATGGTATTTGAAATTTTTGTTTATGAAATCGGTTTATTCCTTTGCAAATATAACTGTTATTTTTGTAACAGCAAGAAAAATCGTCCGAAATTTACGACGCCGGGACGGATGTTCCCGGCCCGTCATGGGCTCTCCGCCTTGACGGGGCCTATTCCCGGAGGACGAATTCGATCTCCTTGAAGAGGTATTCGCGGAGCGCGCCGTCGTCGTGGCGCAGGATCAGTTCGCCGGTGGGGCGCACGCCTTCGATGACGGCGTGCGTGAGCGAACCGTCGGGATAGCGGAACGTCCGCCGCACGCCCAGGTCGTACATGCGCCGGCGATACTCCTCCTGCAGGGCGTTGCGGTCGCCGTGTTCGAGCTGTTCGTAGCGGGCCGTCATGCAGCGTTCGAAGGTCTCGAGCACCTGGCGGCGGTCGTAGCGGCGTCCGGTGAGCTGAGCCATCGAGACGGGATTCGGAAGCGACGGGTCGAACTCCGTCTGGTTGACGTTGATGCCGATGCCGAGCAGCGAACGCGAGAGCGTTGCGCCGGCGTAGTTGTGTTCGATCAGCACGCCCTCGAGCTTGCGGTCGCCGGCATAGATGTCGTTGGTCCACTTGATGCGGGTCTCGATGCCGTAGGCGGTGAAGGTGTCGGTCAGCGCCACGGAGAGTGCCTCGCAGAGCAGGAACTGTTCCGTGACGGGCAGGAAGCGCGGTTCGACGACCATCGTGAAGGTGAGATTCTCGCCTTCGGGGCTGAGCCACTGATGGCCGCGCTGGCCGCGTCCGGCGGTCTGGTGCTCGGCCCAGACGATGTCGCCGTGGCGGTATCGCGGGTCGCGGGCGTCGTCGTTGGTCGAGGTGGTCGTGTCGAGGTGGTAGATCATTTTTCGAGGTGTTTGGGTGGGGCGAACCGCAGGGGGTGCCATTGCATCACCCCCCCCCTCCCCGCGGGAGGGGATTCCGGTCGTAGGTCAGATCGAGACGCCGAAGTCGCGCAGGGCGTCGTTCAGCGAGGTTTTCTTGTCGGTGGACTCCTTGCGGCGGCCGATGATCAGCGCGCACGAGACGCTGTATTCGCCGGCGGGGAACTGCTTGCGGTAGCTGCCCGGGACGACCACCGAGCGGGCCGGCACATAGCCCTTGTAGGTGACGGGTTCGGGACCGGTGACGTCGATGATATGGGTCGAACCGGTGATGACGGTGTTCGATCCGAGGACCGCCTCGCGGCAGACGTGGGCCCCCTCGACGACGATCGAGCGCGAACCGATGAAGCAGTTGTCCTCGATGATCACGGGGGCGGCCTGCACGGGTTCGAGCACGCCGCCGATTCCGACGCCGCCCGAGAGGTGGACGTGGCGGCCGATCTGGGCGCACGAGCCGACCGTGGCCCACGTGTCGACCATCGTGCCCGTGTCGACATAGGCGCCGATGTTGACGTACGAGGGCATCAGGATGGCTCCCGGGGCGATGTAGGCGCCGTAGCGGGCCACGGCGTGGGGTACGACGCGTACGCCCAGCCGTTCGTAGTCGTGCTTGAGCTCCATCTTGTCGAACCATTCGAGTTCGCCGGCCTGCATCTTGCGCATGGGCTGGATCGGGAAGTAGAGCAGCACGGCCTTCTTGACCCATTCGTTGACCTGCCACTCCTCGCTGCCCTCGGCCACGGGCTGGGCGGTGCGCAGCTGACCGCGGTCGACCAGGTCGATCACCTGGCGGATGGTCTGTCGATAGCTTTCGTCGTGCAGCAGTTCGCGGTTCTCCCACGCCTGGTCGATGCGTGTTTTGAGTTCGTTATGGTTGTCAGTCATCTTGTTCGGTATTTTTCAGGAGGACAAATTTATGGAAAATATCGAATTTTTCCTAACTTTGTCCCAATATCACCCAAACGGTTGTACTTATGAAGCATTATTCCTGGACGATCGCCGTGCTGACGGGCGCGGTGGCATTGGCAACGACCGGTTGCAACAACATGAAACAGATAAAGCATGCTCCCTACCCCGAGACGCCGCGCGGCGAGGTAGTGGACAACTATTTCGGCACCGAGGTGCCGGATCCCTACCGTTGGCTGGAGGATGACAATTCGCCGGAGACGGCCGCCTGGGTGGCAGCCGAAAATGCCGTGACGAACGCCTATCTGGAGCAGATTCCCTTCCGCGAAGCCATCCGCAAACGGCTGACCCAGTTGTGGAACTACCCCAAGGAGGGTGCTCCGGCCAAACACGGCGACTGGTGGTATTACTCCTCCAACGACGGCCTGCAGAACCAGGCGGTGATCTACCGCACGACGGCTCCCGGCCAGCCGGGCGAGGTGTTCCTTGACCCCAATACGCTCTCGGACGACGGTACGGTGGCCGTGGGCGAGATCTCCTTCTCGAAGGACGGCCGTTACTTTGCCTATGCCGCCGCGGCGTCGGGCTCGGACTGGGTCGAGATCCGCGTCATGGATACCGCGACCAAGGAGCTGACCGGAGACCGGATCGAGTGGGTGAAGTTCTCGGGAGCGGTGTGGGCCCCCGATTCGAAGGGCTTCTACTACAGTGCCTATGATGCCCCGAAGACGGGGACCTATTCGTCGCAGAACCAGTTCCAGAAGGTCTTCTACCATGCACTCGGCACGCCGCAGTCCGCCGACCGGCTCATCTACGAGGACAAGGCCCATCCGCTGCGTTACTTCTCGGCCTGGCCTTCGCAGGACGGCCGCTGGCTCTTCATCGTCGGTTCGGAGGGAACCTCCGGTTCGGAGATCCTCGTCCGCAAGGTTTCGGAACGCAGTTTCCGGACGCTGCTCCCGGGCTTCGCCTACGACTACCGCCTCATCGACTGCCAGGACGACAACCTCTACTTCATGACCAACGAGGGGGCCTCGAACTATGCCCTGAAGCGGATCTCGCTGACGAAGCCCGGACAGGTCGCCACGGTGATCCCCGAGCATCGGAAAAACCTGCTCGAAGGGGTGGGCAAGGCCGGCGGCTACCTCTTCGCCTCCTACCTGCAGGATGCACAGAACCGCATCGCGCAGTATGACTACGACGGAAAGCTGGTCCGTGAGGTCGAGCTCCCGGCCATCGGTGCCGTAGGCGGCTTCAGCGGCGAAAAGGAGGCTGCGGAGCTCTACTACACGCTGTCGAACTACACGTCGCCCGCCACGATCTACCGCTACGACATCGCCTCGGGCAAGTCGACCCTCTATAAGGCCCCCGAGGTGGCCTTCGACCCCTCGCTTTACGTCACCGAGCAGGTTTTCTACCCCTCGAAGGACGGTACGCAGGTGCCGATGTTCATCACCCGCCGCAAGGACATGAAGCTCGACGGCAAGAATCCCTGCCTGCTCTACGGCTACGGCGGCTTCCAGATCAATATCACACCGGCCTTCAACCCCTCGGCGCTGATGTTCGTCGAGCAGGGCGGCATCTACTGTGTGGCCAACCTGCGCGGCGGCTCGGAGTACGGCGAGGCCTGGCACAAGGCCGGCATGCTCGAAAACAAGCAGAACGTCTTCGACGACTTCATCGCGGCGGCCGAATACCTCATCGCCCAAAAGTACACCTCGAAGGAGCGGCTGGCCATCAACGGTGCCTCGAACGGCGGTCTGCTGGTCGGCGCGTGCGAGGTGCAGCGCCCGGATCTCTTTGCCGTCTGCCTGCCGCAGGTCGGCGTGCTGGACATGCTGCGCTACCACAAGTTCACGATCGGCTGGGGCTGGGCCGTGGAGTACGGTTCGTCGGAAGACGCCGAGCAGTTCTCCTATATTTATAAGTATTCGCCGCTGCACAACATCCGAAAGGGTACGGTCTATCCGGCGACGCTGGTGATGACGGCCGACCACGACGACCGCGTCGTTCCGGCCCACTCGTTCAAGTTCGCCGCCGAGATGCAGTATGCCCAGGCGGGGGATGCCCCGGTGCTGATCCGCATCGACTCGAAGGCGGGTCACGGCGCCGGCAAGCCCACCTCGAAGCGCATCGACGATGCCACCGACATGTACGCGTTCCTCTTCCAGAATATCGGTGTGCCGTATCGCCCGGTCGGGGAGTAGCGGCGGCTGCCGGCAAGAGGTGGCAACGGCACGGGGGCTTCGCTGCGAGGCCCTCCGTGCCTTGCCGAATCAACAGAAGGTTAGGTTAATAAGGAAAAATATGAAGGTCTACAAATTCGGAGGCGCGTCGGTGCGGAATGCCGACGGGGTGAGAAACCTGCGCCGGATCATCGACGACGAACAACATCTCTTCATCATCGTCTCGGCGATGGGAAAGACGACCAATGCCCTGGAGAAGGTCTTCGAGGGACTCCAGAAGGGCGACCGGCAGCAGTCGCTCGACCATATCGCACAGTTGCGGCAGTACCACGCCGAGATTATCGACGATCTGTGGCACGAACACCGACAGCTGGAGCGTGTCGATCGTCTTTTCGACGAGCTGGAGCATGTCGCCACACAGACCCGCTACCTCCCCGAAGAGGCCGAGTTGTGGTACGACATGATCGTGGCCTACGGCGAGTTGGTCTCGACGACGATCATCTCCGAGTATCTGAACTACGCCGGGGTTCCGAACCGCTGGATCGACATGCGCCGGTGCTTTGTCACCGAACAGCGTCACAAGGATGCCGGAGTCGATCTTGCGGCTTCGACGCCGCTGCTGCGGGAGGCGGTCGAAGGGGGTCCGGAGACGATCTTCATCGGACAGGGCTTCATCGGCGGGGCGCCCGACGGAACCACCACCACGCTGGGCCGCGAAGGGTCGGACTACTCGGCAGCCGTGGCGGCCAATATCCTCGAAGCGGAGTCGATGTCGGTGTGGAAGGATGTCGACGGTGTGCTGAACGCCGACCCGAAGATCTTCCCCGACGCCGTGCAGATCGCCGAGCTGAACTATCTGGATACCATCGAACTGGCCTACAGCGGTGCGCAGATCATCCACCCGAAGACCATCAAACCGCTGCAGAACAAGAATATCCCGCTCTACGTGCGTCCGTTTGGCGACAAGCGCAAGCCGGGAACGGTGATCCGCGGCATGTCGGCGCCGATCGACGTCCCGATTCTGATTCTGAAGAAGGATCAGGTGCTGCTGACGATCCGTTCGCGCGACTTCTCGTTCGTGCTGGAGGAGAAGTTCGCGACGATCTTCTCGTTGCTCGAGCACTTCCGCATCAAGACCAATCTGATCCACAACTCGGCGGTCAACCTGAGTCTGTGTGTCGACAATTCGTGGCATATCGACGAGGTGGTCCGGGCGTTGCGCGAGTCGGGCTTCGACGTGATGACGACGCGCGACATGGAACTGCTGACCATCCGCGGTTATACGGATGATCTGTGGCGGCGTTATGCCCGCGGTCCGCAGGTCTTCATCCGCCAGGCGACGCAGTCCACCGTACGCGTCGTGCGCAAGAAGCAGGGGCAGTATTGATTGGCCGCCCGATTGGAGCCCATGAAAAAAGAGAGCCCGACGGGCTCTCTTTTTTTGTTGTGCGGGTTCCGGATGTTCGTGTGCTTCCGGTTTAGAACGGATCGGTCGCCCCATGGCCCTTTCTCTCATTAGCCCCTCTCTAGAAGACTCCCTGACGGAGACGGTGAAGGATGCCCACGACCGACTGTTCACGAATCTCGCCGTTGCGTTTCATGTTCCAGATCATGCGGGCAATATAGCGTTCGATGTCGCGCTGCAGGCTCTTGTAGAGCGGACACGCCGTATAGTTTTCGTTGTCGAGCAGCACGTCGCGGATCGACCGCAGCGAATTGGTGTAGTTCGACATCTCGTTCTTCAGGGCCACGCCCTGCTTCTGCGAGGCGGTGATCCGTGCGATCGACATGTCGCGCAGCTTCTCGCAGACGGTGTTCAGCAGCACCATCACCACGTTGTCCATCAGCGTGTGGCCGTGCATGAAGAGGTAGGTGTTTTCGGGTTTCACGCCGCGCTGCCGGAGCTGGGTCTCGAACTCCTTCATGGGTTCGATCATCCGCGGATTGCGGCGCTTGAGCAGTTCTTCGCGCTTGGCGACGTTGCGCTGCAGCCATTCGAGGGTGCGTTCGCCGTTGTTCTCGATCTCGAGGTAGCCCAGCCGCACCGACGATTTGAAATCGGCCAGCGGGAAGACGTGCTCCGAGGCCAGCTGCGCCGAAAAGGCATACCAGAGGAAGAGCGGGTAGATCGTGCAGGAGTATTCGTGCAGGAAGCGCACGAAGTCGAAGATGCGCGTATCGTTCTTGGTGGCCTTGACGCAGACGTTGTGCAGCGAGGGCGCGTAGCAGAGGTAGTTCTCGGTGGCGTAGGCGTAGGTGTGGAACATGAAGCGGGCGTCGGCCAGCTGGCGCGACTGTTCGGTGCGCCCGGCAAAGAGGTAGTCGAAGTCCGAGTCGACGCAGAGGATCATCTCCTCGGACGACTGGGGGATCATCCCCAGCAGCACCTTCTTGCCCTTGGGCAGGTCGCCGCGGTCGGGCACCGAGATCTCGAAACGCAGATAGGGGTTGCGGAAGTGGTCGAAGATGCCGCGCCAGAAGGCGACATCCTCATAGCCTTCGACATAGACCTTCACCAGCCGCTGGTCGGGGTTGGCCGGCAGCGGGCGGGGGAGCTCCTCGAGGCTCTTCGCATGGGCGAAGGGGTGTGATTTGCGGGGTTTTTCGGTGAACTTCCTGGCCATACGCATACAAAGATAAATAATTTCGTATTTTTGTGCAAAATAAAGGCGCCCGATCGGCGTTTAATTCCTACCTTCCGAACACGATTTATGGCAGACAACGACTGGAAATCCCGCTTGGGGATGGTTTACTCGACCAATCCCGACTTCAAATACGAGACCGCCGCGAAGCCCGAGGCGGAGACTCTTCCGCCGCAGCGGCAGGAGCTGCGCGTATGGCTCGACCGCAAGCAGCGCGCAGGCAAGGTCGTCACGCTGGTGCGGGGCTTCGTCGGGCGCGACGAGGATCTGCAGGCTCTGGCCCGGATGCTCAAGACCCGGTGTGGCGTCGGCGGAGCGGCCAAGGAGGGCGAAATCATCATTCAGGGCGACCACCGCGACCGCATCGTCAACCTGCTCACCAGCAGCGGCTACCGTTGCAAAAAGGCCGGCAACTGAGGTGAGGCGGGTGCTGTTGTTCGTGTTGCTGCTCACCGCGCTGCTTTTCGGTGTGCGGCGTGCCGAGGCCCAGTATTACACGTGGGGCTCGGATCCTCCGCTCAAGTGGTCGACGATCCGTACGCCCGACGTGCGGATGATCTATCCCGATACGGTCTCGGAGCTGGCGCGGCGCACGCTCTTCTACATCCGCGCCGTGCAGCCCGACATCGCCTACGGCTTCCGCCGCGGGCCGATGCGCATTCCGTTTGTCATGCACCCCGAGAACTTCGAGTCGAACGGACTGGTGATGTACCTTCCCAAACGCGTGGAGTTTCTTACCTCGCCGGCCATCGACAGCTATTCGATGCCGTGGTACAAGCAGTTGGTGGCCCACGAGTACCGCCATGCCGTGCAGTACAACAACCTCAACCGGGGGGTGATCCGCGTGCTGAGCTACATCCTCGGGCAGCAGGGCTCGACCATCGGTCTGCTGTGCATGCCGGTATGGGCCATGGAGGGAGATGCGGTGATGTCCGAGACGATGATGTCGTCGTTCGGCCGCGGACTGCAGCCCTCCTTCTCGATGGCCTACCGGGCCATGGGCAGCGTCGGGCGCGACCACCTCAACATCGACCGCTGGTTCTGCGGCTCCTACCGCGACTACATCCCCGACCATTACGAACTGGGTTATCAGATCTGCTCCTACGCCTGGGAGCGTTACGGCGAGAATGTCTGGGACCGCGTGGCGTGGTTTGGGTCGCGCAACCCCTACATGCTGGCCACGACGCGCATCGCGCTGGAGAAGTACTACGATACGAATGTCAGCCGGCTCTTCCGCGAGACGTTCGACGAACTGGAACGCTTCTGGTCGTCGCTGCCCGAGGAGCCGGACACGGCCCGGCCGCTCGTCGAACTCCCCGAGCGCAACCATACCGAATACCAGTGGCCGCTGGCGCTGGGCGATACGGCGGTGCTGGCCGTGAAGACCGATCTGGACCGCGTGTCACGCTTCGTGACGGTGGACCTCCGCACGGGTCGGGAGCGTGAGGTGGCTGCGACGGGGCTGATCTCCACGCGCCCGACGCTGGGCAACGGCCGCGTCTGGTGGACCGAATACCGCCGCTCGGCCCTCTTCGAACAGCGGGTCAATTCGCAGCTCTGCTACATGAATCTGGCCGATGGCCGGACCCGGACGGTCGGTCCGGCCCGGCGGGCGCTCTATCCCACCTCGACTCCCGATGCGCTGGGGTGGGTCGAATATGCGCCCGAGGGCCGTTATACGGTGGTCGTGCGGCGCAACGGCGGAGAGGAGGAGCGCTTCGCGGCGCCCGACCGCACGGAGTTGCACGGACTGGCGTGGGACGACCGGACGCGGGCGTGGTATGTGCTGGTTACGGACGGCAGCGGCATGTGGATCGGACGGATCGATGCCGGGGGGCTGCACGCCGTGACCCGCGGGGCCTACATTACGCTTTCGGACCTGCGGGCCTCCGACGGACGGCTCTACTACGGCTCGATCGCCTCAGGCAAGGATGAGGCTCATTGCTACGATCTGACCGAGAGGTGCGAATACCGCCTGACGACCTCGACCTATGGTTCGTTTGACCCGGCACCGGCCGGGGACCGGCTGCTGGTGACGACCTACGACCGACGGGGATACCGCCTGGCCTCACAGCCAGCTGACAGCGTGCGGATTCCCGTCGAGGCGCGGCGCGTGCCGCTGAACCGGGTCAATCCGCCGCGCCGCCGCTGGGAGGTGCTGAATCTCGATACGGTGCGCTTCGCGATGGCCGACTCGACGCTTCAGAGTTCGGATTTCCGGGCAAAACGCTACGCCAAAGTGCCCAATCTGGTCAACGTTCACAGCTGGATGCCGCTGGCTTTCAATCCCTTCTCTTTGGTCGAGGAGCAGTCGATCGACCTGAATGCCGGTGTGACGCTGATCTCGCAGAACCTGCTCTCGAATACCGAGGCCTACGCCTCCTACGGCTGGAACCGTTCCGAAGGGTCGCTCTTCAATCTGGGCGTACGCTACTACGGACTGGGCATCCGCTTCGATCTCGACGCCTCGTACGGCGGCAACCAGCTCTTCTATTCGCTCGGACAGTACAACGCCCAAACCGGAAAGTATGAGTATCAGTCGCGTCCGGCCCCCGACAAGTACTACTCCGTGGGGTTGTCGGCCACGCTGCCCTTCTATCTGCAACGCGGTTACCATACGCGCCAGTTCTCGGTCTCGGCCCGCTGGAACTACTCGAACGGCATGGTGGCCGATCTGGGCAAGATCGAGTGGGGTGAAGGGGGCGGAATCACCAACATCCAGCATGTCGGCTTCCGCGAGGGGCTGCATCAGGTCGCCTTCGGACTGGGTTATTCGGACCAGGTGCGCATGGCTCACCGCGACTTCGCCCCCCGCTGGGGCTACACCCTCTCGACCAGCTATACGTTCAATCCGGCGGACCGCTATTTCAGCGATCTGATCCTCTTCTACGGGCAGGCCTATCTGCCGGGGGTGGTGCGCCACCACTCGCTTTCGGTAGCCGCGACCTACCAGACTTCGATCGGCGGTTACAAGTTCCCGGGAGGCTATGCCCCCTTGAGCTACAAGTCCACGCGCCCCATCCCCCGGGGCTTCACTTCGGCCGACATCGTCTCGAACAACTACACGGCCTGTGAGGCCAACTACCAGTTGCCGCTCTGCTATCCCGAGGGGGGTATCGGCTCGGTGATCTACTTCAAGCGCATCCGGCTCAACGTCGGCGGCGACTACGCACGTTTCCGGACTCCGGTCGGGGGAGCGCTCGCGTGGCAGCGGATCTGGTCGGTGGGCGGCGACGTGGTTTTCGATTTCAACCTCTTCCGCCAACCCGCCTCGGGCACCTCGACCTTCACCCTCTCGTGCTACCGCCCCTCGACCGGCGGGGTGTGGATCGGCGGATCGCTCGGACTCCCATTTTAGGGAATATTTTGTATCTTTACGGCAAAATTCGGTCTTATGGAACAACGTAAGAAGTCGGGCATCAGCCCCAAAGCGATCAAATGGATCTGGGGCGTGGCCTTTGCGCCTTTCGTACTGCTGGCACTGCTGCTGTTGCTGACGGCGCTCGGCCTCTTCGGCCGCCTGCCCTCGTTCGAGGAGCTGGAGAACCCCCGCAGCAATCTGGCCACGGAGATCTACTCCGAAGACGGCAAGGTCATCGGCACGTTCTTCGTGCAGAACCGCTCCTACGTGCAGTATGCCGACCTCTATCCGATGGACTCGACGCTCCATATCCGCCTCGACGGCCATGAGGTGCCGCCGATCGTCGCGGCGCTCATCTCCACGGAGGATGCCCGCTTCCGCAGCCACTCGGGCATCGACATTCCGTCGCTGGCCCGCGTGGCCTTCAAGACCGTGCTGCTGCAGAACACCTCGCAGGGCGGCGGTTCGACCATCACCCAGCAGCTGGCCAAGAACCTCTTCCCGCGCGATACGGCCCGTCACCGCGGCCGCGTGGCCCGTATGACCAAGCTCGTGACGGCGAAACTCAAGGAGTGGATCACGGCCCTCAAACTCGAATACAACTATACGAAGGAGGAGATCGCCGCCATGTACCTCAATACGGTCGAATACGGTTCGAATGCCTACGGCATCAAGTCGGCGGCCCATACGTTCTTCAACAAGGAGCCCCACGAGCTCAACGTACAGGAGGCGGCCGTGTTGGTCGGCGTGGTGAACGCCCCGACGCGCTATTCGCCCGTGCGGAACCCGGACAATGCGCTGGCCCGCCGCAATTTGGTCCTCACGCGCATGGAGGAGTCCGGGGCGCTGACGCGCAAGCAGCGCGACTCGATTGCGGCGCTGCCCATCGTGCTGAACTACCGCCCCATTTCGCACAACGAGGGCTCGGCGACCTATTTCCGCGAGATGCTGCGTCTGGTGATGAGCGCCGACCGCCCGAAGCGCAGCCAGTTCTACAACGAGTGGGACTACGACCAGGCGGTCAAGGAGTATGACGAGAATCCGCTCTACGGCTGGTGCCACAAGAACCGCAAGGCCGACGGTACGCCCTACAACATCTACCGCGACGGCCTGAAGATCTACACGACGATCAATTCGCGGATGCAGACCTACGCCGAACAGGCCGTGCAGAAGCAGATGGAGACGGTCATCCAGCCCAAGATGGATGCGCAGTACCGCCGCACGAAGGTGTTGTTCCTCGATACGGACCGTGAGGAGCGTGAGCGGATCATGCGTCAGGCGATCCGCTATTCGGACCGTTACCGCGAGATGAAGCGGGCGGGCTTCAGCGAGCGGCAGATTACGGCGTCGTTCGACGAACCCTGCCCGATGCGGGTCTTCACCTACAAGGGCGAACGCGATACGGTGATGACGCCGCGCGACTCGATCCTCCACCACAAGCGCATCATGCGGGCGGCGATGGTGGCGATGGATCCCCGCACGGGTTATGTCAAGGCCTACGTCGGCGGTCCGAACTTCCGCTACTTCAAGTACGACATGGCCAAACAGGGCAAACGCCAGATCGGTTCGACGATCAAGCCCTTTGTCTATACCTTCGCCATCGACCATCTGGGCTTCACCCCCTGCACGATGGTTCCGAACCTGCCGACGACGATCGAGACGGCCAACGGCACGGCCTGGTCGCCGAAGGAGGCCGGCAAGGTGGTCTACGACGGCGTGCTGCATCCGTTGCGCTGGGGCCTGGCCCGCAGCCGCAACAACTACTCGGCCTGGATCATGAAGCAGGCCAAGCAGCCCGAGGCCGTCGCCGACTTCATCCACAACATGGGTATCCGCAGCTACATCGATCCGGTTCCGGCGCTCTGCCTGGGCACCTCCGAATCGAACGTCTATGAGATGGTCAGCGCCTTCTCGACCTTCGCCAACGAGGGGGTGCATACCGACCCGATCTTCGTGACGCGCATCGAAGACCGGCAGGGCAATCTGATCGCCTCGTTCATCCCGCAGTCGCAGGACGCCATCAGCGAACGCACGGCCTATACGATGCTGACGATGCTCGAAGGGGTGGTCAATGCCGGAACGGCCGGACGTCTGAAGTGGCAGTTCGGACTCACGGACATGGAGATCGGCGGCAAGACCGGTACGTCGAACAAGAACCGCGACGCCTGGTTCATGTGTGTGGCTCCGAAACTGGTGGCCGGCGCCTGGGTCGGCGGTGAGGATCAGTCGGTGCACTTCCTTTCGGGCGGTGAGGGTAGCGTGGCGGCTCTGCCGATCGTGGGCGAGTTCCTCAAGCGGGTCTACGACGACGGACACCTGGGCGTGAGCCGTACGGACCAGTTCGTGCGGCCGGCGATGATGCCCCACTACGATTGTGAGGACGAGATGGATGCCGCTGGCCCCGAGCAGAGCGACGAGGAGGAGTTTTTCGGGTAGAGTCCCGGACTTCCGTCCGCCGGGCTCCGCTTCGCAGCCTTGGGGACGGGAATCTGAGACGGCAGATGTCGTTATGCGGGGTGAAGGGCTTGGGTTCTTAAAAAAATTTACTATATTTGTCCGGACAACTTGTCCCGCTATCCGTTAAATTAGGAAACAACATGAGAATTGCCATTGTGGGCGCCAGTGGCGCCGTAGGACAGGAGTTCCTGAAAATCCTCGAAGAACGCGATCTGAAGATTGACGAATTGCTGCTGTTCGGCTCCCAGCGGAGCGCCGGACGGACCTACCGTTTCCGCGGCAAGGATCTGACGGTCCGTCTGTTGCAGCATAACGACGATTTCAAGGGGGTGGATTACGCCCTGACGTCGGCCGGTGCCGGCACCTCGCGCGAATTTGCCGATACGATCACCAAATACGGCGCCCTGATGATCGACAACTCGAGTGCCTTCCGCATGGATGCCGACGTGCCGCTGGTCGTTCCGGAGGTGAATCCCGAGGATGCGAAGTGTGCTCCGCGCCGGATCATCGCCAACCCCAACTGCACGACGATCCAGATGGTTGTGGCGTTGAACGCCATCGAGAAGCTTTCGCATATCCGCCGTGTGCACGTGGCAACCTACCAGTCGGCCAGCGGAGCCGGAGCCTCGGCCATGACCGAACTGGTCAATCAGTATGCCGAACTGGCCGCCGGCAAGGAGCCGACGGTCGAGAAGTTCGCCTTCCAGCTGGCCTACAACGTCATTCCGCATATCGACGTCTTCACCGAGAACGACTACACGAAGGAGGAGATGAAGATGTTCAACGAGACGCGCAAGATCATGCACTCCGATATCCGTGTGTCGGCCACCTGCGTACGGGTGCCGGTGATGCGGGCCCATTCGGAGAGCGTCTGGCTCGAGACTGAGCGTCCGGTTTCGGTCGAGGAGGCTCGCGCGGCATTTGCCCAGGCGCCGGGCGTGGTGCTGATGGACGATCCGGCCAACAAGGTCTATCCGATGCCGCTGTTCATCGCCGGCAAGGATCCCGTCTACGTGGGCCGCATCCGCAAGGATCTGACCGATGAAAACGGCCTGACGTTCTGGTGCGTGAGCGACCAGATCAAGAAGGGGGCGGCACTCAATGCCGTGCAGATCCTCGAGACGCTGCTCTGATGGCGGCGAGCCTGCGGCGGGAGTCCCGTCGGCGTGCGACCGACCTGAAAAACCCTGTTCCGGATTCACGGGACAGGGTTTTTTCATGGGTGGGCCGGCCGAGTCGGGGCCGATTTTATTTTTCGCTCCCCCGCCTTGCCTCCCCCGGGAGGCTGCCGGATTATTTGACGGGCAGTTCCCAGTCGTCGGTGCGGAACGACGAGGCGGGAATGCCGCTGGTGTTGAAGAGCGAGGCCTCGGCATAGTTGCGGAAGGCGTAGCGTACGGCAACCGGTGTTGGAACCTCCTCGCTGGAGACGATCAGCACACCCTTGCGGCCGTCGATCCACGCCTTGGCCGGATGGAAGACCCGGTCGGCTCCGGCCACCTCGAACCCGGCGAGTTCGTCACCCAGCGGCGCCAGCGAACTCTTGCCCGTGCGGAAGGTCAGCAGGGCACGGTTGCCCTCGACGCTCATCGACTCGTAGACCGGAGCGTTGGGTTCGAATCCCCGGATGCCGTAGTCGTTGTACAGCGCCAGCCAGGCCAGCCGCTGACCGACCTGAGCCTTGCGTGCCGGATGGATGCAGGTTTTGTTGCCGATGTCGAGCGTGACGACCATGCCGCTGGCCGGAATCTCGTCGAGATTGCGCATCTGGGCCTCACGCAGCAGCGCCGAACCGCCCACCAGATCGGGGACTCCGTACTTGTAGGGTGCGATCTGCACGTAGTAGAACGGCAGGGTACCCTGGCCCCAGTTCTTGCGGAGCATCTCGACGAAGGCCGGCATCAGCCGTTGATACTGGGCCGGGCGGTTGCGGTTCTCCTCGCCCTGATACCAGAGGAACCCCTTGATCGTATAGGGGATGAGCGGGGCGATCATCGCATTGTAGAGCATCGTGGGTTGATGCGACGGGTGGTTGATCTTGTCGTTCCGGTCGAGGAACGAGAGGTCGAATTCCGGGAAGGCCTCCATGGCAGGGCGGTCCATCCATGCCTCGACGGGGGTTCCGCCCCAGCAGGTGACGATGATTCCGACCGGAATGTCGAGCCGCTGCTCGAGGTAACGGGCAAAGTAATAGGCCGTGGCACTGGAGGCGGCGACCGCGTCGGGCGTGTTCTCCAGCCAGCGGGCCGAACAGTTCTCCTGCGGCGTGCGGGCCGTGGCGCGCTGGACGGTACAAATGCGGATCGGCGTTGAGGCCTTGGCTCCGACGATCACCTCCGTGGCCCCTTCGACGGGCTGATTCCGGAAGCCGCCCATGGGCATCTCCATGTTCGACTGTCCGGAGCAGAACCACACCTCGCCGATCAGGACGTTGTTGATCTTCAGCGCTTCGCCGTCGCTCAGCTCGATGGTGTAGGGACCGCCTGCCTCGGGGGTGGGGACGGTCGTCTGCCAATGGCCCTCGCGGTCGGCCGTCGTCGTGACGGTGTGTTTGCTCCACGACGGTCGGATCGTCACCTTTTTACCCGGCGAAGCCGTTCCCCAGAAGCGGGCATCGCTCTGTTGTTGGAGTACCATGTTGTCGCTGAAGAGCACCGGCAGGGTGATCTTCGCCTGCAGGGTGAAGGCCGTTCCGAGAGCGGCCAGTGTCAAAAGGAGTCGTTTCATGGCTAATTGTCAGATCTTTTCAAGTTCGACGGTGAAGTGCCGCAGGATCGGGGCCTCGAAGGTGATCCGGTAGCCGGTCGTGATCTCGGCGCGGCGTTCGTAGATGTTGCGGCAGGCGGCGGCAATGACGCGGATGTGGTTGTCCGTATAGACGCGGCGCGGGATGGCCAGACGCAGCAGTTCGAGGGCCGGATAACGGTTTTCGTGCGTTTCGGGGTCGCGGTCCGCGAGGATCGAGCCGATCTCCACGCCGCGGATCCCCGCCTCGATGTAGAGCTCCACGGCCAGCGTCTGGGCAATGAACTGCTCCTTCGGGAGGTTCGGCAGTACCTTCTTGGCGTCGATGAAGATCGCGTGTCCGCCGGCCGGCCGCTGATACGGTACGCCGTATTCGTCGAGCAGGTCGCCCAGCAGTTTCACCTGGCGGATGCGGGCGTCAAGCTGCTCGAACTCCGTATTCTCGTCCAGCCCCACGGCCAGGGCATCCATGTCGCGTCCTGACATGCCGCCGTAGGTGACATACCCCTCGTACATGATGCAGAACGACATGGCGCGCGTGAAGAGCTCCTCGGAGCGCATGGCCACCAGTCCGCCCATGTTCACCACGCCGTCTTTCTTGGCCGACATGGTCATGATGTCGGCGTAGGAGTAGATCTCGCGGGTGATCTCCTTGATCGAACGGTCGGCATAGCCCTCTTCGCGGGTCTTGATGAAGTAGGCGTTCTCGGCAAAGCGTGCCGAGTCGATGAGCAAGGGCACGCCGTAGCGGCGGCATACCTCGGCCGTCTGGCGGATGTTGTGCATCGAGACGGGCTGTCCGCCGGCCGTATTGTTGGTGATGGTCAGCACCACGCACGGAACCTTCTCGCGGGGATTCTCGCGCAGGACCTTTTCGAGTTTCTCCGTGTCCATCTCGCCCTTGAAGGGGAGTTCGAGCTGGGTGTCGGCTGCGGCGTCGATCGTACAGTCGACGGCGTGGCAGCGGCGGAACTCGATGTGTCCCTTCGTGGTGTCGAAGTGCGAGTTGCCGGGGACGATGTCACCCTCGTGGAGCAGCGCCGAGAAGATGACGTTTTCGGCGGCGCGTCCCTGGTGGGTCGGCAAGAAGTAGGGCATGCCGAAGAGCTTCTCGACCATGGCCCGCAGCCGGAAGTAGGAGGAGGCGCCGGCATAGCTTTCGTCGCCGGTCATCATGGCGGCCCACTGGCGGTCGGACATCGAGCCCGTGCCGGAGTCGGTCAGCAGGTCGATCGTCACCTGGTCGGCGCGCAGCTTGAAGAGGTTGTAGTGGGCCTCACGGATCCAGGTTTCGCGCTCTTCGCGGGTCGACGTGCGGATGGCCTCGGTCATCTTGATCTTGTAGGGTTCAGCATAGGGTAGTTTCATGGTGTTGGTTTGAAAGGTTATTTCTCAAAATTACGCAAAAAAATCGAGATATTGCCTCCGGAGCTTTCAATTTATACGAAAAACCGCCGTTTCCCAGGAGAACGGCGGTGTGGAACGGGCCTTGACGGCGGGCAGGATCAGAAGTAGTAGTTGAATCCGATCGTGGCGCCGAGGTTCAGACCGAGCGAGAAGCTGCGGTTCGAGAGTTTGTTGTCGCCCTCTTTGGTGATGTCGGTGCGGTAGCCCAGGTCGCCGGCATTGAACATGATGCCGATGTGGTCCGAAGGCCGGAATTCGAAGTTGAGCAGGTTGAGACCTACCTGGAACATCGAGGTGTTCTGCTCGGTGACATCCGTATCGTTGATCTCCGATTTGTTCTTTCCGAAGCCTGCGCCCACGTAGAAACGCGGAACGTAGTAGAATTTCTCACCCAGCGAGATGTAGTAGCTGACCATCGGGCGGATGATGAAGAGTCCGCTCTTGTCGAAGAGCTGGTCGCCGTTGGTGGAGTTGTTGCGGTTCGGATCCTTCGTGAAGCTGTAGCCGATGGCGCCGCCGACCGAAAGTTTGTCGATGACGAAGTAGTGGAACTGCGGTGTGATTTCGAAACTGCGCGACCCCTTCTCGGTGGCGGAGGTCGAGGCTACGGTGGCCTTCGAGCTGGAGGATTTCCAGGACAACGATCCCGAAACGAGCATGTCGCCGCCCTCCTGGGCGTACAGGGCCGAGGTCATGCCGGCCAGGGCCAGACAAAGCAGAAGTTTTTTCATGAGTGTAGTGTTTGGGTGAATAATGAATGTTTTGGAATTCTTCTCAAAGATACGATTTTTTGGGTTCGAAGAGGCAAAAACACCGATATTTTTCCAGAATCCAGATCCGGGGATGCCGGCTGACGGTTGTCGACCCGGCGGCGATTGTCGTCCGGGAAGGTCCGACGTCCGTTCGGGCCCCCGGCTTCGGAGCCGAAAAACCGACTTTTTAAAAAATTTTTGCCTCGGGGTTGTGTTTTCTGCGCGAAAGAGCGTATCTTCGCAACGCGAAATGCCGCTAATCCGATGGTGGAGAGAATTCAATACTTGCTGATTCTGTTGCTCTTCGTTCTGACGGGGAGTCTGGAAGGTGTATCTTTCCGGAACGAGGTCCACGACAACCAGTCGGTGCTGACCTGCTCGACCGAATCCGACGGTGCTTCCGATGCCGTTCGCAACCAGCTCTCTGCGTGGACCCACTCCTGCGAATTCCAGGCCGAATCCCCGGTTGTCATCTTCGAACACAAGTTCGTCGTGCGGCAGCGTGCCGTGCAGCGTGCCGGCGTGGAGCGCGCCTTCGGGGTGCGGATCGCCTCGGCCCGGCACTCCGACGCCGGGCCCGGCTCTGCGGTGGATGACTATGTCATTTCGCTCGGGTGCCTGCTGATTTGACCCGCCCGGCTCCGTCTTCCGCCGCCGCGGAGCACGGCCTCCGCCGATATTGGCCGCAGGACGGACCCAGTAACCGACCCCGGGAGCCCTCCTCCCGCCGGTCGCAGCAACCGTCGAATCCATAAATAAATTAATATATGTATTTCACGCTATTGGTGGTCGTCATTCTTACGGCCATTGCGCTGGTTGCAGTCGCGTTGGGCATCGCCCGCGCCATCTCGCCGCGTTCGTACAACCCCCAGAAGGGTGAGGCCTACGAATGCGGTATTCCGACGCACGGACGTTCGTGGATGCAGTTCAAGGTGGGTTACTACCTCTTTGCCATCCTCTTTCTGATGTTCGACGTCGAGACGGTCTTCCTCTTCTCGTGGGCCGTCGTCGTGCAGGATCTCGGCACCTACGGGCTGGTGAGCATCCTGTTCTTCCTGGTCGTATTGATTTTGGGCCTGGCCTATGCCTGGCGGAAAGGAGCTTTGGAATGGAAGTAGGAAAACCCCGCATCAAGTCGATGAAGTACGAAGACTTCAACGACAACGAGTACATCGAATCGATGATTCGCGAGTTGCGCGAGCACGGCACGAACGTCGTCGTGGGATGCCTGGACGAGGTGATCGAATGGGGTCGCAGCAACAGTCTCTGGCCGCTGACCTTCGCCACGAGCTGCTGCGGCATCGAGTTCATGGCCGTGGGCGCCGCGCGCTACGATTTTGCCCGCTTTGGGTTTGAAGTGGCCCGCGCCTCCCCACGTCAGGCCGACTTCATCATGGTCGCCGGTACGATCACCCACAAGATGGCCCCCGTACTGAAACGTCTCTACGACCAGATGGCCGATCCGAAGTACGTCATTGCCACGGGCGGCTGCGCCATCAGCGGCGGCCCGTTCAAGAAGTCGTACCACGTGGTCAACGGCGTGGACCAGATCCTTCCGGTGGATGTCTACATCCCGGGCTGCCCGCCGCGTCCCGAAGCGATGCTCTACGGACTGATGCAGCTGCAGCGCAAGGTCAAGGTGCAGCGCTTCTTCGGCGACGTCAATCGCCAGATCAGCCAGGAGGAGTACGAGGAGTTGATGCGCCGCGACCTGACGGCCGAAAAGAACGAACTGAATGTAGAAGATCGAGATTCGAACCATGAACAGTAATCTGAAAGATAAAATCACGGCGTGGGAGCCCGCGGCCGTGTGGTCGGAGAACGGCGACGGGATGTTTACCGTGCCGTCCGAACGGTTCCACGACCTGGCCAAGCGCCTCCATCACGAAGGCTTCGATTTCCTGCGCAGCCTCACGGGCATGGACTGGGGCGAGGAGGGCTTCGGCGTGGTCTACCACCTCGAGGCGACGTCTACGGGCGAGAATGTCGTCCTGCGGACGCTGACCGCCAACCGCGAAAATCCGGTGCTTCCCTCGGTGTGCGACCTCTGGAAGGCGGCCGAACTCAACGAGCGTGAGGCCTTCGACTACTTCGGCATCCGCTTCCTGAACCACCCCGACATGCGCCGCCTCTTCCTGCGCGACGACTGGGTGGGCTACCCCCTGCGCAAGGACTACGATCCGTCGCTCAACCCGCTGCGCATGAGCAACGAGGTCTCGAAGGACAGCACCGCCTCCTACGAGCTGATGCCCGACGGCAGCGTCATCCGCCAGCGCAACGTCCTCTTCGACGAAGGGGAGTACGTCATCAACATCGGCCCCCAGCACCCCGCCACCCACGGCGTGCTGCGTTTCCGCGTCTCGCTCGAGGGCGAGATCATCCGCAAGCTCGACGCCCACTGCGGCTACATCCACCGCGGCATCGAGAAGATGTGCGAGGAGCTGACCTACCCGCAGACGCTGGCCCTGACGGACCGTCTCGATTACCTCGGGGCTTCGCAGAACCGCCATGCGCTGTGCATGTGCATCGAGAAGGGGCTGGGCGTCGAGGTGACCGACCGCGTGAAGTATATCCGTACGATCATGGACGAGCTGCAGCGCATCGATTCGCACTTGCTCTTCTTCTCGTGCCTCTGCATGGACATGGGCGCCCTGACGGCCTTCTTCTACGGCTTCCGCGACCGCGAAAAGGTCCTCGACATCCTCGAGCAGACCACCGGCGGCCGTCTGATCCAGACCTACAATACGATCGGCGGCGTACAGGCCGACATCCATCCGGAGTTCGTGCGCAAGACCAAGGAGTTCATCGCCTACATGCGTCCGAAACTGCGCGAGTACCACGAGGTCTTCACGGGCAACGTCATCGCCCAGGAACGTCTGAAGGGTACGGGCGTGCTGACGCGCCGCGATGCCATCTCGTTCGGCGCCACAGGCGGTACGGGACGTGCCTCGGGCTGGGCCTGCGACGTGCGCAAGCGCCACCCCTATGCCGCCTACGACAAGGTGCAGTTCAACGAGGTGCTCTTCACCGAGGGTGACTGCTTCGCCCGCTACATGGTCCGCATGCGCGAGATCGAAGAGAGCATGAACATCATCGAGCAGCTGATCGACAACATCCCCGAGGGCGACTACCAGCTGAAGATGAAGCCCGTGATCCGCATCCCCGAGGGCTGCTACTACGCCGCCGTCGAGGGGAGCCGCGGCGAGTTCGGCGTCTTCATCGAGAGCCGCGGCGACAAGTACCCCTACCGCATGAAGTTCCGCTCGACGGGCCTTCCGCTGGTGGCCTGCCTGGACACCATCTCGCGCGGGGTGAAGATCGCCGACCTGATCGCCATCGGCGGAACGCTGGACTATGTGGTCCCCGATATTGACCGTTAAACGCAAAACCCGAAGATATGTTTGATTTCAGCATAATTACAAGCTGGGTTCACGGACTGCTGACGTCGTGGATGCCCGAGGGCCTGGCGATCTTCCTCGAATGCGTGATCGTCGGCGTCTGCCTGCTGCTGATGTATGCCGTGATCGCCATCGTGATGATCTTCATGGAGCGCAAGGTCTGCGCGGCGTTCCAGTGCCGTCTGGGCCCGATGCGCGTGGGACCGTGGGGCACGGTGCAGGTCTTCTGCGACGTGCTGAAGATGTTGACCAAGGAGATCATCACCATCCGCCATTCGGACCGTCTCCTCTACAACCTGGCCCCCTATATCGTCATTCTGGCTTCGGTGCTGGCCTTCGCCTGCCTGCCCGTGGCGCGGGGGCTGGAGATCCTCGACTTCAACGTCGGCGTCTTCTTCCTGATGGCCGCCTCGTCGATCGGCGTGGTGGGCATCCTGCTGGCCGGCTGGAGCTCGAACAACAAGTACTCGCTCATCGGCGCCATGCGCAGCGGCGCGCAGATGATCTCCTACGAGCTGTCGATCGGTCTGTCGATCCTCACGATCGTCGTGCTGACCGATACGATGCAGTTCTCCGAGATCGTCGAGCGGCAGGCCGACGGCTGGTTCCTCTTCAAGGGCCACATCCCGGCGCTGATCGCCTTCGTCATCTACCTGATCGCCGGCAACGCCGAGGTCAACCGCGGTCCGTTCGACCTTCCGGAGGCCGAGTCGGAGCTCACGGCCGGTTACCACACCGAGTATTCGGGCATGCACTTCGGACTGTTCTACGTGGCCGAGTTCGTCAACCTGTTCATCATCTCGGGTGTGGCGGCCACGATCTTCCTCGGCGGGTGGATGCCGCTGCACATCCCCGGCTGGGAGGGCTTCAACACCGCCATGGACTATATTCCGGGCTTCGTGTGGTTCTTTGCCAAGGCCTTCTTCGTGGTGTGGCTGCTGATGTGGATCAAGTGGACGTTCCCGCGTCTGCGCATCGACCAGATCCTGACCCTCGAGTGGAAATACCTTGTGCCGATCGGACTGGTGAACCTGCTGCTGATGGTCATTGTCGTCGTATTCAAACTGCATTTCTGATTATGAGCTATATCAAAGGACTTTTCCACGGCCTGGGAACCCTTCTCACGGGCATGAAGGTCACCTTCCGGGAGTTCTTCACGCCGAAGGTCACCGAACAGTACCCCGAGAACCGGGCCACGCTGAAGATGTTCGACCGCTACTGCGGCGAACTGACCATGCCGCACGACGCCGAGGGCCACAACAAGTGCATCGCCTGCGGGCTGTGCCAGACCAACTGCCCCAACGGCACGATCCGTCTGACGACCGAAATGGTCACCGACCCCGAAACGGGCAAGAAGAAGAAACGCCTGGTGCGCTACGAGTACGACCTGGGGTCGTGCATGTTCTGCCACCTGTGCGTGAACGGCTGCCCGACGGGCGCCATCCGCTTCACCACGAAGTTCGAACATGCGGTCTTCACCCGTGAAAAACTCGTCAAACAACTCAATCGTTAAGCCATGGAGATAACTCTCGAACTGATCGTTTTCATCATTCTGGCGATATTCATCTGTGTGAACGCCATCCTGGCCGTGACGACCAAGCGTATTCTGCGGGCTGCGACCTACCTGCTCTTCGTACTCTTCGGCACGGCGGGCATCTACTTCCAGCTCAACTACTCGTTCCTGGGCGCCGTTCAGCTGCTCATCTATGCCGGCGGTATCACGGTGCTCTACGTCTTCTCGATCCTGCTGACGTCGAGCGAGGGCGACAAGGCCCCCGAACTGAAGAGCTACAAGTTCATCGCGGGTCTGATCGCCACGGTGCTGAGCCTGGGCGTCTGCCTGTGGGTGATGTTGCGCCACGACTTCCTGCCGCAGCACTTCGAACACGGCGAACTCAACGTGCGGACCATCGGTCATGCGCTGATGAGCGCCGACAAATACGGTTACGTCCTGCCCTTCGAGGTCATCAGTGTACTGCTGTTGGCCTGCATCGTCGGCGGTATCATGATCGCCCGCAAACGTTAAAAAAAGTACGGCTATGATCAAAATGGAATATTATCTCGTCGTCTCCACGATCCTGATGTTCGTGGGATTCTACGGCTTCGTCACGCGCCGCAACCTGCTGGCGATGCTGATCTCCGTGGAGCTGATCCTCAATTCGGTGGATATCAACTTCGTGGTGTTCAACCGTTTCCTCTTCCCGGAGCAGCTGGAGGGATTCTTCTTCACGCTCTTTGCCATCGGCGTGAGCGCCGCGGAGACCGCCGTGGCCATCGCCATCATCATCAACATCTACCGCAACATCCGCAACATCGAGGTCAAGAACCTGCGGGAGATGAAGTGGTAAACCCCGTGCACGAACGCTTATGGAATATACGATTCTGATTCTGTTGCTGCCCTTCGTGAGCTTCCTGCTGCTGGGACTCGCGGGCATGAAACTCCGGCCCGTGGTGGCGGGGGCCATCGGTACGGCGGTGCTGGCCGTGGTGGCCGTGCTGAGCTACCTGACGGCCTGGGAGTATTTCTCGGCCGGACGCGACGCCGCAGGCCTCTTCCCGACCCTCATTCCGTGGAATACGGTCTGGCTGCCCATCTCGGGTGATCTGCACATCGACCTGGGTGTGCTGCTCGATCCGATCTCGGTAATGATGCTGGTGGTGATCTCCACCGTGTCGCTCATGGTCCACATCTACTCGTTCGGCTACATGAAGGGCGAGCGGGGCTTCCAGCGCTACTACGCCTTCCTGTCGCTCTTCACGATGAGCATGATGGGGCTGGTCGTGGCGACGAACATCTTCCAGATGTACCTCTTCTGGGAGCTGGTGGGCGTCAGCTCCTACCTGCTGATCGGCTTCTACTACACGAAGCCCGAGGCGATCGCCGCCTCGAAGAAGGCCTTCATCGTGACGCGCTTCGCCGACCTGGGCTTCCTCGTCGGCATCCTCGTCTACGGCTACTACGCCGGGACGTTCACTTTCACGCCCGCCGCCGCGACGCTGGCCGCCGCCGGGGTGATGATCCCGCTGGCGCTGGGTCTGATGTTTGTCGGCGGTGCGGGCAAGAGCGCCATGTTCCCGCTGCACATCTGGCTGCCCGACGCCATGGAGGGCCCGACACCCGTTTCTGCGCTGATCCATGCCGCGACGATGGTCGTGGCCGGTGTCTACCTCGTGGCGCGGATGTTCCCGCTGTTCATCGGCTACGCCCCCGAGGTGCTGCACTGGACGGCCTACATCGGTGCCTTCACGGCGCTGTACGCCGCCGTGGTAGCCTGCGTGCAGAGCGACATCAAGCGCGTGCTGGCCTTCAGTACCATCTCGCAGATCGGCTTCATGATCGTGGCGCTGGGCGTCTGCACGTCGAGCGACCCCCACACGGGCGGTCTGGGCTACATGGCCTCGATGTTCCACCTCTTCACCCACGCCATGTTCAAGGCGCTGCTGTTCCTCGGTGCCGGCGCCATCATCCACGCCGTACATTCGAACGAGATGTCGACGATGGGCGGCCTGCGCAAGTATATGCCCCTGACGCACATCACGTTCCTCGTGGCCTGCCTGGCCATCGCCGGCATCTGGCCCTTCAGCGGTTTCTTCTCGAAGGATGAGATCCTGACGGCCTGCTTTGCCTTCAGCCCCGTGATGGGGTGGGTGATGACGGCCATCGCCGGTCTGACGGCCTTCTACATGTTCCGCCTCTACTATGGCATCTTCTGGGGCCGCGAGAACCGCGAGCTCCACGCCGAGCATACGCCCCACGAGGCCCCCTTCACGATGACGCTCCCGCTGCTGATTCTGGCTGCGGTGACCTGCGTAGCGGGCTTCATCCCCTTCGGGCAGTTCGTCTCGTCGGACGGCCTCCCCTACACGATCCACATCGACGGTCGTGTGGCAACGCTGAGCCTCTGCGTGGCCGTCGTGGCCATTGCGCTGGCCACGTGGATGTACGCCCGTGAGAAGCAGCCCGTGGCCGACCGTCTGGCCGAACGCTTCAGCGGTCTGCATCGGGCGGCCTACCACCGCTTCTACATCGACGAGGTGTACCAGTTCATCACCCACCGCGTGATCTTCGCCTGCATCTCGACGCCGATCGCCTGGTTCGACCGTCACGTCGTCGACGGCTTCCTCAATCTGCTGGCTTCGGCCACGAACGGTGTCGCCTGCCTGATCCGCGGCATGCAGAGCGGCAGTGTGCAGCGTTACTGCATCTGGTTCATGGGCGGTGCGCTGGGACTGACGATCCTGATTCTTTTAATCTGCTAATCGGAACACGTTATGAATATCTTATCCCTGTTTCCTGCCGTACCCCTGGTGATGATGCTGGGGTTGTGGCTCTCGAAGTCACGGCGGCAGATCCATACCGTGATGGTGGTGGGATCCACGGTGCTGCTGGCGCTGGCCGTATGGCTCGTTTTCCACTACCTCGGCCTGCGTGAGGCGGGTGAAACGGCCCAGATGCTTCTTACGGAGAGCGTCATGTGGTACGCCCCGCTCAACATCCACTATGCCGTGGGTGTCGACGGCATCTCGGTGGCCATGCTGTTGCTCTCGGCCATCATCGTCTTTACGGGCACCTTCGCCTCGTGGCAGATGCAGAAGGACGTCAAGGCCTATTTCCTGTGGTTCTGTCTGCTGAGTGTCGGCGTCTTCGGATTCTTCATCTCGGTCGACCTCTTCACGATGTTCATGTTCTACGAGGTGGCGCTGATCCCGATGTATCTCTTGATCGGCGTCTGGGGCAGCGGCCGCAAGGAGTACTCGGCCATGAAGCTGACGCTGATGCTCATGGGCGGTTCGGCGCTGCTGCTGATCGGCATCCTGGGCATCTATTTCGGTGCCGGTGCCACGACGATGAACGTGCAGGAGATCGCCGCCCTGCACAACATTCCGATCCAGCTGCAGCGGATCTGGTTCCCGCTGGTCTTCATCGGATTCGGCGTGCTGGGGGCCCTGTTTCCCTTCCACACGTGGAGCCCCGACGGTCACGCCTCGGCCCCGACGGCCGTCTCGATGCTTCACGCCGGCGTGCTGATGAAGCTGGGCGGCTACGGCTGCTTCCGCGTGGCGATGTACCTGCTGCCCGAGGCGGCGCACGAGCTGAGCTGGATCTTCATCATCCTGACGACCATCTCGGTGGTCTACGGCGCCTTCTCGGCCTGCGTGCAGACCGACCTGAAGTACATCAACGCCTACTCGTCGGTATCGCACTGCGGTCTGGTGCTCTTCGCCATTCTGATGATGAATACCACGGCCTCGACGGGCGCCATCCTGCAGATGCTGAGCCACGGTCTGATGACGGCGCTCTTCTTCGCGCTGATCGGCATGATCTACGGCCGTACGCATACGCGTGACGTGCGTCAGCTGAGCGGTCTGATGAAAGTGATGCCCTTTCTGGCGGTGGGTTACGTGATCGCCGGTCTGGCGAACCTCGGACTGCCGGGCCTGAGCGGCTTCGTGGCCGAGATGACGATCTTCAATGGCGCCTTCATGAACGACGATACGTTCCACCGCGTGGTGACCGTCATCGCCTGCACGTCGATCGTCATCACGGCGGTCTACATCCTGCGCGTCATCGGACGGATCCTCTACGGCACGTGCCAAAACCCCGAACATCTGAAACTCTCCGACGCCACGTGGGACGAACGCTTCGCGGTCATCTGCCTGGTTGTGGCCGTCGCCGGTCTGGGCCTGGCCCCGCTGTGGGTGAGCGACATGATCCGCGGCAGCGTCTCGGAACTCATTGCACACATCTTGAGTTGATAAGCGTATGGATTACACCTCGATATTTCCGCTGATGCGGGCCGAACTGACCCTCACGGCAATCCTTGTTCTCGTCTTCCTCTACGACCTGATCGCCGGCGAGCGCGGTCACCGCTGGTTCTCGGCCGTGACGTGCGTGCTGCTGCTCGTTCAGGTGGCGGTCAACTTGGTCCCGGGTCCCGAGGGCGAACTCTTCGGCGGGATGTTCCGCACGGTGCCGATGGACGGCGTGGTGAAGAGCATCCTCTCGATCGGTGCGCTGATCGTCTGCCTGCAGGCCGATCAGTGGCTGCAGCGTGAGGACACCCGCCACAAACAGGGCGAATTCTACATCCTGACCCTCTCGACGCTGCTGGGCATGTACTTCATGATCTCGGCGGGCCACTTCCTGATGTTCTTCATCGGACTCGAACTGGCCTCGGTGCCGATGGCCTGCCTGGTGGCCTTCGACAAGTACAAGCACCACTCGGCCGAGGCCGGTGCGAAATACATCCTCTGCGCCCTCTTCTCGAGCGGTCTGATGCTCTTCGGCATCTCGTTCCTCTACGGCACGACCGGTACGCTCTATTTCGACGACATGGCGGCCCGACTCGACGGCTCGCCCCTCGAGATCATGTCGCTGGTCTTCTTCTTCTCGGGCCTGGGCTTCAAGATCTCGCTCGTGCCGTTCCACCTCTGGACGGCCGACGCCTACCAGGGCGCTCCGACGACCGTGACCTCCTACCTTTCGGTCGTCTCGAAGGCTGCGGCCGCGTTCGTGCTCTTCACGACGCTGGTCAAGGTCTTCGCCCCGATGATCGAGCAGTGGCAGACGCTGCTGTGGATCGTCACGGTGCTGAGCATCACGGTGGCCAACCTCTTCGCCCTGCGGCAGAAGGACCTCAAACGCTTCATGGCCTTCTCGTCGATCTCGCAGGCCGGCTATATCATGCTGGCCGTCATCGGCGGCAGTGCGCTGGGCATGACCTCGCTGGTCTTCTACGTGCTGGTCTATCTGGCGGCCAACCTGGCGGTCTTCGGCGTGCTGTCGACCGTCGAGCAGCACACGGGCGGCAAGGTCTCGCTCGAGGACTACAACGGCTTCTACCGCACGAATCCCAAACTGGCCGTGATGATGATGCTGGCGCTCTTCTCGCTGGCGGGCATTCCGCCCTTCGCGGGCTTCTTCTCGAAGTTCTTCGTCTTCGCGTCGGCCTTCAAGGCGGGTTTCTACGTGCTGGTCTTCATCGCCCTGCTCAATACGGTCATCTCGCTCTACTACTACCTGCTGATCGTCAAGGCGATGTTCATCACCCCGTCGGACGAGCCGATTGCCACTTTCCGCAGCGATACCTGTACGCGCATCAGCCTGGCTCTGTGCATGGCCGGCGTGCTGCTGCTGGGTGTGGTAAGCGCCGTTTACGACGGAATCAATACCCTCTCCTTCGGACTCTGATCCGGGAGGATCGCTCAAAGAGGCGCAACCCCAACGGGTTGCGCCTCTTTTTTGTACGGCCGGAGATCGTATTTTGTGCGGTGCCGGCCGGATATTGCGGAATTTGCCCTATTTTTGCCTCACGAAACCGCTTGTAACCGCTCGAAATCATGCTGCTTACCCTCTTGCGACGGATCTCCGTCCGACAGATTCTGGTGGCGGGATGCCTGGTGACCCTGCTCTATGCGCTGCTGAGCCGGGGCGTCTACCACTCCGACGAACACTACCAGATCCTCGAATATACCCACATGAAGCTCTTCGGAACCCCGACGGTCGACCATCTGGCCTGGGAGTATCCGCTGCAGATGCGCTCCGGCGTGCAACCCTTCGTGGCGTGGGTCGTCTGCCGCGGGCTGACGGCCGCCGGCATCTGGTCGCCGTGGCTGGCCGTGACGCTGCTGCAGCTGTTGAGCGCTCTTCTGTCGATGGTCGTGATGCTCTTCTTCTGGCGTACGGTGCGCGGCGGGCTCTCCGAAGCACAGAGCAAGTGGTTCCTGCTGACGGGCTTTTTCCTCTGGTTCATGGCCTATCTGCACGTCCATTTCAACGCCGAGATGCTCTCGGGCAATCTCCTGCTGCTGCTTGCGGCGCTGACGATCCGTTACCGCCGCAGCGACTCCCGGCAGGAGTTCCGTTGGGGACTGGCGCTCGGAGCCGTGGCCGGGGCACTCTTCATCGTCCGCTATCAGGCGGGTTTCGCCCTGCTGGGCTACGGCATCTGGCTGTTGTGCTTCAACCGCCGCTGGCGGCTTTATGCCGGCATGGTGGTGGGGGTTGCGGTGCTGCTGGCCGTCGGGATGGCGGCCGACCGCTGGCTCTACGGCGAGTGGGTCTTCGCCCCGTGGAACTACCTGCAGGAGAATATCCTCCATGCCCGGATGGATCTGTTCCGCCACGAACCCTGGTGGTACTACCTGACGGCCCCGGTGTTGGAGGGCGGCATCTTTTTCGGACTGCTGGCCCTCGTCGCGACGCTTGTCTTCTTCTGTCGCCATCCTCGCCACGTCGTCACCTGGATGCTGATTCCCTTCCTGCTCATCCACTTCTTTTTGGCCCACAAGGAGATCCGCTTCTTCTTCCCGGCGCTCTTCTTCGTGCCGTGGTTTCTCGTCGATCTGTTCCGCGGTCGGGGCGAGGTTGTGGCGCTGAACCTCGCCGAGGAGACAACCTACTGCAGCCGCATGCAGCACTTCTCGGGCGAGCCCCGCGTGACCGAAGCGCGCTTCTACCTGCCTCGGAACCTCGACCTGCGCCACTGCGCCACATCGGCCGAACTGGAGGCCGCGGCGCAGCAGCTTACGGCCGCCGGACGGCAGGTGCTGATCCTCTCGGCGGATTCCGGTCTGGCGGACCACTCACCGCTGACGCTGCGCAAAATCAACTGGAGCCCCTATCCCGCGTGGGTGGTGCGCTACTTCAACTTCAACGACTGGACGCGTTATGCCGTCCGTTCGAAAAATGCCTATGAGATGGTGGAATCCCCGGTAGACTCCGCAGATCGGGAGTCGGGGCGTCGGTAGGGGATGCTCCGGCGGTTCGTTTTTCCGCCTTTGGTCGGGCGCCGGCCGGGCGTCTTGTCACCGGTCGTCCCGAACGGGGAAGAGTTCGCCTTCGGCCCGGGGCGTGTTGCGGCGTTCGAGAGCCAGCAGACGCTCCTTGATGGCGATTCCGGCGGCGTAGCCCGTCATCGAACCGTCGCTGCCGATGACCCGGTGGCAGGGGATCAGAATGGCGATCGGGTTGCGGTTGTTGGCCATCCCGACGGCTCGTGCGGCCCGCCGGCGGCCGATCTGTTCGGCAATCTGGCCGTAGGTGCGCGTCTGGCCGTAGGGAATGCTCCGCAGGGCCTGCCAGACCTGCCGTTGGAAATCGCTCCCGCTGGGATCGAGCGGTAGGGTGAAGTCGCGCCGCCGCCCGGCCAGGTACTCCCCGAGCTCTTCGGCTGCACGGCGCAGCAGCGGCGGAATTTCCGATCCGGCCGCGTGCCCCGGTTCTCCGGCCGCGCATGTCACCCCTTCGCCGGGCGTGCGGACCTGCATGCCTCCGGCCGCGCATCCCGGTTCTCCTGTTGCGCGTCCCGGCTTTCCGGCCGCACATACTGCCCCGGCTGCGCAAGTTGCATTCTCGTCGGTCCGCAGTGCCGCCTCTCCCGTGTACATCACTCCTCCGTCGGCCCGCAATTCCGCCCCTCCCGCAACAAGCTCCGCCCCGGCGGGGATCTCACTGCCGAAGCTCAGCCCGACGATCGCCTGCTCCGAGGCCGTGAGCGTCATCCGCCCCAGCGGGGTGGCGATATGCAGCGACCGGATCATAGATGTTCGAGCGTATAGTCGATCATCTTCTGCCGCACGTGGCTCATGGCGTCGGGCATCATCGAGTGGTTCTGGTCCGGATAGACCATCATGTCGTACTGCTTGCCGGCACGGTTCAGCGCGCGGGTCATCTCGACCGTATTCTGGAAATGGACGTTGTCGTCGGCCGTGCCGTGGATGATCAGCAGCCGCGTGCGCCGGTCGTCGAGCATCTGTGCGAAGTGGATCGGCGAATATTTGTCATACCCGTCGGCATTGAACTGCGGGAGGTTGTTGTAGATTTCGGTGTAGATCGTGTCGTAGTAGCGCCACGAGGTGACTGGCGCCACGGCAATCGCCATGCGGAACAGCCCGTGGCCCTTCAGCGCGCAGCTCAGGGCCATGAACCCGCCGTACGACCAGCCGTAGATGCCGATGCGCGCCGGGTCGATCCACGGCTGCGAGGCCATGTAGCGGGCCAGCGAGAGCTGGTCCTCGACCTCCAGCGCACCGAGCCGTCCGTAGGTCTGTTTCTTGAATTTCTCGCCCCGGAAGCCCGTTCCGCGGCCGTCGGCGCAGACCACCACGTAGCCCTTTTCGGCCAGGGCATCCTCCCAGTCCATCGACCAGCGGTCGGCCACCTGCTGCGATCCCGGGCCCGAGTACTGCGTCAGCAGCACGGGGTAGCGCTTCGCGGGGTCGAAACCGCGGGGCAGCACTCGATAGGCGTTGAGCGTGTCGCCCCGCTCGGTCGTGAAGCGGAAGAACTCCTTGATGGGCTGCTGCCGGGCCGCGAGCTCGTCGCGCAGCGCGCGGCTGTCGGCCAGCATGCGCAGAGGCCGCCCTTCGGCATCGCACACCTCGGTGAGATTGGGCGTCGAGGCGTTCGAGAAGGTGGTGATAAAGTAGCGCATGCCGGCGCTCGGCGCGACGGTGTAGTACCCTTCGCCCTGTGTCAGACGCTGTTTGTCGCTGCCGTCGAGGCGCACGCTGTAGAGGTTGCGGCGCAGGGGCGAGGTCTCGGTCGAGAGGTACCAGACGCGTTTGCCGTCCGTGCCGACCACCTGCGTTACCTCCCACTCCCCGCGGGTCACCTGTTCGAGCAGTCCGCGGCGCAGGCTGTAGAGGTAGAGGTGCATGTAGCCCGTATGGCTCTCCTGCCGCACGAGGAAGCGGTCCCGGTCGACGAACGTGACCGTCTGGTCGTCAACCCGCTCGACATACTGCTGCGTGCGCTCCTCGTAGACCGTGCGCTGGGCGCCGTGGGGCTCGCAGACCACCATCTCGAAGGTGTTCTGGCGGCGGTTCAGGCGGAAGTACCACGGCCGCCCGTCGGGGGTCCAGCCGATGCGCGGAATGTACTGGTCGCTCTCGGAGCCCGTCTCGAGGCGCTGTTTGGCGCCGGTTGCCAGGTCGACGACCCACAGTTCGACCGTCGAGTTGCGCTCGCCGGCCTTCGGGTACTTGAACGAGAAGGCCCGGTTGTAGAGCTTGCCGTCGTAGCGCATCATCTCCATCAGCGGCACTTGGCTCTCGTCGAAGCGCAGGAAGGCCAGGCGGCTGCCGTCGGGCGAGAAGGCGTAGGCCTTCGTCGTGCCGAACTCCTCCTCGTAGACCCAGTCCGTCGTGCCGTTGATCACCTCGTTCCAGCGGCCGTCGTCGGTCAGACGGCGGGTCTGCCGCGTCTCGAGGTCGTAGGCGTAGAGGTCGTTGCGGTCGGAGTAGATGATGCGCCGTCCGTCGGGCGAGAACGAGGCGTCGCGCGGTGCCTCGGCCTCGCGCAGAATCGGCGTCAGCCGTCCGTCGCGCAGGAGCGTATAGCTTGTCGTGTAGGAGTGGCGGTAGATCGGCTGCCGCCCCGAGGCGATGAGGATCGACCGCTCGTCGGGCGAAAGCTCGTAGTCCGAGATCGTGAGGTTGGGCGTCGGCGTCGGGAGCAGGCTCTCGCCCGCTCCCGCCTCGGCGTAGGCGTAGCGGCGGATGTCGTTGCCCTCGAGGCGGGTGTAGTGCTCGCCGTCGTTCATCGAGCGGATGCCGCGCACCGTCTCGTTCATCGCCTTCAGACGGGCGATTTCGGCATATTCGTTACCGGCCGAGGCGCGGCCGGCCGTAAAAAGAAGCGTCGCGCCCAGCAGCAGGGAGGCTGTGCGGCGCGTGCTTCGGTTTGTCGGGTTGTTCATCGTGTTGCGGAGTGTTCTGGTGAGGTGTTGCCGGCAGGCGGGTTGCGGGATCAGATGTCCTCGACGTCGAAGTCGTAGCCCAGGCGTTTGCCCGTCACGAATTTCGAGTTGTCCATCTTGGTGTTGAACTGGTCGACCGTCACGCGCTTGTTCTCCTCGTAGGGAGGCATCAGCAGGTCGAAGTCGAGCGAGTAGGCGATGGCTGCCTCCAGCACGTCGACCAGCGCGTCGCGGTCGATCTCCTTCTTGCCGAAGTTCATGGCCCGCATTGAGGTCTGCTGCTTGCCCTCGACGAAGTAGCAGCGTTCGCGGTTGATGAAGATCCGCCCGATGAGATAGCCCTCGTCGGCGTTGCGGTTGAACTTGAACGAGTCGGAGAGGAAGTTGTAGATGTTGATCAGACCGCAGTAGGAGTTCTCCTGGTCGGCCTGCACGTAGGGATTCTGCCAGATGAGGTGGTTGGCGTCGAACTCGAAGATGTCGGTGTGCATCTGGAAGATCAGCAGGTCGTTGGCCACCTGCAATTGGGCCTCGAATTTACCGCGGTCGCGGTATTCGAGCCGCACGCGGCGGTCGAGTTTGCCGTCCAGTTCGTCGTCCATCTCCGCGGCGATTTCGAGCAGCGTCTCCTTCAGCAGGTTGAAGGCGGCGAACGTATTGTCGAAAACCTTCTGTTTGAGGTTCGATTTGCGGATGATCGTGTCGAGAATCCGGGTTCTCAAGGGAGTTGTTTCCATAAGGTATGGTATGTCGTTGGTTTTTGCGGTATTCGGGTGCGGGGCGGGGTGTCGTCCGGCGGTTTCCGGGGCTGTTGTCCGGGGCCCCGGCTGCTGCACGGCCGCCCTGTCTGCTGGGGTTTATTTGATGCGCAGCCGGCGGCCGGCTTCAAGCTCTTCGCCGGGCTTGAGCCCGTTGAGCCGCTCGATCGACCGCGTGCGGATGGCGTAGGACTGTCCGACGGCGTAGGCCGTTTCGCCCGGGCGGCAGATGTGGTGCTGGGCATTGCCCTCCCAGCGCTTCTTCTTGCGCTCGATGTAGACCACCTCGCCGGTCATCGGCTGGGCCTTCTTGTCCTTCAGGTCGTTGAACCGCCGCAGGTTGCGTGCCGAGATGCGGAACTTGCGGCCGATGTTCTCGAAGGTGTCGTTCTCCTTGGCCGTGACGTAGTGCACGCCGTTGGTCATGTAGACGTTGTAACCCTCGTGGGCGTTGATCGTCACGCGGTAGTTGTCCGGATCGACGGCCGCCTCGGTGCGGGCGACCTCCTCGACGCTCGACTGCGACGAGAACCACTCCTCGGGGTTGCGCTCCAGACCGAAGCGCGTGGCGTAGAGCCGCTCGCCGTCGGGACGGTCCAGCAGGTAGAGCTGGCTCTCCTCGATGATGCGGATCAGCCGCTGGGCGTAGTCCGGAGCCGTGGCGTAGCCGGCGGCCTTCAGTCCGCGGGCCCAGCTCTTGTAGTCGTCCGAGGCGTAGGCGAAGAGCGAGTCGTAGCGGGGCTGCGAGTCGAGGAATTCGGCGTGGTCCTCGTACGAGGCCTCGACCGAGGGGTAGGCGCGGAAGCATTCGCCCTTGGCGTCGTCGTCGTGGTAGACGCGCTCGCCCTTCCAGCCCGTCTTGCACTTGATGCCGAAGTGGTTGTTCGACTTCATTGCCAGGAGGCTGTTGCCGCAGTCCGACTCGAGGATTCCCTGGGCCAGGGTGATGCTGGCCGGGATGCCGTAACGCTCCATGTGTGCCACGGCGATGTGCATGTATCGGTCGACATACTCCTCGCGGGTCTGGCGCACCTGGGCCCTCAGGCCGAGGGCGAGTCCCAGGAGGATTCCCGTCAGGAGTATTGCTTTTCTGGAAATATTCATTATCTTTGTTTGATGATTACCGACAAAGGTATAATTTTCCGCTGAAAATAGCAATAATCCCATAAAACCGAACCTATGTTTACCGAAAACGCGAACCGCATTTTCAACCGTTCCATCGAGGATTACCACCGCTGGGACGATGTGGACCACCCGATCGAGAATCCGTTCGAGGCGGGGACGATCGACCACCTGCTCTACCACAAGAACTGGATCGACACCGTGCAGTGGCATCTGGAGGACATCATCCGCGACCCGGCGATCGACCCGGTGGAGGCGCTCCGGATCAAGCGGCGTATCGACAAGTCGAACCAGGACCGCACGGACATGGTGGAGTATATCGACTCCTACCTGCTGGACAAGTACCGGGATGTCCGCCCGGCGGCCGATGCACGGCTCAATACCGAGACGCCGGCGTGGGCCATCGACCGGCTGTCGATCCTGGCGCTGAAGATCTACCACATGGCTCGCGAGACCGAACGTACGGATGTCGACCAGGCTCACCGCGATGCCTGCCGCCGCAAGCTCGACGTGCTGCTCACCCAGCAGATCGACCTTTCGCGGGCCATCGAGGAACTGATCGAGGATATCGAGGCGGGACGCAAGTACATGAAGACCTACAAGCAGATGAAGATGTACAACGACCCGTCGCTGAATCCCGTGCTCTATGGGCAGAAAAAGTAACGGCCCGCTGCCCCGTCACCTGCTGGTACTGCGCACCTCGGCCATGGGCGACGTGGCGATGCTGCCCCATGCCCTGCGGGCGCTGTGCGCGGCCTGCCCCGATCTGAAGGTTACGGTGGCGACGCGGCGGCTCTTCTATCCCTTCTTCGAGGGGCTTCCGGTCGATTTTCTCGAGGTCGACACGAAGGGTGTGCACCACTCGCTGCGGGGAATGTGGCGGCTGGCGGCCGAGGCCCGGCGTCTCGGCGTGGATGCCGTGGCCGACGTCCACGACGTGCTGCGCTCGAAGGCTTTCCGCCTCTCGATGCTGCTGCACGGTATCCCGACGGCCCATATCGACAAGGGCCGCGCCGAAAAACGCCGCTTCATCCGTACGGGCGGCCGTGGCATGAAACCCCTGCGCCATACCGTGTTGCGCTATTGCGACGTCTTCCGGCAGCTGGGCTTCACGTTTCCCGATCCGACGCCGGCACCGCATCGCACCCTCGAAAACCCTTTCGGGCCGAAGCAGGGTCGCTGGGTGGGCTTCGCCCCCTTCTCGGCCCATCGGGGCAAGACCTATCCCGAGGCGCAGGCCCGGGAACTGGTTCGTCTGCTTGCGGAGCATTTTGACCGGGTCTTCATCCACAGCGGCGGGGACACCGAGAAGACCTTTGCCGAGGAGATGGAGCGGACGTATCCCAACGTGACGGCGCTGGCTGGCAAGCTCCGGCTGGATGGCGAGATGGCCCTCGTCTCGAATCTCGACTGCGTGGTGGCGATGGATTCGCTGGTCATGCATCTGGCGGCGCTGGTCGGCACGCCGGTAGTGTCGATCTGGGGCGCCACCCATCCCGGGTTGGGATTCCTGGGATTCGGCGCACCGGAGGAGGGCATCGTGCAGGCCGACTGCGATTGCCGCCCATGCTCGGTCTTCGGCAACAAGCCTTGCCGTTTCGGCGACTGGCACTGCCTGACGGCCATCACGCCCGAGATGGTCACCGATCGGGTCGAGCGGCTGATCGGCCGGCCGTAACGACTTTCCGACGACGAGACAAAAAAACGTTGCAGCTCGCTGCAACGTTTTTTTGTGAAAGGGACTCCTCGGGGTTACTTCGCCACGGAGGCGGAGTCGGCCCGGTCGCTTCCGGATGCGGCGGTATCTCCGGCCGGGTTCTGTTCGGTCTCCACTTGTCCGTCCCCGGCCGCTTCGGCCTCTGCGGCGGGCATCTCCGGTCCGGCGACCTTCGTGAAGACGACCTCCGTCCCCTCGATCGTCATCTGCAGACGCCCCTCGGCATCCCGGGCGATGACGCCCGTCTGCGAGAAGTCGAAGCTTGCGCCGTTGCCGACACTGCGACCCCGGAGCAGAATTTTGTCTGCCTCGTCCAGCAGTTCCCAGCCCGAATAGAGCAGCGTGGCCGAGTTGATCGAGACGGCCTCGCCCTCGACGCGGATTTCGACGCCCATCGTGAACTCGGGGTGCTCCTCGTTGTAGAGCATCCACCGCCCGACGGCCTCGGCATAGGTGGGGTTGGTCGAGACCTTCAGGGCGTCGGCCCCGTCTTCGAGGCGTCCGCGGTACTCCACTGCCACCGGAGCTCCGACGAGCAGTCCGTAGGCTTCGCTGCGGTCGGCATCGGCCAGCGAAAAGGTGTAGGTCTGCTCGGAGGAGAGGTCCTGTACCGTGACCTGATTCATCGAGGCGTCGGTGATATGACCCGTAAAGGTCCCGGGCTCCCGTTCGCCGCAGGCTGCGGCTCCGAGCAGGGCCACGGCCGCGATCCACATACTCTTTTTCATCATCTTTGCGGTTTTGAAATTTCCGGCTGCAAAAATAGCGAAAATTCCCGATTGTGTTCACCTGACGCCATTTACCGCGTGCGATTTACTGCTTTCCGCTGCGGATGTATTCGTCGATGGCCCGTGCGGCCTTGCGGCCGGCACCCATGGCCAGGATCACCGTGGCGGCTCCCGTCACGGCATCTCCCCCGGCGAAGACCCCCTTGCGCGAGGTAGCGCCGTGTTCGTCGGCCGCAATGCAGCCGCGGCGCGTGGTTTCGAGTCCGGCGGTCGTCGAGGCCAGCAGCGGGTTGGGCGAGGTGCCCAGCGCCATGACCACCACGTCGCAGGCGATCTCGAACTCCGAGCCCGGTTTGACTATCGGTGAGCGGCGTCCGCTCTCGTCGGGTTCGCCCAGCTCCATCTCCACACAGCGTACGCCGCGCACCCATCCGCGCTCGTCGCCCAGCACCTCCGTGGGGTTGGTCAGCATCCGGAAGCGGATCCCCTCTTCGCGGGCGTGGTGCACCTCCTCGGCGCGCGCCGGGAGCTCCTTCTCCGAGCGGCGGTAGACGATCGTGGCATCGGCTCCGAGCCGCCGGGCCGTGCGCACGGCATCCATCGCCACGTTGCCGCCGCCGACCACCACGACGCGCTGTCCGACGTAGATCGGCGTGTCGTACGTCCGGTCGTAGGCGTGCATCAGGTTCGTACGCGTGAGGAACTCGTTGGCCGAGACCACGCCGTTGAGGTTCTCGCCCGGAATGCCCATGAAGCGGGGCAGTCCGGCCCCCGAACCGATGAAGACGGCCTCGTAGCCCTCCTCGTCCATCAGCGAGTCGACCGTGACGGTGCGGCCCACGATGACGTCCGTTTCGATCTCCACGCCCAGCGCCTTCACCTCCTCGATCTCGCGCTCCACGATGCGCTGCTTCGGCAGCCGGAACTCCGGAATGCCATAGACCAGCACACCGCCCGCCTCGTGCAGCGCCTCGAAGATCTTCACCTCGTAACCCATCCGGGCCAGGTCGCTGGCGCAGGCCAGTCCGGCCGGGCCGCTGCCGATGATGGCCACCTTGTGGCCGTTGCGTGCGGCGGGAGCCTTCGGCGCCGTGCCGTGTTCAAGTTTCCAGTCGCCGACGAAGCGCTCCAGCTTGCCGATGGCCACCGGCTCGCCCTTGATGCCGAGGATGCACGACCCCTCGCACTGCGTCTCCTGCGGGCAGACGCGGCCGCAGATCGAGGGCAGCGAACTGTCCTGCGCGATGACGTCGGCAGCCTCCTGCAGCCGGCCTTCGTGCAGCGCCGCGATGAAGTCCGGGATGTGGATCCCCACGGGGCAGGCCTCCACGCAGCGGGGTTTCTTGCAGTGCAGGCAGCGCGACGCCTCAAGCATCGCCTCCTCCTGATTGTAGCCGTAGCAGACCTCCTCGAAGTTGGTCGCCCGGACGGCCGGATCCTGTTCGCGCACCGGCACGCGCGGTATCTTGTTTGCCATAGTCGTCCTCTGTTATTTGTCCAAACCGATTCTGCATACGTGTCCCGCCTCTCGCTCGGCCTCGATGGCCGCGGCGCGCTGCTCCTGGGTGCGGTACATCCCCTGACGACGCATCGCCTCGTCGAAATCGACCTCGTGGCCGTCGAACTCCGGGCCGTCGACACACGTGAAGCGTGTCTGCCCGCCCACCGTCACGCGGCACGCTCCGCACATGCCCGTGCCATCGACCATCAGTGCGTTGAGCGACACGGTGGTCTTGAGGTTGTACTTGCGGGTGGTCAGAGCCACGAACTTCATCATGATCATCGGTCCGATGGCCACGCACTCGTCGTAGTGTTCGCCGCGCTTCTCGATGAGCTCCTCGATCAGACCGGTGACCATCCCCTTGAACCCCTCCGAACCGTCGTCCGTGGCGATGTAGAGGTGGTCGGCCACCTGGCGCATGGCGTCGGTGTAGATCAGCATGCGGCTGCTCTTGGCGCCGATGATCACGTCGGCCCGCACGCCGTGCTCGTGCAGCCACTTGACCTGCGGATAGACCGGAGCGGTTCCGACGCCTCCGGCCACAAAAAGGTAACGGCGCGTGCGCAGCTCCTCGAGGGGCGTGTGGACGAACGCCGAGGGGCGTCCGAGCGGGCCGGCCAGATCGGCCATCTCCTGCCCCTGCTCCAGGGCGCAGATCTTGTGGGTCGAGGCTCCGATGGCCTGGATGACCAGCGTGACGCTGCCTTCGGCGGCATCGTAGTCGGAGATCGTGAGCGGGATGCGCTCGCTGTGCGAGTCGGCCCGTACGATGACGAACTGCCCGGGTTGGGCGGCATGCGCCACCCGTGGGGCGAGGATCTTCATCAGCCAGATTCCTTCGGCAAGGAGTCTTTTTTCAAGAATGGGATACATATATATGTCAGCTTTGTGTGTGCTTTGTTGCTACTCTTCGATGATGGCCGTCACGCGGATGCGCCGCATCGGACGCACGGGGTCGTTGGTCACCACGACCAGGTGTTCGCTCACCACGCCGTAGTCCTGCGAGCGGGGGTCCAGCATCACCTCGGCGCGGAACGACTCCCCCGGAGCGATCCGGATGCCCGGCCGGAGGGTCGTGGCGACATGCCCCTCGCCCTCGACGGCCCGCAGGATCAGATCGGCCGTTCCGGTGTTCGAAACCCGGAAGGCGAGCCGGTGTGCCGCATCCGTTCGTTTCAGGCTCCCGAATTTAAGGATATTTTCCGAGAATTCGCAGCGCGGGGCCTTTTTTTCCGCTGTTCCGGCATCGGCATCCACCCCGATGCCGTGGGTGACAAGTACCGTACCGTTCGTGCGGCCGTCGACCAGCAGCTCCAGCGCATCGCGGATCGTGCCGTAGTGCGGCTGTGCGGCGGGGTTGAGGTAGGCGACATTGATCGAGGCGCGCTGGCCGGGGGCGAGCTCCCCGGGGGCCTCGAGGCGGAGCAGTCCGCTGGCATGGAGCGGACGCAGTTCCAGCCGGACGCTCTTTCGGGAGGTGTTGATGCAGCCGAAAGCGCCCTGCACGTGCTGACCCGCCCGTATGTAGGCAAAGGTGTTGAGTGTCGTGGTGAGCCGCACGCCGCCGCCCGCATCGACGGGGTAGAGCTCCTCGATGCTCTTCGGCCGCGGGGTGACCTCGCCGCCGATGGTGAGGGTGGCGATCTTCTGCCGCTGGCTCGAGTAGACGGTCAGATCCTTCGAGAAGACGCCGGGGCGGTTGGCCGGATCGAAGGTGACGGTGATCTCGGTCTTCTCTCCGGGCAGGATCGGGCGCCGCGAGAAGCGGGGTACCGTACATCCGCACGAGGTCACCACGTCGAGGATCACCAGCGGGCTGTCGCCGCGGTTTTCGCCCGTGAAGGTGTGGCTCACGCGTCCGTCGACCTCGCGGATCGTGCCGAAGTCCCATGTCGCGGGCTCGAAGACCAGTTTCCCTTGGGCGAATCCCGTGACGCTGCATAACAGCAACAGTATGAACGATATGGTTCGTTTTCGCATCTTTGGAGTCGTTGTTCGAATTTTTGCAAAGATACTTTTTTTGCAAAAAAAACCGGCGAAAATTTTGCAGGAATGAATTTTTGCTATACATTTGCACCACGAAAACGGTAGAACACCGCTTCGAATGCCTGAATAGCTCAGTTGGTTAGAGCACATGACTGTTAATCATGGGGTCCTAGGTTCAAGTCCTTGTTCAGGCGCAGATGCGCGAGGGTTGCGTAAAGGTTCTTTCAGAAACACGCCTGCAAGGGGCGGCCGATGAGAGGCGGGGGGGGAGAGACAAGAGGTCGGAAGATGAGTAATCGTCAGGGCCACTCTCCAATGAATCCCGGTCTCGAAACGGAATACCGGAAAGCTCGCTGTTGACAACAACGCGGCGCGATCCGTTGAACGGAAGAGGTCGTCAGGCCATCGAAAGTTTGCCTTTGCAGTCCCAAGCCATTTTTAAGGGAGCTTAGCTCAGCTGGTTCAGAGCGTCTGCCTTACAAGCAGAGGGTCGGGGGTTCGAATCCCTCAGCTCCCACAAAGCCGCCACATCGTCAAGGGGTGGCTTTTTTGTCGGCCTTGGTGCCGCTTATATATATCCCCGCTTTCCCGAGAGGGAGAGTCTTCGGGAGCTTAGCTCAGCTGGTTCAGAGCGTCTGCCTTACAAGCAGAGGGTCGGGGGTTCGAATCCCTCAGCTCCCACCAAAACGCCGCCTCACGATGAGGCGGCGTTTTTTTGTCTGCCTGTGTCTGCCTTGGCCTTGCCGCCCGGCTATCGGTCCTCCAGCCCCTCCAGCTCTGCCCGGCCCGACCCTCCAACCTGTCCCGGCCACCCTGCCGTCCCGGCCTTGGCTATTGCCGTTGTCCGCTTTGCTCCTCTGACGTGCCGGCATCCGCTTCGGACGCTCCCGGATGGCGGTGCCCTTTCTCTTTGTATGCTTCCACTGGCAGCGATTTTGCTCCGGGAGGATGATCGCGGATTTTGTCGATTTGGCTCCGGGTCGGGACAATCCGCCCTGAAAATGTGTATCTTTGCCGTATGAATGCGCTGAAAATCCATATCCTGTCGATCTTGGCGATCCTCTTTGCCCTGGCGGCATCCGATGTCCGGGCCCAGTCAAACTCCTATCCCGTCAGCGGCCGGGTCATCGACCGTCTGAGCCGTCAGCCGGTCCCTTATGCGGCCGTGGTGCTGGCCGGGCAGGAGCGTACGGGCGTTTCGACCGATTCGCTCGGTCGTTTCCGCCTCGAACACGTACGGCCCGGCATCTGGCGGCTGACCGTCTCGTCGGTGGGTTACAAGAGCTGCACGACGCCCGAATACCGGGTTTCGGCGGCCACCCCCTTCATTGAGGTCGAACTCGAGGAGGATGCCACGCAGGTCGAGGCCGTGACGGTGCGTCCGTCGCCCTTCCGCGTGACGACCGAGAGCCCCGTCAGTCTGAAGGTCATCGGCATGCAGGAGATCGAGAAGAGCCCCGGTTCGAACCGCGACGTATCGCGCATCGTCCGCTCCTATCCGGGCGTGTCGTTCTCGCCCGTGGGCTACCGCAACGACCTGATCGTGCGCGGCGGAGGACCCTCGGAGAACAAGTTCTACATGGACGGCATCGAGATCCCGAATATCAACCACTTCGCCACGCAGGGCGCTACGGGCGGCCCGGTGAGCATCGTCAATGCCGACCTCGTGCGCGAGATCAGCTTCTATACGGGCGCTTTCCCTGCCGACCGGGCCGGGGCGATGAGTTCGGTGCTCGACTTCCAGCTGCGCGACGGCAATCCTGAGAAGCAGACCTTCAAGGTGACGCTGGGCGCCTCGGAGGTGGGGGTGAGCGGCAGCGGCCACATCGGGCGGAAGACCACCTGTCTCTTCTCGCTGCGGCAATCCTACCTGCAACTGTTGTTCAAGATGCTGGGGCTGCCCTTCCTGCCGAACTACATCGACGGACAGGTGAAGGTCAAGACGCGCCTTTCGGAGCGTGACGAGTTGACGGTGCTGGCGCTGGCCGGCATCGACAACATGAAGCTCAACGTCGACGAGGAGGGGGAGAATGCGCAGTATCTGTTGAGCTACCTGCCGCGCATCCAGCAGGAGACCTTCACCGTCGGCGCCTCGTGGCGTCACTACGCCGGCCGCCACGTGCAGACCGTGACGCTGAGCCACAACTACCTGAACAACCGCAACCTGAAATACCGCAACAACGATTCGTCGAGCGAGGAGAATCTGACGCTGCGGCTGCGCTCCGTCGAGCAGAAGAGCACGCTGCGCGGCGAAAACCGCACCTACCTCGGATGCTGGAGCGTGCGCGAAGGGGTCGAGCTGACCTGGTCGAACTATACGGACCGTTCGTTCCAGCGGCTCTATGTCGCCGACCGGACGCGTTACTCGAATTACGACACCCGGCTGGGGATCCTCGGTTGGGGGGCCTTCGTCTCGGCCGAGTACATCTCGCTGAACAAACGGCTGAAGGCCTCGGCCGGACTGCGCACCGACGGCTGCGACTATTCGGGACGCATGGCCCGCTTCTGGGAGCAGCTTTCGCCGCGCGGCTCGATCTCCTATGCGCTGAGCGATGCCTGGTCGGTGAGCGGCGCTGCCGGACTCTACTACCAGCTGCCGCCCTACACGGCGCTCGGCTTCAAGCAGGAGGGGGCGCTGGCCAACCGCTCGCTGGAGTACATGCACGTCGCAACGGTCAGCGCCGGAGTCGACTGGCGCCACCGCGACCGGCTGATCGTCTCGCTCGAGGGCTTCTTCAAGCGTTACGGTGAGGTGCCGCTGTCGCTGGCCGACGGCATTCCTCTCGCATGCAAGGGGGCTGATTACGGCACGGTGGGCAACGAGGCGTTGGTCTCCTCGGCCCAGGGACGGGCCTACGGGGTGGAGGCGATGGCCCGGTGGCAGATTCCCGGGCGGTTGAACGTCGTGGGGTCGGTGACCCTCTACCGTTCGGAATATCGCAACAACGTCTCGGCGCCGTGGATCGCCTCGGCCTGGGACAACCGTTTCGTGGTCAACGTCAGCGGCACCTACGATTTCCCGCGCAACTGGAGCTTCGGCGCCAAGCTGAGTGCCGTGGGCGGCGCCCCCTATACGCCCTACGATCTGGACAAGTCGTCGCTCGTCACGGCCTGGGATGCTCAGGGGCGCCCCTACTACAATTACGATTTTTACAATGCCGAGCGGCTCGACGCCTTTGCACAGCTGGACGTCCGGCTGGACAAGGTATTCTACTTCAAACACTTCATGCTGGGGTTCTACGTCGATCTGCAGAACGTCACGGTGAGCAAGTTCCGTTCGCCCGACGTCTGGATGTCGACCGGTGAGATCAAAAATCCGGAGGCTCCGGTCGAGCAGCAAAGGTATAAGATGAAGTGGATCGAGCAGGTGAGCGGTACGCTGCTGCCGACGCTGGGGCTGACGATCGAGTTTTAGGGGCAGCGGGCCGAAAGATGCGAACGGCACGTCGGGGCGTCTGTGCATCTGTGGGTGCAGGGTGCAACGAGGTGTCTGCCTGCGGGCGCAACGGGATGTTCGTCTGTGGACGCAACGGGGTGTCTGCGTGGGGCGGATTGGAACTGTCTTGCGGCACACAAAAACAGCAGGGAATCTCGCGACTGCCTGCTGCCTTCGGAGGTTGCCCTCCTAAACTACTAACCCAAACTTAAATAAATGAAGAAACCTCACTGCGGTTGCTGACCCGCAGCTGACTCTTCAAAGAGCAAAGCGTGTGCCAAAAGAGAGCCGCCGGCGGAATTCGATCCGTCGGCGGCTTTTCGGTGTATCTTTGGGCCTGTTTCGCGTGTGCTTTGTCCGAGGGCTTTTTTTTCAGGGCCTCTTCCGGGCGTTTTCCTTCAAGAAGCGGCCTCCCGTGTTGGCGTAGATCACGGCCCCGATCGCCCCGATCACCAGCCAGATTGTTGCGGCGAGCCACAATCCCCGTCCGGGCCACAGCGAGTCGGCCCCCATCACGAGCATGCAGGCGGCGCAGTAGAGCATCAGCCAGCCCATGAAGCGGCACAGCGCCCGTTCGTCATAGCGTTCGCGCTCCTTCTTCGGCATCGTGTTGTAGCCGGCGATCAGCCACGCCCCGCGTCCCGTGAGCAGGAAGCCGCCCATCACGACGAAGAGCAGAAAGAGCACGCCGCAGACGATCAGGTCGCTGTTCATGGTCCGGCGGCGTTAACAGCGGAAGACGCCCGTATAGGTCATCGGCGAGAGGGCGCGCAGCTCCTTCTTCACCTCTTCCGAAACGTTGAGCGTCTCGATGAAGTCGGCAATGGCCTCGTGCGTGATGTGGGCGTTCGTACGCGTGAGGGCCTTCAGCGCCTCGTAGGGTTTCGGGTAGCCCTCGCGGCGCAGGATCGTCTGGATGCCCTCGGCCACGACGGCCCAGTTCTGCTCCAGATCGCGCTCCAGCGCGTCGCGGTTGAGGATCACCTTGCCCAGTCCCTTCATCAGCGACTGCAGGGCGATCATGGCGTGGGCCACCGGAACGCCGATGTTGCGCAGTACGGTCGAGTCCGTGAGGTCGCGCTGCAGGCGCGAGACGGGGAGCTTCGACGCGAGATGGCTGAAAACGGCGTTGGCGATGCCGAAGTTGCCCTCGGCGTTCTCGAAGTCGATCGGGTTGACCTTGTGGGGCATGGCGCTCGATCCGACCTCGCCGGCTTTGATCCGCTGCTTGAAGTACTCCATCGAGATATAGGTCCACATGTCGCGCGAGAGGTCGATCAGAATGGTGTCGATGCGCTTCATGTTGTCGAAGATGGCCGCCAGGTTGTCGTAGTGCTCGATCTGGGTGGTGTACTGCGAACGGCAGAGCCCCAGCCGCTCGTTGACGAAGCGGTTGGCGAAGGCCACCCAGTCGATCTCGGGATAGGCCGCATGGTGGGCGTTGAAGTTGCCCGTGGCGCCGCCGAACTTGGCCGGGATGGCGATGTCGTGGAGCATGACGAGCTGCTTCTCGAGGCGTTCGACGAAGACCGAGAACTCCTTGCCCAGCGACGTGGGCGAAGCGGGTTGTCCGTGGGTACGGGCCAACATCGGCACCGTGCGCCACTCGCGGGCGAACGACGCCAGCTTGTCACGCACCTCCTCGACGGCCGGGTAGTAGACGCCGGTCATGGCCTCCTTGAGCGAGAGCGGAATGGCCGTATTGTTGATATCCTGCGACGTGAGGCCGAAGTGGACGAACTCCTTGTAGCGTTCGAGTCCCAGGGCATCCATCTTCTCCTTGATGATGTACTCGACGGCCTTGACGTCGTGGTTCGTAACCGCCTCGATCTCCTTGACCCGTTGGGCGTCGGCGTCCGAAAAATCGGTGTAGAGTCTGCGCAGTTCGGCAAACTTTGCGTGGTCGATGTCGCGGAGCTGGGGGAGCGGAAGCTCGCACAGGGCGATGAAATATTCCACTTCGACGCGGATTCGATAACGAATCAGGGCCTGTTCGGAAAAATAATCCGCCAGTTTTTCCGTTTTGTTCCGGTAGCGCCCGTCGACGGGCGAGATGGCAGTCAGTGGCGTTAACATATTTGGGATGAGATTTGTTTTCGAGCACCAAATTTACGACATTTAATTGAATTACGCATAATTTTCGCTACCTTTGCAAAGATAAACTCCCCGGCGTGCGGCTTGCACGCTCTTTGCGGGGAAGGCTTGAAAACCTGGAAACCGGAGAAGACATGAACTTCCTGATGGCGATCATCGACTCGGTGGTGGGCTTCGTGCGGCGCAATCCGTTCACGACGTTCATCATTCTGTTTCTGGCTGTCGCAGCCCCGGCGGTACTCAAAGGTATTGCACTCTTCATACTCTATTTCATCATGGGACTGATTCTTTTGATTCTGGTGCTGATGCTGGCCTTCCGCTGGCGGCTCTACCGGGCCCGCAAGCAGATGGAGGAGCAGTTCGGCAGCGGGTTCGACCCCCGACAGGGCGGTTTCGGCTCGCCCTTTGCCGCGGGCAACGAACCCCGCGGCGGCCGCGAAGGCGAAGTGCGGGTGCACAAAACACCCGGCGCCCCCGAAAAACGCGTCTCGAAGGACGTGGGCGATTACATTGATTTCGAAGAGGAGAAAAACTGACCATGCTGCGGGCTTTCGGACTCATAGGACGCTATTTCATCCTGATGGGAAAGGTCTTTTCCCGTCCGGAGAAGGCCGCCATCTACCGCCGCCGGATCCTCTTCGAGATGGAGTCGCTGGGCATCAACTCGATCGGTCTGACGGCCATCATCTCGATCTTCATCGGCGCGGTGATCACCCTGCAGATGTCGATCAACCTCGATTCGCCCTTCATCCCCAAGTCGCTGATCGGCTACGCCACGCGCGAAACGATGATCCTGGAGTTCTCGTCGGCGGTCGTGGCGCTGATCCTGGCCGGCAAGGTCGGCTCGAGCATCGCCTCCGAAATCGGCACGATGCGCATCACCGAACAGATCGACGCCCTGGAGATCATGGGCGTCAATTCGGCCTCGTACCTCATTCTGCCGAAGATCGTCGCCGCGATGATCTTCTTCCCTTTCCTGACGATCCTCTCGATCCTGATCGGCGTGCTGGGCGGCTGGCTCATCGCCGCCGCCACGGGCATCATGATCCCGGCCGACTACGTCGACGGCCTGCTGATGGACTTCAAACCCTACTCGATCACCTACACGTTGATCAAGACCGTCTTCTTCGCCTACATCATCACCTCGATTTCGGCCTTCTTCGGCTACAACGCCCGGGGCAATTCGCTCGAGGTGGGTGTCGCCTCGACGCGGGCCGTGGTCGTAAGCTGCGTGGTGGTGCTGCTCTTTGACCTGATTCTGACTCAAGTGCTGCTGATATGATACGTGCCGAACATATCGTCAAGTCGTTCGACGGACGGGTGGTCCTGGACGATATCTCGGTGGAGTTCGAGACCGGACGGACGAACCTGATCATCGGTCGCAGCGGTTCGGGCAAGACCGTGCTGCTGAAGACCCTCGTGAGGCTGCACGAACCCGATTCGGGCGACGTGTGGTACGACGAGGTGAACTTCACGCGGCTGGGTTTCCGCCAGCGCAAGGAGATCCGCAAGGATATCGGCATGATCTTCCAGGGCGGGGCGCTGCTCGACTCGTCGACCGTCGAGGAGAACGTCAAGCTGCCGCTCGATCTGTTCACCTCCCAGAGCGAACGCGAAAAGCTCGAACGCGTGAACTCCTGTCTGCGCCGCGTGCGGCTCGATAATGCCAACCATCTCTATCCGGCTGAACTGTCGGGTGGCATGATCAAGCGCGTGGCCATCGCCCGGGCCATTGTGATGAATCCGCGCTATCTCTTCTGCGACGAGCCCAACTCGGGCCTCGATCCGCAGACCTCGATCGTCATCGACAACCTGATTCACGAGATCACCCACGAATACGGCATGACGACGATCATCAATACGCACGACATGAACTCCGTGATGGAGATTGGCGAGAAAATTGTTTACATCCACCAGGGGCGCAAGTGGTGGGAGGGGACCAAGGAGGAGATCCTTCATGCCGACAACCGCGAGCTGAACGATTTCGTCTTCGCCTCGGCCATGGCCAAGCGCGCCAAAGCGGCCGCCAAGTAAGGACCGGGCCGGGAGGCGTCGGCAGACCGGACGAGGGGGCGTCGGATGTCCGACAACCGTCCGGGCGAGCTTGCGGCGGGATGCTGAACGCGAAGGCCGGAAAGGGGTTGCAGCCGTTGCGGAGACGGATTGTAAAAAAATTAAATTTTTATTTGCGTATAATATTTAAAGTATGTACTTTTGCGCTGTGAAAAAAATAACGCAAGGTTTTATTAACAAATAATTCAAAGTATTATGGCAACTATCAAAATCGGTATCAACGGCTTCGGTCGTATCGGCCGTATGGTTTTCCGTGCTGCTTGCACGCAGACTGACAAGTTCGAGGTTGTAGGTATCAACGACCTCTGCCCGGTAGATTACCTGGCTTATATGCTGAAGTATGACACGATGCACGGTCAGTTCAAGGGCGAAATCAGCTACAACATGGAGAAGAGCCAGCTGATCGTCAACGGCCACGCCATCCGCGTCACCGCCGAGAAGGATCCCGCAAACCTGAAGTGGAACGAGGTAGGTGCCGAGTACGTCGTAGAGTCGACGGGTCTGTTCCTGACCGAGGAGAAGGCTCAGGCTCACCTGGCAGCCGGTGCCAAATACGTGGTAATGTCGGCTCCTTCGAAGGACGCTACGCCGATGTTCGTATGCGGCGTTAACACCGACACCTATGCCGGTCAGAAGATCGTTTCGAACGCTTCGTGCACCACGAACTGCCTCGCCCCGATCGCCAAGGTGCTCAACGACAAGTTCGGTATCACGGACGGTCTGATGACGACGGTTCACTCGACCACCGCAACGCAGAAGACCGTAGACGGTCCCTCGATGAAGGACTGGCGTGGCGGTCGTGCCGCTTCGGGCAACATCATCCCCTCGTCGACGGGCGCTGCCAAGGCCGTAGGTAAGGTTATTCCTTCGCTGAACGGCAAGCTGACGGGTATGTCGATGCGTGTTCCGACGCTGGACGTATCGGTTGTCGACCTGACGGTCAACCTCGCAAAGCCGGCCAAGTACGATGAGATCTGCGCCGCCATGAAGGAGGCTTCGGAAGGCGAGCTGAAGGGCATTCTGGGTTACACCGAGGACGCTGTCGTTTCGTCGGACTTCCTGGGCGATCCCCGTACGTCGATCTTCGACAAGGCCGCCGGTATCGCACTGACCGACACCTTCGTAAAGGTTGTCGCCTGGTACGACAACGAGTGGGGTTACTCGAACAAGGTGCTGATGCTCATCGAGAAGATGGCTGCTTACAACAACAAATAATTGTAAGACTCCTCGAAAAAAGAGGGAAGCTCGAACGGGCTTCCCTCTTTTTGTGCGCGTTTTTGTGTGGGTATGGGCGTGGGGCGGATGAGGCCGGGAAGCGACGGTTTAAACACGCCGGCGGGGGTTGCGGGTTGAGTGAGGCTGATTGCGGTGGGCCGCTGCGAAAAGACGGCCGCTGACGAAAGTCGGGTCGCTGTAAAAAGAAGGACCGTTACGGCGGATCACTCCCCGTGGGCGACCTTCATCTCGATCGAGGCCCCCGACCATTGGTTGATCATGCGCTTCTCGGTGCGCAGGAGGCGTCCGGCGTAGGAGATGCGGATCTCGGCCTCGAAGGAGCGTGTCGAATCGATGTCGTTGCCGGCGGGCAGCGTGTGGGGAATGATGTAGACGTAGAGCACCAGATGGTCGCAGGGCGGGGTTTCGAGCGTGACGCTCCGCGACGCGGGAATCTCGGCCGGCCGGGCCTTGAGGTTCGAACCCACGTCAGCCACATCCGAGGCCGTCGAGGCGAATCCGATGCGGTTGTCGTCCACATCGAAACAGCCGCACATCAGATCCGCGTTGTATCGCCACCACTCGTCGTAACGGCTTTTCAGTTCGATTTTGAATCCCTGCTCCTTCATGCAGGCAAAGATAGTGCAAGCCGTGGGCAAAAGCAAATTTTTCAGACCCGCAGCGTAGTTCTCCGAAGCTCGTGCCCTCTCTGCGGAGACTAAAACTCTGCGTTTTCTTTGCAGTTATCTTATTTTTTAGTAACTTTGCGCACTAAATGTGTTTAAATGGGGGAAATGCAGCGATATTCCATCTGCTTCAAGGGGCTGAAAAACGGACACCACGAATTCCGTTTTGCGGTGGATCGGTCGTTGTTCGAAGAGTATGAAAGCTCGGAGATCAAGGACGGCGCCTGTGAGGTGGTGGTCGAGATGGAGCGCTCCGAAATGCAGCTCATGCTCGAGATCTCGATCTCGGGCTACGTCGTCGTCGAGTGCGACCGCTGTCTGGAGGATTGCCGCATTCCGATCGATTTCGCCGGCGTGCTGCCGGTGAAGTTCTCCGACGAACCCCACGAATACGAAGGGGAGGTGATCTGGCTGCTGCCGGGTGAGGAGAGCGTCGATCTGAAGCAGTATGTCTACGAAAGCATCGTGCTGTCGCTGCCCTATCAGCGGGTGCATCCCGAAGGGGAGTGCAATCCCGAGATGCTCGAACGCTTCCGGATCGTCTCCGAAGGCGAGTTCGAGGCCATCGAAAAACGGGCGGTCTCCCACGAACACAACGAGGGCGAATGGGCCAAACTGGCTGCCCTGCGCGAGCAGATGCAGGCTGAAGAGGCGCAGAAAAAAAGACCTGCGGAGGCTCGGACCCCGGAAAAGAAGGAGAAGTAAACGAATTGAAAGTCGAACTTATAAAAGTACAGTTGTAAAATGGCACATCCTAAACACAAAATCTCGTCGACGCGCCGCGACAAGCGCAGAACTCACTACAAGGCAACCGTTCCGACGGTCGTTACGTGCTCGAACTGCGGCGCAGCGGTGCTCTACCACCGTGTATGCCCCGAGTGCGGGTTCTATCGCGGCAAGCTCGCCATCGAGAAGAAAGCAGCCGAATAGTTTCGGTACGGAAAGAGTGCATCCCTGGGGAGAGGCCTCTTTTTCGGTTTATGAACGGACCCGTCCCGCCGAACGTTTTTTTGCGGCGTCCGGGCGCCCGGTCCTGAAGTTTTCAACCAATTCCACGAGTATGATAAAGATTGGTGTAGATGCCATGGGTGGCGATTTCGCTCCCGATGCGGCTGTCAAGGGAGCCGTCATGGCGCTCGACGCGGTCGGCTCGGACAGCCGCATCGTCCTGTTCGGTGACGAACAGAAAATCAGGTCCGTACTCGCTTCGGAAGGATGCCCTGCCGAGCGGTTCGACCTCGTGCCCACGACCGAGGTGATCGAGATGGGTGACCACCCGGCCAAGGCGTTTCAGACCAAAAGCAATTCGAGCATTACGGTCGGGTTCGGATACCTGGCCAAGGGTGCCATCGACGGTTTTGCAAGCGCCGGTTCGACCGGTGCCATGATGGTCGGCTCGATGTATGCCGTCAAACCGATCGAAGGAGTTATCCGCCCCACGATCTCTTCAACGGTGCCGACCGCCAGCGGACGTCCGGCCCTGTTGCTCGACGTGGGTCTCAACGTGGACTGCAAACCCGAAGTGCTGGCTCAGTACGGCCTGATCGGCTCGATCTATGCCGAATCGGTGCTGGGCATCGAAAAACCGCGCGTTGCGGTGCTCAACATCGGCGAGGAGGAGACCAAGGGCAATGCCCAGGTCAAGGCGACGTTCGATCTGCTGAAGGCCGACAGCCGGATCCATTTCGTGGGTAATGTCGAGAGTTCGTACCTCTTCACGGGCAAGGTGGCCGATGTGATCGTCTGCGACGGTTTTGTCGGCAACACGGTGCTGAAGATGGCCGAGGGACTCTACCGGATCAATCTGGCGCTGGGAGGCCACAATGCCTTCTGGGATGCCATGAATTACGAGAACGTGGGCGGCACTCCCGTGCTGGGTGTCAATGCTCCGGTGATCATCGGCCACGGCTGTTCGACGCCGAAGGCCATCCGGAGCATGATCCTTTCGACCGAGCAGGTCATCAAGGCCGGCTTGACCTCGAAACTGCGCGATGCGTTCAAAAATTAAAAGTTTACTGTAAGCAAAAGTCTAAGTTAATGGGTAAGATAACAGCAGCAATTACGGGTGTGGGTCAGTACCTCCCGGATTATATTCTTACGAACGATGAGTTGAGCCGCATGGTCGACACCAACGACGAGTGGATCATGTCGCATACGGGTATCAAAACCCGCCATATCCTCAAGGGTGAGGGCATCGGAACCTCCTACATGGGAGCCCGCGCCGTGATGAACCTGCTCGACAAGACGGGTGTTGACCCGATGTCGATCGACGCGGTGATCTGCGCCACGGTAACCCCCGACATGTTCTTCCCCTCGACGGGTAACCTGATCGCCGATCAGGCCGGTTGCAAGAATGCCTTCGCCTACGACGTTTCGGCAGCCTGCAGCGGCTTCCTCTTCGCCCTGACCACCGGTGCCAAGTTCATCGAGGCCGGCACGAGCAAGCGTGTCATCGTTGTGGGGGCCGACAAGATGTCGTCGATCATTGACTACACGGACCGTTCGACCTGCCCGCTCTTCGGCGATGCCGCAGCCGCCGTGCTGCTCGAGCCCAATACCGAAGGCTATGGTGTGATCGACTCGATTCTCCGCAGCGACGGCTCGGGCGAGCTGCAGCTCTACATGAAAGCCGGCGGTTCGCGTTACCCGGCATCGATCGAGACCGTACAGAACAACTGGCATACGATCACGTGGGACGGCCATGCCGTCTTCAAGGCTGCCGTATCGAAGATGTCGGATGTCTCGGTGGAGATGATGGAGCGCCACCACCTCACGGGGGACGATATCCGCTTCCTGGTACCTCACCAGGCCAACCTGCGCATCATCGATGCCACGGCCCGCCGCATGGGCATTACCCAGGACAAGTGCATGATCAATATCGACCGCAACGGCAATACGACGGCCGCCACGATCCCGACCTGCCTCTACGACTACGAGAGCCAGCTCCGCAAGGGTGACAACCTGATTCTGGCCGCCTTCGGTGGCGGTTATACCTGGGGTGCCATCTACGTGAAGTGGGCCTACGACGGTTCGAAGGCCTGATCCCGGGGCCCGAGAAGGGGGGGGGAGCCTGGGCAAGCCAGACGCCGGGTAAGCCGGACGCCAGACAAGCCGAGTAGCCGGGTAACGAAATGAACCCGGTCGCAGGGTTCCGCCCCCGATTCCGTCTGATGGAAAAGCGATGTTCTCCGTAAGGAGTGCATCGCTTTTTTGTTGATTCGGGAGTCGGTTTTCGGATATGCTCCATCCGGAAACCCCGGAAAATTCGTATCTTTACAGTATGGAACTGCTGATCCGCCTGATCCGCCCGACGGAGATCCCGCTGCTGGAGGATTTCCTTTATGAAGCCCTTTGGCAGCCCGACCCTGCGCAACGATTGCCGCGGGAGGTGGTCCGGACCCCTGCGTTGCGACCCTATGTCGAGGCGTTCGGGTCGCGGGCGGGAGATTGCTGCCTGGTGGCCGAGGTTGGCGGCGAGGTGGTCGGGGCGGCGTGGTGCCGCGTGATGCACGGTTTCGGATGGACCGGAGAGCCGATCCCCGAGCTGGCCGTCGCGCTTTATCCGTCGTTCCGGGGACGCGGTTTCGGAACCCGGCTTCTCCGGGCTCTGTTGGAGGAGTTGTCCGGCCGCGGTTTTTGTGCGGTCTCCCTCTCCGTGCAGCGGGACAATCCGGCGGCAAGACTCTACCTGCGTCTCGGATTCCGGACGGTTGCGGAGCACGACGGTGAATGGGTGATGCGGTGCGATCTTGGAGATCGGACCGGGGCGGAGTGAGGCGGTTCCGACGCTCCGTTTCAGATTGCTTTCGGTTTTGATGGCTACCTTTGCCTGCGGCCCGGACGAAAGCCGACGAGGCAAAGGCGTGACAGGACCAGGGAAAAACCGGACGTTCGGGGAATGCCGGGAATGCCCGGAGATGAAATTGATGGACTATGAAGATATTGATTGTGGAAGATGAACCCTCCCTGCGGGAGATTATGGTGCGGACGTTGACGCGCGAGCAGTACGTCGTCGAACAGGCGGCCGACTATGCCTCGGCTTCGGACAAGATCGCCGCATACGATTACGACTGTATCCTGCTCGATATCATGCTGCCCGGCGGAAGCGGGCTGCGGCTGCTCGAGGCGTTGAAGCGTCGCCGCAGCCGGGCCGGCGTGATCATCATCTCGGCGCGCGATTCGCTGGATGACAAGATCGAGGGACTCGAACTCGGAGCGGACGACTACCTGCCCAAGCCGTTCCACCTGGCGGAGTTGAGCGCCCGGATCCGGAGCGTGCTGCGCCGCCACCAGCGCGACGGGTACGAGAGCCTCGAGGCGGGGAACGTGCGCCTGTGGCCCGACAGCCGGCGGGTCGAGGTGGCGGGACGTCCGCTCGATCTGCTGCGCAAGGAGTATGACATCCTGCACTATTTCATGGCCCGGCCCAACCATACGGTCGACAAGGCGATGCTGGCCGAAGGGGTCTGGGGCGACCATATCGACCAGGTGGACAATTTCGACTTCGTCTATGCGCAGATGAAGAACCTGCGGCGCAAACTCCACGATGCCGGGGCCGACATCGAGATCCGGTCCGTTTACGGTTTCGGTTATAAACTGGTCCGGCCGTGAAACTGGTCTATCGTATTCTGCTGCACTTGTTGTGGGTGCTCACGCTGCTGCTGGCCGGGTGGGCGGCACTCTTCTACTTCACGCTCATCGACGAGGTCAACGACGAGGTGGACGATGCCCTCGAGGCGCGCGCCGAGGTGATCGTCAAGCGCGTACTGGCCGGGCGGGAGCTTCCCGAGACCTCGGCCGATGGCAATACCGGTTATTATCTGCACGAGGTTTCGGCCGAATATGCCGAAGGCTGGGCCCATGAACGCTATACGGATGAGGAGATCTATATTCCGGAACGGGATGACGAGGAGCCGGCCCGCGTGCTGCGCCAGACGTTCCGCGACGCCAGCGGCCGCTGGTACGAACTGACGGTGATGACCCCCAGCATCGAAAAGGAGGATCTGCTGGAGGCCATCTTCTACGGAATTCTCTACCTGTATCTCTTCCTGCTGTTGTCGGTGTTGCTGGTGACGGTCGTGGTGGTCAACCGCATGATGCGGCCGCTCTATGCGCTGCTGCGTTGGCTGGACGACTACCGGATCGGGCGTCCGAATGCTCCGCTGGTGGTTGAGACCTCGGTGACGGAGTTCCGGCGGCTGAACGACGCGGCGATGCGTTCCGCACAGCGGGCCGAGTCGTCGTTCGAACGCCAGAAGCAGTTCATCGGCAACGCTTCGCACGAAATGCAGACGCCGCTGGCCGTCTGCCGCAACCGGCTGGAGATGCTGGTCGACGATCCGCAGGGATTCAGCGAGGAGCAGCTGGGCGAGATTGCCAAGGTGCAGCATACGCTGGACTATCTGGTGCGCCTGAACCGTTCGCTGCTGCTGCTCTCGAAGATCGACAACGGGCAGTTTCCCGAGATCGAGGAGGTTGATCTCGGCGGGTTGACCCGCCGCACGGGTGAGGATCTGGAGGAGATCTACGCCTATCGGGGCATGCGTTTCGTGATGGAGGAGCAGGCTCCGCTGCGCGTGCGGATGAACCCCTCGCTGGCGGGGAGTCTGGTGGGAAATCTCATCAAGAATGCCTTTGTCCACGGGGCGGAGGGCGGCGAGGTGCGGGTCCGGATCTCGGCCCGCCGCTTCGAGATCGAGAATTCGGCCGACGCCGGTCCCCTGGATGCCGCACACATCTTCGACCGCTTCTATCAGGGTACCAAGAAGAAGGGTTCGACGGGGCTCGGACTGGCCATTGTCGATGCCGTCTGCCGCCTCTACGGGCTGCGGATCCGCTACGATTTCCGTCAGGGGCTCCACTGCTTTACGGTCGATTTTCCGGCGTAGAAGGGCTCGCGACGCCCCCGACGTCCCCGATGTTCCCGACGCCCCAACATCCCCCGGCGTTTCCGGCGTCCCCGGCCCCCAGACGCTCAACGACGTTCCCTCCGACACCCTCCGACGGTCCGCTTTGAAGACCTTTCGCCTTCTTCAGTCAAAAAAACGGTTCGAAGAATTCGTTTTTCAGATTCGTTTCAGTTTCGCGTTGGAACTTTGCAGCAGGAAATAATGGAAACCGATTACAGACGATTATGAAAAAGTTCACGATTCTTTTGGCCGCCCTGCTGGCCGTATGCACGACCGTTGCGGCTTTGGCCGGCAACGACCGGATGATCTCCGTCGGGGAGCTCCCCGCTTCGTCGCAGCAATTTATCAATACCTATTTCAAGGGGCTCGAAGTCTCCTATGCCAAGGTCGACGAGGAGCTCTTCGACAAGAGTTACAAGGTCCTCTTCGTCGATGGTTCGAAGGTCGAATTCCGGCGGAACGGCGATTGGAAGGAGATCGAGTGCAAGTATGGCGAAGTCCCGACCGAGATTGTTCCCCGGCCGATCCGGGATTGTGTCTCGACCCGTTTCGCTCAGCGCCGGATCATCAGCCTCGACCGCGATCGCCGCGGTTACGACGTCGAGCTGGACAACGGGCTGGATCTGGAGTTCGACAGCAGCTTCCGCCTGGTCGACATCGACGACTGATCCCCGAAACCGACCTCCGGCAACGATTGCGGCATCCGATTTGCAGGTCGGATGCCGCGTATCGTTTCTGCTGATGGCGGTATAAAATGATATGATCGGAATTTCTTTGCAAATAATCGGAAACTATCTATCTTTGCCTTTACAAACAGAAACCATACAACCTGAAAACGTTACCGCTATGTTGAGTCAAAAGCTGCACGAGGCGCTCAATGCGCAGATCAATGCCGAGATGTGGTCGGCGTATCTCTATCTTTCGATGTCGGCGGATGCCGAGGCCAAGGGGCTGAAGGGCATTGCCAGTTGGTTTTACGTTCAGTTCCGCGAGGAGCAGGACCACGCCCGGATCATCATGAATTACCTGCTGACGCGCGAAGGCAAGGTGACGCTGCGTCCGATCGAGGCCGTACGGACCGAATGGGCCTCGCCGCTGGAGATGTTCCAGGATACGCTCAAGCATGAAAAGAAGGTGACGGAGATGATCAACCGTCTGGTCTCGATCGCTGCCGAAGATCACGATTACGCCTCGTCGAACATGCTCGTGTGGTTCGTCAACGAGCAGGTCGAGGAGGAGGAGACGGCCCGTGAGATGATTGCCGCCTGCGAAGCGGTCGACGGCAACAAGTTCGGCCTCTACATGCTGGACAAGGAGCTTTCGTCGCGCACCTATGCGCTGGCTGCACCGCTCTCGTCGACCGAGGCCTGACGGTTGTAATGCCGCCTCTCCGGATACGGAGGCCTCTTTCCGGAGCCGTGTTGCCCGGATGATTGTACCGAAAAGGTTTTTGTCATAGTAGAATAGTAGTTGTGAGGTCCGGTCCCGGAGTGTCGGGGCCGGATTTTTTTGAGCGCTGGAGTCGCTGGCGGGATCCAGAGGGCGGTGGCGCGGGGCGGCATGTCCCGTTTTTTTTTGCAAATCACGGATATTATTGTATTTTTGTTCGGCTCCCGATTCTCGGAGATCCCCGGGAGCGCGCAGATGAGAACTGCCAGCGAAAATACGCAACAGGTTGTCGACATGCAGGACAACCGTACGGTCGTCCGACTGCTCCATGCCGGCGACGAAGCGTGTTTCCATGCGCTCTTCCGGCGCTACTACAAACCCCTGTGCACCTATGCAACCCGCTTCGTGACCATCGACCGGGCCGAAGAGCTGGTGCAGGATACCATGATGTGGCTCTGGGAACACCGCATGACGTTGCTTCCCGAGATGCCGCTCAAGTCGCTGCTCTTCACCATCGTCAAGAACAAGTCGATCAACAGCGCCTCGCGCCATACGGTCCGCAACCGCATCTTCCGCGAACTGGCCCGGGATTGCGAGGAGGAGTTCGACGATCCGGACTTCTACCTCGAGGGCGAACTCATGCGCCGTCTGAACGAGGCCCTGGACAAACTGCCTGCTGAGTTCCGGCAGACGTTCCGCATGCACCGTCTCGAGGGGATGACCCACCGGGAGATCGCCGAGGCCCTCCACGTCTCGCCCCAGACGGTCAACTACCGCATCGGTCAGACCGTCCGCCTGCTGCGCGACGAGCTGCGCGAATACTGGCCTCTGATCGCGCTGGTGCTCGGAAGCAGGCTTTCCTGAAAAAAAAGTGAAAAAAATGCGTCTCTCCGTTAGTAACTTTTACCGGCGGATTGTATTACTATGCAGACAAGCAGATGAAAATGGCGGATTTTGAAATCAACGAAGCGACGCTGGCCGCTTATCTGAGCGGAGAACTCGACGCGCAGCAGCGTGCCGCGGTGGAGGCCTGGTACGATGCCTCGCCGGCCAACCGTCAGCGGTTGGGCGAGATCTATCGGCTGCTCTATCTCAACGACCGCATCAACGATACGGCCCGCATCGACGTGGAAAAGGCCTACGGGCTTTGCCGCACGCGGCTCCGCGAACGGGTTCGGCGGATGGTGTGGATCCGCGGTCTGAAGCGTGTGACGGCCGCCGCGGCCGTGGCCGTCGTGCTGCTGGCCGGCGGCTGGATGGCCCGGACCTCCGTCGAGCGGCTGACTCGTCCGGTTGTCGTCTATACCGAACTCGGCGAACGCTCGCAGGCCGTGCTGCCCGACGGCACGAAGGTCTGGCTCAATTCGTCGAGCCGCGTGGAGTATGCCGCCTCGTTCTTCTCGCGCAAGCGCCGCGTGAAGATGGACGGCGAAGCCTACTTCGAGGTGTCGCACGACCGGCATGCTCCGTTCGTCGTCTCGACCAACGGCCTCGATATCCGGGTGCTGGGAACGCGTTTCAATATCCGGAACGATGCGCAGAAGCACCTGATAACCACCGTTCTGCTCGAAGGATCGGTCGAGGCCTCCGTCACGGGGGAGCACCGGCCCGCTCTGCGGCTTCGCCCCTCGCAGCAGCTGCTCTTCCATACCGATACGAAAGACATGCAGCTGTCGGATATCCCGACGGCCGAACGCTCGATCAACTGGATCTACGGCCGCTTCAGCTTCGAACACAATACCCTCGAAGAGATTGTCCGGGAGCTCAACCGCTACTACAATGTCGATATCCGCTTCAAGGACGATGCGCTGCGCGGGCTGCGTTTCTCGGGCGACTTCCAGGTCGAGGACGGCATCTACCACATCATGTCGGTGCTGCAGCTGACCTACAAGTTCAACTACCGGATCGTCGGTGACGACATCGAAATATACGCCAACTGAAGGCCGGCCGGAAACCCCTCCAACCCGGACCCGGACCCGGCCCAACCTGACCAAATACCAACCAACCCCGAAAACCTAACTTGAAACCGTAAGACCTCTGCTGCCTATGGAGAACTGACCGACCTGCTCCTGCCCGCGGTAAACCGCGGCGAAAACGACCTGAAAACATTACCAACCTACTTTAACCTTTTTATGAAAACTTTCAACCTTGTTGCAGGCAAGACTGGGCGGATTGTTGCCCTATGTTTCCGCAGCCTGCTGCTTGTCTCGATGCTTTTGTCGGGATATTCGAGTGCCCGGGCCGCGGCCCAGATGCCGCAATCGGCTCCCCGCGTAAGCCTCGGCGTACGGAATGCCGCCATCATCACGGTATTCCAATCCATTCAACAACAGACCGGCTATTCGTTCGTCTACAACACCTCCGATATCGATACGGAGCGCAAGGTGACCCTCTCGGCGCATGACGAGGTGCTTGAGAGTGTGCTCGACCGCCTCTTTGCGGGGCTCGACATCGCCTACACGCTGCGTGACAAACACATCGTCCTCTCGCGCAAGGCCTCTTCGCCGGCCGCAGCGTCCGCCGCGCACAATGGCGTGAGCGGTACGGTCAAGGATGACAAGGGGATGCCGCTGGTGGGCGCCACCGTCCTGCTGAAGGGGACGACCATCGGTGTGGCGGTCGACCTGGACGGCAACTTCTCGTTGCCGCAGGCCAAGCCGGGCGACGTGCTCGAGATCTCGCTGATCGGCTATACGAAACAGGAGATTCCGGTGACGGATGCCGTCACGTCGCTGGCCGTGGTCATGCACGAGGACAACGAGGTGCTCGATGCCGTGGTCGTTACGGCCCTCGGTATCAAGCGCAAGGAGAAGTCCCTGACCTACAACGTGCAGGAGGTTGCCGGCTCGATCGTCAACACGGTCAAGGACGCCAACTTCATGAACTCGCTCTCGGGCAAGATCGCCGGTCTGCAGATCAATGCCAGCGCCTCGGGTGCGGGCGGTTCGACGCGCGTGGTGATGCGTGGTGTCAAGTCGCTCAACGGCGACAACAACGCCCTCTATGTCGTCGACGGTATTCCGCTGCCGAGCCTGCGCTCGAAGCAGACCGAGGGTATCTACGAGACCCCCGACGGCGGTGACTACGAGGGTATTGCCAGCATCAACCCCGAGGATATCGAGTCGATGTCGGTGCTGACGGGCGCCACGGCCGCCGCACTCTACGGTTCGCAGGGTGCCAACGGCGTGATCCTGATCACGACCAAGCGTGGTGAAGAGGGGCGCGTGCGGGTGAACTACTCGAACAGCACGACCTTCTCGTCGCCGTTCGTCATGCCGAAGTTCCAGAACACCTACGGCACGGATCTCAACTCGCCGTCGATGAGCTGGGGCGAGAAGCTGGCCACACCCTCGTCGTACGATCCGAAGGATTTCTTCCAGACGGGATTCGACGAGACCAACGCCATCGGCATCACCGCCGGTACGAAGCGCAACCAGACCTACTTCTCGGCCGCTTCGGTCAACACGCGCGGTATCATCCCCAACAACGTCTACAACCGCTACAACTTCTCGCTGCGCAACACGACGGCTCTCGTCGAAGACAAGCTGACGCTCGATCTGGGCGCTTCGTACATGAAGCAGTACAGCCGCAACCCGCTGATCCAGGGTATCTACCACAACCCGCTGATCGGTGTCTACCTCTTCCCGCGCGGCGACGATATCTCGAAATACCAGCTCTACGAGCGCTACAACCCGAGTCTGGGCTACAGCGAGCAGTTCTGGGGGCTGGAGTTCATCAACGGTGTCGAGAACCCCTACTGGGTGGTCAACCGCGAGATCTTCGAGAACAACATGCAGCGCTATACGTTCAACGCCACGCTGAAGTGGGACCTCTTCGACTGGATGAGCCTGACGGGCCGCGTGCGCACCGACAACATGGTGATGAACTATACGCGCAAGATCTACGCCTCGTCCAACACGCTCTTCGCCTCGGAGTACGGAAACTACCTGAACCACACGTCGCGTCACAGCAACCTCTACGCCGATGCGCTGCTGTCGATCGACAAGAGTTTCTGGGAGAACGCCTTCTCCGTGCAGTTCAACTTCGGAGCGAGCCTGACCGACGACCGCAACGCCCTGACGGGCTATGAGGGTCACCTGGCCGGCATCCCCAACAAGTTCACCTACAACAACATCGTCTCGAGCGACCTGAACACGCTGCCCATGGAGGAGAACTACCACGACCAGAACCAGGCAATCTATGCCACGCTGCAGCTGGGCTGGAAGGGGATGCTCTACCTCGACGCCACGTTCCGCAACGAGTGGGCCTCGCAGCTGGCCTTCACCGATCAGCTGAACATCTTCTATCCTTCGGTGGGTCTGTCGGCCGTCATTTCGTCGATGGCCGATCTCTCGAAGGCCGGCATCTCGTTCCTGAAGGTGCGCGCCTCGTATGCCGAGGTGGGCAACCCTCCGCAGCGCTTCATCACGGGCGCCAACTACGCGATCAAGAACGGTGTGATCACCACCCAGACCTATGCCCCGGCCTCCCACCTGCGTCCCGAGCGCACGAAGTCGTTCGAGGTGGGTATGAACGCCAAGTTCCTCGGCAACAGGATCTGGCTTGACGCCACCTACTACGATACGAACACCTACAACCAGCTCTTCCTCTACGATGCGCCGCCCAGCACGGGTTACAAGCAGTCGTATCTGAACGCCGGAAAGGTCAACAACTGGGGTGTCGAGGCCGTGGCCGGATACAAGAACACGTGGGGTGACTTCGCCTGGTCGACGTCGTTCAACTTCTCGCTCAACCGCAACAAGATCCGCGAACTGGTTCCCGAGGGGACGATCGACCCGGTGACGGGTGCCGAGGTGTCGCTCCCGGAGGTGAACATGGACTACGGCGGCTACCGCGTGAAGCTGCGCGCCGGCGGTTCGATCGGTGACTTCTACGTGACGGGTCTGAAGACCGACGACCAGGGTCAGATCTACGTCGATCCCAACGGCGGTACGGTGACGATCGACCCCGATACGTGGATCTACGCCGGCAATACCGATGCCCGCTACCGCATGGGCTGGAACAACCAGTTCTCGTGGAAGGGCATATCGCTCGGCGTGCTGGTCGACGCCCGCATCGGAGGCCGCGGCGTTTCGGTGACGCAGGCCCTGATGGACCGTTTCGGCGTGTCGCAGGCCTCGGCCGATGCCCGCGAGGCGGGAGGTGTCCGCATCTCGGAGAAGCAGACGATCTCCGGCGTCAAGGAGTTCTATGCCAACTCGGGCGACGGTATGGGCATGCTCTCGCGGTATGTCTACGACATGACGAACGTGCGTCTGCGCGAGCTGACGCTGGGGTATGACCTGCCTGCGTCGTGGTTCAACGACAAACTGCGTGCGACGGTGTCGCTCGTCGGCCGCAACCTCTTCATGTTCTACAACAAGGCGCCGTTCGATCCCGAGGTGACCGCCTCGACGAGCACCTACTACCAGAACCTCGACTTCTTCATGCAGCCGAGCGTGCGGACGATCGGATTCAGCGTACGGCTTCAATTCTAATACCAACCATTCATGAAAACGACTGTGAACAGAATCAAGATATGGGTCGGAGCCGTGGCCGCGATGGCCGTTGCGGCTACCGCCTGCACGAGTGAGTTCGAGAGCTACAACACCGATCCCAACGCCGCCCAGGTGGTGGATCAGGCCTCGCTGATCACCACCATGGAGCTCGATGCCGCCTATCCGACGACGGGCGAAACGACTGTCCCCGTCAACCGCTACCAGACGGGCTGGAACCTGCTGGCCGACCACTATGCCGGCTACATGGCCTGCGCCAACCACTTCGACGGCGGCAGCAACCCGATGGTCTACAACCTGACGGCCAACAACTGGAGCAATACGGTCTTCGAGGTGGCCTTCACGCAGGTGATGCCTGCTTGGCTGATGCTCAAGGCGGGGTATGACGAAGGGCTGCTGAGCGCCCACGCCATGGCCGTGGCCGATATCCTCAAGGTGCTGACGCTGCACCGAGCCAGTGACATGTACGGTCCGCTGCCGGTGCTCCATTTCGGGGAGTCGGTCAGCCCCTACGATTCGCAGGAGACCCTCTATCACCACTTCTTCGAGACGCTCGACCGTTCGATCGAGGCCCTCAAGGCACAGATTGCCGTGGCGCCCGACGACAAGTCGCTCGAGAAGGTCGACGCCATCTATGCGGGTGATCTGAACAAGTGGCTGCGCTTCGCCAATTCGCTCAAGCTGCGCCTGGCGATCCGTATCCGCTACGTCGAGCCCGACCTCTCGCTGCAGTATGCCCGCGAGGCCATTGATGGCGGGGTGATCACCTCGACGGCCGACAACGCCATGCTGAAGAGCTACCGCCAGATTACGATCAACAACCCGATGGAGATGATCTGGAACTCGTACAACGACGCCCGCATGGGTGCCTCGATGGACTCCTACCTGAACGGTTACGAGGATCCGCGCCGGGCTTCGATGTTCCAGCCCGCGACGATCGACGGAGGCGGTTTCCACGGCGTGCGCAACGGTCTGGGCGCCACCGAGCAGAAGTTCTACACGAAGATGTCGGCCCCGAACATCCAGACCGATACGCCGATGAACTGGCTGCTGGCCTCGGAGGTGGCCTTCCTGAAGGCCGAGTACTGCCTGATGACGGGTGACAATGCGGGGGCGAAGAGCAGTTACGAGGAGGGTGTCCGCCTGTCGTTTGCCGAGAACGGACTCTCGGCGAGCGAGGCCGCGACCTATCTGGCCAGCGAGAAGACGCCGGCAACCTTCTCCGACGTTTCGGAGAACCCGACGAAGTATTCGATCAGCGCCCGCGGCCGGGTGACGGTCAAGTGGCAGGACGACGGCAACGAACTCGAGCGCATCATTACGCAGAAGTGGATCGCCCTCTTCCCGAACGGCATGGAGGCTTGGGCCGAGTTCCGTCGTACGGGCTTCCCGCGGTTGTTCCCGATCGTGGCCAACAGCGAGGATCCGACCATCAGCAAGGAGACGCAGATCCGCCGCATGGTCTTCCCGAAGCTCGAGTATTCGAACAATGCCGGAGCGGTCCGTGCGGCCGTGCGGCTGCTCGACGGCCCCGATGCCGGCGGTACGAAACTCTGGTGGGACAAGAAATAAGCGACCTTATCCAAGTAAAACAGACTAATCAAGATGAAAAGAGAACTGATTCATATATTGACTGTGATGGCCGGCGCGGCCCTGCTTTTCGCGTGCGAGAAGATGACGACGCCCGAACCGGTCCGTATCCAGTATCCGGACAAGCAGTCGCCCATTCTGCGTGACGACGCCTACTACGCCCGTCTGCGCGCCTACAAGCAGACCGATCACAAACTGGCCTTCGGCTGGTACGGTTCCTGGACGGGAATCGGCGCCTCGGAGCAGAGCCGCCTGCGCAGTGCGCCCGACTCGATGGACATCATCTCGATCTGGAGCCAGTGGCACAGCCTGAGCCCCGAACAGCTCGAGGACAAGGCCTACGTGCAGCAGATCAAGGGGACGCGGGTCGTTTTCTGTATCTCGGCCAAGGACATGCCCGAGGAGTTCAAGGTCAACGGCCAGATCACCGAGGAGGGTATCGTGGCCTACGCCAAGGCCTGGGGCAAGGACTCGATGGACAAGTATCAGTACGACGGTATGGACATCGACTTCGAGACGGCCGTCGACCACCAGGGTCCGATGAACAAGAACCCGGAGAACTTCAAGCGTTTTGCCGAGGAGCTGAGCAAGTATATCGGTCCCAAGTCGGGGACGGGGCGCCTGTTCCTGATCGACGGCAACATCGACAGCGACTGGCTGCCGGCCAACATCGGCGAACTGTGCGACTATGCCGTTTCGCAGGCCTACAACTGCTCCGGTGCCGGCAACCTCCGCAGCCGTACGCAGAGTGCCGCAGGCCGCGGCTGGCGTCCCGAGCAGATCATCTTCACGGAGAACTTCGAGTCGCTGTGGCAGACCGGCGGCGCCAGCTACGGCTACAACGGCACGTCGATCCCCTCGCTGCTGGGCATGGCCTACTTCGCCCTCGAGGAGACCTCGGCCGGCTTCGGATCCTACCACATGGAGTATGAGTACGGCAACGCCAGCATGCCCTACAAGTATATCCGCGAGGCGATCCAGATCGCCAATCCTGCGCCGCAGGGCGACTATACGAAGAACCTCCTGACGCTCGACCAGGCCGGTGAGACGACGGTCGAACTGACGCCCTCCCCGTCGGGTGCCACCGAGGCCGTGGCCATTCCGCTGTCGGGATCGCTGTCGGCCGTGGCTGCCGGGGAGATGACCCTCCCGCTGATCCTTGACTCCTCGCTTGTCGGGCCCTACAACGAGTACAACTATACGGAATACGAGGCCATTGATCCTGCGAGCGTTACCTTCACGGCTCCGTTCCACTTTGCGGCGGGCGAGCGGCACTCCTCCGCGGAGACTCCCGTGCAGATGATCATCACGGGCAAGGGTCTCGAGGCCGGCAAGGAGTATCTGGCCGCCGTGCGCATCGACTGTTCGGGTGTGGAGGGCGTTGCCCCGAATACGGCCCGCGAGGTATTCTACGTGCGGGTAAGCCTGAAATCCAGGCAGATGGCCAATACGGTCACGATCTCGGGCTGGACCTTTACGGCCAACGACAAGGACTACACGACGGCGATGTCCGACGGACAGCTGACCGGCGGATGGGCTGCCTTCACGGAGGAGACCCCCGAAATCAAGGTGGAGATCGACATGACAGCTCCCCGTACGATCATCGGCTGGCGGATGGGATACATTGACAACTCGTTCAAGAATCTGTGCGACATCGAGATGAGCCTCGACGGCCAGAAGTGGGTGGCGCAGGCTTCGGGAACGGTCGAGCTCGCGCTCACGGACGGCACTGGCGCTATCTGCAACTGCGCAGTCCGGAGGAGTACCGCTACATCCGCATGACCATCGTTCCCTACACGTGGGCCTGCAACATCTGTGAGTTCGAGGCCTATGCACCGAAAAATTAACCGATCAAAACGACTTAAACCATGAAAATGAAACAGATATGGGCCTCTTTGGCACTGGTTGCCGCACTTGCGGGCTGCCAGGAGGCTGCCCAATACGAGCCTGCGATCTACATCACGGAGGCACAGCGTGAGCCGGCGAAGATCGTCACCATCACGCAGGCGGGCGAGAAGGCCACCTTCTCGGTCTCGGCCTCGCAGATTGTCGGTCATGAGACGCACGCGACGCTGCAGGTCTGCCCCGAACTGCTCGAGGCCTACAACTCGCGCTACGGCCGTACGTGCGTGCTGCTCGATGAGAAGCTCTACGATTTCGAGAAGCAGGAGGTGACCATCAAGGCCGGCACCAGCGTCTCGGATGAGGCTGAAATCGTCGTCAAGGAGGCGCTTCAGCCGGGTACGTTCTACTGCCTGCCGATGCGGATCGTGCAGACCGACGGCTCGATGTCGATTCTCGACGCGTCGAGTACGCTCTACCTCGTCTTCCGCGCCCCGGTTCACGGCAAGGGCGTCTACATCGGTTCGGGCAACAAGTACATCGTGCCGGGCTTCTACGATCAGCGCGGACAGGAAGGTACGCGTGACTTGTCGGCCCTGCCGGAGCTGACGCTCGAGTGCCGGGTCTATGCGAAGAGTTTCCAGAAGAGCGATCCCTACATCTCCTCGATCATGGGTCTCGAAGGAAACGTCTGCATGCGTTTCGGCGATGTGAAGATCGGTTACGACGTGCTTCAGGTCTGCAAGGGCGATTATCAGCCGGCGGCGATCAACGCTCCGTGCGCCACGAACCAGTGGTATCACGTGGCGGCCGTATGGACCCGCAGTTCGCTGCGCGTCTACATCGACGGGCAGTTCATTACCGAGACGACCCACAAGGGCGAAACGGTCGACATTTCGCAGGTTCAGCTGTGGAACGGCCGCGGTATCGGCTTTGGCCTGGGCTGCGCCTCGAACTACAACGGCAACCGTCCGCTCGACGGCTATCTGGCCGAGGCGCGTGTCTGGACCCGGGCACTCTCGGCCAGCGAGATCGCCAACGTGAAGGATCTGGTGATTGCCGATCCGCAGTCGCCCGATCTGCTGGCCTACTGGAAGATGGACGCCAGCGAACCGGCCTCGATGCGCGAATCCTACTCGGGCTGGACCCTGCAGAACAAGGTGGTGGACCAGACCGGTCACGGGTATGACGCCTACGGATTGTCCTCCGATCCGCAGTATCTGGAGGCAACCTGGTAATCACAGGGGAGTTTGGGTGCGTTGATTCTGCCGGGGCCCGGTATGGAATATTGGGGTCCTCGGGTTCCCGGCGGAACGGCGCGAAAATGAGATCAGAGAGGAGCGGACGGCTTTCGGGCCGTCCGCTTTTTGTGTGTGAGGGCCCGGCTGCGGGCCGGGATGCCGATGTCGGATTACTTTTCGATCAGCTCCATGCGCAGCCGCACCATATGGCGGCACTCCGTGCCGTTTTCGAAGATGGGGGCCGGGTAGTGTTTGCGGAAATAATCGACGTCGAGGCCGCAGCGGACGAATCCGCATCGTTCGTAGAGGGCGATCTGTCCCGTTCCGGAATCTCCGGTGCCGATTTCGAGGATTCGGAATCCCGCCTCACGGGCTGTCCGGACGGCATGTTGCAGCAGGGCGGTCGCAATTCCCCGGCGTTGACAGGCCGGGGTCACGGCGATGTTCACCACCTCGGCCGTGAAGGGCCGCGTGTGCAAAAGCAGGTATTGCCCGACGATTTGTCCGTCGACGAAGGCGGCATAACAGCGGCTGCGCGGCAGGTAATCGGCAATCGAATCTTCGGATTCGTCGGCAAGCAGCAGCAGTTCGCGGGAGGGGGTGTCGGTGGGGCGGATTTCCATGGTGACGTCTTTGAGGGATTTGAGGGAGGTGGCGGGAGAGAATACGGGTTGGAGCCGGATTGTCAGAAGAGGGAGACGACCCCTTCGAACGAGGCCAGGATGACGATGTAGCGCAGCGTCTTGCCCGCGAGCATCGAGCCGGCCGTCAGGTAGATGTTGCTGCGCATGAGCCCCAGCACGATGGCGATGGCTTCGCCGATCGTGGGCAGGAACGAAAAGAAGGCCATCAGTGCACCGCGGCCGGAGAGGAACTTGCGGGCCCGGGCCAGTTGGCGCGTGGAGACCCCGATACGGGTGATCCACTCCGTGCGGCCGAGCGTGCCGATCCAGTAGCAGGTCATGCCTCCGAGGGTGTTGCCCAGCGCGGCGGCCGCAACGCATCCTACCGGATCGAGCCCCATGCGCACCAGTACGACCATTACCGCCTCGGAGCTGAACGGCAGCACGCTTCCGGCGATGAAGGCCGAGAGAAAGAGGCCCCAGTAGCCCCAGTCGATCAGAAATTGGGTGACAGCTTCCATGTGTTCGGTTTTCGACCTTCGTTCGGAAGGCTCTGCGGGGCAAAGATAGGAATTTTTTGATTCCATCCTCTCTTTGGAATTTCCCGTCCTGTTGTGCCGATGTCGCTTTTTCGGGGCCGTTCCTCTTCGGGGAATCGGCTATTCACCGAGGATCGTGGCCGTGATCTGCCGTCCCGAGGCCCGGTCGCGGAATTCGCAGAGGTAGATCCCCTGCCAGGTCCCCAGCCCGAGACGCCCGTCGATGATCGGGATTGTCAGATCAACTCCCACGAGAGCCGATTTGGCGTGGGCCGGCATGTCGTCGTCACCCTCGAGCGTATGGGTGTAGTAGCTTTCGCGTTCGCGGACCAGCCGGTTGAAGATGGCTTCGAGATCCTGCCGTACGTCGGGGTCGGCGTTCTCGTTGATCGAAAGCCCCGCCGAGGTGTGGCGGATGAAGAGGTGCAGCAGCCCCGTTGCGGGGAGCTCGGGCAGGTGGCGGCGGATTTCATCCGTCACCAGATGAAAGCCCCGGCCGTGAGGACGGAGCATGAAGGTGCATTGGCGAATCATGGGTATGGTCGGTTGTCGGTTGTCGGTTGTCGGTTGTCGGTTGTCGGTTGTCGGTTGTCGGTTGCGGGGCGGCGGCCGGCGGTCCGTCGGGACGGATTCCGGTCCGGATGTCTGTGGCGGCGGTTACTCCTCCTCCTGGTAGTAGACCTTGTAGTATTTGCCCTTTTCGTCCTGACCCTGCTCGATCAGGTCGCGGTTGCCGTGGATGTAGATGTGGAAGTTGCGGTCGAGTTTGATCACGCTCTTGTAGGCCCGGGCCTGCCGCTTGACCGCCGCATCCGAGATGCCGAATTCATCCTCGATGCGGATGTCGCGCTCCTCTTCGTAGGCCTGCTTGAAGCGGGCGAAACTCTCGGCCACCTCCGGCTGGCGGATCACCCGTTCGGAGAAGTCCGACATCGAGAAGTTGTCCTGCTCGCGGAAGTAGTTCATCGTCTCGTTGAGCAGTTCGGCCTGGTCGGCCTTCGAGACGTCGAACTCCCGGGCCAGATGCTTCGTGACGTATTTCTTGCACATGGCCAGGGCATTGTGCGTCTGGTGGTAGCTGTCCTGGCGCTCGCGCACGTGGAGAAAGTTGTCGATCCAGTAGCGGGCTTCGGTGCGGTTGGTGTTGTCGACGATCTGCACGACGAAGCCCTCGTCGCGATCGAGGTTGAAGATCACGGCTCCCTTGTCGAGGTGTTTGATGTCGATACCCTGGTGGGTTGCAAGGCGTACTCCCTGCTCTTCGGGATGGGCGTCGAGGTAGGTGTCGCGCGTCTCGGACTTGAAGAGCCCGACGGCATCGACCGTTTCACCGGCACCGCGGCAGTTACGGAAGCAGACGACATAGAACTCGCCGCCCTTGATCTGGGGCAGCGTGCCGCAGGCGTAGAGGTGGCGGGCCAGATTCACCGAGTTTTCGTAGAGGGTCGAGGGGTCGTCGAAGATCCGCCCGACGAAGTTCCAGACCTCGTTGCACGACAGATCGCTTTCGTGATGGAGGTTGTAGAGGATCTCCTCCTTGAAACCGTCGAGGAAATAGGAGGTCAGCGTGCGCATGAGTTCCTCGTCCGAGGTTTGGGGCGAGAGACCGGGCGAGACGAGCAGCGGTTCGTCCTTCGACTGGTTGCCGACTACGTGTACGGCCAGTGCTTCGATGCGGGTATCTTCGGTGTAGAGCATGTTTTTCGGAATTTTGCGACGTGCAAAGATGCGGATTTTTCACCGTTCGGGCAAATTCCGGCGGTGGAAACGGGCTTCCAAAAAGAGCCCCTGCCGCAAAAGACGGCAGGGGCGTGGCTCCGACCGGAGGGGCGTTACTCCTCCTTGATGTCCACGAAGGTTGCCTTCACGTTGTCGATGAAGAAACGGTTCAGCTTGTCCTGGATACCCGTGAATTCGATCTGGGTCTCCTTGGTCGCGCCAACGATGTAGAGCGTCATGCTCTCCCATTTGTTGCTCGACGTGAGTTCGTATTCGACCTCCGACTCTCCGTCGATCGTGCCGCTGTTGTGGACCTTGATCATGAAGCGGCCGAGGTCGGTGTTCATGATGCCGACATTGAAGCTCAGCGTGACCGTCACCCGTTTCTCGCCGATGGCCGTCATGGCGGGGCTGGTGAGCCAGCCGCGGCTGCTCGACGTGCTGATCTTGGCGAAGCCCGGATGCTGGTAGACGCGCGTTCCCGACCAGCCGTTCTGGTAGGTGGGGCCTCCGTTGTCGGATCCGGGCAGCGTACTGTTGTCCTCGCCCGCCTTGCCGACGCACCAGTCGAAGGTCTCGTCGAAGATCGTATAGGTCTCGTACTCGACGATATCCTCGACGAAGGTGATGGTCTGACCGCTGCCGTCGCCTTCGGCCAGTTCGATGTCGTCGATCCGGTAGTTGCGGGCATTGGCGCCGTGGAAACGCACGTAGAGCTGCGAAACCCCTTCGGGAAGGTAGAACGGAAGTTCGCTCCGCTCCCAGGCGGCGGCCGTTGAACGCGTATAGGTGAGCTGGGTCCAGTTCTGGCGGTCTTTGCTGATGAAGAGCTGCAGGGCGGCGGGATCGAACGCCGCATCGGAGGTCATGCTGGCGAACGAAAGACGGAAGTTGATATCGCCCTTCAGATCGATGCCTCCGAGCATGAAGTCGGCATCGTCACTCCCGAAGGTAATGTTGTTGCCGCCCGAAGCTCCGTCGTAGCCCGTCGAGGGTGAACTGCTGTCGACCAGGGCATCCGTACCCCAGTACTGGCAGCGCAGGCTGCCGATGCCCCGATTCTCCCACGCCTCGAACCGGTTGATGGAGAGCTGCGAGGCTCCGTCGCCGAAACGGCCTTCGTAGAAGGTGACCCGACTCTCCGCACCGGACTGCCGGACGGTGAATCGTTTCATTTCGCCCTGCCGGGTTTCGAAAACGAGGACGGCCGTACGTTCGGCCCCGTTGTTCGGGGCCGCCTCGACGACCACCTCCACATCGCCCGATCCGGCCGTCGGGGAGAAGTTGAGCCACTCGGCCGGTGTCTGCGTGCGGATCATCCAGTAGGTGTTCGAACGGACGTCGATGACCGGAGTTTCGCCTTCGGCATCGAGTCCGCGCTTGTTGATGTCGAGCTCCTGCAGTCCGGTCTCCACGAAGTCCTGACGGGGTTCGGGTTCGTCGCTGCAGGCCGTGGCCGCGGACGCTCCGACGAACCACAGCAGGACATACAGATATGTGCTGAACGTTTTCATGTTGGTCTGTTTTGGATTCGATTACTGGTTGTAGCTGTTGGTCGAGAAACTCTTCGGACGGGACATTACCTCCTTGTAGACGTTGCCGAAACGGTCGGTGACGGTGATCGTCAGCGTGGTGTTGGCGTCGGGCGCCTGAACCGAGAAGAGGTGGATGAGCGGCGTCGAGGCGAAGGACTGCGTATACTCGCCCGCCTCGGAGACGCGCGGCACGTCGTAACTGATCGTATGGAGCGGATCCCGCTGGTAGATCTGATCGACGGGCAGATCCCGTGTTCCGTCGTTGACCTTGATCTCCCAGTCGGCATCCCAGTTCCAGACGTTGATGTAGACGATATTCTCGCCCACGTCCCGGTAGTCGTCGCGCGAGGGGTAGACCTTCAGGAAGTTCACGGCCATCTGGTTGATGCTGAAGTGGCGTTTTACCTGATTCATGTCGTAGGTGAGGAACTGCCGGTCGGCATCGAGTCCGAAACCCTTGTAGCGCCATTTGATCTTCGTACCGTCGATCTCGAAGATGCTGTAGCCGCCCGGCGAACCGTCCCGGCAGACCTGGCCGTTGCCGTATTTGCCCGTCCACCACCACGTCGAGCAGGCTGCCGCCGTGTTGTGCTCCATGATCGAGGGGGAGTAGACCGTGTTGTGGTTGTAGTGGGTGTGCCCCGTGAGGAAGTGGACGTCGGTGAAGCCCTCGAAGCAGTTGAGCAGATTCGTCCGGTCGCTCTCGGCATACATGGCGTTGGTCACCTCCAGGTCGCTGTTGAATCCGAAGATCGGGCAGTGGAGCCCCACCAGAATCGGGGTCTGTTTGTCGACCAGCGCCAGATCCTTGCGCAGCCAGTCGAGCTGTATCTGCGTGAGATAGCTGCGGAACGTCCGGTCGCCGGACACCCCTTCTGCGCCGCCGTTGTTGATGTAGACGTTGTTGTCCAGCGCGATGCAGTGGACCTTTCCGAGGTTGAACGAGTAGTAGGTCGGGCCCAGCAGCTCCTTGTAGGCGGCTTCGGCCTTGAAGTCATCGGGACAGTAGGGGTCGTTGTCGTGGTTGCCCGGCAGGTGGAAGAACAGCGAGGGGAGTTCGGCTTCGTTGAGCGTGGTGATGTAGTTCTCGAGGTTGAACTTGTTGGCATACCAGAACTGGTCCCACGACATGTCGCCCAGCACCATCGTGTAGAAAGGCCGTGTGCCGCACGCCTCCATCGAGGCGAGCAGATCGGGCACGACAATCGAATTGTATTGCGTCAGGTCGCTGTTGCGGTTGGCCAGATGGATGTCCGTGGTGACGAAGAGGGTGAAGTTGTCGTTGTCGGTTTCGACGAGTTCGAAGTTGTGCTGTTCGTGTTCGAGCAGCGACCCCGTGAGCGGCTGCCAGAATTGCGGAAGAGAGCCTTCGGCCAGCGGCAGATACCCCGAGGGGATCGTGACGAAGACGTAGCCGTGGTACTTCTCCGACGGAAGCCAGTAGTAGCCGCTCTCGTCGGTGGTGGTCACCTCGACGCCGTCCGAGACTACGGCCCCCTGTATGGCCTTTTCGCCGCAGAAGACGGCTCCGCGGATCGTCATGCCGGGTTTGTCCGGAACGTTCAGGTCGATGCTTTGGCGGAATTTCAGAATGCCCAGCGCCTGTTCCTCGATACCGCGCACCAGCGTCAGCGTGTATTCGCCCGTTGCGAGATCCCGCGGAACAGCAAACGTGACGTAGGTGGATTCCAGGGCGGAGGTCTCCAGCGGAATCTCTTCGGAGCCGTTGCCGCGCAGGCAGAAACGGTCGCCGGCCTGGAATCCCTTGCCCTGAATGGTCAGCGTTTCGATGGCCGAGACATAGAAGGTTGTCTCCGGAACGTAGAGGTGGGTGACGAGCTTCTCCTGTTGGAAGGTATCCCCGGCCGTTTCGTCGTTCTGGCACGAGAACACGCACGGCGAGAGCATCAGGCAGCTCAACAGCCAGAGCGTATGGAAGGTATGTTTTTTCATTGCGTCTTGCATTTAGGTTCTTTCGGGTTGAATCCCTCCTCGCCCGGAGTCTCTGTGCGGGCGGCTCCGGAGAGAGGAGAGTGGTGGATTATTTTTGTTCGGTGAGGGCCCAGAAACTGATTCCCGAGAAGCCGCCCGAATTGATGGCCAGACCGTTGGCTCCGGCACGGTGGTTCTCCGTGGCGCGGAAGCGGATGGTGAAACTGCGCTTCGATTTCAGTTCGTCGGGGAGTTTGGCCGTAAACTGCCGCAGATGGAAAGCTCCGCCTTCGTTCCACAGCGGGCTGACGAACTCCTCAATGGGGTGATACTCGTTCAGCGGGGCATCTTCGTTGTCGGCCCATTCGATGCACATCTCCAGCGGGCCGTACCAGCTGCTGGCGATCGTGAAGGTCAGCCACAGATCGCCGCCCGAGGGGGCAAAGTCGGTGACGTTGAAGACCCAGGCCTCGCCCTTGTAGTCGGGATCGGTGCTGCCTTCGCGGTTCATCGACGAACCGGTGTGATTCCAGAAGTCACGGGCGAGGATGTAGGGATAGGTGTTCTCCTGGCCGTTTTCGGGCGGGGTGACGGTTTGTTTGCCGTTCGCTCCGACGGTGAGGACTCCCGGGATGTTGCGCGTATGGCTGTAGCCGAGCTCAAGAGCGATGCTCTGTGTTGACTGCAGCCCCTTGAAGGCCGTGGTCTTGATCTCGCCTGAACCGACGACCGGCGTCACCTTCTCCAGCGGGATGGCGTTCCAGTCGAAGGGTCCGAACTGCACGAGCGTACGGGTCAGACGGGTCGATTCGTCGTCGGAACCCTCGATGTCGCCGATCGTGCGGACGCGGAGCGTATTCTCCGTCAGGTTGTTCTTCGTGTATTTCATCACGATGCCCGTGACCGAGCAGGCGCCCTGCGGCACGATCCGGTTGTAGCGCTCGAGGAAATAGCTGCGGGTCAGCAGTTTGGTCCAGTTTCCGGTAGCGTCGCGCAGGATGTGCACATAGCGCAGGTGACCGTCCGTGTAGGGCTCGGCCTGGAGGTTGACCGAACCGGCGGACGTCTGGTCGTACTGATCCTCCTGGCTGTTGTAGAGGGTGCCCAGCGGCACGGAGAACTCGACGCTCGGCAGCTTGACCAGCGTGTTCTCGTAGTTGTCGAGCCGGTCGATTGTCACCTCCACCGGCTGGATCGGCTCGCCCGCCGACTGGTCGAAGATGGCATTGGGCGTGAAGGCGGCCAGCTTCGAACCCATCGTCACGGGATCCTGCACGAACTCGGCCTCGTAGAGATGGAGTTTCAGTTTGTCGTTCAGTTTGTAGATGTTGTCCTTCGTGTTGGCGAACTCGATCAGAATGCCCTGCCCGCTCTCGTCCTGCACCACCATCTGATTGCTTTCGATATTGAGCAGCGAGGGGTCGCTGACCACGGTGGCCTCCACCCAGAGGTTCTCGGTGATGTGTCCGATGCCGTTGTTGAGGCGCTGCTTGATCTGGGCAATGGTCTGCTGCGTTCCGTTGTAGGGGTCGTGCTCCTGGTCGAACTGCTTGATGATGACGTTGGTGTAGAACTCTTCCAGTCCGGTGCCGAGGGCGAAGAAACGGATCTCGCCGCTTCGTTCGGCGCCGCTGTTGGGCTTCACGCTGACGATCTGGGTGCTGTCCGTGGCCTCGCCGAACTCGATCCACGAGGCGGCTTCACCGACGGCTTCGGCCTTCCAGCCGACGTTCGTCTGCAGGGCGATGTTGAATTCGCTGCCCTGGGCCGAGGCCTTCAGGGTGTTGTTGCCCATGCCGAGGGCGAAGATCACGTCGCCCGATGCCTGGCGGACGGTGAACGATTTGACGGATTTGCCGCCGACCACCACGTTGACCGTGCCGTAACGCGCGAAGGCTTCGGTATTTTCGCCGACGGTGATGGTGAAACGGCCGCTGTTGTGGCCTTCGCGGGGCCAGATGTCGATCCACTCCTCATCCTCGGCGAAGGTGGTCTCGATGGTCCAGTCGCCCATGTTGGTATACATTTCGAAATCCTGCGCGCCGCCCGCACGGTCGTAGGAGATCTCCCGGATCTCTTCGCCGAAGCGTACGTAGGGTTCGTCCGCTGCCGTCTCGTCCTGCGAACAGGCGCTTCCCGAGAGCCCCAGCGCGAAGATCAGCCCCAGGCGCAGCAGAAGATTCGAATGAAATCGTATCGTTTTCATGAAATAGTCGGATTACGTGTGAATGAATCAGTTGTTGACGGCCTTCAGGCTCCACCATACGGGAATGCGCATGTTGTCGCCGCCCATCTGCTCGACCGCTTCGGCATAGTGCTCGCTGTTGGTCTGCTGCGAACGCTGGGGATACATCAGACGGGTCGGAAGCACGCCGTTGTTGTCGGTGCCCGTACCGATGATCAGCTCCGGATAACCCGTCCGACGGTAGTCGGCCCACGCCTCGTAGCCGCACCAGAACTGGGCGATGTACTTTTGCTCCAAGATCTGCTTCAGGGTGTTGTTGTAGGTCGTCTTCTGGAGGTACTGCTCCTTCTGGAGCTCGTTGATGTGCACCGACGAGGGGTTGATGCTGTCCCAGTAGTCGATCGAGGCGAGGATGCCCTGTTCGTAGTAGCGCTGGGCCTGGATCTCGCCGCCCTTGATCATGCCGCGGTAGGTGGCTTCGGCCAGGATGAAGAGCACCTCGTCGTAGCGCATGAAGCAGTAGGGCGAGGTGTAGTCGCCCAGAATGGCCTTGTTGAGGGTGGCGCTGCCGTTGTTGATGGTCTCCGTGGTGGGGTAACCGCTCGGCAGACCCTGCCACGTGTCGCCCTGCAGCACGGCGTAGAGCGGCAGCCGCGGGTCGCCCAGTTCGTTGAGCAGGTTGATGAAGTATTCGGCCATCACCCGCACGTTCGACGAGAAGTTCTTCTCGGTATATTTGCCGAAGCGGTTGATGTTGGGCGAGATGTTCGTGTAGACGTACATGGCGTTGTCGCTGTTGTCCGTGAAGATCGGGTAGGTCGACGGATTGTTCAGCATCGCCTGCATCTTCTGCGAGACCTGCATCTCCTCGTCGCGGTTGCTCAGACGCATCAGCAGCCGCAGGTGGAGCGAATTGGTGAATTTGCGCCATTTGCTCAGGTCGCCGCCGTAGAGGAGATCCTTGTTGGGACTTTGCAGGGGTTTGTTGACGTTGTAGAGCGAGTTGGCCCGTTCGAGATCCTCGAGCAGCTGTGTATAGATCTCCTGTTGCGTGTCGTAGCGGGGTTGGGTGATGGCTACCGTATCACGCCCCTTGTAGGCTTCGCTGAAGGGGATGCTGCCGAACAGGTCGGTCTGGTTCGAAACCATCAGCGCCCGCATGGTCAGGGCGATGGCCTCGCAGTTGGGCTCGTTCTTCAGGATGGCCAGACGCCGCATGTGGTCGGCATTGGCCGCCTGACGCGAGAGGTAGCTCCAGGGTGTCTGTACGAAGGCGTCGCGGATGATGTAGCGATGGATGTTCTCGGCCTGCAGGTTGACGGTGTACTGCATCAGCTCGCCGTTGAGCTGCCAGGTGCCGTACATCAGGCCGTCGGCTGCCGAGAAGAGCAGTTGTTCCATCATGCCTTCCGGATGGATCTGCCACATTTCGATGCTGTTGGGGTCCGTGTTGTATTCGTCGAACAGGTGTTCGCAACCGGAAACCAGCGTCGCGGCGATGACCAGGGCGAGATATTTGATTTTTTTCATGGTTCAGCGTATTAGAAGTTCAGTTTCAGGTTCAGACCGTAGGTGCGGGTCAACGGATAGGCGCCGGCCTCGATACCCCGGCTGATGGAGGAGCCGACCATGTATCCGGCTTCGGGATCGTAGATCGGGAAGTTGGTCCAACAGAAGAGGTTCGTGGCATAGAAGGCCAGCGAGGCGCTCTGGACGATCTTCAGCTTCTCGCAGATCCGTTTCGGAAGGGTGTACTCGAGGCGCAGCTCCTTGAACTTGAGGAAGGAGGTGTCGAAGGTGTTGTTTTCGGCATTCTCGCGGGCGTAGACATAGGTGCCGTAGTAGTCGACGATATCCTTGGTGATGGTCGTGTTCCGGCGGTAGGTTCCGTCGTCGTTGAGGTTGACGCCCTCGTGGATCAGACCGGCGTAACGGCCCGGCAGCGAGTTCTTCAGTTTGCCCTGGTAGGCCAGTGCGAAGTGGGTGACCGAGTAGGCGTTGCCTCCCCACTGTCCGGTGAAGGTGAGCGAGAGCTTGAGGTTCTTGTATGACAACGTATGGGTCATGCCGGCCTTCCAGTCGGGGTAGATGCTGCCCAGATCGAGCAGCGGATCCTCCGTGCCGGTGAGGACCGGAGCACCGCTCGCGGCGTCGACAATGACCTGTCCCGAGCAGTCGATCTTCGCACCGTTTTCGTCGACGTAGAAGGCGCCCTGCGGAGCCCGTTTGTAGCCGCGGCCGTAGAGCCGGCCCAGCTCCGTTCCCGGATAGGCGTTGATGTAGATGTTGCCGCTGACGTTCATGTTCGAGTTCATCTGCCAGACCTCCACGCCCGGGGCGAGGCTGACGAGTCGGTTCCAGTTCTTGCTCCAGTTGAGGTTGATCTCCCAGCGGGTGTCCTTCGTCCGGATGGGGACGATGCGCGTGGAGAGTTCGACACCCTCGTTGCGCACTTCGCCGGCATTGATAAGTTTGCTGGTGGCGCCGGTGACCTGGTCGACGGGTACACCGATGATCTGGTCGGTGGTGCTCGAGTGGTAGTAGGTGGCGTCGAAGGACCAGATGTTGTCGAAGAGGTGCACTTCGGTACCCACTTCGAAGCTCTCGACGTTTTCGGGTTTGATGTCGGGATTCTGAATGGTGCTCGAGAGGTAGTAGGCGCTGGCGAAATTGCTCGACGAGTAGACGTGGTTCAGGCTGTAGGGCGAGGTGTCGTTGCCGACGTTGGCCCACGATCCCCGGATCTTGAGCATGTTGATCCACGGCGCGCTGTCCCCGAGGTTGAGCAGCCGATCGAGCAGGATGCTGGTGCTCACCGAGGGGTAGAAGTAGGAGTTGTTGCCGCGAGCCAGGGCACTCGACCAGTCGTTGCGGCCGGTGATGTCCAGGAAGATCATGTCACGCCACGAGAGGTTGACCAGTCCGTAGAAACTGTTGACCGACTTGTTGCTGCGGCGCACGTAGGAGAGCGGCGTCGACCGCGAGTTGTTGATTTTGTAGATGTTGTACTCCTGCAGACCGTCCTTGGCCGTCAGCTGTACGTTCTGGTAGTTGTAGACCATGTTGTTGCCGCCGAATGAGGCCGTGAGGTCGAAGTCGCCGAAGCGGCGCTTGTAGGTGAGCAGAAAGTCGTTGTTCATCTCGTAGTTGCGCACAGTCTGCTCCTTGTAGTAGCCGTACTTGTAGCCGTTCGAGTACCAGGGTTTCTGCTGGGTGCGGAAGTCGTTATAGAAGTCGACACCCGAACGCAGGTCGAGCGTGAGGTTCTTGTGCAGGTTGAGCGTCAGGGCGACGTTGCCGTAGACGCGGTCACGATCCAGCGTGTTGAGCTGCTGGTAGAGCTGCATGTAGACGTTGTCGGCGTACGAGGAGTTGATGAGCAGATACTCCGTACCGGCTTCGTACATCTGGCGGATCCGGTCGTTGTAGTACTCCCGGGCGTAGGAATCCACGCCGATGACCGTCGGATTCCACAGCAGCGTATAGAGCGGTGCGGCGGGGTTGTAACCCGACATGGGGAGGTTGTCGCTGTTTTTGCGGTAGTAGGTCACCTTGCCCTTGAACGAGATGAAGCGGTTGAGCTTGGAACTGACCGAGAAGCTGATGTTCTGGCTGTTGTATCCCGTGTTGGGAACGATCCAGTTGTTGCGCGAGTCGCGGATCGAGAGGCGGACCGACGTGCCGTTGCCGTTGCTGCCCTCGACCGATACGCTGTTATTGTAGGTGATGCCGGTCTGGAAGAGTCCCTTGTACCAGTTGTCGTTGTATTGCCAGGGAAGTTTGTGGTATTTGCCGGTCTCCCAGTCGCGTGATTCGTACTGGTAGAACATCTGACCCTCGAATTTCGGTCCGAAGCCCATGCGCGAATAGATGCGCGTCGGGGCTTCGATGCCGTCTTCGGCATCCTCGGCCCGGACGGTCCAGTAGTTGTAGTACCGCTGCTGGATGACGTTGGTGAGGTTGCCGTTTCCGGCACCGTATTCGGTCTGGAAGTCGGGCCAGTAGCCGGCACGCTCGAAGGTGAACGACGAGTTGAACGAAACGCCGATGCCCTTGGTCGTGCGGCCCGATTTGGTGGTGATGATGATGGCGCCGTTGGCGGCCCGCGATCCGTAGAGGGCCGTGGCGGCCGGGCCCTTGAGCACCGATACCGATTCAATGTCCTCGGGGTTGAGGTCGCTGGCGCCGTTGCCGTAGTCGATCGGGGCGTCGGTGTCGAAGGTCTGCGAGGCAGAGCTGCTGGCGGTCATGTCGCTGCTGATCGGAATGCCGTCCACGACAAAGAGCGCCGTGTTTTTGTCGTGCGAGAGCGAACCCTCGCCGCGCAGCGTCACGCGCAGCGAGCCGCCGGGTCCCGATGAGGTGCCTTCGAGGTTCAGACCGGCGACCTTGCCCGAGAGCGAATTGAGCCAGTTGCTCGAGACGGTGGTGTTCAGCGCTTCGTTGTCGACCTTCGAGACGGCGTAACCGAGCGACTGCTCCTGACGGGTGATGCCGAGGGCCGTGACCACGACATCCTGAATGGCTGTCGACGAGGCGCGCATCGTCACGTTGACGATCGACCGCGTGGGCGAGACGGGAATCTGCTGCAGGTCGTACCCGATGAAGGAGAAGAGCAGCACGGGTGAACGGTCGCTCTCACGGACGGTGATGCGGTAGGAACCGTCGGCATTGGAGGTGGTGCCGCGCGTGGTGCCCTGCAGCAGGATGGTGGCTCCGACGATCGGGGAGCCCTGTTCGTCGGAGATCTTTCCCGAGACGATCCAGGTCTGTTCCTGCTTCATGGTGGCACGGTCGGCCAGGAAGATCTTCCGGTCGGCGATGCGGTACGAGATGCGTGTTCCGGCGAAGAGTTCGGTGAGAATCTCCTTCAGATCGGCGTTGGTCTTGCGGATCGAGACGTTGCGTGTGACGTCGACCACCTCGGGGCTGAAGGCGAACGTATAGTGCGTCTGGCGGGAGATCTCGTCCAGAACCCGTTCAAGCCGGGTTTGCGAGAAGATCAACGTGACTTTCTGGGCCCACAGGTTCGTCGTCGACGAAAACACGAAAAAGACAATCAGGAAAGCGATCCGGGCCAATGGGTATTTTTTTGACCCGACTTCCCCCGAATGTAATTTGTTTTTCATACATTTGCGGTTGGTTAGAATTGGAAAAAAGAGGACTGATTCTGCCATTCGGGTCGGGCATGTGGGGCATGTCCGACTTTTTTTGGTATTGGGGGGGTGTCAGGTCATAGGCGGGAAGTTTTGAGGTTTGTTCAGGTCGGTTTTCATGGTTTTTGGTTTTAGAGCGGGTAGATGGTGATCGAATCGTTTATCCGCACGATCCGCAGCGGTGTAATGCGTTCCATAGCCGAGAGAATCTGGTCGATGGATTCGTTGTAGAAGTTGATCGTATAGGTGTACCTGTAAAGACTCTCGTCGCAGACGCGGCACTCCACGCCGTAGTTCCGCTCCAGGAAAGCGAGCAGATCACGCAGCGGCGTATTCTTGAAATAGTATCGTTTGTGCATCCACCCCATGAGCTGCGTCGAGTCGGCATCGCTCTTCAGAAGGGTTTCACCCGATTCGCGGTTCAGTTCGAGCAGTTGTCCGGGGTGCAGTTCGTAGTTGCGTTCCTGTCCCGAGACCAGCTCCCGGGCCCTCACCTTTCCCTCCTGCAGATAGAGGCTGGTGATGCCGGGCGAGGCCGTGTTGAGGTTGAACCGTGTCCCCACCACCCGGATCGAGAGACCGTCGGTCTGGACCACAAAGGGGCGTTTGGCATCCTTGGCCACGTCGAAGAAGGCTTCGCCGTGGAGTTTCACCTCGCGCCGCCGGCGGTCGAAGCGGGAAGGGTATTCGAGAGTCGTTTCGGAATTGAGCATCACGGAGGTGCCGTCGGCCATGAGCACGTGCATCTGTTCGCCGGCCGGGACCACGATCTTCCGGCTGGCAGTCTCCACTCCGTCCCAGGGCTCCAGCTGTGTGAGTAGCAGCAGGTTGAGCAGAATGAGCGGCAGGGCGACGGCCGCGGCCATCCGGAGTTTGAGCAGGCGGTTGTGACGGCGGCTGCGGCGGCCGATCTCTTTCAGAATCCGTTCGCGCAGTTCGGCGGAGGGTTGCGGCACGGCCTCCGAAAGCAGGGCGTGGGGATCGTTCAGTGCCTGTTTGATGTCCCGATCCATTGCCTTGGCGGCGATCATCTGTCCGGCGGGGGTCTTCAGCAGCCGGCGGGCCTCCTTCTCGCGTTCCGGAGGACAGTTTCCTTCGAAAAAGGCGAGCAACAGGTCGCGGTCGGTTTCGGGTCGGGGGGATGAGGTCGGTTTCATGGGCCGTGTTTTATCATAAATACACACGGCGCGGGGAAAAGTATTATGCCGGAGAGCGATTTTTTCGGACCGATCCGTTGTGGATCAGTTTTCCAACAGCAGGAGTAGCAGCAGACACCCGGCTCCGATCATCTTGCGCAGTTGCTGGATCGACTGGTGGTAGAGAACCTTGACGGTGTTGACCGAGATGTGGAGCCGTTCGGCGATCTCGGCATTCGAGAGCCCTTCGTGGAGTTTCATGCGGCAGACGGCGATCTTCTGCGGGGAGAGGCGTCCGATAGCCTGGTCGAGCTTGTCGAGCAGGTCGCGGCGTTCGAGCTCATTCAGGAATCCGGCCGAATTCCTCTCTGTCATTCGTTCCCAGGCTCCGTCGGTGGGGATTCCGGATCTCAGCACGTTGAGTGTCAGATTTCTGGAGATGGTAAAGAGATAGCCTCCCAGTCCGGATTGCGGATCGAGCCGCGAACGGTTTTCCCACAACTTGAGGAAGGCCTGCTGGACGATATCCTCGGCGGCCGAACCTGTGCGGGTATATCGGTAGGCGAAGGCATAGAGTTGCCGGTGGTATTTGTCGTACGCCATCGCGAATGCCAGGTGGTTGTCTTGGCGTATCTCCTGTGCCAACTCGGTGTCCGTCATCTCTTTGAAGGGTTCATGTTTCTGGTTATCAGTTCTTTGCTGCCTTCGGCGAGGGGCCTGCCGTGAGGTAAATATAGAAATTATTTGCGAGATACCGAAGCCCCGATTTGATTTTTCATGAAGATGCAACCTCTCCCGGCGGGGTACTGAACGGCTTCTTACAGTCCGGAACCGCTTCGTCCGACAGTATCGTCTCTTCTGCTGTTCCACCTTCAAAGAGACGGCCTCTTCCCGGTAGCGATTTTTTTGCGGAGATGACTTTTTGCAAAAAATAGTATATTTGTACAATTCAAATGCAACTTCTCCGTGGAACACACCTCTGTCAACAGGAATGACGATGATGATTTCGGCCGGCTCTATGACGAGTACCGTCCGCGCTTCATCGAGTTCGCCCGCGGATATGTCAAGGACCGGCTCGCGGCCGAGGATCTGGTCACCGATTCGTTCCTCTACTTCTGGGAGAACCGCGGCCGCATCGACCCCTCGTGCAACGTGGCGGCCTATGTCTTCACGACGCTGCGCCACAAGTGTCTGAACCACTTGCGGGCCCGGCTGGTCCGTCTGCGGGCCCACAACGAGATGGAGGCGCTGGAGAACCGTGTGCTGCGCGAGAACATCCGTTCGCTGGAGATGTGCGACCCCCGGCAGCTCTTCGAGGGGGAGATCGAACGGCTCGTGCGCGAGAGTCTGGACGAGATGCCCGAGCTGACGCGCGGCGTCTTCACCGAACAGCGTTTCCGGGGGCGTTCCTACCGCGAGGTGGCCGAACTGTTCGGCATCACTGAACGCCGCGTGGCCACCGAACTCGAGAAGGCCCTGACCGCGTTGCGCCGGGGACTGCACGACTATCTGCCGGCCGTGCTGGCGGCAGCCCTTCTGGAGCGTCTCTCCAGACCCTGAAATCACTTTTTCAAAAAAAATGCATTTTCTTCCGGTAAAACGCTTCGCTGAAGTGCTTTTAGGATGTATGCACCCCAAAACGAACTGCCGAAGCATGGGAAAAGAGACACTGTACCGGTTTTTCCGAGGTGAAGCCTCCCCCGAGGAGGAGCGCCGCCTCATGGAGTGGCTCGACGCCGATGCGGAGAATCGTCGGACGTTCGACCGCGAACGTGCCCTGTTTACGGCCCTGCAACTCTTTGCTCCCCGTCCGAAGGCCCGTGCCCGCGTGTCGGAGTCGCGTCCCGGCCGCCGTTCGGGAGCCCTCCGGCGTCTGGCCGTACCCGCCCTGCGGATTGCCGCCGTGGTGGCTCTGGCCGTGGGGATCAGCTGGGGGGTCATCTCCCACCGCGAACACAACTGGGAGCAGCTGACCAACCGGATCGTCGTCCCCGCCGGACAACGCATCAACCTTACGCTGCAGGACGGCACCTCGGTGTGGCTCAACTCCGGCTCGGAGCTCGAATATCCGGCCCTCTTTGCCGGTGCGACGCGCCAGGTGAAGCTCCGGGGTACGGCCCTTTTCGATGTGACGGGCAATGCCGAACGCCCCTTCATCGTCGAGACCTACGCCTGCCGCGTGGAGGTGCTCGGCACCCGATTCAACGTCCGTGCCGACGAGCAGAACGATGAGTTCTCGACGGCTCTCTTCCGTGGCAGTGTCCGCGTCACCTCCCGCGATTCGCTCCATCAGCAGGTAACGCTCCGCCCCAACGAGCGGGTCCTGCTCGAAGAGGGGCGCCTGCGCGTCGAACCTGCCGACGATCCGAACGAATACCTCTGGACCGAGGGGCAGATCTCGATCGGTGGCTGTTCGTTCGAGGAGATCCTTGCACGCTTCGAGAGTTGTTACGGCGTACGCTTCGACGTGCGGCTCAAGCAGCTGCCCAAAGTCGGGTCGATCGGCAAGATCCGCATCTCGGACGGCATCGAACACGCCCTGAGCATCCTGCAGCGCAACGGCGACTTCCGATACACCTACGATACCCAGACCAACGTAATTACGATCTATTGATAAACCTGAATTCCCGAACCTTAAACTCCGCCTGCCTATGATGCTGTAATCCGTCTCTTTTCGACCGTATCCGGTCCTCTGCGGACATTTCGTGAAAGAAAAACCCGGAATTGCGCCAACAACTCCGGGCCGTCAGGATAACGGTCTATTCCCAGCCTTGGAACAACCTGAATTATTATCCTTTAACCAATCTGCAAAGATATGAAGAAAAAAGTATCAGGCCAAATGAAAAGCCTGATAATCTTCCTGTTCGCGGCGATTCTGTGCCTCGGGGCACGTCCGGCCGCGGCTCAGACCGCACGCGTCACCATCGACCTGCGGCAAGTCAAAATGGAACGGGTCATGAACGAAATCGAGAAGCAGACCCGCTATCTGTTCATCTACGACAAGAGTCTCAACATCGACCATACGGTCAGCGTTGTGGCTGACAATCTCCCCGTGACGGAGGCCCTCGGTCAGATGGTCCGCGGTACGGGAATCTCCTACGAAATCAAGGGCTCGAACATCATTCTTTCGGCCGGAGAGCTGCGGACCCCCCCCCTTGCATCGGCTGCTGCGCCGGGTGAAATCTCCGGACGGGTCGTCGATGCCCACGGCCTGCCGGTCATCGGAGCCTCGGTGATCCTCAAGGGTACGACCCTGGGTGTGAGCACCGATGTGGACGGCCGCTTCACGCTGCGCATTCCCGAAGGAACGGCCCATCCGGTGCTGCTCTTCGACTATCTGGGCTACGAGTCGCAGGAGGTGCCCGTCGACGGGCGGACGCAGTTCGACATCACGTTGCAGGAGTCGGCCGTGGCCGTGGAGAACGTCGTCGTGACGGCCCTCGGTATCAAGCGCCAGGAGAAAGCCCTCTCCTACAACGTGCAGCAGGTCAAGGCCGAAGAGATCATGACCGTGCAGGATGCGAACTTCATGAACTCGCTCAACGGCAAGGTAGCCGGTGTGCAGATCAACTCCTCGGCAGCCGGCGTGGGCGGTGCGGTGCGCGTGGTGATGCGCGGTGCGAAATCCATCTACAAGGACAACAACGCCCTCTATGTGATCGACGGTGTGCCGATGACCAACGTCTCGTTCGGCTCCTCGGACGACGGCCTGCAGGGCAACTACCTCGGTTCGGACGGCGTGGCCGACATCAACCCCGCCGACATCGAGTCGATTTCGGTGCTGACGGGCCCTTCGGCCGCAGCCCTCTACGGTTCGGATGCCGCCAACGGCGTGGTGCTGATCAACACCAAGAAGGGGGAGGCGGGCAAGACGCAGGTGAGCGTCTCGAACAGCACCACCTTCTCGATGCCGTTCGTCATGCCGCGCTTCCAGAACCGCTACGGCAACGAGGTGGGATCCTATCAGAGCTGGGGCGCTGCGACGTCGCGGCGGTTCGACCCCTCGAGCTTCTTCAATACGGGTTCGAACGTCAGCAATTCGTTTTCGTTCTCCACCGGCACGAAGCGTCACCAGGCCTATTTCTCGGCCGCGACGACCAATGCCCGGAACATCCTGCCCAACAGCGGTTACAACCGTTACAACTTCACGATGCGGGACGTGAGCTCGTTTCTCAACGACCGGATGACGCTCGACCTGAGTGCCAGCTATATCCTGCAGAACAACAAGAACATGATCGCCTCGGGACAGTACTTCAACCCGCTGCCGGCGCTCTACCTCTTCCCGCGCGGCGAGGATTTCGACAACGTGCGCATGTACCAGATCTGGGACGAGTCGCGCAACCTCTACATCCCGAACTGGACCTACGGTTCGGGCGACATGTCGTTCCAGAACCCCTACTGGATCATGCACAAGATGATCAACGAGTCGAAGAAGCGCCGCTACATGCTCTCGGCCAGTCTGAAGTACGACATCACGAAGTGGCTCAACGTGACGGGCCGCGTGAAGGTCGACAACTCGGACATGGACATCACCAACAAGCGCTACGCCGGTACGGATACGAACTTCGCCGGTGAGAAGGGTCTCTACAACATCACCAAGCGCAACGACCGTCAGATCTATGCCGACGTCATCGCCAACATCGACCACTACTTCTCCGACGACTGGCACCTGACGGCCAACGTCGGCGCCTCGATCAAGGACGTGCAGATGGATCTGATGGGCTGGGGCGGCGACCTGCGCAAGATCCCCAACTTCTTCTCGATCACCAACATCTCGACCACCTCCTACCGCGAGCGTGAGGACGGATCGCGGGTTCAGTCGCAGAGCATCTTCGCCAACGTCGAGGTGGGGTGGAAGAACATGCTCTACCTGACCGTCACGGGCCGCAACGACTGGGAGTCGGCGCTGGCCTTCTCGAAATACAGTTCGTTCTTCTATCCGTCGGTGGGTCTGTCGGGCGTGATCTCCGAGATGGTCGATCTTCCCGACTGGTTCTCGTTCCTGAAGGTGCGCGCCTCCTATTCGGCCGTCGGCTCCTCGTACGCCGCCTACCTGACGAGCCCCTACTACGAGTACCGCGCCCAGAACCACGAGTGGGACTCGAACCACCGCTTCCCGAACGACAACCTCAAACCCGAGAAGACCAAATCGTGGGAGGTGGGTCTGAATGCCCGCTTCTTCGGCGGCAAGCTGAACCTCGATGCCACGTGGTACCGTTCGGACACCTACAACCAGACCTTCGAGTCGACCCCTTCGTCGACGTCGGGCTATTCGTCGGTGCTGGTGCAGGCCGGTCAGGTCCGCAATACGGGTCTGGAACTCCTGCTCGGCTATCACAACACCTGGAAGGATTTCTCGTGGGATACGAGCCTCACCTACACGACCAACCGCAACCGGATCATCCGTCTGGCCGACGGCGTGATCAGCCCCGTCGACGGCAAGCCGATCGAGATGCCCTATCTGGAGAAGGCAACCCTCGGCAACACGGGTTCGCCGCAGGTGATCCTCTACGAGGGCGGAACGATGGGTGACCTCTACATCAACCGCGAACTGCGCACCGACGGCAACGGCAACATCTATGTCGATCCGTCGACCAATCAGGTCGAACTGACGACCACCGAACGCCGCAAGGTCGCCTCGCTGCTCCCGAAGGGCAACCTGGGCTGGAGCAACAGCTTCTCCTACAAGGGCGTAACGCTGTCGGCCATGATTGCGGCCCGGCTGGGCGGATCGGTCGTCTCGAATACGGAGGCCTTCCTCGACTACTACGGCGTTTCGGAGCGTTCGGCCGCGGCGCGTGACGCCGGCGGCGTGCGGATCAACAACGGGCTGGTCGATGCCAGGAACTACTACCAGACGATCGGTGCCGGTACGGGCGCCGGAGCCTACTACATCTATTCGGCCACGAACGTCCGTCTGCAGGAGCTCTCGCTGAGCTACTCGCTGCCGCGCAAGTGGTTCCGCAACAAGATGGGGATGACCGTCTCGCTCGTGGGCCGCAACCTGTGGATGATCTACAACAAGGCGCCGTTCGATCCCGAACTGACCACCTCGACCTCCGACAACTTCCTGCAGGGCGTGGACTACTTCATGCTGCCCAGCCTGCGCAACATCGGATTCTCCGTGAAATTCCAATTCTAAAACTGCCGACCAATCATGAAACAGCATACAATCAAACGTTTGTTCGGACGCGGGGTGCTCGGCGTGGCTCTGCTGGCCGCCGCAGCCTGCACCGGTAACTTCGAAGAGTACAATACCAAACCCTACCGCCCGACGGACGAGGATCTCGTCGGCGACAACGTGGGTATCGGCATCCTCTTCCCCTCGATGATGGAGTGGATGACCCACTATCAGGTCAATGCCTCGCAGTATCAGGATGTCCTGATCGGCGACGAACTGGGCGGCTACTGCTCGGCCGTGAAACCCTACCAGGGTCAGAACATCTCGACCTACAACCCTTCGGATTCGTTCAACGATCCGCTCTTCAACAACACCTTCTCGAACTTCTACGGCAACTACTTCCAGGTGCTGTCGAGCACCGGGGGCGAAGGGGCCGTCTATCAGCTGGCCCAGATCATCCGCGTGGCTTCGATGCTCCGCGTGACCGACGCCTACGGTCCGATTCCCTACTCGAAGATGCAGAACGGAACCTTCTCGGTGCCCTATGACAGCCAGCGCGACGTCTATCTGGCGATGATCGACGATCTGGATGCCGCCATGGAGGAGCTCTACACCTTCGTCTCGGCCGGCAATACGACGCTGCTCGCGGATTTCGACATCAGCAACTACGCCGGTGATGTCCGTTTGTGGATCCGTTTTGCCAATACGCTCAAACTGCGCATGGCCATCCGCATGAGCGGTGTGGAGAGCTCGGCACGCACGATTGCCGAAGAGGCCGTGGCCGCCCGCGAGACCTACGGTCTGATCGAGACGACGGCCCAGTCGCTCTACTTCGTCTCCACGTCGCGCCGCAACCCCTTCTATACCCAGGCAACCAGCTCCTCGTGGCAGGACCTGCGTTCGAATGCCAACATCACGATGTACATGAACGCCTACTCCGATCCGCGGCGCAGCTCCTACTTCTCGACCTCGGGGTATGCCGGCCAGCCCTATGTCGGAGCCCGTTCGGGCATCGACAACGTGAGCGTGACCGACTACACGGCGTTCTCCTATCCGCTCTACGGCGAGACGGATCCCGTCCCGGTGATGTACGCCGCCGAGAGCTGGTTCCTGCGCGCCGAGGGTGCGCTGCTGGGCTGGTCGATGGGCGATACGGCCGAGAATCTCTACAACAAGGGAATCGGGACCTCGTTCGAAGAGGCCGGCTGCTCGTCGTCGCTCAACACCTACATGCAGACGGGTGCCGTCACGCTCTCCTATACCGATCCGCTGGGGCGGAACAATGCGTCCGATTTCGGTACGGCCCCCTCGGTGGCCTGGGCCGACGACGGGCAGGCACTCGAGCGCATCATCATCCAGAAGTGGATCGCCAACCACATGATCGGCCACGAGGCCTGGGCCGATTTCCGTCGGACGGGCTTCCCGAAGATGCTCATGGCGGTCGACAACCTCAGCGCCGGCAGCATGTGGGGAACGGTGGACAGCGATCGCGGCATGCGGCGTCTGCACTACCCGCAGTCGGAGTACGACAACAACCGTGAGAATCTCCAGGGCGGCATTCAGCTGCTGGGCGGCACGGACGAACACTCGACCGATGTCTGGTGGGCAAAGAAAAACTGACCTGAAAAACCTGAAAAACCATGAAAATGAATCGTAAAAACATATTTTCGGCCATGACGGCCATGGCTGTCGTCCTGTTCTGCGCATGCAGCGAGTGGACGGAACCCGAGGCCCGGGATCTGAAGCAGTCCCTCCCGGACTCCTATTACGCCGATCTGAAGGCTTACAAGGCTTCGGACCATTCGCTCGCCTTCGGCTGGTTCGATGGCTGGAATCCGGTTTCGGCCTCGACGGCCATGAGCCTGATGGGAATTCCCGACAGTGTGGATCTGGTGGCCATCTGGTCGCCCTTCACGCCAAGCGAGGAGCAGAAGGCCGACATGCGGGCCGTTCGCGAGAAGAAGGGTACGCGGGTTGTCGTGACGACCCTGCTCACGGACATCGGTCTGAACGTCACCCCCGAGGAGGTGACCGCCGGAGCGACCACCAACAACGAGATTATCCGTCTGCGGCGCCTCTACTGGGGATGGACGGACGACGCCTCGGCCGCCGAGATCGAGACCGCCATCCGCAAGTATGCCAATGCCATGGTCGACGCCGTGCTGGCCAGCGGATACGACGGCCTGGACATCGACTTCGAGCCCAGCTATGCCGGACACTCCGGCAACATCGTCAACGATTACAACCGGATCCCGGAGCAGGGTGAGATCTATGCCGGAACGACTCCCGCCCAGCGCGTAAACTGGTTTGTCGAGGAGTGCAGCCGGCGTCTGGGACCCAAGTCGGGCAGCGACAAACTGCTGATCGTCGACGGTGAGGTACACTCGATGCCCGTCGAGACAATCGACTGCTTCGACTACTTCATCCTGCAGACCTATAAGCTCTCCAGCCAGACGAATCTCGACAACGGTCTGAGCCGTGTGGTCTCGGCCTTCGACGGGACGCTCTCCGCCGAGCAGATCACCCGGCGGCTGATCGTGACCGAGAATTTCGAATCGGCCTCCATTGCGGCGGCCGGCGGCATCACCTGGACGCTCAGCGACGGTACGAAGGTCAACTCGCTGCAGGGCATGGCCCTCTGGGAGCCCTATACCGGTGTGCGCAAGGGGGGAGTCGGCGCCTACAAGATGCAGAACGACTTCAAGAACGACTGCTACCACTACTACCGTCAGATCATCTCGACGATGAATCCGGCGCAAACCAACCGATAAAAAGCAACGACCTATGAAAATGACATGGATGAATCGTGCCTGCAAGGGGCTGATGGCAGGCTTTCTGATGGCAGCCGTTGCGGGTTGCAACGACGCCGAATTCCAGCCCATCGACAATGCCGCCTACATTGCCGAGGCTTATGGGGCGGCGAGCAAGCTTCTGTCGTTCTCGAACGACGAGGGGGCGCAGACCACGCTGACGGCCCGGCTGGGTGATCGTGCCGCCGCCGATTGCTCGTTCCGCTTCGAGGTGGCTCCCGAGGTGCTGACCCGCTACAACCAGATGAACGGCACCTCCTACGTGCAGCTTCCCGACGGAGCCTACAACCTTCCGGCCGATCCCGTATCGGTGACAGCCGGTGCGGCCTCGGCGGCTCCGCTGCAGGTCGAGATCCTGCCCTATACCCAGGAGATGAAGGATTCGGGTGTGACCTATGCCCTGCCGGTGCGGCTGCTCAGTACCGACGGCAACATGCGGCTGCTCAATGACCTTTCGGAGTTTCTGCTCATCTGCAACTGGCAGCGGATCGTGCCGGTTCCGCTCTTCAATACGGAGTTTGTCGAAACCGGCGACCGTTTGAAGAAGAACCGGATCATGTTCGACATGGGCGATGCGGATATCAACTTCACGGCCTATACCTTCGAGTTCATGATGTACATGGAGGACTTCTCGACGACGAGCAACCAGATGCTCGTCGGTCTGGAGGGTACGTCGCCGCGTTCGCTGGCCAACCGCATGTGGGTGCGTTTCGAGAACAACGATCCGAAGAAGTGGATGCAGATCAACTCGATGGTCAAGCCGGCCGTCGATGCCACGACGCCCAACCAGGCCAAAACGTGGCAGCATGTGGCCGTTGTCTTCGACGGCAGCAAGACGTGTCTCTATCTCGACGGCGTGGAGGTGGCCACGAAGGATGCGCCCAATGCGTCGATCAATTTCCGCTACTTCTCGCTGCTGCCGCAACCGTCCTACTTCACGCAGACGATTTCGTTCCGCGAGGTGCGTCTGTGGAACGTGGCCCGTACGGCGGCCCAGCTGGCCAACAACGCCACGAGTGTCGATCCGAAGAGCGAGGGGCTGCTCGGCTACTGGAAGATGGACGAAGGCTCGGGCTGCACGTTCAACGACGCCACGGGCAACGGCCATCTCGGAACGTGCCAATACTCGACGGCTTCGGATATCGGCGCCCCCTCCTGGCCCGAAACCTTCTCGGGGCCGGCTACGGGGCTGAAGTGGATTGCGGATTCTGAAAAGATGGACGAGTAGGAGTCCCTGCGAATCCCGAATGACGAAGGGCACCGCCGTGCGGTTCGAAGCGCTGCGGCGCCCTTTTTCCGAAAATCATACCGCAACATCACATGAAAACCACTGACCTCTATCTGTTGGGCCTGGGCGGATTGGCGACGCTGTCGCTGGCGGGCTGCACGGACCGCAAACCCGCGGCACGCCCGATGAACATCCTCTACATCATGACCGACGACCATACGGCGCAGATGATGAGCTGCTATGACCGCCGCTACGCCTCGACGCCCAATCTCGACCGCATAGCCCGGGAGGGAGTCCGCTTCACGAACAGCTTCGTGGCCAACTCGCTGAGCGGTCCGAGCCGGGCCTGCATGCTCACGGGCAAACACTCGCACAAGAACGGTTTCTACGACAATACGACGTGCGTCTTCGACGGCTCGCAGCAGACCTTCCCCAAACTGCTGCAGCAGGCCGGCTACGAGACGGCGATCGTCGGCAAATGGCATCTGGAGAGCCTCCCGACGGGCTTCGACCATTGGGAGATCATCCCCGATCAGGGGGACTACTACAATCCGGACTTCATCCGGCAGACGGGCGACACGGTCCGCAACGAGGGCTACATCACGAACCTCATCACGGACAAGGCGCTGGCGTGGCTCGATGCGGAGCGCGATCCCGAGAAGCCCTTCTGCCTGCTCGTGCACCACAAGGCGCAGCACCGCAACTGGATGGCCGACACGTGCAATCTGACCCTCTACGAGGATCGGACCTTCCCGCTGCCGGAGACCTTCTACGACGATTATGCGGGGCGTCCGGCGGCTGCCGCCCAGGAGATGTCCATCTCGTCGGACCACGACATGGATGTGATCTACGATCTGAAGATGTACCGCACGTCGGATTCGAGCCGGCTGAAGGAGCTCTACGAGGGGATGATCGGCCGCATGAATCCCGATCAGCGGGCCGCCTGGGACCGTTTCTACGATCCGCTCATCGCGGAGTTCCATCGCACGAATCCGCAGGGCCGCGAGCGTGCCGAGTGGAAATTCCAGCGCTATGTGCGCGATTACCTGAAGACGCTCAAATCGCTGGACGACAACGTGGGACGGCTGCTCGACTACCTCGACCGCACGGGACTGGCCGGGAATACGCTGGTGGTCTATACCTCGGACCAGGGCTTCTACATCGGCGAGCACGGCTGGTTTGACAAGCGCTTCATGTACGAGGAGTCGATGCATACGCCGCTGGTCATGCGGCTCCCGGGCGGCGTGCAGGGCGACATCGATCAGCTGGTGCAGAACATCGACTATGCTCCGACGTTCCTCGAACTGGCCGGCGCGGAGATTCCCGACGACATTCAGGGCCGCTCGCTGCTGCCGCTGCTGCGGGGCGAAAAGTCCGCCGACTGGCGTCCGGCCCTCTATTACCACTTCTACGAGTATCCGGCCGAACACATGGTCAAACGCCACTACGGGGTGCGCGACAACCGCTGGAAGCTCATCCATTTCTACAACGACATCGACCACTGGGAGCTCTACGATCTGAAGACGGATCCTCACGAGCTGCATAACCGCTACGACGATCCGGCGTGTGCCGGCGAGCGGGCCCGGATGATCGACGAACTCCTCCGCCTGCAGCGGCAGTACGACGATACGCTGGCCCTGCGCATGAACGGAGATTTCCAATCCAAAGACTGATTCCATGACGAGACGATTTAGATTCCTACCGTTTTTGTTTGCCGCCGTTCTGTTCCTGGGCGGTTGTGCGACGACACCGGCCGGGGAGCGCCCCACGCTGATTCCCCAGCCGCAGCAGGTGAAGTGGGGACGGGGCGGCTACCGCCTTCCGGACGGGGTGCGCATCGGCATCTCCGATCCGCGGCTGACCCCGCAGGCCGACTACCTGAGGCAGGCGCTGGCCCCCTGTACTTCGGCCTCGCTGTCGGAGACCCCGCAGGGTGATATCTGCCTGCAGCTCGATACCGCATCGCTGGCCGAAGAGGCCTACCGGCTGGCCGTCACGCGGTCGGGCGTGCGGATCACGGGCGGTTCGCCGCGCGGCGTGGTCAACGGCATTGCTACGCTGCGGCAGCTGCTGCCCGCGGACGAGAGGACTGAAGCGGTGATTCCGCATGTGGAGGTGGAGGATGCCCCGGCGTTTGCCTGGCGCGGCGTGATGCTCGACGTGAGCCGCCACTTCTTCGACAAGGAGGATGTCTGCAGCATGCTGGACCAGATGGCCCGGCTGAAGCTCAACAAGTTCCACTGGCATCTGACCGACGATCAGGGCTGGCGCGTCGAGATCAAGGCCTATCCCGATCTGGCCGGCAAGGGCGGCTGGCGCCGTTTCAACAAGCACGACACGATCTGCATGGGACGTGCCGCACGGGAGAAGAATGCCGATTTCCTGATTCCGGAGAAGTACCTGCGCGTGGAAGGTGCCGATACGCTCTACGGCGGTTACTACACGCAGGAGGATATCCGCGAGGTGGTGGCCTATGCCGCCGAACGGGGTATCGACGTCATTCCGGAGATCGACATGCCGGGCCACTTCCTGCAGGCCATCGAGTACTATCCGGAGATGACCTGCTTCGAGCCCGAGACGTGGAGCGGCGAGGCCTTCTCCTCCCCGTTGTGCCTGGGCAAGGACGAGGCGCTGGCGTTCTGCGAGGAGATCTGGCGGGAGGTGTTCGAGCTCTTCCCCTATGAGTATGTCCATATCGGAGGCGACGAGGTCAACATGAAGAACTGGAACCGTTGCCCGCGCTGCCAGGCGCGCATGCGCCAGGAGGGGTTGGCCGACGGACACGCCCTGCAGGCGTGGTTCACCCGCCGCATGCAGCGCTTCTTCGAGGCCCACGACCGCCGGATGATCGGCTGGGACGAACTCCTGCAGGGCGAGGTCGATCCGGCGACCACGATCATGTGGTGGCGCCCGTGGGTGCCGGAGTCGGTCGACAGGGCCACGCGTCAGGGATGCGATCTGATTATTTGTCCGCAGACGTGGTTCTACTTCTCGCTCGAGGAGGATGCCGGCTCGTTGAAGCGCACGTGCAATTTCCGGCTGGTTCCCGATTCGCTTCCGCAGGAGCAGAAGGCCCGCATTCTGGGTGTTCAGGGCAATGTCTGGGCCGAGAAGGTGCCTTCGTTGTCGCGGGCGGAGTATCTCTTCTATCCGCGGCTGCTGATCGTGGCCGAGAAGGGGTGGAGCCCCGAGGAGCGGGTCAGCGAGGAGGAGCTGCTGCCGCGTGTGATGCGCTACTGCGCGCGGCTCGATGCCGAAGGGATCAACTACCGCATCCCCTCGCTGGAGAATTTCCACGAATTCTGCGTCTTCACTGACTCGACGCGTTCGACGGTGACCTGCCCGCTGCCGGGCGCCACGCTGCGCTATACGCTCGACGGATCGGTGCCGACCGTCTCTTCGCCGATCTACACCGGCCCGATTACCTTCCATGATGATGCCCTGCTGCAGGTGAGGGCCTTCCATCCTGACGGCCGGACGGGCGACTGGGTGAAGATCCGCTATGAGAAGTGCGGCTTTGCGGCTCCGACCGAGGTGGCCGCGACGGCTCCCGGCCTGCAGGCCGAATGGTATTTCAAACGCTTTCCGAAGTGCGATGCCATCGGCGGAGCGAAGGCCGACGGGGGATGTGTGGTCGATACGGTGCAGTTCCCGAAGGTGGCGCAGGGGCGCCGTGCCACGGGAATCCTCTTCCGGGGGTATATCCGCGTGCCGGAGAATCGGATCTACACCTTTGCGCTGGCCTCGAACGACGGCAGCCTGTTGCGCATCGACGGCCGCGTGGTGATCGACAACGACGGCGAACATACGCTGATCGAGAAGACGGGACAGGCGGCCCTTTCGGCCGGGCTTCACCCCTTCGAGCTGCGCTATTTCGACTACAACGGCGGGCGTGTGACACTGGCGCTGGTCGATGAGCAGGGCCGGCGTCAGCCCTTCTCGGACGGGGGGGTCTGTCACGACGCCGATTGATCCCGCAACGCTGTTTCAATGCAAAGAGGGCGGAGCCTGCAGGCTCCGCCCTCTCTTGTTCATGGGAGTGAGATGTGGCCCCGTTCGCGAGCCCCCCCCCGGTTCGACTTTGAACCGGTATGCTCCGCCCCCCCCCGATCGGTGCCGCTGCGCTCCGGCTCAGTGTGAAACGCCGACCGGACGGAGCAGGAAGTCGAACTGCAGGTCTGCGTAGGGGATGCGGTATTCGGGCCGGGCCTGCTTGCCCCAGCTGTTGACGCATCCCAGTCCGGACTGAATCAGGTCGAAGCAGACATGCGTGCGGCCGTCGGAGACCAGTTCGGAGGGGTGGCGCCGGTACTCCGGCGTTCCGTTGTCGAGCTGCGGAATGGAGTAGGGGATGGCCGAGGCCGAGAAGTGGCGATCGGAGCAGATTTCCAGGCCGAGGCCCGTCTCGTCGGTCAGCCGCCACCACCTCAGGCCACTGCGCGTGCCGGACTCCTGGGGGCTGGCGTATTTGGCGTGGAACTGGTCGGCAACCCGCTGGTCGTAGCGTCCGACGAAGGCGGCCGAAGCCCGGTCCGCGTAGTTCTCCATCGGACCGCGTCCGTAGTAGGAGAGGGTGTTGAACATCCCCGGCGCCTCGAACATCATGCCGAAGCGCATCAGATCGGCTACTCCCGTACGGGTCGAATCGGCCTTCAGCGTCTCCCGGACGCGGATCGTACCGTCTTCGGCAATCCGGTAGCTGAGTGTCAGCCGTCCACCGACCTGCGGCAGCAGATAGTGTGCCGTGGCCCGTACCTGTTGATTCTCCTTCGTCAGGTCGAACTTTTCGAGTCGGGGTGTGATCTCGGCCCAGATCCGGCTGTCGGGGACCTTCCCGGCCTGACGAACGCCGAGATCATTGTCCGTGGCGGCCCGATAGAAGTTCGGACGCAGCGCTCCGGAGAGCAGCTCTACGCCGCGAAGCCGGTACGAGATCAGACAACCCGTTTCGGGATCGAAACGCAGCGTGAAATCTTCGCCCGTGACGGAGCCCCCGTCGAGGCGGAGCTTCTCGCGGGATGCGCCTGCTTCGAGCGAGGCAAAGCGCCGTGCGGGATCGTCGGCCCGAAGCACCAGCTGATCGGCGGCCACCTCGTAACCGGCCTCGAGCAGATCGGTCGTCTCGCGGAGCTGGTAGCGGACCGTGAGCAGCAGTTCGCCGTCGAGGGCCTCGATGCGTGCCGGATCGTATCCCAGTGTGATCTCTTTCGTCTGCTGGGGAGCAACCTCGATCCGTTCGATCACGCCGCTTGTGACCGGCTTTCCGTCGGCCGACACCTCCCACAGAAGCCGATAGGGCGAGAGATCGGTGAAGAAGTTCTCGTTGTAGAGGGCCACGATGCCCTTTTTCGCATCGCGTAGGGTGGTATGAACGGGCTGGTGGAGGTGCTTGACCTCGTAGGCGTGGGGATGCCACGAGCGGTCGCTGGCCAGAATGCCGTTGCAGCAGAAGGTGCTGTCCGAGGCGTCGCGGTCGTTGTAGTCGCCGCCGTAGCGGAACGTCAGCCGCCCCTCGGGGCTGCGCCAGGCCAGCGCCTGATCGGCGAAGTCCCAGATGAAACCGCCCTGATAGCGCGGCTCGCGGCGGATCATCTCCCAATACTCCTTCAATCCGCCCAGCGAGTTGCCCATGGCGTGGGCGTATTCGCACTGGATGAGCGGTTTGTCGGGATTCCGGTCCAGATAGCGCTGGCAGGTGTTATAGTCCCAATACATCGGGCAGGTGATGTCGGTGTTGTAGTCGCCGTGGTAGGAGGCCTGCTCGTACTGGACCGGACGCGAGGGGTCGAACGCCTTGATCCAGTCGTAGCACCGTTCGAAGTTGGGGCCGTTGCCGGCTTCGTTGCCCGTGCTCCAGATGATGATCGACGGGTGGTTGAAATCCCGGTGTACCATGCGCTGGTTCCGGTCGAGGTGAGCCTGGGCAAAGTCGGGATTCCCGGCCAGATTCTTCGACTTGTCGTGGTAGAAGTAGCCGTGCGACTCGATGTTGGCCTCGTCGACGACGTAGAGTCCGTAGCGGTCGCAGAGATCGTACCAGATGGGGGCGTCGGGGTAGTGACACGTGCGGACGGCATTGATGTTGAGGCGTTTCATCTCGCGGATGTCGCGGATCATCTCCTCGCGGGTCACGTAATAACCCGTGTTGGGCTCCATTTCGTGGCGGTTGACCCCCTTGATGAGGATCGGCTGCCCGTTGACGAGCAGCTGCCCGCCGCGGATCTCGACCTTGCGGAATCCGACCGGGAAGGCGGCCGCCTCGATCACTGATCCGTCGCGGGTGAGGGCCTCGGCCGTAAGCGTGTAGAGGGCGGGACTTTCGGCGCTCCATTTCCTGGGGTTGCTGACTTCGAACGACGTTTCGATCCGGTTCTGCCGCGGAGTGACGGTTCGCCGGAGGAGTTCCTCCCCCGCTTCGTCGCGCAGGACGAGCCGTACGGCTCCGATCCCCGGCGTGGTGGCGATCCGGATCTGCAGCTCTCCGTCGCGGTAGTCCGACGTGAGGTCGGGCGTGATCCGCACGTCGGCCAGACGTCGCTTGTCCCGTGCATAGAGGTAGCAGTCGCGGCCGATGCCGGTCATGCGCCAGAAATCCTGATCCTCGAGGTAGGAGCCGTCGCACCAGCGGTTGATGCGCATCACGATGAGATTCTCCTGCCCGGGTTTCGTGTAGCGGGTGATCTCCCATTCGGCTTCGAGTTTGCTGTCCTCGCTGTATCCGACCTCGTGTCCGTTGACCCAGAGGGTGAGGTTCGAGGTGGCCGACCCGATGTGGATGAAGAGCTCCTTGCCCTTCCACTCCTCGGGAAGGGTGACCGTACGGCGGTAGATACCCGTATAGTTCTGTTCGTAGGGGACCAGCGGAGCCTTCACCGGGAAGAACTTGTGCCAGGGATAGGGTTTGTTCGTGTAGACCGGATCGCCGTATCCGTTCATCTCCCAAAGCCCCGGAACGGGCATCTCGCCCCACGACGAGTCGTCGAATCCGGGACGGAAGAATCCTTCGGGTTCGGCGCCGGGGCGGTCAACACGCAGGAAGGTCCATACACCGTTGAGCGAACGGTAGAAGGGTGAACGTTCGGGTGTGTTTTCGGGCGAGGCCTCCCCGGCGGTCGGGTAGACAATGAAGCTCGTGCGCATGGGGGCCCGGTTGACTCCGAAGCAGGTCGGGTCGAGCCATCGCTCTGCGGGAGCCTTTGCCGAGACGCTCGATGCGGCAAAAAGCAGGATGAACAACAGTTTTTTCATTTCGGTTGGTTTTGGAAAAAAAGGATTGGAGGCAAAAATAGTAAAAAATCGAAAGATTCCAAGCTTTTGCAACGAAACTTCTTCCTCGCTCCCGTCATCGGAGACTGTTTCGGGCGACCATCTCGGCTTCCCGTGTATGGATTGGCTGCTTTCACCTCTTGCAGGCCCCGGTGGCAGATCCGGAAAATAAAAAAGCGGCCAACCTTGGTTGACCGCTTTCAATGGTCCGTCGATCGGACCGCTATTGCGTGTACGCTATTTGTTCAGGTTCTTCAGACACTCCGAAACGTTCTTCTCGATCCGCTGCAGGATGGTCTGCGTATCGGCCTCCTCAGCCTTGATGAACTTTTCGCCGGTGATCTGCTCGTAGAGTTCGACATAGCGGTCCGTGATGCCGGCGACGATCTCGGGGGTCATCTCGGGCACCTTCTGCCCCTGCTGTCCCTGGAATCCGTTTGCCATGAGCCATTCGCGGACGAACTCCTTCGAGAGCTGGCGCTGCCGTTCGCCCCGTGCCAGCCGCTCCTCGTACCCCTCGGCGTAGAAGTAGCGCGACGAGTCGGGCGTGTGGATCTCGTCCATGAGGTAGATGACGCCGTCCTTCTTTCCGAACTCATATTTCGTATCGACGAGGATCAGCCCCATTTTTGCGGCGATTTCGCAACCGCGGCGGTAGATGGCACGCGTGTACTTTTCGAGCTGTTCGTACTCCTCGCGGCTGACGAGTCCCGAGGCGATGATCTGCTCTTTCGAGATATCCTCGTCGTGACCTTCGGCGGCCTTCGACGTGGGGGTGATGATCGGTTCGGGGAACTTCTGGTTCTCGACCATGCCGTCGGGCATCTCCACGCCGCAGATGGTGCGTTTACCGGCCTTGTATTCACGCCAGGCGTGGCCCGAGAGGTATCCGCGGATGACCATCTCGACCTTGAAGGGTTCACACTTGCGGCCGACGGTGACCATCGGATCCGGTACGGCGAGTTTCCAGTTGGGGAGGATGTCGGCCGTGGCGTCGAGGAATTTGGCGGCGATCTGGTTCAGGACCTGACCCTTGTAGGGGATTCCTTCGGGCAGGACCACGTCAAAGGCGGAGATCCGGTCGGTCACCACCATGACCAGATATTCATCGTTGATGTCGTATACGTCGCGGACTTTTCCCGTATACTTGCTTTTCTGGCCTTCGAAGGTGAAATCGGTACGAGTGATTGCGTTCATGGTGTTTGCAGGTTTATCTGCGTGCAAAGATACGTTTTTTGCGTGAAAATTGGATTCCTCGGCGGTGGAAAGTTTCCGTCCTGATAGGCCGTATCGGCATAAAAGAAACTTTCCGATGCAGAAAAGCTTTGTAACTCGTTAATTTTCTGTTAGTTACGGCGTTAGCCGATGCCACGAAAAGGCACACTGTAAAGAGGCGGCAAAACCTTGTTTGACGCTTCATTTCAGAGGTCCGATATTCTCGGAAAAATGTAAAACTCGGGGTTCGGAGTCCGATTTTGGGCGGTTCTTTTCCCTCACCGGAGCGGGTCGCCGGAGGGGTGTGGCTCCATGAGCAAAGGTAGTAATTTTTGCGCGAACTCCAAGCCTTGGCGGAGGATTTTTTTGTCGGTGGGAATGTGATCCGGCGGTAAGAAAAAAAGCCCGGCACGTCGGAACGTGTCGGGCTGAAAATGAGGCGATGTGCCTTATTTCGTCTCGGGGAAGTTGTCGTTGGTCAGCAACTTGCCCTGGTATTCGCCGGTCAGCGTCTTCAGGAAGGCTACCATCCGGTCGACCTCCTGCTGCGTCAGCTCCTCGCCGACTTCGTAGCGGGCCATCGAAACGACGGCATCCTCCAGCGTTGCCTGCGTGGCATCATGGTAGTAGGGGGCCGTCAAGGCGATGTTGCGCAGTCCGGGCACCTTGAAGCGGTGGCGGTCACGCTCGTCCTTGGTCTCCTTGTAGCGGCCGTTATCCTCGATGGTGAGCTCCGTACCGCGGTCTGCGAAGTAGTCGCGCTTGATGCCCATCAGCTCGTACGACTGTCCGCCCATGTTCTCACCGACGTGGCACGTGGCGCAGTTGTACTTCTTGAAGAGGTCGTATCCGGCGATCTCGTCGGCGTTCATGGCCGTCTTGTCGCCCTTGAGGTACTTGTCGAAGCGCGAGTTGGGCGTCAGCAGCGTCTTCTCAAACTCCTGGATGGCGTTGGTGATGTTGGCCTGGTTGATGCCGTCGGGATAGACCTCCGTGAACTCCTTGCTGAATGCGGCGTCAGCCTTCAGCTTCTCGCAGATCTCGTCGAACGACTTGCAGGCCATCTCCACCGGGTTGACCGGAGGTCCGGCAGCCTGGTCGGCCAGCGTAGCGGCACGTCCGTCCCAGAACTGCACGAAGTTGTAGTAGGCGTTGAAGACCGTCGGGGCGTTCACGCCGCCCAGCTGTCCGCCAACACCCTCGGAGAAGGCCTTGTTGTCGACACCTCCCGTGTTCAGACCGTGGCACGAGGCGCACGAAATGGTGTTGTCGGCCGACAGACGGGTATCGTTGTAGAGCTTGTTGCCCAGCATCACCTTGCGGATGTCCACCGGAACCGAGTCCTGAATCGGGCGGATCGTCTCGTTCGCCCACTCCTGGTCGGCCAGCGGGTTGGGGTAGAAGGCCTCACGCTGCGACTTGGCCCATGCAAGCGCCATCTGCGTCTCCTTGTTCGTCAGCGACGCACCCCAGTGTACCAGGTAGTACTTGGCCAGCGGCATCGTTCCGTCGGCAATTACCTTCTCGACCTTCGCCAGGTCTACTTCGTTGATCTTCTCACCGTTCTTCATCGCCTCCATCATCGGAGCCATGTCGAACGAACGGTAGCCCAGCCGCACATCCTCCTGCACCAGCTTGCCCGCTACCGGGAAGTTGGCATAGAAAGGCAGCTTCGGATCGGCCGAGTGGCAGGAGATACATCCGCTGCTCGCCACGATCTGCTCCATTTGCGCATTGCTTTCGAGGTCGGCCGACGGTGCCTTGTTCACCAGCCGGTAGACGACGCAAAGCACGATTATCACTACCAGCACGGATAGAATAATCTTTGAGCCTTTTTTCATAACAAATGAATTAAAATTAAACAGTTTATATAACTAAGAACGTGAATACATGTGAACACTCTGCCGGGCCGCCGGGAGGTAGTTGACCCCGTACCAGCACATCTGCAGCGCCAGGAACGAGACAATCAGAATCCAGTAGAGCGGCCGCGAGGCGTTTTTGCGGAACAGACGCAGGTGGACGTAGAGCAGATACCCCGCCCACGTCGCCGCGGCCCAGGTCTCCTTCGGGTCCCAGCTCCAGTAGTGGCCCCAAGCCGCCTTGGCCCAGATCGAACCGGTGAGCATGCCGACGGTCAGAAAGGCCAGTCCGGTGTAGACCAGCTTGTCGGTCGCTTCGAGGTAGTCGGCCCGACGTTTGATGAGCCCCATGCAGCCCAGGATGAAGGCGCACCCCAATACCGAGTAGGAGAACATGTAGACCGTGACATGAGGGATGAACCACGGGCTTTGCAGGGCGGGCATCAGCGTCTGGTCGTGGATTTCGGGCTTCAGAATGTTGATGAGGGCGAAGACCGTCGCCACCACCGTCGAGAAGCTGAGGATCCAGGGGAAGCGCCAGCGCAGGTAGGTCAGCAGTCCCGATACGCTCATGAAGAAGGAGTACCACAGCCGGGTCTCCCCCATGGTGCGCAGCGGCGGGCGCTGCATGTAGAGCCAGAACCCCGCAATGAATGTCGCGAAGACCAGCGTGCCCACACCGGTCAACAGAATGGCCCAGCGGCGCCGTTCCCTGCTGAACAACGCCACCCCTGCGCCGGCTGCCCACAGCACGATGGAGACCAGCGCAAACCAATCGAAATTATCCCACGTGAACATCATACTCGCACACTTTTACAATACGTCTTTCGTCACCGCGATGTTTCACAAAGTTCCTTATTTTGTCTGTTCGGGCCGGCCAGAAACAACAGGCAGCCTCCGCACAGCATCATGACCACGCCCAGCCACATGACGTATTTCAGCGGCTCCCGTACGATCTGCACCACGCAGTAGCGCGGCTGCTCCGACTGCACGTCGTACGACGTCAGGTAGTAGTCCTCCGCCCAGTTGGCCGCATAGGGGTGGTTGACCTCCAGCCGGGCCGGCTTACCGTCGATGGAGATTTCGGCAAAGAAGTGGCGCGGAGTGCCGTTGGCGTAGTGCTCCACCGTAAAGTCGTTCAGCTGCAGCTCCTTCGGCAGGTAGATCCTCGCCCCCTCTTCGCTGACGGCCTCGTTGTTGGGCCGGTCGCGGAAGACCGGAATGCGCAGCGTTTGCTCCTCGGCGCTTCCTACCACCCCGGCAAAGAGTGCCACCCACAGCCCGGCATGGTTGAGGACAAAGCGCCAGCGGTTGCGCCCCGGGCGGAAACCACGCCGCAGGGTGATCATCCCCAGATGGGTCAGCAGGGTGAACAACCCCATGACAAAGATCCAGGAGGTAGTGAAGTGGTAGCAACCCAGCCGGGCGAGCAGCCCCGAACGCTCGGCAGCCTCCGCGGCCGAGAGCTGCGGGAAGAGCCCGATGACCAGACTGCCGGCTATGAGCCAGCCCAGCGTCCAGTAGGTGCATTGCGGCGAGAGCCACATCTGAACGAACCGCGACGAGCGGTTCTCTTTGTAGGCATACACCATTCCTGCAATCCAGAGCAGGGCGATGAGTGCATCCAGCGGGAAGGCGAAGAAGGCAAACGGAAAGTTGCCGAACGCGCATTGAATCACCACCGAAAGCAGCAACAGCAGGATGAACAGATGTTTAGCCTCGAATTTCATATGTCGGTCATCTATCTAATCGGCGCAAATATAAAAAAATATCGTTTACCCGGTTACTCCAAATAGTGCGTTTCGGGAGATAAACGGGCTGCCGATTGAAAGGATTTGTCCGTGCAGGCAGCAACAAGCATTGTGGCAGTTGGCAAACTTCGAAATCGGGAGACGGTCTGCTGGTGCGCTTAATCCGCAGGGCGGCCGTAGAGGTGCCTGAGGGGGATCTTACCCTAAATTCGAAAATATAAATGCAAAATATTTGCAATTGCGAATTATTTGCATTATGTTTGCACCAGAGAAAGAAACACGACGATGAACAACGAAGGACTGCAAAGAATCAAGGAGGCGGGGCTGAAGCTGACCCCGCAGCGCCGCGAGGTCTACAAGGCGATGCAGGAGCTGCGCCACGCCACGGTGGAGGATATCATCGAACGGGTCCAGTCCCGCAACAAGGAGGTGACCGTTTCGACCATCTATCGGATTTTGGACAGCTTCCGTTCGGCAAACATTTTGTCGTTCATCTATCACCCCGACACCGGGAAGTGCTACTACGACATCACGGTGGCGGAGCACCATCACCTCTTCGACGGCAAGTCGATCGAGGACTATGCGGATCCGGAGCTCTCGCAGCTGATCCGCGAATACCTCGAACGCAAGCATTTCCCGACGGAGGAGATCGGTAAAGTACAGGTACAGGTAACACTGAAAAAGAATGTCTAACTTAAAACCGCAATTTGTTATGAGAAGTATCACAACATTCGATCTGCAGTATGCACACCGTTTCTACGGTTTTCAAGGAGAGGCTCAGTATCTCCACGGCCACACGGGACAGTTGACCATCGAGGTGGAGGATAGCATCGAGGCGGGCGTGAACATGGTTTACCCCTGCAACGAGATTCAGAAGGTAGCGTGGAACGTGCTCCGGAATTTCGACCATGCGCTGGTCCTGCGCGAGGATGATCCGCTGCTGCCGGCCGTTCTGGACGTCTACGAGAAGCAGGGTATCCGCAACGGACACCCGCAGAACAAGATGAAGGGCCCGGCCTTCAAGACGGAGCTGGCCACGGCCTATCCCGATTGCCGTCTGGTAGTCACAAAGGAGACGCTGACGGTTGAGGGAATGATCAAGATTGTCTATGACCTGCTGAAGGAGAAGCTCAACATCGCCAAGATCACCTTCACGAGCGGTGTGAATGCGGCCTCGGCGGAGTTCGTGACCAAGAACGACATCGACCGCTGCCCGCTGTGCGGTGTTGCACTCAACGAGGAGGGTGTATGTCCGAAGTGCGGGTATCGCAAGAAGAAGTAGCCGTCACACTCTGTGGATAGGGTAGTCGGGTCCCGAAAATCGGGTCCCGACTTTTTTATTCTGTTGGGAGCTTCTATATGATATATTTTGCGCAATATAGATTGCTATTAGAATAAAAAATAGTAAATTGCATTAGAGCAATATTATGGAACGTGGCTTTGTGTGATCGAGGCCTCTCCTTGGGCGAAAAGGCGATCATTGGGATGGTCTCCGAAAAATCGGTCTTTTCAGAGATTTATACGCCGGTCAAATACGCAATAGTGAAAGTAAATATAGAGTCAATCTCAGAGTTGTAGATATATGGATGTCCTGACACATTTTAGGAGCATAGAGGAGTTGACCAAAACGCTCTCACGTGAGCATGGGTTGCTCAGTGAGATGTTTGAGAAACGGAAACTCATGAGGTTTCCGGTCGCACTTGCTATTGACCTAGTCGGAGGAAATGAAGCCAGGTTGCGGAAGTTGATTGACTATGGTGTGCTGGTGGAAGCTGGCAACATGGTAGAGATTGAGAGTGACTACCTGAACTTTTTCGAGGAGGTACTGAATGTCAACGAGGAGATCAGCGTGTTGAGTGTACAGGAGTGTATCAATACGTTGAAGGAGAATATCGGCTATTTTCTGCAGGAGACCAATCCCAGCCGTAAAGCGGGGTATCAGGATAATGTCCGGCAGCTTCTCAAGAAGACCGGCTTCAGAACCTTGAAAAATGTGGTGGATTTGAAGCGTAATATGGATCATGCCTATAAGCAGGAGCCAAATTATGTCATCAAAAAGAAGAAACTGCAAAATCTGGACGAGAAGAGTCATAGCATTCGCGCCATGATACGCGAGTGCGAAAAGCTGATGGATAATGAGCATGCTTTTTTCATCATGGCCAACGACCCGCACATGGCCAAGACCTGTAGCGATGTAAAGCATGATTTTGTTGAGGCCTACCATGCGCTGATGGAGATTGACCGGCAGATCATCTCGTACATCAATCAGATAGACCAGCAGAATGAGCTCTACAGAAAGATCCGGAAGCTGAAATATTTGCAAGATCAGCTGCTTATCAAGAGTGAAACGAACCTCTCGAAGGTGCTGGAAGAGCGGAATCCGGTTTGGATGGAGTCTCGTCAATACAGCCGAATCCGTCTTTCCCTGGAGATGTTGCGGGGGAACGATCAGATCATCAAACTGCTGAAGCGTGTCGCCGAGCGCAATGGAATCCAGAAAACGGCAAGAACCGCGGCCGAGCCTTTGACGGATGATGATTTGCAGGACCATGTCCAACTGTTGAAAGAGGTGAATCTTGCCGAAATATGGAATGCGTTCCTGGCATCAAGCTATAATCTGTTCGATTTCATCTTGAGATACGACTATAAGGTAAAACATAATATTGAGGAGTACGCCGCAATCTTCTGTCAATTGGTTATCCTGCATCCTGATGAATGCCGGATGACCGGAGAATATGCCATCTATCAAAATATTGAATATCCGATCATTTATGCGAAATAATACCCAAAGAATATACGAGCGTTTAAGCCGGGGCGAATTCCTCTCGGTCGACAGCATCGACGCCTCTACCCGCCATCTGTATGAGGATATAGAGGAGAACCTGGAGGATTACACGGATTATTTTCGGGAGATTGGGCTGCAACTCGAAGCGGGGAATGGTTACTTCTATTTTTCCCGAATAGGAGAGAGTAAACAGTCCATAGAGCAGAAGTTGGACAGCTTCTCCAAATGGCTGGAATATCTGGACTTTCTAAAGTGTTATAACCAGTCCTTTACGGCCGGGTATCAGTTTCGTAAGAGCCATTTGATGGAGCAGATCAGCCTGGATATCGAGATGAAGGAGAAGGCGAACCATCTCTTCAAGAAATACGGTGCGGGGTCTCTTGTCGAGATTGTGAACAAGCTGCTTCAGGAGATGCAGAGTATGGGCTTTGCGGAGTGTGTCAATGAGCTTGACGAGACCTATAAGGTCACTTCGGCATTCCGCTATGTAGAGGAGTTGGTGGACATCATTCAAATTGCAAACGAAGATGAAGTACCTGAATAAAGTCATTTTTATAAATAGCGCGAATATCCCCTATGCCGAGATCGCTGTAGATGGGAATGTGCATTTTACAGGAACGCAGGGTGTGGGTAAAAGCACCGTGTTGAGAGCACTCTTGTTTTTCTACAATGCCGACAAGCATCGTTTGGGTATTCAGCAGGGGCAGAAACCGTTTGATGAATTCTATTTCCGTCAGTCAAACTCGTATATACTTTAGGGACTGTCGTAAAAAGAATAAAACTTTATAACGAATTGATTGCCAATGTAATATAAAATTTGTATCTTAGCTAAAGATAAAAAGAATACCTCCAATTGCCCTAGAAAAGCCAAATTTGGAGGTATCGCAAAAATTAATCTGCATGGCTAAGGTACAAAATTTCTCTGAAATATCACCCGATCTTCCTTTCACGGAGTTCGATTTTTATGAATTGTATAGGCGGACGTTCGAGACTAGCGAGCTGGGAAAAATCAGGAAGAGGCTGCCGCTTGGTGAGATGGCAGAGAACTTTGGACTGATAAGCAAGAGCATGAGAGCGAAGAAAGGGCGAAAAACATACTTCACCCCGGAGGGTAAGGTTGCGCTGATGTTCCTGAAGATGTACACAGGTCTGAGCAGCCCGAGGTTGATGGAGCATCTTAACGGCAACGTCCACTATCAGCTCTTCTGCGATTTGAGAATAGACCCGATGCATCCTCTGACGAACTACAAACTTCTGGACGACGTGTTTTCGGAACTGGCCCGCGGGCTGAAGATCCAACAGCAGCAGGAGATACTGGCAAGAGCCTGGAAACCGTACATGAAGGACCTGGATACGATGTATACGGATGCAACCTGTTACGAGAGCGAGATGCGCTATCCTACGGATGCGAAGCTTCTGTGGGAAGGAATAGAGAAGTCATATGAGATAATGTGCACTCTGAGTGCCAAGCTGAATGTGCACCGTCCGAGGACGAAGTACGTAGACGTAGAGAAGGCCAACCTGTCGTACAGGAAGCGGCGCAGGCATACGAAAGTCCAGACCAGGAAACTGACCAGACGCCTGCTCAACCTTTTGGGGAAGATACTGAAGGAGACCCGCACACTGGAGAGGGAGAATGCAGGCGCGGAGAAATTGCTGACAGCCAGACAGAAGAGCGATATTGAAATCATCACAAGAGTGTACCGCCAGCAGAAGGCCCACTTCGAGAACAACAATCCTCGCGAGAGTGTCAAGGACAGGATAGTGAGCATCAGCAAGCCGTATGTGAGGCCAATCGTGAGAGGCAAGGAAGTGAAGAGCGTAGAGTTTGGTGCGAAGTGCAACAACATCCAGGTTGACGGACTCTCATTCATCGAGAAGCTGTCATTCAATGCCTTCAACGAGGGAACCAGGCTTACGCACTGCCTGAAGATGCACCGAAAGCTCTTCGGTGTGGACGCGAAGAAGGTCGGAGGAGATGCAGGCTATGCCGGCAGCGCCAACAGGGGGTACTGCAAGGATAGAGGAATACAGACGTCATTCGTCAAGCGTGGCCGTCCGTCCTTGGAAAAGAAAGAGAACGACATCATCCGCAACGAGCTGGCGAGGGTGAGGGCAACGAGGATGGAAGGCTCGTTCGGAACGCAGAAGGAACACTATGGCCTGAAACGCATCAAGGCAAGGACGAAGTTGACCGAAATCCTGTACATCTTCTTTGGCATCCACACGGCGAATGCAGTACAGCTCGTCCGGCGGGAAGTCAACGAAATTGCTCAGGCTGCCTGATGTTCGAGGTGAGTGAGAAACGGCCCTTTCACTGGAGTATTGGCTCCAGTTGGGTCCAAAAATGAAAAAAGGGGCTCCGAAACGGAGCCGAAAATATAAAAAGATGAGTTCGATCGGAAAAATTACCGGGACAGTCTGCCGATTGACTCATAATGACGGAATTAAACGACTGTCCCTAAATAGATACTGTTCCAAATAGTGTGTCTAGGGAGGAATAAATAAAAAAGTCTACAGATTTTTTAGATTTGTAGAGGCAAACCAACAAAAACTAAAAAAGGAGTAGACTTATGGTGTTGACAAAGGAACAACTTTCCGAATTAATATGCAAACATTCGGAGCGGGAAAATGGCCTTCAGGATCTGTTGGAGATCTTGTTGGAGAGTATGATGGTCTCGGAGCGCCGGGAATATCTCCGGGAAAACTCCGCATCGGGGAATAAATGCAACGGCTTCCGTCCGGGACATAGTTACGGTCATGGCCGTACGCTGACGTTCCGGATACCCCGAGATCGCTACGGGAACTTTCATCCTCGGATTCTGGCGATCCTGCGCCATCAGGAAGACGAATGCGAACGCCTTGCCGGAACGCTTTACACGAAAGGTCTTACGCAGGAACAGGTTGGCGAGGTATTCCAGGATATCTATGGCGAGCACTACAGCAAGGCGAGCATTTCGCGAATGCTGGACTACCTCCGAGAAGATGTCTCGCAATGGCTCACGCGCTCTCTGGAGGCTTATTACCCGATCGTCTTCATCGATTGCGTACACATGAAGATCCACCGCAAGCGGAGCGTAGAAACAGAAGCTTTTTATGTGGTACTTGCCGTGCGTGAAGACAAGCGGCGCGAGGTGTTGGGGATCTTCAATAAGCCCACGGAAAGCGCCCTGGGTTGGGGCGAGATGCTCGCAGAGTTGCAGGAACGAGGCGTTCGGAAGATCGGCCTGGTGTGTGCCGATGGGCTGAAGGGTCTGGAGGATGTCATCAGTGCGGTCTTTCCCGGGACGCCACTGCAACGCTGTACGACGCATCTGAAACGCAATCTGCTGAGCTGCGTGCGCAACGGCGACAAGGGAGAGCTGGCCGAGGATCTGCGGCAGCTCTTCCGTACGGGAGACCGCAGCTATACGGTGGAGAGAGCCTGGGAACAGTGGCAAGAGCTCTGTGAGAAATGGGGGCAGGATTATCGCAGTTTTCGACGACGGGCGGAGGATCCGGCCTACAAAGCCTACTTCACCTATCTGAACTACGAGGCAAGGATTCAGTCGATGATCTACACGACGAACTGGATCGAGCGTCTGCAGAAGGATTTTCGACGGGTTACACGCATGCGGGGAGCCATGCCCAGCGAGGAGTCGGTTCTGCTGCTGATGGGCAAAACGGCCATGGATAAGAAATCCTATCTGAGGCCGGTGCCGCGGATCGACCTGGATCGGGAATTATTCCCCGAGTGAAGACTATAACACAAAAATAAGATCCACACGCCGCGGCGTGTGGATCTGAAAACAAGAATCGCTATATTTGCATATCTGAAGAATCTGAAGGCGCCTGCCCAGACACACTTTTTGAAACACTACCCCTAAATAAGGAATGCCTAAAATAGGGACAGTCGTTTAATTCCGTCATTATGAGTCAATCGGCAGACTGTCCCGGTAATTTTTCCGATCGAACTCATCTTTTTATATTTTCGGCTCCGTTTCGGAGCCCCTTTTTTCATTTTTGGACCCAACTGGAGCCAATACTCCAGTGAAAGGGCCGTTTCTCACTCACCTCGAACATCAGGCAGCCTGGGCAATTTCGTTGACTTCCCGCCGGACGAGCTGTACTGCATTCGCCGTGTGGATGCCAAAGAAGATGTACAGGATTTCGGTCAACTTCGTCCTTGCCTTGATGCGTTTCAGGCCATAGTGTTCCTTCTGCGTTCCGAACGAGCCTTCCATCCTCGTTGCCCTCACCCTCGCCAGCTCGTTGCGGATGATGTCGTTCTCTTTCTTTTCCAAGGACGGACGGCCACGCTTGACGAATGACGTCTGTATTCCTCTATCCTTGAAGTACCCCCTGTTGGCGCTGCCGGCATAGCCTGCATCACCTCCGACCTTCTTCGCGTCCACACCGAAGAGCTTTCGGTGCATCTTCAGGCAGTGCGTAAGCCTGGTTCCCTCGTTGAAGGCATTGAATGACAGCTTCTCGATGAATGAGAGTCCGTCAACCTGGATGTTGTTGCACTTCGCACCAAACTCTACGCTCTTCACTTCCTTGCCTCTCACGATTGGCCTCACATACGGCTTGCTGATGCTCACTATCCTGTCCTTGACACTCTCGCGAGGATTGTTGTTCTCGAAGTGGGCCTTCTGCTGGCGGTACACTCTTGTGATGATTTCAATATCGCTCTTCTGTCTGGCTGTCAGCAATTTCTCCGCGCCTGCATTCTCCCTCTCCAGTGTGCGGGTCTCCTTCAGTATCTTCCCCAAAAGGTTGAGCAGGCGTCTGGTCAGTTTCCTGGTCTGGACTTTCGTATGCCTGCGCCGCTTCCTGTACGACAGGTTGGCCTTCTCTACGTCTACGTACTTCGTCCTCGGACGGTGCACATTCAGCTTGGCACTCAGAGTGCACATTATCTCATATGACTTCTCTATTCCTTCCCACAGAAGCTTCGCATCCGTAGGATAGCGCATCTCGCTCTCGTAGCAGGTCGCATCCGTATACATCGTGTCCAGGTCCTTCATGTACGGTTTCCAGGCTCTTGCCAGTATCTCCTGCTGCTGTTGGATCTTCAGCCCGCGGGCCAGCTCCGAAAACACGTCGTCCAGAAGTTTGTAGTTCGTCAGAGGATGCATCGGGTCTATTCTCACATCGCAGAAGAGCTGATAGTGGACGTTGCCGTTAAGATGCTCCATCAACCTCGGGCTGCTCAGACCTGTGTACATCTTCAGGAACATCAGCGCAACCTTGCCCTCCGGGGTGAAGTATGTTTTTCGTCCTTTCTTCGCTCTCATGCTCTTGCTTATCAGTCCAAAGTTCTCTGCCATCTCACCAAGCGGCAGCCTCTTCCTGATTTTTCCCAGCTCGCTAGTCTCGAACGTCCGCCTATACAATTCATAAAAATCGAACTCCGTGAAAGGAAGATCGGGTGATATTTCAGAGAAATTTTGTACCTTAGCCATGCAGATTAATTTTTGCGATACCTCCAAATTTGGCTTTTCTAGGGCAATTGGAGGTATTCTTTTTATCTTTAGCTAAGATACAAATTTTATATTACATTGGCAATCAATTCGTTATAAAGTTTTATTCTTTTTACGACAGTCCCTATTTAGTCGTCCCTTAAAAAGCCCATTTTTGCGAGATATCGTTTTTCCACAGTATCTCGCAGATTTTATGAAGCATGCACCAAAGAGCTTTCATGGCTCTTTTGAAGTTATAGGCTGCTGCCGCCAGTAGCACGTTCACAGCATCCCCGACCACACCTTTATAAAAGTTGCGGCCCAATCGGTAATCTGACTTTAAGTGACCTATTGTTGGTTCTATACCTGCACGCTTGCAGAAAAGTTTATGTTTTTTCAGCTTCTGATAACGGCTGTCTGATTTCTTGGGAACATCGGGAATCATAATCTTCGTCCCGTTAATTTCCTTCCTGCCTCTGTATCCTCTATCACCAGCCAGCACTTTAATCTTCCTTCCGGTTAACCGTTCTACCTGCGCCAAGGAAGACTCGATGGTATGACCGTCATATTCATTGCGAAAGGATATGGCTCCAAGAATAATTCCTGTGGCAGAACGTATGATGGACACCTTGTTGCCGAATTCATATTTTTTATGTTCTTTACCCTTGCTGATACATTGCACGTCCGGCTCATGGATGGAATAAATCTTTTTCCGGCTGTTCCGCCTTTGGGACAGAACGGTTTCAAAGAGTCTGAGCAATTTATCATAGTCGTGATTCTCTTTAAGATTACGCTTCAGTTCCCTGACAAGTCTTCCGGCTATTGTACGTAAACGCCTGTCCGCCCTGAGAGCTTTTTCCCTGTTTTTGGGATGGTTCCGGAAACGCTGGTCACGATAGATCTTCTTCAGCACAAAGGTGTAGCTTTGGCGCAGGGGAAGTCCCAGCTTTTTTACAATGCCAAGAACTTTCTTCACGATCTTCTTATGCAACTTTGCATCCGTGGGGTAAGTGATGTTCTTTTCCTGAACTGTGGAATCAATAAAAGCCGTATCATGATGACGGCCATCATCATCGTCGTTATTCACACGGATACTTTCCTGGAAAATGAGTTCAATTCCCTTTTCACCGATACGTTTGCGGAAATGAACCAGTTCTGAAGACGCACAAGGGGCAGACGGGGTAAACTCCTGCATGCCACAGAAATACTGATAATAAGCGTTTTCGCTCCATTGCTCTACCAAAGACTCATCCGACAGGTTACGAAGGTGTTTCAGGATAAGCAAACCGCACATTAAACGGATTGGCTTGCCGGGACGGCCGTTATCCTGACAATACAAAGGTTGAAAAGCCGTTTCAAATTTTCCCCAATCTATTTTGTCTGCCAATTGGTAAAGCGGGTGCGATTGGTTCAGCATGTCTGATAGGTTGCTGAATAAAGAAGGACTGTTATTCGTATTTTTAATCATAAAATCTGCAAGTTTATTAACGTAAAGATAAGAAAACTTCCAGATTTATCAAAGACTTCTATAAATTAAATTACTGAATACCAATAAATAAAACTATTTTTAAGGGGCGACTATTTAGCAGTTAAGAGACGGTTGTTTTTATAAAGTCCACAGAACGAAACGTTGTCAATTCCTTCAGATATGCAATATAGCTTTTTAGAGTAAATTGCGTCTTCAAATTTATATCTCCTCCAATCCTATTGATTTGAGGTATTCATAGGTGCCATCATAGAATTCTGGGAGTCGGGTTGCATCTTCCGGGAACCCGTCGACGGTCTTGTTGGAATTGCCTTCTGGGACGCAAATGACCATGCCGATACGGGCACGTGTTAGGAGGACACGGTAGGCATTCAACATGTATTTTCTTCGTTCAAGGCTGCTTTCGGTTTGCCCGGCCTCTTCGCGCCAGGCTGTTCGGCCGTTGAAATTGAAGTATCGCCAACTTCTGTTTTCGCAGCGCAGGTCGGCATCCCAAAGAACGCAGGTATAATCCAGTTCGAGCCCTTGCACCTGGATCTCGGTTGCCGCATCCTCAAGATAGTTTGAAGACCTGATGTCAGTCTTATCCATCAGGAACCAGTGAACGGCGTTTTCATCGCCTTGACCTAGAACATCGACGGCCAGTGGCTTAAACCGTGCGGCAGTCTTGCTGACGAGAACTCCGGATCGTTGTGAGCCTCGGGTGTGCTTGCGTAGCCAAGCTCTTGCCTTGGCCATATCTCGGGTCAGAACAATCGGATAGTGCGCTTTGATTGTGTCGTACAGCGCAGCGGCATCCGGGTTGAAGGAGAGCAAGGCGTGCACAAAGGCGGAGAGGTTCTCGGCTCTAAACGAACGCAGACTAACCCCCAGGTGGAGTTCCGGAGAGAAGGTCACTTTATCATTGCCGGCCAGTAGTTCATTGACACGCCCTTCGGCATATTCCGCCTCGGTTAGCTTGTCGGAGATGTAGATCTTCCAGTGCGTAAATTTCTCGTTGAGGGCCTTAATCCATTCCGAAATGCCGGCCTCCCCGGTGTTGATCTCCTGCCCGCCACCGACCAGGCATACAATCGTCGCCCAATCCTCCCGTTGATCCAGCGACCAAATGAGAAAGGCTGCCTCGGAGTAGGGGAAGTTCTGGATCTTGAGTTTGTTGCCGTAGGTTCCTCCGCGTTTGAGGTAATCTGCGAGCCGCTTGTGGGTCCATGAACGCTGCGCTTCGTCAAAAATGGCGACATGTTCCACTTCGCCATAACCGGCTTTGGCAAGCTTGATCGCTTTCTTGGGATCAATCTCAAGGACGCCATTCTCAATCGGGGTTTTTAGCTTGGCCAGCATGTTGTCCCGATAGCGGTGGATAATCTGGATGAATTTGCCAACCTCCCTTCGCGAATCCGACCGATTCTTTTTCTCGCCCCGAGCTTGGCACTTCTTCTGGTTGTCGATGGCCAGAGCCTCGGTCAGCACCGCGACTAATGGCCCGTTGCCCGAAAGATAGACGGCCCCTTCGTCTTCGCTCAATTTCTCGCCATTCTGGTAGGATTGTTTGACGGCAACATCCAACCCGACCAACGTCTTCCCGGCTCCCGGTACGCCCGTAACAAAGCAGATGCTCTTCTCGCCCTTCTCTCGACTGGTCTTGATCACATCGAGGATATATGCAATCGTGCGATCGGTCGATACTTTGTCCGCTTCGTGGCGGGTGATGTCCTCTACCGAATGGTTCTCGTAGAGCCTTTTGGCTGCCTCGATGATAGTCGGAGTGGGTGAGTAGGGGCTGATGATCCAGTCGGCCCCCAGACTTGGATCTGGCGCTGTGGCTCCAGCATGTGCCAGAACATCCGCAATGAGCTGTTGTAGCCCAGCTGGCCCTGTTAACAGTGGGTTGTATATGGAATCATCATATACAGAGGCTTGGAATACGCTTGAACTTTTACTGATCCAGGGATGTATGAGAATGGGGACAATGATCCTGTCTTGACTTAGCAAGTGAAAATTCTTCAGATCCAAAGCATAATCTAATACTTGCTCGATATATGACTGCATATTCTCCTTCTTAGCCTCTTGTCTAGTCTTGAATTCGAGGCAGAAGATAAGCCTGCGAAGCAGCAGAACAACATCGATTCGCTTTCCGAGTCGTGGAATGTCGTATTCGAAAATGACCTGTCCATCTTCATCCTTCCACGGTAGCAAAACCTCCTGCATAATGCGGATCTCATCGGCCCAGGCTTCATTGGTTGTAGTCATAGCAACTCCGTGATAGTTATTCACGAAGGTCCCCAACAGAGCCTCTGGCGACTGCTGTAAAAATTCGTGTATCGTGGCGTGATATAGACAACGAGTCATAAGCAAAGCGAATAGATTGTGGGACGTGTTTCTCGAAAATCGATGAATACAAAATTAAGATAAATCTAACGAAGTCGGTCATCTTGGATATATAAAGTTTCAATGGATGGGAAAAGAATGTTTCTTGGATTTGCCCCGCTTTTGTAGCCCTCTACATGTACTCGTTTCGCATTAATTTGCGTAATTTTGCATGTTGGAACAGACTGCTGCAGAAGATCATGGAGATTCATAATTTATTAGATGCCAAATCGAGGTTGGAGCTACGCGAGTGGCTTCAGGAGAACCACGACAAGGAGACGGAATGCTGGGTGGTGGTCAAGCGGGGACGCCCCGTTGATGACGACACCTTCTGGTATGTCGATGCTGTGGAGGAGGCTTTGTGTTTTGGTTGGATTGACAGTACAACCAAGAAGATCTCCGAGGAGGTGACAGCCCAGAAACTTTGCCCTCGGAAACCTCGCAGCAATTGGTCGGAACTGAACAAGGAACGATGTCGCCGCATGGAACGGCTGGGGCTGATGACTGATGCAGGTAGGGCCGTCTTGCCGGATATGAGCGAAACCGGATTTTCCATTGATTCTGATATTTTGCAAGAGTTGCAGTCTGATTCTGTCCTCTGGGAAAACTTCTGCCACCTGCCGGACCTTTACAAGCGTGTGCGGATTGATACTATTCAGATCAAAAAGAACCAGCCCGAACTTTTTCGGAAACGCCTCGACAAATTTCTCGAAAACACCCGCAAAGGCATTCTCTACGGTGAGTGGAACGACAACGGGCGGTTGTGAGTTCAGCTCCTTTTCATCCGGCAGCAAGGTAAGGGCCCGACGCGAAATGCCAACCTCAGGCCCCGGTGGGGTTTCCGCAGCGAAAAGCCGCTCTTGGTGGAGCCCTTTCCCCGCGGAAAAGGTTGTCGTATTCGCTCCGGCCCGCTTTTGAAGATGCTACCGATGGAAAGGAGAAAAACCATGCTTCGGCTGTGTGTCGTGTTTCTCGTTCCCTGGCCCATCTTTCGTCCACCGTCCTCGATCCCAGCTGCTACCTAAGATCAATTTGTTGCCCGTTTTCCTTGCGTTTGAGCCATGATGGAGCTTGGTGGTATAAGTGCGCTCTGTGGTGGTTTTTGAGGCGTATGGCCTGTTTCTGCGGTTCCTATCGTGTATTTATCGGGCCTCCGCCGTAGGCGCAGCGCCCAACCTTCTCCGATGCAAGAATGTGGGCAACGACCGAAGTCTTGTTGTCGCTCCAGCCCTATGTATCCAACTGGTATCCGCAAATCAATATGTCTGCAAAACAACAAAACAGAGAGCCTGCAAAACAGTACGTCAGTAAAACAACAAAACAGTGTGTCAACACAACAGCGAAACAGCAAAACCGTGACTTCAGTCAGTCAGTGCTTCAGTCAGTCAGTGCTTCAGTCAGTACTGAATTCAGTCAGTACTGACGTCAATCAGTCAGTCGGCCTTTTTGAATAAGACGCCTCCGGACCTTCCTTTTTTTGTCGATTTTATTCCCGATGTCGGCTTCGGGAACGGGTGGTTCGCCTCTTCAGATTGGCCGGCGAACAAGTGGGAACGGGACGTGATATTCGACCCGTTTTTGAGTCCCCGTAACATTATATGTTTCGGGACTCAGCAAGCTGTGTTTTCCGTTACGCGAAATATTCTCGGTAACGAAAACAGCTTGCCCGCAAGGGGGTGGAAAACTCCTCCGAAGTCGTCGTTTTTTACCGGGGCCACCGTGGCCCGAGCCGAAATTTAGTCGGCGAAGGATTTTCGAGACACCTTCGCCAGAAAATAGGGAAGATCCGGCCATTTTGGCGTGGAAAAGTGGCGGTTTATCGCCCGAATCAGACTTCAAAACAGCTCGTTTTCGACCGATTTTCGGCGGTTGAGAATGCAAAATTTCGGACAGATTTTACGAATTTGGACGTGCTTTTAAGCCCTCAATTCATCCAATTGAGAGCCTCTAATCCGACATTTTGCGTCCTAAAAAGCAGTGGAATTTGTCCTCTTTCAACGTCCAATTCTGCGGAATTTCGGTCATTCAGAGCCGGTTTTGAAGCGGTTTCAGTACCAATTTTCCCGTGAAACGGGACGTTTATTGCGGGAAACAACGCACCGGTTTACGCCCCAACTCCAGCCCGCAGAGGACGTCGAGCGAGCTGGGGCGGCCGTCCGTGCGGAGGGCGTAAACGCTCTCTTCGGCCATCGAAGCGATGGTGTAGTTGCGGGTTTGAGCCGTTTGCCAACCGGTCCGGCGGGCGTTGCGGACGGCAAAGATCAGGATGCGCTGCTCGGCCAGGGCCTCTTCGACGGCAGGCGGGTAGCAGCGGTAGAGGGCGCGCCCCAGGGCCCAGATCACCGGGTGCCGGGCTTTCAGCAGGAGTTCAAAGACGGATTTTTCGAGCGGGGATTGGAAACCGCTGATTACGACGCGGTCGGTTGCGCAACACGCCTCGGCCCAGCGGAGGGCCTGCTCCTCGACGGTGGGCGAAACGACGCGCGAGGCGAAGAAGGCGACCTTCCGGCGGTCGAGCAGGGCGGGATTTCCGGTGTAATCGTAATCGAAGGCCATAAAAAACGTGGGTTGCCGCATTGACTTACCCCGTACTCAGGCCTTCGCTGCCCCACACCGAAATAAGCAACACGGACAGCCCACGCGAAACGCGTATCATGCACATAGCAAGCCAAAGGCCTGCGGGCACAATACATGCGTCCACGAGGCGTCCCGTTACATCCCTTCCGGTGTGTCAAGTTTGCGAAGTTTGAGTACGGAAGAAAACGTAATTAAACGTTCGTAGTATATTAGTTCCGCGGATCGGCACGGAACCATCTACAAAAATAGGAAATTAAATCGGAAAACCGCCAACGGTTGCCGATTTTTGCGGTAGAGCGTCTGTCTGGCGGTGTGTCTCGTTGTAGTTTATTGCCGCAGGCGGGTCGACCCGCTTTCCGGCTGTCGGCAAATTTCGTATCTTTGTCTTGGATAGGACGCGCCGAACGACGTCCATAAATCGAGTAGAGCATGAGTACCCTGGAACGAGCCATCGAGATTGCCACCGAGGCGCACCGCGGCCAGCGCGACAAGGCTGGGAACGACTATATCGGCCACCCGTTGCGGGTTATGGCCGCCGGTAAAACGACAGAAGAGAAAATTGTCGGAGTACTGCACGATGTGGTCGAGGACAGCGACTGGACGCTGGAGGGGCTGGCGGCCGAGGGGTTTGCGCCGGAAATCATCGAGGCTCTGCGCTGTTTGACCCACGCCGAGGAGGAGCCCTACGACCGTTATATTGCCCGCATAAAGGGCAATCCACTGGCCGTGGCGGTCAAACTGAACGATTTGACGGACAACATGGATATTCGCCGCCTGCCGTACCTCTCGGATAAGGACGTCAAGCGGCTGAAGCGCTATCTGCGGGCCTACAAGCAGCTGACCGGTGAACCGACCTACTCGGTCTATGCCTGTCGCCAGGAGTATCCGAACGCCTACTTGCCCTGGACCGAGGCGGAGGATCTGGAGTTGACGCGCCGGTGGTGTGAGGGGGCGACGGAGGAGGAGTTGTCCGCCCATTTCCAGCGCAAGCCCGGTGCCATCCGTTCGCGCATCGAGAAGCTCGATCTGGAGCGACTCTACGGAAAACCAGACAGCCATGACTGAACTGCGTAAAATACCAAACGTCGGGCCGCGGACCGAAGCGGATCTGCTGGCCATGGGATACACGACCATCGAATCGCTGAAGGGCAAGACGGCCGAGGAACTCTATGCCGAGGAGTGTCGTCTGCGGGGGTGTCAAATTGACCGCTGTCAGCTGTATCTTTATCGCGCGGTCGTCTATTTCGTCAACACGGAGAATCCCGATCCGGCGAAGTGTAAGTGGTGGCTCTGGAAGGATCGGCCTGCGGCGGAAGCGGACCCCGAGCGCAAATAGACCGATTGGGCCGATATACGCCGCAGCCTCGGGTGCCGTCGGCGAAGTGCGGCGAAACGATAAACTGATTCGCGATGATACTGAGCGTTAGCCGAAGAACCGATATTCCCGCCTTCTATTCGGACTGGTTTTACAACCGGATCCGGGAGGGGCAGGTGTGCGTCCGGAATCCGATGAACCGGCATCAGGTCAGCAAAATCCGACTATCCCCCGATGTGATTGATTGCATCGTCTTCTGGAGCAAGAATCCAGCGCCGATGCTGCCGCGTTTGGGCGAACTTGCGGACTACATGTACTATTTCCAGTTTACGGTCACTCCGTACGACAGGGAGCTGGAGAAGGGACTCCCGCAGAAGGAATCCATTATTGATACGTTCAGACTGCTGTCCGACCGGATCGGCCCCAAGCGGGTTATTTGGCGGTATGACCCGATTCTGTTCTCGCAAAGCATGGGTGTCAGCTATCATCTGCACGGTTTTGAGGCAATTGCCAAACGGTTGGCATCCTGCACCCAAACCTGCGTGATCAGTTTTGTGGATCTGTATCAGAAGACGCGGCGCAATTTAAGGGAGACAACGGTCCGGGAACCGAGTGCGGATGAAATCACCCGATTGGCTGCGGGGCTGGCGGCCATCGCATCAAGCTATGGTATCCGGATCCAGAGCTGCGCGGAACGGATAGATCTGGAGCCGATGGGCATCCGGCATGGCCGGTGCATCGACCGCATGTTGATTGAAGAGCTGCTGGGGTGCAGGTTGAATGTTGCCAAGGACAGGAACCAACGGCCGGAGTGTGGATGTGTGCAGAGTGTGGATATCGGGGCTTATGATACATGCAGCCACGGCTGTCTGTATTGCTATGCCAACACCGATACGAAGACGGTGTATCGGAATCGGGTGTTGCATGACCCGTCGTCGCCGTTGTTGATCGGCCGTATGGAGGAGGGTGATGTTGTAAAGGAGCGGGTGATCCACTCGTTTAAGGTAAGCGATGCGCTTTTTTAAGGGTAGATAACCCGGCCGCCCCGATGGGCTTGGGACCGGTCGGACCGATACGTGTTGCTATCTCGGACGTCGTTTGCGAAGGACGAACTCGGTCGCCTCGCGATCCTTCTGTTCGGCGGTCCGCACGGGATTCTGCAGCAGCCACTGTTCCAACTCCTCGCGCAGGAAGTAGACATTCTTGCCGTGAGGCTTGTAGTGGGGGATGCGGGCGCTGTGGGTGAGTTTGTACATGTAGCTCGGTGAGATGCCTGTGAAGTCGCAGGCTTCGGAAAAGTTCAGGACATTCTTCTGTCCGCGCAGCAGTTGTTCGATGCGGTCGAGACGCTCCTCGACGGTTAGACTCATTTGCATAAAAACACAATTTAAAAGGTTTGACAAAGGCGTTGCGCAACGCACGGGCTTGTAATTACAGAGACAAAGAAACGAAGAAAAAAGGCTGGCGACATTGTCTGCCAACGTTTCCGCTTGTTTGGACAATCTTTCCCATCTTTTTCCCGCGTTCAGGCACCCTGCAAATACAACGACGGAACCCCGCAAAGGGACTTTGCCCGTGCTTGTTGGGGGGATTTATGGGCAGACTATGACTGCGCGGCCTCCAGGGCCCGGATGCAGTCGAGAATCTGTTGCTCGCGTTTTGCGTCGATGATGTCGGCCATCTGCTTGGCCGCCGAGAGATCCTTGGCCGTAAGCGGTTTGCCCAACTTTGAGAGGAAGCACCCCTTGGCTCCTGCCACGCGCTGCCACTTCGGGGTGATGAACCGTGCGGCGCTCAACGATTCGAGCAGCAGCGCCAGCAGTTTGTTGTGGGTTGTCTGCAACGGTTCCGGGAGTTGGCAGGCGAGCAGCAGTTCGACCTCCGGGCGGGTGACGTCGCGCCGGAAGAGGCCGATGCGGTTGATGTGTTCGGTCAGCAGGTCGAGCTGTCGGTCGGTAAGGCGCGGTGAGAAGTCCTCCGGCGTGGGGTCGAATCCCGTGCGGCTGCGGTTGATGGCACGGCGCTTCTCGGCCTGCGCCTGCAGGGCGGTTTCACGCTCCCGGGCCTGCTCCAGCTCCTCCTGCCGTTGCCGCGTGAAGCCGGCAATCTCCGCAACGGCGCTCTGCACCTCGTCCAGTTGAGTCTTGAGGTCATCCCGAGCCGGGGCAGGGTAGCGGTTGTAGAGGTACGCGAAGGTCTGGTCGATGCGCCGCTGTTCGTCGCGGGTGAAGTTGCCGTAGGCCAGCCGACGTTCGTAGTCGCGGTGCTGCTCGTCGAGGTAACGGCGGGCCTCCGCACCGGTGAGTCCGCGGCACTCGATTTCGCTCTCCAGGTAGTGGAGCGTGAAGCGGGGATCCTTGAAAAGAACGACGCAGAAGGTGAGCCAGCTGAAGAGGACGACCAGCGCATAGAAGATCGACGCCGGCACCATCCAGAGCCACCCTAGCAACCGGCTCCGACGTGCGAGCCGCATGCGCACGCTCCCGATCCATGCACGGACCCGGCTGTTGGCGCGACGGTGCGAGTAGCGGATGTATTCGATGCGGTTCATGGGTGGTCGGTTGCGGTGCAGGAGCGGAGGCTGATGCCTCGTCTTCCAAAGATAATCATAATTCCGGAATCCGGTTCACCGCTTCGCGTTTCTTCTCATCCATAATCTGCGCATAGACCTGCGTGGTCTTCAGTTCGCGGTGGCCGAGGAGCTTCGAGAGGGTGTAGATCTCGGTACCCAATGAGAGCTGGAGCACGGCGAAGGTGTGGCGCCCGCAATGGAAGGTGATGTGCTTCGTGATACCCGCCTTCATGCACCATTCGCGCAGCGCGAGGTTGTGCCAGGCGGAGTATTTCAGCCCCGAGAAGACCCGCTCGTCGGCCCTGCCGCGCGGCCCCATGTAGCGCACGGCCTGCTCGGCGATGTCGAGGTACTCCAGACCGCGGGTCTTCTTCTGGCGGAAGACCACGCGCGTGCCGCCGTCGAACTCCTGCACCTCGCCCCACGTCAGCTTGTTGATGTCGCTCCAGCGCATGCCCGTCAGGCACGAGAAGATGAAGGCATCTTTCAGCACCGGGTAGGAGCAGTCGGTCTTGACCAGCCGTTGCAGCTCCTCGATCGTGAGGTATTCGCGGTGCACGTCTTCGGTTCGCGTGGCCTTGACCCCCATGGCGGGCGATTGGGGAACGATCCCCTCCTCGACGGCCCGGTTCAATGCCGCCTTGAACTTCAGGAAGTAGCTGTTCTGGCTGTTGGCCGAGAGGGCGGTGCCGCTCTTCGTGCGGGCCCGCTTGGCGAGGTAGTTGCGGAACCCCTCGACGAACCGCCGGTCGACCCGCTCGAAGGTGGTCTGCGTGCCCGCGTAGGCGATCAAGTGTTTCAGCATGCTGTCCCAGTTGCCCCAGTTGCCCCAGTTGCCGGGCGAATCCTTGCGCTGCTCGACCATCCCGCGGATAAACTCGACCAGGTTGGTGCGGATCTTGAACTGTCCGGCGAACCCGTACTGTTCGTTCTGCTCGTCGAGCAGCCGTTTGGCCTTGACCTTCTCGGCCATCTCGAGGTTGATCTTGTTGTGGTCGCGCTCGGCTTTGTTGCGGGGCGTGGTGTAGAGGAAGTATTCGAGGGTCTCGAATTTGCGGCGGTGTTTGATCCGCCCCTCCTCATCGCGCGTGTAGCCATAGTAGTACTCCAGCACCAGCGAGGTGCGTCCCGTCGAGCGCTGCGGTTTCTGATGAAGTTTGATTCCCATGGTGTCGAGGTTTTGGTTCAGGGCAAAGATAGGAAAATATTTTTACACTTTTTTACACCTCGGCGTTTTCAAGGTGTAAATGGAGTGTAAAATTTACACCTCGACGGCAAAAACAAACTCTAGAAAATCGCTCGATTTTCTGTTGTAATTCGTTGATTTATTGGTAATTATTCTGCGTTTTGCTCGATTTTTCTTCGGTCGAGTTACTTTCCGACGCAGAACTTTGAGAAGATATTTGACAGAACTTCGTCCGGGGCGATCGCACCGCGTCCCGTGATCTCGCCCAGGTGGCGGATCACCGGCCGGATCTCCTCGCTCAGCAGGTCGGTCGGAAGCCCTTCATCCAGCCCCCGCAGCGCCCGGCCCAACGACTCCCGGGCCGCCGTCAGCGCCTCGTAGTGGCGGCTGTTCGAGACAACCGGATCCCCGTGGTACAACCCTTCGGTATCCACCGCCTCGCGCAACGCTTCGCACAACGCTTCGATCCCTTCGCCCCGTTTGGCCGAGATGCCGAGCGCCCCCTCCGGCAGTCGGAATCCTGCGGGTGCCGCATCCAGCTTGTTATAGACCGTCAGCACCCGCTGGTCGGGGCGGATTTCGATCTTGGGGTCGGCTTCGTCCGAATCTTCCGCAGCCTGTGCGTCGATCAACCGGACAATGATCTGCGCCCGGCGGATGGATGCCTTCGTGCGTTCGATGCCCATCTGCTCCAGCCGGTCACCCGTCGTGCGGATTCCTGCCGTGTCCAAAAAACGGAACAACACTCCGCCGATGTTGGCCCGCTCTTCGATGACGTCGCGTGTCGTGCCGGCAATCTCCGAGACCATGGCCCGCTCCTCGTTCAGTAGTCGGTTCAACAGCGTCGACTTTCCGACGTTCGGCGCCCCGACGATCGCCACGGCAACCCCCTCCTTGATGGCGTTGCCCAGCGCAAAGGAGCTCCGCAGGCGGTCGATCTCCCGCCCGATCCGCTCCATCGTTTCGCGCAGCGCCCGCCGGTCGGCAAACTCCACATCCTCCTCCGAGAAGTCCAGTTCGAGCTCCAGCAGCGAGGTGAGGTGCAGCAGCTGGTCGCGCAGCCCCTCCAGCTCTTCTGAGTAGCCGCCGCGCATCTGATTCGTGGCCAGGGCGTGGGCCGCGCGCGTCGACGAGGCGATCAGGTCGGCTACGGCCTCGGCCTGCGAAAGGTCGAGTTTCCCGGCCAGATAGGCCCGGATCGTATACTCGCCCGGCTGGGCCATGCGGCCCCCGGCGGCAATCAGCAGACGGAGAATTTCGGAGACAATATATGAGGAACCGTGGCACGAGATCTCGACCGAATCCTCGCCCGTATAGGAGTGCGGCGCCCGGAAGACCGTGGCCAGCACGTCGTCCACCACCCGTTCATCGTCCACGATGCGGCCGTAGTGGACCGTATTGGCGGCCGCCTCGGCCAGCGGCCGGCTCCCCCGGAAGATGCGGTCGCAGACCGCCAGCGCCTCATCGCCGCTTACACGGACGACGGCAATGGCACCCCCCTGCGCCGTGGCCGGGGCTACGATGGTATCATGATCCGTGCCCATTATCTACCCTCGATGCGCAGACGTTGGCCGATGCGGAGCTTGTGGGCGCTCTTGAGCTTGTTCCAGCGCATGAGCTGGGCCGTCGTCACCCGGTAGCGGCGGGCGATGGCGCCCAGCGTGTCACCCTTCTTGACCACGTAGATCGTCGTGCGCTGCTCGAGTTTTTTCTTGTCGATGTTTGCCGGGTTGATGTACTCCTTCAGGTACATCGAATCCTTGGCCATGATCTCCGGTTCGTGGGCGATGTATTGTGCCACGCAGCGTTGCGGCAGGACCAGTGTATAGGTCTTGGTCGTGGCCGGAATGATGTCCAGTTTGTACTGCGGATTGAGCTGTCGCAGGGTCTCCAGCGGGAGGTCGATCGTCGACGAGATCTGGTTCAGGTGCATCAGCCGGTTGATGTGCAGCGTGTCGACCGACAGCGGAATCGGTGCTTCGGTCGGCTCGATGTGGTGGAGCCGGTGGTAGGCATAGGCGTAGGTGGCGCCGATGAAGGCCGGGACGTAGCCGCGGGTTTCACGCGGCAGGTAGTTGTAGATCTCCCAGAAGGTCTTGCCGCCCGAACGGGCCATGGCCTTGTTGACGTTGCCCGGGCCGCAGTTGTAGGCCGCAATGGCCAGCGTCCAGTCGTTGTAGATGGCGTAGAGATCCTTCAGATAGCGGCAGGCGGCCTCCGTGGAGCGGAGCGGATCGCGGCGTTCGTCGACCAGCGAGTTGATCTCCAGCCCGTAGCTCTTGCCCGTGGTAGGCATGAACTGCCACAGACCGACGGCTCCCACCGGCGAGACGGCCGTCGGCGAGAGGGCCGATTCGATGATCGGCAGCGCCCGCAGTTCGACCGGAAGCCCTTCGCGGAGCAATTCGCTTTCGATGATCGGGAAGTAGTATTGCGACATGCCGAGGATGCGGCTGATCGTTCCCGAACGGGGGTCGACATAGCGGTTGATGTAGCCCCGGACGATCGAATTGAAGGGCAGCTGGATCGGTGACGCCAGATTGCGCAGCCGCTGCGTGTAGATCGAATCGGGGGTCTGATCGACCACGGCGGTCGAATCCTCGAGGATGTAGTGTTTGAAGAATTCGCTGTAGGCATCCTGTCGCTGGCGTTCGCGCCACTCGGCCAGCAGCGAGTCGGCCTGTTCGGCCGTCAGTCCCAGCGTGATGTCGTTTACCGGCGGTTCGACGGGTTCGGGCCCGGCCTCTTCCACCGGTTCGGGGCAGACCGTACGCAGCGTATCGGGCGTGAGGGTCTGCGTCTGTTCGGTTTGTGTTTGGTGTCTCTTCTTTTTCTTGTTCTTGGTCCAGGGCCAGCGGTCGAGCGCCGACGCCGGGGCGGCTACAGCCAGCAGCAGTGCGAATATCAGGAGTCTTTTCATCGTCTAAAAGTTGAGGCTCAGGTTGAACCCGAAGACCGGGCGGTTGCCCCGCAGCGTCGGTACGTAGGTGTAGTCGACCAGCGGCTCGAGATTCATCGACAGGTCGTCCGAAATATCGTAGTCCTTCAGATGGGCGTCGACGTGGGCGTCGATGATCTGCAGCACGTAGAGCGCACCCGAGAGGATGATACACAGGTCGCGGTTGCGTCGGTAGTTGTCCCTCAGGTTCTTGATGAAGTCGGCCGAATAGCGGCCCCGGAATTCGTCGGTCGGGCCGTTCGGGTAGTTTTCGGGGTGTTGCTCATAGTCGGCCAGCAGGGCGTAGGCCTTCTTGAAGCGTTGGAAGCCGCGGTTGTTCCAGTCGATGCAGTAGATCATCGAGGCGAAGCCGCCCACCACGAAGGGAACCTTCCAGTAGCTGCGGTTGTAGATCTGACCCGCTCCGGGGAAGATGCAGGCCAGCGTGGTGGCCTTCTTGACGGCCGAGACGTCGTTGGTCGAGTAGCTCACGGCCGCATCGCCGATGAAGTAGATGTACGAGGCGATGGTGATGCCCAGATAGAGCTGTCGGCGTGTATTGCTGCGGATCATCTTCTCCTGCAGGGCGTCGAGTTCGGGCGTGCGCGTGAGGCTGACGTTCGTGTAGGAGTTGTACTGGCGGCGCAGGGGCTTGTAGGTCTTGTTTTCGTGGATGTAGAGGCCGAGGCCCGTGCCGACCAGCCCGTAGAGGATCGGCAGTTTCCAGTACTGCTTGTTGTAGACCTGTCCGTATCCGGGCAGGACGGTGGAGATCCAGCACACCTTCGAGAGCGACATCGAGTCGCTCATGAACCACCCCTTCTTGTAGACCTTGCGTTTGGTGGTGGTGTCGATGCCGTGCAGGGCGGCGTCGTAGCGGGCCAGGGCCGCGGAGTCGAGTTCGTGCAGGTTGTCCGTGCGCACGGCGGTGACGGCCGTCGAGTCGATGAGGTAGTCGGCCTGCAGGGCGGAGTCGATCTTCAGGGCGAGTTCCGCGAAACGGATCGAATCGCGCCGGGCACGCAGGGAATCCGGTTTCTGGAACATGCCGCCGCGCACGATGCTGCGGGCACTGCGCGGGAGTTGGGCCCGGGCGGCGTGCATTCCCGACGCGGCCGCCACGATGAGCAACAGGAGAAACCGGATCTTCGCCATGGTTTCAGCAGGGATTTAGGCGTGTTTCGTAAAGCGTTCGATGAATCGTTCGATGTCGCGGTCGTCGTTGAAGCCGATGACGATCTTGCCGCCGCCGTTCTTCGACCGTTTGATCGAGATATCCTCCGAGAAGTAGTTTTCGAGCTGTTCGACCAGCCGCGAGTAACTTTCGGGATACTCCTCCTCCTCGGCACCGGGAGCCGGTTTGGTCTGCGCTTCGGCCAGCGTGCGGACGAGCTCCTCGACCTGGCGCACCGAGAGCCCCTTCTTGATGCAGCGCTTCAACACGCGCAGCTGCTGCTCCTCGGGGGCGCCGGCGATGGCCTTGGCGTGGCCCATCGAGATGAGTCCCTCCTTCAGGGCGAGCTGCACCTCGTCGGGGAGTTTGAGCAGGCGCAGGTAATTCGACACCGACGAACGCTTCTTGCCCACCTTCTCCGAGAGGGCGTCCTGCGTCAGGTGGCACTCGTCGATCAGACGCTGCATGCCCAGTGCGATTTCGATGGCGTTGAGGTCCTGGCGCTGGATGTTCTCGACCAGCGCCATGGCGTGGAGGTTCTCGTCGTCGACCTCGCGGATGTAGGCCGGCAGGGTCTTCAGATCGGCACGCCGGGCGGCCCGCCAGCGGCGTTCACCGCTGATGAGGATGTATTTTCCGTCGACGGTCTTCTTGACTGTCACGGGTTGGATAACCCCCAGCTGGCGGATTGAGTCGGCCAGTTCGTCGAGCGCCTCCTCGTCGAACTGCTTGCGCGGCTGGGTGGGGTTGGGGATGATGTCGGCGATCTCGATCTCGGTCATCTGGCTCATGGGTTTGAGCTTCACGTCGACGGGCTCGCTGCCGAAAATCGCGTCGAGCCCCCGGCCTAATCCCTTCTGTGATTTCATAGTCTTCTCCTTTTATATCATTGGTACGGAGCGGGCGGATGGTCGGGCGGTTGCCGTTGGCGATCCCTTTCCCGACCTCTCGATTTTTTTTTTTTCCCCCCCCCTCCTACTTCCGGTCAGTTGCGTTTTTTGCGGTTGCGCTTCAGGAATTCGCGGGCCAGGTTCAAGTAGTTCTCCGAACCGACGGCGCCGGCATCGTAAAGCATGACGGGCTTTCCGTGTGAGGGTGCTTCACCCAAACGGATATTGCGCTGAATTATTGTGTCGTAGGCCAGATCGCCGAAGTGTTCGCGGACCTCGGTGACCACCTGGTTGTTGAGTCGGTTGCGCATGTACATCGTCAGCAGGAAGCCTTCGATTTCGAGTGCGGGGTTGAAGGTCGATTTGATCTTGCGGATCGTATTGAGCAGTTTGGAAAGGCCTTCGAGGGCGAGGTATTCGCACTGGACGGGGATCAGCACCGAGTCGGCGGCCGTAAGGATGTTGACCGTGGTGTATCCCAGCGAGGGGGAACAGTCGATGAAGATGTAGTCGAAGCGGTCGCGCACGGCGTTGACGATGCGTTTCATGACGAAGTGGGCGTTCTCCATCTTGGGCAGTTCGGTGTCGGCGGCCACCAGGTCGATCGACGAGGGGAGGAGCCAGAGGTTTTTGACGTCTTCGCTGTGGAGGATCACCTCTTCGGGCTGTTTCTCGCCGGTGAGACATTCGTAGATGCCCTCGAGATTGATGTCGAAGCCCAGCCCCGAGGTGGCGTTGGCCTGCGGATCGGCGTCCAGCAGCAGCACTTTCTTACCCAGCAGGGCCAGTGAAGCTGCCAGATTGATGGCCGTGGTGGTCTTTCCCACGCCGCCTTTCTGGTTGGCTAAAGCGATTACCTTTCCCATTTTCAGATTCGGTTTATAAGCAGGCAAATTTACGCAAATAATATGGCCCGTGCAAATCCGGAGCCGAGCTTTTCGTAAAATGGCCCCTGGGGGCGGGTGTGGCGCCGTACGGCCGTGCGGAGGCGAAGAATTTCGGGATGAGGGGGATGCATCCGCGAATTTTTCGTATCTTTGGAGGCTGTTGTACCGGCGTGGCCGGCACGATATGTGGGGCGCAGCGGACGGCGGGACTCCGACCGTTGCGGAGCGCCCGCAATGGATCAGATGGAAAACGTCATGCAGGAGATGAACGAACACAAGCAACAGGGGGAGTCCCGGACGGAGACTCCCGGAAGAGCGGCCGGCCCGGGCGTCGGAGCGGCCGAAACTGGGGGCGCGGCCGAAACTGGGGGCGCGGCCAATACTGGGAAGACGGCCGAAACTGCGGGGGCGGCTGAGACAGCGGGTGCCGCCGGGGCGCCGGAGCGCGAGATCCCCGGAGCGGCCGAAACCGCCGGGCGTGCTGAAGCTGCCGGGCGTGCTGAAGCTGCCGGTGCCACGGATGCGGGCCGGGCTTCCGAGACCGCCGGTGCGTCGCAGGCGGGGAGCGGCAATGCGTCGCAGGCCGGAGCGCCGAAACCGGGCGGGAGCCGTTTCCCGACCTTCGGCGATCTGCTGGCCATGCTGGGAATCGCCTTCGTGGCCCAGATTCTGGTCGGGGTTCTGGGGCGGTTCGTCCTGGTGGCGATGGGTTACGGCGGCGATGCCTCGACCCTGACGCAGGATGTCGTCGGCAAGATCATGGCCGTACTCTATTTCGTCTCGATGTGTGTGACGCTGGGCGGCGTACTCTATTATCGGCACGTGCGCGGGGGACGCGGACGCTGGGCCCGCTTCTCGATCCGCGGACTCAACCCGACCCTGCTGCTGTGGGCCTTCGTGCTGATCTTTGCCGTCGGTGTCGTCCTTGAGCCGTTGCTGCGCCTGCTGCCCGAGGTCTCGCTCGAGGTCGGACGCGGCCTGTGGACCATGGTCTCGCTGATCGTGCTGGCCCCCGTTTTCGAGGAGCTGCTCTGCCGCGGCGTGGTGCTGGGCAGTCTGCGCGAACGCTACGGCGTGACGGTGGCCTGGCTCGTTTCGTCGCTCTTCTTCGGGGTGCTGCACCTGCAGCCCGTCCAGGTGGTCAGCGCCACGGTCGTCGGACTGGTGCTCGGCTACGTCTGTCTGGCCACCGATTCGCTCTGGCCCTCGATGCTCCTCCATGCGCTGAACAATGCCGCGGCCTATCTGCTCATGATCCTCTTCGTGACCCCCGGCGAGAACACCTCCACGCTGCTGATCGATCTGGTGCAGAACCACACCCTCTATGGGGTGATCTACGGGGCGGCGGTGATCCTTTCGGCCCTCTCGGGCTGGATGATGGTCCGCACGCTGCGGCGGATGAAGGAGGCGGAGAAAAATCCCGCCGAGGCGTAATATTCCGCCCGCAAAGTGCGTTACTTACGAGTAAAAAACCTATCTTTGCCCTTTGGAAAATGAATTGGCGTGCGAAAATAACGGTCGCGGCCGGTGTGGTGCTCCTGGCGGGTTGCCGGGAGCTGCCGCGCTATTTTGCCAGCGACACGACCATTGCCCGGGCCGGAGGCAAGGAGTTGCGCATGCTTGATGTCCGCTCGGTGGTCCCCAAGGGTTTGTCGGGCGACGACAGCGCCGCCTTCATGAAGCTCTACGTCGATCGCTGGATCGTCAAACAGCTCAAGCTCAAGGAGGCCGAGACGCTCTTCTCCTCGTCGGCGGGTGATATCGACAAGATGGTCGAGGAGTACCGGCAGGCGCTGCTGATCAAGCAGCTGGACCAGCACTACGTCGACCGTTCGATCGACACGCTCTTCACCGAAGAGGAGATCGCGGCCTACTACAACGCCCACAAGGGCGATTTCAAACTCGACCGGACGATCGTCAAGGGGCGTATCGTGCAGTTTGCGGCCGGCTACCGCCAGGCTGCCAAGCTCAAGATGCTGATGGCCTCGAAGAACAGGGTCCAGCAGCAGGATTTCAGCGACATCTGCGAGAAGAACAACTTTACGGTCAGCGATTTCCGCCAGCAGTGGATCGACTTTCCGGAGTTCCTGAGCTACCTGCCGACGCTGCGCTCGCAGAACTACGATTCGGTGCTCGCCTCGACGGCCGTGCAGGAGATGCGCGACAGCCACAGCCGCTACTATTTCCAGATCGACGCCGTGATGCGGGTCGGCGAGCCCATTCCGCTCGAACGCCTGCGGAGCAACATCCGCCGCATCCTCTTCAACCAGCGCAAGGGGGAGATCATCCGTCAGCACGAGGAGGAGCTGCTCCAGCGGGCCGAGGAGGAGGGTAAGGTGAAGATCTTCGGCGGCAAGCGGAATCCGTCCGAGGTGCTCACCGACGAGACGCCCGACGGCGGGATCGATAACGAAAACGAAGCTAAACGATAACAAGAAACCAGGACAAGATGTTGAAAAAAGGGATATTGGCCGTGGCTCTCGCGCTGCTGTTTGCCGGAGCGCTGGCCCAGAAACGTGAGGTGATGCTCGACAAGGTGGTCGCCGTGGTGGGCGGATCGTCGATCCTCTACTCGGAGGTGGACGACTATGCCCGGCAGCTGGTCGAGCAGCGCCGCCAGGAGGGTTACACGTCGGACCGCGACCCGATGAACGAGGCGCTTGAGGCGCTTCTGACCCAGAAACTGCTCTACAACCAGGCGCAGATCGACTCGGTGACGATCAACCAGGGTGACATCGTGTCGCGTGTCGAGGAGCAGGTGCAGCAGATGGTCGACATGGAGGGTTCGATTCCGGCGCTGGAGGCCAAACACCACATGCCGATCTTCAACATCCGCGAGATCATGCGCCAGCGCTACGAGGAGCAGGCCTACGCGCAGTCGATGCAGAGCGAGGTGATGAACAAGGTGACGGTGATCCCGGGCGAGGTCGAGCGCTTCTACAAGTCGATCTCGCGCGACAGTCTGCCGACCATCGCCGACCAGTATGTCTACGCGCAGATCACGAAGTTCCCCAAGTCGATGACGGCGGCCAAGCAGCGCACCCGCGAACGGCTGCTGGACATGCGCGAACGCGTCATCACGGGCAACGCGAAGTTCGAGAACCTGGCCCGGATGTATTCGCAGGACGGTACGGCCATGCGGGGCGGAGAGATGGATCCTTCGCCGCTGGCGAGTCTCGATGCGTCGTTTGCCGCGGCGCTCGAGAACATGAAGCCCGGACAGATCTCGGAGGTGGTGGAGTCGCAGTTCGGTTTCCACATCATCCAGATGCTCGACAAGCGCGGCCAGTTGTACCATTTCCGCCACATCCTGCTGCGTCCGGTTTATACGTCGGAGGAGCTGGGCGAGTCGCTCAACCTGCTGGACAGCATCGCCGATCTGATCCACAAGGACTCGATCACCTTCGAGCAGGCCGCGCTGAAGTATTCGGACGACGCTTCGTCGAAGATGAACGGCGGCATCGTTTCGAACCACGACATCCTGGAGCGTTTCAACGCCTTCGATGCCAAACTGACGGTGACGAAGTTCCTCAAGGAGGATTTCGGCCGCTTCAAGAGCCTCGATGACTACAACGCCCTGCAGCGGCTGAAGCCCGGCGAGGTGTCGGATGCCTATCTGACCGAAGACATGCTCGGCAACCAGATGGCCAAGATCGTCAAACTGGTGGAGGTGATCCCGACCCATACGGCTTCGCTCAACGAGGACTACCTGCGGCTGGAGGAGATGGCCCTGCAGGACAAGCAGAACCGCGTCTTCCGGGAGTGGCTCTCGAAGAAGATCGACGCCATGTATGTCTACATCAGCCCCGAGTTCCGCAACGGGGAGTTCGAAAACAAACATTGGGTGAAATAGGCCGTGCGCAGGCTTGTATCCATAGCCGCCGTGGTGTTGGCCGTCGCCGTGGTGACGGCCCGCAGCGGCATGCAGGCGCCCGGTGCGGCTGAAGAACAGGAGGGTGAGAAGAAGCTCATCGACCTGAAGTCGGATCTGATGGGACCGGTGGCTCCGGGGGATTCGGTGGTCTTTCTTGTGGGCAACTTCGCGGCGCAGCACAACGGCGCCGTCATCACGTGCGACTCGGCGGTGCGCTACTCGGACATGCGCATCGAGTTCTTCGGCAACGTGCTCATCAACAAGAATACGACCTACATCTACGGGGACCGGGCCGAATACGACGGCAACGTGAATGAGGCGCGGGTCTATTCCGACATCGTGAAGGTGGTCGACGGCGACGCCACGCTCTACACCTATAAATTCCTCTTCAATACGAAGACCAATGTCGGGGAGTTTGCCGACGGCGGGGTGCTGACCAACCGCGAGAATCTGCTCGAGGCGGTGCGCGGCTACTACTATGCCGACACGAAGGATCTGGTGGCGGTCGATCAGGTTGAGATGCGCAACGACGAGTACGAACTCAAGGGCGACTCGGTGGTCTACAACATGGCCACGGACAACGCCTACTTCTTCGAGCAGACGAACATCTGGAACCGCGACGGCGACTACCTCTATGCCGACCGGGGCTCCTACGAGAAGTTGGACACGCTCTACATCATCACGCGCAACGGCTACATCCTGACCGAGAAGCAGGAGATCTGGAGCGACAGCATCGACTACTACCGCACGAAGAACCATGTCATCATGCGCCGTGACCTGCAGCTGGACGATACGGAGCACAAGGTGATCGGCTTCGGCGACTACGGTGAATACTGGAAGGAGCCCGGGAATGCCTTCCTGACGCGGCGCCCGGCCGTGGTGAGCTACGACCTTTCGCAGGGCGACTCGCTCTTCATGCGGGCCGACTCGATGTATCTGTTTACGATCAACGAGGCGCAGCAGCGCCGCGAGGCGGCTGCCGCCGCAGCCCGGGCTTTGGCCGATTCGCTGGCACACGCCGGGCAGGGGGCGCTTTTGGATGGCGATTCGTTGCGGCAGAGTCGGCGGCCGCAACTGGATTCGCTCGGGCGTCCCGTTCCTCCGGCCTTGCAGGAGGGTGCCGAGCGGCGCGACTCGACCCAATTTCCCGAGGCGGCCGATTCGCTGCGGACGGGGACCGACTCGCTGACGGCCGCGCCGGTCAATCCGCTTGATACGCTGGTCGGGGATGCCCGCAAGGCCTACCTCAAGGAGCAGGCACGCAAGGCCCGGGCCGAGGAGAAGGCCAAAAAGGCGGCGGCCAAGAAGGAGCTGCTGGCCAAGATTGCAGCCGAACGGCAGGAGAAGGCTACGGCCAAACTGCTGGCCCAGAAGGAGCGCGAAGAGGCGCGGCTGAAGGCACAGCGGCTGAAGGCCGAATCGAAACTCAAGGCCCGGCAGGCGCGGGCGGCCCGCAAGGGCAAACTCAAACCGATAGATCCGGGGGATCTGGCTGCGCTGCAGGAGTTGCAGGAGCAGATCGACCGCAATATCCGCGAACAGGATTCGCTGATGATGCGTTTGGTGGATTCGTTGGCCGCAGCGGACTCGGCGGCGATGGTGATTCCTGCCGATTCGATCGACTCGCTGGCCGCACCGGCCGACTCGATCTACCGTCTGATGAAGGGCTTCCGCAACGTGCGGGTCTTCCGGTCGGATTTCCAGGCCGTGTGCGACTCGATGACGGCCATCAGCACCGACTCGACGATTCACCTCTATATCAATCCCGTGCTTTGGAACCAGTCCAACCAGATCACTTCGGACGTGATGGACATCTACACGGCCAACCAGCAGATCACCCATGCGGAGTTCGTCGGCAGCCCGATGATGGTCTCGCAGCTCGATACGACCCATTATAACCAGGTGGCCGGCAAGGAGATGACGGCTTGGTTCCGCGACAACGAGATCTACCGCGACGACGTGAACGGCAATGCCCAGACGATCTACTACATGCAGGACGGCGAACCTCCCCAGATCACGGGCATGGGGGTCATCGAAAGCGGCGACTGCTCGTTCTTCATCGAGGACAAGCAGATCGTGACGATCGTCTACCGCAAGGATCCCGTGTGGAACATCTACCCGATGGAGAAGATCCCGGCCGATCAGGATCTCTATCTGAAGGGCTTCAAGTGGGAGGGTTCGCGGCGCCCGTCGCAGACGGATGTCTTCGACCGTAGGATCCGGCCCTCGCAGCGCAGCGTGAAGTCGCGGTTGCCGCATCCCTCCTTCCCGTTGCAGCAGGTGCTCGAACAGCGCAAGAAACTCTATATCGAACAGGGCCGTTGGTCGGACCGCAACGATCTGGTCGATCCGGCCACCGTGGAGTGGATGCACGCGCTGGGCTACGAGGTGGGTCAGCCACGTGAATCGGGACCCGAACTCTGACCGGGAGCCGATGCCGGGGACCGTGAACTGCAAACCGGGAGTCGGGGCGCAGTACGATTCCGACCGGGGCGGAATCGAACAGGCTCGCCGAGTTTGTGAAAAATTTGAAAAAAAGGAAGAGGGCGAAGAACGCTTTCTTCCTTTTTTCGTTACTTTTGCGGCCGGTTAGTGAGAGAATCCGTTCGATGAAAAAGAGTCTTATCGCTCTGGCCTTTGGTACGCTGGCGCTCGGAATGTCGGAATTCGTGATGATGGGCATCCTGCCCGATATCGCCCGCAGCCTCGGTGTTTCGATCCCTATGGCCGGACATCTGATCTCGGCCTATGCGCTTGGGGTCTGCTTCGGTGCGCCGCTCATGGTGCTCGTGGCCCGCAAACGCCCCCTGAAACAGATCCTGTTGGCGCTGACAACGCTGATCATCCTCGGCAATACCTGCGCGGCGCTGGCCCCGAACTACTGGACGCTGCTGCTGATGCGCTTCGTCTCGGGGCTTCCCCACGGTGCCTTCTTCGGCGTGGGGTCGATCGTGGCCGAACGGGTGGCCGACGAGGGCCGCCGGGCCGAGGCCGTCTCGATCATGGTCGTCGGCATGACCATCGCCAACTTGTTTGGCGTGCCGCTCGGAACCTTCATCAGCGGGGCGGTCACCTGGCGGGCCACCTTTGCCATCGTGGCCGTCTGGGGCGCCGTGGCCACACTGCTCGTCCGGCTCTGGGTGCCGGCGCTCCCGCCGCTTCCCGATACGGGCCTCAAGGGGCAGTTCCGCTTTCTGAAGCATGCCGGACCGTGGCTGGTGCTCGCCTCGGTGATGCTGGGCAACGGCGGTATCTTCTGCTGGTACAGCTACGTCAGCCCGCTGCTGATCCATACGGCAGGATTCCTGCCCGATCGGTTGACGCTGCTGATCATGCTTGCGGGCTTCGGCATGTTTGCCGGCAATCTGATCGGCGGCCACTATGCCGACCGCTTCTCGCCCGAGAGGGTTGTGCGCTGCACGCTGACCGTGGCGACGTTGGCCCTGGTGGGGATTTTCTTCGGGGCCCGCATGCCGATTCTGGCCGTGGCGCTGATGTGCGTCACGACGGGATGCCTCTTCTGTGTCTCGTCGCCACAGCAGCTGCTGATCCTCGAGAATTCGCGCGGCGGAGAAATGCTCGGTGCCGCCCTTGTGCAGGTGGCCTTCAACCTCGGAAACGCCCTCGGAGCCTACATCGGCGGACTGCCGATCGAACGCGGTCTGGGGTACGAATATACGACACTGCCCGGCGCCCTCTTCACGCTGCTGGGCATGGTCGTCATTGCGGTTTATATCCATAAATTCCCTCGTCATGCCACACGATAATCAGAAGGAGCTCTTCCCGGTGGTCGAAGCCTCGGGACGGGTTGTCGGAAGCGCCACCCGCGGCGAGTGTCACGGCGGTTCGATGTTGTTGCACCCGGTGGTGCACCTCCATGTGTTCAATTCGCGCGGGGAGCTCTACCTGCAGCGGCGTCCGCTGTGGAAGGACATCCAGCCCGGACGCTGGGATACGGCCGTCGGCGGCCATGTCGACTACGGCGAGACGATCGACGAGGCGCTGCGGCGCGAGGTGCGCGAGGAGCTGGGAATCGCCGATTTCCAACCCGAGCAGGTTGCGGTCTACGAATTCCGTTCGGAGCGCGAACGCGAACTGGTCCACGTCTTCCGCACGGTCTACGACGGCGAGGTGCACCCGAGTGCGGAGCTCGATGGCGGACGTTTCTGGTCGCCCCGGGAGATCCTCGACAACCTGGGCCGCGGGGTCTTTACGCCCAATTTCGAGGGCGAAGTTTCCCGAATCCTGAAATAGCTCCCGTTTCGGCGCGGTAATTGCGTCGTACCGGGGCATGCAAGCTCTTCTGAAACGTTGGACGCACGCCCTGCTCGAGTGGTTGGGCGTGACGTCGTCCTCCAGCGATGCGATGGATCGCTGGGTGGCCTTCGCTTTGGTCGTACTGACGGCTCTGCTCATTGACCTCTTTCTGCAACTGATTGTCGTGCGGGGAATCCGGCGGCTGGTCGAGCGTACGCGTGTGAAGTGGGACGACCGCCTGTTCAGCGTCCCGGTGCTCAACCGTTCGTGTCATGTGGTGATTGCCGTGCTGCTGACGGCCGTGCTGCCGGTGATCTTCGACGAACAGTCCGTCGGGCGGATCGTCGTACTGCGCATGATGCAGGTCTTCATCGTCTTCACCTTCCTGCGGCTGATCAATGCGCTGTTGTGTGCCGCCTTCCACATCGTCTCGTTGCGCCCCGACTGGCAGAACAAACCCATCAAGGGATTGCGGCAGACGGCCCAGGGCTTCTTTACGATCGTGGCCGTCATCCTGATCGTCGCCATCCTGATCGACAAGTCGCCCGTAAAGCTGCTGACGGGGCTCGGGGCTTCGGCGGCGGTGCTGATGCTGGTCTTCCGCGACAGCATCATGGGCTTCGTCTCGGGGATCCAGCTTTCGGCCAACAACATGCTGCAGGTCGGCGACTGGATCTCGGTGCCGAAGTACGGTGCCGACGGCACGGTCGAGGAGGTCTCGCTCACGACGGTCAAGATCCGCAACTGGGACAACACGCTGGCCATGCTGCCTCCCTACCTGCTGACGACCGACTCCTTCACGAACTGGCATGCCATGCAGCTTTCGGGCGGGCGGCGCGTCATGCGTTCGGTGTCGATCGACATGACCAGCGTCCATTTCTGCACGCCGGAGATGCTGGCCCGTTTCCGGCGGATCGACCTGCTGCGCGACTACATCGACCTTACCGAACAGCGCGTCGAGACCTACAACGCCGCCCACGGCATCGCCCCCGGCGAGCGGAAGATCAACGGCCTGCACCAGACCAACCTGGGTGTTTTCCGCGCCTATCTGGTGCGTTATCTCGAGGCGGAGGTTCCGGTCAACAAGTCGATGACGCTGATGGTCCGTCAGCTGCAGCCGACCGAGACGGGTATTCCGATTCAGCTCTACTTCTTTACCGATACGGTGGTCTGGACCGAATACGAGGGTATTCAGTCGGATGTCTTCGACCATGTGCTGGCGGTGATTCCCGAATTCGGGCTGCGGGTCTTCCAGAGTCCGGCGGGGTCGGACGTTGCGGCGTTGGGCGATTATCTGCAGGGGGATGATGCTGCCGGGGATCCGGGCGCGGATGCCCCCGTGGCGAATGATTCCGACCGTCCGGATGCGGAGGATTCGCCCTCTAAAGGGTCATCATCAGCAGGACCTGAATGATGATCACGCGCAGGAACATGCAGACGGGGTAGACCGTGGCGTAGGAGACCGACGGGTTGTCGCCTTCGATGGTGTCATTGGCATAGTTCAGCGCCATGGGGTTGGCCATGCTGCCGCAGAGCAGCCCTGCGACCGATCCGAAGTCGACCTTCATCACCCGCAGGGCGAAGAGCCCGACCAGCACCACTGGCACGAAGGTCAGCAGAAATCCCACGCCGAGCCACAGCGCCCCTTCGGGACGCATGACCGTCTCGAAGAAGTGCGCCCCGGCGTCGAGACCCAGACAGGCCAGATACATCGAGAGCCCCAGGGCGCGCAGCATGAGGTTGGCACTCTGCGTCGTGTAGGTGATCATGTGCAGGCGGGGTCCGAACGTGCCGATCAGAATGCCGACGATGATCGGGCCGCCGGCCAGTCCCAGCTTGACGGGGATCGAGATGCCGGGGATCGAGACCGGAATGCTGCCCAGCGTCAGTCCGAGGATCAGACCGACGAATACCGAGATGAGGTTGGGTTCGTTGAGACTCTTGACGGCGTTGCCGAGAATCTTCTCGACGTTGCGGATCGCCTGGGCTTCGCCCACGACCGTCAGCCGGTCGCCCATCTGCAGCCGCAGGTCGGGAGTGGCGAGCAGCTGTACGCCCGAACGGTAGACGCGGCTGATGTTGATGCCGTAGTTGTTGCGCAGACGCAGCTGCGAGAGCTTCTTGCCGTTGATTTCGGGCCGGGTGACCAGAATGCGCTGCGAGATGAGCTGGCTGTCGACGGCGTTCCAGTCGATGTTCTCCTTGTTCCAGTCCTTCTTCTCCTGCTCGCCGAAGATCATCCGCAGCGCCTCGGCATCGGCCGGGGTGGTGATGACGAGGATGACGTCATCCTGCTGCAGGGTCTTGTCCGACGTGGGGATCGAGACCTGCCCGTTGCGCCATACGCGCGAGATGACGAAGTGGTGGTGGCTCTGCAGGGCGATGTCATGGACGCTCTTGCCGAAGAGTGCCGGATTGGTGATGTGGTAGCTGGCGATGAAGACGTTCTTGCGGTGTTCGGCGTCGGGGCCGGGCAGGTCCGACGGCCGGACGAACAGTTTGCGCAGGAAGGCGATGGCCAGAATCACCCCGACGACGCCCAGCGGATAGGTCACGGCACAGCTCAGCGCGGCGCCGCTGTCGTCCATGCCCAGCTGCTTGAGCACCTGCTGGGCGGCACCCAGTGCCGGGGTGTTGGTCGTCGCGCCGCACAGGATGCCTGACATGTCGGACATGCGGATGCCGAAGGCGTAGCTCAGACCGGCAGCCAGGAGCGTCCCGACGAGGATCAGGGCGATGGCCGGCGAGAGGAGCCGCGTCCCCTCCGAACGCATCGAGCTGAAAAAGCCCGGGCCCACCTGTAGCCCTAAGGCATAGACGAAGATGATCAGGCCGAAGCTCTCGGCATAGGTCAGCATCGCCGGATCGAGCTTCAGCCCGAGATGGCCGGCCAGAATGCCCACAAAGAAGATGAAGGCCGTGCCGAGCGAGATTCCCATGATGCGGATCTTGCCCAGTCCGATTCCGAGTGCGGAGATCAGCGAGATGACCACCACGGCCTGCAGGGCCGAGGGTTCGAAGAGCAGATCCTTGAGCCATTCCATCTTGTGCGGGTTTTGAGCGGGTTATGCGGTTTGAAAACGGTGCAAAAGTAGGTCAAATTTTTCTTTTTGCCGCCTTTTCGGCCGGAAAAGTGCAGCCCCGGAGGTGCGTTTTGACCGAAGGGTCTGTATTCTGACCTGCAAAAAGCCCGGCTTTCGCGAGAAGGCCGGGCTCTGTGGCAGGGTGGGACGGGGAGCCTACCGGATGCGCAGGAACGAGTATCCGTAGCGCTTGACGGCGGCACGCTCCAGCTCCTCGCGCACCGACGGATGGGCGATTGCGATCAGCGCCCGGGCCCGTTCGGCGAGGTTCTTGCCGCGCAGATGGGCCACGCCGTACTCCGTGACGACGTGTTGGATCATGTGGCGCGTGGTGACCACACCGGCGCCGGGCGTCAGCAGCGCCTTGATCTTCGACTCGCCCTTGGGCGTCATCGAGGGCATGGCGATAAAGGTCTTGCCCCCTTCCGAGAGGGCGCCGCCGTACATGAAGTCGTGCTGCCCGCCGACCCCCGAGATGATGCGCTCGCCGACCGAATCGGCACAGACCTGCCCCGTCAGATCGACCTCCACGGCCGAATTGATGGCCATGACCTTCGGGTTCTGACGGATGCGGAACGGATCGTTGGTCCACGCCACATCCTTCATCACCAGATCCTTGCGGTAATCCATGTAGTCGTACAGCCGGCGTGAGCCCAGGGCCAGCGAGGCCACCGTTATGCCGGGCAGGACGACCTTCTGCGAGTTGTCGATCACGCCGCTCTCCAGCAGCGGCAGCACGCCGTCTGTCATCGCTTCGGTGTGCAGACCGAGGTGCTTGTGGTCCTTCAGCGCGCCGAGCACGGCATTCGGGATGCCGCCGACACCGATCTGCAGCGTGGCGCCGTCGGGGATCAACTCGGCGATGGCGCGTCCGATGCGCAGTTCGGTCTCCGTCGGTACGGCCGTCGGAACCTCCACCAGCGGGGAGTCGACCTCCACGGCCGCGGCGAAGCGCGACGAGTGGATCACTGCGTCGCCGTAGGAGAAGGGCATGGCCCGGTTGACCTGGGCGATCACCGTGCGGGCGCACTCCACGGCCGAAACGGCCAGGTCGGCCGAGACGCCGAACGAACAGTAGCCCTCGGCATCCGGGGGCGAGACGTTGATCAGCGCCACGTCGAGCGGCAGGGTGCCGTCGCGGAACAGCCCCGGGATTTCGCCCAGAAAGGCTGGGATCGACTGCCCGTAGCCGTCGGCCAGCCAGCGGCGGATGTTGTTGGCCACGAAGAGGCTGTTCACGAGAAACGATTCGCGGTATTCGGGACGGCAGTAGGGGGCCTCGTGGGCCCCGACGGCAAAGGCCGAGTAGAGCTTCACGCCGCGCAGCTCCGCTCCGCGGTCGGCCATGGCGGCCACCAGCACCTCGGGGATCGACGTGCTCCCCTGGATGTAGACGCTCTGGCCCGATTGGATGAGTTTTACCGCCTCCGCGGCTGTCGTGTATTGCATGGCAGGTTGAATTTTCGCTTACAGCGGGTGGTTTTCGGCAAAGGCCTTGAGGCGCTTGTCGAGCAGTTCGAACTGTTCGGGGCGGTTCATCTGCGAGACACAGACGCGGATGCCGTGCTGACGGCTGCCGGTCGACGAGAGCGAGATGGCGCAGACGCCGCACAGCAACAGTTCGCTCAGCAGCTCGGCACTCGTCATTGTGCCGTAGCCGATCGTGTAGAAGAATCCGTCGCCGACCCGCTCCTCGAGGTCCTTGTCATAGACGATGCGGAAGCCGTGGCGCAGGAAGATCTCCTTGGTCAGCCGGGCCCGGCGGGCATATTCGGCCGTTTCGCCGACGAAATCCAGCCGGCCGTCGGCCGCCGCGCGGAACATCGCCGCCAGGGCATACTGCGCCGAGTGGCTCGTGCCCGAGGAGGCGGCGTAGAGGAACGTCAGCACGTAGGCGTCGCCCAGCCGGGCAATGCCGTAGCGCTGGCGCAGCGCCTCGTACTCGCGCTGGAACAACGTGTCGGAGATCGCCGCCACGGCGATGCGCTGTCCGGCGTAGCTGAAGATCTTCGATCCGGAGATCAGGACGATCCAGTTCTTCGTATAGCGGGCCACCGTCGCCTGATAGGGTGCCTCGAAGGGGCGCCCGAGCGGTTTGCGGAAGTCCATGCAGAGGTAGGCCAGGTCCTCGATGACGATCGTGTCGTAGCGTGTGGCCAGTTCGCCGATCGTGCGCAGCTCCTCCTCCGTGAGGCAGACCCACGAGGGGTTGTTCGGATTCGAGTAGACGATGGCCGCTACGTCGCCCTGCGCGAGGTAGCTCTCCAGTTTCGGACCGAGCTTTTCGCCGCGGTAGTCGTAGATGTCGAACGAGTCGCTGGGGATGCCGAGGATGCGCACCTGACTCCGCTGGACGGGGAAGCCCGGGTCGATGAAGAGGATCCTGCGCCGTGCGGGGTCCAACTGCGAGCACATCAGGAAGGTGGTGAAGCTCCCCTGCATCGAGCCGACCGTCGGGATGCAGCCCCGCGGCGAGATCTCCACGTCGAGGTAGGCCTTGATGAAGCGGGCGGCCTGCTCCTTCAGCTCCGGCAGTCCGTACATGTTCGGGTATTGCGAGGCGACCCCTTCGGCCAGCGCCCGGCGTTCGGCCTCGATGCCCACCTGCTCGGGCGGAAGCCCCGGAACACCCATCTCCAGATGGATGAACTCCTCGCCCGTCGCGCGTTCCATGATGCGGGCGATGTCGCCCGACTGGCGGATCGTCGCCCGGGCGATGTCGGCGATGTCCATCTGCTTCAGCGCCGATTCGAGATACGAGCGGTCGTAGGGTGCGTTCATCGTGCGGTCTGTTTTTTGGCAGTTTCATACCCCGCACGGAAAGCCGCGAGGTTGGCCTCGACCACCGCCTCGCCCTTGCGGGCGAAGATGGTGCGGATGCCCTCTTCGAGTTTCGCGGGCTCGATGTCCAGCAGCGGGGCGGTGGCGCCCAGCAGCGCCATGTTGGCCGAACGCGGCGACGAGGCTTCGCGGGCCAGGGCGTCGGCGTCGAGCCGTACGACGTGCGGCAGCGAGGCAAGCTCCGCCTCGAGGGCTGTCTGGTCGGGGTAGTTCGGAATGTTCACGACCGGAACGGTGTTCGTTACCACCCATCCGTCGGCCGAGAGCCACTCCAGGTAGCGCAGCGACTCCATCGGTTCGAGCGAGACGATCAGGTCGGCCCCGCCGCGCGGGATGAGGTCCGAACGGATCTCCGACGAGGAGATCCGCAGGTGCGACTGCACGTCGCCGCCGCGCTGGCTCATGCCGTGAACTTCGGCCTGCTTGAGCTGCAGCCCCTCGGAGAGGGCGGCCCGGCCGATCACCGTGGCAATCGAGAGGATTCCCTGTCCTCCGACGCCCGAAAGTATGATATCTTTTTTCATCTCTGTGCGGTTTGGTTTATTTCCTGTACTTGGCGGCGGCATGGCGTTTGGCCGTCTGGATGCACTCGCGGCGCGGGATGATCACCGAGACGCCCCGGTAGGCGATCTCCTCGCGGATGACGCGTTTCATCTCCTCGCGGTTTTTGGGCAGGGGCACCACCACGCGGATGTGGGCCGGGTCGACGCCGATGCCGGCGCAGATCTGTTCGAGGCGTCCCGTGCCGGCCGAATCCTGTCCGCCGGTCATGCCGGTGGTCAGGTTGTCGGAGATCACAACGGTGATGTTCGCCCCTTCGTTGACGGCGTCCAGCAGTCCCGTCATGCCCGAGTGGGTGAAGGTCGAGTCGCCGATGACAGCCACCGAGGGGTGTTGTCCTGCGTAGGCGGCGCCCATGGCCATCGTGATCGAGGCGCCCATGTCGACGCACGTGTCGATGGCGTGGAACGGGGCAAGCCAGCCCAGCGTGTAGCAGCCGATATCGCTGAATACCTTTCCGTTGGGGAATTCGCGCACCACTTCGGTCAGGGCGGTGTACATGTCGCGGTGTCCGCATCCCTGGCACAGGGCGGGCGGACGCGGCACGACGATCTCACTGGCGGCGTGTGCCCGATGCGGAGCCAGCCCCAGGGCGGCCCGCACGCTGTCGGGGGTCAGCTCGCCCGTACGCGGGAGTTCGCCCGTCAGCCGGCCGCAGATCTTCAGCGGTGCGGGCAGTACGCCCCGCACGGCCTGCTCGATGAAGGGCTGTCCCTCCTCGATGACGAGCAGTTCGCCGCACTCCTCGGCCAGCCGCCGCACGAGCGCCTTCGGCAGCGGATACTGCGAAATCTTCAGCACGGGATAGGGACATCCGTCGGGGTAGTTCTCCATCAGGTAGTTGTAGGCGATGCCGCTGGCGATGATGCCCATCCGCTTGTCCGTGCCCTCCGTGTAGCGGTTGAAGCGGCTCGCTGCGGCCTCCTGCTCCAGACGTTCGTTGTCGGCGATGAGCTCCTTGCAGCGCACGCGCGAGTTGCCGGGCATGAGCACCCACTGGCGCGCCTTTTCGGGATAACTCAATGCATTTTCGGGCTGCGGCTCTCCCACCTCGACGACGGCCCGCGAGTGGGCCATGCGGGTGGTCATGCGCATCAGTACCGGAATCTGGTACTTTTCCGAGAGGTCGAAGGCCGTGCGGATCATGTCGTAGGCCTCCTGCTGGGTCGAGGGTTCGAACGTGGGGATGAGGGCGAACTGCCCGTAGAAGCGCGAGTCCTGTTCGTTCTGCGAGGAGTGCATCGAGGGGTCGTCGGCCACCACGACAACCAGACCGCCGTGGGCGCCGGTCATGCCCGAGTTGACGAAGGCGTCGGCGGCGACGTTCAGTCCGACGTGTTTCATGCAGACCATGGCCCGTTTGCCGACGAACGACATGCCGAGGGCCTCCTCCATGGCCGTCTTTTCGTTGGATGACCACGTGCGGTGGACGTTGCGTTCGGCGGCCAGCGGGTGGCTCTGGATATACTCCGTGATTTCGGTCGACGGCGTGCCCGGATAGGCGAAGACGCCCGACAGTCCCGCATGGAGGGCCCCCAGTGCGAGGGCTTCGTCTCCCAGTAAGAGTTCTCGTTTTGGCATAGTTCGCGGTTGGTTGGTTTTCGGTTTTTACAAAGTTACAAATTTTCAGCAGAATGACAATATTCCGCGTCGATTTATTAAATAGGTGTGCCGTTTTATGAAAAATAACCTGAAATGTCAACTTTTTTATTTAAATGTGTAAAACGGCTGTCGGCATTTGTCCGGAGCCCGGTCTTTTGTCCGTGTCTCAGGGGCTTGCGCTTCGCAGGAATTTCCCGCGTCAACGGGGCGATGGAGCGACCTGTTCCCTCATCGGACAATATTGGAAGATTTCTTCCAACCTTTCCGATAATCGGATTTCAGGTGTGTTGATTCCCCGCTTTTTTATGCTTCAGAAAAAAATGGTTCCGGAGGGCAAAAAAATTCGTTTTAATCTTGGTCAGTTAACCTTTTTTTCTATATCTTTGTGCGTGGTTCGAAATTGGTATACCAGTTTGGTGATCCAGTTTGGTTGACCAAACGGGTGATTTCGGGCCTTTGTAAGTGTCATATAATCAATAAACTAACCTATACTTAAAACTGCATTATGGCTAAAAATTACTTGCTGAAGTCGCTGATGCTGCTGGCTCTGCTGGTCAGCTCGGCAACTGTCCATGCGCAGAAAATCACGGTCCGCGGTGTGGTCAGTGATGAGAACGGCCCTCTGATCGGTGTCTCGGTGGTGGTCAAGGACCCCCCCCGGCAACCGGAACCGCAACCGGTATTGACGGTTCCTATTCGCTCTCCGTTCCCGGAGAGGAGACGCTGCTCGAATTCTCGTATGTCGGTTATAAGCCGGTGGAGATCAAGGTCGGCAAACAGACCACGATCAATGTGAAGATGGAGCCCGAGACTGAGGCCCTCGATGCGATCGTTGTCGTGGGCTACGGTGTGCAGAAGAAGTCCCACCTGACGGGTTCGATCGCCAAGATCGAAGGCAGCGTGCTGGCCGACCGCCCCGTTTCGGACGTTACGACGGCGCTTCAGGGTCAGATCCCCGGTCTGACGATCAACAATACCACCTCCGAGGTGGGTGTCATGCCTTCGATCCGCGTGCGCGGTACGGGTTCGATCTCGGCCGACAGTTCGCCGCTGGTGATCATCGACGGCTATCCCGTTCCCGACGGTCTGCAGACGCTCAACCCCTCGGATATCCAGTCCATTGAAATACTGAAGGATGCCGCCTCGGCCGCCATCTACGGTTCGCGTGCCGCCAACGGTGTGATCATGATCACCACCAAGAGCGGCTCGTCCGAGAAGCCCCGCTATTCGGTCAAACTCTATCAGGGCGTCAAGTGGGCCTACCGGCTCCACGACCTGCTGACCGCCACGGAGTATCTCCAGTGGCAGGAGAGGGAGGCCGCGTGGGGAGGTCCGGCCGTCAAGACGCAGGACAAGGTGGCTGCCTGGATCGAGCAGAATATCGGTTCGACCGATTGGCAGCGCGAGGGTCTGCGCGATGTGGCCAGCGTTACCAATGCCCAGTTCTCCGTCCAGGGCGGCAAACGCGACATCCGCTACTATTCGTCGGCTGCCTGGACCCGCGATCAGGGTATCATGTTGCAGAACGAGGTGCAGAAGGTGACCTTCCGTACGAAGGTGGATGCCAACCTGTCGAAGGCCGTTACCTTCGGCGTGAACGTCTCGGCCAACTACCAGAAGGCCTCGCGCCCGCGCAACAACTTCATCGACTTCTACCGTACGCCGTCGTTCCTGCCCGTCTACCACAACGCCTGGACCACGGCCCTGACCGGTTATACGGGATTTGCCCGCGGCAGCCACTTCAACAATCTCTATGCGCCGATCGGCGATCCCGACGAGTATGGCAATCCCACCTATAATACGACGGCCGTGTCGCCCTTCAACTCGGCCAACAACAACCCCCGTAGCGTGATGGCCAACACCACGCGCTGGAACGAGAACTTCCAGGGCATGGCCAACGTCTATCTGACGGTGGATATCTGCAAGGGCCTTCAGTTCAAGACCTCGAACGGCGTGAACGTGCGCTACCGCCCCTCGTACAGCTACGCCAACAAGAATGCCACGAAGGATGGTACGGCCAGTGAGGCCACCTTCACCAGCTCGCTCTATGTCGACATGCTGACGGAGAACACGCTCAATTACAACCGCACCTTCGGCCGTCACGACCTGGATATTCTGGCCGGTTATACGGCCGAGTCGACCCGCGTGCAGAACGTGGCCCTGAGCGGTACGGGCTTCCCGACGGACAACATCCAGACGCTCAACGCCGCCACGATCTTCGAACTGGCCTCCGAGAACAACGGCAACGGCGAGGGTACGGGAACCTTCCGCTACCCGAACGAGGTGCTCGAATCCTATCTGGGACGTCTCTCCTACAGCTACGACGGCCGTTATCTGCTGTCGGCCTCGCTGCGACTCGACCGTTCGTCGCTCTTCTCGTCGGGCAACCGCAACGCCTGGTTCCCCTCGGTATCGGTGGGCTGGCGCATCTCCGAGGAGCAGTTCATGAAGGAGCAACGCGTCTTCTCGAACCTCAAGCTGCGTGCCTCGTACGGTGTGACAGGTAACAACAACATCGACTATGTGGCAGCCCTCGAGGTGCTCAATTCGGCCAACTATCCCACCGGTGCGGGCAACGGCTCGTTGACCCCCGGTTCGGCCAACACCTCCTCGACGCTGGCCAACTCGAACATTACGTGGGAGCAGACCGACGAGTGGAACTTCGGTCTGGATGCGGGCTTCGTCGACAACAAGATCGCCCTGACCTTCGACGGTTACTATTCGGTGACCCGTGCACTGCTCTTCGAACAGCCCACGCAGTCGTTCACCGGCTTCCAATACTACTGGAACAACATCGGCAAGGTGCGCAACGCCGGCGTCGAGATCCAGCTCGACACGCGTCAGATCAACCACAAGAACTTCGAGTGGTCGACGACCGTCAACTTCTCGCTCACGCGCAACAAGCTGCTCGAGATCGGCGGCGAGGCGCAGGTCATCACCCAGGGCGAACGCTCCGAAAGCTACATCGCCCGTGTCGGCGACCCGCTGATCCAGTACTACGGCTTCAAGAGCATCGGCGTATGGAACTCGCAGGAGGAGATCGAGGCCAATCCGCACTTTGCGGGTGACGTGCCGGGCGGTCTGCGGCTGTGGGATGCCGACGGAAACGGCGAACTGAACGACAATGACCGCGTGGTGCTGGGTGATCCCTATCCCGATTTCACGTGGGGCATGACCAACAACTTCCGCATCGGCAATTTCGACGTGTCGTTCCTGCTGCAGGGCGTGCAGGGCGTGACGGTCTTCAACGGCGACATCTTCTACAACGAGTCGCACAAGTACAACCGCGCCTACATGGAGAACCGCTGGGTGAGCGATACGCACCGCGGCGACGGCAAGACCCCCTACGCCAAGAACGGTTACGACATCATGCTCACGGACCTCGGTCTGCAGGATGCCTCGTACCTCTGTCTGCGCGACCTGACGGTCGGCTATACGCTGCCGAAGAAGTCGGCCCGCAAGCTGGGTTTGAACGGCCTGCGCTTCTACGTGACGGGTTCGAACCTCTTCTATCTGTGGAGCGACGACTACAAGGGCATCAACCCCGAGTCGCGCATGACCTCGGGCAACTACGCCAGCCCGCTGATCGACGGCTACCAGCGAGGAGGCTTCCCGCTGACGTCGACTTTCACGTTCGGTATCGACCTTAACTTCTAACACCCGGAACGAAGATGAAAACTACGCTCAAATATATCGGTTCGATGATCCTGACGCTCGCTCTGGGCGCCTGCAACCTGGATCAGTACCCCTATTCCGAAATTGCTGCCGACGAGTACGTGAAGGATGCCTCGGCGGTCAACGACCTGGTGATCGGCACCTACAACGGCCTGCACAACGTCATGTATTACGAGTGGGCGCTCACGGAGCTGCGTTCGGACAACACGCGTATGCGTGTGAGCGGCTCCTCGTCGCAGGATACCAAGCTCATCGAGCAGCTCGACCAGGGGACTATCACCACGGCCCACACTTGGGTCGAGAACTACTGGAATGCCGCCTATGCGGCCATCGACCGCGCCAACAAGGTCATTTCGTACCTCGACGTGGTGGAGGATCCCACGCAGCGCGCCCAGTACGAAGGCGAGGCCAAGTTCCTGCGTGCACACCTCTATTTCAATCTGGTGCGGCTGTGGGGCCCGGTGTTCCTCGTGACGAAGAAGACCGGTGCCGACGAGGCCCGCTACATGCAGCGTTCGCCCGTGGAGGACATCTACGCGCTGATCGAGGGTGACCTGAATGCCATTATCGATGGCAACATGCTCCCCGAAACGTCGGCTTCGGGCGATGAGGGTCGTGCCACGATGCCCGCCGCCAAGGGGCTGCTGGCCAAGGTCTACATGACGCGCTACGAGGTGGGCTCGGAGCAGTACATGAAGGCGGGCGATCTGCTGCGCTCGGTGCTGGCTTCGGCCGGAAATCCGCAGAGCGGCGCCGATCTGGTCCCCTACGACCGGATCTTCGCCACGGACAACGAGATGAACAAGGAGATCATCTTCGCCGTGCGTTACCTCTCGGGCAACGTCGGCCTGGGCAGCCCGTTCGGCACGCTCTTCGGCCCGATGAACAACGGCAACAACGTGATCATGGGTTCGCCCAAGCACTACAACTATCCGTCGGACGATCTGTTGTCGGCCTTCAACAACAACGGTACGGCCGAGAATCCCGACAAGCGCAAGGCGGTAACTCTGAAGGAGAGCTACTACAACGCCACGACCGGTCTGACGGTCGAGGCCCGCTGGTGTGACAAGTTCCTCTCGCCGATCACCACGGAGTATGACGGTGAGAAGGACTGGCCGATTCTGCGCGTGGGCGACGTGGCGCTGCTGCTGGCCGAGTGGATCAACGAGACGTCGGGTCCGACGGACGAGGCAATGCGTTATCTGAACATGATCCGCGAGCGCGCCGGCGCGGCCACCTATACGACGACAGACCTCTCGTCGAAGTACCTCTTCCGTGAGGCTGTGCGCAAGGAGCGCCGCCTGGAGCTGGCCTGCGAGAACCAGCGCTGGTTCGACCTGATGCGCTGGGGCACGGCCGTCACGACGGTCAACAACTTCTTCGCCTCGGAGCTCTTCTACTCGGAGTACGACTATACGGTCAGCCCGATTTCGGAGTGGCAGGTGCTGCTTCCGATCCCCATCTCGGTGATCAACATCAACCCCGAAGTGGCTCAGAATCCCGGATACTAACCGATAACAGCAAAAACCTATGAAACGAATCTTGAATCGAATATGTGCTTTTGCAACGGCCGTCGGGATGCTGCTGGCGACGGGTTGCGACAAGACCTACGTGGACGATGTGACGCTCTATGCGCCGCTGATCGAGAGTTTCTCGCCGGCTTCGGCCCCCGTGGGTACGGAGATCATCATCACGGGTCAGCACCTGAGCGGTGTGACAAAGGCCTACATCGGTGACCAGGAGATGGTCATCAAGGAGAAGGTGTCGGATACGCGTCTGTCGATCGTGGCCGGAGCCAACGGCCGCGACGGGCGGATCATCCTCGAGAATACTCAGGGCAAGGGTGAATCGGAGAGCGAATTCACCTATTCGTATGCCGTTCCGTCGTTGAAGCCGGCCCTGCTGCAGAAGTCGGTGGTCATGGGCGAGCAGCTGCTCCTGACGGGTACGGATCTCTCGGCCGTCGAGGCGGTGATCTTCACGGCCGAGGGGCAGGAGAACGGCCACGAGGGCGATATCCAGGAGCAGAGCACCACGGAGATCGTGGCCCGCGTTCCCTATGTCGAGAACGGCAACGTACGCATCACGCTGCGTTACTTCGACGGCACCTCGTCAGTGACCACGCCGCTCGACGAGGCCCCCTCGATCGAGGTGGTGCGCGTGGTTCCGGTCTTCGACCAGCCGGTGACGCTCGAGCGTACGGCCGTCGGCAAGTCCGTGACGCTGACGGGCGAGAACCTCGACAAGGTCGACCGCATTCTGGTCGGCGAGTTCGAGGCCCTGATATCGAAACAGCCCACGTCGCTGACCTTCACGGTTCCGGCCGGTGATTTCCAGGACGGCGACACCGAGACGACCGTTGTGGCCGAATACTTCGACGGCAACGAAACGATTACGCTCAGCGAAGCCTTCGTGGTTTATGTTCCCTATGTGAAGTTCTGGGAGAACATCACTACGGTATGCCAGGGCCGCAGCGCAGAGAGCACCTTTACGTCGTTCTTCTCACCCGAAAACGGCCGTATCTATGCCAACGAAAAGTGGAAGAGCGAATTGGATCCCATTGCCATGAAATATAACGGCAGTCAGTGGAGCGGTACGGGTAATCAGCCTACGCCGGGTTCGGTGAGCGATGAGGATTACTATTCGGTGGTTCCCTACTTCTTCTTCTCGGCCGTCAGCGGCAATGTCCTGCAGCTCAACTCCCCGGCCAATTCGAACAGCCAGTTGAAGAATTTCTTCATCAACGCCACCAATCCCGAGGGGACCTCAAGCAACGACAACCGTGTGCCGGGCTCGAATGCCTCGATTCCCGGAACTCCGATCATCGGCTTCCGTTACCTGAATGCCGCTGATCCCAACGAAAAGGCCTTGATCGACAAGGTCCTTACCGGCCAGATTGAGAACATCGACGAGAAGACCTTCCCGCTTAATACGACGGATAATACGTGTGCCGGCATTGGCCTCACGTCGGTAGCGGGCGGTATCAAGTCGAGTTCGTGGTGCGACTACCAGACCGCCGATCTCCAGGATACGGAGAACTACAAGGTCGATGCCGTCTTCCTGGTCTTCTACTACGCCAACAGCGGTTATTCGAAGGATACGCCTGCTTCCAACGTGAAACGAATCGGACTGCTGCATGTTCGGACGATCAATTTCCGGATTTATCAGGCCTCGACGCCCAACTACGGCAACAGTACGGTGACCTTCGACTGCTACTGGCAGAAGTACGATTACGACTACTCGAAACTGGCAAACCAACAATAACCTAAAACCCATTCGACGATGAAACGAATCACGAAATATCTGACCCTTCTTCTGGCGGGATCGCTGGCGGCGCTGACCGCCTGCGGCCCCGAGCAGAGTGAGGTCGATGCGCAGCATACGCCTTCGATCAATTCGACGACCCTGTCGCCGATGACCGACGAAAGCGGCAGCGTCCGTGCCTATATCGGTACGGAGGTTTCGGCCGGGGGATTCAACCTCGACCTGGTGTCGCACGTCACGGTGGACGGGGTAGAGGCCGAGATTACCGAGCAGACGATCAAGACGTTGAAATTCAAGGTTCCGGCGCTGGATCTTGCCCAGCAGGACGCCCCCTACCAGGTGTGGATCGATGTCTACGATGCCGACGGCGAGAGCGTTATCTTCCACTATCCCTATTATCTGACGGTTCCGGTGACCGACGCCCTGATCACGGCCTACGCGCCGGCCGAGGGTACGGTCGGCACGGAGGTGACCCTCATGGGTCGCAACCTCGAGCAGATCACCCGTGTACACTTCGGTGAAGTGACGGTCGAGGCGGCCGACTTTGCGTCGGTATCGGCCGAGGAGATCAAGGTGGCCGTTCCGGTCGGGGAGTATGCCGCCGGCGACAGTGAACTGGCCATCACGGCCGAGTGGGGCACGGCGACGATCGACGTGACGGGCGAGACGCTCTTCACATTGCACACGCCGAAGTTCGATGCCGCTTCGCAGGAAGAGGGCGAGCAGAACATCCTTGGTGACGAGGTGACCTTCACGGGTCAGAACCTCGATCTGGTGAACGGCATGAAGTGGGGCGAGTACGATCTGATCGTGATGACGGCCGAGGCCGGCACCATCACGGTGAAATTCCCCACGTCGATCGCTGCGGCCGATCCGGTTGTGGCCGAGGCTGAGCTGACGGCCCAGTGGGGTACTCCGGCACAGACGACCACGGTCGCTTCGGCCTGGCGTCTGGATACGACGCCCGTAGGTCCGGCCAAACCCGAACTGATTTCGATGACGGCCCAGGACGGTGGTGAGGAGAATAAGTTCTATCTGGGCAAGACGGTGACGGTCAAGGGTGAGAACCTGGCCTCGATCGAGGGCTTCACGGTTGACGGCGTCAAGGCCGAACTGGTCGGCACGCCGACGGATGTCGAGGCGCAGTTCATCGTTCCGGACGGCGTGACGTTCACCGAAGCTAAGGAGGTTTCCGTGAAGGCGCTTTACAACGGTAGCAACGAAGTGGACTTCGGCACGGCCAAGGTCTATCCGTTCTACTACTACAAGGATGTTGTTTTGGGATCTGGAAGCAGTTCGGTGAAGAATTTCCCGTATCCTGATTTCGCGCGTGAGCATGCATTCTTCCTGCCTGATCGGGGTGAAGTGATTTCGGCTGACACCTGGGTGGCTGAATCGTGTGATCCGTTTGCTCTGGTATCTCCCAATGCCGCTATTTCTGCTGCATCTACACTGAATAAGAGCAATATTACCGCCGATCAGTATTATGATATCCTGCCTTATCTTTTCCTGACAACCGGAAGTGACGGCAAACTGGCCTGGCAAAATCCGACCGGTTCGTCAAGTCAGCTTAAATGTCATCGTACGGCAGACAATACGTCGGTAGCTTCATCCTATGGTACTCCGATCATTCTTTACTCCGTACAGAAGAGCGGCGAAGTATACGATGCGGTAAAGAACGGCACAATCTCGGCAATGACTCTCTTTGATTCGAAGGCATCTGCATCCGCGCCGGCATTCGGATCGGATCGAGACTGGCTCGTTGGAGACGTGATTGTTGTGCAGTATGTTACCTATACCAAAGGATCCAAGCCTTCAGATTTGGCCGATGTCCGCAAGCAGGGTTATATCCATATTACGGAGGTGACGTGTGCGGATCCGGATAAGGTGAATGAATCTGAGCCTGTAGATGAACAGAAAAAAGGTGTGGCTACGGATCTTAACGGCCATGTCAAGTTTGACTTCTACTGGTCGAAAACGTTGAATGAATAAAAAAACCGGTTTTTTAGTAGGTTAATTGGGGAACGAAACCGGAGACCCTCTTCCGGAGTGACCGGAGGAGGGTTTCCGGGGACGTTTAAGAAGAAACTCAAGCATGATGCGTAAAACCATATTGTTGATGCTGCTGGCCATTCAGACGCTGGCCTGCTCGGGGGGCGAAGCCTCCGCGGTGGAGTCGTCGGCGGGCAGTGGAAACACCTCCCAGGGTGCCGGTTCCGACCAGGGGCAGGATTCCGATCCGACCCCGGACCCCGAGACGACGTTCTACGTCTCGTCGGCCGATGAACTGAAGGCCCTCGGGACGCTGAAGCCCGGTACGGTCGTTGTCTGGCGCAACGGCCTCTACAGCGACCAGATCGCCGAGTTGAAGAGTGCCGGTACGGCCGAACAGCCCGTCATCCTGCGGGCCGAGAAGGCCGGGGCGGTCTGCTTCACGGGTACGTCGCGGATCTCGGTCTCGGGAACCTGCGCCGAAGTGGAGGGCTTCTGGTGGCGCAACCCCGAACCCGTCTCGGGCAAGTCGGTCGTAACGCTGGCCAAGGGCTCCTCGCACTGCACGGTGCGTGACTGCGCCATTACGGGCGACAATACGCGGGAGGATGCCGAAACCGACACGAAGTGGGTTTCGCTCTACGGCACGGACCACCGCGTCGAGGGATGCACCTTCCGCGACAAACGCAACATCGGCACGCTGATGGTTGTCTGGCTCGAGGAGGGCATCACGCCCCGCCATGCGATCGTCGCGAACCACTTCGAGCGTCCCGTGACGCTCCGTGACGACAACGGCAAGGCGATCAACGGTCAGGAGACCATCCGCATCGGCACGAGCACCTACTCGATGCAGGAGGCCGCCTGCACGGTCGAGGACAACTACTTCTACCACTGCCACGGCGAGCAGGCCGAGATCGTCTCGAACAAGTCGTGCGGGAACACCTACCGCCGCAACCTCTTCGTCGAGTGTCAGGGTACGCTGACCATGCGCCACGGCAACAACTGCACGGTGACGGGCAACTACTTCGTCGGAAACGGCATGTCGGGTACGGGCGGTATCCGTCTGATCGGCGAGGGGCACACTGTCGAGCACAACTACCTCGAGGGGTTGGCCGGTACGGGCTACCGGTCGGCCATCTGTCTGGTGCGCGGGCAGGAGAATCCGGCTTTGAGCGGCTACTGGCAGGTCAAGAATGCCAAGGTGCGCTACAACATGGTCTACGACTGCAAGTACGGACTGAATGTCAACTATGCGAGCAGTTCGAGCAATCAGGTGGTGCCCGTTGTCTCGACGGTGATCGAGGGCAACATCGTTTCGGCGACCTCGTCGGGCTACGCCGTGGATTGCGCCACGGAGCCCGCGGCCCCCGAGATCGAATGGAACGATAACAAACTCTACGGTCGGCAGCGCGGTGTTTCGCTGCCCTCGCTGACCTCGGCTCCGGCCAAACCCAACGTACAGCCCGCCATGAATGCTATCCGTGAGGCGGCCGGGTGCTCGTGGAAAACCGAATAACGGTAAGAAAGAAGATGATGAAATCGCTGAAATATCTGTTGCTGACGGTGGCCGTGCTGGCAGCCGCGACGCTCCCGGCGCGTGAATACCGCGTGGCTGCAGGCGATGTGGCCGCGACGCTGCGCGAGGCGAAGCCCGGCGACCGCATTGTGATCGAAGATGGCATATACAACGATCTGACGCTGAAATGGCTCGGCCGCGGCACCGAGAAAAAGCCCCTGTGCATCGAGGCTCAGACGCCCGGCGGGGTGGTCTTCACGGGCACCTCGACGTTGCGTCTGGCGGGAGAATGGGTCGAGGTGAGCGGCCTCTGCTTCCGGGACGGACACGCGCCGTCGGGTTCGGTCATCGAGTTCCGCAACGGCCGCGAGGTGGCCAACCACTGCCGCCTGACGGAGTGTGTCGTCGACGGCTACAATCCCGCACGCCGCGACATGGCCTACAGCTACATCCTGCTCTACGGACGTCACAACCGCGTCGACCACTGCACGCTGACCGGCAAGCTCAACCTGGGTGTCACGCTGATCGTCATGCTCAACGAGGAGCGCAGCCAGCAGAACTTCCACCGCATCGACCACAACTGGTTCGGTCCGCGTCCGGTCTACGGTTCGAACGGCGCCGAGACGATCCGTGTCGGCACCTCGCAGCAGGCCTACTCGTCGTCCAATACGCTCATTGAGGAGAACCTCTTCGACCGCTGCAACGGCGAGGTCGAGGTGGTCTCGATCAAGTCGAGCGACAATACGATCCGCCGCAACGTCTTCTTTGAGGCGGAAGGGGTGCTGGCCCTGCGCCACGGCGACCGCAATACGGTCGAGGAGAACCTCTTCGTAGGCCATGGCAAACGCAATACGGGCGGTATCCGCGTGATCAACGCCGGCCACAAGGTGCGCCGCAATACGCTGGTGGGCATCGCCGGCGAACGCTTCTTCTCGGCGCTGGCCCTGATGGACGCCGTGCCCAACTCGCTGCCCAACCGCTACTGTCAGGTCGAGGATGTCGAACTGACGGACAACACTTTCATCAACTGCTCGAACATCGAGTTCGGCACGGGCAAGGACCTCGAGCGGACGCTGGCCCCCGAGCGGGTGTTGTTCGCCCGCAATACGATCGTCAATCCGAAGGCCGACACTCCGTTCATCGCCGTTGACCGCACCGACGGCTTCACCTTCCGCGACAACCGCGTCGCGCTGGCCCGTCCGTGTGAGATCAAGGGTTTCGAGAACGTTCAGCCGCAGCTTCCCGTACTGCCTGCGGAGACGGAGATGCGTGCCGGCAAGGGGGCCTCGTGGTACCGTCCCGAGGTGCAGGCACAGTCGCGCTCGGAGCGCGTCTATACGGTGCATGCCGGTGAGGACCTTCCGGCCGTGGTCGAGCAGGCCGAGGCGGGGTCGGTGGTCGAACTGGCCGATGCCGGCGGTGACTACGCCATCCAGCGTGCCATGGTGGTGCGCGTACCGCTGACGATCCGCGGCGTGAAGGGGGGCGAGCGTCCCGTCGTGCGCTTCAACGGAACGCGCGGTGACAACATGGTGACCATCGCCGATGGCGGTGAACTGCATATTGAGGGGATCGCCTTCTCGGGCCGCCTCGAGGATGGCAAGGCGCTGGCCAAGGCCGGCATCTCGACGGCCCGCGACATGATCCGCCCCTACAACCTCTGGGTGGACAATTGCGCCTTCTACGACTTCGGCGAGGGCGGCTTCTTTGCCGTCAAGGGAACGCAGGCCACCTTTGCCGGACGGGTCGAGATCCGCAACTCGATCTTCCGCGACCTCTCGGGCGACGCCATCAACTACGCCGCCGAACGCGACGACAAGGGACGCTACAACGCCGACGACATGGTGATCGAAAACTGCTCGTTCTACCGCATCCTCGGACTGCCTATCAACATCTACCGCGGCGGCAGCGACGAGTCGACGGCCGGTCCCTATGTGACGATCCGCCGCTGCAACTTCGAGGACTGCTGCAACAAGGAGCGCGGTTCGGTGATGCGGCTCGTCGGTCCGCAGGTGCTCGACATCGAGGGGTGCAACTTCTCGAACAGCGGTCGGGGCGGACGTTCGATCCGTCTGGACGAGGCCACTTGGGAGAAGGTCTCCATCTCGGCGTGCAATTTCTGGAATGCCGGCGCCATCCTCTCGATGACGGGCAAGGCCGTCAAGGGGGAGCTCTATGAACTGGAACCCGTCTATGTCGATGCCGCGCATTACGACTTTGCGCAGCGCGAGGATTCGCCGCTGGCACGGCTGGGCATAGGTGTTAAAAACGAATAACCGAATGAAGAGACTGCTTTTTATGACCTTCGGAGCGCTGCTGACGCTCGGTGCATGGGCCGGAGAACACCCCTCGCTGATGCTGACGGCACAAGGTGTGGCCGAGATGCGCGACGATTGCGGCAAGGTGCCTGCCTTCGACGCCTCGATGGCGCGTACGCTGGCCGGGGCGGATGCTGCCGTGGCCTCGCCGATCGAGGTGCCCCAACCGCGCGACGGCGGTGGCGGCTACACCCACGAACGCCACAAACTGAACTATTACGAGATGGTCGACTGCGGCATCGCCTGGCAGGTGACCGGCGAGGAGAAGTATGCCCGCCGCGTGGCCGACATGCTGAAGGCCTACGCCGACCTCTATCCGACGCTCGGATTCCACCCCGTCAAGCTCTCGAAGACGCCGGGCCGCCTCTTCTGGCAGACACTCAACGAGAGCGTCTGGCTGGTCCACACTTCGATGGCCTACGACTGTGTCTACGATTACATGTCGGCCGACGAACGGGCCTATGTTGAGCAGAACCTTTTCCGCCCGATGGCCGACTTCCTGATGAACGGCATGGAGGGCAACCGCGCCAACAACAAGGTATTCAACAAGATGCACAACCACGCCACGTGGGCCACGTCGGCCGTCGGCATGATCGGCATGGCGATGGGTGACGAGGATCTGGTGCGCAAGGCCCTCTACGGTACGGATGAGACAGGCAAGCACGGCGGCTTTATCCAGCAGCTGGACTACCTCTTCTCGCCCGACGGCTACTTCACCGAGGGCGCCTACTACCAGCGTTACGCCATCTGGCCCTTCATGGTCTTCGCGCAGTGCATCGAGCACAACCGCCCCGATCTGAAGATCTTCCAGTATCGCGACGGCATTCTGCTCAAGGCCGTTTCGACGCTGTTGCAGCTGGCCTACGACGGCCGCTTCATGCGCTTCAACGACGCGCTGCTGAAGGGCTACGACGCTCAGGAGCTGGTCTATGCCGTCAACATCGCCTACAACGCCGACCCTTCGAACAAGACGCTGCTCGACGTGGCGGCGCGCTATCAGGACTGGGTGCTGCCGACCGATGCCGGATTCGCCGTAGCGCGTGACATCGCCCGGGGCGAGGCCCGGCCGCTGACCTTCCACAGCGCCCTCTTCCGCGACGGACGCAACGGTGACGAGGGGGGCATTGCGGTGATCCGCTCGACCGACCCCGCGCTCAACAGCGCCCTGACGCTCAAGGCTACCTCGCACGGTCTGAGCCACGGCCACTACGACAAGCTGACGATCGCCTACTACGACAACGACAACGAGGTGCTGTGCGACTACGGCGCTGCCCGCTGGCTCAACATCGAGGCCAAGTACAAGGGTCACTACACGCACGAAAACAAGTCGTTTGCCATGCAGACCGTGGCCCACAACACGCTGGTCGTCGACGAGCGTTCGCACTTCGACGGCAACTACGACGAGTCGATGAAGCACCACTCGGAGATCCTCTTCACGGACTTCTCGCGCAAGGATGTGCAGATCGTCTCGGCTCGGGAGACCAATGCCTACCCGGGCGTGGCCATGCAGCGCACGCTGGCCTACATCACCACGCCGTTCCTGCAGTATCCGCTCGTTCTCGACCTGCTGCAGGCCCGCAGCGACAAGGAGCACCGCTACGACTACCCGATGTGGTACGGCGGCCACATGGTGAGCGTGAACTTCCCCTACGAGAAGGCCCTCACGACGATGTCGGCCCTGGGCGAGGCAAACGGTTACCAGCACCTCTGGTGCCAGGCCCGCGGCCGCAACGAAAAGTCGGCCACGACGACCTTCACGTGGATCACCGGCGACCGTTTCTACTCGCTGTCGACGGCCACGACGCCCGCCAGCGAGATGGTCTTCGTCGAATCGGGAGCTTCGGATCCCGACTTCAACCTGCGCACCGAGAAGGGCTACATGATCCGCGAGAAGGGCAGGAAGAACCATACCTTCTTCTCGTCGCTGGAGACCCACGGCACGTACGATCTGCAGGTCGAGCAGTCGGCCAATCTGACCTCGTCGTGCGTTGGCGTGCGGCTGGTGGTCGATACGCCGGAATACACGGTGGCCGTGGCCGAGTACAAGGACGGGCACAGCGTCACGCTCTGCGTGGCCAACCGCTCGTTTGATGCCGGGAAGCACCACACGGTCAAGAGCGCCGAGGGACGTTTCGAATGGACGGGTCCCTACGATGTGAAGATGAAATGATTGAAACTGAAAAACCTCTAAAAAACAATTAAGGACATGAAAACACGCAGTGAAACATTCCAGCTCGAGAGCGAGCTTCCGTGGGAGACCCCGGGACCGGGTATCCGTCGTCAGATCATGGGTTATGACGGCCAGTTGATGATCGTGAAGGTCCATTTCGACAAGGGCGCCGTGGGCACGATGCACGCCCACTACCACAGCCAGGCTACCTACGTGGCCAGCGGCAAGTTCGAACTGACGATCGGTGATGAAAAGAAGGTGCTCGGAGCGGGCGACGGCTATTACGTGGCTCCGGACGAGATCCACGGATGCGTCTGCCTTGAGCCGGGTATTCTGATCGACACCTTCTCGCCCCACCGCGAGGATTTCCTCAAGAAGTAACCGCTTAACGACTGCCTGAATGAAAATCAATGGATTGCGGTGGATCGTCCTGGCGTTGATCGCCATCGTGACGATCATCAACTACCTCGACCGTGGCACGCTCAACTACATGTGGGTGGCCAATACGAAGGTGGTCTGCGCCGCGGGTGACTACACCTACGACGCTGCGGCCGATACCTATACGGTGCTTTCGGACGGCAAGTCGGTGACGCTGGCAGGTGACGAGGTGACCAAACTCACCGACGGAGCCATCGAATATGTCAAGCATGGCGGTATTGCCAAGGAGCTGGGGCTGATCGACGTCAACGCCTCGGCCGAAGAGCAGCAGCGGCAGGCCAAGAACATGCTGGCCGTCATCACGATGTTCTTCATGATCGCCTACGGCGTGAGCCAGCTCGTCTCGGGCAAGATCTACGACCGGATCGGTACGCGGCGGGGCTTTACCCTCTCGGCGCTGGTCTGGGGCGGTGCCGATGCGCTGGCCTCGATCTCGACGGGTCTCAAGTCGCTGACCTTCTTCCGCGTGATGCTCGGACTGGGCGAAGCCGGACCGTGGCCCGGAACCACCAAGTCCAATGCCGAGTGGTTCCCGCAGAAGGAGCGTGCCCTGGCTCAGGGTATCTTTGGTGCGGCCGCTTCGGTGGGATCGATCATCTCGCCGGTGTTGATCCCGATGCTGTTCCTGGCCTTCGGCTGGCGGGTGACCTTCGCCGTGGTGGGTTCGCTGGGCATCATCTGGGTGATCCCCTGGCTGATCATCAACAAGAAGGGACCCAAGGAGCACCCCTGGATCACCGACAAGGAGCGCGAATACATCATCTCGGGTCAGCCCGAGTGCCGCGTCTCGTGCGATACGGCCAAGTCGTGGGGACGGCTGCTCAGCGAGCGCAAGAACTACGCCGTCATTCTGGGCCGCTTCTTCCTGGATCCCATCTGGTGGATGTTCGTCACGTGGCTGCCGATCTACCTGATCGAGGTCTTCGGGCTGGACATCAAGCAGATCGCCATGTCGGCCTGGGTGCCCTACGTGGGTGCCGCCATCGGCTCGGTAGCCGGCGGATGGTTCTCGGGACTGTTGATCAATCGTGGAAAAACCGTTAACTTTGCACGCAAAGCCGCGATGATCGTCGGATCGTGCTTCATCATTCCGGGCATGATTTTGGCCGCTGTCGCCTCGTCGGCAACGATGGCCGTCATCATGATGGCCTTCATCCTGGGCGGTTATCAGTTCGTGATGACCAACATCCAGACCCTTGCCAGCGACCTGCAGACCGGCAAGGCCGTCGGTTCGCTGGCCGGACTGGGCGGCGCTTCGGCCGTGCTCGGAACCATCATCTCGATCCTGTGCATCCCCTACCTGACGCAGAGCGGCGACTGGACGGCCTTCTTCATCCTCGGAGCGGCTCTCGTCCCGGCCTGCCTGCTGTGCGTCTTCCTCTTCGGCGGACGGATCGAGCAGCTGAACAAGTAACACCTCTCCCGGCCGGGCCCTTCTTCAGGAGGGCGCCCGATCGGGTTGACCGAATAGAAAAGACGTAATACAAGTAAAACCTTTTTAAAACTTAAAAAGAGATGAAACTGAGTGGAAAAGTAGCCGTCGTAACGGGCGGTGCGCGCGACCTGGGTCGTGCAATTTCTGTGAAACTGGCTGCCGAAGGTGCCAAGGTTTGCCTGAACTACTTCGACAATCCGGACGATGCCCAGAAGACCCTTGAGATGATCAAGGCCGAGGGTGGCGAGGCCATTGCCGTACAGGGCGACATGACGAAGGCTGCCGACGTGAAGAACCTCTTCGCCAAGGCTGCCGAGGCTTACGGCGGCAAGGTGGATATCCTGGTCAACGTCGTAGGTGGTCTGGTGGGCCGCAAGCTCATCACCGAGCAGGATGAGAAGTGGTATGATTTCATCATGGATGTCAACATGCGTTCGGTATTCCTCTGCACCCGCGAGGTAGTTCCGATGATGCCTGCCGGCGGTTCGATCGTCAACTTCTCGTCGCAGGCTGCCCGTGACGGTGGTGGCCCGGGTGCTTCGGTTTACGCTACGGCCAAGGCTGCCGTTATGTGCCACACGCGTGCCATGGCCAAGGAGCTCGGCCCGCAGGGAATCCGTGTCAACGCCCTGGCTCCGGGTATGATCAACACCTCGTTCCACGACCGCTTCACGAAGCCCGAGGCTCGTGAGAACCTCCACCACACCGCTCCGCTGCGTCGTGAGGGTAATGCTTCGGAGGTTGCCGACCTGGTATGCTTCCTGGCTTGCGACGAGTCGAGCTACATCACCGGTACGAACATCGATATCAACGGTGGTGTCCTCTTCTCGTAGTCGACGCTGAAGTTTTTTCGAGTGGGCGGACGGTTTCCCGAAAGGGTGCGTCCGCCCTTTTTTTACCCATGATCCATGATGATGAAACGTATCTTGTTGCTGATGGCGTCGTTGGCGGCGCTTGTGCCGGCCAGTGCGCAGTACTCGTTCAACGGTGAGTTGCTCGACCGCCTTGCGGAGGCTTACCGGAAGGGGGATCCCCGGGCCGTGAAGGCGGTCGAAGAGGTGGCAGCCGAGGCTGACAGCACGCTGCTCGGCATGGAGCCGCTGACGGTGACGGCCAAGAAGCAGCTGCCACCCAGCGGTGACCGCCGCGACTACCTGTCGCTGTCGCCCTACTGGTGGCCCGACCCCTCGAAACCCGACGGCCTGCCCTATATCCGCCGCGACGGTGAACGCAACCCCGAGGTCTACGATTGTCCCGAGCGTGAGAACGGTGACCGGTTGGGGGCTGTGACCCGTACGCTGGCGGTGCTCTACCGTGTGACGGGCGACGAGCGCTATGCGGAGAAGTGTGCCCAATTGCTGCGGACGTGGTTCCTCGACCCCAAGCTGGGCATGAACCCCAACATGACCTATGCCCAGCTGATCAGGGGCCGTCAGACGATTCGCGGAACGGGAATCATCGATTCGCGCCGCATGGCCTTTGCGCTGAATGCCGCCCAACTGATCGACTCGTCGCCGGCGTGGAGCGACTACGACCGCCGTGAACTGCGCGAGTGGGCGCGGACCTTCCTCTACTGGATGGAGCACAGCGTCAACGGACAGAAGGAGCTCCACGCGGCGAACAACCACGGCCTGTGGTACGATGCCATCCGGCTGATGACGGCCCGGGCTGCGGGACTTGACGACCGTGTTCGGGAGATTGCCTGTGAATCGGTCAAACCCCGGTTTGCCAAGCAGGTGGCCGAGGACGGTACGCTTCCCGAGGAGCTGGTGCGCACGCTTTCGCTGCACTATTCGACCTTCGTGTTGGAGGCCCTCTCGACGGCACGCAACGTGGCGCGTGCCGAAGGCGTCGAGTTGTGGGAGATGCCTGAGGCGCAGCGCGCGCTGGAGTATCTGATTCCCTACTACGAATCGCCCGAAAAGTGGCCCTGGCCGCAGATCAAACCCTTCGCACAGCGGCGCGGTGCGGCGCTGCTCTATGAGGCGGGGCTGGCGCTCGATCGCCCGGAGTGGGTCGAGACGGCCCGCCGCATCGGCTTTCATACGTCGAAAGCCGATTTCGAGGCGATGCTCCATTTCGAACTGCAGTAGTCGGCCCGTCGTGAAAAAACGGCAGCTCCGTGAGGGGCTGCCGTTTTCGTTATCGGGCGGAACCGGTCGCTATTCGCGATCCGTGCGGAAGGGAATGACGGGAATTCCGTAGGTGTTGCAGAGGGTCGTGGGCGTGTAGTTGTGGAAGGCGTAGCGCACGGCGACCGGCTCCTTGACCTCCTTGGAGGTCACCTCGACGATGGGTTTCGAGATGACGGCACGCCCCTCGGCGGGATGGAATACGCCGTCCTTGCCGGCCAGTTCGAATCCCGGAACCACTTCGTGCTGCGGGGTCATGCCGTAGCGGGCATTGTCGAAGGTGACCACGGCCTTGTCCTTTTCGAATTTCACCTCCTTGACCTGGACGGCCGACCAGCAGTTGGCCCGTACGCCGTAGCAGCGTACCAGCGCTTCGGCCGCCAGCCGCTGGCCCACTTCGCGTTTGCGGCGGGGGTGGATCGAGAGCTCCTCGCCCAGATCCGTCGTGGCGATCATCGCCGAGTTGGGAATCAGCTTCTGGGCATCACACTGTGCCTCCATCACCTGTACGCCGTCCGTCGCAGCGGCGTCGTTGTAGGAGTAGGGGGCAATCTGCACGTAGAGGAAGGGCATCCGGTTTTTCGTGTCGCCCCATTCGGCGCGCCAGAAGCGGACCATCTCCTGCATGAGCCGTGCATAGCGGGCCGACTCCTTGCGGTTGGCCTCGCCCTGATACCAGGCAAAGCCGCGGGCCGTGTAGCCGGCCACCGGTGCGATCAGTCCGTTGTAGAGCAGCCCGCACTTGGCGCGCTGCTGGATTTTCGGGTCGGCGTTGATCTTCTCCACGTCGTAGCCCATGGCGGTGAGCGAGGCAGGGTCCATCCAGGCCTCGATTTTCGAACCGCCCCAGCTCGTCGAGACGATGCCCACCGGCACGTCGAGCGCCTCGGTGAGCGACTGTGCGAAGAAGTAGGCGGCGGCGCTCATCAGCACGGCCGTCGTGGGTGAGGGGATCTCCCAGCGGGCCCCCTCGAAGGTGCGCTGCGGCGTTGCGGCCTCCTTTTTCGGAAGGGTGATCATGCGGATGCGGTCGCGGTACTGCGTCGACTGGATGATCGTCTGCAGCGATCCCTCGACGGGCTGTCCCGTGTAGCCGCGCAGGGGCATGTACATGTTCGACTGTCCGGAGCAGATCCACACCTCGCCGATCAGGACGTTCGACAGCGTCACTTTCGAGTCGGCATCGCTCACCGTGAGCGTCTGCGGGGCGTAGGATCCCTCGGGGGTGGCGATTTCAGCCTTCCAGCGCCCCTTTTCGACGGCCGCACGCACCGGGGTGTCGCTCCACGAGGCGGCGAGTGTCACCTCCTCGTGGTCGGAATCGCCCCAGAGCAGGACCTTCTGCTGCTGTTGCAGCACCATGTTGTCTCCGAAGATGGCCGGCAGGGTCACCTTGCCCTGGGCGCTCCAGGCCGTCGTTGCGGCAAGGAGCAGGAGCAGTGTGCGCTTCATTGCGGTCAGAGGTTTTCAGCCAGGAAATCCACCGTCTTGAAGAAGACCTCCTCCATCTTGTCCGAGGCCTTGGCGCTCAGGTTGTGGTCGTAGTTCTCGAGCACCTCGAGGTCGACCTTTCCGCCGCGCTTCTCGAGGGCTGCGGCGAAGGCCTTGCTCTGTGCGCACTCGACCGTGATGTCGGCCGTGCCGCAGAAGAGCAGCGCTGCCGGAACGTTCTTCTTCGGTACGAGGTTCACGGGCGAGGCGGCGTGCAGCACCTTCGGGTCGCGGTCGCAGAAGTAGCCGATGCGCTGCGGATCCTTCGAACGCTGGCAGATGGCGGCCGTCTCCAGGTCGTAAATGCCCGAGTAGCCGACGAAGGCCTTCGCCCCCTGCGTGCGCATGGCGCCGACGGCAGCCAGATGGGCACCGGCCGAATTGCCGACAAATCCGATCCGCGAAGGGTCGATGTTCAGCTCCTTGGCGTGGTCGCGCAGGTACTTGACGGCGGCCAGCACGTCGTCGATCGAAACCTCGACCGTGGCGCCGGGCTGCGGGGCCAGCGTATAGGCGATACGGACACCCGTTACGCCCTTCTGTTTGGCCATGTACTGCGACAGGGTGCGCAGGGCGCCGTTGTTGCCGCGGGCCCAGCCGCCGCCATGGCAGTAGATCACCACCGGAGTGGGCTGCTCGCTCACGGCCATGTCGACGGCCATTTTCAGCTCATAACCGTCGTGCGTGCGGTAGACGTACTCGCGCACCTCGACTCCTTTGTAGTCCTTCGATTGCAGCCGGTCGCGCTGGTAGGTATAGGGCTCAAGCAGCCCCTCGACCTTCGAGAGGTCAATCAGTTTGGCATAGCGTTTTTCGTTGATAAGTGAATAGCTGCCATCCGCATTCTGCGACAGTTTCATCGAATAGCGGTTCGTAACCTGGGCCGGCTGTTGTGCGGCCTGTTGCGCCGAGGCCGTGAATGTCACGGCCAGAAGTGCTGCAAAAAGGATTTTTTTCATGATTTTCAGGTCGGGTTAGGAAATTTTTACTACTTTTGTTTGACTTTGGAAATTGGTTAACCAAAATTTAAGTACGAACAAAGATAGCGATAAAAACAAGAAAAGCAAACATGAAACGACTGATTTTATTGATTTCGCTGCTTGCCGGACCGGTTTTCTCGGCCTGTTCGGGGAATGCGTCCGCACCGGTGACGCCACCCGAGGAGATGCCTTCGGATACGGACACGGATGATGAACCTCCATTTTATGGCGGCGAGCTTCGGGCCGACGGCAATTCGGCCGGGACCTATGACCTGATTCTGCGCAACGGCTTCAACTACGAAGCTCCCGATCAGTCGGGGGCCCATGCCGAGGCTCCGTTCCAGCACGTGCAGCAATCCTACTCCGAGGAGCTCGGCGAGTATGTCTTCGATTTCTATATCCATGTGGAGAACGACGACGACCGCGGCAAACCCAACGTGACGGACCGTCAGCGCAACGAGATCAAGACCGACGCCAAATCGCCCGAGTCGATGGTGGCGCAGAAGGGTGAAGAGATGATTTTCCGCTGGAAGTTTCGTCTTCCGGAGGGAATGCTGACGACGAAGAACTTCTGCCACGTACACCAGATCAAGGGGATTGACAACGCTCAGGAGACGGCCGACATCGATTATCCGCTGATTACCTTTACGCCCCGTACGCTCTCCAACGGCAGTCGGCAGCTGCAGGTGATCTACGTGGGTCCTTCGGCCGATAAGACCGGCAATATCTATCTGGCCAAGGTTCCGCTGTCGGATTTCCTGGGCCAGTGGGTCGAGGTCGAGGAGCGTGTGGTTTGCGACGTGGAGGGAAGCTACCAGCTGCTGGTCAAGCGCGTCTCCGACGGCAAGACGCTGATCTCGGTCTCGAAGCATACGCGCAACATGTGGCGCGAAGGTTCGACGGGCATTCGTCCCAAGTGGGGCATCTACCGCAGTATCGGTGCCAACGGGTCGCTGAAACCGGAGTTGCGGGACGAGATTGTTCAGTTTGCTGATTTTTCAGTAGAAAAGGTCGTTCGATAATTTTGGTTGAATTGGTTTTTTTACGACCTTTGTACCGTCAACAGAAATTAACCCTGAATGAACTACTCGCCCAATATCAAACAAGTCGAAACCGTCCTGAAGTATATCAAGGAGCAACTCTATTCGGGACGTCTGCAACCCGGTGAGCGTCTTCCGGCCGAGCGCCGTCTGGCCGAAAAGCTTGGCGTAGGACGCGCTCACGTCCGGGCGGCCTTCCAGAAACTCGAATTTTACGGCATCGTCCAGACCTTCCCGCAGAGCGGTACGGTTGTTGCGCAGGAGAAGATGCAAATTCTCGAGCGTATGATTACCGATGCCCTTCAGATCGAACAGTACGACTTTGCGTCGCTGGTCTACGTGCGTATTCTGCTTGAGATCGAGGCCATCCGTCTGAGTGCCCGCAACCGCACGGTCGATGATCTGGTCGCCATGGAAGAGGCTCTCAAGGAGTGCGAGGAGAAGTTCTACACCGACGAACGCGTCTCGAAGGACTTCGCCTATCATCAGGCGCTGGTCCGCGGCGGACACAATCCGGTGATTGCTTCGCTGCTGTTGGTCATCACGCCCGATGTGCTGCGCTACTATCAGCGTTACCGGGTCTGCTCGGTCCCTTCCGAGGAGGTCTGCTTCGAGCATCGCGAGCTTTTGCGTTTCGTGCGCGAACAGAACGAGGAGGCGGCTGCCGAGATGCTGCGGCATCATTTCAAGTCGCTGCGCGAGTTTGCCTCGACGAACAACGATCCGAATCACTTCCTTGAAGAGCAATCCGTCACGTCGGTCGTCAACGAGTAGGGCTTATGCATAAAAAGAGGGACGTGCCTTTGTGGCTCGTCCCTCTTCTTTGTGTATGAGGCAACAGGGTCTGGCGGCCTCGACCGTCCTTGTCTCTGACCGGTCCTTTCCATTAGCCTCATCTTTGACCGACCCTTTTCCGTCTGTCCCATCTCCGGCGGCCCTCTCTGTCAGTCTTGCTTTTATCGGCCCTCTTCGTCGGCGCCATCCGCCTTGCGGATCCTTATTCGCGGTTGAGCCACTCCTGCAGTGGAGCGGGGAGTTCGAGCGACTGGCAGTCGAGCGTTTCGAGCAGCCGGCGCCCCTGCGGCGTGACGGAGTAGAAGAACTGGCGTCGGTCCTTGCAGCACATTTCCCGGACTGCCAGCCCCTTCGATTCGACCGAGCGGAGCACCTTCGACATGTTCGACGGCGTCAACCCGAGCGCCTCGCCCAGTTCGCCGGGGCACATCTTTTCGCACTGCGAGAGGGAGCAGAGCGTCATTCCTTCGTTGAGCGAAATACCGTAATGCGCCTCGAAATCGGCTTCGAAGCGCATGACGGCCCGCTGCAGGTCGCGGATGCGGCAGAGCTTATCCATTTTGTGCGGCTTTGTGGATGGCCTGCATGCCGCAATGGCGCATGCACTTGCCGCATTCGATGCAACGTGTCGGGTCGATCACCGGAAGCGAGAATCCCTCCTGCGAGATGGCCTCGACCGGGCAGAGCCGGATCAGCGGACAGCGGTGGTTTTGTGGGCAGAGCTCCGCGTCGATCATCAGGGCCATGGCTTTACTGCTTGTTGTTGAGCATGATTTCGTTGATGGCCTTCTTGAGCGTGGCTTTGGGCAGAGCACCCTGGGCCATCTGCGGTTTGCCCTCCATGGGGATGAAGAGCAGCGTGGGGATCGAGCGGATGCCGAAGGCGGCAGCCAGTTCCTGCTCGGCATCGGTGTCGATCTTGTAGATGTAGATCTGGTCCTTGTACTCGGCGGCCAGCTCTTCGAGAACCGGCGCCAGAGCCTTGCAGGGTCCGCACCACGTGGCGTAGAAGTCCACCAAGGCCGGTTTGTCGCCCAGATATTTCCACTCCGTGGGGCTCTTTTCGTAGTCGACGACCTTCTTCAGAAAGTCGGCTTTCGTCAGTGCAATCGTATTCATCTCTTTCGTGTTTTGTGTGTTTTCCTTTTTCTTCGTGTTGTTCTGTGCGCAGCCCGTCGCGAAGAGCGAGAGGGCGGCAATTCCGAGCAGCAGTCGTTTCATGGCCTCTTTTTGGTTGGTTTCCTATCAATAACGATGCAAAGTTGTGAATTATTTTCCGATAAAACAAATTTCCAATGGAAAATATTTTGCTGGATTGGGAAAAGGGCCTTTTGCGGGGATTGGAAAGCGGGATAAAAGGCGTGTGGAATGAGTCGGAAGCGAATGCCTTGCTGATGCCTGCCTGCCGGCTTACCCCCCCCTGCCTATTCGAGATAGATCAGCACGTTGCCGCTGATCTGCTGGAGCGAGATCTCGCAGAGTTTCGTGTTGTACTGCGCCGTAAGGATACGCTCCTCGGCATCCAGCAGGCTCTTCTGCGCCTCGCGCATCTCGATGCCCGGCAGGTCGCCCAGCCGGTAGCGTTCCATGGCAATCTCGTAATTCTCGCGGGCCGCCACAAGGTTGTCCTCCTCCAGATGGATCACCTCGAGATTGTTGCGGTAGGCCTGCCAGAAGTTCGAGAGGTTGGCCCGCAGCGAGAGTTCGAGCTGCTGGCGCGTCAGCTCGGCATTCTCGACGCTGATGCGGGCGTTGCGCTGTTCGCGGCGGCGGTTGCCGTCGAAGAGGGTGAAGCCCACCGAAACCCCGGCATTCAGCCCGAGTGTGCCGCGCGAACGGTTCGTGCCCGTGCCGTAGAGGTTGTAGGAGTATCCGTAGCCGGTCGAGAGGTTGACATAGGGGTAGTTCCGCGCCTGGAGGATCTTCAGGTCGAACTCCGCGATGGCGGTGTCGTGGCCGGCCATCAGCAGCGAAGCGTTGGCCGAGAGCGTGCGGTCGAGCAGTTCGTCCCAGTCGAGCGAGGCGTTGACCCGGATTACCGAGTCCTGCACGGCGATCCGGCGGTCGAGGTTCTCGTGGGCCAGCAACTCGTTGATGCGGATGCGCGAGGCGGTGACCACCTCCTGCTGCGACATGTACTGCGAACTGTCGGCGTTGAAGTCCACGCGGGCCTGCAGCAGGTCGAGCCGCGAGAAGTTGCCCACGCGGAAACGCTCCTCGGAGATGCGCAGCCGTTCGCGCGAGAGCTGCACCGCATTGCGGAAATTCCTGAGCCGCAGCGTCTGCTGCAGGTAGTTGTAGTATTCGGCCGTGAGGTTGGCCATGAAGTCCTCGATGGTGATGCGGGTCTGCAGGGCTCCCATCTGCTGCAGCTCCCGAAGGCGGTCGTAGGTGGTCCGGATGCGGAAGCCGTCGAACAGCGTCCAGTTCACGGCCACACCCACGCTGGCCGTTTGGTCGTAGACGCTCGTTTCGGTGCTTTGCGAGCCGTCGCGCAGCGTCGTGCCGCGACGGTTGTCCCACGTGCCGGTGTAGCCCGCCTGGAGGTCCACCGTGGGCAGCATGCCGGCATTGGCAGCCGTGGCGTTGTTGTCGCTGATGCGTTCTTCGTTGCGGACGATGCGCACGTCGTAGTTGCGTTCGAGTCCGATCTCCAGGCAGCGGCGCAGCGTCAGCGGTTCGTTCTCGGGGAAGTCCCGCATTGGTTCGGGACTTGGGTTTGTCGGGGTCTGGGCCAGTGCTGCGGCCCCGAATCCCGTCAGGAGTATGGTCAGAAGGAGGTGTTTCATGCTTGTTGTTTTTTCGATTTGCGGGACCTGTCGGTCGAGACGTAGCTGTAGATGGCCGGGACGATGTAGAGCGTCAGCAGCGTCGAGACCACCATGCCGCCCACGACGGCCACACCCATGGCCACGCGTCCGGCGGCACCCTCGCCCGAAGCCACGGCCAGCGGCAGCATGCCCAGCACGGTCGAGGCGCTGGTCATCAGAATCGGGCGCAGACGCTGCTGGGCCGCCTCGGCGATGGCGTGCCGCTTGTCGATGCCGGCCTCCTGCTTCTGGTTGGCGAACTCGACGATCAGGATGCCGTTCTTGGCCACCAGACCGATCAGCATGATGATGCCGATCTGGCTGAAGATGTTCATCGTCTGGTCGGTGCTCCACATGAAGACCAGCGCGCCGGCGATGGCCAGCGGCACGGTGAGCATGATGACCAGCGGGTCCTTGAAACTCTCGAACTGCGCCGCCAGAATCAGATAGATCAGCGCGATGGCCAGGATGAAGGCGAACATCAGACTCGACGAACTCTCGCGGAACTCCTTCGAATCGCCGGCCAGCGCCGTGCGGAAGTCGTCGCCGAGCGTCTCTTCGGCGATGCGGTCCATCTCGTCGAGCCCCTGCCCGATGGTGCGGCCCTTGGCCAGACCGGCCGAGACGGTGGCCGAGAGGAAGCGGTTGTAGTGGTAGAGCTTCGGCGGGGCGACGTTCTCGACCAGCGAGATGAGGTTGTCCATCTGGATCATCTCGCCCTTGTCGCTGCGCACGTAGATCGACCGCAGGTCGGCGGGTTTGTTGCGCTGCTGGCGGTTGATCTCGGCCAGAATCTCATACTGCTTGCCGTTCATGTAGAAGTAGCCGAGGCGCTGGCCGCTCAGTCCGTACTGGAGCGTCTGGGCGATGTTGCGCGTCGAGACCCCCAGCAGGTTGGCCTTGTCGCGGTTGACCTCGATGCGCACCTCGGGTTTGCTGAACTTCAGGTCGACGTCGGCCATCTGGAAGACGGGGCTCTCGTAGACCCGGCGCATGAACTCGGGCAGCACCTCCTCGAGGCGTTCGAGGCTCGTGGCCTGCAGCACGTACTGCACGGGCATGTTGCTGCGGCGTCCGCCGAAGGTGCTCTGCTGCTGGACGAACGAACGCGCCTTGGTCTTCGAGCGCACGGCGGCCGAGAGCTCCTCGGCAATCTCCATCTGCGAGCGTTTGCGGTCGGCGATATCGGTGAGCGAGACGCGGATGTTGCCCGATCCGCTCGAGACGCGGGCCATGACCGAGGCGGCCTCCGGAACCAGCGAATCGACCAGCTGGTTGATCTCCTCCGTATAGTCACGCAGGTACTCGTAGGTGGCGCCTTCGGAGCCGCGCGTGTTGATCGTGATCTGCGAACGGTCCTCCAGCGGGGCCATTTCGGCGGGGATGGCACTCCACAGCCAGCCGATCAGCCCGAGTGTCAGCGCGACGACGGGCAGCGCCAGCCAGCGGCGTCGCAGCAGCGAGGCCAGAGTCGAGGCGTAGAAGCGGTTTAACCACTCGAAGAAGGGCTCCGTGGCGTTGTAGAACCAGTTCTTGCGCTCCTGGCGCACCAACAGCTTGGTGGCCAGCATCGGGGTGATGGTCAGCGCCGCGAAGGTCGAGATCAAGACGGCGCCGGAGATCACCAGACTGAATTCGCGGAACAGACGTCCGGTGGTCCCCTCCATGAAGACGATCGGGAAGAAGACGGCGATCAGCGTGATGGAGGTCGAGAGGACGGCGAAGAAGATCTCCTTGGCCCCTTCGATGCCGGCGTCGCGGGGCGACATGCCGCGTTCGATGCGGATGTAGATGTTTTCGGTCATCACGATGGCGTCGTCGACGACCAGACCGACCGACAGCACGACGGCCAGCATCGAGAGGACGTTGATCGAGAAGCCGGCCACGTACATGATGAAGAACGTACCGATCAGCGAGACGGGGATCACGATGCAGGGGATGAGCGTCACGCGCCAGTTCCGCAGGAAGAGGAAGATGATAATGATCACCAGCACGAAGGCCTCGTAGACGGTCTGCTTCACCTCGTCGATCGAGGCGCGGATGAAGCGCGTGTTGTCGAAACCGTAGGAGGTGACCACGTCGTCGGGCAGATCCTTCTTCATCGTCTCCATGCGTTCGTAGACGGCGTCGGCGATCTCGATGTGGTTGGCGCCCGGCTGCGGGACGACCACCACGCCCACCATCGGGATGCCGTTCATCTTCATGTAGCTGCGCGTATCCTGCGGGCCGAGTTCGGCGCGTCCGACGTCGCTCAGGCGGATGATGCGGTCGCCGTCCTCGCGGATCACCAGGTCGTTGAACTCCTGCGAGGTGTGCATCAGCCCCAGCGTGCGGATGGTCAGTTCGGTGGTGTTGCCCTCGATGCTGCCCGAGGGGAGCTCGACATTCTCGCGGTCGAGGGCATCCTTGATGTCCGAGGGGGTTACGCCGTAGCCGGCCATCTTCGCCGGGTCGAGCCACAGCCGCATCGAGTAGCGCTTTTCACCCCAGATCTGCACGCCGCTCACGTCGCTGATCGTCTGCAGCTGCTCCTTGACCGTCAGGTCGGCGATTTCGCTCAGTTCGAGCAGCGAGCGCTTGTCGCTCTGGATCGTCACCATCAGAATCGGCGTGGCGTCGGCATCGGCCTTCGTGACCGTCGGCGGGTCGCAGTCGCGCGGCAGGTAGCGCTGCGCCCGCGAGACCTTGTCGCGCACGTCGTTGGCGGCGGTTTCGAGATCGACCGAGAGTTCGAATTCAACGGTGATGCGGCTCTGCCCCTGCTGGCTGGTGCTCGACAGCGAGCGGATGCCCGGGATGCCGTTGATGTTCTGCTCGAGGGGTTCGGTGATCTGGTTCTCGATCACGTCGGCGTTGGCTCCCGGGTAGGAGCACTGCACCGAGATGATCGGGTTGTCGACGCTCGGGTATTCGCGCACGCCGAGGGCCTTGTATCCGATGAAGCCGAACAGAAGAATGATGATCGTCATCACGGATGCCAGCACGGGACGCCGGATGCTGAGTTCGGAGATGTTCATGCGGCGCGGGTTTTAGTCGATGCGATCGAGTTGGACGGGGAGGCCTTCGCGCAGCTGGAGCGTTCCGGAGGTGAGGAGCGTGTCGCCGACCTGAAGGCCGTTGATGATCTGAATCTGGGATTCGGTGCGCAGTCCGGTGGTCACCTCGACGGCGTGGGCCTTCCCGCCGCGGTAGAGGAAGACCTTGTCGATGCCCATTTCGGGGACGATGGCTTCGGTCGGTACGGCGATGGCGTCCGAAATCTCGTGCATGCGGATCTCCACCGTGGCGAAGCGTCCGGGAAGCAGCCGTCCCCGGGCATTCGGGTAGCGGGCCCGCACGGCCAGCGTGCGGGTTGTGACGTCGACCTGCGTTTCGGTGGCGTAGACCGTGGCCTCGAAGCGCTCCTGGCGGCCCTCGACGGTGAACGAGAGGCGCGTGCCGGGATGGATCTGGCTGGCGTAACGCTCCGGGACGTAGAAGTCGATCTTCAGCGGGGAGATCTTCGTCAGCTTGGCCACAACGACAGACGGCGAGGCGTAGGCTCCCTCGCTGACGTTACGCAGACCGATGATGCCGTCGAACGGGGCGCACAACTCCGTGAGGGCGATATTGGACTTTACGATGTCGATATCGGCGTTGAGCGTGGCCAGTTCGGTGCGGGCCTGCTCGTAGGCCTCCTGGCTCACGGCGTCGCGTTCGAGCAGGGCGCTCTGGCGATAGACGCGGTCTTCGGCCAGTTTGAGCTGGGCCTCGTAGCGTGAGAGCTGGGCCTGCAGAGGGCGGTCGTTGACCTTGGCCAGCAGCTGGCCCTTACGGACGGCGGCGCCCTCCTGGAAGTTGATGGCCACGATCTTGCCCGAGGTCTCGAACGAGAGGTCGACCTCCTCGTCGGGCAACAGGTTGCCCACGGTGGTGATCCCGTCGGTGAGGGACTGTGGGCGGATGATCAGACCGTTGACATTGAGCGTATTCCGTGAGCGGGGTGCGATCGGCTCACCGGCGCTCTCTTCGGCCGGGGAGCGTTTGCCGTAGTAGTTGTAGATGCCGAGAGCCGCACAGAATACCGCCAGGATAATGGCCGTAATGATCCATTTCTTCTTTTTATTCATGGTCGAGAGTGAGCTTTGGGTTGGGTGATTGTTGACAAAGATACGTTTTTTGAACCGGAAAACCGAATAAAGTTTTCTTTTTTTTTGCTGTTCCGGAGCAAGTTTCACGGGGTCGGAGGAGGGAATTCCGATCTTTTTTTTATCTTTGTGGGGACGATCCGCACCGAAGCGGTGTTGCGGTCGCCGATTCCGATTCCTTACCCGAAAAACTGCTGCTGATGAAACTGCGAACCCTTCTTGTCGGTACACTGATGCTCGCCTGGGGGCTGTTGCCTGCCCGGGCCGGAGCCCGTATCGAAGCCTGGCTCGATGCCGAAACCAATGCCGTCAACCGCATGCCGATGCATGCCTCGTTCTTTGCCTACGAAAGCCGCGAGGCGGCCCTGGCGGGCGACCGCAAGGTCTCGGAACGCTACCTGTCGCTCAACGGCGTGTGGCGCTTCGCGTGGGTCGAGGACGCCGACCAGCGCCCGACGGACTTTTACCGCACGGACTACGACGACGGGCATTGGTCGACGATGCCCGTACCGGGGCTCTGGGAGGTGAACGGCTACGGTGATCCGCTCTACGTGAATATCGGCTACGCCTGGCGCGAACAGTTCAGGAACAATCCGCCGGAGGTTCCCGTCGAGAACAACCACGTGGGTTCATACCGCCGCGAAATCGTGATCCCCGAATCGTGGCGCGGCGAACAGATTATCGCCCACTTCGGTTCGGTGACGTCGAACCTCTCGCTGTGGGTCAACGGTTCGTTCGTCGGTTACAGCGAGGACAGCAAACTCGAGGCCGAGTTCGACATCACGCGCTACGTGAAGCCCGGCCGTAATCTGATAGCCTTTCAGGTCTTCCGCTGGTGCGACGGAAGCTATCTCGAGGATCAGGACTTCTGGCGGCTGAGCGGCGTGGGGCGCGACTGCTATCTCTACGCCCGCGACTGGAAGCACATCGAGGATGTCCGGCTCGGAGCCTCGCTCACGGATGATTTCACGCGCGGACGGCTCGACGTCGAGCTGCTCTTCCCGCGCGAGGCCCGGGGGTGTACGGCCGAGGTGCGGCTCGAGGTGCCGGGAGCGCCGGAGGGGGCTTTGATCGGACGGGTCAAGGTCTCCGGCGAGAAGGAGCATTTGACGCTCGACGCGGGGCAGGTGGAGGCCTGGACGGCCGAGACTCCGCGGCTCTACGACGTGACGGTCACCCTGACCGATCCGGCGGGCCGGCTGCTGGAGGCAATTCCCCTGCGGACGGGTTTCCGCAACGTCGAGATCCGCGACGGACGGCTGCTCGTCAACGGACAGCCGATCCTCATCAAGGGGGTCAACCGCCACGAGATGGATCCCGACAACGGCTACTATGTGACCGAGGAGCGGATGCTGCAGGATATCCGGCTGATGAAGCAGGCCAACGTCAATGCCGTGCGGACGTGCCACTATCCCGACGACAGCCGCTGGTATGAACTCTGCGACGAGTACGGGCTCTACGTGGTGGCCGAGGCCAACATCGAGTCGCACGGCATGGGCTACGGCAACCGGACGCTGGCCCGCAATCCGCTCTACGCCGGGGCGCACCTCGAGCGCAATCAGCGCAACGTCATGCGCAACATCAACCACCCTTCGGTGATCGTCTGGTCGCTGGGCAACGAGGCGGGTGACGGGGAGAATTTCACGGCCTGCTACAAATGGATCAAGTCGTTCGATCCGTCGCGCCCGGTTCAGTACGAACGGGCCGAAGGGGGAGACAACACCGATATCATGTGCCCGATGTACTGGGAATACGAACGGTGCGAGAAATACGCTTCGGAGAATCCGCGCAAGCCCCTCATCCAGTGCGAATACGCACACGCCATGGGGAACTCCGAGGGTGGTTTTGCCGACTATTGGGATCTGATCCGCCGCACCCCCTCCTACCAGGGCGGTTTCATCTGGGACTTTGTCGACCAGTCGCTGCGCGTGAAGCGCAACGGCCGTTGGATCTATGCCTACGGCGGTGACTTCAACCCCTACGACGCCAGCGACAACAACTTCTGCGACAACGGACTGATCTCGCCCGACCGGCGTCCGAATCCCCATTATGCGGAGGTTGCCTTCCAGCACCAGTCGATCTGGACACGGGCGGTGGATCTGCGGGCGGGACGGATTGCCGTCTATAACGAGTACTTCTTCCGCGACCTGTCGAACTATCGGCTGACGTGGACGCTGCTCGAGGAGGGTCGCCCCGTGCAGTCGGGGACGATCGAATCGCTCGATGTGGCTCCTCAGCAGACGCGCGAATACACGCTGCCGCTCGAACTCGACGGACTGGAGGGTGAGCTGCTGCTCAATGTGGCGTATGACCTCAAACGGTCGGAACCGGCTCTCGAGGCCGGAACGTGCCTGGCCCGTGCCCAGCTGCCGGTCGTTGAGCACCGCTTCGAGCCGCTGACGATTGCCAACCGTCCGACGGATCGCCATTCGCAACCCTCGCTGACGCTCTCGGACGCCGACCGCAACTATGTGCGGATCTCGTCGGAGTGCTTCACGCTCGACATCCGCCGCAGCGACGGTATGATCACCCGCTACGAGGTCGGCGGAACGCCGGTTCTGGCGCCGGGATGCGTGCTGCGTCCGAACTTCTGGCGCGCTCCGACCGACAACGACTTCGGGGCCGGCCTGCAGCAGAAGTATGCCGCCATCCGCCATCCGGAACTGCGGCTCAAGCGGCTCGACAGCCAGCTCCGCGACGGGATTGTTTACGTGCAGACCGAGTATGACTTCCCGGCCTATGCTGCCCGGCTGACGGTCAACTACGCGATCAACAACGTCGGAGAGATTGTCGTCGAAGAGCAGGTGAAGGTGACGGGCAAGAGCGGGGACAAGTCGCTGCCGCGCCTCTTCCGCTTCGGCATGCTGATGACCCTTCCGGCTGATTTCGACCGCATCGACTACTACGGCCGCGGCCCGGGCGAGAACTACGCCGACCGCAAGACAGCCTCGTTCCTCGGTCTCTACCGCCAGACGGTCGACGAGCAGCCCTATCCCTACATCCGGCCGCAGGAGACCGGCACGAAGAGCGACGTGCGCTGGTGGCAGCAGAGCCTGCCCGGCGGTTGGGGGCTGCGCATTACGTCGGATGCTGCCTTCTCGGCCTCGGCGCTTCGCTATTCGCCCGAGTCGCTGAGCGGCGGATGGGTGAAGGGGCAGCTCCACTTCCCGGAGATCGATGCCGACGGACGCGTCTGGCTCTGCATCGACGGCCGGCAGATGGGCCTTGGCTGTGTGGATTCGTGGGGCGCCCTGCCGCGCGAAGAGTACCGCATCCCCTACGCCGATCTCACGTTCCGCTTCAAGCTATCGCCCGAGCGGCTGCTGCGTTGATCCGTACGGGCCGCAGCAATGCGGTCCGTAATTTGCTGCCATCCGATCGACACAAAAACAACCGCCTTATGAAAGAGAAGGAAAAATGTTCGCCCTGCGAGGCGAATTTCGAACGCAACATCCATCATCTGGTCAAGGAGGGTGAGGCTCCGACCCCGAAGGAGCGCCACGAAAAGCAGGAGGAGGTAAAGTCCGCCTTTGCTCAGGAAGAACGTCTCCACAAGCACGAAGAGTAACCGCTTCGGCCTGAACGTCTGACAGAAGAACCCCGGATGCATCCGTGCATCCGGGGCTCTTTGTAGGGTGTGATTCGTGTACGATCCCTGCGTACCCCCCCCCTCCATCCTTGTGCGATTCGAGGCGGGATCACGCTTTTCGGTTACTGCCGATCGGCGTTGTGGTAGGCTTCGACGCCCGAGCGGAGGAACTGGACGAAGGCCGCCACATCGAGGTCATAACCGCGCGGTTCGACCAGCGGCTGTCCGTCGGCACCCTGCAGCACGTAGTAGGGCTGGGCGTTGACGCCGTAGGTCTTCAGCGCATAGTAGGAGTTGATCTTGCCGAGGCTCTTCAGTACCTTTCCGGCATCGGTGGTGATCCATTCGTCCTCGGGCAGCTCCTTTTTGTCGTCGGCATAGAGGGCGCAGATGACGTAGTCGTTGCGCAGGATGTCAAGCACCTGCGGGTCGGACCAGACGCGTGCCTCCATCTCGCGGCAGTTGACGCAGCCGTGCCCCGTAAAGTCGATGAAGATGGGTTTGCGGACCTTGGCGGCATAGGCTTCGGCCTCCTTCAGATCGAAGAAGCCTTCCAGCCCGTGGGGCAGGTGGAGGAAGTCGCTGTACTTGGGTTTGCCGATGCCGCTCTGCGAGGCGGCGGGAGCTGCGGCGGTGTTGGCGCCGAGGACGAAGTCCTGCGAGGTCAGCGGCGGCAGATAGCCCGAGAGACCCTTCAGCGGAGCGCCCCACATGCCGGGGATCAGGTAGACGACGAACGAGAAGACGATGATGACCAGCGCCAGACGTCCGACTCCGAGATAGGGCACGTCGCTGTCGTGAGCGAACTTGATCTTGCCCAGCAGATAGAGTCCCATCAGGGTGAAGACGACGATCCAGATGGCCAGATAGATCTCCCGGTCAAGGATTCCCCAGTGATAGGTCTGGTCGGCCACGGAGAGGAATTTCAGACCGAGGGCCACCTCGATGAATCCGAGGACAACCTTCACGGAGTTCAGCCAGCCGCCGCTTTTGGGCATCTTCTTCAGCACCGAGGGGAAGAGGGCGAAGAGGGTGAACGGAAGGGCGAAGGCCACCGAGAAGGCCAGCATGGTGAGGATCGGGGTCCAGAATTCACCTGAGGTCGACTTGATGAGCACCGAACCGACGATGGGGCCCGTGCAGGAGAACGAGACCAGCACGAGCGTCAGGGCGAGGAAGAAGATGCCGCTCAGCCCCTTGGTATCGGCCTTCGAGTCGGTCTTGTTGACCATCCACGAGGGCATGGTGATCTCGAATGCCCCGAAGAACGAGGCGGCGAAGATCATGAAGACGAGGAAGAAGATGATGTTCGGCAGCCAGTGCGTGGCAAGCCAGTTGAAGATGTCGGCCGTCACGGCATCGCCGCCGACGATGCGTGTGATGATGATAATGACAGCGATGGGGACGGTATAGAGCAGCACGATGAATAGCCCGTACAACGCGGCGCGCAGACGGCCCATGGCGGCTCCGCCCTCGCCCTTGAGGAAGTACGAAACGGTCATCGGCACCATCGGGAAGACGCACGGCGTCAAGAGGGCGGCAAATCCCCAGAGGATGGCCTCGATGATCAGGGCCCAGATCGAGCCCTTTCCGGCGGCATCCTTCGTGGCGGGCGTTTCGGCGGCGGGAGCAACCTCGGCCTGATCCCCGGCGGCGGGAGCCACCTTGGCACCCTCCGGGACGGCGATCTGCAGTTCGAGATCCTCGGGCGGCATGCAGCTCGTATCGTCACAGATCATCCATTCGAGCTGGGCGGTAACCAGGGCCTGGGGGGCCGACAGCGTGACCTTCTGGGCAAAGCGGACGGTACCTTCGTAGGTTCCGATCTCCATGCCGTAGACGTCGTCGTGGTAGCGGTGCGGCGGGTCGAGCGGCTCGACCTCACCGTCGAGGGCAGCACCCTCGCCGGGCGTGAAGGTGATGACCGTGGGATTGGGACCGCCACCTTCGTAGGGCCCCAGATCGTACATGTGGTAGCCCGAAGGTACGGTGGCCTCGAGCACGATGCGATAGGCATTGCCTTCGAGGGGCTCGACCTTGCTTTGCCAGGTGACACCCTGGGCGGATGCCATTGCGGCAATCAGTACCGCGAACAGCGGCAGGAGGTTGCGGATCAGCTTTTGCATGGAAGTATGGCTTGATAGTTTCGCAAATATACACTTTTTTATGAATAATTTGCTACTTTCGCGATATGATTCGTATTTCGCTGGCCATACCTACCCACAACCGGGCCGAAGAACTCATTCGGGCGCTGGAGTCCGTCGTGCGGCAGGATCTCCCTGCCGGGGAGTGGGAGTGCGTGGTGGTGAGCAACAACTCCACGGACGATACCGAGGCGCGTTTTGCGGACTTTGCCGCCCGTCACCCTGCCTGCAACCTGCGCCTTGTCCGCGAAACGGGACCGGGCGTATCGTATGCCCGCAACCGGGGGCTTCGCGAGGCGCGGGCGCCGTGGGTCGCCTTCATCGACGACGACGAGCGTATCAATCCGGGCTTTCTGCGGGCCTATGTCGCGCTCTTCGAGTCGCACCCCGAGGCGGTTGTGGCCGGCGGGCGGATTCTGGCCGAATACCCTTCGGGGCGCCCCGCATGGATGTCGCACTACGTCGAGATGCCCATCGCCAATCCGATGGATTTCGGCGACGAGGTGCGGGCGTTTCCCGTCGGGCGGGTTCCCGGGGGTGGCAACATGGCTTTCCGGCGGGAGGCGCTGGCCCCTTACGGGGGATTCGACCCCTCGCTCGGGCGTGTCAACGGAGAGTTGATCGGCGGTGAGGAGAACGATCTCTTCGAACGGTTGCTGCAGGGGGGAGAGACGATCTGGTATGTTCCGGGGGCCGTGATGTGGCACATCATTCCGCCCCACAAACTGACGCTCGACTATTTCCGCCGTCTGAGCTACAACGTCGGAGTCAGCCAGCGGCTGCGGGCGCAGATTCACCACCGTGTGGCGAAGACGTTGCTGAGGGAGCTCTTCAAGTGGGGGGCGACGCTGCTGTTGTGCTGTACGATGGCGCCCCGCAAGTCGCTCTGGCTGCTGCGTCTGCGCTGCGGGATCTCGCGCGGGCTCTTTGCTCGGATCGGTTAGGCCGTCTCTTTTCGCGAAAAATAGCGGCACAATGTCGTGAAACACATGAATAGCGCCAGTGATGGGCGTTCTTCCTCGTTCTCGGATGAGTTGTGTATAATATTCGAAAAGCGATCAAAGTCCTTACCGTCAAGAAGATAGGTCGATCCCAATATCTGGTAGGTCTCAAAGTCATCTCTCTGTTCTTCGCTGCTTGGCCGTATTGTGTTTATTTCGAACAGATTGACATTCAACTGTGTGATGCAGCAGAATTCCGGCTTTCCACCTCTGCCAAGATCGCGATAAAAACCGATGGGTTTGGTATATTCGATAAGGTCTTTTGTAAGATTCGTCTCTTCTTTCAACTCTCTTTCGGCGGCCGTGATCAGTGTTTGTCTGAAGTCTGTATTTGGATGGAAGTCTTTGAAATCGACAGATCCGGAGGCAGAGGGCATCAGCCGATCCGTTGATGTAAGGGCTTTGTCGTTTTGATGCAGAATGATGACATAACCGTCCGCCGTGATGGCCAGGGTGGATATTCCGATGTGATCGCTCATGACGGATTTTTCGAACGGCCGTATGGCGTATGTACTTATGTTGGCAGGAGGAGTTATGCCCCATCCGCTTTGATGGGAGAGTTTCTTGGTATAAATCATGTTGGTGAGATAGGAGTTGTAGTAGCAACCTTTGCAAACCCTGACAAACCATTGATTGTTGCTTTCCTTGAACTCAGAGGCCATGCATAATTTTTTCTCGTTGTAGAAACTGCCTCTCCTGTTTTTCATTTCATGCCACTTCTCATTGAGAAAGGGCTGTAGAATATCCCGATAATTCTTGATGTAGCTCCATACCCGTTTTTCTTTGTCCGAGCATGGGATCGTTCGAATGGGTGTGTTGCTCTGTAGTAGGCAATCTATGGTTTCGCTATATTTTATTGCGGTGTTTGGAAATGCCGGACCTTCCGAATAGATGGCGTTTAATTCTTCAGCCATCTGCGGACGATTTTGTTTGAGCCGATTATGGGCATTGTAATATGTTGTCCGTTTTGTGTAGAAGTGGAAGTCCCTGATGAAGCTGAGTATTTGCCAAATCAGAGTAGAGAAAATGAGAAAGAGTAATAGGGCAATATTGTCGACGTGAATCAGGTTCCTGTAATCAAAAACTGAATACAGTAGAATGAAAAAATCGATGAGTATGGTGAAAATATTGATGTATCCGATTCGTTGGCCGTAGAGGATGAAATCGAATCGGTTCCTGAACTGGATTTTGAGAGAACTCCATATTTTCTCCATTGCGCGAAAGATTGAAAATGACAATAAACCCCGTCATATCGAGATTTATTGTCATTTTGGTAGCGGGTTATGAATGATGCGTACGGGTCAGAAGAGGTATTTTTCGTGCTTGACCTTGTTGACCAGCTGGTAGATCTCCTCCCAGGCCTCTTCGCCGAAGGTCGTGCCCACGACTTCGATTACCTTGCCGGCCGTGATGGCACCGATCGTGCCGCACTGTCGGAGCGAAAGCCCGTCGCAGAGTCCCGCGAGGAATCCGGCGGCATAGAAGTCGCCGGCACCCGTCGTGTCGACCCGCTTGGCCGCGGCCATGATGCCCACGTGGACCACCTCGTCGCCCTGTTTGATCATCGCCCCTTTGGTGCCGATCTTCACGACGGCCAGTTCGCACATCTCCGAGATCTGCTGCAGGGCATTGAGCGGTTCGGCCTCGCAGGTGAAGGTCTTGGCCTCCTCCTCGTTGGCGAAGACGATATCGACGTGTTCGTGGACCAGCGTACGGAGGAACTCGAGGTTCTCGGCCACGATGTTGAAGCTGGCCAGGTCGATGGCCACCTTCAGCCCGCACTCCTTGGCCGTGCGGGCGGTCTTGAGGATCAGGTCGTGGTTCTGGACCAGGTAGCCCTCGACATAGAGGCAGTCGTAGCCGTCGAAGATCGTCGGTTCGATCTCTTCGGCCGAGAGCTCCAGTGCCGCACCCAAATGGGTGATCATCGTCCGCTCACCGTCGGCCGAGATCAGCGACACGCATTTGCCCGAACGCTCCTGTCCACGGAAGATGATCGGTTCGATGCCCAGATTCTCCAGCGCCTGCACGAAGAAGTCGCCCGTGGTGTCGGGGCCCACCTTGCCGATGAACCCCACGCTGCAACCCAGTTGGGCCATGGCGCGGATGGTGTTTCCGGCCGAGCCTCCGAGCGAAAGCGAGTAGGGAAGTCCGGCGACCGATTTCGAGATTTCGGTCTGCAGACGGGTGTCCACCAGACTCATCGAGCCTTTGGCCAGTTTGAACCGTCCCAGTACGGAGTCGGTTTTCAGGTTGACCAGCATGTCCGTGAGGGCATTGCCGATTCCGATGACGCGCTTGATGCGTCGGTGTTCGGGTCTCTCGTTGAAGTTCATGGGTTTGAGTTGCGGGGCCGCACGCCGGCCCGGATTAGATCGAAAGAATTTTTACCAGATCCAGATCGCTGCGATCGATCCCCTTGTTGTGCTTGATGGCCTTGGCGAAGGGAACATAGACGATCTTGCCGTTCATCGTACCGATCATCACGTTGCGCTGACCGTCGAGGATGGCCTCGATGGCGGCTTCGCCCATACGCGAGGCGAGGATGCGGTCGACGGCCGTCGGCGAACCTCCGCGTTGGATGTGGCCCAGGATCGTGACGCGGGCGTCGTACTGCGGGAACTCCTTCTTGACACGTTCGGCCAGGGCCGTGGCGCCACCCGTCTTGGGGTTTTCGGCGACGATGACGATGGCCGAGTTTTTGCTTTTGCGGAATCCGTGGTTGATGAGTTCGGCCAGCTGGTCGACCTCGGTCTCCATTTCGGGGATGATGGCTGCTTCTGAACCGGTGGCGATGGCGCTGTTCAGGGCCAGATAGCCGGCCGTGTGGCCCATGACCTCGACGAAGAAGAGGCGTTCGTGGCTCGAAGCCGTATCGCGCAGTTTGTCGACGGCCTGCATGATGGTGTTCAGGGCCGTGTCATAGCCGATGGTCGAGTCGGTGCCGCCCAGATCGTTGTCGATCGTGCCGGGGAGACCGACGATCGGGACGTTGTACTCTTCGGCGAAGATGGTGGCACCGGTCAGCGAGCCGTCGCCGCCGATCACCACCAGCGTGTCGATTCCTGCGGCCACCATGTTGTCGTAGGCCATCTTGCGGCCTTCGGCGGTCATGAACTCCTTGCAGCGGGCCGTCTTGAGGATCGTTCCGCCCATCTGGATGATGTTGCTGACACTCTGCGATTTGAACTCAACGATTTCGTTGAAGACCAAACCCTTGTATCCACGCATGATACCCTTCACGGTAAAGCCGTTGTAGATGGCGCTGCGCGTTACGGCCCGAATTGCGGCATTCATGCCGGGGGCATCGCCTCCGGAGGTCAGAATGCCGATACATTTGTTACCTCCCATACTCTCACTTGTTGTAAAACAAAACCGGTCAAAGGTAGTTATTTTTTCAGTATTTTTCAAAGATGCAGCCAAAATTGAAGGGAGAAAAGCGACCCGTCGGGGCGGCTCTTCTCCCTTGTGTGGCGGATTGTGTGGCAGATTATCTCGTCTCGGATGCCGGGAGTTTCTTTCGTGTCGAGTCGGCCGCCGGGCTCTCCTCCGTTTCGCCGGTCTGTTGGCCGGCACGGATCAGAACCTCCTGGCCGTCGGCGTTGACCTTCAGTTCGCCCTCGTTCTTGTTGACCGTAATGTCGATCGACTGCGAGGGCACGGCGATGTGCAGCAGCTGGCGTCCCTCCTCGATGACGCTCTCCTCGTCGTAATCCTCGAGCAGTTGTTCGAGCGTCGTGGTGTCGCCGTTGATGATCAGCGGGCTGCGGAAGATCTGTTCGACGGCGGCTTTTTTCTGGCGGATCTTGTCGCTGGCGTTTTCGCGGATGGCGATCACCGAGCAGGCGATGATCGAGACGATCCACGCCAGGAAGATGATCAGCACGCTCTTTGCGCTGGGTTTGCGCGAGGCGATCAGGCACATCAGCACGTAGATCATCAGGGTGACCGGAATCAGGACGATGAAGATCCCCAGAATCGGAACCCAGAGCGAGAAGTCGGCCAGTTTGCCCAGCTGCAGCAGCTCCGGGCCTCCGATCAGCAGGGCGAAGAGCCCGATGACCAGGGCGCAGGCTCCCATGATGAGTCCGAAGACGAGGATTCCGGCGAAGATCTTCAGCAGGATCAGCACGATCTTGCCGAACATCGAGACGGCTTCGGCGACGATCGGTTTAGCTTTGGCATCGGGATCGTTGTTGGCCGAAGCGGCGGTGACCTCGCTGATGGACTGGGCGGTGATCCGTTCGCCGTTCATTTCGAGTTTCTGGCGGGCGGTGCGGGCGGCCGGGACGGCAAACCACATGATGAAGTAGCAGATCAGGAAGATGCCGAAGAGGTTGCCGAACAGCGGACCGAACCAGTAGAGGAACGGAATGCCGCCCAGACAGCTCAGCAGCATCGGCAGGAAGAGGATCAGTCGTACCCAGACCGGATCGATGTCGAAATATTTGCCGATGCCGGCGCAGACACCTCCGAGTTTGGCATTGGCCGTATCGCGGTAGAGGCGGCGCGGGATGCGCGGAGTCTCGTACTGCAGGTCGCGGTCCGAGCTCTCGTCGGAGATGTCCTCGGCCGAGCCCATCTGGGCGATGATGTCCAGGATGAGCGGTTTTTCGACCACACGGGTGTTGTCCTGCGCCGAGAGGATCAGTTCGGCGATGCGGGCCTCGATGTCGGCGACGATCTCCGCGCCGTCGGGTGTATCCTGATAGCTCTTCTTGAGGCTTTCGAGGTAGGTGTCCAGGGCCTCATAGGCATCGACGTCCATGGTGAAGGCCACGCCCGAGATGCTGCATTTCTTGACTTCTTTCATGACTTTGGCTTGTGTGCGGATGGGTTGTTAGCGGATATTTTTACGGATGCCGGCCCCTTATTTTCTGCGGATGCTGCCGCCGCTCGATTTCGAGGCTTCGACCTGGCAGTCGCCCGTGTAGCGGATTCCGGCGCCGCTCGAGGCCGAGGCTTTGAGGCTCTCGGTGCAGTTCACCGAGGTCTTCGAACCGCTCGAGGCCGTGACGTCGACCCGCTGTGCGGTCAGTTCCGAGGCGTTGACCTTGCCGGCCGAACTGTTTCCGCTCTCGAAGTACTCCGTGAGGCCCTTGAGCGTGATTCCGGCGGCACTCGAGGCGTCGGCCGTGCACGACTCCGATTGGATATCGGCGCGGACATTGGCGGCACTCGATGCCTCGATGTTGCACGTGGCGGCCTTGACCGTCAGATCGATGTCAGCGGCGCTCGAAGCGTCGATGCTGCACGAGCCGGCCTTGACCGAGGTCTCGATTTTGGCGGCGCTCGAGGCCTTGACCAGCAGGTCCGAGGTTTCGAGCGTGAGCTCCGGAGCCGAGATCCGGGCGGCACTCGAGGCCGTCAGTTTGCGGAGCGTCCGCCCGGCGACGGGTACGGTTACCGTGACCTCCCCCTTGCCGATCGATTTGATCTGCGGGTCGATCGTGATTGTCAGATCGTTCTCTTCGGCCTTGACGATCACCTGATCCTGCAATTCTTCGTTGGCGGTGATGCGGATCTTGTCGCCCTGCGCCGTGAGGATGACCTTCACGGTGCGCGAAGCGTTGACGGCGTCGAAATCGGGCACCGGGATCTCCTTCGTGACGATCTGTTCGGTCTCTTTATTCCCGAGGGGAGCTGCGTGACAGACGGTGCAGACGACCACCAGCAGGACGATCGGAGTGATTATCCAAAGAAATTTCTTCATGATTGTCCGTTTTTATCGAGTGGGTTATTCGTTGTTGTCGATACCGTGGCGGATCCGTCGGATCTGTTCGACGAGTTCGTTCCACGCCTGGTCGAGCGTGCGGAGATACTCCTCGCCCTTGGGTGTGAGCGAATAGTATTTGCGGGGAGGGCCCTGCGGCGACTCTTCCCAGCGATAGGTGAGCAGTCCGGCATTTTTCTGCCGGGTGAGGATCGGGTAGAGCGTACCCTCGACGACGATCATCTCGGCCTGTTTGAGTTCGGCGATGATCTTCGGAGCATACGAATCCCCGCGGGAGAGGATGGCGAGGATGCAGTACTCCAGGATTCCCTTGCGCATTTGCGCCTTGACGTTGTCTTCAGCCATGGTTCAGAGCGTTTGACGGTTGGGCTCCAGGGGCACGATCAGCCAGAGGATGATGTAGACCCAGAGCGAGAGTCCCGCGAAGAGGATCAGTAGCAACAGGGCCAGGCGGACGTTGAAGACCTTCAGGCCGAAGTAGTCGGCCAGGCCTCCGCAGATGCCGGCGATGATGCGTTCGTTGCGGGATCGGTACAGGTGGCGTTTTTGATTTGCGGTCATCATGTTTTCGGTTTTTCGGGTAATTAGCGGAGCGGCTCTTCGGGTATGACGATCCAGAGGATGATGTAGGCCCAGATCGAGAGCCCGCCGAAGAGAACCAGCAGCAGTGTCAACAGCCGGATCATCGTCGCATCGGCATCGAAAAAGTCGGCCAGGCCTCCGCAGATGCCGGCAATCGAACGGTTGCTGCGCGAGCGGTAGAGGTGTCTCACGGCAGCTTTGCCGGTGTCGCCGGTCGGGGTGCGTGGCTCGCCGAAGTCGGCCGGTGAACCCATCTGGGCCATCGTGGCGCGAACCACCTCGAGCGAGATGACGCGCATGGGCGATGAGACCCGTTCGCGGAAGATTTCCGCCACACGGCTCTCGATGTCGGCCATCGTTTCGGTGTCCTCTTCGGGCAGCCGGCTGCGGATGTCGGCGAAGTAACGGTCCAAAACTCGATAGGCATCCTCGTCGAGGGTGAAGGCCATGGAGCCGATGTTTACGTGGATGGTCTCTTTCATGATCGATACGGCTTTTGCCGGATGATTTTGCAGGTTTTACTATTTTGGTATTGCAAATATAAAACATATTTTAGTATTGTGCAATACAAAGTACCTGTTTTTTTGAATTTTTCTGCTTAAGGGGTTGTTCGTGTCCTGTTTTGATGGAAAAATAGCGATATTTGGACTTCCGATGTTGCGTTTTGCCCGTCGAGTTCGTCTAACAGGTATCATGAAGGAATCCGAATTCATCCGTTTGGTCATGCCGCTCCGCGACCGTATGTTCCGCTATGCGCAGAGTCTGGTGCTCTCGTCGGCCGAGGCGGAGGATGTGGTCCACGATCTGCTGGAGCGGATGTGGCGCGACCGCGAGCGGATGGAGCTGCCGCAGCACGTCGGGGCTTTCGTGATGACGGCCGTTCGCAACCGCTGCTGTGATCTGTTGCGCCGGCGTCAGGCCGACGTACGGCGGTTGGCGCAGGTGAAGGCCTCTTCGGAGTGGGTGACGGAGTCCGTCGCACAGCGTTGGGAGGCTCGCGAGGTGGTGCGGCGGGCCATGGCCTCGCTGCCCGAGCGGCAGCGCGAGGTAATCCACCTGAAGGAGATCGAGGGTTTCCGGACGTGTGAGATTGCCGAGGTGATCGGCTGCGGCGAGGCGCAGGTGCGGGTGATTCTCTCGCGGGGGCGGGCGGCCCTTCGTGGAATTCTGCAAAAACTGATGAACGATGAACGAACGACAAAAACGCATTGAGCAACTGGCCGGTCGCTGGACCGAGGCCCGGACCTCGGAGGCCGAGGAGCGCGAACTGCGCGAATGGCTCCGTGAGGAGGGGAGTACCGCATCGCAGCGCGATCTTTCGCTGCTGTTCGAGGGCTTCGAGGCATTGGCCGCGGAGCGAATGCCCGAGTCGGCGGCGTCGCGCCTTCCGGCACCGGGAGGGTCACGCCGGCGTCGGATGGCGGTCCGCTGGACGATCGCGGCAGCCGCTGTGGTGGCGTTGGGTGTCATTCTCGGAGCGGGCGTGCTGCGCAAACCCTACTGCTACATCGACGGCCGGCCGGTCTACGACCGGGAGGAGGCCCTGCAGACGACGGCCTATTTCGACGCCTTCGCGGCACTCGATGCCCCGGACCGGCTGCTCGACGTGTGGATGGACGATCAGAAGTGAAACCCGTAATCAAACCTGGATATGAATATGCGATACAAGCTCCTTCCGGCTGCGGTTCTCGTATGGACCGTGGCTTCGATCGGCCCGGTTGCGGGCCGGACATTCGACGATTCGACCCGGCGGCCGGTTGCCCGACAGATGATGGCTGATTCGCTGTCGGTCGACCGTCGCGACAGCCTTGCACGCTTCGATCCGGTCGAAACGCAGCTTGCCGTGTTGCGGTCTTCGTCCGACGAGGGGGAGGTGGTGCTCGAGGTGGCCGGCTTCGGCATCACGCTTTCGGGCTCCTCGGACGAGTGGCTGCGTCCTGCCGATCCCGATAAACCGCGCTCACGGGTCTCGCCGACGCTGCTCTCCGGCTCGGAGTACGGCTTCATCATCCCGACGGGCCTCGGCTACGGCGCCTACCCTGCGGGCGAGGCGGGCTTCTTCGATCTGCGCAACGGCAAATCGTTCCACCTCTCCTCGACCCTCATCGGATTGAACGTCGAGATGGGGCGCCGGCGGCTCTTCCGCTTCTCGACCGGTCTGCGCTATACGATCGACAACTACCGCCTGTCGGACACTTCGGTCACGCTCGGAAACGAGGCCGGAACGGTCGTTCCCGTTGCGCTCGACGAGCCGGCCGACAAATCGAAACTCCGCGTCACGTCGCTGGGGGTTCCGCTGACCTTTTCGTGCCGCGCCGCGCGGAATCTGTCGGTGGCTCTGACCGGTTACTTCGACTTTACGATGGGAGCCAATGCCATCTACAAGCGCCCCAAGGTGAAAAATTCGCTGGCGGGGGTGAATACCTTCCGTTTCGGCGTAGGGGCGGCCATTGCCTATCACACCGTCGGTGTTTACGTGCGCTACAGCGTGACTCCGCTCTTTGAGTCGCATGTCGGTCCGGAGCTCTGTCCGCTGTCGATCGGTTTTTGCATAGACATGTAAGGAGCGGGTGTCATGAAACGGATTCTGTTGTTGCTGTTGATCGTTCTGCCCCTTCTGTGCGGGGCACAGAACGTATCGTGGCGCTTCTTCGATCGTTACGCGAAGAGCCCGGGATTTTCCAGCGTACAGCTGGAGCGCAAAATGATGCGCATGATGAGCCGTCAGGCCGCCGAACGGGGTGACGAGAAGCTGGCTCAGCTACTCAAAGGCATCGAATCCATCCGCATCGTGGCGCTGGACGGGGGTGACGGCGGGCAGTTTCTCGCGGATGCCGAGGCCCTGGTCAACCATGCAAGCTACCGTTTTCAGCCGGTCATGTCGGAGAGCCGCGACGGGCAGGTGACCCGTTTTTACCTGCGGAATGCCGTGCCGCCCGGCTATTCGGAGTTGGTGATGCTGACCTCAGGGCCGCGCGAGACGGTGGCGGTGAATATCTACGGCCGCTTCGATCTGAAGCAGGTTTCGCGTCTGTCGACCATCCGCCCGAAACGCCCGTCCGACTCTCCGGAGGGCCGATAGCCGCGAGCGGGGCGGTCAGCGGTGCCGACACCTCCTTTTTAAAGGATAGTTGGGAGAAAAATTGTCTATACGAGTTGCGTTTACGCATATCGCCCGCCGCTTGTGGTACATAAAAAATCCCCGGAACGTAGAGTCCGGGGATTTTTCGTGAGACGCAGATCGCGCTGCTTAGTCCTTGAATTTGGCCGAGAGGAACTCGCGGTTCAGGCGGGCGATATGCGTAATGGAGATCTGTTTCGGGCACTCGGCCTGGCAGGCACCGGTGTTGGTGCAGTTGCCGAATCCCAGCTCGTCCATCTTGGCGACCATCGCCTTGGCACGGCGGGCAGCCTCGACACGACCCTGCGGCAACTTGGCCAGCGACGAGACGCGGGCTGCGACGAACAGCATGGCCGAACCGTTCTTGCAGGTGGCGGCGCAGGCTCCGCAACCGATGCAGGCGGCGGCATCCATTGCCTCGTCGGCATCCTCCTTCGGGATCAGGATGGCGTTGGCATCGGGCACCGAGTTCGTGCGCACGGAGATGAAACCTCCGGCCTGCAGAATCTGGTCATAGGCCGAGCGATTGACCACCAGGTCCTTGATCACGGGGAAGGCGGCCGAACGCCACGGCTCGACGGTGATCGTGGCTCCGTCCTTGAACTTGCGCATGTAGATCTGGCAGGTCGTGGCGCCCTGGCTGGGGCCGTGAGCCTGGCCGTCGATGTGCAGCGAGCACATGCCGCAGATTCCCTCGCGGCAGTCGTGGTCGAAAGCCACGGGCTCCTTGCCCTGGTGTACGAGGTCGTTGTTCAGGATGTCGAGCATCTCGAGGAACGAGGTGTCTTCCGAGATGTTGGACACCTTGTAGGTTTCGAACGCTCCTTTGGATTTAGCGTCCTTTTGACGCCATATCTTTAAAGTAAAATTCATTGTTTTTCGATCTTAAAGTTCAACGTCAAAATGAGCTTAGTCCTTGTAGTTGCGCTGTGCGGGGTGTACGAACTCGAAGTTCAGCGGCTCCTTGGTCATCTCCGGAACCTGGTCCATGCCCTTGTACTCCCAGACGGCGGCAAAAGTGAAGTTTTCGTCATCACGCTTGGCTTCGCCCTCTTCGGTCTGGTGCTCGACGCGGAAGTGACCGCCGCAGGACTCCTCACGCTGCAGGGCGTCGCGGGCCATCAGTTCGCCCAGCTCGAGGAAGTCGGCCAGACGCAGCGCCTTCTCCAACTCGACGTTGAAGTCGTTCTCGCGACCTACGACGCGGACATCCTTCCAGAACTCCTTGCGCAGGGCCTGAATCTCGGTGATGGCCTTCTCGAGCGACTCCTTCGTACGGGCCATGCCGACGTTCTCCCACATGATGTGGCCGAGACGCTTGTGGATGTCGTCCACCGACTGTTTCCCGTTGATCGAGAGCAGTTTGGCGATCTTTTCACGCACGCCCTTCTCGGCCTCGTCAAAGGCCTTGGTGTTGGTGTTGACCTTCGGGGCCTGGATCTTGTGCGAGAGGTAGTCGCCGATGGTGTAGGGCAGCACGAAGTAACCGTCGGCCAGACCCTGCATCAGGGCCGATGCACCCAGACGGTTGGCGCCGTGATCCGAGAAGTTGGCCTCGCCGATGGCGTACAGACCCGGGATCGTGGTCATCAGGTTGTAATCGACCCAGATACCGCCCATCGTATAGTGTACGGCGGGGAAGATCTGCATTGGCTGCTCGTAGGGATTCACGTCGGTGATCTCCTCGTACATGTCGAAGAGGTTGCCGTAACGCTGCTTGATGCGGTCCTTGCCCAGACGCTCGATGGCGGTCTTGAAGTCAAGGAAGACGGCCAGACCGGTCTCGTTCACACCGTAACCGGCATCGCAGCGCTCCTTGGCGGCACGCGAGGCCACGTCACGCGGCACGAGGTTACCGAAGGCCGGGTAGCGGCGCTCCAGATAGTAGTCGCGATCCTCTTCGGCGATATCCGACGGCTTCTTCTTGCCGGCGCGCAGGGCCTTGACATCCTCGAGTTTCTTCGGAACCCAGATACGGCCGTCGTTGCGCAGCGACTCGGACATCAGCGTCAGTTTCGACTGCTGGTCGCCGTGAACGGGGATACACGTCGGGTGGATCTGCGTGAAGCAGGGGTTTGCGAAGCCGGCGCCCTTGCGGTAGCACTGGAAGGCGGCCGAACCGTTCGAGGCCATGGCGTTGGTCGAGAGGAAGAAGACGTTTCCGTAGCCGCCCGTAGCGAGTACGACGGCGTGTGCTCCGTGGCGCTCGATCTCACCCGTTATGAGGTTGCGGGCGATGATACCGCGGGCCTCACCGTCCTCGATGACGATGTCGAGCATCTCGTGACGCGGGTAGCTCTTCACCGAGCCGGCGGCGATCTCCTTGTTCAGGGCGGCGTAGGCACCCAGCAGGAGCTGCTGACCGGTCTGGCCGCGGGCGTAGAAGGTACGCGAAACCTGGGCGCCGCCGAACGAACGGTTGGCCAGCAGACCGCCGTATTCGCGGGCGAAGGGGACACCCTGGGCGACACACTGGTCGATGATCAGGTTCGAGACCTCGGCCAGACGGTAGACGTTGGCCTCACGGGCGCGGTAGTCGCCGCCCTTGATCGTATCGTAGAAGAGACGGTATACCGAGTCGTTGTCGTTCTGGTAGTTCTTGGCCGCGTTGATACCGCCCTGAGCGGCAATCGAGTGGGCGCGGCGGGGCGAATCCTGAATGCAGAACACCTTGACGTTGTAGCCGAGTTCGCCGAGCGAAGCGGCTGCGGAGGCACCGCCCAGACCGGTTCCGACGACGATGATGTCGAGTTTGCGCTTGTTGGCGGGGCTTACGACCTTGATAGCTGCCTTGTGGTTGCTCCATTTTTCGGCGAGCGGTCCGGCAGGGATTTTAGCATCTAATTTTAAAGCCATATCGTTTGTGTGTTTATTGTTCTACAATTGCAGGATTGATCAGCAGGCGCCCGACATGCAGGGGCAGAGGAAGTAGACGAGTACCACGATGGCGAAGCCCAGGAAGACGATCGTCGCAACGATGTTGGCGATGCACTTCAGACGGGGATACCACGTGTCGTTGGCCCAGCCCACGCTCTGGAACATCGACCAAACGCCGTGGGTGAGGTGGAACCACAGGGCGACGAACCATACGAGGTAGATCACCACGTAGTACCACTGCGAGAAGGTGTAGCGGATCAGCGCGGCGCCGTCCGTAGGGCTGTAACCCAGCGAGTTGGTGTGCTGCCCCATGATCTCGACGAGCTGCATCTTCGACCAGAAGTTGAACAGGTGGAGCAGCAGGCCGACCAGGACGATGACACCCAGTACGAGCATGTTCTTCGAAGCCCAGTCCACGCCCGGCTCCTTCACGGTGACGGCGTAGCGCTGCTTGCCGCGGGCCTTGTAGTTGCGCAGGGTGAGGATGATGGCGTAGATGAAGTGGATCAGCACGCCGAGGGCCAGGACGACGGTTCCGGCCAGGGCGTACCAGTTGGCACCGAGGAACTCGCAGACCGCATTGTAAGCCTCCGGCGAGATGATTGCCGTGACGTTCATCGACATGTGGAAGAGGATGAAGAGCACGAGGAAGCACCCCGTCACGCTCATTACTAACTTCTTGCCAAGCGAGGAATTAGATAGAAAACAGCTCATAATGTTTTGAAATTTGTTATTTTTGTTAAAGATTTGTGTCCCGTCGTGTTGTGTGGCCGCTTTTCTGACAGTGGTGTCGTTTATGGGTTCGGCCCGGGTTTCGGCCCGGGTTTTCCCGGCAAAGATGACGCCAGAACGTTCGGAATCCGGAGTTTGGAGCGAAGTTCCGGGCGAGGAGTCTCGGCGCGGGATTGTTTGCCGCAAAGATAGCCATTGTTCGCGGAATAACAATAGAAACGGGCAGGAATTTTATCGACACAAGGAGGGTTTTATGACTAAAAATGAATTGCGCAGGGCGATGCGCACACTGAACAGGGGATTGGACGCTGCCGAGCGGGCCGCGGCCTCGGCACGGATTGTCGAACGCATGGAGTCGCTGCCCGAATTTGCGCGGGCACAGACCGTGGGGCTCTTCTGTTCGATGCGTGACGAGCCCGACATGCGGGAGGCCCTCAGCCGGTGGTGCGGCGTCAAGCGGCTGGTGGTGCCGCGGGTCGAGGGGACGACGATGCGTTTTTTCGAGTACGATCCGCAGACACTCTTTCCCGGCGCCTTCGGCATTCTCGAACCGGGGCCGTCGGCCATCGTGTGCCCTCCCGAGGAGATCGACCTGCTGTTCGTCCCCGGGGTGGCCTTTACGGCCGATGGGCTCCGCTGCGGACGCGGGCGCGGCTATTACGACCAGTATCTGTCGCTGGCGGGGTTCCGGGCCGTGAAGATCGGCATCTGCTTTGCCCACCAGCTGGTCGACGCCCTGCCTGCCGAACCGCACGACATCCGCATGGACCGGGTTGTGACGGATCGTTGAGGCGAGAGGCGGAAGGGAGTAAGAACACTTTGCCGGAGTGTGTGCAATTAATTTCGCCGGGAACGGGTTTTTCCCGGCCGCGAATGATACGAAAACCATGAAAAAGAGACGTGTGGCCCTGGTGCTTGCCGGAGGTGGTGCGAGGGGTGTGGCGCATATCGGCGCCATCGAAGAGCTGGAGAGTCAGGGATATGAGATTGCGGCGGTGGCCGGGACCTCGATGGGGGCCTTGGTCGGCGGCATGTATGCTGCGGGACACCTCGACGCCTTCAAGAAGTGGATGTGTTCGTTGGACAAGTACCGGGTCTTCGGACTGGTCGATTTTACGCTCAGTGCCGAGGGACTGGTCAAGGGCGAGCGGGTGATTCATGCCATGCAGGAGCTGGTCCCCGACGTGCAGATCGAGCAGATGCCGGTTCCGTTTGCGGCCGTGGCGGCCGATCTGCTCACGGGCCGCGAGGTGGTGCTCGACCGCGGCGGTCTTTACGACGCCATCCGGGCTTCGATCTCCATTCCGTCGGTCTTTCGTCCGGTCCACCGCGACGGCATGGTGCTGGTCGACGGCGGAACGGTCAACCCGCTTCCGCTGAACCGGGTCCGGCGCGAGGAGGGCGATCTGCTCGTGGCCGTGGACGTAAGCGCCCCGTTCGGGGCCGATCCGATTCACCGGGCCAATGCTTCGTTCAATTATTATAAGGTGCTGATTGCCTCGTCGCAGATCATGCAGCAGCACATCACGCAGCTGATGTGCCGGCTTTACCGGCCCGACGTGCTGGCCCAGATGCCGGCCGACAGTTACGGTATGTTTGAATTCTACCGGGCGAAGGAGCTGGTTGCCGCCGGACGGAAGATGATTCGCGAGGTGCTGGCCCGGATCGATGAAGGGGAATAGGCGCAGGGCCGGATCGGTCGGTCATCTGCTGTTTTGCAGATCGGGCGGCCTTTGTCGCGGTTGGTGCTTTTTTTTTTTCCCCCCCCCGGTATAAAGAAAAAAGCGACGGCCTGTTTTGAAGAATTCAATAAACTTAGTGACACAACTTCACATGGATTTTTGAGGGGCCGTCGCCATGGGACCGAGCGGCTGCCGCCCGACAAAACAGAAAACGACAGACCTCCGAGGGAGTCATTCCTTCGGAGGTCTGTCGGATAAGGGGAGGCTCGCAACCTATTTGCGGTCGCCTTCGCAGACGTAGGCGGCGATGCGGTGGCTGCGCTTGCCGAGCGGAATGCCGATGCCGAGGGTCAGGTTGGCCGAGCTCTGGCGCACGGGAACCCATTGCGGCGTGTGCCTGGTGATGAGCAGGTCGGTAGCCAAGAAGAAGTTGATCCACCCCGGGCAGAGGTTCAGACCCAGTCCAACGGCTCCGCCCCGGTTGTTGAGTACCGAGTAGCTGCCCGTGAGGGTAAACCAGCGCACCGGATGGAAGTTGACCGATCCGGTGAGGTTGTGCATCGTTTTGTACTCCCAGAAGCGCATCGAGTAGAAGAGTCCGAAGCCAACCCAGTGGTTCCAGAGTTCGTATTCGACGCCGGCGTTGATCGATGCCCGGAGCATCTTCGAGTTTGCAGAGCTCTCCACCTGGTTGAATTTCAGCATTTCGAGATCGAAATCCGGGGCCTGATCCGTTCCGTCGTCGGGAACCGTGACGCCGACGAACTCGGCCTGCTGGGTCGAGACGCCCGAGACCGTGCTGTTCTTGTTCCATTTGATGAATCCCAGGTCGATGACCGCCAGTGAGGCCTGCAGTCCGGGCAGGATGTCGTACGTGGCGCCCAGATCGACGGCAAAGCCGTAGCCGGCCGGTTTGCGGGGTTTGAAGTTGAGGTCGCTCATTTCGAAGGTGCCGGTTTCGGGATTCGGCGTGACGGTGGTGCCGTCGGCCGTGACGTTGACCGTACCGCGCGTGGTGACGGCCCAGCGGTCCTGCTGGAGCGAGATGTCGAACTGGTCGTAGTTGACCTGGGCCCGGGCGGCTCCGGCCAGGAACTTGCCGCGGACGCCGATGTAGAGCTTGTCGTTCAGCAGCGGGAACGAATAGTTGACGGCGGCTTCGAGATAGGCTTCGGTGGCCAGCCCGAAGTTGGAGATGGTGCCTTCACGTCCCTCTTTGAGGAATTCGAAGAGCGATTTGGGCAGGTTCATGTCCTCATTGATGCGCAGCGACATGTCGAACGACCAGAAGTTCTTGTGGTTGCGGGTGAACTTGCCGATTCCGAAGAGGTTGATCCGCGTGTCGAGGCCCATGAGGTTGTTCTTGCGGAGGGTTCCGAGCGCCTCGGCCGACGATACGGAGCTGTCGAGCAGCGTGACGAGTTTTCCGTTGCGGGGGTAGAGGATGTTGTCCAGGGCGATGTTGCCGGACATGTTGACATTCATGCCGCCGATGACGGGCAGGTTGATGTAGCCGCGTAAGGGGGCGAAGGCCGGGTTGAACTGCGAACGGAAGGTCGAACCCTCCATGAAATAGGCCGTGGGGTTCTGGGCGGCAAGCGCCGTGGTGAGGAGCAGCGATGCCAGAAGAAGGTATGTTTTTTTCATGACGGGATGCTGTTTAGAGGTCGAACTTCAGGGCGCCGCGTTTGATCAGATACAGGTTGATCTGCATCTGGGTCTGCTGCTCCGAGGCGTTGTCGAAGCCTTTGCCGGGATAGTATTTTCGGATGACGATGGGAATATCGACCCGGGCATCCTGGATGATCGTCCGCAGGTCGTTGGCCAGAAGCCGCGTCTCGGGCAGTGCGTTCTCGGGTGAGTTGGCCAGCACCGTCGTCGAGAACGAGACCAGCGTGTTGAGGAAGCTGGGGGCGATCTCCAGCGTCAGGGGCAGACGGTTGTCGATCTCGCCGGCCAGGTGGAGCGTATTCTTCGGATCGGGGGTTTCGGCCGGATCGAGGTTGTCGCAGAGCATGTTCACCACCTCGTCGCTCAGGTCGATGTGCCCGATTTCGTAGGAGAGGTCGTCCATGTTGACATCGAGGTTTGTCAGATAGTCACCGGCCAGGCTTTTGACCTCCCGGCTCAGTGCGTCGCGCAGGACGGCATTCGAGGTGAAGGCCTCGACGAAGGCCTCCTTGAACTCCGTCTGGGAGACGTCCGGAAGGACTCCGGCAAAATCGTCATAGTAGTTCTGCTGCAGCAGCGTGGCTACGGCGTCGAGTTTCTCGGGGTTGGTTCCCATTTCGTCGAGCAGATCCGGGAGCAGGCGGTCGTTGACGTAGGTCAGGTCGTTGAGCAGGCGCTGGACGTCCGCATAGGCTCCGTTTTCATCCGTATCGGGCAGTTGGGTCGGAAGCCACGTGTCGGCTTCGTTGAAGATCTGGTCGATGCGCACCTGGTCGTTGCTGTTGATGTCTGCCAGGGAGACGTACACTTTGGCCAGCGGAGCTTCGAAACGCGAGGTTTCGTCACCGATGGCGATGTTGTCGGTGTTGATGTTTGCGAGGTCGTAGTCGTTGTCGATGCAAGCTGTAGCAAAGACCCCGCACAAGAGTAAGAGTTTCCTCATGTTTATTGTGTTGATGGGTGAACGAGTCGCAAAGATAAACAAATCGGGCAAAACGAACAATATGTCGGACGTTTTTGTTTGGTTTCATTTTCGTGGGATATTTGTTACATTTGCAATCGGTATGAGCGATACGGTCAAAAACTCGTTGAAGGAGCAGGTGGCCCTGCTCCCGCTGTCGCCGGGCGTCTATCAGTTCGTGGACCGCACGGGGACGATCATCTATGTGGGCAAGGCCAAGAGTCTGCGCAAGCGGGTCTCGTCGTATTTCGTCAATTCGAAGGAGCACAGCGCCAAGGTGCGGGTGCTGGTACGTCAGATCGTCGAGATCCGCCACATCGTCGTCGGCAGCGAAACCGACGCCCTGCTGCTGGAAAATTCGCTCATCAAGACCCTCCAGCCGCGCTACAACATTCTGTTGAAGGACGACAAGACCTATCCGTGGATTGTCGTGCGACGCGAGCCCTTCCCGCGGGTGCAGTCCACGCGGCAGCTCGTGCGCGACGGTTCGCAGTATTTCGGCCCCTACGGCTCGGTGATGATGCAGCACAGCGTGCTGGAGTTCATTCGCGAGGTGGTCCCGCTGCGGACCTGCAAGCTGAACCTCTCGCCCGAACAGATTGCCCGCGGCCGCTATTCGGTCTGCCTGCAGTACCACATCGGCAACTGCAAGGGACCCTGCATCGGGGCTCAGAGCGAGGAGGAGTACGACCGTCTGGTGGAGATGGTGGTCTTGGTGCTGAAGGGTGACCTGCGCCCCGTGCGCAAGTACCTCGAGGGGGAGATGACACGGGCGGCCGGCGAGCTGAAGTTCGAACAGGCGCAGCGCTACAAGCAGCGTCTCGACGCGCTGGATCACTACGCCGGCAAGTCGGTGATCGTCAGTGCGCGGATTGTCGACGTGGATGTCTTCTCGCTGCTGCCGGACGACGATGTGGCGTGGTGCAACTTCGTGCGGATCCGCCACGGTTCGGTGGTGGGCGTGCAGACCGTCAAGCTCTCGACGGGCGTCGAGGGCGACGAACGCGACATGCTGACGCTCGGCATTCAGTACATGGTTGAGAATGTGGCCGGCGGGGAGTTGGCCCGGGAGGTGATCGTGCCGTTTCTGCCCTCGACGACGCTGCTGTTCGACGGGGTGACCTTCACCGTGCCGAAACGCGGCGAAAAGCTCGACTTGCTGGAATTTTCGCGCAAGAGCGCCCGCATCTACCGCGCCGAGCAGCTCAAGAACCTTGAGATCCGCAATCCGGAACGGCATACCGAACGGCTGATGAATGCCCTGCAGAAGGAGCTGCGGCTCGATCGTCCGCCGCGTCACATCGAGTGCTTCGACAACTCGAATCTTCAGGGTTCGCATCCCGTGGCGTCGTGTGTGGTCTTCCGCGACGGAAAGCCCTCGCGCAAGGAGTACCGCCACTTCAACATCAAGACGGTGGAGGGCCCGGACGACTACGCCTCAATGCGCGAGGTGGTCTATCGGCGATACAGCCGGCTGCAGGTCGAAGGGGGCGAGATGCCCGACCTGATCATCGCCGATGGCGGCAAGGGGCAGATGGGGGTGATTCACGAGGTGCTGGAGGCCCTGCAGCTCGACATCCCGATCGCCGGCCTGGCCAAGGATGACCGGCACCGTACGGCGGAACTCTATTGCGGTTATCCGCCGCTGCTGGTCGGGCTGCGTCCCACCTCGCCGCTGTTTCACTTTCTGACGAGTATCCAGGACGAGGTGCACCGCTTCGCCATCACGTTCCACCGCCAGAAGCGGAGCAAGGCCTTTATCCACAGCGAACTGGAGCAGATCGAAGGGGTGGGGGCGAAGACCATCGAGACGCTGCTGCGCCACTTCCGCACGGTGGAGAAGGTCCGTGCGGCCAATCCCGAGGAGTTGTCGGCACTGATCGGTCCGGCGCGGGCCCGGCGTGTGCGGGACTATTTCGAGAACGGGAAGTGATCCCCGATGTCGGCCTTTCGGCGGCGTTCCATCGGCAGCGACTGTGAAAACGGGCCTGCGGGAAAATAATTGGCGGAAAATTCTTGGAAGCGAGGAATTTTTTCTATCTTTGTCCACCCGATTCGCCGCAAGAAGCGGTAATCAGCCCGGATGGCGGAATCGGTAGACGCGTTGGTCTCAAACACCAATGACAGCAATGTCGTGCCGGTTCGACCCCGGCTCCGGGTACCATGAAAAAATCCCAAATGGCTAATCGATAGTTGTTTGGGATTTTTGTTTTGCCCTCCGTGTCCGCATTTTGTCCGCATTTTTCTTGTGGTTGAAAATGAGCCTCCAATTCGTGTGTAAAATCTGAATGACAGATCTTAGCTAATCTACTTTGATAAGCCGTGAATTTTCATCGGACAGAGATTTGTTTTTTGTATGGGGCTAGGAATCTGACTTCGGTTGTAAAGAGAGAACTCTAACTTCTAAATTTTCTGTAGATTTCTCCCAGATGTCATATATTTTTCCGAAATTTGTAATGATATGATGCATTCTCAACCATTGTGTGCACACCATTATGAATATTTTTTCTCAAAAAACAACACTTCGGTTCTGCCTTTTTCTGGGGGGTACTGTCGGTCGGCGCAGTGACCGCCCAAGAGAATCGGAATATCGTCGGACGGTTGGTTGATGCGGCCAATGATAAGGCGCTGGCCTATGCCACCGTGGTCGCGCTGAATGACGAGGGCCGGCAGGCCGCTACGGCAATCACCTATCCCGACGGACGTTTTTCGATCAGTCTGCCTCGCAAGGGCGATTATCAGTTGTGGTTCACCTTCGTCGGCTATCAAAGTCTCTCGAAAAGAATAACCTTCGACAATAGCGGGCAGGATCTCGGAAAGATTGCCCTGAAAGCCGGCGTGGAGGTACAAAGTGTCGAAATCAAGGCCCGGCAACTCGTGCGGCGCGAAACGGACCGGCTCATCTATGACGTGGCCGCGGACCCCGATGCTAAACGTATGCGGATGATGGAGATCATGAGCAAAGTCCCCGAACTGGAGATGAATCCCGCCAGTGGAAAACTGCAGTACGAGAATACGCCTGTCACCAGAATCTACGTCGACGATCGGGAAAACGGCATGATCAACGTCAACCGCCAGTATCCGATGAATTTCATCCAAGCGAGCTACATGTCGAAGATCGAACTCGTACTGCCCGGATCGCCCGAGTACAACAACACGGAACCTATCCTGCTCATCAGGCTGGCGGCTCCCTTGCCCTACGGTTTTGCCGGACAGATCAATGCCAATGCCTCAACCCGGGGCGATTACGCAGCCGGTGCCAATGTGGTGGCTAATACGCCCTGGACCGGAATCGGTGTCAACTACCAATTCGGCTACACCGATGCCCCGAAGCTGAGCAACCGTACCCTGCGCGAAATGCTCGATCCGGAAAGCTCCTACAAAACCTTGGATAATACGCAGACTTCTTGGAGCAACTCCATGAGTCATAACCTGGGGATGAATCTGTTTCGGTCGCTGTTCAACGAAAAAGTGGATCTGAACCTGGCGCTTTCCACCCGCAAAAGTACGTCGGACACCTACAGCGATGCCCATTCGCAGACCTTGAATGCCGCAGGCAGCGAGATCCGTGCCACGAGCAATACGACGCGCGGGCACGAAGATTCGCCCATGCGGTTTAATGCTGGATTTACGATGAACCAGAAATGGGGAAAAGGCCGGGGCAAGCGAAACAACTATAACCTGAAGTACACCTACACCGACTCGCGCACCAACAGCAACCAGTTGATGCTCTATACGCAAACCGATGCTGCGGATGAAAACCGACAGGTGACCGCTACCAACGGTTCGCGCGAACACAACGTGGATTTTCGAATGCTGCTGGCCGATCCGAATACCCAACGCAAATGGGCCGTGTATGCGTATGCCGGATACATCAACCGCTTGTACGACAATGCCACCGACTATCAGTTGTACGATCCCGTCACGGATACGTTTTACTCCGAAGAGGCGCGTTTCGACGGACTGAACTACCGGCAGCAGGTAGCCTATGCCCGGGTGCATTTTTTGGGATCGGCCTTCAAAAAGAGACTGTCCTACGGACTCTCGCTTCAGGGCGAAAACGTCAGCAACAAGGGCACTTTTCTCAGTACGGGAGGCAGCAAACTGGATTACCATGAGTTCAACATCCTTCCGGTTGCCAACGTCTCCCTGCGGATCAAGCGGTTCAGTCTTGGAGCTTCATATCGGGGCAGCGTCCGCCGGCCTAATGTTTCGCAGCTCAACCCTTATGTGGACGCCACCGATCCGGAGAATCTCCGCACGGGAAATCCGCATCTGAAGGGCGAATATACCCACAGTTTCGGAGGATCCTTTTCGCGCGAGTTTTCATCCTAATGGTTTAAAGGCATTCTGCTCTCCTACGGATACGCCTTCACCGACAATGCCATCGAACGCATCACCACCGTCGATGAGAACAACATCTCGACGACCTACGAAAACATCGGCCGCAACGGTCGGCACGGCGTCAACCTGTTGTTTCGTCTGCAGCCGGCCCGCATTCTGAGGCTGAGTCTCGGTGGCAGTTACACAAGGACCACCTACGAATTTGCTTCGGCTCCCTCCAACACGGTCAACAGCTTCATGGGCCATGCCAGCGCTACGCTGTCGTTGTGGGGGACCAGCATTTACTGGGGATGCCGTGCCCGTCCCTACACGCTGTCGGCCCAGAGCCGCGACTTCACGATGTATCCGGACATGGAGTTGCAGTTGTCGCGCTATTTCAAGAAACCGCACCTGGGTGTCAGCATTTCCATCTCCGATCTGTTGCACCGCAGCCGACAGGTCCGTGAGGTGATCGGGGCCGAGACCTTTACGCAAACCGGTTACCGACAGGTGTTGGGACGGATGTTCTCGTTCTCTGTTTACTGGCAGTTCGGCAAGTTCCGGCAGCCGCAGGCGATCGAGAGCCAGGCCTACGACACGAAGCGGGCCGGGCTGTTTGAATAGGGGTTGACGGCAGATAAGGGGCGGCCATATCGATACCCTCAGTTGCTTTTCGCGGGGCATATCCTGGAACGGTTGTATTCCGTCTCCAAGCACCTTATCGGCAGCCGTCATTTCTCCATTCCGGACAGGAGCCGAGAGCTCTCCGTAACTCAAACGATTCAAGTCCCCGTGTATCGGATACCCGGAAATAGAGCCAACGATCGTCCGACAGCAACGAATCCGGTAGCTGTGCCTCCCACAGATGGGGGGATGCAGTCCTTCGCCGGAGCGGAGTCCGGCGGGCAAAACTAGTGGGATAACCACCATCGTAGTTCATGTAGATGACCCGCAACACAGCAGGGGCTACCCGTTCGACCCGCTCCATGGCTCGCCATTGTATTCCGTCGACACTGTACTCCACAGAGGTGGCCTCACCTCCCCCGTAGACATTCAGCAGCAGTCGGCCTGCCGGATCTTCATTCAGCGTCTCGATCTTCCGGTCAGTCGAATCGACACCTGCGACCCACAGATCGGCCTGCACATCTGCATCCAGACCAATTCCCTTGAAACGGAAACGATACTCCCCGTTCCGGAAATCAAACAGAAAGTAACCCCGAGGGGTTCCGCACTGTTGCAATGCCGCAGGAATCCCCCACGGATCACGCTCTCCGGTCCACCACGAACCGCAGCAAGCCCCGACCGAGACCTCCGAAATCCGGTCGCTCCACTCCCGGCGGAAAACCGTGTGAGCATGGGCCGAGAGGATCAGCACCCGGTGCCCACACAACAGGGAGAAGATCGCCTCCCGGTTCTTCATTCGGGCCATGGGAACGTGCTGACACAATACGAAGAGCGTCTTTTTCGAGGCCTTGCCGACCAGTTGCTGCAAAAAGCGGAGTTGGGCATCGGACAGACTGTCGGAGGCTGCCTCCACGTTGTTGAGCAACACGAAGCAGCAGTTCCCGCGAAAGAAGGCCGTAATGTCGCTTCCAACCCTTTTGCGGAACTCTGTGCCGGTCCGGGGTTTGACCCGGATGTCGAGATCGTGGTTGCCGATCACGGTCCAGACCGGTTGAGGCAACAACCCCAACGCGCCGGAGGCTGCCTCCAGCAGCGAAGGATCGTCGTTGACCAGATCTCCCATGTGCATTACCCCATCGAGATCATCGCGGCCGGCGATTTCGCCAATCACCGTCTGTCGGGCCAGTTCCAACTGTTCCGGCGTATCGACCTGTATGTCGCCGAGAACCGCCAGCCGGAAGTCGGAGGACGTCTTCACCGGGCAAAGCCCGAAATCGGCTGTTGCTGCATTCCCATCGACACAATAACAGCCCCGGTTCTGCAAACCTCCCGCAGTAACGACATAACCGTCCGGGAGGATCGGAGAGAGGACTCGCCCCGGCTCCGTCGAAAGACGATAACGGCCGTTCCGGTCGCTCCAGACAATCGTATCTCCATCCGTGATTCCCATATCGCGCAACACCCGTTCCCCTCGATCGAGTCGGCCGTTGCCATTCGCATCGCGGAAGACTTGCCCCGAAATCTCGGCAGCCCGCCCCGGCAGGAACGTCAACCCCGCACCTGCCAGCAACAAAAATAAAAAATGTTTCATCGATCCGTTCATTCAAAAAAGCCCGGGACCGGGAATCCGGTTCCGGGCTGTTCATTGGATTCGACCGAACCCCTATTCGGGCAGATCGTCCTCTTCCGTATCGAACTTGTAGATGTGGAGCGAACTGAGTTCACTCTTGTCCAGGAAGGCCGCATAGCCTACGCCGTTCGCATCGAATTCGAGCGCTGCGTAGCTTCCCATCTCGACCGATCCCAAAGCCACGGGCTCATCCCACTGCTTGGTATCAGCGTTCAGCATCACGACATACGGGAGGTTGGTATCGAGGTTCTTGTAGAAAACTACCGGCTGATCGTTGTAGAGTCTGATGATAAACGTCGACGATGTAGATATTCCGCCGGTTGCCTTGTCCAGAATCGGAGTAGCGACGCGGGTCCAGGTCGACTCGCCCGGAGCGCACTTGTAGACGGTGATGTACCACGTACCGTTGGTATCCTCGTCACCGCCGGCGCAGAGATAAACCGTACCGTCCGAAGCCACGGCAAACGAAGCGTCTACCATGTTGGTCTGCGACATGCCGGTCGGAAGAGCATTGACCACAGGCTGCCAACTGCCGTTGTTGTACTTGAAGACAAAATAGGTGCCCGGTGCATTCTGAACCAGACCGCACAGATAGAGCGTATTGTTGAAGACGCCCAGGTGATAGCCGTAAATGGTCTTACCCTGGATGTCGGAGATTACGTTGTTCTCGCTCCAGCTCTGACCGTCGAAATAGTTGACGTCCAGATCACGGCGAGCGACGGCTCCGGCGGCAGCATTGGCACGGAATGCGACAATGGGATTCTTCGTGGCCGGATCGATTCCGATGGCGCTGTCATATCCCATCGTGCCGAACTTCGAGCCCACCTGCGTCCAAGTAGAGCCGCTTCCCGTATAGACGTAATATTTCCGGTCATAGGTCGAACCGTCCGAAAGTTTGGCGCTGTTGTAGTAAACGGTGTAGATCTTGCCATCGGCATCGGCCGCAATGCTGATGTTCGAAGCGTCGATCAGCGTATTCTCCGAGTTGTAGGTGAACTCCGAGCCGGCGGTCATGTTCGTGCCGTCGAACGAAGCAACCACACCGGCCTCCACTTCGTCTGCATTCACGCGCGTGAGGAAGAAGTACGGCGTGTTGTCCTTCGGGGAGATGCACATGGCAAATTCACCGTTCTCCAGTCCGTTGTCGTTGTAGACGAGAACCCTACGCATCGCTAGTAAGGGTGTAAATCAAGTGATTACGAGATTTACACCTTTTTTTACACCCAAATTGGAATTTTTATATGCCTTCATCATCCGCATTTTCTTGAAACTGAAAAATGTTTTCCAAAGATATTGAATTCAATTATGTCTTTGGAATTCCTTCATGCATCTCCGGAGATATTGGGGGCAGGTTATAAGTTATATGACATCTAATAGTTAGTGGCAGTCTGTAAATTTCCATGTATAATGCAGGGAGACAAAGAGGTTTTGTATTCTAATAGTAATCTGACGAGTACCGTGTAACCTTACTTTGCGGCTTATCTCCTCTTTAAGTTGCTTTATGTGTTTTATCGTCTTTGATTGCAGATGACAATATTGATGTTGCTGATGGATTTTTAGTAGTCATGTCCTGTCGAAAATATAGATAAGCCTATATTGTTCGGTCTTCTTGGTAGTATGGCAGATTCTCTTTCATGATGATGTCGATGGGCATCATGTGATCTGTTTCCGTCACATTCCGGTTGTAAAGCAGATACTGGATCATGGCTTTTATGGCATTGAATCCCTGTAATTCCGGGCGTTGACAAAGCAAGGCCGTAATCGAACCGTTTTCGATACAGCGGACATTATTGGATGTCAAGTCAAATGAAATGATCTGAATGTGATCGATTCCATGATTTCGGAGAATGTCCGCTATGATATAGCCTCTTGAATTCATGATTGCGATACCTTGAATATCGGGGTTGTTTTGAATGAAGTTCAGGACCTCTTTTTCATTTTCTTCGGGAGTCAGTACCGAGAATGTCGATTCCTTGATTCGATGGTTGAATTTGGCTTGGATCATGTAATCCATGAATCCGCGTCGTCGTTCGAGCGAAGTGCTGGCCCGTTCATTCCCGGTTCGCAAGGCCCTGAATATGGCGATTGATCCTTCGCCACCGCATAGGGAATGCAGCAGCCGTCCCAGCAGAAAGCCGCTGGCATAGTGATCGGTAGTGAATGTCGTAATAGGGCGCGTCTCTTCAATGATTGAATCAACGAACAGGTACGGGATATTGGCCGCATCCAACTTGCCACATATCTCCTGAGTCTCATGGATAAAGGTTGGACCGATGATGACAGCCTGCGGGGCCTGATCCAGAAGACTATTGTAGGCAGACTTGCAAGAATAGATGTCGTATTGATTGTAGAATGCGTAATTGCAGGAGATGTTGATGTCGGAAAACTCCTCAATGGCATGTTCGATGCCGGCCAGGATGGAGCTCCAATACTCTCCGGGGCTGGCAATAGGAGTGCATACGGTGATTTTAAACGTTTTGCGACAAGAAATAGCGGATGCGTGCAGATTGAACTTGTAGTTTACCTTGTTCAGCACTTTTTCTACGGCTTCACGGCTTGCTGGAGATACATTGCCCCGATTATGCAGGATTCGGTCAACGGTTCCGGCCGATACGCCTGCCATTTTTGCAATATCCTTGATTTTTATTTTCTGTCGTGCCATTTCGTTGAATTTGGAAATTCGACGTACGCAAATTTATCATAAATTATTTGGGTATTCAAAAAAAATGAGTACATTTATGATGTGTGCACGAACACATTTGGTGTTTACTGCAAGGACTTTCTGCTCTATTATGTTGAAATTCTTAAACATATCAATTGATGTCCTTATATTTTGTTTTTAAATTTAATTTAAATTCGTTTCTCTGAAAGATGGCAAGATCTTTTTGGTTGAAGCGGCTGTGTACGAACACGGGGAATTGGCATGCGGCGAGAGATCTGTGATGCAATTTGTCGGATGCCTAGTTTGCTGAAACTCTAAACCAACCATAAATGAAGAAATTCTACTTGTTCCTAACTTTGTTTGTACCCCATCTTGGTATGGCGGTGAACCCCCCCCCCTTCGAAAATTTCTTCTGAGAATCAGGGGTATATAGATTTCAATAAAAATGGCAGGATGGATCTCTACGAGGATCCTTCTGCTGACGTGGAGAGCCGGATTGAGGACCTGCTTGCGCGAATGACTCTGGATGAGAAAACCTGCCAGATGGTCACGCTTTATGGTTATTTGCGGGTATTGCCGGATCAACTTCCGACACCGGAATGGAAGGAAAAACTCTGGAAAGACGGTATCGGCGCTATTGACGAACATCTCAACGGTTTCCGGGGATGGGGTGTTCCCGTTTATGAAAGTCCTTATCTTTGGCCGGCCTCCAATCATGCCCGGGCTCTGAACGAAGTGCAGCGCTTTTTCGTGGAGGAGACCCGGTTGGGAATTCCCGTGGATTTTACCAATGAGGGGATCCGGGGCGTAGAGGCCTATCGTGCGACCAACTTTCCGACCCAACTCGGACTCGGGCATACCTGGAACCGCGAATTGATCCGTCAAGTCGGATATATCACCGGCCGGGAGGGACGTCTGCTGGGTTATACAAATATCTATGCGCCCATTCTCGACGTGGGGCGCGATCAACGCTGGGGCCGTTATGAGGAGGTCTACGGTGAAGATCCCTATCTGGTCGCCGAACTCGGCGTACAGATGGTCCTCGGATTGCAGCAGGATCATCAGGTGGCCGCCACGTCGAAACATTACATTGCCTATTCCAATAACAAGGGAGCCCGTGAAGGCATGTCTCGCGTAGATCCCCAGATGTCACCGCACGAGGTGGAAAACATCCATGTCTATCCTTGGCGGGAGGTGATCTCCCGGGCCGGATTGCTCGGCGCAATGAGCTCCTATAACGATTACGACGGTTATCCGATCCAGAGCAGTGCCTATTGGCTGGACGAGCGGCTGCGCAAGGATTTCGGATTCCGTGGTTATGTCGTTTCGGACAGCGACGCCGTCGAGTACCTGCATTCCAAACATCATGTGTCTCCGGACATGAAGGAGTCTGTTTATCAGAGTGTCATGGCCGGATTGAACGTCCGGTGCACGTTCCGTTCCCCGGATAGTTTCGTATTACCGCTTCGTGAACTGGTGCGGGAAGGCCGCATCCCGATGGAGGTGATCGATGACCGGGTTCGGGATGTCCTGCGTGTGAAATTCCTGATCGGGCTTTTCGATCAGCCCTACCAATTGGATTATGAGGCGGCGGATCGCGAGGTGGATGGCCCCGAGAACAACCGGGTCGCTCTTCAAGCATCGCGGGAATCCATCGTTCTGCTCAAAAACCGGGAGAACATCCTGCCTCTGAATGCCTCCCGGCTGAAAAAGGTCGCTGTGGTTGGACCGAATGCGGATGAAACGGCATTTGCGCACACCCACTATGGCCCGCTTGCCACCGAAGCCGTATCAGTTTACGAGGGGTTGTCGCGAGCGCTAGACGGTAAGGCCGAGGTAGTCTATGCGAAGGGCTGTGAACTGGTGGATGCCAATTGGCCGATTTCGGAGATTCTGCCCTCGGATCCCGACGAAACGGAGGCCCGGATGATCCGTCAGGCCGTGGATGTCGCACAACAAAGCGATGTCGTCATAGCAGTGGTCGGTGGAGGCCCTCGGACTTGCGGTGAGAACAAAAGCCGTACAAGTCTCGATTTACCCGGGCATCAGGAGTTGCTGCTGCGCGAGGTCCACAAGACCGGCAAGCCGTTGATCGTGATCCTCATCAACGGACGTCCGCTCTCGATCAACTGGGCGGCGGCTCATGCGGATGCGATTCTCGAAGCCTGGTACCCGGGTTCGCACGGGGGAACGGCGCTTGCGGAGGTCCTGTTGGGGGATTATAATCCCGGCGGAAAACTGACCGTGACATTCCCGAAGACCGTGGGGCAAATTCCCTTCAATTTCCCGGCCAAGCCCAATTCTCAGATCGATGGTCCCCGGAAACCGGGTCTGGATGGGAATCAAACCCGAATCAACGGAGCTCTTTACGATTTTGGCTTCGGTTTGAGCTATACTACATTTTCCTATTCGAATCTTGTCTTGTCCCGGAAGGAAATTCGTCCTGACGAATCGTTCGACGTGTCATTCGATGTCACCAATACGGGAAGTCGGCGTGGCGACGAGGTGGTTCAGCTTTATGTCCATGATTGTCTGAGTTCAATCACGGTTTACGAAAAGCTGCTCAAAGGCTTCGAACGCGTGGCTTTGGAGCCGGGCGAGACGAAACGGGTGACGATGCGGCTTACGCCGAAGGATCTTTCGCTGCTTGATGCCGACATGCGCCGGGTGGTCGAACCGGGAGAGTTTGAGATCATGATCGGAGCGTCGTCAACCGACATTCGCCTTTCGGACAAGGTCGTTGTTATGGATCCTACGGGACAATCGGATGTTCCAGCCATGACGGTCTCTGTTGAGTTCCCGGTAACACTCGGACGCGGAGAAGATCTGACTTTGCCGGTGCGGGAGGACCGAGACATCGGGGAATTGAGTGTCCGTTGGGGTAAAGTCACCGATTGCGCATTTGAAATTCTTGTTTCCGACGGTGGAGGCCAGTTCCTTCCGGTATTCGCCGGAAAAGCCTCTTCCGGAAAACTGCAACGCTATAAGTTCGATCCGGTCAAGGCGAGCGAAATCCGCCTTTTGATTACTCGAGGAAAGGCGGTTGTCGCAGATCTGGAAAGCGAACTGATTAGAAAATAAACTTCAGACCTATGAGAAAAACTACTACCTTATTTTATTGGTTGGCGTTGGGTTTTCTCTCCGTGGGTATTTCGTCGTGTTCCGAATTGAACGACCTTGATCGTGACTTGTCGGAACTGGACAAACGGATTGAAGCCCTGGAGGCCCGGATGGACGCTCTGAACAAGAACGTGGAAGCCCTTCAACAACTTACGCAGGCCACGACAGTCAACAGCGTGACGTTCGAGGATAATGTTTATACGATTCTCCTTTCGGACGGCAAGACATTGACCTTGACGGTCGGGGAAGCCGGAGTCGGCAATGTACCTTTGGTTACGGTCGACGAGGAGGGCTACTGGATGATTGATTATCAGGACGGATCCGGTCCTGTTTATCTGACGGGCGAGGAGGGAAAGATACCTTCTGCGGGCAAGGATGCCGTAACACCCGTATTCGGAATCGACGCCGAGGGCTATTGGACCCTGGATTACGGCAACGGTCCGAAACCCGTTGAGGATGCTTCCGGGAACAAGATTCCTGCGACCTCGTCCGACGAGGTGATTGATCCGGTTTTTGAAGAGGTGGCCTACGACAAGGCGTCCGGGATGCTTACTGTAACGCTTCGTGCTGACGGTCGTGTCATCGAGTTGCCGGTTGTTCCCGACTTTCTTTTTGCAGTAAAGAATGCCGAAGGTCTTCAACTTTTTGATTACGGGGAGACGAAAGTTTTTCCGGTGGAGAGCACCGGGATTCGGGATGCGGTCATCCAGACGCCTTCCGGATGGTCGGCAGTTCTTGAAGAGTCTGCTTTTTCGATTACGGCTCCGGCCCAAACCCGTTCGATTCCGATTGCCGACTCCGATACGGATGTGGTGATCGTGGCACAATCCTCCAAAGGCAAATACATCAGTGTTTCCAAGGTCCGGGTATCGCTTTCCGACGCCGAGATTGACATTGAGCCCAAGGTGACCGTTGCGCTTGAAGAGGCACCCTTGTCGACATCGCTAGCTTTCCACATAACGCTTGACGAGGCCACGTCGTATAAATATATTCTTCGGAAAAGCCGCGAGACGGCTCCTACCTATGATGAAGTGAAAGAATCGGGGCTCGAAGCGATGGAGACGACGTTACGGGTAGAGGACCTGGCACCTAAAACCGATTATACCCTGTATATGATCGCCTGCAATGGTGATATTCTCGGCAAGGATCTGGTAACTCTTTCGGTCGTGACGGCCATTCCGGATTATGCCAGCTACCATGAGGCGTATGAAGGAGGTGCGGAACTGGAAATCGGCGGTGTCGTTGTCAGCAAGGCGCTGTTCGGAGAGAGTACGTTGTTGACCGCGGAAAGCAACCAGATCACAGCCGATGGCGTCTATTTCGTACCGGAGGGTGTGACGGCCCGTTATGACAATGGTGCCGGCGAACGCGGGACCCTGATTATTATCGGCGACAATCCTGCCGCGCGGAGCGATTTCGCCTTTGTGGGGACTGTAACCCGCATTGAGTTTGATCCGGCGCAGAACGGTTCGTTCATGCTGTACAACCTGAATTTCCGGGTAGCTACGGACAACGGACAGGGACAAATTCTCTTCTTCCCGAATAACGTGAACGGCGGAACGATGCAGAACGTGGTTTGTGAGTCGTGCCGTCTGGACCTGTCGGGCCTGCAGGGTTTCTCGTTTACGACCGACTCGCGGAGTGCCGACAAGATGATCCGGTTGAATCGGGTTGCATTTGTGGATTGCGACATCTGTGTGGGTTCAGACACCCGTTTCGGTTACTTCTTCCAATATCGGACAGATACTTCGTTCGGAGATTTCATTTTCCGGAACAATGTGGTCTGGAGCAGCAGCGCAGACAATGCGGCCCGTCTTCTGAACGGTTCGAAGAGCACCTCGGCGGCCGATTTCGCCAAAGCAGCCCCGGTAGAGCGGTTCGAGATGGTGAACAACACGTGGATCCACTGCAAGGGTATGCCGCTGAACTATGTCCGCAGCGTCGGAGAGTATGTTCTTCGCAACAACCTCTTCTACGGGAAGATCTCGCGATATACCCCCGTGATGCGCTATTCCGAGACGGAGGAACTGGACGGAAGCCCAAAGACCGGCGCCGTTTACGATAACCTGGGTTATGTGATGGGAGGCGCCTCGGTCTGCTGGAAAGCTGCCAATCCGAACGATTTGCCGTTGGTGGGATACAAGCAGATCATAAACAGCAAGGAGGATCCCTTCGCCGGAGGGACGTTCAACGTCGAGAACGGGATCTTCATCCCGAATTCATCCTATGCCTCCTATGGAGCGCAAAGGTAGTTGATATATGAACAAGAGACAATATATCCTATGAGACGATTATTTTCAACAGTCATATTCGCTGCATCGGTGTCATACCTGGCAGCGTGCTCGGATATCGATGAACTTCGGTCCGATGTGGATGACCTGAAATCGCGGGTGACGGCCCTCGAAAAACAGGTGGAGACCTTCAATGAACAGATCGAGGCTCTTCAGCTTCTTGTGGGCGCTTCTACGATCAATACGGTAACGGAAACGGAAAACGGTTATCAGTTGCTGATGAGCAACGGCCAGCTTCTTACCCTGGAATGCGGGGTTGATGGAGAGGGAATTACTCCGATACTCTCTATTGATACGGAAGGCTATTGGATGGTCGATTACCAGGATGGAGCAGGTTCCCGTCGGATTCTTTGCGGCGAGGAGCCGGTCAAAGCGCTCGGTCTGGATGGTGTGACGCCCGTTTTTGGGGTCGATGCGGACGGCTATTGGACGCTGGATCTCGGAGCAGGACCGGTTCCGGTACTTGATGCTCAGAACAACAAGGTAAAGGCTACGACCGAATTCAGCGCCGGAAATCCCTTTATTTCGTCGGCTATCTATGATGAAAGCGGGGATGTTCTTGTCGTTGAATTGAAAGACGAGTCGAAGACCGTTCTGAAGATCCCCGTTGTCTCCACCTTCCTCTTTGCCATTGAAAATGCGGAGGGGCAACAGGAGTTTCAGCCCGGAGAGACGAAAGTCTACAACGTTACCCGGAAAAGCGTGGGAACAACCGTTGTGACCCGCCCGGAGGGCTGGACGGTTCGTCTGACGGAGGCGGAACTTTCCGTAACGGCTCCGGCTGAAAATACAACCCGGGCTGCGATCGCCGATACCCGGTCCGATGTAGCCATTCTGGCCTACTGCTCTTCCGATAATTTCGTAACGATTGCCAAGCTGAAAGTCGCCATGGCCGGGGCCGGAGAAACACATACTCCGCAGGCTTCGATCTACGCCGAGGGTGAACCTACGATTTCAACGCTCGGTTATCTTGTGTCGTTGTCGGATGCGACCTCCTACAAATATGTCTTTCGGAAGACTTCGGAAGGTGCTCCTTCTTTGGAAGAGGTGGCGGAGCAGGGTGTTTCTACGACGGAGAGTTCGCTGTTCTTTGACAATCTGGAAGCTCGGACCGAATATACGCTTTATGTCCTTCCTTATTACGAGGAAATTGAAGGCGCGGAGCTTGCCTCTTTGGCCGTCAGTACGGCAGCTCCGGTCTATACGAGTTATTATGAAGCGTATAATGCCGATGAGGTCTTGACGATTGGTGGCGTCGCTGTCAGTCGGGCGCTGTTCGGTGAAGGGACGCTGTTGACTGCGGAGGACAACCTGATCACGGCCGATGGTGTCTATTTCGTACCGGAGGGTGTGACGGCCCGTTATGACAATGGTGCCGGCAAACGCGGGACCCTGATTATTATCGGCGACAATCCTGCCGCGCGGAGCGATTTCGCCTTTGTGGGGACTGTAAACCGCATTGAGTTTGATCCGGCGCAGAACGGTTCGTTCATGCTGTACAACCTGAATTTCCGGGTAGCTACGGACAACGGACAGGGACAGATCCTGTTCTATCCGAACAACGAAAACGGCGGGACGATGCAGAACGTGGTTTGTGAATCGTGCCGTCTGGACATGTCGGGGTTGCAGGGCTTCTCGTTTACGTCCGACGCACGGAGTGCCGACAAGTTGATCCGCTTGAATCGGGTTGCATTTGTGGATTGCGACATCTGTGTGGGTTCGGACACCCGTTTCGGGTACTTCTTCCAATACCGTACGGATGCCGCGTTCGGGGATTTCATCTTCCGGAACAACGTGGTATGGAGTAGCAGCGAAGACAACGCAGCCCGTCTTCTGAACGGCTCGAAGAGCACCTCGGCGGCCGATTTCGCCAAAGCAGCCCCGGTAGAGCGGTTCGAGATGGTGAACAACACCTGGATCTATTGCAAGGGTACACCGCTGAACTATGTCCGCAGTGTCGGAGAGTATGTTCTTCGCAACAACCTCTTCTACGGGAAGATCTCGCAATTTACCCCCGTGATGCGCTATTCCGAGACGGAGGAACTGGACGGAAGCCCAAAGACCGGCGCCGTTTACGATAACCTGGGTTATGTGACGGGAGGTGCTTCGGTCTGCTGGAAAGCTGCCAATCCGAACGATTTGCCGTTGGTGGGATACAAGCAGATCATAAACAGCAAGGAGGATCCCTTCGCCGGTGGGACGTTCAACGTCGAGAACGGGATCTTCATCCCGAATTCATCCTATGCCTCCTATGGAGCGCAAAGGCAATAACCGTAAAAATGCGAAATCATGAAAAAACAGATAGAAATTTTCTTCCTTCTGCTGACAATTTGTCCCGGATTCCTGTTCGCACAGAATGTCCAAATAACAGGAAAGGTGACGGATATGTCCGGCACACCCATCGTCGGCGTAACCATTTATCAGGAAGACAAGACTTCTAACGGTACAACATCCGACACCCAGGGAATTTATCATATCTCCGTTCCGGAAAAGGCGTCTCTGGTTTTTTCGTACCTCGGATATCGGACTCAGACGGTCCGGATTTCCAACAAGAGCGTTATCAATGTAAAGCTCGAAGAGGACAAACTGGCACTTGATGCGGTTGAGATCGTGAGTGTGGGTTATGGTTCCGTGGCACGCCGTGACCTGACCGGGTCGGTCGGCAAGGTTGAAATGGATGAACTGGTCAAGACGACGAATTCCAACTTCGACCAGGCGATTGCCGGAAAGATCGCCGGTGTCGTAGTCTCCAGCGGAGACGGTCAGATCGGCGCGGAAGCCAGCATTACGATCCGAGGCAACAACTCGCTGACACAGAGCAACGAACCCCTTTATGTCATCGACGGATTCCCGACTGAAAGTTCGATGGCCGTCGCATTGAACCCGGCGGATATCCAGTCCATCGACGTGTTGAAGGATGCTTCCGCCACGGCTATATACGGAGCTCGTGGAGCCAATGGCGTGATCGTCATCACGACCAAGCAGGGTGTGGAGGGAAAACCCAAGGTCAATTTCTCCGCGAACTGGACTGTCAGCACGATTCTCAACAAACCGGAGATGATGGATGCCTATGAATTCGTCAGCTACATGTTTGATTTTTACGAAGCCATCGGTGCCACATCGAATCCCTATGTTCGGAATCCGGACGACCCCTCCCATCCGTATACGCTGGCTGATTATGAAAATGTGGAAGGCGTTGACTGGCAGGACAATGTCTATCGGACAGCCTTGATGCAGCAGTACAATGTTTCGCTTTCGGGTGGAAGCAAGACGGCTGGAAACCGCTATAATGTCGGCCTTTCAGCAATGGATCAGGATGGTATCATCGTTAATTCGAATTTCCAGCGCTATCAGGGAAAGGTCAACTTCTCCCAGAATCTGGGCAAGAAGATCCGCCTGGATCTGAATGTCAACTATTCACGTTCGATTACGAGCGGCATGAACCCGACGGATCCTTCGTCGCGGCAAACGACTTCGAGTTGGTTTATCTATTCCCTGCTGGGTTATCGGCCCTATAAACCGCTCTATCTGATGAAAAACGGGGGATCTCTGCTGGATGATTACATGGATGAAAATCTGGATGACAGTTCGGATTACCGCTTCAACCCGGCGAAGACCGTTCGTAACGAATATCGGAAGAATACGTTGGATTACATGGCGGCGAACGGAGCGATCAATTATGACATCATTCCGGGGCTGCGCTTGAAGATCTCCGGAGGTTATACGATCAACAACCGCAAACGTGAGGTATTCAACGGTTCGCAAACCGCGACCGGATATGCCGGATCCCGTTCGGCCAAAGGCATCAACGGCGGAGTGTATTATACGAATACAACCTCCTGGCTCAATGAAAACACGTTGACCTGGGACAAACATGTGCAGAATGCCCATCATCTGCAGTTGCTCGGTGGTTTTACGATGCAGGGGCAAACTCAAACCTATCAGGGTGTCGCTTCGAACAACATGACGACCGAAGCCCTCGGATTGAACGGACTCCATACGGGAGATTATCAGACCGTGACACCGTATGAGTACAATTGGGCTCTTGTGTCGGGACTTTTCCGATTCAACTACAATTACAAATACAAGTATTACCTGACGGCATCGTTCCGTATGGACGGATCATCCAAATTCCCGAAACACAACAGGTGGGGCTATTTCCCTTCCGTAGGTCTCTCCTGGAACTTCAATCGGGAAAACTGGTTCAAGAAGGCTTCCTGGCTCAGTATGGGCAAACTCCGGGTATCATGGGGACGGACCGGCAACAATCGGACAACAACTCCCTATGACTTTTACAGCCAGATCACTACTCTCCCGGGCAGCACGTCAAGCATGGACTATGTCTTCAACGGTCAGATCATCCCGGGGTATTATCCTTCAAACATGAGCAACGATCGGCTCAAGTGGGAAACAACCGAACAGTACAATGCCGGTATTGATTTCGGAGTATTTGAGAATCGGCTGAAACTGACGGCTGACATCTATCTGAAGAATACCTACGATCTGCTGCTGGAGGCAACGATACCCTCGACTTCCGGTTATCAAAAGGCCATGCTCAACGTCGGATCCATGCGGAATAAGGGTCTGGAAATCACGCTCGATGCCGTTCCTGTCCGGACCCGCCATTTCGAATGGAACATGAATTTCAATATCGCCTTCAACCGGAACACGATCCTCGCCCTGAACGAAAATCAATATTCGCTCTTCTCGCGCCTCTCGTGGAACATGGACTACAACAGCCAGTATCCCTACATCTCCCAGGTCGGAAAGTCTACCGGTCTCATGTACGGCTATCTTTACGAAGGCACCTACAAGGAGGAGGATTTCAACAACGGAATGTCTCTCAAAACGGGCATACCCTACCTGTCGAATATCGGCAAGGAGAATATCCGTCCGGGAGACCCCAAATATAAGGATATCAACGGTGACGGCGTTATCGACGACAATGACCGTACCGTGATCGGCCGGGGACAGCCCATCCATACGGGCGGTTTTACGAATACGTTCAATTTCTACGGGTTCGATCTCAATATTTTCTTCCAGTGGTGTTACGGGAATGATGTGCTGAATGCCAACCGGTATGTTTTCGAGGCAGGATGGAAAAGCGAACTCAACCAGTATACGAGTTATTCAAACCACTACGATACGGTGAAGAATCCGGACAGTGACATTCCCAGGATCCGGGCCAAAGGGATGAATGTCTATTCACAACGGGTAATCGAGGATGGCTCCTATCTGCGGTTGAAGAACATCACGTTGGGATATACATTGCCCAATCGCCTTTTGCGAAAGCTATATTTCGACACGATGCGTGTGTATGTTTCCTTGGAAAATGTATACACCTGGACGAACTATTCCGGTGTGGACCCCGAAGTCTCCACCCGCAAATCCGTCCTGACGCCCGGATTTGACTGGTCGGCCTATCCGCGGGCTTTCAGCGTGACGGGCGGTATTTCATTCACTTTTTAATTGAAACAAACCATGAAGAGAATAGGAAAATTGGCCTGGCTGGCCATATCGTCGATGGCTATGGCATCTTGCAGCCTGCTGGACGTGGAGCCCACCGTGATCATGAAGGATACCTACTATAATACCGAACAGGAGGCTTTGTACGGTTTGGCGGGTGTGTACGGCGTGATGAACAACGAAGATTTCTATGGAAGCAACTACTCCATTATCTGCTCGCTGAATGATGATCTTTCGTATTGCCGGACGGCGGCGCCAACCTACCAGATTCAGATCCTGGAGCATAGTGCTGGATCGGTGGAAATTTACAACCTCTGGGTGGCGATCTATAAAGGGATCAAGAACGCCAATGCCTTCATGAATGCCATGCAGGATTCAGATCTGGAAGTGGCCCAAAGCTACTATCAGGAAGCTCGTTTCATGCGGGCCTACTACCATTTCTTACTGGCACAATGCTGGGGCGATGTTCCGTTGCTGGATTTTGAGAACACCAACGCCCAACAGCTTCAGATTGCCCAGACTCCGCAGTATGACGTGCTCAAATGGGTGATCTACGAAATGGACGCCTGTCTGAATGAACTCTCCGAGGATCTGAGTATCGCGCCGTCGCGTGTGACACGCACAACGGCACAGGGTATTCTGGCGCGAGTTTGTCTGTTCACGGCCGGAGCTACGGTAGACCGGGGTACAGACTCGGCGGACGAATATTACAGGCTGGCGATGGATTACAGCAAAAAGGTTATTGACAGTCATCTTCATCAATTGAATCCCGATTACTCGGACATCTTTATCAAAATGATTTCGGATCAGTACGATACCGAATACCGGGAGTCGATGTGGGAGGTGGAATTCAAAGGAAACCGCGAGGATGCCAACCACTGGACGAACGGTCGGATCGGGGAGTTGAACGGGTTGCAGAGCTCGCCGAGCGGAAACTACGACAAGGGGAATTGCAACTTTGCCTATGCGTTCTTCAATGCGTCGCTCTACCTGTGGGATCTCTATTGGCAGACGGATCGTACGGATGATGAGAATGCGTTGCCTCGGATTACGGATGCCCGGCAGAATTGGAATATTCCGCCTTACAATTATGCCGGATCAACGCGTGTCGGCCCCTATGGAGGCTCGGAAGAGGGAAAGACGACCTGTACGGCCGGAATCGACAAGACTCCGTATGTGTACAGCGGTGTCTCCACGACGGATGATCCTACGGTGGGCGGCGGAATGCGCAATTGCGGAAAATTCCGGCGCGAGACCATCTACGAAGGGGTTCGTTCCTCGCCGAGCCTCTATACGCAGATTAACTTCCCGATTCTGCGTTATGCGGATGTTCTGTTGATGTACGCCGAGGCCTATAACGAGTATTACAAGGCGCCCACGGAAGAGATCTATAATTATGTGAAGCAGGTGCGCGATCGTGCGAAGATCAAGACCCGACCCTTCTCGGAATACACCTCATATGAGGCCTTTCAGTCGCTGGTCCGTAACGAACGGGCCCGGGAACTCTGTTTCGAGGCAATTCGCAAATATGACCTCGTGCGCTGGGGTATTCTGGTCGAGCAAATGCGTAAATACGCGGAGTGGGCCCTGGACCTGCGCTGGTCGGCATCCGGAAATACGGCGGCGTATGCAGCCCGTTTGGCCTCGATTCAGGAGCGTCATATCGTTCTGCCGATTCCGTCGATCGAACTCGGCGTCAACCCCAATCTGAAACAGCACCCGCTTTGGTAAACTGTAAATGAAGCAAATCATGAAAAAATATGTTTTTGTCTCGGCATTGTTCGCCGCGCTTGTCTCGATGTCCTGCGAAAATCAGGATTATGTGAAAGCGGACTATAATGTCCGATTGAACGAAACGAACACTTATCGGGCCGGAGAGCCTGTCCGGTTCGATATTTCGGGAAATGTCGACAACCTGCTTTTTTACTCCGGCGAGGTGGGACATGAATATAAGTATTACAATCGCTATGTAGTTGCACCTTCGGATATCCGGGCCGCACAGTTCGTCATGGATATTCAGTGTATGTACGGTTATGACGCCCTGGACATTTATCTTTCCGACACCTTCGAGGGTTTGAGCGGCCTGGATGCCGAAGCGGATCGGAACCGGATCCGGGAGATGGTGGAAAACGGCATGGAGGGTTGGGTGAAGTGTGATTATCAGGATGGGACCCAGCGAGTATGGTATACACATGAATTCGATTTGAAAGAGTACGTAGACAAGTGTTCCATCGCTCTCCACTGGCACCCGACCCGCACCAATCCGGAAACGGAAGAGGCCATATCTCAACGCACCTACTGGATCAATGCGGATCTCATCACCGATTTCGGGCAGGGGGCGAATTCCGTCAACATCCGCAATATCGAATGGACACCCGTCATGATGAACTCCTATTACGATGCCGATCCGTACGTGATCAACAAGGGCAACGGATATTTCAATTTCAACAAGAGCGGCGCCGATCTCATTTTGCAGGGCGTCAGCAACACGGAGCTTGATTTCGACATCGACGGGTGGTTGATTTCCGATCCCATGCCGCTGACGGCCGTACAGAACGATCAACCGTTGGTGATCAAGGACATGCAGAACTACATGACCTCCTATGAATATACCTGGGAGAAGCCAGGAACCTATGTGGTAACATTTGTTGGAATCAACACAAATTACGCCGGAGATTCCAAGTTGGTGAAAGAGTTCAAAATCACGGTATTATGATTGATCGTATGAAAGCAGGGAAACTATCCGTATTTTTATTCACCACAGGGCTGCTTCTGTTCGGGCCGTTCATGCATGGCACAATGGCGGAACCGGGTTGGAAATTGGTCTGGATGGATGATTTCGAGGGCTCTCAACTCGACAGTTCGGTGTGGAGCAAGATCCGACGTGCTCGAACCTCGGCATTCAAGTATATGAGCAACGATGAACGGTGCTATGACTTGCGTGACGGACGGCTGATCCTCCGCGGCATCGTGAATGACGACCGCCGGGCCGATACGGCCGCATATCTGACAGGAGGGATCAGGGGTCGGGACAAGAAGGCCCTGCGTCCCGGCCGGATTGAGGTCCGTGCCCGGTTGCAGAGTGCACGCGGAGCCTGGCCGGCGATATGGTTGGGAGCTTTCGACCGGACGCCGTGGCCGCATGGCGGTGAGATCGACATCATGGAGCATCTCAACTACGATTCGCTGGTATATCAGACGGCTCATTCCCACTATACGGTGAATCTCGGTTTCAAGAAGACCCCAAAGCAATATGCAAAGGCTAGGATTCGGGTCGATGACTTCAATGTGTACGGCGTGGACATATGGCCCGATTCGCTCGTGTTCCATGTGAATGGCGTACGGACATTTGCCTATCCGAAGATCGAAACACCGCATGAGGGTCAGTTTCCGTTTTATCGGGATCAGTATCTGATCATCGACATGCAGCTTGGCGGCAAATGGGTCGGAGCGATTGACCCGTCCGATTTGCCGGTCGAGATGGAGATTGACTGGGTCCGGCATTATGTCTGGGAATAGGTAAAGAGTGTAATAAATTAAAAAATGAATAATATGCTTAAAAGAACAGGAATATTTGCGGTGCTGCTTCTGTTGTTGGCAGGCTGCTCGAAGGCGAATGATCTCCGGGACCGGATCGACAATCAGAATGAACGTCTCGCCGCATTGGAGAATCTGGTGGAGGTTGTGAATGACAATGCGATGGCCGTATCCGCCCTTTTCAACGAGAAGATTCTGATCACCAATTTCCAGCAAAAACTGGATGATACGGATACCGTCGTCGGTTATGTCCTGACGTTGAGTGACGGACAGAAGGTGGAGGTTACGTTCGGTAATAAACTCGATGCCGTTGTTCCGATGATCGGAGTAAACGGCCAGGGCGAATTTATCTACTCCATGGATGGCGGAGAGACGTTCGAACGGATTGAGGGGGCCGACCATGCACTTGCAATCGACGGTGTTACTCCTGAAATAGCTCTGGATGCCGACGGATATTGGACCGTGTCGGTCGACGGAGGCCGGACCTGGACGCGGATGCTCGACAGCAATGGACTTACGGTCAATGCTTTCCAGGCGAACAGTGCTTCGGGAAACGCCTTTTTCTCTGATGTCCGCTATGACGGGGAGACGGGGATCATGCATTTCGACCTGAAAACCGGGGAGTCTCTGCAAGTGCGGGTGACCAATACGCTGGTATTCTCCATTGCGCACTATACCGAGGGGGAAGAGGTGTGCCTGGGCGAGGAGATGAAGTATCCGGTGGATTATGCGAACGTAAAAGAGGCCTTTTTCTCCGTTCCGGATGGCTGGCGAGCTACGTTGGACGAGGAGAGCCTGACGGTTTATGCTCCAAAGTCGGGCGATGCGGGTCGTTACGACATCGTACTGACCTTGGTCTCCCCGACAGACCTGCTGAAAGCATATACTTTCACGTATACACTGAATCCCGTTCCCGTGGAGCCGAAATGGAAACTCGACTGGGAGGATGAATTCGACAAGGGTTATCTGGATGAGTCGGTCTGGAGTGTCGTTAAGCGGGCCAATACGTCGGCGTTGCGGTATATGTCGTCGGATCCGCGCTGCTATGAATTCCGGGATGGGTGCATCGTCATGAAAGCGATCATCAACGACAATCTCGAAGCCGATCCCGTACCCTATCTGACCGGCGGCATTTACTCCAAGCATCTGAAGGAGTTCAAGCCGGGGCGTATCGAGGTCCGAGCCCGGCTCAAGGGCATTCAGGGTTCGCAACCCGCAATATGGACCGGTTCCTGGGCCGGAACAACCTGGCCCTGGGGCGGAGAGATCGACATCATGGAGCGTTACAACATGCGGGATGCCATCTATCAGACCGTTCATTCCCACTATACCTACGATTTGGGCTACGATGACAATCCGGTCAATCAGGTGAAGGTATCGTTGAATCCGGAGGAATTTCATGTTTACGCCGTAGAGTTGTGGCCCGATGAGCTGATCTTCCTGGTCGACGGGGAGAAGACCATGTCCTATCCGCGTATCGAAACGACGGAAGAGGGGCAATTTCCCTTCTACAGCTCTGTCTTCCTGATCCTCGACATGCAAATCATCAACGAGGAGTGGGGAGGCGACGTAGATGATGCGGCTCTTCCTGCCGAAATCGAGATCGACTGGGTACGACACTATTTGTGGAAGTAAAACAAACGGGGAGATACGATGAACAAATTGCGATATCTGATGTTGACCCTTGCCTGCTGTGCGGGTTGGGGTATGGCAGGTGCAGTCGACCTCGTCCCGCAACCGGGATTGGTGGAAGAATCCACGGAGACGGTCGCGCTTGATTCGAAAATAGCGGTGTATGCCGAGACCGGAGCTCTTGAATCGGTGGCGCGGATCTGGATTGAATCTCTTCACAAACCGTATGCTCCGGGTTGTACGGAGACGGCTGCGGGTTTCCGACGCATCGTTTCGAAAACAACATTGCCCGAGATCAGGCTCTCTGCGAAGCGTCGGAATGCCGACGTCCGACTTTCGATCGATCCGGCATTGGAGGCTGAAGAGTATCTTCTGGAGATCTCAAAAAGCGAGATCCGTGTATGTGGTGGCTCCGCCTCCGGGGTACAATGGGGATTGCAGACCCTGTCCCAGCTCCTGATAGCCCGGGCGAATGCCTGGTCGAAAAGCGATCGTCTGGAGGTACCCGTGTTACGGATTGTCGACAAGCCTCGGTTTGCCTATCGGGGAGCGATGCTCGATTGCAGCCGTCACTTTTTTTCGGTGGAGGAGGTGAAGGCATTCCTCGATGTGATGTTGCTGCATAAACTCAACACGTTTCATTGGCATCTGACCGACGACCAGGGTTGGCGTATTGAGATCAAAAAGTATCCGCTTCTGACACAAGTCGGTTCGATCCGCAAAGAGACCTTGATCGGCCATATCCAGCGCAGCAAACAATATGATGGCACCCCCTACGGAGGCTACTACACGCAGGATCAGATCCGGGAGGTTGTGGCATATGCTGCGGACCGCGGGATTACGATTATCCCGGAGATCGACATGCCGGGACACATGCAGGCGGCATTGACGGCCTATCCCTATCTGGGATGTCGTGGTGAAGGCTACGAGGTGCGGACAACCTGGGGGATCAGTTCGGAGGTCGTATGCTTGGGCAACGAGGAGGTTTATCGCTTTTTCGAAGATGTGCTGGATGAAGTCGCCGCGCTGTTCCCCGGACCGTATATTCACATCGGCGGGGACGAGGCAAAACCGGACAATTGGAAACAATGTACCAAATGTCAAAAACGGATGCGGGAATTGGGCCTGGAATCGGAACGTCAGTTGCAGGGATACCTTGTCGCCCGTATGGAAAAACATTTGCAGCCAAAGGGAAAAAGAATTCTGGGCTGGGATGAGATCCTGACGGCCGGCGTCACGTCGGATGCCATTGTCATGTCCTGGCGCGGGGCATCGGGAGGCATCAAGGCAGCATCCCGAGGCAACGATGTCATCATGGCTCCCAATACCTATTTTTATCTCGACTATTATCAGACGACGGATCCGAAAGGCAACGAGGAACCCCTGGCAATCGGAGGATCTCTTCCATTGAAAAAATGTTACTCTTTCGACCCCTTTGCCGGTCTGAATGCGGATACGGAGCGTCATATTCTGGGTATTCAGGCCAATTTGTGGAGTGAATATATCGATACCTTCGATAAGGTTCAATACATGTTGCTGCCCCGTTTGGCGGCATTGAGCGAGATCGCGTGGTCGGCAAAACGGGATGATTACGATTCGTTTCTTGCGAGAATCCGCTACGGGTTGATTCCCTCTTATCAGTATTTCGGACTGATATATGCTCCGTATGCCTTTGCGAAGGCGAATTTCGAGGAATCACGGATCAGGCCCTATGAACTTCCGGATGCTTTGACCCGGGAGAACGGGCATCGGGTCGGAACGGCCCGGCAATGGGAACGTTGCCGACGGTCCGAACTGCTGTCTGTCTTTCAACGGGAGATGTACGGTACATTGCCCGGGACGGACGTTCATGTAAGTTCGAAATGCGTGGAAGAGAGTCCGTCGGCACTTCACGGGAAGGCGACACGTCGTCAGATCGAGCTGACCTTCCTGAGAAACGGAGTGGCCCGCAAGGTCCTGCTGCTGGTTTATCTTCCGAATGGTGCTGAAAATCCGGTTCCCTGTTTTTTAAGCTTCAACTTCAAGGGGAATCAGACGGTGTCTTCCGATCCGGCCGTAATAGCGTCGCAATATTCCGAATATCCGGTTGGAAACAACTCTTCGCGTTGGGATCTGGAATCCATAATCGACGCCGGATATGCTCTTGTGACGGCCCACTATTATGATTTCTTTTTTGATGAGGAGAACAAGGATTTTGAAGGCAAATATCCCAAAAGCATGCTGGCTCTTTTTGGCAAAACCTCGTCAGCCGCTGTCGCGGAAGATGAAGGACGGGCCATATCCGTGTGGGCCTGGGGATACAGTCGGGTTCTGGACTATCTGTCGGAAGCGGAGCCTCGGATCGATGCATCCCGTGTGGCTGTCATGGGGCACTCCCGGCTTGGAAAAGCGGCATTGTGGGCCGGAGCGAATGATCCCCGGTTTGCGATGGTCGTTTCGAATAATTCAGGATGCTGTGGCGCCGCCCTCTCAAAACGTCGGATAGGCGAAGACCTGCATCGTATTCTCCGGTTTCGGCATTGGTTCTGCAAGGACTTCGACATCTACACCGACAATGAAGAGGCTTTGCCGTTCGATCAACATGAATTACTGGCATTGATTGCGCCCAGGCCGTTGTATGTGGCGAGTGCCAACGGTGATATTTGGGCGGATCCCCGGGGCGAGTTTCTGTCGTTGGCAGAGGCCTCCCGAGTATATGCGCTCTATGGAAAGGATGCGCTGGATCCAGAGGTTGAGCCCGTTGTCGGGGAACCGCTGTCTGCAGGTTGTATCGGATACCATATTCGCGAAGGCAAACATGGTGTAACCTCGTTCGACTGGCGCTGTTTTATTCGCTTTGCAGACAAATGGCTGAAATGATGTTGTTTGGAAACTAAATTCGCTAAATAATAGGGCTGTTCCCATTCAAACTCCCTGTTTGGTAGCGACTTCCTGAAGCCGCCGGAGGGACTTTGCGCAAGGTTTGCCTGTGGCAACTTGTCCTGACCTTGCGCTGTCCGCCTGGCGGCTTATTTTTGCGTCAGAAAGGGAAGGGCTATTTGTTCTTTAACTTCGCAGCATCGCGTTTGAGTTGTTCGGCCTCCTGGGCTTTCAGCCGTGCCTGCTCGTCGAGGGCCGCCCTTTTGCGTACCAGCCGTTCGTACTTCTCGACATCCCTTCGCATTGAGTCTATACGCCGCTGATTCCGCTCGACTTCGAACAGCTCCTCCAATTCCGACAACCGTTTCGGCGATGCCTCGCCCTTCATCAACACATAGCGATACTTCAGGTCGTTGTCATACCGGCCTCGGTCGGGTCTCCACTTCAGATAGAGTCCGACAGACAGCACAACGATCACGACAAACATCGACATGAAGAGCCAGAAGTTGCGGGTTGCGTCCAGTGAGAACGAGAAACGGTGCTGCACCATCCGCGGCGGCAGCTCCTCGGGAATCTCCATTTCGGCCACTTTCTCGTCGATCCCCGAAATCTGCGCTCCGAGGTCCTCGCTAATCTGCTCCTGCCGCTCGGAGATCGCTTGCAGCCGTTGTTCGATCCGAAGGCCTCGTTCCTGCTGTGCCTCGCTTACCCTTGTCTGTGCCTGCTCCAGTTGCAGAATCCGAATCTGCAACTGCTTGATTGCGTCCGTATCAATACTTGCTGCCGATTGTAATCGTGCTTCGGCCAACTCCGTGCGGAGCGTCTTGATAAGGGTCTCCTTCAACTCTTCGTACATCTCGAAGGAGAGCTCCAGGATGTTCTCTTTCATCTTTTTCGTATTTTAGGTTTGTTATCCGATTTTACGGGAGCGCGCCTCCATGCGGCGCTTGCGCTCCACGAGGGCTATGGCCATCGCTTCGGCCGCCTTGTTGATTAGCGCCGTGATGCGGGCTATATGCTCCTCGGGACTCTCGCCCTCGCGCCGCTGCATCATCTCGGGTGAAAGGGCAAATGGCGAGTCGAACGGCGGCAGCGGAATCGACCCGGCACTGCCGAGCGACACCGACCCTGCGCCATGGTTTCCACCTCCTCCACCGCCTCCCGCTGCGGAGAAGGAGCGCCCGCTGCCGAACAGACCTGCAAAAGCAGCCCGGAAGCTCCCGACTGCCGCCTTGAGTCCTGACATCAGGGTTGTGTGTCGCTGCTGCACCTGCCCGAAGTGGCGATCCAGTTTCGAGAAACTGAAGGCCCGATCGACCTTCGAGCCGGAGAACTCCAGTCCATTCTTCGAGAACAGAACGCCCTGCTTTTGGTTGGTAGAACCGCAATACTTGTAGCGGACATTGATGCCCTGTTCCTTTAGCCTGCCTTCCAGTTCGTTCCAGTTCCTGCTCTTGGGCAGGCAGTCCTTAATTGCATCGTAGATCTCGTACCGGGTCCGGTCGGGTTCGCGCAGCCGCTCCCGCCGGACGGCCTCCTTGCCCGGAGCCAGATGCAGCCCGAAACGTTCGGTCAGCTCGCGGCATACCTTCGCGTTGCGGAGTTTGATGTTGCGGTCGGAGATGGTCTGCCCGTGATTACCTACGCGATTGTAGACCAGATGGCAATGGGGATGGGGTTGGTCGAGGTGCCGTACCAACAGGTATTGCGTATCGGTGATGCCCATCTTCTGCATGTACTCCTTTGTGATCTGTGTCATCCGCTCATCGGTGAGCTGCGGGGCATCCTCCGGCGAGAACGACAGGGAGATATGTCCGACGTTCTGCTTCAAGCGGGGATTGAGGCGCGCCTGATCCTCGAAATCCTCGACCATCTCCCGTACACCGGGCGGCTCGACACCCCGTGCCTCCAGCACGCGCGACTGCTCCTTCATCACATAGCCGACCGTGCCGCCGAATGATCCTCCCGAAATGACCTTACCGATCACGGCGCAGGGCTTCGATCATCCGCACCAGCTCGGCCTGAAGCGTCGCATGGCGCGCGACGACGGCGGCGAATCCCTGGGCGTGGGCCAGCCGGGTCAGCTGGTTCAGATTGCGGGCAGGCCCTTGAGCTGGGCGAGCCATTCTAGATGCTCACTCCGCAGCCGCTCGCGGACCGAGCCGTTGAGAATCAGTTGCCGCAGCACCTCGGTGCGCGGAACGCCGGCCGCACGGGCCAGGGCGCGGAGCTTGAAGTTGCAGGCGGTGTTGCACCGCAGGGTAATGCGGTACTCCTGTTTTCGGGCCCGTCCCAAAGGCGGACGGCCCCCTTTCTTCGGTGTGTTCATGGATTGGATTTTTTGAGTTGAGACCATCGGGATAGGGTCTTGCGACCGGTTTTTGGCTGACAAAAACACAAACTTGCCTCTGTTACCTCTGCTTTTCGAATGCTCGGAGATCTCTCTGGCATTCTCAATCGACTATTTGCTCTCCCTCTCACCGAGAATCCGTTGAATATCCGATGTGCGATATCGGATCTTGTTGCCGATCTTGATGGCCTTCAGATACCCTTTCTGGTTCCAATGCCAGAGCGTCGCATCGCATACGCCGCACAGCTCCTTGACCTGCTCCTTGGTCAGGAAGCGTACCTTGCGTGCTTCGGCGACCTGGGAGGCTAACTCCTCTTTGGCGCGATTGATCAGACTGCTGGAGAAGGCCAGCAGATCCTCGCCGCTTACCTCCAGACGAATGCTTCCGGGCGCTTCGCGGAGGATGGATAATAAGTCTTTCATAAGTTGTTGTTTCCGCACAGGTGAGGCGGCGCTTCCCGGCGGAACAAAAAACGACGCCGTCGCCCGGATATTCGAGTGACGGCGCAAATATAACAACGTGATTGAAGGATCTTTAAGCGTTTAATTCGCGGTCTATTCGGACGAATTAAACGAGTTCGTTTCGGATAGAAAATCCTTGATTTCACGAATGGCGACGGCTTCGGGACCTCGATCCCGGACCGCTTTCCCGGCAAGCAGCGGTTCGGTCAGCCGGCTGTATGCCTCCTGAATGCCGCGTTCGTGGACGATGCGAATCTCTCGGCCGTATTCCTCCTGCAGTGCGTCGCGGAACGGCTTGATCGGAATCGGGAGCGTTAGATAACGCAACTCTTCGAGGGCGATCTTTAGTCGGGCAATATCGGTTTGTGTATGCCGGGTGAGGAGATACGTCCCGATTCTGCGCCGCAACTCTTCGGGACGGGATACCGTCGGGGCGAACATCTCCGTCAGAGAGCGGGTGGTTCCGGGACGCCCCGGCTTGCGTTTTGAATCGTTCCTGCCGTCCGACGACTCCTCCATGGCCCAATCCAGCACCTGATTGCTTTCGGCCAGGCGCATGGCTTCGCGGTGGGCTTTCCACTCCTCCCGGGTCCGAAGCCCCAGTTTGATGGAACGGACAATCAGCAATCGGATCGTAGCGCTCATGGTGATCTTCTGGAAGTAGCCCAAATCGGGAGATCGGCGCAACTCTTCACAATGCTCCACCATGCGTTCGAAACTCTTTCCGAAGTAGAGCCAACAGAGCATTGCCGGAACCGTCGACCCGGCGACCGGTTGCTCGCACGCCCCAATCAGTTTGCGGGCGAGGTCGTTGTCTTGGGCGGCCTGTTCGATCTCGTCGATATGGTCGAACAACCCCTCGTTGGCCTTGGCCGCCGTGAGCTTCCGATATTGCGGAATAAGGGCGATGGCCTGAAGCAATATGGCCTGACACCCGGCCATATCCTGGGTGTTCATCGACTCTTCGAATGCGGCATATTCTTCGGGATGGGCCTCCATCCACTCCCGCAACTTTGCCTTGAAGGCTTCGTATTCCACCTGGCCCATGGTGCAGTTGTTTGAAGTTGGTAATTGGCTCGTTGGGAGAGCTTCTTATGACAACAAATTTACTAATTCTTTTTTCATTTCATCATCGATGGTGCGGTAGCGGGCAAAGGCTTTGCTGCCCTCCTTGTGTCCGCTCAGTGCACCGACCAGATTGGGATCCTTGACTTTCCGGTAGAGATTGCCGACAAAGGTCCGCCGCGCCAGGTGCGATGAGGCGATTTCGTACAACACCCGCTTCTCCTCCTCGCGGGTCGTTGGATTGATGACCGTAACCAACCGCTTCAACCCGGCCGCCTTGAAGATTCGCTTGATGGCCAGGTTGTATTTCTGTTCGGAGATGAACGGCAGCAGCTTGTCGCCGTCACAGGCTTCATGCCGGGCAAGAATCTCCGTGGCCATGGCGTTGAGCGGCACCCGTACCGTCAGCGGACGTCCCTCCTTGGTCTTGCGCGGAATGTATTCGATGGCGTCGCCGATGAGATTCGATTTCGTCATCTTCAGCAGGTCGCCTACCCGGCAGCCGATCAGACATTGGAAGACGAAGATATCCCGTTGGATGGCCAACTGGGGATGGCGCTTTAGATTGGTGGCGTAGATTCGGTGCAGCTCCTCGATGGTGATGTAATACGGCGTCCCGTAGGTGCACTCCTCCAGCGGAAAGTCATCGAACGGCCGGTTCCGGCTCTTCTTATGGGTGTTGCACCAATAGAAGAAGGTCCGGATACGCGAGAAGCAATCCAATAACGTATTCTTTCCTCTGGGTTGCGGCGTGCGGGCTTCGGGAATGGCCTCGTAAATCTCTGGATAGATGGCGCAGTAGCGGTATTCATTCTCCAGAAAACTCCAGATGTCCCGCAGGGTGTCGGCCGTTACCCGGTCCACATCCAGCGTGAAGTCCTCCTTCCCCATCTGGGTAGCCCGGATGTAGAGTTCATAACGCTGCAAAGCCCGCTTGATGACGCGATAGTTCTTTTTGCGAACCTCCGAAAGACGGTGCTTCTCGAGAAACTCGTCGAACAGCGCGGTCAAGGTCGGTTTGATGGCGGATACTTGCTCCAGGTTGTACTTCTGCGGATTGTAATATTGGTCCAGCGCCTCTTTCAGCCAACCTTTCGATACCGTCTCATCGGGGCGGTTTTGATAGGCTCTCTCGATGTAGGTCTTGAGCCTGCGGGCTTCATTGTTGTAGCGGGTGCGCATGGCCTCGTCGCAGACGACCTTACTCTTGACCTGCTCGGCCTTGTCATCCCAAAGATTCGGATTGATCGTAAGACGGGTCGGAGCGACCAGATCGAGTTGCCGGCCGTCGCGCAGACGCGCGTAGATGGTTGCCTGGGACTCCGTGTCGTAACGGGTGACACTCTTTTTGAGAATGAGGGTTACTTTCATGGTTCAGCAAGATCTAGGGGCTTGTGACAAAGATAGGAATCTTTCCCCACATTTTCCCCACACATGCTGAAAAATATTCAATGCCCTTTCAGTGATTAAAACAAACGAGTGAATATATAATACTGAAAATAAGTGAAATATGGTGAAATTTACACATATATCCAATTATTCCGATTTAATGGAATTTACTATATTCAAATGCGGATCCGGGTACCATGAGAATCGCTTAATTTGTTGATACAGACGAATTAAGCGATTTTTATTTTTCGGTTTTTCCCACATTTTTTTTCCCCCCCCCACACACACATGTGTTGTGAAAGGTTATATTATCGAGCTAACAATTTGTTTTTTTCTGTTGGCCGTATCTCTCTGTATTTCGGCTATTGATTGATCGTATTTTTAATCTCCTTTTCGATGGTAATATTCTGCAGCAGTTTGAATCCTGGCCGGTCGATTCTGGCACTATTCGACATGCAAGCCTGCGAAGAGCGGCAACAGGAACAACTGCACAGTAGGAAAAGACAGAAAAAGCGAGGCGGTAAATGATGCAGCTTGTTGGGCGAATGGCTATTGTCCGAAGAAAAACAACAGACACAGGGGCAGATAGTCTTTTAGGGCGTGTCGCAGAATTTGCAGGGCGGACTGTATCTCCGATGTGACCCTCCGCACTGAAATATCGTACCGCTCAGCAATCTCTGCATAGGTCAGATGTTCGATGCGGCTCGCGAGAAATATTTCGCGTGTACGCGCCGGCATTTTGTCCAGTTCCGTCCTGAAAATATCCAGAATCTCATTGCTGAGCAGTTTGTCGAACAGATCGTTCGAAGACAGCGACTTGATCGAAGACTGTACGAGTTGTATGTCGGTGGGCGAAAGTTGCCGGTGGCTGTTTAACTGCCGCAAGTATAAGAAGCAACGGTTGCGTACGCACATGTAGGCATACCCGCGCATATTGGTTTCGTCCGCCAACTCCCCTCTTCGCTGCCAAATGCGGACAAAACAGTCCATAACGATATCCTGCGCCGCATCCATATCCCGCACGTAGGAGAACGCGATGTCGATGAGACGTGTATTGTTTTCGGAAAAGAATTTTCCGAAATCCTCGGGATTGAATATAGAGCCGTTGCGCTGCAAATCGAAATTTTATGCAAAGATAGTTTTTTTGGTTACATGCATTGCATTTGAATTTTTAAATAAATTTTGTAAATTATTAAATAAATTTATTTGATATGAAAAGCGTTTTTTCGCTGTAAGACCTCCCTGTTTATGTGTTTTGTAATAAAAATGTAATAAACATTATTAAATAAAACGGAGTGGAAACGGAAATTTTGCATAAATACCTGAGCGGGATGACGACACCGGAAGAGGAGACTCAAATTGCGGAGTGGCTCTCTGCCGACCCGAATAATCAGAAAGAGATGGATACGGCCCGGTTCTTGTTCGACTCGGTCAAACTTTACGGAGACAAGATGCAGCCCACTCAGCGGCGATCGCTCGTAAGGTGGCGGACAATCGGTCGCTGGGCCACGCAAATCGCTGCGGCAGTCATGATTGCCATAGGGGCCGGATTCTTCGCAAACAGATATTCGATCGGCGAATTATCCGATAAGCACCACTCCATTTACGTACCTGCGGGACAACGTATGGAACTTACGCTGGCCGACGGAACCCATATATGGATGAACTCCGAGTCCCGACTCGAATATCCGATTATGTTTGCACAGGATGTCCGGCGCGTGAAATTGATCGGAGAAGCCATGTTCGAAGTCGCGCACGATGAGTCTCATCCGTTTATTGTGGAGACTTTCGCTTCGGATGTCCGGGTGCTCGGTACAAAATTCAACGTCGATGCGAACGAAGCGCACCATCGGTTCTCGATAACCTTGATGGAGGGTTCGGTGCGGATTTCGAACCGGCTGGACCCAAGCCAGGCGAATATCGTCATGAGACCGAATGAAAAGGTCGATCTCATCGGAAACTATTTATACACGTCCAAGCTCGACGATTATGATTCTCCATGCTGGTTGAACGGACAGCTCGACATTACGGGGCTGTCGTTCGCCGAACTGATGGAGAAGATGGAACAGGCATTTGCCGTCCGGGTAGTCATCAAACGCAGCTCTTTGCCTTCGACCGCCGGCATCGGCGGCAAGATCCGCATAAATGCTGGGGTCGGCAATGCATTCAAGTGGCTGCACTCCTTGTTGAACTTCGATTACGAGATAGATGAAGCGGAGAATACGATAACGATCAAATAATCCGAATGTAAACCTAATCCATACTGCCTATGATGAATCCAGAAACGTAAAATTCCGGATATCCGACAAAAAAGCCTGCGAAGTGGAAGTTCGCAGGCCCGGTAAAAAGATCGGATGTCTTTAGCTAATCACACGAATCTAATTACCAAATTTTTCACAAAAGTATGAATAAAACAGCGTTCTCCCCAAAAATAGGAAAACTGTTTGAACTAGTATTCATCCTGCTTTTAAGTCTGAGCGTTACCGTTGTAAGAGCGCAGGATAGTGGTATCACGCTTAAAATGCAGGACGCCACCGTGGCTCAAGTGATGAAAGCGATTGAAAATCAGTCGCATTATGTGTTTCTTTATAAGAACTTGGACACCTCCCGGAAGGTGAGCGTCGATATCCGAGATAAGCGCATTGACGAGGTGCTGGATATCGTATTCAAAGATCTAAATATTTCCTACAAGATCGACAATCTTCAAATTCTGCTGTCACAGAAAAAGTTCGATAACAAGGCTCCCGCAACGATTTCGGGATTCGTAACCGATGTTTCGCAGCAGCCTGTCATCGGCGCGAGCATCATCGTAAAAGGTACGACGATCGGTACGACCACCGATGTCGACGGCAGCTACAAATTGCAGCTGCCCCGATCGGCCGAACCGCTGATTCTGATCGTCAATTATCTCGGTTACACCCCTGTCGAGGTAGCCGTGAACAACCGCACCTCCATCGATATCACGCTGAAAGAGGATACGGTCAATGTCGACGCCATTGTTGTGACGACTCTCGGCATCAAGCGCTCGGAAAAGGCGCTGTCTTACAACGTGCAGTCGGTCGACTCCGAGTCGATCCTCGCAAACAAGGATGTCAACTTCATCAACTCGCTGAACGGCAAGGTGGCCGGTCTGACGATCAACGCTTCGGCCGGCGGTGTGGGCAGTGCCTCGAAAGTGGTCATGCGCGGCCAGAAGTCGATTACCCAGTCGTCGAATGCGCTCTACGTCATCGACGGCGTACCCATGTATACGACCGCGCGCGACGGCAGCACGGAGTTCGGCTCGCAGGGTACGACCGATCCCATCGCTGACATCAACCCCGAGGACATCGAGTCGATGTCGGTGCTGAACGGTGCGGCCGCTGCGGCTCTCTACGGTTCGGATGCCGCCAACGGTGCGATCGTCGTGACAACCAAGCGCGGTAAGGCGGGACATACGTCCATCACCGTATCGAGCAATACCGAAGTGTCGTCGCCATTCATCCTGCCCGAGTTCCAGAACCGCTACGGAACGGGCAACATCTATTTGAGCGAAGGTTCGATCGTACAGAGTTGGGGGCATCTGCTCAATGCGGCCAACAAATATGGCTACGATCCGCGCAAGGATTATTTCCAGACAGGCGTAACCGGCACGGAAAGCGTTTCGGTCTCGACTGGCACGAAGAAAAATCAGACCTACTTTTCCGCAGCAACGGTCAATTCGCGCGGCGTGATTCCCAACAACACCTACGATCGATACAACTTCACGTTCCGCAATACGACATCGTTTCTCAATGACAGACTCAAATTGGACGCCGGTGCCAGTTACATCATTCAGAAAGACCGCAACATGACCAATCAGGGTTTGTACAATAACCCGCTGGTCGGTGCCTACCTCTTTCCGCGCGGCAACGACTGGGCCGATATCGAGATGTACGAGCGCTACGATGCTGCCCGTCGTCTGCATACGCAGTACTGACCTGTGGGCGATGCCGGATTGGCGATGCAGAATCCCTATTGGATCAACTACCGCAATCTGCGCGAAAACCGCAAGGATCGCTATATGCTCAATGCGTCGCTCTCCTACGACATTCTCGACTGGCTCAACGTATCCGGCCGCATCCGCATCGACAACAGCAACACGGCCTATACCGAGAAGTTCTATGCCTCGACCATCACGCAGCTGACCGAAGGTTCGAAGAACGGCCTTTACGGCATTACAAAGACCGAAGACCGTCAGGTCTACGGCGATGTGTTGGTGAACATCAACAAGTCTTTCGGCGACGACTGGTCGCTGCAGGCCAACGTCGGTGCTTCGATTTCGGATATGCGCTACGATGCCATGAAGAACCGCGGCCCGATTCCCGACGGCGAAATCACCGACGAAAAGCCCATGCTGGCCAACGTTTTCAATATACAGAACCTGAGCAACACCTCCAAGACCGAGCGGTTACAGGACGGCTGGCGTGAACAGACGCAATCGGTCTTCGCTTCGGCCGAAATCGGGTATAAAAACACCTATTTTCTGACCTTGACCGGCCGCAACGACTGGCCTTCGCAGCTGGCGGGCCCCCACTCGACCAAGACCTCGTTCTTCTATCCGTCGGTGGGTCTGTCGGTGGTGTTGTCGCAGATCATCCCGAACATGCCCGAGAATCTGTCGTACGTCAAGATCCGCGGCTCGTACGCTTCGGTCGGTGTCGCTTTCGAGCGCTACCTGGCCAATCCGCAGTTCACCTGGAGCAAAAGCGGTCTGAACTGGAGCTCGCAGACTCGCTTCCCGGTCTACAACCTCAAACCCGAGCGAACGAAGTCGTTCGAACTTGGTCTTACGATGCGCTTCCTGCGTCACTTCAACCTCGACGTTTCCTACTACGATACGAAAACGTCGGACCAGACATTCGAACCTACGATTTCGACCGGTTCGGGATCCTCGTCGCTGACCATTCAGTCAGGCGACGTGCGCAACCGCGGTGTCGAGCTGGCTTTGGGCTATAACATGGGGCAAGTTCTCGTGGAATACCAACTACACTCTCTCGGTCAACCGCAACAAGATCCTTTCGCTGGCCGACGATGTGGTCAACCCCGAAACCGGCGAGCACTTTTCGGTCGACCAACTTGACATGGGTGGTCTGGGCGATGCCCGCTTCATCCTGCGCAAGGGCGGTACGCTGGGCGATTTCTATTCGCGCGTCGATCTGAAACGCGACAGCAACGGCGATATTTACACCAGCGAAAAGGGGAGATCGCTACCGAACCGATCGCCGACGTGAACAGCTACATCAAACTCGGCAGCGTGCTGCCCGACGCGAATATGGCATGGCGCAACGACTTCCGCTGGGGCAACTTCGACTTCGGATTCATGGTGTCGGCCCGTCTGGGCGGCGTGGTATTTTCGCGTACGCAGGCCATGCTGGACAACTACGGCGTATCCGAGGCTACGGCTGCAGCCCGTGACCGGGGCGGCGTGATGATCAACAGCGACGATCTGGTCGATGCCAACAAGTGGTATACGGCAGTTGGTGGCGGCAACGCCGTGCCGCAGTACTACACCTATTCGGCTACCAACGTGCGTCTGCAGGAGGCCTCGATCGGTTACACGATTCCCAAGAGACTGACTCGCAACGTCTGCGAAATCACCCTCTCGCTCGTGGGGCGCAACCTGTGGATGATCTACAACAAGGCACCGTTCGATCCTGAATCAATCGCGACCACCGGAAACTACTATCAGGGTATCGACTACTTCATGATGCCCTCGATGCGTAGCTTCGGCTTCAACCTCCGACTCAAATTCTAATCAGCGACGACCATGAAAACCAACATATTGAAAATTGCCGTAGCGATAATCGTGCTCGCAGGAACTGCTTGCACGGACAACTACCTCGACATCAACACCCATCCTTACGAGCCTTCGGAGGAGGACATGCAGACCGACGGCTATATTCTCGGTTCGACTCTCACGTCGCTGGCCGGCACGGTCGTTTCGACCGACGTCAACACGGCGCAATTCACCGACGTGCTGCTGGGCGGTACGGTCGGAGGCTACTACGCTCCTACCAAGCAAAGTTGGACGAACACCATCGCCAACTACAACCCGACGGACGACTGGACCAACGTCTTCATGCGCAGCAAGGAGATCATTCCGACGCTCTATTCGAACCTGCGCCAGCTGAAGAAGGTGACCGACGACCCGATCGTGCTGGCCATCGCCGACGTGATAAAGGTCATGGCCATGCACCGCGTGACGGATACCTATGGTCCGATTCCCTACTCGAAGATCGGTGAAAACGGTCAGATTCAGGTGCCCTACGATTCGCAGGAGGAGGTCTACGATTCCTTTTTCGAAGAGCTCAACTATGCGATCGAGGTGCTGACCGCGCACCGCAACGAGGCCATTTCGCCCAAGGCCGATTACATCTACGGCGGCAATCCCGAGCGGTGGTGCCGACTGGCCAACTCGCTCAAGCTGCGTCTGGCCATGCGCATTGTCTACGCTGATCCCGACAAAGCGCGTCGTATGGCCGAAGAGGCCGTGAAGAGCGAAGTGGGTGTTATCCTTTCGAATGCCGACAATGCGCAGCTGACCTCGTTCGGTGCGGACGGCAACCCGATCTGGGTGGCTGTCAACTACAACAGTGAGGGCAGCACTACGGGTGGCGATACGCATGTGGCGGCCGATATCACCGCCTACATGGCCGGTTATGCAGATCCGCGATGCCAGAAATACTTCATTGCGTCGGAGTGGGAGGGACAACCCTATGTCGGGATTCGCCGCGGTATTGTTATCCCGCAGACGAGCGTAGGATTCAAATATTCCGGAGTCAACGTCGGTATCGCATCTCCCATAGTATGGATGAATGCCGCCGAAGTGGCTTTCCTCAAAGCAGAAGCAAAAGCTGTCTTCGGATTCGATATGGGTCCTTCAACTGCCGAGGAACTATATAACGAAGGTGTTCGATTGTCATTTGAGCAGTGGGGCGTATCGGGTGTCGATGACTATTTGGCCGATTCCGAGCGCGTACCTCAAGTCTATGTTGATCCGGCAGGCACGAACTCCTATGCAGAGACACTTTCGTCCGTCACCGTAGCTTGGAATGACGCGGCTTCCGTCGACGAAAAACAGGAGCGTATCATCATTCAGAAATGGATCGCCAACTGGGGACTCGGCAACGAGGCGTGGGCAGATTACCGCCGCACGGGGTATCCGCACCTGATTCCCGCTACGGACGACGGCAACAAGAGTCTCGGTGTCGTTGATTCGCAATTGGGGGCGCGTCGTATGCCCTATCCGAGCGACGAATATACCACCAACAACGAAAACGTCCTTAATGCCGTCACGAAGCTGCTCGGCGGCGATGACAATATGGCAACCCGTCTGTGGTGGGACTGCAACCCGTCAATCCGATAATCGTAAACCTTAAAACATCATGAAATCGAATATCATCAAATTTTTCTTTCCGGTCGTAATGCTTTTTGCATTCGTGGCGTGCGACGAATGGACTGAGACCGAGAGTCTTGATATTCACCGTCCAACGCTGGAGGAGCAGAATCCCGAACTCTATGCGCAGTACATGCAGGCGCTGCGCGATTACAAGGCTCGCGACCACAAGATTGTTTTCGTATCCGTCGACAATCCGTCGACGGCTCCCAGCCAGCGGAGCGAACACATCAAGACATTGCCTGACAGTGTGGACTATATCGTATTGAAAAATCCGGCCGACGTACATCCTACGCTCGTGGCGGAAATGTCGCTGGTACGTGAAAAGGGTACGCGCGTCCTCTATACGATCGATTACGATGCGTTGGAGGCTCGTTGGGCACAAATCCTCGAAGAGGAGGAGAATAACCGACCCGAGGAGTCCGAGACTCCCGAAATACCCGATGAAAGCGATGGTGATGAAGGCGAAGAACCCCAGCCTGACCCGGCAGTAGTTCTGGAGCAGCGTTTTCTCGATTTCTGCCGTGAGCAGACTGCCCTGCAACTGGCCTATTGCGACCGCTACGGATTCGACGGCGTCATTGTCGCATGTACCGGCAAGAACTATTCCGGCATGGCGGACGACGTGCAGGCGCGCTACATAGCCCGTCAGGAGGCATTCTTCGGAACGGTCGGCGCCTGGTATGGAACGCACGCCGGCAAGTCGCTTTCTTTCTGCGGCAAACCGCAGTATCTGGCCGACAAGAGCATCCTTGCGCAGTGCGACTACATCATCCTTCCGGCTATCGACGCTACCTCCGGCGACGAATTGTCGCTTACGGTTGAGTTAGCAGCAGTGACGGGTGTCCCGACCGACCGCTTTATCGTGACCGTATCGACTGTATCGCCAAGCGACCCGTCCGACAACAGGGGCTACTTCTCCGCATTGGACACCGACGGCAAGTCGCAGTTGCGCGCAATCAAGGGTGCTGCGCAGTGGACATTGATTCCGGCCGGATATGCAAAACCCGGAATCTATGTGGTCGATGCACAGAACGACTATTTCAACATTTCGCTGGTATATAAGAATATTCGTGAAGCCATTTCGATTATGAATCCCTCGCCTAAAAACTGACAAGCACCATGAAACAGTATGTATTTTTGTTCGCACTTACGGTCTTCGTCGCTACGGCTTTCGTTGGCTGCAAGAACGAAGATCCGAGCGAACACCATTTCGATAACAAACTCTATATTTCGGCTACTGCCTTTACCGATGAGATGCTGATCAAAAATGCGGAGTCGGATTACTCGCGTAACATTATCGTGGGAATACCTTCGCCCGTGGTCGAAGATGTTAAAGTCGAGATCGGAGTTGCGCCCGAACTGCTCGATCAGTACCGCATGGCATATTACGATACCGATGCTGAACTGCTCGGCGAGGAGTTCTATCAGATCGAGGATTCGCAGACACGCATTCCGGCCGGCAGTGTGACGAGTATTCCCGTAACCGTAAAATTCCGCGATACGAACCTGCTCGACCGCGAAAAACGTTACGTTTTGCCTGTAACGATTCTATCGGCCAGCGGTATGGAAATTCTGGAAAGCGCTCGTACTCTCTATTTCGTATTCAAGGGGGCCGCCCTTGTCAATGTCGTGGCTGATTTGGCCGACTCGGCATATGCTTCACCCACGTGGAATGGCAATGCCGATGTGGCGAACGGATTGAAACAGATGACTCTCGAAGCGCTGATTAATGCCAACAAACTCGACAAGATGATTTCCACAATTATGGGAATTGAGGACCATTTCCTCATTCGCATTGGCGATTCCGGCGTACCCGCGAACCAGATTCAGATTGCCACCGAGAGCGGTAACCGAACCAATTCGGATCTGCAAATCGAAACTAAACGCTGGTATCATCTGGCTGTAACGTTTGACGACGGCGACATCAAGGTCTATCTCGACGGCGAGGAGAAGCTCTCCGGCTCGGTTTCGATGAGCTCGGTGGATCTGGGCGTGAAGCACAATGTCGGCGACGAGAACGAGGACGGTCTCGGCGAACGCTTCTTCTGGGTGGGCTACTCTTACGATTCGAAGCGTTGTTTCGATGGGAAGATTTCGGAAGTGCGTATTTGGAATCGGGCGCTTACGGCAGAGGAGATCAATGCTCCCGACCACTTCTATTCAGTAGATGCCAATGCTGAAGGTCTGGTTTCTTATTGGAAATTCGACGAGGACGATCGGGCTTCGAGCTCCATTGCCGATCATACGATCAACGGTAACGACATGTACGTTGTGAATACCATCAAATGGTACGACGTAACGCTGCCCGATACCGGAAAATAAAAGAAGTTTAACTGTGAAACCGAAAAACAAAGCATATGATTGATAAATTGAATCGCACGCTGTGCCGCCTCGTATTGCCGCTTGCGGCCTTGGCGCTCGCATCTTGTGCCGACGATATCGAAAGCGGGTATGTCGTCAACGAAAATACGTACGCTTCGGCAGCGTGCATCGAGAGCATGTTGCTCGATGCGACGACCAACCGTACGACGAAAGTCATTGAGTTGCGAGGCGATGCCGTCGAGACTCAGGCCTATTTTTCGCTCACGAAACTACCCGCCAGGGGCGTGGATGTCCGGCTCGAAATAGATGCCGAGTATGTGGCGAAGTATAATGCCGCCCATAAAACCGAATATGCGCTTTATCCTGCGGAGAAGGTGACATTCGGCCGTGACGGTGCGTTATTGCTGGCTCCCGATGAGGTGCGTTCCGCAGATATCGATGTCCGCATCGATGCGAGCGACGAACTGGAGGGCGGCGTCACCTATCTGCTGCCGATTAAAGCCGTGTGCCTGACCGAGGGCATCTCGTGGAACGAATCTACGGGGCGTCTGGTCTATCTGGTGAAGAATCTGCGCAATCTGCCCGACGGATATGTCACCGACGATCCCTATGAGGGACTCGACACGTTCAAAGGCGAGGATGCAATCAAGACCGTCGCCTATTTCGATACGAAAGATATGAATCCGTTGAATGCATTGGAGTTCGTGACCGAGGACGGATGCTTGTTCATCGATCACGTGGTACTCTTCTCGGCCAATATCAATTACGATAAGGACAACGACCGGATCTATCTGCATCTGAACGATGAAACGAAGTATCTGCTGGAGCATAACGAAGAGCTGATTCAACCGCTGCGTCGTCACGGTATAAAAGTTATTCTGAGCGTATTGGGCAACCATGATGCGGCAGGATTGGCCCAATGTTCCGACCTCGGAGCCCGGCAGTTCGCCGCCGAACTGGCATCCTATATCAAGGCTTACAACCTCGACGGCGCGGGATTCGACGACGAGTATTCAACGGATCCCGATCTTTCGAGTCCGCTGATGGCTCCGAAGTCGAGCTATGCGGCTGCCCGTATGCTTTACGAGGTCAAGGCTGCCATGCCCGATAAGATCGTAATGGTCTACTATCTGGGCCGCATCGGTTCCGACATGCCCGATATCGATGGCGTAAAGGTGGGCGACTTCCTCGATTATGCCGTTGCCGACTACAATCTGGCGGCAAACCCGCGTCGGGCATGACCAAGAAAGATTGCGCCGGAATGTCGTTCGAGATGCAGGAAGGGCGCGGTGAATTGTCGTGCAGCAGCGATTACGGTTATTATATGTTCTTTGCCATGCAGCCGAGAAATTACTACAAGAAAATCAGTACGGACGCCGGCAAACTGAACAATATCGAAATTTGTCAGCGTATCTGCAAGAATCTTTACGGCAAGACACTCCCTGAACCGACGTACTATTACAAACTGAATTACAAGACCAACAGTACGGAGCGTTATCCCATTTCGGAATTAAAATAGAAGAGTAAGCATGAAAAAGATATTTTTGGCTTTCGTCGCGCTTGCATGCGTGATGAGCGGTTGCTCCGACGATGACCAGGTCGAGACGTCGGTGGCGGAAACTCTCGAATTATCGGCCGAATCCGTGCCTGTCGGCCCCGATGGCACAGAGGTGGAGATTGTGGTAACGAGCTCGGCGGCATGGCGCATCGCGGGCGATTGTTCGTGGGCCCGGCCCTCTGTGGTCGCAGGCAACAGCGGCGATAAGGTAGTTTTCACCGTCGATGCCAACGAAACGGGAGCACGTCGTGAGGCTACGTTCAAGTTTTTCGCAGGTGCTACGGTCGTTCCTTTCAAGATCGTTTCCGACCCCGTTTTCGTATTGGAGATGCTGTCCGACACAGAGTACCAATTTTCTACAAGCGCATCGTCGCTCTGTCTGCGGCTCAATTCGAATATTGACGATCTGCAATGCGAAATCGTCTATGAAAACGCCGATCCCGAGGATATGCCGTGGATCGAGTATAACGAATCGTTTGGTTCGACTGCGCTGAACTTCGCCATAGCGGAGAACAGCACCTATCTCGCACGACGGGCGCAGATTGTCATCTCCGGTTTGGACAAGCGCTTCGAAGTATCCGTCGCGCAGGACAAGCCTTCGTTCTTCGAATGGAATGCGGCGGAGAAATACGCTTATGAAGATCTCGAAGCCCATGACTTTACGGTCGAGGTCCGCACCAATCTCGACTACGAAGTGTCGTTCGGCGAGAAATGCGATTGGATAACGATGGACCGAAGCCTCGTTTCGGAGCAGAAAGGATTGCGCACGGAGATGTTGACGTTCCATGTCGCTGCATCGGAGAAAACTCGTAGCGCCAAAGGTGAAGTCTACCTTGATGGGGACAGATGGCAGTCCCATACCTCATTTACTGTTTCGCAAAAGGATCCGAATATGCTTATTGTGGAGATTCCCGATTCGAAGTTCCTGAAGTTCCTGAAGAAATACGGCTACATCGAAGAGGTGGGAGAGGAAATGTACACTATTAGTGAAGAGGGTGCAGCGGAAACCGAGTTCGACCTGTCATACGAGGATATCTCCGACTTCACAGGGCTCGCCTATTTCACGGAGCTGACAACGATGGATGTTTCGGGTAACTATATGGAATCGTTCGATATCTCGGCTCTGACCAAGGTCCAGGAACTGAGCATCGATGGCTGCACATACTGCCAAACCATCGTGCTGGGTGCCAACCCGATCCTCCAGCTCGCAGTGCTGAACAGCCGTTACGACTATGTCGATTTCGAGACGTTGACCGTCAGCGGCGACGCCCTCGAGGAGTTCTACTCTTCGTGTTCTCGCTCCTACGACGAGATCACGGCCGTCGATCTGTCCGGTTGTCCGTCGCTTAAAGTCATAGAGTGCGACCGCGCTAATTTGAAAACCCTGATCTTGCCAAAAGCACTCGAAGGCGCTCAGATCAATCTGACGACGAATGACGGGTGTGTTGTTGAATACAAGTAATCGTAGATCATATAACTCCGTAGCTGCACAATCCCGATACAGGTGTCTGGGGCTATTAGATTGTTGGATTATGTAATCTACCCTTATTAGGAGGTGTTTCAAAAGCGTGTCTGAGAAAGGAGCTACAGCTCTTTCAGATATGTCAATTATGTTTTCAGATCAACCCGCTATGGCGGGTTGATCTTATTTTTTCTTCAATTTGAATAATCTGAAGAGCGTTCTTTCTGCGGAAAAACTCCTTCATTCCCGGTAAAAAACGACGACTTCGGAGTCGCTTTCCTTCCCCTTGCGGGCAAGTTGTTTTGCGTTACGGAAAATATTTCACGTAACGGAAAATACAACTTGCCTCGGTTATCTCTGCTTTTCGAATGCTCGGGGATCTTCCCGGCATTCTCAATCGACTATTTGCACTCCCGCTTACCGAGAATCCGTTGAATATCCGATGTGCGATATCGGATCTTGTTGCCGATCTTGACGGCGGCTCTTACCCGTGTCGAGGGGAATACCGATTATGCGAAAAAGCACTGGAAGATGTTGACCGCTTGGACGAATTATCTGGTAGAGAATGGACTCGATCCGGAAAATCAGCTATGTACCGATGACTTTGCAGGTCATTCCGCTCACAATGCCAATCTCTCGGTCAAAGCCATTCTGGGGATTGCCTCTTACTGGTATCTGGCCGATGACGGCGATCATTACAGGCTGACTTTCGACCGGCCCGGAAGCTGGAACCAGAAATACAATCCTGTGTGGGATAAATTGTTTGGATGGAACATTTTCCCCGGAAGCAGTACGCAGCAAGGAAATCACCTATTATCTGACCCGTCAAAATCGTTATGGACTGCCGTTGGACAATCGTGAAAGTTACACGAAGACCGACTGGATCGTCTGGACGGCTACGCTCGCTGATGACGATGCAACATTCAATATTGAAAATCAGTATTTTTCTGCGATTTGAAAACCAATAATAGTACAAACTAACTTTTGCGACAGATTTTAGGTCAAACAATGCAGATAATCGTAAAATAGTCCTATTTTTATGCAGGATTAGGGTTGTTATGGACGGGTTTCCTGCCACGAATAGGTAAGCGATAAATGGAAATATATAAACAAGAAAGGAGAACTTATACAATGAAAACGATAATCTTATTCGCAATGCTGGCAAGTCTTGTTTGCATGAGTTGCACCCACAAGCGGCAGCAAACTCAACAGGAAGCAACACCAGATAAAGAGTTGTTTATCATGGAGAGTAGCGATACGGTAGCAGGCATCCAAGATTCATCGGTAAATAAATATTCCATCACTTACGACACTCCGGAATGTTATCTTTGGTATGTTATGGATTTGCCGGATGAATATCAGGACAAACCGATTTCTATGTGGCCGGAGTGTCCTATTTATGGGGAAAATGTACATCTTATTAATGTGTTCGTATCAAATCCGACATCGACCTCGCTGATGTATGGAAGAGGTTGGGCTGTAGAACGATGGAATGGAAAGGAATGGGTTATGGCTAAGACAAAAGGTAACATCGCTTGGTTTGATGATGGTTTTAACAAACGGAAAGCACCTTTATTGTATTGCTTTAGTTTTCCTATTGACAGGTATTATCATCTTTCCAAAGGAAAATATCGCATAAGCAAATCGTTTTATGCGAAAAGGAAAGAGATAAAATTGAATGCAGAATTTGAAATCAAGTGATTTATGAAACAAGGTTATCAAGTATTTACGTAATTAGAACAGTCGCTAACTTGATGTATTATCTTTGCAATCCTTGCTGCATATTCTCAATTTCCAATCATACTTGTCCTCTGCCACATCGCCAACCTCTTTGAGTGTAAGGCGATGTTTTATTTCATCAAACGGCTACCGGCTCTCCGCATAGTCACAGATTCATGTGCCGACCATATCCTGCTGTTCGGTCGTTTCCCCGTACTCCTGCATCACGCTCTTGATGTCGGCGGCTTCGGACGGGGCGAAGAAAGACTTGTGCCGCTCCGTAGCAAAATGGACAATCGCGTCAATGGCTCGCCTGAACACTTCGTTTGCCTTGTAGAGAATATCGACGGGCGGTATTGGCTCATTATGATCCGGCCTGAATCACGTATCAGAATTCAAATTTTGAACATGGGAAATTTAAACAAAATTTACAAGTTTATATGGTATAATGAAAGGGGACAATTTGATGAGGAACGGAAACTCCAAAAAAGTCATCATTTTAAACGCACGTTAAAACGGCTTAAATTGCGGCCTAATACTTTTAAATCAAGTGGTTAAAATTGCGTTGAAAGTCTTTGAAACGTAATTTTTTTCTTGAAATTCTTGCACTAAAATTGCGATAAATTGCGGTTGCTGTTTTCTCTGACATCCATTTAAACCACTGAATACCTTTTGCTTATCCAAATTCTTGCCTTTTGGAGTTTTTGCCCTGCCCCCTTGCTCCGGTTTGTTTTCCGATAAATTTTTGCTATCTTTGTAGAAATTTGTTAGGTTCCTCGTGGAGGATGACACCTTTCGATAGTGGGAAAAGGCTCTCTTGGAAATTTTATTGATATTTCTTTGGTTAATCTGCTCGTTCTAACCCTGTTTGAATGATGAAGTTTTATGCTCGGATAATTTCGCCCCTTTTTTTGCTTGTGGTCTTGTCGTTATGCGGTTCGCAGCAGGCGTTCGGACTTTGTGGAAAACGCAGCCGCAAGGCGTCCGCCGAACAGTGTGACACCACGAAAAGTTCGGCATACGACAAATTCTTCAAGGAGGAACACCGCATAGCCCGGGGCCTTTTCACGCTGCATGAGATGAAAGGGCGGGTCTATTTCGAGATTCCGCTCCGGCTGATGGATCGGAGCATGCTGCTCGGAACGACCATCTCGGCTACCAGCGACAACGGTCACGGAATCGTGGGCTCCAAGCCGAAAGATCCGCTTCATTTCGCATTCACGCGCGCGGGAGACCGGATCGCCATGCGGCTGATTTCGGCGCGGGCCGTTACCCCCCCCCTCCCGAATCATGCTGAAATAGAGCGAGCGCTCGCAACGAGCAATATCGGCGCTATTTACCGGTTGTTCGAGATCGAGACCTTTACGCCCGACAGTTCTGCGGTAGTCGTGGACGCCACGGATCTGTTTGTCAGCGATGACGAGCGGCTGTCGCCTTTTGACAAATACAGCCAGCACACGCTTTCGGGACGCCTCAAACGCAAGGAGTCGTTCGAAAAGGAGAAGTCCTACGTGACCGGAATCAAGTCCTTTTCGGATAACGTTTCGGTCAGCAGCAGCCTGAATTACCGGGTGACGATCTCGGAGCGCGGGCTGCGGGATGTGCCGGTTACGATCACTGCCACACGTTCCATCCTGCTGCTCGACAGCCTTCCCGTCAGCCCCCGGATCACCGACAGTCGCATCGCCGTTTTTCCGACGGGCAAGATGCTCTATTCTCCCACGACCCAGGGGGCCCGTCCGATATGGTATGCCAACCGCTGGCGGCTGGAGCCCTCGGACATCGAAGCCTACCGGCGCGGGGAGTTGGTGGACCCGGTCAAGCCGATCGTCTTTTACATCGACCGTAATTTCCCCCGCACGTGGCTTCCATACGTCATCGAAGGGGTGAATCAGTGGAGCGAACTTTTCGAGCAGATCGGTTTTCGCAATGCCGTCCAGGCGCGGCTTTTTCCCGAGGACGACCCCGAATTCGACCCCGACAACCTCAAATATTCGTGTGTGCGGTATGCCCCGGTGACGATTCAGAACGCCATGGGCCCCTCGTGGACCGATCCGCGCAGCGGCGAGATCGTCAGCGCCTCGGTCTATCTTTATCACGATGTGATCGAGCTGATCAACAACTGGCTTTTCATCCAGACCTCGCCGGCCGATCCGCGCGTGCGGCAGAAGCAGATTCCTCAGGAGATCATCGGCGACGCCCTGCGGTATGTGCTTTCGCATGAGATCGGGCATTGCCTGGGCTTCATGCACAACATGGGCGCGTCGTCCGTGATCCCCGTGGATTCGCTGCGGAGCCCCTCTTTCACCCGCGAGACGGGAACGACCACGTCGATCATGGATTACGCCCGTTTCAACTATGTCGCCCAGCCGGGCGATTTCGAGCGCGGCGTGCGGATGACGCCTCCGCGGTTCGGGGCTTACGACCGGTTTCTGGTGAAATGGAACTATACGCCACTTTTCGCCGGGAGCCCCGAGGCGGAGTATGCGATCACCTCGCAATGGCTGCGCGAGGCGTCGGCCGATCCGGTCCTGCGCTACGGCAAGCAGCAGTTCTCCGAGCTGCTCGACCCCCGATCCCTCTCCGAGGATCTGGGCGACGATCACGTCAGGGCTTCCGAATACGGCATCTCCAATCTGAAATACGTGCTTTCGCACCTCAATGCCTGGACCGAATCCGACGACCGGGATTACAGCTACCGCAAGGCCATCTACAGGAATCGTCAACCAGTATTTCACCTATTTGAACCATGTCTATGCGGACGTGGGCGGAGTGTATCTGTACGAGAAACACGTCGGGGACTCGGTCGAACATTACCGGAGCGTTCCCCGCGAGCGCCAGGTCCGGGCGTTGGAATTCCTGTTGGAACAGCTCGACGACATGGAGTGGCTGGACGACCGGAGTGTTACGGGCAATCTGGGGCTGGTGGCTTCGGCCGCGGACGCCGTGTGCGAGACTGTGATGAAAGCCGTCGTGGCGTCGCCTTCGAAAGTGGGGCTTTCGGCGGCGCTGGCCGAAAACGACGCCTTCACGCCCGAAGCGTGCATGTCGTTGATTTACGACCGAATCTGGGCCCCGACCCTTCGCCGGCAGGCGTTGAATCTCTCGCAGATCAAGCGGCAGCGTCTTTTCCTGGAGACGCTCGGCGAGGTGGCCGCATTGCGTGAAGAGGGAGATTCCAAGAGCCTTGCGTCCATGCGGCGGATGGAGGTTCCGGAGGCGTTCCGCACGGACCGGTCCCTGCTGTCGGACGCTTCGGCAGGCTGTCCGGGACCTGTGGCGGGGTATGACGATCCCATGCCGCTGTTTTACGAAGAGCGGCCGATGGAGGGGCTCGCCTATGACTGTGTGCTGAAGATCCGGCGCTTGCTGGAGGGGCAGCGGAACCATCCCGATCTGCAGACCCGGCTGCACTACCGTTCGCTGTTGCATACGATCGAATCCTATCTGAAATGACGGCAGTTATGAGAGAAAGATACGATATGCGATGGATCGTGACGCTGTTGATGCTGTTGCCGGTGCTGTGCGACGCGACGCCCGCGGCGGCCCGCAAGCGGCGCGCGACGGCTCCCGAACCGCGTAAGACGGCTTACGAACAGCTTTTCGCCGGTAAGAATCCCCGAACGGTGCAGGGATTGTTCACCCTGCATCTGCTCGACGGGGATGTCTATTTCGAGGTGCCCGATTCGATGCTCGGGCGTGACCTGCTGCTGGGGGTTACGGTGCTGTCGGTCAGCGACGGCGAGGAGTCGTCGGTCGGGATGCAGCCTTCGCGTCCGCGTCTTGTCGTTTTCCAGCGGACTGATTCGCTTTTGCAGATTGCCGCACTCGACAGCCGTTCGCGCAGCGACGATCCGGCGATCGGGCGGGCGCTGGCCGCGAGCCGGCAGCCCTCCGTGATCGCGTCGTTTCCCATCGAGGCGGTTACGCCCGACAGCAGCGGCGTCGTGGTGCGTGCGACATCGTTCTTCCGGAACGGCGAGAGTTACCTTTCGCCCAAGGACCCGGAGAGTTACAGCAGCCGCGACGGATTCGTCCTGCGGAGTTACGAATACCGTTCCGAAGCCTCCTGGATACGCGATATAGCGGCTTTTAACGACAATGTCTCGGTGGTGAGCGAGCTCTCCTACGAAGTCTCGGCCTACGCTTTCGGCGTGATTTCGCGGGGCGATCCTGAACTCTTCACGGCTGCCGTGCGGACATCGTTCCTGCTGCTGCCCGAACCGATGACGACGGTCCGTGAAGCGGATCTGCGCGTGGGTACCTCCACGTCGCGTTATGTCGAATACAGCGCTGACCGGCAGGGCGCCGAAGTCCGTTATTACGCCTCCCGGTGGCGGGTGGATGCCGGGCGTCCCATCGTCTTCTATCTCGACGAGCGTTTCCCGGCGGCGTGGAAACCCTATATCGAACGGGGCATACTGCTCTGGAACGATGCTTTCGAGCGGATCGGTCTTCCGCGGGCCATCGAGGTGCGGCGTGTCTCGGCGGAGGGGCTGCCCGACGTGAACGACATTCGCTATTCGGCCGTACGCTACGTTCCTTCGCCGGCCCGCGATCTGCGGTTCAACGCCTGGACCGATCCGCGGACGGGAGAGATTCTGAGCGCCAACATCTACATCAGCCACAATATCGGACCGCAGATTCAAACCGAACGGCTTCTTCAGACGGGAGCCGCCGATCCCCGGGCGCGGCAGCTGGAACTCGACGAGGCGCTTTTCGGCGAGAGCCTGTCGGCGAAGGTGGCCCGTTATACGGGTTTTTGCCTGGGGCTGCTGCCCAACATGGGGGCTTCGCAGACGGTGCCGCTCGATTCGCTGCGCAGCGCGCATTATACGGCCGCGAACGGACTTTCGGCCTCGATTCTCGACGAGCTGCCGTTGAACTATGCGGCGCGTCCCGAAGATTTCCGGAACGGCGTGAAACTCTGTCAGACCTCGCTGGGGTCGTACGATTACCGCGCCGTCGAGTGGCTTTACGGCGACGGGGCGGTGAGCGACGATCCGTCGTGCCGTTTTCTGCGGGAACAGCCGGAAAAATTCGCGCTCGATCCCCGGGCACGGGCCTCGGATCTGGGCGACGATCCGCTGCGGGCGGCCGATGCCGGGCTGGCGAATCTTGCCGTTGTTCTGCGCCATGTCTCGGAGTGGATCGACGACGAGGATGTCGATTATGCCTACCGTTCGGCCTTCCCCGAGTCGGTTTCGTTCTATTGCAATGCGTTGTTCGGCTCCGTGATCGCCCGCTTGGGCGGAGTGCGGATCAACGAACGCTATGCCGGAGATGCCGGCCGGAGTTTTGAGCCGCTCCCCGCCGGGATGCAGCGGGAGGCGATGCGGTGGCTGCTGTCGCGGCTCGACGATCTGGAATGGCTCGACAGCCGTTCGCTGATCGTGGGGGAAGGGCTCAATCCCGGGATCGCGGATTTCATCCGTACGGAGACCTTCGACCGGATTCTGGGAAGCCTGGACCGCATTGCGCTCTGCGCTTCGTTGACCGACGGGGAGGCTTACACGCGCGCGGAGGCGCTGGACGACCTCTCGGCCTATCTTTGGGACAATGCGGACCCGGCGGACGAACTGGTCAAACAGCCGCTGCAACTGCGATTCCTGGATCGGTTGCTGGCTCTTGCCGAACAGGCCGCGGGCCGGAAATCGAAGCTGCGTTCGGACTATTTCGCCGAGGCTGTGACGGCGGAGGATTCCGCAGGCTTCGCTCCGCTTGCCGGGGTTTCCTACCTCACGCGGCCCGAGGATGGCCATCTGCTCTACGGCGTGCTGCTCGACTGCCGGGATCGGATTGCGGCCGCCCGGAATCGGAGCGCCTCGCCGCAGATGCGGGGACACTACGCATTGTTGCTGCGCCGGGTGACGCACTTTCTTGAAAACAAGTGATGATAAGTTTGTACACCTATAACGATTGAGGCCTATGAAGATGATTTTACGTCAAGCCTTGATTCTGCTGTCGGTTCTGTTGCAGTGCGGTGCTGCGTTCGCACAGCCGCGGTCCGTCACGGGGCGGGTTGCGGATGTGAACGGGATGCCCGTGGTCGGGGCGACGGTGGTCGTGAAGGAGGCGCGCAACAGCGGGGCGATCACGGATTCCGACGGACGCTACCAAATCCGGATTCCCGAAGGCGGCAAGACCCTTCTGTTTTCATTTGTCGGTTATCAGACGCAGGAGCAGGTCGTGGCTCCCGGGCGTACACGTTTGGACGTGGTTCTGCAACCCACCTCCACGGAGATCGAACAGATTGTCGTGACGGGCTATTCGCAGACCACGGTCAAGAAGGTGACCGGTTCGGTGGGTATCCTGACGGCCGATGAACTGCAACTCAAGCCGCAGACCTCGGTCGACGCCATGATGCAGGGCGAGTTGGCCGGTGTCACGGTTACGCCGACTACGGGGCGCCCCGGAGCCAGTCAGCGGATCCGGATCCGCGGTATTGCCAATCTTTCGGGAAATACAACTCCGCTGTGGGTGGTCGACGGCGTTCCGTTGCAGAATGAGGGCCCGAGTACGAATCTGAGTTCGAATGAGCTCAAGACCGGCGGTTTCGACGACATTTTCATCTATGGGATCGGCGGGGTGAACCCGAGCGATATCGAGTCGATCGTCGTGCTGAAGGACGCCGCGGCAGCGGCAATCTACGGATCGCGGGCTGCGAACGGCGTCATCGTGGTGACCACCAAACGGGGCAAGGCCGGGAAGATGAAGGTCAATTTCTCGTCGAATGTCACCGTTTCGTTCCGCCCCCAGCGGCAGCCGTCGTTGATGAATACGGCCGAGAAACTGGCCTGGGAGCAGGAACTCTGGGACGAATTCGCGGCTGAGAAATATGCGCAGTCGCTTCTGGACCCGTCGGTGATCTATCCCACGGTGGGTATCGTGGGACAGGTTCGCTCCGGACAGTTGGCCTTTGCCCATCTGAAGGGCGATACGGCGGCGCAGGATGCCTATCTGAGTTCGCTGGCTGCGACCGATACCGACTGGTATGACGTGATTCTGCGCAATGCCGTCTCGGTGAATGGCCATGTCTCGGTGAGCGGCGGTTCGGAGACCTACAACTACTACCTTTCGTTGGGTTATACCAACGACCAGGGCATGCTCATCGAAGACAGTGCCGACCGCTATACCTTCAAGGCCAATCTGGGCTTCAAACCCACCCGCCGTTTCTCCTTCGATGTGGGCGCCGATATCTCCTGCCGGAAGGCCAATACGCCGAATCCGAGCGTCGATCCCTTCACCTATGCCTATTTCGCCAACCCCTACGAGAAGCCCTACAACGAGGATGGCAGCTATGCCAACGACCAGACGTGGCTCTCGCTGCCCAACTACAACCGCGATACCTATGAGGACCTGCCGGAAAAGGGCTTCAACATCCTGCGGGAGATCGAGGGCAACAAGACGAAGACCGATTACGTTTCGACGGAGGTCCGTCTGGGGATGGAGTACAAACTGCTGGAGAATCTGAAGTTTGAAGGACTGGCCTCCTATAACTTCAACAACAATGATACGCAGACTACCCGGGAGGAGGATACGTACGGGGCCTATCAGGATCGCTTGAGCATCCATCGTACGCACAACGGCAATCTCTACGGCTCCATTCTGGAAAACAAGAGCCGTCGCACGGGGTATCTGCTGCGCGGGCATCTCACCTATGTCGGGGAGTACGGCGACGGCCATACGTTGAATGTGGTCGGAGGCGCCGAATTGCGGGGCAATGATTCGCACACGCTCTTCAACAAACGGTTCAATTACGACCCGCGGACCGGCAATACGGCTCTGCCACCGATCGAAAAACCCTCGGAAAGCACGCTGCGGGAGATCGAGCGTCTGACGGGCGAGTATTTCACCAAGTCCCGCTATGCGTCGTTCTATCTTTCGGCCGACTATTCGTTCCGGGACCGTTATATTCTGAGCGTCACAGGGCGTGCCGACGGCAGCTCCTATTTCGGCACGCATGCGCAGTTCAATCCCAACTGGAGTGTGGGCGGAGCCTGGATTCTGACCGAGGAGCCCTTCATGGCATCGGCCCGCAAGGTGCTCCAATACGCCAAACTGAAAGCCTCTTACGGCTTTACGGGAAATATCGTGACGAGCGCCTCGCCGCAACTGATGATGAACTATTCGCTGCAGACCTATCGGGAGTATCAGTCGCAGAACCACCTGGTTGGAACGATCTCTTCGGCGCCCAATCCGAATCTGGGGTGGGAGAAGGTCAACGACGTGAAGGTGGGTCTGGACCTGGCATTCCTGGACGGCCGGCTTTCGCTCGAAACGGAGTATTACAGACGTCTGACCAAAGGCGCCGTGGACGACAAGCCGCTTTACGTGACCACGGGATTCACCCATCAGGCGGCCAATTTCGCCCGTCTGCGCAACCGGGGTATCGAGTTCACGCTCCGGGGCGGGATCGTTCAGACCCGGGACTGGACGCTGGATGCTTCGGTCAATTTCGCTTTCAACTCGAACAAGGTGCTCGAATATGCGAGTTCGGTATCGTTCCAGCACATGAAGCTCAACTACTACGAGGGCTATCCGGCCCGGGCGCTCATTGGTGGCAAGGTGGTCGGGATCGACCCCCTGACGGGTCTTTACGAATTCAAACTTCGCCCCGATGCGGTCATTTCGAGCGATGCAGACTACACCGACGAAGCCAACTACCTCTACTATCTGGGGAATCGGGAGGCGCCGTTCAACGGCGGTTTCAGCATTTCGGCCGGATACCGGAATTTGCGTCTGTCGGTCAACGGCGTCTTTTCGTTCGGGTCTTATGCCTATGACCGCAACGAGTCGCCGGCGACTTACAGCCAGATCGCTGCGGGAAGCGTCTCCACGATGGACCGGGCGCAGACTGAGTACAGCGACCTGTATTCGAACCACCTGAATGTCTGGAAAGACCGCACCGACCGTTGGACGGAAACGAACACTACGGGGACGAAATACCCGCGGATCTACGACTCGTTCGACGCGAAGTACCATTTCGACCAGTCGAATCCGACCGCCAATGCCGTGGTCGATGGAATCTATATCTACAAGATTTCGTACGTGCGGATCAAGAACATCACGCTCTCCTACTCGTTGCCGCGCAAGGTGGTCAACCGGGGCGGATTCGATGCCGTGAGCTTCAACGTAAGTCTGGCCAACTTCTTTACATTCACCGATTACAAGGGCATGGACCCGGAGGTTCCGGGCGCGATCTATCCCACGACGCGCTCCGTGACGTTCGGCGTGACGCTCGGATTCTAAAAACAGCGGATTATGAAACGGAAAATATGGATGATAGTCCTGGCAACGCTGCTTTTCGGCGGATGCAAACGTTATCTCGACGTGACGCCGCAGGGAAAGATCATTCCTGAAACGGAGGAGGATTTCGAAGCCTTGCTGAACAACATGCTGTATGCCATCGAGGAGGGTACGGACGAAGATATTCTGGGCTGCTACGACCGGGTGATTCTCTACGAGTCGATTTCCGACAATCTCGATGCGAACATCTCGGCCGGGCGTCTGACGCTCTATGCGGGCGATGTGGCGAACAACTTTCAGAAGGGGTATTACGAGGGTCTTTATTCGACAATCAAGGATTGTAACCTGATTCTGGAGTACATGCTCGAAAAGGACTCTGCGAAGGCCCGGGCGTTGTGTGCCGCAGCCTATGCCATCAAGGGCGTATGCTATTACAATTTGATCCGGATCTACTGCGAGCCGTACGATGCGGCGACGGCCTCCTCTCTGCCGGGCATTCCCATTGTCGAGCACTTCGACGTGGAGAGCGATGCGGTGCCCGATCGCAATACCCTTGCACGGAGCTACGAGTATGCGGTATCGCTCCTCCGCAAGGCGGTCGACTACCACATGACCGACGAATCGTATCTCTTCACCGAGGCGGTGGCCAAGACCTACCTGGCCAAGCTCTATTTCTGGGCGGAAGAGTGGTCCGAGGTGATTCCGCTGTGCGAGGAGCTGCTGGCCGTACCGTCCTACGCCCTTGCAGACAGAAGCGTCTATACGGAGTCGATCCAGTCTTACGGCGAGCAGTTGCAGGAGGTGATCATCCGCGACCGTACGACGGGTGATGACGATGTGAAGACGCTCTACGACGAGACATTCCGCAGCTATCTGAGTACGAGACCGGTCAATGCCACGCTGTTGAAGCTCTTCGGTGCGGAGCCGCAGAAGGATATTCGCTGGGGCATCATGTGTGATGCCAAACGGGTCAATCAGAAGACCGTGACGGCACGGATCCGGGGATCGGAGCTGCATCTGATGCTTGCCGAGAGTTATGCCCACCCGGGGGCGCAGCAGGACGAGGCGAAGGCCTTGTCGCTGCTCAACGAACTGCGCCGCAAGCGTATCGAAGATGTTGAGGATTACACGCTTCGGACGCTTCCCGAGCCGGACCGCGAGGCGCTGATCACGGTGGATGCCACGGGACAGCCCCTCACGCCGTTGATTTCCGCCATTCTGGACGAGCGGCGCAAGGAGCTTTACATGGAGGGTGACCGCTGGTTCGAACTCAAACGCAACGGACGTCCCGAATGGTGGGTAATCCAGCAGTCGGGCAGTACGCTGCCGATCAAGTATGTGACGCGACAGTATCTCTATACGATGCCCGTGAGTGTCCGGGACATCCGGAACAGTCAGGGACAGATTGCGCAGAACCCGGGTTATGAATTTTGATTTTGAAACTGAAGGCCATGAAACGGAAAAACTGGTTGTTGCTCGGAGCGCTGGGCGTAGCGGCGTTACTGGGATTTTTTGCCGCAGGATGCGACAAGTATGACGATGTGCCGCCGCGGAGCTCGGGCGGATCGTACGATCTGCTGCCGATCGTCGGCGAATCGGCATCGGCCGAGGAGCTTGAAAGGTGGCGGGAGATTCGTTCGGAGTACGAAACGGCGGTTGGAAATTGATACTCTGATTGTTTCACTAAATAAAGACGGATTATGAAAAAGTATTTGTATTTGTCCGTGGCGCTTCTGACGACATTGTCGCTGGGCGCGTGCGGCGATGACGACGGACCCGGATCGGGCTCGGATGCCAATGTGCAATTTTCAACATCGTCCTATACGCTGGACGACGAACCGATCGACGTCAAGGTGGTAGCGTCGCAGGCTGCGGCGTCGGATCTGAATATCGGATTCACGGTCGGCGGTACTGCCACGGCGGCCGATTACGAGCTTTCCGCGCAGAGCTTCCTGCTCGAAGCCGGCAAGACCGAGGCGACCGTCACCGTAACGCCCAAGCAGGCATTCGAGGCGGCCAAGACCCTGACCCTGACGTTGACCCCCGGAACGGGTTATACGATCGGGCGGGTTGCTTCCACGACGGTCAATCTGGCCAAGTCGAGCGTTTATGTCTACAGTTTCACAACGGCGGAGGCAGAATTGCAGGAGTCGCTGGATATTACGCTGACCGTGGGCGACGATAACTTCAAGGCGCCTAAGGATCTCGAATTGCCGTTCGAGGTCCTTTCGGGCTCGACGGCCGAGTTGGGTAAGCACTTCCTGGTGAAGGACGACGCCACCTCTTTCATCGTTCCGAAAGACGGCAACACGGCGACGCTGACGCTGCTCCCGGGGCCCGATGTGGATCTGAACAATCCCGCGACGCTGAAGCTCGGCGTGGATGAACAGGGTGGCCGTTTCATTGCCGGAGAGATTCCGAGTGTCACCGTTACGATCAAGGGCCTGCTTTCGTATGCGGCGCTGGCCGGCACATGGGAGTGCAAGGAGTTGATCGGATTGGAGATGCTCGAACTTTGGGCCATGGATGAGGAGATGGATACGGAAACAATTCCGAGCCACAACGACGGCTTTACGATTTCGATCACCAACGAAGGAGACCATGCTGCATTCACCCCTTCGTCTACGGGCGATCTGACGAATCTCTTCCGGGACTGCAAGATGACCTATACGGCACCGTTCAATGTTGTGGATGGAGTTGTGAGTGGCAACTATACGACGGTTGGCGAAGGCTATTTCTGGGTGGACGACGAATCGTTCAATCTGACCTATTTCCAGTTGGATCGCGCAAACCGGGCTTTTGACAAGACTCAGGAATCGCTTGGCAAAATGGTTGTTGCCCTGGCCTTGGATGAAAACGGATCAATGCTTCTCTTCCTGCGAGACTTGGATACGCTGGAGCAGCCTCCTTTTCTGCCTTTGTGGTGGGATGATCCCTTCGAGGCGATATTGCTTGGTTTGGGGTATCGCTTCGATCGGATTTCACAGTAGTTTCTACCTTGTTTCGGAAAGCACCTCGACCCCTTGGCGAGGTGCTTTCCCTTTTGTTTTCGATCCGGAGTCGCCCGAATCGTTTTGTTCGCATAAAAAAAGTTTGCCATGAAGAGTTGTTTACGGTTGTTGTGGGGCATCGTGCTGCTCGGGTGCTGCGCCTGCTCGACTTCGCAGGATCGGACGACGCTGTTGGAGGTTTCGCCCCGGAGTGTCGTGTTGCCGCACGAGGGCGGGGATGAATGGATCGAATTGCAGGCCGACGGAGCCTGGACCTCGGAGGTGTCGCCTCCGATAGCGCGGGAGTGGCTGACGGCCGAACCCGCCTCGGGCGGAGCCGGGAAATATCGGGTCCGGCTGCACGTCGCACCGAACGCGGATTTCGCACAGCGCGATGCCTCGGTCTATTTCGATGCGGCGGAGCTTTCGCAGGTGGTTGCGGTTACGCAGGCTCCGACCCTCGTGACGCCCGGACGACTCGAATTGCCAGCTCTCAATACTACCGAGTATCTGACGGTCGGATCGGCACCCGAACCGCTCGAAGTCACGCTCTCCCCGCAGGCGGAGTGGTGTACGGCCGTGGTCGAGGGGACGCGGGTGCGCATCCGCGTCTTGACGAATCTCGGCGCGGAAAGGTCCGTGACGTTGCATGTGACGGCTGGCCGGTTCACGCAGGATGTCGTTCTCGTGCAACAGGCCTTCGATCCGGTGAAAAACTACGGTGACGGCGAGGTCATTGCGTTGCAACGGGCCACATCCGGAAACGGCGTGTGTCTGGTCGTCGTGGGGGACGGCTACACGCTTGCCGAAATGGCCCGGGGAACGGGGAAATATGAAACCGACATGCGGCGAGCGGTCGAAGCCTTCTTCTCGGTCTATCCTTACAGCGCCTACCGCTCCTATTTCGATGTCTACATGCTGACTGCGATTTCCGAGGAGGCGGGCATGAGTTGTGTCTCTCCGGCGGAGACCGTGGATACGAAATTCTCGACGCTGTGGCAGGGGGTATCGACCTCGATTTCGTGCGATGACGGAGCCGTCCGCGACTGGCTGACGCGGGTGACGGCACTGACGGGGCGCCGCATGCAGGATCTGACGGTCGTCATGCCGATCAACCGGGCGGTGTATGCCGGGACCAGTCTGATGTGGACCGACGGTTTCTCGATCTCTATGATTCCTGTCGGAAGCAGTTTCGACAAACTTGTGGTGCACGAGGCCGGCGGACACGGTTTCGCCAAGCTGCTCGACGAATACGTCTATTACGAGACCGAGATTCCGGCGAAAACTCGGAACGAAATCGAGAGTTTAAAAAACTTTGGATTCTATATCAATGCGGACTTTTCGTCCGACATCTCCCAGACGACGTGGCGGGATTTCGCCGCGCTGCCCGATTATCCGATGGTCGGAACCTATCCCGGGGCGGGCACCTACCGTTCGGGGATCTGGCGTCCGGAAGAGAACAGCTGCATGAACGACAATGTCGCCTATTTCAATGCCCCGAGCCGATGGGCTCAGATCCGGCGTATCCGGAGGCTTGCCGGCGAGCCGGATTATACGTTCGACGCGTTTCTGCTCGAGGATCAGCGCCCGGCTTATCCGGTCGGAACGCGCTCGGGAATCGGGGATTTGTCCCGCTTCGTGCCGTCGGGGCCTCCCGTGGTCATCACGGAGCCGTCGGACCGTTGAGCGGCGAAGTCCTTTGTTCGGAGCGGACGGATGTCGGGAAAATCGTACCTTTAACCTTTATGACTGATTTTGCAACATCTAAATATGAACAAGTTGCGAGCATTTATTTTTCTAATTGGAAAGATGAAATGCCGGATGTAATGTTTTTTTCATCTACTTATGAAGCTCCTGAAATAGCAAAACAAGTTCTTGACAAAGTTAGATTTAACTGGATTCCCCTTGTAAACGATACCCAATTTAAGAAATTTATAGGCAACAACGGCTATCCGCTTACTATTGTGGTGGACAAATCTGGCAAAATTGCCGCTTTTGAGTATGGCACTTCTCCTGAGCAAAGAGAATCTCTGAAAAATAAAATCTCGGGACTTCGATAAACGTCTTCATAGTATAATTGCTCCATAACCTTGGCGTAATGCCACAAATTATGGAGCAATTATTTTACATCTGATTGATATTTTACTTGATCAGATCATTGTACTGCGTCTCGCTCAGCGGAATGACCCAAACCCAGTCATTAGTTCCATTATCGTTGGGCCCTACCGTCACGGCAAAGTTCCGACCAAACGTTCCAGGACACTCGGCACCCGAAGTGTCGGCATAGGTCTTGCGCGAGATGGAGGCTCCCAGCCGCTTCAGATCAAACCAGGAAAAACCTTCGCCCCACAACTCCATACGCCGTGTAAGCAGAATCTCGTCGATCAGCTCCTGCCCCGAGGCTGCAGTTTGCGTATAGGCATCATCGCGGGCGGAGTTGACCGTGTAGAGCAGATTTCGAGCCGTTGACTCATCCGGAGTCTGCTGCTTGCAGAGCGCCTCGGTCTCGATGAGATACATCTCGGCGGCACGCATGAAACACATCTGCGAAACACCCGGGAGATCGAAGCAGGCGAATTTCAGCTGATTGTAGATCGAGGGCCGAATGGGATAAGATCCCGTCGTATTGATCGCCGCGGCGACTCCCGGCACAGACTGCATATACTTGATCATTTTCGCACTCAAGTCAGAAGATGCCCAAGCGTATGAGTTTACAGTCTGCCCATAGACAAAGCGGTCTTCCGGGAAGAGATACAACCTTTAATCGGGATGCCGGACGTTCCGGTGTTTCCGTAAGAGGGGAGCCTGTAAGCGGCATTCGGGAGAGCGGATTTCCGTTTTCCGGAACAGCCCGGAAGAAAAATGCCGGCCGATGGTGAATCGGCCGGCATTTTTTTGCGATTGGCATCCTCCCGCTTGAAACGGATCGGGTTATATTTCGGAGAAGAGGTTGAACTGGTGCAGCAGCGTGAAGGCGAAGAATCCGCCGATGATTGCGCAGAGAAGTCCCAGCAATCCGTTGAGGACGCGCGGGGAGGGTTTTGCGGGCCGGTTTTCGAGGCTTTGGATGTATTCGCGGAAGAAGAGATAGAGCGCCGGGACGACGCTGCAGGCCATCAGATAGTCCTCCGGGATGCCGAAGAAGTAGACCTTCGAGAGGCCGATCAGTGCCCAGTGGCAGAGGAACATGGCCAGGACGATGTTGATGCGCTCGGAGAAGGCCAGCATCACGCCGATGGTGAAGACCGCCACCGAGCAGGGCATCACCGGCGAGGTGATCTCCGGGAAGGTGCGCCCCAGGGCCAGCGAGCAGAGCGGATAGAGGAACGGCATGACGAAGAGCACCCGGGCAAAGCGGGCATGGTGGCCGGTTCGGGCCAGCGAGGCGTGTTTGACGATGAGGTCGTAGAGCCAGATGCACCCCATGATGGCCCAGAACAACGCCTGGGGGCTGTGATACTGGCGCGGCTCGCAGTAGACGAGGAAATAGACCCCGGCGATCCAGAAGTTGAGCAGCGCCATGTAGAGCTTCATGGCGATCCGCACGCCGTGCGACGGACGTCGAACGAGCAGCGTCGTGAGCAGCACTCCGATGCCGGTCAGCACCAGTTGTGCGGGCCATGTCGCGGCGTTATAGGCGGCTATCGTACTCCAGAAGGTCTCCATCGGTTCATGCTATTGCGGATTGTTTATCGGGGCGTCGGATTCCCCGGTTGTCTCGTTGCTGACGCTCCCCGTCGTTTTTGCCCGCTCTTCCTTGTTGGCTGCGGAATCCTTCCGGGGCGCAGGAGCGTCGCCGTCCGGTTCCGCGGCGCTCCGTCCGGCCCGGCGCCGGCGCGTGAGCGAGAAGGCCTCCCGCTTGAAGACGAAGATCGGCAGCGTGGCCCCGGCGGCCAGCAGCGCGATGACGCTCAGCGAGACCGTGGCGTTCAGAAAGAAGGGCTGCATGTATTGCATGCCCTGCCCCGGGTCGTTGAGCGACTGCAGGAACATGATCAGCGAAAAGACGGTTTTGTAGGCGTAGATGCCCGGGACCATGGGCAGCAGCGCCGGGATGTAGAGGACCGTCATCGGGCAGCGGACGCCGCGTCCGAGCCAGAGGCTTCCGAATCCGATGACCATCGCGGCGCAGAGCGAGGCCGAGGCGATGTCGATATCGGCATAGTTCATCAGACAGTAGCGCAGGGCGTGGCCCACGGCGGCCAGCAGGGCAATGCGCGGGAAGGCGCGCATCGGCGGATCGGAGATGGCGCCGAATCCGATGGCGGCCACGGCTGCGAAGAGCCCGTCGAGCAGGATGTCCACGGCGATCATAGCAGGCTGTCTTTAACCATGAGGAGCGTCGCTGCCAGACCGATGGCGATGCAGATGATGAGCAGCAGGGCGTTGATCAGGCGGCTGCATCCGATCAGGATGTGCCCTTCGACGATGTCGATCACGCCGTTGATCAGGGGGACGCCGGGAACGAGGAACAGCACGCTTGTGGCGAGGGCCGTTTCGGCCGTGCAGTCGAATCGCAGGGCTGACGAAGCGCAGAGCGAGGCCATGAATGCCGCGACGATGAAGATCAGGAAGTGGTTGACGCCGTGGGCCTGCATGCGCTGTTTGGCGGCATAGCCGACCAGCGTCGAGGTGAAGACGATGGCCATGGCCGTCCAGTCGCCGCCGAACAGGCGGCAGAACGAGGCGTTGGCCAGCCCCACGGTCAGCAGCACGAAGATCGGGTCGATCAACGGTTTGGCCGTCAGCTCGTCGTAGCGGCGGCGGATCTCGTCCAGTGGCAGCCGCTCGTCGAGGGCGTCCCAGCTCAGGGCGCTCAGGTCGGAGTTGCGTTCGAAGCTGATCGGCAGCGAGGGGATGCGCACCACGCGGGTGATGGCCTCGCCCGACTCGTCGTCGCGCACCGTGAGGATCGTGCTGCGCTGGAAGCTCGACAACTGGACGTCGACCCCCAACGAACGGCCGATGCGCTGCGAGTTGCGGATGGCCCGCGAGGTGTGGACCCCGGAGCCGAGCAGATAGGTCGCATATTCGGCGATAAAGTCGAGGATTTCGGTCAGTTCGTGCCTGGTTTTCATGATAATCGCAAAAATAATCTTTTTCGGATAATTCTGTTCGTTTGATACGAAAAAAATGCCGCCTCATCCCGTTGCGGGGGAGAGGCGGCAGTCGGGGCGTTCTTCGGGAGCCGGAAGGGGTCGTATGGCAGACGACACGCAGGGTTACTCATCTAATCTCTAATCTCGTAAGGTTTCTCCGGCTCCCGGGAACGTCAGGCGGTATGTCGTTGGAATCGTGCGGTGATGTCGGTCATCCCTCCGCAGCGATCGACGCGGTAGAGTCGCTGGTTGGTGGTCGGGGCGTTGAGCGGGCCGCAGCGTTCGATCCAGGGGCCGAGCTTCACGTAGTCGAATACCTCGGGGGCCACCCCTTCGGGCAGCCGTTCGCGCCCCGAGTACCAGCCCACGCGCAGCGCGGGCCACGTGCGGCGCACCCATGCGGCCAGCCGGGCCACCTCGAGCGGTGCGGCATCGCCGCCCATGAAGCAGAGGCAGGTGACCGAGTGTCCGTAGCGGTCGAGCAGCGCCGCGAGCTCCCGCTCGTCGAGCTGTCGTCCCGCATCGCGCTGCAGGTGGGGGCTGTGGCATCCCGGGCAGCGGTTCGGGCAGCCGGTGAGGTTGACGGCCAGCGTCGTCTCGTCGGGGATCTCCGCGAAGACGATGTCGAAGTTATGATAGCGGAGCATCGGTCTGCGGTTTATGGGCGTAGAAGCGGCGCGAGGCCTCCTGCTGGCGGGCCGCCGAGAAGTTCGAGACGCGTTTCATGTAGCCGATCACGCGCGTGAGGTAGTCCAGATCGGTCGAGTGGCACTCGGGGCACGCGTGCAGGTAGCGCTTGTCGATGTGTCCGCAGTGGTTGCAGACCGTGTTCGGGATGTTGAACGTGAAGTAGTTGCACCCCTCGCGTGCCGCCACGCGCAGCAGCTGCCGGTACTGCTCCTGCGAGAGGTGGTCCTCCAGATTGAGGTGCAGGGCCGAACCGCCGGTCAGGTGGTCGATGTAGCGGTGGCCGTGGAGGCGGAACTTGTCGACGATGTTCAGCGACGGATCCTCCACGACGTAGAAGTACGAGTTGTAGCAGTCGCGCGGCACGGCGTATCCGTCCTCGCGATCCCACTTGGCGTGCTTCACGCCGACGTTCTCGGCCGGGATCATCTCGCAGTTGAACATCAGCTCCTTCGTGCGGTACTTGCGGTTGCAGCGCTCGATGAGCCCCAGCACCTCCTCGACGAACGAGGCGTAGCGGTCGTTGTCCGAGATCTCCAGCCCGAGGAACTCGGCCGCCTCGACCAGTCCGTTGACGCCGACGGTCAGATACTGCCGCGAGAGGTTGATGTAGCCGGCATCGAACAGCGGCAGCATCCCCTTTGCCTGCAGCTTCTTGAGGTTTTCGTTGTAGGCCGTCTGGACCTTGTGCACCAGGTCGACCACCTCTTCGAGGAACTTCAGGTAGTGCATGCCGTTGCGCGCGGCGTACTGGATGCAGCGGTTGAGGTTGACGGTCAGCACGCTCTTCGAGCCGGTCGAGACGCCCCCGGCGCCGAGCGTGTAGCTGAAGCCGTTGTCCTGGATTTCGTTGCGCAGGCGGCAGCACGACGAGAGCGAATCGGCGTTGTCGCTCAGGTAGGTGAAGAACGAGTGTCCCTCGGCATACATCTGCGCCGTGAAGTCGCCCCATTCGCGGTCCATCACGTCTCCCTCCTTCGAGAGCAGGGCCATCGTCTCGACCGGGAAGGTCAGCACGGTCTTCGTACGCTCGCGGTTGAACCACCGCATGAAGCGCTTCTGCAGCCACGAGAGCGACTCCCAGTGGGGTGCCGATCCGTCCGGGAAGCGGAATTCGCCGAACAGCGACTCGAAGTAGCAGCGGTCGTAGTAGGCGATGTTCCAGAAGACGGCCTGGAAGTTGCGCGCCCCGGTGGGCTGGTTGATCGAGTAGACGATCTGCTCGAAGCAGTCGGTGATGACCTTGTCCAGTGTGCGGTGCTTGCGCGAGAGGTCGACCACCTCGTCGGCCCGCGTGTAGTAGTCCTCGCCGTACTCCTGCTCGATGAAGTAGTTCATGTACATGAGGAACTCGGGGGTGGCGCAGGCCCCCGACAGCATCGACGAGACGATGAAGACCATGTTGACGAATCCGCCGCAGAACGACTTGAGGTTGGTCGGGCGCGTCGAGTTGCCGCCGATGGAGATCGTGCCGCCGAGCAGCCACGGATACATCGTGATCGAGGCGCAGTAGTTGGCCATCGACGTCTCGTCGTTCTTGTAGATGAAGTGGTTGTTCAGCAGGTGGAGGTACTTGTCGGCCAGTTCCCGGCCGTACATTTCACGGATGCGGTCGGTGAGCAGGCGGCGGTTCAGGCGGATGAAGTTCTGCTTGGGCAGCTCGCCGATCAGCGTGGCGATGTTCTTGTTCTCGACGTTGGCGTTGGCGTCGAATTTCGACCCCGTGGCGGGGTTCGAGGCGGCGCAGTAGTCGGTCAGGAAGCGGAGCTTTTCGCGCTCCTCGCGGTCTTCGGTGTGGCGCTGGCGGTAGAGCATGTAGCTCTTGGCCACGGCGAAGTAGCGCTCGGCCATCAGGGCCACCTCGACCTGGTTCTGAATCTCCTCGACGGACATACCGTCGGCGACGTGCACGCGGCTCAGCACCGACGTGATGTCGTCGTCCGTAGCATACCCGCCCACCGAGAGGAAGGCCTTGCTGACGGCCCGTTTGATCTTCTCGACGGAGAACGCCTCGCGTTTCCCGTCGCGCTTGACAATGCAGAGTTCCGAAATGCCCATACTGGTCCCGTAGTTAAAAGGTTGTGCCATCGCTTCCGGCCGACGGTCGACGCCCCGGGCACGTTGCGGACCAAACGGCCCGAAGACGATGCGCGGCAGCCGCCTTGTCAGCGTCCGGAGTCGTATGTACTTAAAATAAAGTGTAAAAAAATGTTGCGGCGTCGTCCCACGTCCCGAGGACTACGGCCTGTCCGGCAAGGCAGGTCTTCTGACTCGCTCCCGCCGCACGCCTTCCCGTTCCTGCCGGAACAGTGGCAAAGAGTGTGCAGCCTTTTGCGGAGCTTACAGCTACGGGCATAGTCCCTGATTTGCACAGGAGTTCCCTTTTGATCCCGGGCCGGCAGCCGCCGGCTGGGAACCTTGCTCGGGAACAAAGATAGGAATTGTTGCGGGGTCTGCAAACGCCGGGCGCTTTTTTTAATGAACAATGTATCAACATCGACGCAATCCCGAGAAAAATTCCTACCTTTGCCGCGGTATGAAAGCATCGCTCAAAACGGGATATGCCGCGTGGGGACCCGACACGCTGGTCCTCTTCTGGCTCGGCGTCTGGTGGGTGTGCAACCTCCTGCAGGCGGGGTTCTCCCAGCTGGCCAACGACGAGGCCTACTACCACATGTTCGCCGAACACCTGGCGTGGGGCTATTTCGACCATCCGCCCATGACGGCACTGCTGGTCTGGCTGGGCGAACACCTCGCCGGCGGTGAACTGGGCGTGCGCCTCTTCTTCACGCTGCTGCAGCCGCTCTATCTTTGGGTGCTGTGGCGGCTGATCCGCCCGGCGGATGCCTCGCGCCGTGACGCCGCATTGTACTGCATGGTTGCCGCCTCGACGCTCATGCTGCAGCTCTACGGCTTTATCGCCGTGCCCGACGGTCCGCTGCTCTTCACGACGGCGCTCTTCCTCGGGGCCTTCCGCCGCTTCACCGAGGAGCGGCGCGGCGCCTGGCTGTGGCTGGGGGTGACGATGGCGCTGATGGCCTACAGCAAGTACCACGGGGCGCTGGTCGTTCTCTTCGCCCTGTCGGTGACGCCCCGCCGGCTCTTCCTCCGTCCGGGACTCTATCTGGCCGGTGCCGTGGCCCTGCTGCTGCTCGTGCCGCATCTGCTGTGGCAATATCACCACGACTGGGCTTCGTTCGCCTACCACCTCTCGGGCCGCAATGCCGTCTTCCGCGTGAGCTACGTGACGGATTTCCTCGTCAACATGCTCGTGGTCTTCAACCCCTTCTTCGTGCCGCTCTGGGTCCAGGCCTGGCGCAAGACCCGCTGTCGGACGCCCTTCGAACGTCTGCTGCGGCTGCTGCCCGTGGGTTTCATCGGCTTCTTCCTGCTCTCGTCGCTGCGCGGATACGTCCAGCCGCAGTGGGTCATCGTCTCGACGTTCGGGCTCCTGTGGCTGCTGTTCGACTATGCGCGTCGCCACCCGCGCACGCGTCGCTACGTCATGCGGGCCGGCGGCGTCACGCTGGTGCTGGTCGTCGTCGTGCGGCTGGTGATGATCTTCAACCCGACCGATCTGCGCTTCGAGGTCTTCCACAACCCCGAAAGCTACGGCGCCATTGCCCGCGAGGCGCACGGCCGTCCCGTGATCTTCTGCGACGGCTACGCCATTGCGGCCAAGTATGGCTTCTACACCGGCGGCGAGGCCTATTGTCAGCCCAATATCCGCTACCGGACCCATCAGTGGCAGTTTCGTGACGACGATACGCGCTTTGCGGGACGCGAAGTGTTGGTCGAGTGTCCACGGCAGGCCGACACGCTCCCCGGTGTGCAGACCATTCAGTTGGCCAACGGCCGCACCTTCTCGTGGTTCGTCGACCGTTCGTTCCACCCCGTGCGGCGGGTCGACATCGCCTTCAGCGGACTCCCCGAACGGGTTGCTCCGGGCGAGGTGCTCGACCTCGAACTGCGCATCATGAACCCCTATCGTTATGAGATTCGCGTCGGCGAGGGTCCGATCGGACTCCATATTCTCTGGAAGCACGGCCGTTTCCGGGTCGAGGAGTTCCCGACCGGGGCGCGCTTCACGCTCGGCGCCGGAGCGACGCTGACACTCCCCGTGCGCTTCACGATCCCGGAACAGTTGGCCGGCGAGCAGTTCGACGTGGGCTTCGCCCTCTGCCGGACGGGCTATACGAATTGGTTTAACGGCAAACCCGTTTCGACGCGCGTCGACGGGTTGAACAAACGACTATGATCGAACAGTTTCTGAAATTCTGTGTAGTCGGCGGCTCCGGCGTATTCGTCGATTTCGGAATCACCTACGTCTGCAAGGAGTGGCTGCGGCTGAACAAGTATGTGGCCAATTCGGCGGGTTTTCTCTGCGCCGCCACCACGAACTACATTCTCAACCGGGTCTGGACCTTCCACAACGAGAATCCCGACATTGCGGGGCAGTATCTGCGTTTTCTGGGTATTTCGCTCGTCGGTCTGGCGATTAACAACGCCACGATCTATCTGTTGCACGGGCGTTTCAAGCTGAACTTCTATCTGGCCAAGCTCTTCGCCATCGGTGTGGTGACCTTCTGGAACTTCTTCATGAACTACTTCTTCACCTTCTGACGGCTGGGCCATCTGGCCGTCGGTCTGGCACCCGGTCCGATTCCGACCGTCCCCCCCCCTGTACCAAAAAAAGCCCCGGAACATCTCCGGGGCTTTTTCAGGTTTGTCGTACGTCGGGGAATTCGGATCCTCTATCGGAGGCCGACCAGACGGCACTCCTCCGAGAGCGACTCGGGGGTGCGGATGAAGGCCGTCCAGCAGATCCGGAGCCAAAGGTAGAGCAGCAGCCAGAGATTCAGCTGCCAGCCGTAGAAGAACTCCATGACCGGTAGCGGGCAGATCACGTCGACGGGCATGACCACCACGACGACGAACGTGGCCCAGTAGACGATACGGTCGAGCAGGTTCAGGGCGCCGCCGCGCTTCATGCTCCAGTACCAGAACTGATAGGCGATCAGCGTGATGACGTAGGTGTGGCCCTCGCTCGAGTTGCTGAAGAGGATGACGTAACCCATCAGTACGGCCAGCGCCGCCAGCCGGAAGAAGGGCTGCCTCCACTTGCGGTAGTTGGCCACCAGCCCGACGGCCAGGGCGGCCAGCACGCCGATCTGCACGGCCATCTGGTAGCGCAGCAGTCCGAAGGGGCGCAGGTAGAAGAGGTTCATCCATGTACGGGTGCTCTTGTGTTCGGTCAGGGCGGCGACCCACTTGCCGTAGTAGGCGGGGAGCTCCCCGAAAGGCATGTTGACGGCCGGGGCGGCCAACAGCACGACTCCGATGCCGAGGGCGTAGCCGACGTTGCGCCAGAAGTGGGGGTAGCAGAGCAGCAGTCCGAGCTGGAAGATGCCGTAGACCTTCGTGAAGCCGGAGATCATGATCAGCAGCACGGCCCAGAATCCCTTGTCGCGTTCGAGCAGCGAGTAGGCGAAGAGGAACATGTATCCCACGGCGACGTTGTACTGGAACGAGAGCTGCGTGCAGGCCAGAATCAGGAAGGTATAGAGGAACGACTTGCACTTTTCGTCGCGCGTGAAGCGGCCCGGGAGGGTGAAGATCGCCACGAACCACATCGTGAAGTTGAAGAGGTTCCAGACGAAGGGGCCCAACCAGGCGGGCAGGTAGGCGAACGGTGCGAAGAGGATGTTGAACAGCGGGCCGTAGAGGTAGTAGTCCAGCTGGGGCATGGCCTGCGACCAGCTTTCGCCGTAGGGGGCGATGTGCTGCCAGAAGAGCTTCGTCGATTCGGCGAAGATCATGAAGTTCTTGTGACGTCCGCGGGCCACCTCCGAGAAGGTGAGCGCCAGGACGATCAGCATACCGAGGATGTAGAGGTTTCTCGGGTTGAGGAAGAACCTTTGGATGCGCTGCCAGAGGGAGCGTTCGACTCCCGGTTCGACGTTGAGCGTAGTTTGGGCCATGCGCTGCGGGGATTACTGTCGTTTGCGGATGCGGCGGAACGGGAGTCCCAGCACCCCGAAGAAGGCTTCGCGGAAGATGCCGCCCGACATCTTCGAGACCCCTTCGCAACGCTCGACGAAGATGATCGACACCTCGTGGAGCTTCAGACCGAGCCGCCAGGCCGTGTATTTCATTTCGATCTGGAAGCCGTAACCCTTCATGCGGATGGCGTCCAGATCGATGGTCTCCAGCGCGCGGCGCGAATAGCAGACGAATCCGGCCGTGGCGTCACGCAGCGGCAGACGGGTGACCGTACGCACGTAGACCGAGGCAAAGTAGGACATCAGCAGCCGCGACATGGGCCAGTTGACGACGTTGACCCCCTTGACGTAACGCGAGCCGACGACCACGTCGTAGTCGCCCTCGACGGCGGCGCGGTAGAGGCGGACCAGGTCGTCGGGGTTGTGCGAGAAGTCGCAGTCCATCTCGCAGATGTAGTCGAAGCCGTTCTCGAGACCCCAGCGGAATCCGGTGAGGTAGGCGGTTCCGAGGCCCTGTTTGCCCGAGCGCTGGAGCAGGTGGAGCGTTCCGGGAAACTCCTGCTGGCGCTGGCGGACGATGTCGGCCGTGCCGTCGGGCGAGCCGTCGTCGATGACGAGCATTTCGAAGGGTTCGGGCAGCGAGAAGACCTTGGAGATCATCTTCGAGATGTTCTCCTTTTCGTTGTAGGTCGGGATGATGACGAGTTTTCGCATGACGTATCTGCGTAAATGGTTTGGTAAGACAAATATACGATTATTTTCCGAATTCCGTTTTTTGTCGCCGTTATTTTGCGATTCGTCGCAGCGAGCGCACGAAGCGTCGGTCGTCGTCCGAGACGCGCAGCGACTCGACGATCTTCTGCAGCGACTTGTTGAAGGTCCACGCATCGAGCGGACAGGCATCCGCCAGCCAGCGGCGCATGCGTTCGGGGAAGCGGACATAGCAGACCGAAACAGCCCACGCCACCCCCATGCGGGCGTAGTAGCCCTCGTGGTGGAACGCCTCGAAGCGGCGCAACAGCGCCTCGAGGTGCTCCGCGTCGATGAAGTTGGCCGTGGCCATCACCACGGCGAAGCGCTCATCGTACTCGCGCGGAGAGTCGAAGTAGGGCTGGATGAAGCGCCACATGGGCTCCCGCTCCGCGGGGCGCAGCTTCCAGCAGAAGCAGTCGCACAGCGCCCAGTTGTCGATCTTCGGGACGAAGCGGGCCACCAGTTCGAGCTTTTCGTCGACCGGACAGCGGACCGCACCGATGACCATCCCCTGCAGCATGCGCTCTTCGTGGTAGGGGCAGTTGTCGTCGCGGAGCACGTCGCGCCACGCATCGCTGCGGGCGATTTCGCGGGCCAGGGCCCGCAGGCGGGGGATGCGGATGCCGATCGAGGGCCCGATGCCGGGGATCAGCGAGGCGTTGAAGTCGCGGTAGGCCGGGTCGGCCATCGCAAGGAGCTGTTCGCGGATTTTCATGGATTGCGGAATTTTGGGGTCAGACCGATGAAGAACGAGGCGTTCAGACGCGGCATCGGGCGCCCCAACACCGACTGGTACTCTTCGTTGAAGAGGTTGTAGATGCACCCCTTGAGCGAGAGCGTCAGACGGCGGAACTCGAGGCTCTTCTCCAGCGCCAGGTCGTTCATCAGGTAGGCCGGCACGCGTCCCAGCGCCCCGAGGTCGTTGTTCGACATGGTGAAGCGCTCGCTGTACCACTGCCACTTGTAGCTCAGCACCCAGCGGCGCCACGCCACCCGTGCCGTGAGGGCCCCCGACCAGACCGGAATGTAGACCAGCTGGCGGCCCACCGACTCGTCGGCCTCGGAGAACTTGTCGCCGCGGTTGATCGAGCGGGTCCAGGCCAGGTTGCCGTCCGCCGAGAAGCGCCACCCCGAGGCGGTCGAGGTCGAGGCCGTGATCTTGCCCTCGGCGCCGTAGCTGTGGACGCGGCGGATGTTGATCGGCGTATAGACCCCCTGCTTGGCCGTGGCGATCCAGAGGATCCAGTCGTCGATGCGCGAGTCGAAGAGCGTGGCCGAGAGGCGGAGCGAGCTGCGCCGGCTGCGGAGCGTCGACTCCACGCCGGCATCCCACGTCCAGCCGCGTTCGGGGTCGAGATCCGGATTGCCGCCCGGCTGGAAGTAGAGGTCGTTGAGCGTCGGGTAGCGGTAGTTGCGGGCCGCCGAGGCCTTCAGCACGACATGGCCGCGTTGGGAGGCCTGCCAGTCGACGAACAGCGCCGGGATGAGCGGCGTCGAGCGGTCGCCGTAGAGCTCCCATCGCAGGTCGACGGCCACCCCCAGTCGCGGTACCGGACGCCACTTGGCCGAGGCGAAGGCCGAGAGCTCGAACCGCTCCTGACGGTAGAGCGTGTCGGCCTGTCGGCCCGTCGTGGCGTCGATCACCGAGAGGTCGCCGCTGTGAACGCGGTGCTGGTGGCCCGAGAGGTTGGCCGCGAAGAGCCACTGCTCGTTCGGCGTGTATTCGGCTTCGGCCCGGATGAAGAGGGTGTGGATCCGGCTCCGGGCGTCGGTCACCGGGATGAAGTTGCCCGCCCCGTCGGGGTCCGACTCCATGCGGTAGCGCAGATCGTCGTAGGTGTAGCCGGCGCGGGCCCCGACCTTCACCCCGCCGAAGAGGCGGTCCCACGAGACGACGGCCCGCAGCGTGCGTTCGGCCTGCGAGTTGCGCTTTTCGCGCGAGGTGTTGCGGTCCGACGACAAGAGGGCCAGCCCGCGGTCGGTATCGAGATACCAGGCCGCCAGCGAGAAGTGGTCGCCGCGATCCGACGTGTAGTAGAGCTCCTGGAGCAGGTGCAGGTCGCGGAAGGCGCCGTTGCGGTTGCGCACGAGCGGGTAGTAGCTTCCGACGATCTGCCCGTCGGCATCGGTCGTGAACTGTTTCGAGTCGTAGTTGCGGTAGCGGAAGTCGTTCTCCGAGGTGCTGACCAGCAGCCGCGTCGAGGAGCTCCAGCGCCGGCCGCGGTAGCTCAGCTGCAGAAATTCGTCGAACGTGGTGAACGACCCGATGCCTTGGATGTAGCGCAGCGAGAGCCCCTCCCGGTCGGGTTGGCGGGTGGCCAGCGTGATGGCGCCGCCCAGACCGCCGCCGGTGATCCCCACCGAGCTGGCCCCGTGGTAGATCGCCGCGCGGTCGACGAAGTAGGAGGGGATGAGCGAGAAGTCCACCTGTCCGAGCATCGGCGAGTTGACCTTCATGCCGTTCCAGGTGACCTGCGTGTGGGAGGGGGCCGTGCCGCGGAATGAGGCCGTGGAGAGCGTCGCGCGGCCGTAGGACTTGATGAAGAGGGTCGAGCCGGCGCTCAGGGCGTCGGCCAGCGACGAGGAGATGTTCTCACGCAGGATGGCGCTGTCGAGGACGGTGCGCTGCACGCCGATCTCCTTCATCGGGCGGCGCCCGGCGATCTCGACCTGCTCGATGGCCACGGTGCGGGCCGTGGAGTCGCGCTGCGCCAGGACGTTCCCCGTGCAGAGCAGTGCGGCGAGTATGACGGCAACGCTCCTCACCGCCTCGCTATTCGGTTCGGGTGACGGTGCGGTAGCAGCCCACGCCGCACACCTCGGTCGAGATTTCGCCCACGCCGTTGCCGGCCGTGCAGTTCACGCCGGTCTGGATGCGGATGAAGTCGATCTGCCGCAGGTCGACCGGATTTCCCTCCCCGTCGACGGCATTGGCGATGCGGAAGCGGTTCTTCGACCCGGCACCGTCGATCGTCGACGAATTGTCGGCGTATCCCCAGGCGAAGGACTGCATGTCGTAGATGCCGGTCTGCTCGTCGGGGACGACGTTGCCCGGAAGGCGGGTTCCCGTGTAGGTCAGCTCGCCGACCCAGGCCGGAATGTAGCTCTGCGTATGGATCGTGCGTTCGATCGTTCCGCTGCCGCCGCGGTTGTCCGTCCAGGCGACCGAACCGTCCTCCTGTGCGGTGTAGGTGACCTCGTAGCCGCGCGTGACCCGGGCCTCCTCGCTTCCCTTGAGTTCGTACCAGGTCTCGCCCGCGGGCGAACCGTCGCCGTTCGTGTCCTGCGCCACCGAGACGATGCCCGGCTCCGACGAACCGTTGAAGGAGTTGCCCGTGACGTAGAGGTCGTACTCCGCACCGCCCGAATTGGGCACCGGCTCGTCGAATCCCAGGATGATGTATCCACCCCAGCCTCCGAGCGAGACAAATCCGTAGGTGACGGTTTCGGTGCCGGAGTCGGACTCACTGCCCCGGGTCAGACGGGCCGAGGCGTAGGCGGCGGCCGCTTCGGGGGTGGTGATCGGCTCCTGCGGGAAGCCGGCCAGCGTGCTGTTGATGAACTGTCCCGGAGCCGGGGTGTATTCGAGAACCTTCGAGGTGGGGAACTCCTCGCGGACCGTGGTGATCGTCTCGCTCGAGTTGCAGGCCGTGGTCGCGATCAGGAGCCACGCGCCGTGTTTCAGGGATATCTTTTTCATGATCGGATGTTTGTCTGGTGGTTCAGAGTCGTTTGAAACAGAAGTTGCCGGGGATGACCCCCACGCGGAGCGTATCGACGGGCTGCCCTTCCGCCGTGAAGCGGTAGACGACGCCGTTCTGCACGTAGTCGATGGCGTCGGCGACGTAGACCTCGTCCGTGTCGGGATCGATCCCCAGCCCGTAGTAAAGCGTCCCGGCGTAGGGGAGGAAGGGCTCCGCCGGAAGACTTTCATCCTGCGTGGACATGCGCCATACGTCGCGGGCGATGAAGTAGAGGCGGTCGTTGGCCGCGTCGAGCGTCAGCCGCGACGGCGGACGCTCGGCCGGCAGTTCGAAGCGGCGCTCGACCTCGAGCGTCGCGGCGTCGATCCGCCACAGGGCCGGGGCCTCGCCTGACCGTCCGTCGGTGGCGGTCCAGAGCTTGCCGTGACGGTCCAGCACGAGCGAATTGGGCTGCCAGCCCACGGTCAGCGAGTCGACGAGCCGTTCGGTGCGGGTGTCGATGGCCAGGATCTTGTTGTCGTACGACCAGCAGTTGACCAGTACGCGGTCGCCCGAGAGGACCATCTGTTCGGTCGAGCGGTGGCCGTTCATGTCGATGCGCGAGCGGATGCGGTTGGTGCGCGGGTCGACGACCGTGATCCGCGGATCATAGAGGTCCGAGATGTAGGCCGTCTGCTCGTCGACGAAGAGGATCTGTCGCGGCGAGACCACCTCCTCGATGAGTCCTGTGATGCGGAACGTGTCGGGGTCGATGACGTAGATCACCCCCGAATTGTTGACCACGACATAGCCCTTTCCGTCGTGAAGGGTCATCGACTGAGCCACGTCGCCGAGTTTCATGCCGTTGGCGCGCAGGAAGACGGTGTTTTCGAGGCGTCGCGACTCGGGGTCGTAGTACGACAGCGAGGCGTTGTCCCACATGAAGTTGCCCTCGCAGGTGATGAAGAGGCCGCGGCCGCGGAGGTCGAACGCCTCTTCGGCCTGGGGCCCGTACTCCATGCAGGCGCCCGTGGAGAGGGCTCCCGTCAGGAGCAGAAGGCTCCGCAACAGCATATGTCGCAGTGCGTGTTTCATCCGTCCGGTTTGGTTTTTGAAGGCCCGAGCCCGAGCCCGGGCGGAGGGCGGCGTTCGGCGGAAGGGGTGAAGATTCGCGTCGAACCCCATTCACCGCGGGGTTTTCGGACCGGAATGCCGCGGCAGGTCTTCTGACTCGTTACCGGTCGGGCGCCTTCCCGCCCCGTGGGGCAGTGGCCGAGAGTGCCGGACCGTACGCGTAACTTACAGCAGCGGGAACTGTTGCCGATTTGCACGGCATTCCCATTTAATCCCGGACGGTCGACTCCCGTCCCGGAACCGCAGCGCGACAAAAGTACGCTTTTTTCCGCGGAACACCATGCTGTTTTCGACAAAAAGGTTATCTTTGTGAAAAATAACCGGATGAAGTTGCTTGTTGTCGATCGTGTGAAGGGGTTTTCCGCCGAGTTGGAGGAGGCGTTTTGCCGGTTGCTCCCGCAACTCTCCCCGCGGCTTGCGGCGCCCCTCGAAGAGCGGGTACGGCAGATGCTGGCCCATCCCACAACGGCACTCTTTGTGGCTCGGGAGGCCGAGGCGCCGGAGGCCGCGATGACGGCCGGGCCGACGACGCCGACCTGTGCGGATGATTCCGTTGCGCGCGGCCGGATCGTGGGCGTGCTGACGCTGGTGTGGTATGACGCACCGTCGGGGCGCAAGGCCTGGATCGAGGATGTGGTGGTCGACGCCGCGGCCCGCGGCTGCGGAGCCGGACACGCGCTGGTCGAGGCGGCGCAAGGCCTGGCCCGCGAGATCGGGGCGGAGCGGTTGATGCTTACCTCCAATCCCCGCCGTACGGCGGCACGGGCCCTCTACCGGAAATGTGGATTCAACGAGGCGGAGACAACGGTTTTCGTCTCCAACATGGATAAGGGATGAAAAAGTTTGCAAAGATTCTGACCACGATTGTGGTGGTCATTCTGGCGATCGCACTCATCGTGCCGTTCGCTCTGCGGGGCAAGATTGCCGACATTGTGAAGAAGGAAGCCAACGGGATGCTCACGGCCACGCTCGATTTCGAGGAACTCGACATCAGCCTGCTGCGCCACTTCCCCAACGCTTCGGTCGAGCTGAAGGGGCTGACGCTCGTCGGCGCCGAGGAGCCGTTCGTCGGCGACACGATCGTGGCCGCCCGGCGCATCTCGGTGGTGGTGAATCTCCTGTCGCTCTTCGGCGATGGCGGGTATGAGGTGACGAAGGTCATCCTGGCCGATCCGGCGCTGCACGCCCACAAGATGGCCGACGGCGCCGTCAACTGGGATGTGATGAAACCCTCCGAAGAGGAGCCGGCTGCCGAAGAGGCCGCCGAAGAGAAACCCTCCGAAGAGGGCGGCTCGTCGTTCCGCCTTTCGGTGCGCGACTTCCGCATCTCGGGAGCCGTGATCCGCTACGAGGATGATTCGACGCGGATGAGCTTCTCGACCGATCCGCTGTCGTTGCGCCTGCGCGGCGACATGTCGGCCGAACGCACGCAGCTCGATCTGCGTCTGAAGACCGAACGGACGAATTTCGTTTCGGGCGGTATTCCGCTGCTGAGCAATGCCGAGGCGGAGCTGGTGGCCGACATCGACGCCGATCTGAAGAACATGCACTTCACCTTCTCGAAGAATACCTTCCGGCTGAACGCCATCCAGGTGGGGCTTGACGGCTGGGTCGAGATGAAGGACGACGCCGTGGCCATGGCCCTCAAGGCCGGTTGTGACGGCGTGCAGTTCAAGGATGTGCTGTCGCTCATCCCGGCCTTCTATACGCGGGAGTTCAAGAATCTGACGGCCGGCGGCGAGTTGGATCTTTCGCTTTGGGCCCGCGGCGAGATGCGCGGCTCGCAGCTTCCGGCCTTCGAGTTGAAGACCTCGGTGCGCAACGGCAGCTTCCAGTATGCGTCGCTGCCGAAGGCCGTTACGGACATCAACCTCGAGGCGCGCATCGCCAATCCGGGCGGCGTGATGGACCGCACGGAGATCGACCTCTCGAAATTCGGCCTGCAGATGGCCGGCAACTCACTCGCGGCCACCTTCTATGCCACCAATCTGGCCAGCGACCCGACGTTCCGGGCCACGGCCGACGGCAAGATTGATCTGGGAGCCGTCAAGGAGGTCTATCCGCTGGAGAAGGGGATTGAACTCGAGGGTGTCATTACGGCCGACGTACAGCTCTCGGGCCGCATGTCCGACATCGAGAAGAACCGTTACGAGTCGCTGGGCGCCAAGGGAACGTTCGTGCTCGAGCAGTTGGGACTGACGCTCGAAAACCTGCCGCCGATTCAGATCCGTCGGGCCGCGGCAACGATCACCCCGGCGGCGATGACCCTCGGCGAATTCGGCCTGACGGTCGGACGCAGCGATCTGTCGGCCAACGGCCAGCTGAGCGGTTATCTGGGTTATCTGCTGCGCGGCGAGGAGCTTTCGGGACGTCTCTACGTGAAGTCCGAACTGTTGGATCTGAACGAGATCATGGCGGCGCTTCCGGGCAGCGAGTCGGACGATGCCGCCGCCGAGGAGGAGGTTGCGGAGGAGGTGGCCGAGGCTGCCGATACGACGGCTTCCGCCCTGGAGATTCCGCGCAACCTGCGTCTGTCGCTCAATACCGATCTGAAGGAGGTCCTCTTCCAGAAGATGACCATCGAAAACATCACGGGCGAGATGAGCATGGCCGACGGTACGTTGTCGCTCGACGGCCTGCGGCTGGGCATCTTCGGAGGCAAGGCCTCGGCCTCGGGAAGCTACTCGACGGCCTCCGATCCGAAGCGTCCGGCCCTGAAGCTCAAGGCCGACTTTGCGAATGCCTCGTTTCAGCGTACGTTCGAGGAGCTGGAGATGGTCAAGCAGTTAGTGCCGATCTTCGAGAAGACGGGCGGCAACTATTCGCTGTCGCTCGATCTGGCCACGGCTCTTGATGCGGCTATGTCGCCCGACCTCGCTACGCTCAACGCCTCGGGCGAGATCCGCTCGGAGAATATCAATATCCAGAACATCAAGGCTTTCGAGGCGATGGCCGATGCGCTGGGCAACGATAAACTGCGCAAGATCGAGGCCAAGGATGTGAAGATCCGCTTCGAGATCCGCGACGGCCGGGTGAACACTTCGCCCTTCGATCTGAAGATCGGCGACGTAAACGTCAACCTTTCGGGTTCGACGGGGCTCGACCAGACGATCGACTACCAGGCCAAGGTGGCCATTCCGGGCGGCGGTGTGCTGCAGAACGTGGCCGTGAATATCGGGGGAACGTTCACCTCGCCGAAGATCACGCTCGGGGTGAAGGAGGCGGTTCAGGAGGCCGTAACCAACGTGGTCAACGAGCAGATCCAGAAGCTGACGGGCAGCGAATCGCTCTCGGAGGAGATTGCCAAGCAGGCTGAGAATCTGCGTCAGGAGGCCCGCAACGCGGGACAAAAGCTGATCGAGGTGGCCCAGCAGCAGAGCGACAAACTGGTCGAGGAGGCCTCGAAGAAGGGGGCGCTGGCCAAACTGGCGGCCAAGAAGGCCGGCGACAAGCTGGTCGAGGAGGCTGAGAAGCAGGCCGAGAAACTCACGGCCGAGGCCGAGAAGCAGATCGAGAAGCTCACGGCCGGCAAACAATAGAGCGCCCGGTCGAAAGTCCGATACGACAAGGGGTGCTGACACAATGGTCAGCACCCCTTTTTTGTCGGATGGTCGGGCCGGCCTTATCGCCGGATGTAGGTCTGCAGCACCTCGACATACTCCGCGAAGGCGTCGCGTCCGGCGTCGGTGATGCGGCATACGGTACAGGGCATCTTGCCCCGGAAGGTCTTCTCCACGTCGATGTACCCTGCCCGGGCCAGTTTGTCGAGCTGCACGGAGAGATTGCCGGCCGTGGCGCCGGTCTGTTGTCGGAGAAAGGTGAAGTCGGCGCTTTCGACCCCGATGAGGACCGACATGACGGCCAGCCTCAGTTCCGAATGCAGCAGCGGATTCAACTCTCGGAACATGGCGTTATTTTTCGTGACGGGTCCGGTAGTTGATGATGTGGCCCGGGACGACCATCATCCCGACGAAAAGCAGGGCGAAGATCAGGATCTCGTTGCTCATCATCGTCGTATCGATCTCTGTGGTGCGGGCCAGTTGTTCGAGCCGGAAGTCGTACAGTGCGAAGAGCACCGAGCCGGCCATGCCGAAGAATCCGGCTGCGGTGTAGACCTTCGAGCGGACGATCAGCCCGGTCGAGGCGGTGCCGACCGACATCGTGAGGGTGATCAGGGCGAAGAGGCTTGGGCGGTAGCTACAGCCGTGGAGGAAACTGAAGAGGAAGATCGGAATGAGGGTCAGCGAGCAGACCCTCCACAGCGAGTGGATGATGCGGTCGATCTCGGTGCGGGGCTCTGAACTCTTTTTTTCGGGGAAGAGACGCATCAGCAGGCAGCCGATGACCGGAATGAGGAACCACGTCAGGCTCCATGCCGGGTCGGCACCGGCGATGTTGAGGGCGTAGTTGAGCAGCGATACGGCTACGGTCGTGTAGCCCCAGATGAGGAACGGGCGTCCCGAGTGGCGTTCGAGTCGTTGGCGGGTGCTGCGGATCATGCGCGTGATGAGTTCGAGACTCTGCTGCGCGTCGAGTTGTTTTTCGTCCATGTCGGTTGTTTTTTGAGGGTTTTCGGGGGTGAATGAACCGCGGAAGTCGACCGTGTATCGGTGCGGCAATCCGTGGCGGGAGTTTTCGTGCGGCGGCGTTTTGTGAGCGGCTACTCCTTTTCGTCGCCGAAGAGGTAGAAGAGCAGCGCGAGCAGCAGTTGCAGTCCCCATCCGGCGATGACCCACAATACCCACCAGTAGTGGGGTGAGGTCAGCCGGTTGACGACGGCCAGAAAGGCGCAGGTTACGGCCCAGACAATGACCTGTCGGGCAAATCCCCGGGCAAAATGGCGGCGTGCGGTCGCTCTCCCGGCGGTGGCCTCTTCCCTGGTGTGGATCTCCCTTTGCTGAGTCTCCGTGTGGTTGCAGGTTTTCATGGTCTTGTGTTTTTGGGGTGTTTCTGACGCCCCGACTTCTCGGGACGAAATCTTTTTCCTCTCTCCTTTGTTTATAAATATAAAGTAGTTTATTTTATAAACCAAATTTTCGTACTAAAATTTTCGAACAGTTCGATCGAGAGTCCGTGTAAACAACAAGAAGACGATGCAAGAGTGGCGGAGAGCCGATTGAGCCGGGTGCGGCCGAACGGGTGGCTGGACCGATTGGGGAGTCCGGCCCGGTTGTGACGGACGAGGCCTGCCGCTACACCTCGAACCGATACCCATCGGCCAGCAGCGGCTGCCACTCGGGGTGGCGACGGATATAGTGGACGATGTACGAACACTCGGGGATGATCCGATCGCCCCGCCGGCGGAACTCCTCCAGCGTCGCCTCGACCAGCTGACGGGCGATGCCTTGTCCTTCGAAGGCCGCCGGCACCTCGGTGTGGGTCAGGCGGTAGCCTCGCGGCGTCGCCTCGTAGTCGATCAGGGCCCGGGCGCCGTTGCCCAGGTCGAATTCATAGCGGCTCGCGGCCCTGTTGTGGATCAGTGGATAGCGTTTTTCCATCTTTTTTCGGTTTTGGATGCTCCGGAACGGATCAAATTCGGTTCCGAAATCGTATTTTTGTCTTCCGTATGGAACGGATTTCCGATTTGCTGCTCGACTGGTACGCCCGCGAAGGGCGCGATCTGCCGTGGCGCCGCACGCACGATCCCTACCGCATCTGGCTCTCGGAGGTGATCCTCCAGCAGACCCGCGTGGCGCAGGGCATGGCCTACTACGAACGCTTCACGGCGCGTTTTCCGGATGTCGCCTCGCTGGCCGCCGCCTCCGAGGACGAGGTGCTGCGTCTCTGGCAGGGGCTCGGCTATTACAGCCGTGCACGTAACCTGCTGGCGGCGGCCCGTGAGGTGGTCGAGCGCTTCGGCGGCGCGTTTCCCCGCCGCCTCGACGAGGTGCGTTCGCTGCGCGGCGTGGGCGACTACACGGCGGCGGCCATCTGCTCGGCAGCCTACGACGAACCCTGCGCCGTCGTGGACGGCAACGTTTACCGGGTTCTCTCGCGGCTGTTCGACATTGACCTGGCAATCGACTCCACGGCCGGACGCCGCGCCTTTGCCCGTCTGGCGCAGGAGCAGCTCGATCCGTCGGCCCCCGGGCGTTACAACCAGGCCATCATGGACTTCGGAGCGCTGCAGTGCACCCCTTCGGCGCCGCGTTGCGATTGCTGTCCGCTCTCCGGCTGCTGTCTGGCTCTTGCCGCCGGCACGGTTGCCGAACGCCCCGTCAAGCAGGGGCGGACCCGCATCCGCGACCGGTGGTTCCACTACCTGCACATCACTTCGGGTGACCGTGTCCTGCTCCGCCGCCGCGAAGGGCGCGACATCTGGCAGGGGCTCTACGAGTTCCCGATGATCGAGACGCCGGCGCCGGCCGATCTGACCGATCTGTCGGACGATCCCCTTTTTGTCGCACTGCTGGGGCCGGTGCCGTGGCGGCTGCTTCGCACCGTGGCCCTGCCCGTGCACCAGCTTTCGCATCAACGCATCCACGCCCGCCTCTACCGCATTGAGACCTCCGAACTGACGCCTGAGGCCGCGACCCTGGCCGTACCGACATCGGAACTCGGCGATCACGCCCTGCCGCGGCTGCTGGACCGCTACCTCTCCTCGCCGGAGGCTATCTGACCAGATAGGCGATGTAGGCGGCGTAGATCACCAGAAACAGAACCCCCTCCCAACGGTCGACGGCCCTGCGCCGGAAGGTGAAGGCTGCCAGAAAGAGCAGCACGGCGCTCAACAGCACGACCAGCAGGTCGACGAGCGTGATGCCGCCCATCGTCAGCGGATTGATCGTGGCGCTCAGACCCAGAATCAGCAGGATGTTGGCGATGTTCGAACCGATGACGTTTCCGAGGGCCATGTCGCTCTTGCCCTTGATGAGCGAGACCACCGACGAGGCCAGTTCGGGGAGCGACGTGCCGCCGGCCACCAGCGTGATGGCGATCACCGACTCGCTGATGCCCATACGTCGGGCCAGCGCCGTGGCGCTGTCGAGGAACAGCTCGCCGCCGAAGATCAGTCCGGCCAGTCCGCCGATGATCATTACGGCCATGAGCCATCCGGCCATCGGCCGCTTCTGCGGCTGGCTTCCGTCGGCCGGGGAGTCGGCCGGAGCGGTGCGGCCCGTGGCGCGGATGGTGTAGGTCATCAGCAGCAGGTAGATGACGAGCATCAGGATACCGTCCAGCCGTCCGATGCGGTCGACGGCCCCGGCCTTGAACCAGTTGTCCATGGCCAGAACCAGAAGCAGCAGCGAGGTGGCGACGCCGAACGGAATGTCGCGGCGGATGTTGCCGGCCGTCAGGGGCAGCGGGCGGATCAGGGCGCAGAGACCCAGAATCAGAAAGACGTTGAAGATGTTCGACCCGACGACGTTGCCGATGGCCACGTCGCTCTTGCCGGCGATGGCCGAGAGGACCGAGACCACAAGTTCGGGCGTCGAGGTCCCGACGGCGACGATCGTCAGTCCGATGATGAATTCCGGAACGCGGAAGCGTTGGGCCAGGGCCGCGGAACCGTCCGTGAGGAAGTTGGCGCCGGCCAGAATCAGCGCCAGTCCGATGATCAATAGCAGTATATCCATTTTCGAGCGTGTGATTTTGCGGATTTCTTCGGTTCGCGTCCCCTTAGGCGAGTAGCAGCAGGCTGACGGCCATTACGGCCATGCCCGTCACCACGCCGTAGATCGACGTGTGGGCCTCGCCATATTCGCGGGCCGCCGGGAGGAGTTCGTCGATCGAGATGAAGACCATGATGCCGGCCACCCCGGCCAGGATGCACCCCATGAGCGTCGGCGAAAGGAAGGGTATCAGCACCAGATAGGCCAGCAGCGCCCCGACCGGTTCGGCCAGTCCCGAGAGCAACGACAGCCGGAAGGCCTTCGCGCGGTCGCCCGTGGCGTAGTAGATCGGAATCGAGACGGCGATTCCCTCGGGGATGTTGTGGATGGCGATGGCCGCGGCGATGGCCACGCCGAGCGTGAGGTTGTCCACGGCCGAGGTGAAGGTGGCAATTCCCTCGGGGAAGTTGTGGATGCCGATGGCCAGGGCCGTCATGACGCCAATGCGCATCAGACGCGGGTTGCGCGGGCGGTGGTCCATCTCCTCGATGAGGTGCGCCTCGTGGGGGTTCTCGAACGAGGGGACCAGGCGGTCGATCAGACCGATCAGCAGGATGCCGGCGAAGAAGCTTGCTACGGTGATCACACCGCCGAGGCGCGTGCCCCATTCGGCCGTGAGGGCGATCTCCGCCTCGTGGAAGAGCTCGACCAGCGAGACGTAGATCATCACTCCGCCCGAGAGTCCGAGCGAGAAGGAGAGCAGGCGTTTGTTCGTACGCCGGGCCAGAAAGGCGATGGCGCTTCCGATTCCGGTGGCCAGACCGGCGCCGAGCGTCAGCAGCAGCGGGAGGAGTATCTGGTGACTTTGCATCGTTGCAGCGGTGTTGGGTTTGACAGGTGCCCAGCCGGACGGACGCTCGATGGAGACGGGCGCCGGGTTGCGGGCGTTTGTTCATGTCCGCAAAGATAGTGCTTCCCCTGAAAAAAAACGATCCCGAGTGATCGGTATTTTTTATAGAGGTATCATTCTGGCTGATTGCCGGATTTCGGCGGGCGGGCGGAATCCCGGGTGAGCTTCGGGCGGGCTGCGGGTGAATTTCGGGGGAACTCCGGCCCGACACCGCTCGAAAACGGGTGGCCGCGGGTACCGACGCAGATTGCCTGTCCGTGGAAGGGTGATTCGTCGGGTCGCGGTCTGTTGCACGGGCGGTCCGCGAGCGAATGTTGAAAAAAAATCGGGAAAAGGTTTGCACGCCCGCCGAAAAACCCCTACCTTTGTAGACAATTATAGCGAAATCCGAATCCTATGAATGGCAATCCCCATATCCCGATGGCGCAAATGTGCTGGCAGCAGGATTATTGGTCGGGGTTCCACTCTCCGAAGGATGCGGATTTTCTGGTTTTTTAGGGTAACTGTTTCGGTTGCCCTATTTTTTTATGCGATCGGGTCGATGAAAACATTTTACGAGAATGCCATGATCTACCGCGGGGGGCGCTTCGAGAAGGGGCGTCTGGTCGTGGAACAGGGTCGTGTGGCGGCGGATTGCGAACCGCAGCCGGGCGATAGCCGGGTGGATCTCGGCGGCCGGTACCTCGTGCCGGGGCTGGTCGACGTGCATGTCCACCTGCGCGAACCGGGTTTCCCGCAGAAGGAGACCATCGCCACGGGTACGGCCGCAGCGGCCCACGGAGGCTATACGACGGTCTGCTCGATGCCCAACCTGAATCCGGCCCCCGATACGCCGGAGCACCTCGAGGAGCAGCTGGCGCTGATCCGCCGCGATGCCGCGGTGCGCGTCAAACCCTATGCCTCGATCACCATGGGGCAGCGCGGATGCGGCGAACTGGTCGACTTTGCGGCGCTGGCGCCCCACGTGGCGGGATTCTCGGACGACGGGCGCGGCGTGCAGTCGGAGGAGCTGATGGAGGAGGCGATGCGCCGGGCGGCGGCGGTCCGCAAGCCGATCGTGGCCCACTGCGAGGTCGACGAACTCCTGCGCGGCGGCTATATCCACGACGGCGTCTATTGCCGCGAACACGGCCACCGCGGCATTTCGTCGGAGAGCGAGTGGCGGCAGGTCGAGCGTGACATCGCGCTGGCCGAACGGACCGGGTGCCAGTACCACGTCTGCCACGTTTCGACGAAGGAGAGCGTCGAGCTGGTACGGCGCGCCAGGGCCCGGGGCCTCAGGGTGAGCTGCGAGACGGGTCCCCACTACCTGCTGCTCTGCGACGAGGATCTGCAGGAGGAGGGACGCTTCAAGATGAACCCGCCGCTGCGCAGCCGCGAGGACCGCGAGGCGCTGCTGGCCGGCATTGTCGACGGCACGATCGAGGTTATCGCCACGGACCACGCCCCGCATACCGCCGAGGAGAAGTCGCGCGGTCTGGAGCGGAGCGCCATGGGCATCGTCGGGCTGGAGACGGCCTTCCCGCTGCTCTATACCTATCTGGTAAAGCGGGGCGTCATGACGCTGGAGCGCCTCGTGGAGCTGATGTCGGTCAATCCGCGGCGGCTCTTTGCGCTCGAGGGGGGAATTGCCGAGGGGGATCCGGCCGACTTCACGGTGCTGGACCTCGACATGCACTATGCAATTGATCCCGCTACGTTCCTCTCGAAGGGCCATGCCACGCCGTTTGCCGGCTGGCAGGTCGATGGCGGCGCGGTGCTGACGGTGGTTGGCGGCCGCACGGTTTACGATACGCTGACAACGAAATCAAACAGATAAGGACAGACAAGGATGAAAGCATTTACGAAAAAGATCGTCCTGGAGGACGGCCGCGAGTTTTACGGATACGGTTTCGGATCCGACCGCGAGGCCATCAACGAGATCGTCTTCAATACCTCGATGGTGGGGTATCAGGAGATCATGTCCGATCCGTCGTACACGGATCAGATGGTCGTGATGACCTACCCGCTGATCGGCAACTACGGTATGGCCGATGAGGATTACGAGACCAAGACGCCGACCGTCGGCGGCATGATCGTCCGGGAGTACAACGACCTTCCGTCGAACTTCCGCTACACGAAGACGCTCAACGAGGTCTTCGAGGAGTACGACATCCCGGCCATCTCGGGAGTTGACACCCGGACGCTGACGCGCATCATCCGAGACGAGGGCAGCCAGAAGGTGATCATCACCTCGGCCCAGACCCCCCGCGAAGAGGCGCTGGCACGGCTGCACGCCTATGAGATGCCCCACGACATGGTCGCACGCGTAAGTTGCAAGAAACGCTGGCTGTCGCGCGTGGCCAACCACAAGTACGACGTGGTGGCCATCGACTGCGGCATCAAGTACAACATCGTGCGGCAGTTGAACCACGTGGGCTGCAACGTCACGGTGATGCCCTACAATTCGACGCTGGAGGAGATCCTTGCCTTCCATCCCGACGGTATCCTCTTCTCGAACGGACCCGGCAACCCGGAAGACGTACAGCCGGTCATCGAACTGATCCGCCGGCTGCGGGGACGTCTGCCGCTCTTCGGCATCTGCATGGGCCATCAGCTGATCTCGCTGGCCTACGGTGCGCGGACCTTCAAGATGAAGTTCGGCCACCGCGGCGCCAACCATCCGGTCAAGAACCTGCAGACGGGCAAGATCGAGATCACGAGCCAGAACCACAGCTATGCCGTGGACATCGACTCGCTGAAGGGTACGGGGCTGACGCTGACGCACGTCAATCTGCTCGACGGCACGGCCGAAGGGGTGGAGTGTGCCGAGGAGCGGGTCTTCTCGACGCAATATCACCCGGAGAGTGCCGCCGGTCCGCAGGACAGCACCTATCTGTTCAATAAGTTCACCAAAATCATGGAGGAGTACAAACATGCCTAAGAGAAAAGATATCAAGAAGGTGATGGTGATCGGGTCGGGCCCGATCGTGATCGGTCAGGCCGCGGAGTTCGACTACGCGGGTACGCAGGCCTGTCTGGCCCTCAGGGAGGAGGGCTACGAGGTGATCCTCGCCAACTCGAACCCTGCCACGATCATGACCGATACGCATATTGCGGACAAGGTCTACATGGAGCCGCTGACGCTCGAATATGTGGCCAAGATCATCCGCTACGAGCGTCCCGATGCCATCGTTCCGGGACTGGGCGGACAGACGGGTCTGAACCTGGCCGTGCAGTTGGCCAAGAAGGGCATCCTGAAGGAGTGTCAGGTGGAGATCCTGGGCACGTCGTTCGACTCGATCGAACGCGCCGAGGACCGCGAACTCTTCAAGGAGCTGTGCCAGTCGCTGGGCGAACCGGTGCTTCCGTCGGAGGTGGCCTCGACGATCGACGAAGGGGTGGAGATTGCCGCGCGGATCGGCTATCCGGTGGTGCTGCGTCCGGCCTTCACGCTGGGCGGTACGGGCGGCGGCTTCGCCGATGACGAGGCGCAGCTGCGCGAGATGATGCGCAACGCCTTGGCTCTCTCGCCCGTGCATCAGGTGCTGGTCGAGAAGAGCATCAAGGGCTACAAGGAGATCGAGTTCGAGGTGATGCGCGACCACAACGACACGGCCATCAGCATCTGCTGCATGGAGAACATCGACCCGGTGGGCATCCATACGGGCGACTCGATTGTCGTGGCCCCGAGCCAGACGCTGACCAACAAGGAGTTCCAGATGCTGCGCGACTCGGCGCTGAAGATCATCCGCGCGCTGAAGATCGAGGGCGGCTGCAACGTGCAGTTCGCGCTGGATCCGCTGTCGTTCAAATACTTCCTCATCGAGGTGAACCCGCGCGTGTCGCGTTCGTCGGCCCTGGCCTCGAAGGCCTCGGGATACCCGATCGCCCGCGTGAGTGCGAAGATCGCCGTGGGTCTGACGCTCGACGAGATCCGCATTGCCAATACGCCGGCCTCGTTCGAGCCGACGCTCGACTACGTGGTGACGAAGATCGCCCGCTTCCCGTTCGACAAGTTCTCCGACGCCTCGAACAAGCTCGGCACGCAGATGAAGGCCACGGGCGAGGTGATGTCGGTCGGCCGCACGATGGAGGAGTCGCTGCTGAAGGCCGTCCGCTCGCTTGAGACGGGCGTCTGCCACATCTACCACAAGAAATTCGATTCATGGTCGAACGACGACCTGCTGGACTATATCAAGATCGGTACGGACGACCGCCTCTATGCCATCGCCCAGCTGATCCGCGGCGGGGTCGACCTGGCGCTGATCTACGACAAGACGAAGATCGACATGTTCTTTCTCGAGAAGTTCAAGAACATCGTCGAGTTCGAGAAGGTGCTCCGCGCCCATCCGATGGACATCGAGACGCTGCGCGACGCCAAGCGCATGGGCTTCAGCGACAAGTATATCGGCCAGCTGTGGGGGCTTTCGCAGCATGAGATGTACCGCCTGCGGGAGAAGAACGACATCTTCCCCGTCTACAAGATGATCGACACGTGCGCCAGCGAGTTCGACTCCTACGTGCCCTACTTCTACTCGACCTACGAGCACGAAAACGAGTCGAAGGTGAGCGACCGCAAGAAGATCGTCGTGCTGGGTTCGGGCCCGATTCGCATCGGACAGGGCGTCGAATTCGACTACTCGACGGTTCACGCCATCTGGTCGATCCGCGAGGCGGGCTACGAGGCCATCATCATCAACAACAACCCGGAGACCGTCTCGACGGACTACACGACCAGCGACAAGCTCTACTTCGAGCCGCTGACGGTCGAGGACGTGATGAACGTCATCCATCTCGAAAAGCCCGAGGCAATCGTGGTGTCGCTGGGCGGACAGACGGCCATCAACCTGGCCGAACCGCTGGCCGAACTGGGTGTGCCGATCATCGGCACGGACTGCGAGGCGATCCGCAACGCCGAGGACCGCGGTTGCTTCGAGCGCATCATGGAGGAGCTGGGCATCCCGCAGCCGGAGGCCGAGGCCGTGACGGACATCGAGGCCGGCGTGAAGGCGGCGGCACGGATCGGCTATCCGGTGCTGGTTCGTCCGAGCTACGTGCTGGGCGGCCGCGCCATGCAGATCGTCTCGAACGAGGAGCGGCTGCGTCACTACCTGCAGACGGCCGTGGAGGTGAATGTGGACCAGCCGGTGCTGGTCGACCGCTACATCCTGGGCAAGGAGCTGGAGGTCGACGCCATCTGCGACGGACGCGATGTCTTCATTCCGGGCATCATGGAGCATGTCGAGCATACGGGTATCCACTCGGGTGACTCGATCAGCGTCTACCCGACCTTCAGCGTCAGCCAGCGTGCCAAGGAGAAGATCATCGACTACACGGTGCGGCTGGGTCTGCGGATCGGCATCGTGGGTCTCTACAACATCCAGTTCATCGTGGCGGGCGACGACGACGTCTACGTCATCGAGGTCAACCCGCGTTCGTCGCGTACGGTACCGTTCCTTTCGAAGTCGACCGGGGTTCCGATGGCGCACATCGCCACGCAGGTCATCCTGGGCAAGTCGCTCCGCGAACTGGGTTACAGCGAGGTCTACGGCCGCGAGAAGGAGCGCTGGTACGTGAAGGCTCCGGCCTTCTCGTTCGCCAAGATCCGCGGCATGGATTCCTACCTCTCGCCGGAGATGAAGTCGACGGGTGAGGCGATCGGCTACGACGACAAGCTGACGCGGGCGCTCTACAAGGCGCTGCAGGCCACGGGCATGCACGTCTCGAACTACGGAACGATCTTCGTGACGATCGCCGATCAGGACAAGCCGCAGGCGCTGCCGCTCGTGAAGCGCTTCTACGACCTGGGCTTCAACATCGAGGCGACGACCGGCACGGCGGAGTTCCTGCGCGAGCACGGCATCCGCACGCGCACGCGCCGCAAGCTGAACGAGGGAAGCACGGAGATTATCGACGCCCTGCGTCAGGGACATATCAGCTACGTGATCAACACGATCGACATCAACCAGCACAATACGCGGCTGGACGGCTATGAGATCCGCCGCACGGCCGTCGAGAACAACGTGACGGTCTTCACGGCCCTCGAGACGGTGAAGGTGCTGCTGGACGTGCTGGAGGAGATCACGCTGCGGGTTTCTACGATCGACGCCAAATAGGAGAGCGCCATGATGACGGACAAATCGGCAAGCGGGACGATGTACAAGCGGGGACTCTACCGCATCGAAGAGAACGAACGGCTGACGGAGTCGGTGTGGCGCATGACGCTCGAGGGTGACACGCAGTGGATTACGGCTCCCGGACAATTCGTCAACATCGCCCTCGAGGGGCGCTATCTACGGCGGCCGATCTCGGTGTGCGACTGGGACGACGAGCGGATCGTGCTGATCTATAAGGTCGTGGGTGAGGGTACGGCGCAGATGAGCCGCATGGAGGCGGGCGAGGAGCTCGACCTGCTGACGGGGCTCGGAAACGGCTTCTCGACACGGATCGACGCCCGGCGTCCGCTGCTGGTCGGCGGCGGAGTGGGGGTTCCCCCGCTCTACGGACTGGCCCGCAAGCTGCTCGATGCGGGCAAACCGGTCGGCGTGGTGCTGGGCTTCAACACCGAGTCGGAGATCTTCTACGAGGAGGAGTTCCGCCGTCTGGGGTGCAGCGTCACGGTGGCCACGGCCGACGGTTCGCGCGGCGTGAAGGGCTTCGTGACGACGGCCATCGCCGAGGAGAGGCTCGATTTCGACTACTTCTACGCCTGCGGGCCGCTGCCGATGCTCCACGCCCTGTACAACGCCGTGGAGCAGGACGGACAGCTTTCGTTCGAGGAGCGCATGGGGTGCGGATTCGGCGCCTGCATGGGCTGCTCGTGCAAAACCCGGTACGGCAACAAGCGCATCTGCAAGGAGGGACCCGTACTGGAGAAAGGAGAGATCATATGGTAGGGAAACAGACGATACAACCCGGCATCGCCGCCGGGGTCGACACGACGGTGGAGCTGTGCGGCGTGCGGCTGGACAACCCGGTCGTACCGGCCAGCGGCACGTTCGGCTACGGCAACGAATTCAAGGACTTCTACGACATCAACATCCTCGGGTCGTTCTCGTTCAAGGGAACGACGCGCGAGGCGCGCTTCGGCAACCCCACGCCCCGCATCGCCGAGTGCACCGAGGGGATGATCAACGCCGTGGGGCTGCAGAACCCGGGCATCGACGCCGTGATCCGGCACGAACTGCCGCGGCTGCGGAGCTTCTTCCGCAAACCGGTCATTGCCAACATCTCGGGCTTCTCGGTCGAGGAGTATGCCTACTGCTGCGAGCGGATCGACAAGCAGGAGCAGGTCGGGATCATCGAGGTGAACGTCTCGTGCCCGAACGTGCGCCACGGCGGCATGTCGTTCGGCACGAGCCCCGAGGCGGCGGCTGAGGTAACGCGCGCGGTGAAGGCCGTGACTACCAAGCCGGTCTTCATCAAACTCTCGCCCAACGTCACGGACATCGTTGCGATCGCCCGGGCGTGTGAGGAGGCGGGGGCCGACGGCATCTCGCTGATCAATACGGTGCTGGGCATGCGCATCGACGTGGCCCGCAGACGGCCTGTAATCGCCAATACGATGGGCGGGTTCTCGGGCCCGGCGATCTTCCCGCTGGCCGTGCGGATGGTCTACCAGGTGGCCCATGCGTGCCGGATTCCGGTCATGGGGTGCGGCGGCGTGCGGTCGGCCCGCGACGTGATCGAGATGATGATGGCCGGCGCGACGGCCGTGCAGGTCGGCGCCGCCAATCTGGTCAACCCCTACGCCTCGAAAGAGATCGTCGAGGCACTGCCCGGCGAGATGCAGCGCCTGGGCATCGAACGTTTGTCGGATATAATCGGAATAGCTTGAAAAACAATATGGAACGAGACGTAATCATCGCCTGCGACTTCAAGTCCGCAGAGGATACCTTCCGCTTCCTCGACCTCTTCCGGGACGAGGCGCGCAAACCCTTTCTGAAGATCGGCATGGAGCTCTACTATGCCGAAGGCCCGTCGATCGTGCGCGAGATCAAGCGCCGGGGACACAAGATCTTCCTCGACCTGAAGCTACACGACATTCCCAATACGGTGAAGAAGGCGATGGCGGTGCTGTCGCGTCTGGATGTGGACATGTGCAACGTCCACGCCGCCGGTACGATCGAGATGATGCGGGCGGCCCTCGAGGGGCTGACGCGCGAGGACGGGACGCGTCCGCTGCTGATCGCCGTGACGCAGCTCACCTCGACGAGCGAGGAGCGCATGCAGCGCGAACTGTTGATCGGCGCCTCGATCAACGACACGATCGTCAAATATGCGCAGAACACGCGCGAGGCGGGGTTGGACGGTGTGGTCTGCTCGCCGCTCGAAGCCGGTATGGTTCACGAGGCGTGCGGCCGTGACTTCCTGACCGTCACGCCGGGCGTGCGCTTCGCCGACGGCGACGTGGCCGACCAGGTGCGTGTGACGACTCCGGCCCGGGCCCGCGAGATCGGTTCGGATTTCATCGTCGTCGGACGTCCGATCACGGCGGCTGCGGATCCCGTGGCGGCCTACCGTCGCTGCGTGGCCGAGTTCGTCGGCGAGTAGCCAGAAGGCCGGAGCTGGGGGGGGGAAAAAAAACAAGCCGTCCTCTTCGCCCGTATGGCAGGGCCGGAACGTTCCGGCGGCCGGAGAATTGAAAACGGAAAACACGGAAAAACCATGAAACCCGTAAAATTGTTCTATCTGAAGACGTGCCCTTTCTGCAAGAAGGCGCTGCGTTATATCGAGGAGGCCAAGGCGGCCCATCCGGAACTGGCTCCCGTTGAGATCGAGATGATCGAGGAGTCGGAGGAGCCCGAGGTGGCCGACCGGTATGATTACTACTACGTGCCGACCTTCTACGTCGACGGCGTGAAGGTCCACGAAGGGGGCATCTATCCCGACGAGGTGGAAAAGGTCCTGCGTCAGGCCCTCGAATAGGGGCGGATCGGGCGGCACTCCGGGAGCGGGCGTGCGGCCGGGTCTGCATGGGAAAAACAGAAAAACGAGCAGCATAAAAAAGTTATGGAAAAAGCTATTGCAAAGGATTTGCTGTCGATCGGCGCAGTCTTCCTGCGCCCTGAACAGCCGTTTACGTGGGCCAGCGGTATCAAGAGCCCGATCTATTGCGACAACCGTCTGACGCTGACGGCTCCCGAGGTGCGCAAGCACGTGGAGGCGGGCCTTGCGGAGATCGTCCGCACGAAGTATCCCCAGGCCGAGGTGCTGATGGGAACGTCGACGGCCGGCATCGCCCATGCCGCCATCACGGCGACGATTCTCGACCTGCCGATGGGTTACGTCCGCTCGGGGTCGAAGGACCACGGCCGCGGCAACCAGATTGAAGGCCGGCTGGAGAAGGGCCAGAAGGTGGTCGTCATCGAGGATCTGATCTCGACGGCCGGATCGTGCATCGAGGTGGTCAACGCCCTGCGTGAAGCCGGCGCCGAGGTGCTGGGCGTGGCGTCGATCTTCACCTACGGGATGAAGAAGGGGCTGGACCGTCTGCGCGAGGCCAATGTCGTCAACTACAGCCTCTCGAATCTCGACGCGCTGGTCGAGGTGGCCGCTGAGGAGGGATACATCAAGCCCGAGGACAAGGAGCGTCTGCTGAAGTTCCGCGACAATCCGTCGGACGAATCGTGGATGAAACACTAAAAATAGCACACATGCGTCATCTGATTGATCCTACCGATCTGACGGTCCAGGAGACCGAACAGATCGTGGCTCTGGCCGAGGACATCATCGCCAACCGGGCCAAATACAGCGAAGCCTGCAAGGGCAAGAAGCTGGCCACGCTTTTCTACGAACCCTCGACGCGTACGCGTCTGAGCTTCACTTCGGCGATGCTTGAACTGGGCGGCCAGGTGATCGGTTTCTCGGACGCCAATTCGTCATCGGTGTCGAAGGGCGAAACGGTGGCCGATACGGTGCGGGTGATCCGCTGCTTTGCGGACATCATCGCCATGCGCCACTTCAAGGAGGGTGCGCCGCTCGTGGCATCGCAGTATGCCGGAATCCCGGTGATCAACGCCGGCGACGGCAGCCACTCGCACCCGACGCAGACCCTGACGGACCTGTTGACGATCAAGCGCGAAAAGGGCCGTTTCGACCACATGACGATCGGCTTCTGCGGTGACCTGAAGTTCGGGCGTACGGTCCACTCGCTCATCAAGGCGCTGTCGCGCTACGAGGGGATCAACGTGATCCTGATCTCGCCCGAGGAGCTGCGTCTTCCGGACTACATGCTGCAGGAGATGCAGGCCAACTCGCGCATCACGTTCCGCGAGGTGCGCACGATGGAGGAGGTGATGCCCGAACTGGATATCCTCTACATGACGCGCGTGCAGAAGGAGCGTTTCCTGGACGAGGAGGAGTTCGACCGCGTGAAGAACAGCTTCGTGCTCAACCCCGAGAAGCTGCGTACGGCCAAGAAGGACATGACGATTCTTCACCCGCTGCCGCGTGTGAACGAGATCACGCGGGCGGTGGACAACGATCCGCGTGCGGCCTACTTCCGGCAGGTGGAGAACGGCAAGTTCGTGCGTATGGCACTGATCCTGACGCTGCTGCGCTGGGCCGACGAGAACCGGCCGTATGCCCGTACGCCGGTCTTCAACGAGGAGTATATCGTCAACGAGATGGTCTGCCCGAACCGCCGTTGCATTTCGGCCACGGAGGATGTCGACCAGCTGTTCCGGCGGATGCCCGACGGCACGTGCCGCTGCGCCTACTGCGAGGCCAAGGCCCGTTGACGGAGCTGAGGAGGCGAGGGCCATTCCGGCCGTTCCGCAAGGAAATTTCACCCCGGGAGCCGACGGCTTCCCGGGGTGTTTCGTACAATCGGAAAGAAGGAGGTTCGATTGTCGAAAAAATGTCGATAGAATCTCTCCGGGAATTTTGAAAGTCGGCCGAAAAGCGCTACTTTTGTAACGATGTTTTAACAGTTAGGTTAATCCCGATGATACAAGACTGCCTCTCAGACTGCTGCCGGCGAAACGTCGCTTCCGACGGGCGCGAGCGGAAGAAACAGCAGGTTCGGGCCGCTGCGTTCTATTCGGCGGTGTCCCGACAGCAGCAGTGTGCGCAGTCCCGGGGACGGCAAATGGTCTCCTGCGGACTTCTCGGATAGATACCGGACCGCCATGACATACGATGTCGTGGCGGTCTGCCTTTTGTTTTTGGATGATTTTGTAATTCGATATGACCATGAAAGTAGGCGTTATTATGGGCTCCGTGAGCGATTATGAGGTGATGGCCGATGCTGTCCGCACGCTCGAATCGTTCGGCGTGGAGTTTGAAAAACGGGTCGTCAGTGCCCATCGTACCCCCGATTTGCTGTGTGAATATGCCAAGACGGCCCGCTCGCGCGGCCTGGGTGTCATCATCGCCGGTGCAGGCGGCGCGGCTCATCTCCCGGGCATGGTGGCTGCCATGACCACGCTGCCCGTGGTGGGTGTTCCGGTCAAGTCACGGGCTCTGAACGGCCTGGACTCGCTGCTGTCGATCGTGCAGATGCCGGCGGGCGTTCCCGTCGCCACGACCGCCATCAACGGCGCCAAGAACGCTGCGCTGATCGCCGTGTCGATTCTTGCGCTGCAGGACGAGGCGCTGGCCGCCCGGCTCGAAGCCTTCCGCGCCAAACAGACCGCCGATGTCCTGAAAGCCGAACTCGACTGATGAAGACCATCGGAATTATCGGGGGCGGCCAGCTGGGGCTGATGATCGCCGAACAGGCCCACGTGCTGGGCGTACGGGCCGTGGCGCTCGATCCGGCGCCGGATGCGCCGGCCTTCCGCGTGTGTGACGACCACATTGTGGCGGCCTACAACGACGCCGAAGCGCTCGAACGGCTCTGCCGCATGAGCGACGCCGTGACCTACGAATTCGAAAACGTGCCGGGGGATATTCTCATCCCGCTGAGCGAAAAATACAACATCCCGCAGGGCTACCGCCCGCTCTACGATTCGCAGGACCGCTTCCGCGAGAAGACGAACGCCCGCGATCACGGGCTCCGCACGCCGGGCTTTGCGGCCGTCGACGATGAGGCGTCGCTGCGTGCCGCCGTGCGGGAGCTGGGCCTTCCGGCCGTGCTGAAGACCCGCACGCTGGGCTACGACGGCCACGGACAGATGATGCTCCGCCGCGAGGAGGATATCGAACGGGCGCTGCCGCTGCTGACGGTGCCCTGCATCCTGGAGGAGTTCATCGCCTTCGACTCGGAGGCCAGCATCGTCATGGTGGCCGACCGCGAGCATGTCGTGAGCTTCCCCGTGGGGCGCAACATCCACCGCGACGGCATCCTCGATCTGTCGATCGTTCCGGCGGCGGCCGATGCGGAGGTGCTCGGACGGATGAAGGTGCAGAGCGAACGCTTCATGCGCGACTGCGGCTACGAAGGGATTCTGGCCATCGAGTATTTCATCCGCGGGCGGGAGATCTTCTTCAACGAGATGGCGCCGCGCCCCCACAACTCGGGTCACTACACGATCGAGGGGTGCACGACCAACCAGTTCCGCGAACTGGTGCGCTATCTGGTGGGCGAGCCGCTGCAGGAGCCGCGTCTGGTGGCCCCGACGGTGATGAAGAACATCCTGGGACAGGATCTTGAGGCGGCCCGCCAGGTGGAGCGGGAGCATCGTCCGAACGTTTACGTCCACCTCTACGGCAAGACCGAGAGCCGCCCCAAACGCAAGATGGGGCACATCACCTTTGTCGGCATGACGGGTGAGTCGTACGAAAAGGAGTGGGCCGACCGTTTTGTGAAATGAGAACAGAGCAAAGACAAACAACACAATACATGAACACGACCAACTATCGTATTTTTGTCGAGAAACTGCCGCGCTTCCGGGTGGAGGCGGAGAGTCTTCGACGCGAGTTGAACACGAATCTCAACCTTTCGCTGCGCGAACTGCGGCTGCTGAATATCTACGATCTGTTCGGCTTCACGCCCGAGCTACTCGAAAAGAGCCGCTATCGCGTCTTCGGCGAGGTGGTGACCGATGAGGTGAGCGACGCATGCGACCTCTCGGGCCACAAGTACATCGCCGTGGAGTGCCTGCCGGGACAGTTCGACCAGCGGGCCGCATCGGCCGTCGACTGCGTGCGGCTGATCGACCCCGAGGCGCAGGTCAATATCCGTTCGGCCAAGTTGCTGCTCTTCGATCCGAGCGTCTCGGAGGAGGAGCTGGCCCGTATCCGCCACTACTACATCAATGCCGTGGAGTCGCGCGAGAAGGATCTCTCGGTGCTGAGCGACATGGAGCAGGCCGAGGTGAAACCCGTTCAGGTGCTGGAGGGTTTTCGGGAGATGAAGGATGACGAACTCGAACCCTATTGTCAGCGGATGGGTCTGGCGATGAATGCCGACGACCTCTACGAGGTGGTGAAGTACTTCCGCGCGGAGGGTCGCGACCCCTTCGAGACGGAGCTGCGCATCCTGGATACCTACTGGAGCGACCACTGCCGCCATACGACCTTCACGACCGAACTGGAGGGCATCACCGTCGAGGAGTCCTTCGTGAAGGACGAAATCGAGGATTCGCTGGCCCTCTACCTGCGCATCCGCCGTGAGTTGGGACGTGAGCACAAGAGTCTCTGCCTGATGGATATCGCCACGATCGGCGCCCGCTACCTGAAGAAGAAGGGGCTGTTGGACGATCTGGAGGTTTCGGAGGAGAACAATGCCTGCTCGATCTACGTCGATGTCGACGTCGACGGCAAGACCGAAAAATGGCTGCTGCAGTTCAAGAACGAGACGCACAACCATCCGACGGAGATCGAACCCTTCGGCGGAGCGTCGACCTGTCTGGGCGGAGCGATCCGCGACCCGCTGTCGGGCCGCAGCTACGTCTACCAGGCGATGCGCGTGACGGGTGCCGGGAACATCTACCAGCCCGTATCGGAGACGCTGCCGGGCAAACTGCCGCAGAGCGTCATCTCGAAGAAGGCCGCCGCCGGCTACTCGAGCTACGGCAACCAGATCGGTCTGGCCACGACCCACGTGCGCGAGATCTACCACGACGACTACGTGGCCAAGCGCCTGGAGGTGGGTGCCGTGGTGGGTGCCGTGAAGGCCGAGAACGTACGCCGCGAACGCCCCGCGCCGGGCGACCGGATCATCATGTTCGGCGGACGCACGGGCCGCGACGGCATCGGCGGTGCGACGGGGTCGTCGAAGGAGCACAACGCCAAGTCGCTCGAGACGTGCGGCAGCGAGGGGCAGAAGGGGAACGCCCCCGAGGAGCGCAAGCTGGAGCGGCTGTTCCGCCGTCCGGGGGGGACGCGCCTGATCAAGAAATCGAACGACTTTGGTGCGGGCGGTGTCAGCGTGGCCATCGGCGAGCTGGCCGACGGTCTGGACATCTACCTCGACCGGGTGAAGACGAAATACAGCGGTCTGAACTCCACGGAACTGGCCATCAGCGAGTCGCAGGAGCGCATGTCGGTGGTCGTCGAGGCCAAGGACATGGAGGAGTTCATGCGCTACTGCCGCGAGGAGAACATCGAGGCGGTGCATGTGGCCGACGTGACCGACACGGCGCGGATGCGGATGTTCAAGGGCGACCGCATGGTGGTCGACCTGAGCCGGGCGTTCATCGACAGCGCCGGCGCGAAGCACTATGCCGAGGCGAAGGTCGGTGCCGTCGAGAACCGCAACCCCTTCGAACGGCGGGTTGAGGGCGCCGCGGTGGCCGAACGCTTCGAGAACAATCTGAAGGACAACAACGTCGTTTCGCAGCGGGGGCTGATCGAGATGTTCGACTCGACAATCGGCCGCTCGACGGTGCTGATGCCCTTCGGCGGACGCACGCAGCGCAGCGAGACGCAGGTTTCGGTGCAGAAGCTCCCGACCGACGGCTATACCGATACGGCCAGTGTGATGGCCTTCGGCTACAACCCCTTCGTGGCCAAGTGGAGCCCCTACCACGGGGCGGCCTACGCCGTGGTGGAGGCTGCGGCGAAGGTAGTGGCTGCAGGCGGCCGCTACGAGCGGATGCGCTACTCTTATCAGGAGTATTTCGAGCGCATGACCAAGGATGCCGAGTCGTGGGGCAAACCCCTCAGTGCCCTGCTCGGTGCGCTGCGGATGCAGGTCGAACTGGGGCTTCCGTCGATCGGCGGCAAGGACTCGATGTCGGGAACGTTCCAGCACATCAACGTGCCGCCGATGCTGATGGCCTTCGGCATCACGACGGTCGATGCACGGACCATCATCTCGACCGACCTGAAGGGGGCCGGACACCGTCTCTACCTCGTGCGCCACACGCCGCGTGAGAACTGGATGCCCGATACGGAGCAGCTGAAGCGCAACTTCTCGTTCGTGAGCGATGAGATTGCCTCGGGCAAGATCCTCGCGGCCTGGTCGGTGGGCTTCGGCGGCGTGGCCGAGGGCCTGGCGAAGATGGCCTTCGGAAACGGAATCGGCGTCGAGGTCGAGATGGCGGAGTCGAAGCTCTACGACTACGCCTACGGCTCGATTCTGGTCGAGTGCGAGGGTACGCTGGAGTATCCGGCCGCCGAGCTGGTGGGCTTCACCGTGGCCGATGCGGCCGTGACGGTCGGCGGCGTGCGCATGCCCCTCGAGGAGCTCTACCGCGCCAATACCGAGAAGTTCGCAACGATCTATCCCGACAAGGGACACAATACGGCCGAGGTGATGACCTCGGAGCCCGCCCCGCGGAACTTCACCTATCCGGGCGAGGCGGTCGAACATCCGCTGGTCTACATTCCGGTCTTCCCCGGCACGAACTGCGATTACGATACGGCCAAGGCTTTCCGCAAGGCCGGAGCCCGGGTGGAGATGAGCGTGCTGTGCAACATCGCCGGCGACGACATCCTGCGCTCGATTGCCGAGATGAAGGAGCATATCCGCCGGGCGCAGATCTTCGTGCTGAGCGGCGGCTTCTCGTCGGGTGACGAACCCGACGGCAGCGCCAAGTTCATCGTCAACGTGTTGAACAACAAGGATATCATGGAGGAGATCCACGCGCTGCTGGATCGCGGCGGTCTGATTCTGGGTATCTGCAACGGTTTCCAGGCGCTGGTGAAGTCGGGCCTGCTTCCCTACGGACGGCTGGGTATGGTGACCAAGGATTCGCCGACGCTGTTCCGCAACGACATCAACCGCCACATCTCGCAGATCGTCACCACGCGCGTGGCCTCGACCAATTCGCCGTGGCTCTCGTCGTTCCGCGTCGGCGAGCTGCACTCGATCGCCGTCAGCCACGGTGAGGGCAAGTTCGTCGTCAGCGAGCAGCTGGCCCGCGAACTGTTCGACGCCGGGCAGGTGGCCTTCCAGTATGCCGACGCCGAGGGTCGTCCGACAGCCGAGGCGCCGCTCAACCCCAACGGTTCGTCGTATGCCATCGAGGGCCTCGTCTCGAAGGACGGGCAGATCCTCGGCAAGATGGGCCACACGGAGCGTTACGAGGAGAACCTCTACAAGAACATTGCAGGCAACAAGCGGCAGTCGCTCTTCGAAAATGCCGTAGCCTATTTCCGTAAAAAACAAGTATCAAGATAGATGAAACAACTCGAAATGCTCTACGAGGGCAAGGCGAAGCAGATCTTCCGCACGGACGATCCCGAGCGGATCATCATCCGCTACAAGGATACCGCGACGGCCTTCAACAACATCAAGAAGGCGACGATCGAGAACAAGGGGGTGGTCAACAACGCCATCTCGTCGATCATCTTCCGCGAGCTGGAGCGGGCCGGCGTGAAGACCCACTTCCTCGAGAAACTCAATGACCGCGACCAGTTGTGCCGTCGGGTGACGATCATTCCGCTGGAGGTGGTCGTACGCAACGTCATTGCCGGCTCGATGGCCCAGCGGCTGGGTATCGAAGAGGGCATGCAGCCTTCGAACACGATCTACGACCTCTGCTACAAGCGCGAGGAGCTGGGCGACCCGCTGATCAACGACCACCACGCCGTGGCGCTGGGACTTGTGACCTATGAGGAGCTGAAGACCATTTATGCGATGACGGCGCGCATCAACGAGGTGCTCAAGACGCTGTTCGCCCGGATCAACGTCAAACTGGTGGATTTCAAGATCGAGTTCGGGCGTACGTCGGACGGCGAGATCGTGCTGGCCGACGAGTTTTCGCCCGACACGTGCCGTCTGTGGGACATGACGACCCACGAACGGCTCGACAAGGACCGTTTCCGCCGCGATCTGGGTCGTGTGCGCGAGTCGTATGAGGAGATATTGTCACGCCTGAAGAAAATTACCGAATAAGATGAGGATGAATGAGATTTGCGACCGCGAGTTGCACGAGGAGTGCGGTGTGTTCGGCATCTACGGGGTGCCCGAAGCCGCATCACTGACCTATTACGGGCTGCACGCCCTGCAACACCGCGGGCAGGAGGGGGCCGGTATCGTTTCGGTCGACGACAAGGGACAGTTCCGCCGCATCAAGGGGTGCGGACTGGTGACCGAGGTCTTCAACGAGGAGAAACTCGCCTCGCTTCACGGTTCGATGGCTATCGGTCACGTACGCTATACGACGGCCGGAGGCGGTGGTCTGGAGAATGTCCAGCCCTTTCTTTTCCGCCACAATACGGGCGACTTCGCCCTGGCGCACAACGGCAACATCGTCAACTCGGATCTGCTGCACACCTACCTCGAGAACCGGGGCAGCCTCTTCCAGTCGACCTCCGACAGCGAGATCCTGGCCCACCTGATCAAGAAGGAGACGCGCTATCACGACCGTCCGAGAATCTACTCGATCATCGACGCGCTGAACATGTTGGAGGGGGCTTTTGCCTTCCTGATCATGACGGCCAACCGCATCTACGCCTGCCGCGACAAGTACGGACTGCGTCCGCTGTCGATCGGGCGTCTGGGCGAGGGCTGGGTCGTGGCCAGCGAGACGTGCGCGCTGGATGTGCTGGGTGCGGAGTTCGTGCGCGACGTGGAGCCGGGCGAGATCGTCACGATCGACCACCAGGGGCTGCGCAGCAGCGACTACTCGAAGTTCAAGCGTCACGAGATGTGCGCGATGGAGTACATCTACTTCGCCCGTCCGGACAGCGATATCGAGGGGTGCAACGTCCACGCCTACCGCAAGGAGTCGGGACGGCTGCTCTTCCGGGAGGCGCCGGCCGAGGCGGACATCGTGGTCGGCGTGCCGGATTCGAGCCTGAGCGCCGCGATGGGTTATTCGGAGGCGAGCGGCCTTCCCTACGAGATGGGTCTGATCAAGAACAAGTACATCGGCCGTACGTTCATCCAGCCGAGGCAGGAGTTGCGCGAGAAGGGCGTTCGGATGAAGCTGTCGGCCGTGCGGTCGATCGTGCGGGGCAAGCGCGTGGTGCTGGTCGATGACTCGATCGTGCGCGGCACCACCTCGCGGCGCATCGTGGCGATGCTCAAGGAGGCCGGGGCGCTCGAGGTGCACGTGCGCATCGCCAGCCCTCCGATGATCGGGCCGTGCTTCTACGGCGTCGATACGTCGACCTACGACGAGCTGATCTCGGCACGCAAGAACGTCGAGGAGGTCCGTCGCACGATCGGGGCCGATTCGCTGGCCTTCCTGTCGCCCGAATCGCTCTATAAGGCCGGCAACCGCCGGGAGCTGTGCATGGCCTGCTTCACGGGACACTATCCCACGGCCCTCTACCAGTCGATGGAGGATGCCAACAAGGGGAACAAATAAATAATTGCAGGACGAAAATTTTAAAACCACAATAGCTATGGCTCAAAGTTATGAAAAGGCCGGAGTGAACCTCGAAGCCGGTTACGAAGTGGTGCGGCGCATCAAGAAACATGTGGCCTCGACGGCCCGTATGGGTGTGATGGGCAACATCGGCGCCTTCGGCGGGATGTTCGACCTCTCGGCCCTGCAGGTCAAGGAACCGGTGCTGGTAAGCGGCACCGACGGCGTGGGCACGAAGCTCAAGCTGGCCTTCCAGATGGACAAACACGACACGATCGGCATCGATGCCGTGGCCATGTGCGTCAACGACGTGCTGGCCCAGGGCGCCGAGCCGCTGCTGTTCCTCGACTACGTGGCCGTGGGACACAACATTCCCCAGAAGATCGAGGCCATCGTGGCCGGTGTGGCCGAGGGGTGCCGTCAGGCGGGCTGCGCGCTCGTCGGGGGCGAGACGGCCGAGATGCCGGGCATGTATGCCGACGGCGAGTACGACATCGCCGGATTTACGGTGGGCGTGGTCGAGAAGTCGAAGCTCATCGACGGCTCGAAGGTCCGTACGGGCGACGTGCTGGTCGGTGTAGCCTCGAGCGGTGTCCACTCGAACGGCTTCAGCCTGGTGCGCAAGATTCTGGCGGACAACTACCTGGATCTGCACAAGTGCTATCCCGAACTGTCGAACAAACTGCTGGGTGAGGTGCTGCTCACGCCGACTAAGATCTACGTCAAGCAGGTTCTGGAGGTGATCCGTCAGTGCGACGTCCACGGAATCAGCCACATCACGGGCGGCGGTTTCGACGAGAACATCCCGCGCATCCTTCACGAAGGCCAGGGTCTGGAGATCGAAGAGGGTACGTGGGAGATCCTGCCGGTCTTCCGCTTCCTGGAGAAGTACGGACAGGTGGCTCACCGCGAGATGTTCAACATCTTCAACATGGGTATCGGCATGGTCATCGCCCTGGATGCCTCCGAGGCGCAGAAGGCCATCGACATCCTCACGGCGCAAGGCGAACGCGCCTCGGTCATCGGCCGGGTTACCGATTCGGGAAAGGTTGTTATCCGGTAGGGGCATGCATCGTCTAGCAGTCTTTGCCAGCGGCAACGGAACGAATTTCGAGGCCATCGTGACGGCCTGCGAGCAGGGGAAGCTGCCTGCCGAGGTGGTGCTGATGGTCTGTGACAAGCCGGGTGCGACGGTCGTCGAACGGGCCGCGCGCCACGGTGTGGAGTCGTTTGTCTTTTCGCCGAAGCAGTACGCCTCGAAGTCCGACTACGAGCGTGAGATCGTCGCACGGCTGGATGCCGCCGGGGTCGAACTGGTCTGTCTGGCCGGTTACATGCGCATCGTGGGCGACGTTCTGCTGGGGGCCTATGGCGGGCGGATCATCAACATCCATCCGTCGCTGCTGCCGGCCTTCCGCGGAGCGCATGCCATCGAGCAGGCGCTGGAGTACGGCGTGAAGGTCTACGGCGTGACGATCCATTATGTCGACGGCGAACTGGACGGCGGACGGATCATCGCCCAGCGGGCCTTCCCCTACGAGGGCGACAATATCGAGGAGTTGGAACCGATGATTCATGCGGTGGAATACCCGCTTTATATCGAAACGATTGGAAAATTATTGAACGCAAAAAAAGAATAGGAATATGCGAGCATTGATCAGTGTAAGTGACAAAACGGGTGTCGTGGAGTTTGCCAAGGGGCTCCGTGCACTCGGTTGGGTGGTGATCGCCACGGGCGGCACGATGAAACTGCTGCGGGAGAGCGGCGTCGAGGTAATCAACATCAGCGACGTGACGGGCTTTCCGGAGATCTGCGACGGACGCGTGAAGACGCTCCACCCGAAGGTTCACGGCGGCCTGCTGGCGCGCCGCGACAACCCCGAGCACCTGAAGGCGCTGAAGGAGAACGGTATCGAGTTCATCGATCTGGTCTGCGTGAACCTCTATCCGTTCCGCCAGACGATCTCGAAACCCGACGTACGCATGGAGGACGCCATCGAGAATATCGACATCGGCGGTCCGTCGATGCTGCGTTCGGCGGCCAAGAACTGGGCCGACGTGACGGTGGTGTGCGATCCGGCGGACTATGAGCAGATCCTCGGGGAGATCCGTGCCACGGGCAACACGCAGCGCGATACGCGTCTGAAGCTCTCGGCCAAGGCCTATACCCACACGGCCGAGTATGACGCCATGATCGCCGCCTACATGCGCAAGCAGGCCGGTCTGAACGAGAAGCTCTTCCTGGAGTTCGATCTGGTACAGTCGCTGCGCTACGGCGAGAACCCGCACCAGAGCGCCAAGTTCTACCGCGAGGAGCACGAGGTGCCCTATTCGCTGGCCTTCGCCCGTCAGCTGCACGGCAAGGAGCTCTCCTATAACAACATTCAGGATGCCAACGCCGCCTTGTGCATCGTGCGGGAGTTCGACCGTCCGTTCTGCGTCGGTCTGAAGCACATGAACCCCTGCGGCGCAGCCGTGGGCAAGGATGTCGTCGAGGCCTGGACGAAGGCCTATGAGGCCGACAAGGTTTCGATCTTCGGCGGTATCGTCGCCACGAACTGCACCGTGACGCGCGAGGTGGCCGAACTGATGAAGCCCATCTTCCTGGAGATCATCATGGCGCCGAAATTCGACGAGGGGGCCCTCGAGGTGCTCTGCACGAAGAAGAACCTCCGCCTGCTGGAGGTCAACATGGAGAAGGGCACCGTGGATCAGAAGCAGTACGTGAGCGTCAACGGCGGTCTGCTGGTGCAGGACCTCGACGTCGCGACGAAGAGCGTCACGGCCGACATGTGCGTGACGAAGGCCAAACCGGCTCCCGAGCAGATGGACGACCTGAACTTCGGCTGGCATATTGTCAAGCATGTGAAGTCGAACGCCATCGTGGCCGTGAAGAACGGTCGCACGCTGGGTGTCGGGGCCGGTCAGATGAACCGCATCGGCTCGGCCGAACTGGCGCTGAACCAGGCCCGTGCCGCCGGCGAGACGGAGGGCATCGTGCTGGCTTCGGACGGCTTCTTCCCCTTCGACGACTGCGTGACGCTGGCCGCCGAATACGGCGTGACGGCCATCGTGCAGCCGGGCGGATCGGTGCGCGACGGCGATTCGATCGCCAAGGCCGACGAGAAGGGTATCGCCATGCTCTTCACCGGCGAGCGTCACTTCAAACACTGATCCCTCAAAGACGACGACTATGAATGTGCTGGTGATCGGCGGCGGAGGCCGCGAACATGCCATCGTCGATGCGCTGTCGCGTTCGGCGAAGGTCGGCAAGATCTACTGCGCTCCGGGCAATGCGGGCATTGCCCGGCAGGCGGAGTGCGTCTCGATCCGCGAGACTGCGGTGGAGGAGTTGCGCGATTTTGCGCTGGAGAAGGGGATCGGTCTGACGGTCGTAGGCCCCGAAGTGGCTCTGGCGGCGGGGGTTGTCGACTGCTTCCGCAAGGCGGGGCTGCGGATCTTCGGCCCCACGAAGGCCGCCGCGCGGATCGAATCCTCGAAGGAGTTTGCCAAGGAGTTGATGGCCAAATACGGCATTCCGACGGCCGGTTTCCGGGCCTTCACGGAGTACGGTGCGGCGCGTGACTACGTGGCCGGCCGTTCGTTCCCGGCGGTGCTGAAGTACGACGGTCTGGCCGCCGGCAAGGGGGTGGTGATCGCCCGGACGATGGAGGAGGCCGACGCCGCGCTGAAGGATATGCTGCTCGATGACAAGTTCGGCGAGGGCAAGGTCGTCATTGAGGATTACCTCGAAGGTCCGGAGTTCTCGTTCATGTGCTTCGTTTCGGGCCGTCGCGTGTGGCCGATGGTGCTGGCGCAGGACCACAAGCGGGCCTACGACGGCGACAAGGGCCCCAATACGGGCGGCATGGGGGCCTACTCCCCGCTGCCGTTCATCACGCCGGAGGACGAGCGCTTCGCGCTGGAGCGGATCCTGCAGCCGGTGGCCGATGCGATGGTGGACGAAGGGTGCCCGTTCGAAGGGGTTCTGTACGGCGGTCTGATGAAGACGGCGCAGGGAATCAAGGTCATCGAGTTCAACGCCCGCTTCGGCGACCCCGAGACGGAGGTGGTGCTGCCGCGTCTGAAGAGCGACATCGTCGATATCTTCTGCGCCGTGGCCGAGGGGCTCGATACGCAGTTGGAGTGGCACGACTTCGCGACGCTGGGCATCGTCCTGGCCTCGAAGGGCTACCCCGGAAGCTATGAAAAGGGCCACGAGATCAAGGGGCTGGATCGCGTCGAGGGAACGGTCTACCACATGGGAACGAAGGCCGACGGCGAACGGATTCTGACCAACGGCGGACGGGTGCTGTTCGTCGTCGGACGCGGGGCCACGCTGGCCGAGGCCCGCGAGGCGGCGCTGCGCGACGTGGCGTGCATCGAGTGCGGCAACCTCTTCCACCGGACTGATATCGGCCATTGGGCATTTGACAAATAGAAACGGTAAAATAAAAGTATGATAATTAGCGGAAAGGAACTGTCGGCCAAACTGAAGGCCGAAATGGCCGAGCAGGTGAAGAGCTTCCCGGCCAAATACGGGCGCGTGCCCCATCTGGTGGTGATTCTCGTGGGGGATAACCCGGCGAGTGTGAGTTATGTGACGGGCAAGGCGAAGGCGTCGGAGGCGGTGGGAATCCGCAACACGACGATCCGCAAGCCCGAGTCGATTACGGAGGCCGAGTTGCTGGACATCATCTCGGCGCTGAACCTCGACGACGAGGTGGACGGCATTCTGGTGCAGCTGCCCCTGCCCAAGCACATCGACGAGAGCAAGGTGATCGAGGCGATCGACAAGTCGAAGGATGTGGATGGCTTCCATCCGCTGAATGTGGCGGCGCTGTGGCAGAAACAGCCCTGTACGCTGCCCTGCACGCCGAAGGGAATCATCAAGATGCTGAAGGCTGCCGGGGTGGAGATCGCCGGTAAGCGGGCCGTCGTCATCGGCCGCAGCAACATCGTCGGACTGCCCGTCTCGAAGCTGCTGCTTGACGAGAACGCCACGGTAACCATTGCCCACAGCCGTACGCGCAATCTCGGCGAGGTGACGCGCGAGGCGGAGATTCTTGTAGTGGCCATCGGACGCCCGAAGTTCGTGACGGCCGATATGGTGGCCGACGGGGCGGTGGTGATCGACGTGGGTGTGAACCGCGACCCGGAGACGGGCAAGCTGTGCGGCGACGTCGACTTTGCCGCCATCGAGCCCAAGGCCTCGGTCATCACGCCGGTGCCGGGTGGTGTCGGTCCGATGACGATCTGCTGTCTGATGGAGAACACGATCGAGTGTTTCCTCAAGCGCCGCAAATAGCCCGGGACGAATAGGGGGGAGAGAGAGAACAAGTAACCCGGGGAGGTGAGAAAATCCGGGAGGTGAGAGAGTCCGGAGTGGAAGAGAGCCGGGATGAATGAGTCCGGAACCTTAGCGGTTCCGGACTTTTTTGTGTCGGTGTGGCGCTCTGCTATTTGCGATAGGTGGCTGTGAGGGTCTCGGGCAGCGGAGCCGACGCATCGCGCCGCCAGATCATGGCCCGGTCGGTGGCCGCATCACCCGTTCCGAAGTCGAATCCGTCCTCCGAGACGAACGTCACGGGCGTCTCTTCGGCAAGTCCGAACCCTGCGTAGAAGTCGCGGAGCCACTCCTTGCCGGGGGTTGGGATCAGGAAAGCCGCCGCATTGCCGCGCTCCTCGATGAGCGCCATGGCCTGCCGCATGAGCTGCGAGGCCAGCCCGCGGTGACGGTGGCTCTCGGCCGTGGCAACGCCATAGATGTAGGTCGTGGGCCCGAACTCCGTGTCGAAGGGGAGCAAATGGAGCATGGCCACCGTGTGCCCCTCCTCCTCGATGGTCAGGGCCCGGTGCCGCGAGTAGTAACGGATCAGGAACGAGTCGACGAAATCGTCGTCGTCGCCGAAGGCCTCCTGCCACAACTGCTTGCAGGCCAGTTCGTCGGGATGGAGGTGGATGGCCATGAACTTGTGCTGCAGGAAGGCCGGATGGTAGGAGAGTTTGGCGCGCCGGAGCCCTTCGAGACCGAGGTCCTCCTCGCGGTTGATGAGCGTGAATCGCTCGGGAAGGTGCTCGGCGAAGAGCTTGTTGATGATCGTGAAGGCGCCGTCGTACTCCGTGTCGGCCTTCTCCATGTGGGTGTCGAAGGTGTGGTCGTTGACCGCCGAACCGAAGGTGAAGGCCACCAGCCGGTCGCCGACATAGATACAGCCGCCGATAAGCCCCAGTTCGTCGAAGTGTTCGAATCCCCGTTGCATGGCCCGCTGTTCGGCACTCAGCTCCGAGGTGTGGCCCGTGTGCTCCTTCCGCCAGACGCGTTCGAGCGTCATGCACTCGGCCGACCGTTTGGGTGTCAGTACTTCGTAGCGGTAGTTGGGGTATTCGGCCATGAAGCGGTTGATGTGGTTGCGCTTGGGCTGGTAGCGGCGGCCCGGGAGGTCGCGCAGATCCGAGGCGTTGTAGACATAGTCTTCGAGGGCGCGATCCGACTCGAAGGCGAACTCGCCGGGGTGCATGCGGCGGATCATCTCACGCCCCTCGTCCGTCAGGCCGATAATGCGCAGCCGCTGCCCGTGGGCGTGGGCATCCTCGCGCAGCAGCGGGATGATCGGCCCGAAATCGCCCTCGCCGACCGGCTGCATGTAGCCGATGCGGGGTCCGCCGTCGATCTGGAAACGGATGACCAGAAAGCCCTCGATCTCGGCCCACGCGCTGTGATAGACCTCCTGCCAGCAGTACATGTTGGCAAAGGCCAGGTCGCAGTTGCAGATGCCCGACAGCATCGTATGGCGCTCGATGACGCTGCGGTCCTCGAGACGCACGGGGTGGAATTCAATCATGAACCGTGTAATTCTTGTTTTCGATATGCTGGTAGTACTGCTGCAGCAGGGCCTGAAATCCCCGGCGCAGCGAATCGACCGTAGGTGCCGCCGCCGGATCGTTTGCCGCCGCCGGGACGGACGGGTTCTCCGCGTCCGCCGTGTCAGCCGGAGCGGTGACTGCCGTCGTGTCAGCACCTGCCGGGGCCAGCTCGACGGGTCGCACTCCGGCCGGGACTCCCGCATCGTTGAGCAGCAGGGCGCCGCGGTCGGTCAGGGCGCGGAACTCGCCGTCGTAGCTCACCGACCAGCGCGGACGCCGGGGTTCGTTGAGCACGTCTCGACCGAAGGCGAAGTAGGGCTTGCGGTTGCCGATCAGCCCCAGCAGGGTCGGCATCAGGTCGAGCTGTTGGGTGATCTCCCCGACCTCGCCGCGCAGGGCGCCGTCGGGCGTATGGATGAAGGCCAGGATGTGCATGTTGCCGGGGTAGGAGCGGGTCCGGTCGGCAAATTTCTCCGAGGAGACGTGGTCGGCCACGAAGACAAAGATCGTGCGGCGGAACCACTCCTCATTCTGGAAGCGTTCGTAGAAGTGGCGGAAGGCCAGATCGTCGTACGCCACGCCCGGGTGGATCTTCGTGTAACCCTGCGGCAGCATTGCGGCATACTGCTCTGGGACGACGAACGGATGGTGCGACGAGAGGGTGAAGAGCGTGGCGAAGAAGGGTTCGGGCATTGCCGCGAGCTCCTCGCCCATGAATTGCAGGAATGGCTCGTCCCAGATGCCCCAGTAGCCGTCGAAATCGCCGGTTCCGTGTCGCTCCTCGTAATCCTCGCGGCTGACGAGGCGCTCGACCCCGGCCGAACGGGCGTAGGCCCCGAATCCCATCGAGCCGCGCTCCGAACCGCAGAAGAAGGCGGTCGAGTAGCCCTCATCGGCCAGCATGGCCGGCAGCTGGCGGCTCTCGCCGAGCGATTGCGGCATCAGTACGAAGGGGGTGCGGAACGAGGGAATGCTTCCCAGCACGGAGGGCATGGCCTGAATCGAGCGCGTGCCGTTGGCATACATCCGGCGGAAGGTCAGCCCCTGACGCATCAGCGAGTCGAGGAACGGCGTGAAGCCCTTCTGCGGCAGATCGGCGTAGATTTCGGGGCAGAGGTGGGCCGAGTGTTCGGCCGACATGCTTTCGAGAATGAAGACGACGATGTTCCGGCGTCCCAGATCGACGGCCGTAGAGTCGGCCGGCTGGTGGACGGGGGTGAAGCGCTGTGGCAGCTCCTCGTCCGAGAAGTAGCGGGGAAACTGGACGCTGGATGAACTTCCGGCCGTACGCAGGATGCAGAACGGATTGCTCAGAATGAGGTTGGCCTTGGCGCTCTCCGAGGTGTAGAGCGTGGCGTTCGAGAGGGTGATGGGCCGCGTCATGCGGGTCATGCCGCCGCGCATGCCGGCGATGCTCAACCCGGCGGCCACGGCTAGCAGCACCACTCCGCCGGTGTAGTAGGGCCAGCCGCGGCGCAGCAGACTCTCCTCGTGTACCCGGCGGCGGTAGCCCCAGGCCAGCAGGGCCGTGAGCGCGGCCCAAAGGAGGACGAGGTGCCAGTTTTCGGCCATGAACTTCCCGACGAGCTGCAGCGAGTTGTCGTTGTCGGCGAAGAAGATCTCGTCGGCCGTGAAGCGTTTCTGCGTATAGCGGAAGTAGACCGTATCGGCGAGGTTCGCGGCCACGACGAGCAGCGAATTGACCGCGACGTAGTAGCCGAACATCACGCCCCGGTACCAGCGGCGTTCACGCACATGGAGGGGCAGCAGCGACAGCAGGATGAACAGTCCGTCGGCGTAGACCACCGACGAGGTGTCGAACTTCAGCGCTCCGGCCAGCAGCTGGCCGATCTCTCCGCCCGTCAGAGGGCCGATCAGCGCGGCGTTGTAGAGGTAGAAGACCGTGCGGCAGACGAACAGCACGATATAAAGCAGGAGAATCCGCCACACCAGCATACCCGGCGGTGTGCGGATCAGTCGGGGAACCCGTGTCGGACGGTCAGTCGTTCGCTCCATCGTATTCTGTTCTCAGTCCGGATGAGGGCGGGCCCTCTTTCCGGCAGTTCAATCGCTCGTTTCTCTCCTCTTCTTTTCCTTCTCTTCGCTCACTCGCAATCCTCTCCTCCTTCTCGTTTCCTGCCCTCTCTTGTGCTTCTCTTCTCCTCTTCCTCTCTCCTGTGTGCCTTTCCGTGGCGTCTCTCTTCTGCAGGCTTTTTTTTTTTTTCCCCCCCCCTCTTGGGGCCCCGGGCTATTCGCAGGCCTTGAGCGACATGTCGAGCGAGCGGATCTGGTGGGTCAGCGCTCCGACGGAGATGAAGTCCACGCCGCATTCGGCGTACTGGCGCAATGTCTCGAGGGTGATGCCGCCGCTGGATTCGGTTTCGCAGCGTCCGGCGACCTTTTCGACAGCGCGGCGCGTCATCTCGGGCGTGAAGTTGTCGAACATGATGCGGTCGACGCCTCCCGCGGCGAAGACCTCGTCGATGTCCTCCAGCGTGCGGACCTCGCATTCGATCGGGAGATTCTTGTCGTGGGCCTTGAGGTACTCGCGGGCGCCGGTGATGGCCTTGCGGATACCGCCGGCAAAGTCGATGTGGTTGTCCTTCAGCAGGATCATGTCGAAGAGCCCCATGCGGTGGTTTTCGCCTCCTCCGAACTTGACGGCCATCTTGTCCAGCACGCGCATGCCGGGTGTCGTCTTGCGCGTGTCGAGGACTTTGGTGTGGAGCCCTTCGAGCCGCTTGACATAGACGGCCGTCTGGGTGGCCACGCCGCTCATGCGCTGCATGATGTTGAGCACGATGCGCTCGGCCTGCAGCAGCGAGCGCAGGCGTCCCGAGACGTAGAAGGCCACGTCGCCGGGCTTCACGCGGTTGCCGTCCTGCAGCACCTGTTCGAAGTGCATCTCGGGGTCGAGGCGGTGGAGGACGATCTGCGCGATCTCGATACCGGCGATCACCCCCTCCTGCTTGCACAAGAGGCGCATGCGTCCGTGTTCGTCGGCGGGGATGCAGCAGAGCGACGTGTGGTCGCCGTCGCCGATATCCTCCTTGATGCAGAGTTCGATCAGTTCGTCCACAAAGGGTCTGTATTCGGGTTTCATCTTTCGTGCTTGTTTATGGTTTCGCCTGCAAAGTTAACACTTCGCAGGCAAACTCCATCCCCGTGAGGACTATTTTTTTACCAGCAGGAGCCCTTCGTACTCCATGCGGTAGCTTCCGAGCTTGGGCACGCTGCAGGTGAAGGCCATGCGGCAGACGATGTCGTTGACCGATCCCTCGACGCCGGTAAGCGTGTAGGCGGGCATGTCCTGGTAGCTGTAACCGCCGCCCACCTGATTCGGGAGCCGGACCTGCGGTATGAGGCTCTCCGACGAGAAGGAGAGCGAAGCTCCCTCGCCTCCGGTGTAGGGGATGCGGTAGATGCGCATGTCCAGTTGGGGCATCTTTTCGGCAAAACGCGTCTGGTGCATGTAGATGGCCAGCGTTTCGCGGTCGCCGGCAAACTCGAACCAGGCTTCCGGGTCTGTGAAGACGTTGCCCTCCGAATCGGTCACCTTGGCCGTTCCGTAGAAGTGCATGTTGTCGCTTGTGAAGACCCCGTCGACGATCGAGGGGTTGCTCGTCGCGTACTGGATTCCTTCGTCGGCTTCGTCGTTGCAGGCAGCCAGCGCAAGGGCCGCCAGGCTCATCATCAGCAGTTTTTTCAGCATGTCATTGAAAGTTTAGGGTGAATGTGACGCCGAAGGTCCGGGGTCGTCCGCGCTGGACGAACTCGTGTCCTATCGACTTGAAATAGAATACGTTGTATACTGATCCCGTGAGGTTGCGGCCCCACACGCCGATCGACCAGCGGCGGTGTTCGAGCCGTACGGAGGCATTCATCAGTGCGTAGAAGGGCTCCGTGAGCGAATTCTGCTCGTTCCACGCAATGGGGCCCGCCCCCTGGACGCCGGCCTCGACGACCACGTCGCCCAGCCACTCGACGCCCGTCGGACGGCTCCACGTGGCGCGGGCCGCGAAGGTGTGCTCCGGGGCATAGGGGACGCGCCGCCCGGCGTAGTTCTCCACACCGCTGCGGTAGCGCACGAAGCGGGCGTCGGTGTATCCGTAGTTGAGGTTCAGGTCGAAATCCTTGCAGGGCGAGACCTGCAGCGAGAGCTCGGCACCGCGGCTGCGCGAACGTCCGGCGTTGGCCATCATGCGGCCCGTGGCCTGCCCTTCGGGGAAGACGGTCAGCTGCTGGTCGCTCACCTCGATCCAGAAGAGGGCGAAGTCGCCCCGCACGGCGCCGTCCAGACACGAGAAGTGACCGCCCATCTCGAAGTTCCAGCTGTACTCCGGACGGTAGGACATCCGCTCCGGATCCACCTCGGGGATGCCCGAGACCATCGCCCCCTGGAGCTTCTCCTGCAGAATGTCGGAGAACATCTGCGTGTTGAAGCCTCCGGCCTTGTAGCCGCGTGCGATCGAGAGGTAGAGGTTGCGCATCGGGTCGAAGGCGTACAGCGCCGTCACCTTCGGAAGCACCTCGAGGTAGGAGTGGGCCAGCCGGTCGCGGTCGTCGATTGCGATCCGCTGCGGGGAGAGCTCCCCGCCGTTGATGCTAAGCCGGTAGTCCAGATCGGCGCGGCTGCGGTAGCTCATCCGCGTGCGTTCGAAGTCGGCCCGCACTCCGGCCGTCAGTAGCCACCGCCCCAGTTGGAGTCGCGATTCGTGATAGAGGGCCGCGCCCCACGTCGGCGTGCGGAACTCCGACGAGAGCAGCAGTTCGTCGGAGTCGATCGTGTAGTAGAGGACCTCGGGCGACGTGTTGGCATTGTCGAGGATCAGCCGCTCGATGCCCGTGCGCTTGAAGGTCACCGGGGCGTCCATCCGTTGGTTGCGGTAGAATCCGAAGGCGCCGAAGAGCCATCCGTAACGCTCCGTGCCGCGCGAACGGATGACGAGATCCTCCGTCAGGGCGTGTTCGCGGATGGCCTGCCGCAGCGTGAAGTAGGAGAGCGGCGTGAAGTCCTGATCGAGCGTCATGGCGTCGTCGAGGTACTGGTAGCTGGTGATCGACGAGAGGCTGTAGCGCGGGGCGTCGTAGCGCAGCGTCAGCCCGTCGCTCAGCGACGTGCGCAGGTAGCCGCTCGGGTCGTTGTAGGCGATCTGTCCCGGGCGAAGCAGCGTCTCTCCCCCTTCGACGATCGGTTCGCCGGCGTAGGCATAGGGGTAGCCGCCTTGTTCGAGCCGGGTCGCGGAGAAGGTGTTGTCCAGCCGCAGACCGCGGCCGTTGTCCCACTGCACGCGCCAGCGTCCGCCGGTCTGCCACTCCCAGTCGCACTTGCGGCCGCTCCAGTCGTTGGTGAAGAAGCCGTCCGAACGCGTGTAGAAGCCCGTCACGGAGAATCCCACGTCCGGCCGCGGCCGCCAGTAGGCCGAGGCCCGCAGCCGTAGCGTGTTGCCGCTGCCGTACTCGGCCAGGGCGCGCACCCCTTCGTACGTCAGGGGCGAGAGGGTGTAGACGTTCACGACGCCGCCCATCGTGTTGCGACCGTAGAGGGTCGACTGCGGGCCGCGCAGCACCTCGATGCGTTCGATGTCGGCCAACTCCGCATCGAATCCGTTCTTGTTGAGTACCGGCACGTTGTCGACGTTCATGCCGATGACCGGCTGGTCGATCCGCGCGCCGAGTCCCCGCACATAGACCGACGAGGTCATGCGCGAGCCGTAGTCCGGGACGTAGAAGTTGGGGGCCAGCGAGGAGATCTCCTTCAGCGCGGAGATGCCGCGGCGTTCGACGGCGCGGCTGCCGAGGATTGACGACGCTACGGCCGTCGAGCGCAGCACGGGACCCTGCTTGATGGCCGTCACCTGCACGCGGTCGACGACGATCGTCGTGTCGGCCATCTCCGCATCGGGGTCCTCCGCCGCTACGGCGCGGTGCCCCGCCCCGAGAAGGATCGGGAGGATCAGCAGCGGAATGAGGTGTCTGTGGATCGGCATCGGGCAGTCGGATACTTTTTTCAGCGGTTTTGCGATGCAAATTAACGCTTTTCCGGCGAAAGCCGCAATCCTAATTTATGAGGAGCGGGTTGTTTCAGGATGCGGTGGTGCGCTGCCGGTGCGCTGTCAGCTCTCTGCCTGCCGGCCAAGGGTCCGGTCGTGGGTTTTGTTGCGGCGGTCAGTCGTGAGGACGGTTGCAACGGTCGGTTGTGGGGTTCCTGACGTGACGGTCGGTTGCGTCGTCGGTTGTCGGCGGCCGCGGCCCCCCCCCTCTCTCTTGTCAGATCTCGTCAGCGTCGACCAGCCCGGAGGTCAGCGCATAGACGGCCAGCCCGGCCACCGAGCGGATGCCGAGTTTCTCCATGATGTTGCGGCGGTGGGAGATGACCGTCGTCAGCCCGATACCCAGCCGGTCGGCGATCTCCTTGTTGATCAGCCCGCGGGCGATGAGCGTCAGCACCTCGGTTTCGCGTTCGGAGAGGGGCTGTGCGGCGGGTTCGCGGTCGCTGAGCGTGTGTTCGGGGCGCCGCACGTGCTGCTGCATGCGGACCAGCGCGTGGACGAACTCCTCCTCGTCGGTGTCGACGTCGAGCGCGTGCATCCCCGGACACGGGCTTCCGTGGGTCAGCACGATCGTGCGGTGGCAGCGTTCGCGGAAGAAGGCACTGTGGGCCCGGAAGACCGGAGCCGCGACAAAGCAGTGAACATAGCGGTCGGGTCCCGCCTCGAGATAGGCCTCGAAGGTGCGCAGCAGCTCGACCGAGGCCTGCGGAACCATCTTTTCGAGCATCGAACGCAGCCCCGCACCCACGAGGATGTTGGAGGTCAGGACGGCTATTGCGGGGGTCGGCTGCATGGCGTTATTCGTGGTGATAGGGTTCGTTGTTGAGGATCGTGAAGGCGCGGTAGATCTGTTCGGCGAAGATCGCCCGCACGATCTGGTGCGAAAAGGTCATGCGCGAGAGCGACAGCTTTGCATCGGCCCTCTCGTAGACCTCGTCGGAGAAGCCGTAGGGGCCCCCGATGACCAGTACGAGACGTTTGACGCCGCTGTTCAGCCGCTTCTGCAGCCACAGCGCAAACTCCACCGAGCGGTATTCGGTGCCCCGTTCGTCGAGCAGCGTGACGTAGTCCCCGTCCGAGAGCTGGCGCAGGATGGCTTCACCCTCGGCCGTGCGCTGCTGCTTGATGCTCAGACTCTTCGTGTTGCGCACGTCGGGCAGTGTCGTTACGGCGAAACGGCAGTAGTGGTTCACCCGCCGGGCGTAGAGCTCGACCAGCGCGGCGACCTCCTTCGAGTCGGTCTTGCCGATCAGGATCAGTTCGATGTTCATGAAGCGTCAGAGGTCGCTGTTCCACTCGCCGTCGGCGTCGGAGTAGATCACCGGCCGCGACTTCTCCACCGACTTGAGCCACTCGTAGGCCTTGTACATGTTGTAGCCGTTTCCCGAGGGGCAGCCCAGGTCGTAGGCCACCACGCAGGTGAAGTTGCGCGAGCGGTAGTACATCGACTTGACGCGTTCGATGTACTCGTCGACCAGACGCGGATCGTTCGACGGCGTGCCGCCCACGCGGCGGTCATCGCGCTTCTCGGGGGCGTCGATCGCCGCACGGTCGATGACGTAGAGCCCCAGCTGGTCGCACAGTTCGTAGAACCACACGGGCTGCGGATAGTTCGGGCAGATCGTATTGTTTCCCTTGGCCTTCAGTGCCTTGAGCTCCGAAAGGGTCGTCTTGCGGTCGGCGGCGGCGTTGTATTGGGCCTTGACCAGCCGCAGCTCCTTGCCCAGCCGCATGAGTCGTCCGTCGACGAGTTCCGTCTTGCCGAATCCGATCTTCAGGGGCATGTACTCCTTGTAGACGCCGTTGCGGCGCGTGAAGAGCATCACGCTGTAGAGGGGCGGATTTTTGCTTCCGGCCTCCCACTTGTGCTCATAGGTGTGGTAGATCAGCGGCGTGTAGCGCACCGTATCGGTCGAACGGCCCGGGATGGTGATCTCGGTCATGTTGAACTCCTGCAGTTTGCCGTCCGGCGAGTAGATGTCGTACCCCACGGTGACGGGTTCGTCGTAATTGTAGGCGTTGCAGGCGATGATCTTCAGATCGAGCATGCCGAATTCGCGCCCCAGCGTGTCGGGGACCAGGGCGATCTCGAAGTCGGCGATCGAACGCCGGTTCTGGTAATAGAGGTAGCTGTTTTCGAAGAGCGGACGCTGCACTCCCTGGCCGTCGATCGCCAGGCGCCGGGCGTGCATCAGCACGCGGAACGAGTTGACCCCCTGTCGGACGTAGGGCGTCAGGTCGAACTCCGCGGGGGTCAGCGGATCGTTGACCTCGGCCACGGGCCGGTCGTTGAGCCACAGCGAGTAGCCGGCGCCCGTATTTTCGAGGTGGAGGAAGACGCGACCGTCGGTCCATTCGAACGGGATGTCGATTTTCGCGCCGTAGAAGGCGCTGATCTCGCCCTCGGAGCGGGTGATCAGTTCGGGACGGAACTCCATCCAGTAGCCTCCGGCCTGGCGGTTGCGGGCATCGGCGTCGTGGCGGGCGTTGTAGGGGACCACCTCGGTGCGGAAGATGCGGCCACCCTCGGCCAGGGGGCGGGCTGCGGATTCCTCCTGGGCAGCAGCCGTCAGCGTGCAGGCTGCCAGCGCAGCCGTCCATAACGTTCGTTTCATCGTATGCTGAGATAGATAAGCACGACAAAGGTACTTTTTTTTTGTCAAATCGCAAATAATGGCTAACTTTGGCAATTCGGAAAAACGTGTGAACTGAATATCCTATCTATATCCTATGAAAACGCAGAGAATCGCAGAAATCCTCAAGTCGGGGGTCGTGGACAGCGACATCGTCGTCAAAGGTTGGGTGCGCACCAAGCGCGGCAACAAGAACGTGGCCTTTATCGCCATGAACGACGGGTCGTGCGTGAACAACATACAGGTGGTGGTCGATCTGTCGAAGATCAGCGAGGAGCAGCTCAAGCCCATTACGACGGGAGCCTGCATCCGTGTCGACGGCCGGCTGGTTGCCTCGCCCGGGGCCGGTCAGGGCGTCGAGGTGCAGGCCGAGCGGATCGAGATCTACGGTACGGCCGACCCCGATACCTATCCCCTGCAGAAGAAGGGCCACTCGCTGGAGTTCCTGCGTGACATCGCCTACCTGCGTCCGAGGACCAATACCTTCGGCGCCGTGCTGCGTATCCGCCACGCCATGGCCTACGCCATCCACGAGTATTTCAACAGGAACGGATTCTACTACTTCCATACGCCGATCATCACCGCTTCGGACTGCGAAGGGGCCGGCGCCATGTTCCAGGTCACGACGCTCGACCTGAACAATCTGCCCAAGACCGAGGAGGGAAAGGTCGACTATACGAAGGACTTCTTCGGCAAGTCGTGCAATCTGACCGTTTCGGGACAGCTCGAAGGTGAGCTGGGCGCCCTGTCGCTGGGCCGCATCTATACGTTCGGCCCAACGTTCCGCGCCGAAAACTCCAACACGCCGCGCCACGCCTCGGAGTTCTGGATGATCGAACCCGAAGCGGCGTTCTACGACCTGGAGGACGATATGGAGCTGGCCGAGGATTTCCTCAAGTACTTGATCCAGTATGCGCTGGACAACTGCAAGGAGGACCTCGAGTTCATGAACAAGATGTGGGACAAGGGGCTGATCGACCGGCTGAAGTTCGTGCTGCACAACGATTTCAAACGCCTCGACTACACCGAGGGTATCGAGATCCTGAAGGCTTCGGGCCGCAAGTTCGAATTCCCGTGCGACTGGGGCTGCGACCTGCAGTCGGAGCACGAGCGCTACCTGGTCGAGGAGCATTTCAAGCGCCCGGTGATCCTGATCAACTATCCGAAGGATATCAAGGCCTTCTACATGAAGCAGAACGATGACGGAAAGACCGTGCGCGCCATGGATGTTCTCTTCCCGGGCATCGGCGAGATCATCGGCGGCTCGGAGCGTGAGGCCGACTACGAGAAGCTGAACCGCCGCGTCAAGGAGCTCGGCATGAACGAGCGCGAACTGTGGTGGTATCTTGATACGCGCCGCTGGGGATCGGCTCCCCACTCGGGCTTCGGTCTGGGCTTCGACCGTCTGCTGTTGTTCGTCACCGGTCTGACCAACATCCGCGACGTACAGCCCTTCCCGCGTACACCGATGCACGCCGATTTCTGATCGGTCGGTTGCCGTACTTGCGGCCGGTACGCCTTGGACGACGACCGACCGGCAACAAACCCTTCCCGGTCAGGGCCGGAGGCTGCGGTGACGCAGCTTCGGACACCGATCGCGGGAGACGGGCTGGCCCGGTATTGAGCGCCCCGAAGGGTGTGTGGGTATTGGCCTTTGTGAGTCTGGAGCAGGGACGGTCATCGGAACCCGGCAGTGGGAGAAGTTGGCCTTAGCGAGCCTGTAGCAGGGGCATCGGGACTTTGGGGCGAGGAAGTTTATCCCCCGGAGTCCGCTGCTCGAGCGGCGATCGACCACCCCTGAATGTGGAAAACCCGAACAAACCCGAAATGAAGAAACCAAATTGGAAGGAGATTCTTATTCTTAATTTGGATTCGATATGGCAATCAATCAGAAACAGGTACTTTCGCTTCAGCAGAAGCTCTCTCCGCAACAGATTCAGATGATCAAGCTGCTGGAGCTGCCTACCGTGCAGCTCGAACAGCGCATCAAGCAGGAGATCGAAGACAACATCGTCCTCGAGGAGGAGGAACGTTCCGCCGAGGACGAAGACCTGCAGCCGCAGGAGATCTCCGTCGACGAATACCTGCGCGAAGACGATACCCCCTCCTACAAGAGCCACATCAACAACTACTCGAAGGACGACAAGCAGCGTCCGGTCTACCTGACCGAAGGACGCTCGCTGCAGGAGTATCTCATCGAGCAGTTGAATTTCCGCAACCTCTCGGAGCGCGACATGCGTCTGGCGACCTATCTGGTCGGCAGTCTCGACGAGGACGGCTACCTGCGCCGCGACCTGGAGTCGGTGGCCGACGACATCGCCTTTACGGTGGGTATCGAGACCTCGGCCGAGGAGCTGGCGCGTATTCTGGGGATCATCCACGAACTGGAACCGGCCGGGATCGGGGCCCGCGACCTGCGCGAGTGCCTGCTGCTGCAGATCGACCAGCTGCCGCTCAATACGCGTCCGCGCCGGTTGGCCCGCCGGATTCTGGCCGACTACTTCGACGAGTTTGTCAAGAAGCACTATGAGAAGCTGATGGCGCGGCTGCAGGTCTCGGAGGATGAGTTCCGCGAGGCCATTGCCGAGATCAAGCACCTTTCGCCCAAACCCGGCAACCTCTATGCCGAGGGGGGAACGGATACGACACCCTACATCATTCCGGATTTCATCCTCGACTATCAGGACGGTCATTTCAACCTCTCGATGAATTCGTACAACGTCCCCGAGGTGCGGATCAACCGCCGCTACGTCGACATGATCCGCGACATGGTGGGTCCCGACGGCAAGGTCAAGGAGCAGGATCGGGAGGCGCTGCAGTTCGTCAAGAACAAGATCGACTCGGCCAAGTGGTTCATCTCGGCGATCAAGCAGCGCCACGACACGCTGATGCGCACGATGCAGACCATTCTCGACTACCAGCAGGAGTACTTCAAGGACGGCGACCGTTCGAAACTCCGCCCGATGATTCTCAAGGATATTGCCGACCGCACGGGGCTCGATGTCTCGACCATCTCGCGCGTGGTCAACAGCAAGTACGTGCAGACGCAGTTCGGGATCATCCTGCTCAAGTCGCTCTTCTCGGAGGCGATGCAGACCGAATCGGGTGAGGAGGTCTCGAGCTATGAGATCAAACACATCCTCCAGCAGTGTATCGACGGCGAGGACAAGCGCCACCCGCTGACCGACGAGACGCTGATGGACATCCTCAATTCGAAGGGATACCGCATTGCGCGGCGTACGGTGGCCAAGTACCGCGAGATGCTGGGCATCCCGGTGGCGCGGCTGCGCAAGCAGATCTGACCCCGGCGGAGGGGGGGGGAAAACTAAAGAACGGGGCTGAGTGATGCCCGGTCGCGTCGGGGCGGCCTTAAAAAGCATGAATGCAATGAATTATCGGAAAATAGCCAATACGCTCTCGTGGGTGCTGCACCCCTTTCTGCTGCCGGTCTACCTGATGGCGGTGCTGCTCACGATGACCACCTTCGCCCACTACTCCACGCAGGTGAAGTTCTACCTCATGTGGGTGGTGGTGCTCTATGCGATCGTCATTCCGTTCCTGGCGCTCGGCGTGCTGCATTCGCTGGGGCGGATCTCCAGTTTCAAGGTGGACAACCGTCGCGAACGGTGGCTGCCCCTGGCGGTCGGAATCGTCTGCTACATCCTTTGTGCCATCACCTTTGCGAAGATCCCCTCGGCCATCTTTCTGCGCAAGTTCATGGTGGCGGCCGCCTGTTGTGAGGCGATGTGCCTCGTGGTGTCGTTGTGGTGGAAGATCAGTCTGCACCTGACCGGCATGGGGGCCGTGGTGGCTCTGCTCGTGGTGATGAACATCGTCGGAGTGGGCAACATGCTCATCCCGCTCATGGTCGCCATCCTTGCCGCCGGAGCGCTGGCCTCGGCACGTCTCTACCTCGGCTGTCACAACGGCGCGCAGGTGCTGGCCGGATTCTGCGGCGGTTTCGTGGTGGCCATGCTGGCCGTACTCTTCCTGTAAATCCGGAACCCGATTTATTTCAGCTTCGGCAGTCTGCGGTCGTCCGGAGCGGCCTCCCGCAGCGAGATGGCAAATCCTCCGCCGCTGGCCATCCATACCGACAACCGGTTGCGGGCTGTGACCCGTCCGCTGCGGATGCGGTAAGCCTCCGGGTTCTCGGCATAGTCGGCATCCGGCGCATCGGCGTAGAGCGTTGCCACGTACTCCCGGCCTGGTTCCAGAAAATCGAAACCGATATCTCCATCGTCCGGGCCTCTTCGTTTTTTTTTTTTTCCCCCCCCCGCCCACGAACCATTCGTTGCGGCCTTTGGTCTTGCGGGCCGCCACGATATAGGCCCCGGGTTCGGCCGCCATCTGCAGCGGTGAATACATCGTGACGTAGAGGGCCAGCTGGTTGCAGATCGTAGCGTTGGCTTTCGAGGTGTTGCCCGGGGCAAAGGTCGAGAGGTCCATGCCGAAGATTCCCGGCGTGTAGTCCATCGGTCCGCTCTTCGCGGAGGATTGTGTGAGCCGCTTTTGTTCGGGGAATTCGTAGCGGAATCCGAGTCCATCGTCATAGGAGCGGAAGCGGACGATCATGATGCGGCCCTGCTGTTCGAGGGTGACGGCCAGTTCGTTGTAGTGGTTTCGGATGGTGGCCGTTTCGCCTCAGACGGGTTCCCTGGTCTCGTCGAAGCTGCTGCGCTCGGCCGACTGCCGGGTGATACAGCAGCGCGGGGGCGTTCTTGAGTTCGAAGCCGAGCCGGCTGGGGAGCACCGCGGCCCGACCCTTGTAGCTGAGCGCGTAACGCGGTATGCCGTCCGCGACGTCGAAGGTGAGGGTCAGTGCGTTTCCGGGCGAGGTGAGTTCTTCCCGGGCGGCGAGTGGTTGCAGCAGGAGCAGGGTGGTGAGCAGGAGGAGCAGTCTCTTTATGGATCGTTTTTTTGCGGGTGATTCTTTCAGACAAAGATAGCGAAAAACCGCTCCTGAGGAGGATAAAAAAGCCGGTTTTTGATAAAACCGGCTTTCGGGAGAGAAACTGATGATGGGTTGGAGGGAAGGTTCGTGGGTTATACGCATCCCTGGGCCAGCATGGCGTTGGCCACCTTCATGAAGCCGCCGATGTTGGCTCCGACGACATAGTTGATGTAGCCGTCGGGTTCGGTGCCGTACTGGACGCAGACCGAGTGGATGTTTTTCATGATGGCCTTGAGGCGTGCGTCGACCTCCTCGGGGGTCCAGGTCAGGCGCATTGAGTTCTGAACCATCTCGAGGCCCGAGGTGGCTACACCTCCCGCATTGGCCGCCTTGCCCGGGGCATAGAGCAGCTTGTGGAGCTGGAAGACGCGGATGGCTTCGGGTGTCGAGGGCATGTTGGCCCCTTCGGCCACGCAGATGCAGCCGTTGTCGACGAGCATCTGGGCCTCATCGCCGTTGAGTTCGTTCTGCGTGGCGCACGGCATGGCGATGTCGCACTTCACGCCCCACGGACGCTCGCCCGGATAGTACGTCGCCGAGGGATAGCGCTCGGCATACTCCTTGATGCGGCCGCGGAAGATGTTCTTGAGCTCCATGACGTAGTCGAGCTTTTCGGGGCTGATGCCTTCGGGGTCGTAGATGTAACCCGACGAATCGGAGAGCGTCACGACCTTGGCTCCCAGCTCCGTAGCCTTCATGCAGGCATACTGGGCCACGTTGCCCGAACCGGAGATGCAGACGGTTTTGCCCTGGAACGAGTCGCCGCGCGTGGCGAGCATCTCCTGGGCGAAGTAGCAGGTGCCGTATCCCGTGGCCTCGGGGCGCAGCGGGCTGCCGCCCCAGTCGCGGCCCTTACCGGTGAGCGTCCCGGTGAACTCGTCGCGCAAACGCTTGTACTGGCCGAACATGTATCCGATTTCGCGGCCTCCGACGCCGATATCGCCGGCCGGCACGTCGGTATCCTGACCGATATGGCGTTGCAGTTCGGTCATGAACGACTGGCAGAACTTCATTACTTCGTTGTCCGACTTGCCTTTGGGGTTGAAGTCCGAACCACCCTTGGCGCCGCCCATCGGGAGGGTCGTGAGGCTGTTCTTGAAGGTCTGCTCGAAGGCCAGGAACTTCAGGATCGAGAGGTTCACCGACGGGTGGAAGCGGATACCGCCCTTGTAGGGGCCGATGGCGCTGTTCATCTGGATGCGGTAACCGCGGTTGATTTCGATTTCGCCCTTGTCGTTGAGCCACGCCACACGGAACATGATGACCCGTTCGGGTTCGGCGATGCGTTCGAGAATCTTCATCTTCTGCAGGATCGGGCTGGCGACGATGTGCGGAGCCAGCGACTCGGCCACCTCACGGACGGCCTGATGGAACTCCGGCTCTCCCGGATTGCGGGCGATGAGCCGGGCCATGAAATCTTCGACGTATTGTCGGGCTTGTTCGTTCATAGCGTTTCGGATTTACGGGGTTTTCAGGTTTGATTGTGGCTATAAAATTAACAAATTCGCCGCTATTTTGCAAGTTCTTTAAGAATTTCGTAAAATATTTTAGATAAGCCCCCCGCTCATTTGCTTACGGTCCGGGGCCGATGAACGGGCCAGGCTGAGAATCCGTAATAAAAAAAGACGGATTCGCCGTGAATCCGTCAGGGAAAAAATTTCAAAAATTTTGCACTCCCGGGGTTGGAAGTTGCCGTTTAGCGGGAGAAGGCGAATCCGAGGTAGACGTCTTCGTACTTCTTGAGCAGGGTGACGAGGGTCGAAAGCGAAGAGACCTTGCTGCCGAGCGACGTGACCAGATTCACCAGTTTCGTCACCGGGAAGACCAGCTGCAGATCGGAGCCGCTGACGTAGGCATGTCCCTCGACGGTTCCCAGATTGAGTTTGCCTTTGGCAAAGTACAGGGCCACGGTGTGCTTTTCGGCGTCGTAGGAGTAGGTTCCCGAGAGCTGGTGCTTGCCCAGTACGGCGGTGAAGGTGCTGTCGGCGCGTTCGAAGGTGAACGAACTGGTTCCGGCCTTGATGCCGACCAGGGAGTAGGCCTTCTCGAGTTTCTCGACGACGGTTGATTCGAGGGCTGCGGCTCCGAGGTCCGAGAGCATGTCTTCGCCTTCGAACTTGACGCCCGGGCCCGTGTAGTTCCACGTTCCGTCAAGGGCATACTGGGTGAGTTTTCCGTCGGTGACTTCGTCGACCGCCGTGGTGGCGATCTTCTTCAGGGCATCTTTCCAGTCCTGAGCTGCGGCCGAGGCTGCCACGAGCAGGACGACCGTCGTTAAAAGAATCTTTTTCATGCGTTATGTCGTATTTGTCCGACGCCGCTCTCCTCGGGAACAGGTGATTGGTCCCGTGGGGGCGTCGGTGGAGTTCCGGTTATTCGGCGCGGGGCGTTGCCGTACCTTCGCGTACGGGATGATTACAGCCGGTCGAGCTCGCGGAGCCAGACGTCGGCCGAGGCATCCGATGGCATGCGCCAGTCGCCGCGCGGCGAGAGGGTCACCGAACCGACCTTCGGGCCGTCGGGCATGGCCGAGCGCTTGAACTGCTGCGCGAAGAAGCGGCGGAAGAAGATCCGCAGCCACTTGAGGATCGTTTCGCTGTCATAGCTCCCTTCGAAGGCCACCTCGGCCAGCCGAAGGATCTTCTCCGGGCCGAAGCCCAGCCGCAGGAAGTTGTAGAGGAAGAAGTCGTGGAGTTCGTAGGGGCCCACCAGATCTTCGGTTTTCTGGGCGATGTGTCCGTCGGCATCGGCCGGCAGCAGTTCGGGGCTCACGGGGGTGTCGATGATGTCGAGCAGCGTGGCGCGCGTCGAGGAATCGCGCTCCGTGTCGGCGACCCACTTGACCAGGTGGCGCACCAGCGTCTTGGGTACCGAGGCATTGACGCCGTACATCGACATCTGGTCGCCGTTGTAGGTGGCCCATCCGAGTGCCAGCTCCGAGAGGTCGCCTGTTCCGATGACCAGACCGCCCTCCATGTTGGCCACATCCATCAGGATCTGGGTCCGTTCGCGGGCCTGGGCATTCTCGTAGGCGGCCGAGCGGTCCGCCGGATCGAGACCGATGTCGCGCATGTGCTGCAGACAGGCGTCGCGGATCGGAATCTCGCGTACGGTGACCCCCAGTTCGCGCATCAGCTCCAGGGCGTTGTGATAGGTGCGGTCGGTGGTTCCGAAGCCGGGCATCGTGATGCCGATGATTCCCGTGCGGTCGAGCTTCAGCAGGTCGAACGTGCGGACCGTCACCAGCAGGGCCAGCGTCGAATCCAGTCCGCCCGAGATGCCGACCACGGCCCGTTCGCAGCGCGTGTGGCGCAGCCGCTGGGCCAGTCCGTGCGACTGGATGCGGAAGATCTCCTCGCAGCGTTCGCTGCGGTGCTCCTCGTCCTTCGGCACGAAGGGCATCGGGTCGACGTCACGCTCCGGAACGGCGGCACGCAGCCCTTCGGGGATCTCCATCTCGATGACGGTATTCTCCGAGGCGGCCTCCCGCTGGCGGAACGAGGTGTTGCGGCGGCGTTCGAACTCGAGCCGCTGCAGGTCGACATCGGCCACGACCAGCTGCTCGTCGATCGAGAAGCGCTCGGCCTCGCGCAGCAGCGTGCCGTTTTCGGCGATCAGACCGTTTCCGGCGAAGACCAGGTCGGTCGAAGACTCGCCGAATCCGGCCGAGACGTAGACGTAGGCTGCCAGACAACGGGCCGACTGCTGGGCCACCAGCGTGCGCAGGTAGAGGTGCTTGCCGGCCAGTTCGGGCGAAGCCGAGAGGTTGAAGATCACCTTGGCGCCGTTCAGCGCCAGCTGCGACGAGGGCGGAATCGGAGCCCAGAGGTCCTCGCAGATCTCCACGCCGAACTCCGCGCCGTTGACCTCAAAGGTCAGATCGGCCCCGAAGTCGGCCGTTTGTCCGCCGACGGCGATCTGTTCGTCGGTGATTCCGGCCCCGGAGGCGAACCAGCGATCCTCGTAGAACTCCGCATAGTTGGGGATGTAGCTCTTCGGGACGACGCCGAGCAGCTTGCCCTGAGTCATCACTACGGCGCAGTTGTAGAGCGCGGAACCGTGGCGCAGCGGCGCCCCGACGATCACGACCAGCGGCAGTCTGCGCGTGGCCTTCGTCAGCCGCACGAGGGCCTCCTCGGCGGCATCGAGCAGCGTGGGCTGCAGTAGCAGGTCGGCACACGTGTAGGCGGTGATTCCCAGTTCGGGGAATGCCGCGATCTCCACGCCGCGGCGGGCAGCTTCTTCAGCCAGCGCTGCCGTGCGCTCCATGTTGTAGGTACAGTCGCCGACCCGCAGGGAGGGGATCGCCGCCGCCACCTTCAGAAATCCGAAATTGTCCATTTTGTTTCCAGTTTCCGCCTTCGGGGGCTCCGTGCCGGAATCAGTCCGGCGCCATGCCCCGTCCGCCATGCAACTCCTATTCGGCCCAGAGCTGTGCCAGGTTCAGAATCACCTGCTGGGCCTTGCGCATCGTGGTGAGCGAGCAGTATTCGAACTTGCCGTGGAAGTTCATGCCTCCGGTGAAGAGGTTCGGGCAGGGCAGCCCCATGAACGAGAGACGAGCGCCGTCCGTACCGCCGCGGATGGGCCGTACCAGCGGCTTCACGCCGGCCATCTCCATGGCCTTCAGTGCCCGCTCGATCAGCTGCGGATGGGGCTCGACCATCTTGCGCATGTTGAAATACTGGTTCTTCATCGTGAGGGTGAGCACCTCGTCGCCGTATTTTTTCTTCAGCAGGTCGACGCACGCCCACAGGAAGACCTTCTTCTGCTCGAAGCGGTCGGCATCGTGGTCGCGGATGATGTAGCTCAGCGAGGCCTTCTCGACCGTGCCGTTCACGCCGACGCAGTGGTAGAAGCCCTCGTAGCCCTCGGTGAACTGCGGACGCTCGGCCGCCGGGAGCAGCGTTTGCAACTCGCAGGCCACGTCGATGGCGTTGATCATTTTCGCCTTGGCGTAGCCCGGGTGGACGTTGCGGCCCTGAATTTCGATCTTGGCGCTCGCGGCGTTGAAGTTTTCATACTCGAGTTCGCCCTCCATGCCGCCGTCGACCGTGTAGGCGAAGTCGGCGCCGAAGGCCCGTACGTCGAAGAAGTCGACGCCGCGTCCCACCTCCTCGTCGGGGGTGAAGCCGATGCGGATCTTTCCGTGCCGGATTTCGGGGTGGGTCATCAGATACTCGGCGGCGGTCATGATCTCGGCCACGCCGGCCTTGTCGTCGGCCCCCAGCAGGGTTGTGCCGTCGGTGTGGATCAGCGTGTGGCCCTTGAAGAAGGACAGCTCGGGGAAATCCTCGACGCGCATCGTCAGGTGGCCGTTCAGCACCAGGTCACCGCCGTCGTAATCCTCCACCACGCGAGGTTTGACATCCTTGCCGCTCATGTCGGGCGACGTGTCGACGTGGGCGATGAAGCCGATGACGGGGGCATTCTCACACCCTGCCGAGGCGGGGATGGTGCCCATCACGTAGCCGTACTGGTCCATCGTGACGTCGGTCATGCCGAGCGTCAGCATCTCGTCACGCAGGGCTTCGAGCAGCACCTTCTGCTTCTCGGTCGAGGGGAAGGTTGTGCTCTCCTCCGACGACTGGGTGTCGTAGGAGACATATTTCAGAAATCGTTCCTTGAGATCCATAAATATTCGGTTTTGTTGTTAGTTCGTTTTCCGTTTCCGGAGGTCTGAATCCCGGTTTCGGGTGTTGTGCCGAGTTTCCGGGCCCTCTCCCGACCTGAGTTACTCCTCCTTTTTGGCGCGCAGCGTGTGCCACGTGAAGTAGCCGATCAGCACCAGATACATCACCAGACCGGTCCACTCGGCTGCATTCGACGAAGCCCATCCCGCGAGGAACCAGTCGACATTGGCGAACTTCAGGATGGCGCTTACCACGCCCATCAGCGCACCGCCGGCGATGAATCCCGAGGCAATCAGCGTGCCGCGGTCCATGCGGGCCCTGTTCAGCGCCGCATCCTTCGAGCGGTTCGAGACGAACCAGGCGATCAGACCGCCCACCACCAGCGGGGCGTTCAGATCCATCGGGATGAACATACCCAGCGCGAAGGCCAGGGCCGGCACGCCGATGGCCGTCAGCACCAGGGCCAGCGCCGCACCGCAGAAGTAGAGCATCCAGGGGGTCTGGCCGCCGGTCATCAGCGGCTGGATCACCGCGGCCATGGCGTTGGCCTGCGGAGCGACCAGGGCCCCTTCACCCACGAAGCCGTAGGATTTGTTCAGTACGATCATCACGCCGGCCACCGTCGCTGCCGAGACGAACGTGCCGAGGAATTTCCACGCCTCCTGCTTGCGGGGAGTCGTGCCGAGCCAGTAGCCGATCTTGAGGTCGGTGATGAATCCGCCGGCCATCGAGAGGGCCGTGCAGACCACGCCGCCGATGATCAGCGCGGCGGTCATGCCCGTCGTGCCGCTCAGACCCACCGAGACGAGCACCAGCGACGAGAGGATCAGCGTCATGAGCGTCATGCCCGAGACGGGGTTCGAACCCACGATGGCGATGGCGTTGGCGGCCACGGTCGTGAAGAGGAACGCGATGATGAAGACGATCAGAATCGCGGTGACCGACTGCACCCAGTTGTCGAGCAGTCCGAAGTGGAAGAAGACGAAGACGCAGACGAGCGTGGCGATCAGGATCGAGAGGATGCGCTTCATCGGGATGTCGCGCTGTGTGCGCTCCGTCGAGGCTGCGGCCGTCTTGCCGCCGCCGAACTCCGAGACGGCCAGACCCACGGCCTGACGGATGATCTTCGACTGGCGCACGATGCCGATGATGCCGGCCATGGCGATACCGCCGATGCCGATCGGCTTGCCGATGAAGGTGTAGAGGTTCTCGGCCGAGAGCAGCGCCGAGGGGTCGGCCAGCAGCTTCTCTTTCGTCACGCCCAGCAGCGAGGCCAGTGCTGCGGGATCCAGCGCTTCGGCCAGCGAGCCGACCACCGGCACGATGACGAACCACACAAGGCACGAGCCGGCGGTGATGATCAGCGCATATTTCAGACCGATGATGTATCCCAGCCCCAGCAGGGCGGCCGAGGTGTTCAGTCCGAAGACGACCTTGAACTTGTCGGCGGCGACCTGTCCCCAGGCGCAGATGCGCGTCGAGACGGCGTCGGTCCACAGCCCGAACGTGCCGACCACGAAGTCGTAGAGACCGCCGATCAGACCCGCCACGGCGAGCAGTTTGGCCTGATTGCCGCCCTTTTCGCCCGAGACGAGCACCTCGGTGGTGGCCGTAGCCTCGGGGAAGGGATACTTGCCGTGCATCTCCTTGACGAAGTATTTGCGGAAGGGGATCAGCAGCACGATGCCCAGCAGACCGCCGAAGAGCGACGAGAGGAAGACTTGCCAGAAGGCGGCATCCAGCCCGAGGATGTAGAGGGCCGGGAGGGTGAAGATCGCACCGGCGACGATGACGCCCGACGAGGCGCCGATCGACTGGATGATGACATTCTCTCCGAGCATGTTCTTCTTGCCCAGGACGGTGCCCATGCCGACGGCGATGATGGCGATCGGGATGGCGGCCTCGAAGACCTGGCCGACGCGCAGACCCAGATAGGCTGCGGCGGCCGAGAAGATGATGGCCATCACGATGCCCATTCCTACGGAGTAGGGGGTGACCTCGCGGGGCGAGGAGGAGGCCGGCATGACCGGCGTATAGTTTTCCCCGGGTTTGAGTTCGCGGTAGGCGTTTTCGGGGAGCGACGTGCGGGGTGTTTCTTCCTGTTTCATGAGTCGGGCGCTTTGTGTGGGTGAACGTTTCCCGGGGGCGGTTATCGGTTGTCGCCGCTGCCCGAGATGCGGTGGCGCTCCATGCGCGAGCGGAGCTTCTCGACATTCATGCGGGCCACTTCGTCGAGGTCGTAGCCCAGGTCGTGCGACAACGTGGCGCAGTACCACAGCACGTCGCCGATCTCCTTGACGATTTCGAGGCGCTTCTCGGGGGAGAACTCCCGGTTCGAGTCGCGGATTACCTTCTTGACCTTGTCGGCCACTTCGCCGGCTTCGCCCGTCAGCCCGAGCGTGGGGTAGACGATACGGCTCTCTTCGGGGTAGATGGCCGTTTCGAGGGCATGTTGCTGGTATTCGTTCAGTGTCATTAGGAAAATGTTGTTACGTTTGGTCTTTTTATTATTGATGGCAAAAATAGCAAAATAATCGGAAAAACCCACGAAAAAGCCCCGGCACTTGCGGTGCGGGGCCTCTCTTTCCGGGTCGGATGGCCGGATTCCGGTCAATGGATTTCGTACGGGCCGTTTTCGCGGTTTGAGGCGTTCGGCTGCTATAGAAGATCGAGGATCTTCTCCAGACCGATGCCGTGCGAGCCCTTGACGAGCACCAGCGCATCGTCGACGGGCGCCGTCTGCAGCAGGTGGCGCAACTCTTCGCACGAAGGGCAGAGCGTCACGCGGGCCGGTTTTTCCGGCAGAGCCGCATAGGCCCGGGCAAACTCCCCGCCGACGAGGATCAGTTCGGCCTCGGGGTCCCGGGCCGCCTGCCGGATGATGGTGCCGTGTTCGGAGAGCGACCATTCGCCCAGCTCGAGCATGTCGCCCAGAATCAACACGCGGTGTTTGCGTTCGCCGAGCTCCTCCGCAAGGAGATTCTCGATGGCGGCGCGCATGCTGCCCGGGTTGGCGTTGTAGCAGTCGGCGATGACCGTATTGCGACGGGTTTCGATGCGTTGCGAGCGGTGGTTGTCCGGCACGTAGTCGGCCACGGCGCGGTGGATCTTCTGATCGGAGACCCCGAACCAGCGTCCCACGGCCACGGCTGCTGCCACGTTGAAGCGGTTGTAGTTACCCTCCAGATGGGTCTCGAAGCCGTCGGCCAGCGATGCCGGATAGTACTCCACGGCCAACGATTCGCGTTCGGCGGCCATCGAGTTGAGCGTTTCGTCGTCCGAGAGGACGAAGGCGCGGCCGCCGTGTGCGGCCAGATAGTCGAACAGTTCGCCCTTGCCGCGCCGCACCCCTTCCGGGCCGCCGAAACCGCCGAGATGGGCCCGTCCGATGTTGGTCAGCAGGCCGTAGTCCGGTTCGGCGATCGAAGCCAGCTGTGCGATTTCACCCTGGGCGCTGGCCCCCATCTCGACGATGCCGAATTCCGTTTCGGGGGGCATTGCGAGCAGCGTCAGCGGCACGCCGATGTGGTTGTTCAGATTGCCCTGCGTGGCGTAGACCCTGTAACGGGCGGCCAGCACGCGGGCAATGAGCTCCTTGGTGGTGGTTTTGCCGCTGCTGCCCGAGATGGCCAGAATCGGAATGCCGAGCGTGCGGCGGTGCTGTCGGGCCAGCTCCTGAAGGGCCGTCAGTGTGTTGTCGACCAGCCTCATGCGCGGGTCGGCGAGCGCCGCCGGATCGTCGATGACGGCTGCCGCGGCCCCCTTTTCGAGCGCCTCGGCGGCAAAGCGGTTGCCGTCAAAGTTGGCCCCCCTGAGGGCGAAGAAGATCGAATCGGGCTCGATGCGCCGCGTGTCGGTCGAGACGTGCGGATGCGAACGGAAGAGTTCGTAGAGATCAGATATGCTTGTCACCATTGTGGAACTTCACTTCGTCGATGAATTTCTTGATATTCTGCTCCTCGGAGCGGGGGCAGATCATCAGTACGTCGTCCGTGTCGACGACGATGTACTCCTTCAGGCCGCTGATGACGGCGATCTTCCCCTTGGGCAGCGAGACGATCGACGAGCGCGTGTCGTAGAGGTAGCACCCCTCCTCGGGGACGGCATTGGCATAGCGGTCCTTGCGCGAGTGCTGGTAGACGGAGCCCCAGGTGCCGACGTCGCTCCAGCCGAACTCGCCGCAGCGTACGTAGACGTTGTCGGCCTTCTCCATGATGCCGTAGTCGATCGAGATGGCGCGGCACTCCGAGAAGGCGATCTCCACGACGCGCCGTTCGTCGGGCGTGCCGACGGCCTGCATCACGCTGCTGAAGAGGGCGTGGTGTTCGGGGAGGTACTTCTCGAAGGCTTCGATGATCGAGCGCACTTTCCAGATGAAGATGCCCGAGTTCCAGAAGAACTCGCCGCACTGGACGAAGGTCTGGGCCAGTTCGAGGTTGGGTTTTTCGGTGAAGCACTTCACCTTGCTGATGGGCTTCGAGTCCGAGACCTGAATGTACCCGTAGCCCGTATCGGGGCGGGTGGGCTTGATGCCGACGGTCATCAGGGCGTCGTGCTCCGAGGCGAAGGTGATACACTCCTGAATGATGGCGCGGAAGTCGTCCTCGTTGAAGATCAGGTGGTCCGACGGGGTGACGATCATCTCGGCCTCGGGGTTGAGCTTCATGAGCGTATAGGCGGCATAGGCGATGCAGGGGGCCGTATTGCGCCCGACGGGTTCGCAGAGCACCTGCCGCTCGTCGATCTCGGGGATGTGCTCCAGCACGAGGTGTTTGTATTTGTCGTTGGTCACCACGAGGAAGTTCTCCGGCGGGACGATTTTTGCAAAGCGTTCGTAGGTGTGGCGGATGAAGGACTTGCCTGTTCCGAGGATGTCGAGGAACTGTTTGGGCATCGACTGGCGGCTTTTGGGCCAGAAACGGGTTCCGATACCTCCCGCCATGATGACACAATATTTATTGCTTGCCATAAGTTATTATATGGAGTTAACATCGACAAAGATAAAAATATTTTCGTAACTTTGCCGCCTATTGGAGTGATTAATTTCTGTCCGGAAATGAAGATCAGACTGTTCACGATACCCAATCTGCTCACGCTGGCCAACCTGCTCTGCGGTGCTGTGGCGACCGTTTCGGCCCTGGCATGGGGCTCTCTGACGCTGGCCTTTGCACTCATCGTGCTGGCCGCCGTATTCGACTTTTTCGACGGCTTCGTCGCACGATTGCTGCATCAGGATTCGCCCATTGGGCTGCAGCTCGATTCCCTGGCCGACGACATCTCCTTCGGACTGGCTCCCGCGGCGGTGATGTACGCCCTCTATGGCGCAATGCCCGGATACTGGCTGCCCGACGGTGCCGTGGCGCTGGTGATCTTCCTCTACGCCGCCTTCGGGGCGCTGCGCCTGGCACGCTTCAATATCGACGATACGCAGCGTTCGGAGTTCCTCGGACTGCCGATCCCGGCCGCCGCGATGCTCTGCGCTTCGCTTGGGTTGCTGGTCGAGCGCTACGGCATGGTCTTTTCGCGCGAGAGCCTCGTGCTGGTGGCACTCGGTGCCGCCTGGCTGATGGTCTCCGACCTGCGGATGTTCGCCCTGAAGTTCCACGGCTTCGGCTGGGCCGGGAACGAACTGCGTTATACGTTCCTGGCCGTGAGCGCCGTACTGCTCGTCGCGCTGGGCGGGCGGGCCATTCCGCTCATCGTCGTGATCTACGTCCTGATCTCGGCCGTGAAACACTTCGCGAGCCCCGCAACGGACTGTAGGAAAGAGAAATAGTTGCAAAATTAAAAAATTTTAATTATCTTTGCCGCGGTTTTCCGCTCTTTGGTAGTGATGTCGGGACTTACGAAGCGCATATTGCCCTTGCTGCTGCTCGGTCTGCTGATGGCCGTCCCCGCGGCGCTGCACGCCCAGGGCTTCGATGCCAGCACCCTGCGGCGGGCCATGCAGAACGGACAGAGCGGTGCGCTCTACGGCTCGAACCCCTACGAACAGACCGAGGACGACGAAGAGGGCCAGCAACAGCAGGACACCACCAAAAAGGAACGGAAAATCCGCAAGCCGTTGGAGTCCTATTTCTTCAACGACTCGATCCGCGCGCTGAATAACTTCATGTGGCACGTGAAGCGCGATTTCAACCGCGTGGAGATCGGCCCGTTGGATACCACCCTGACCGATTACCGGATCGACTATCCGTTCTATCGCGAGGATGTGGGCGACATCGCCCAGGGCGCGCTGGGACAAACGTCACTGCCGCTCAACTACTTCCGACGGCCGCAGTTCTTTGACTTCAGTTTTGCGAGTCCCTACTACGCGTACACCTACGATATGGAGAACGTCCCCTTCTACAACACGAAGCGGCCGATGATCCGGATGAGTTACGCGGAGTCGGGCCAGAAGCGTTACCGCGAGGAGAATTTCGGCATCATGGTGGCCCAGAACATCTCGCCGACGACGGGCTTCAACGTCGACTACAAGTCGCGCGGCACCCGCGGACTCTACCTCTGGTCGCGGACCAAGAACCACAACCTCTCGCTGGCCTTCAGCCATACGGGACGCCGTTATTCGGTTCATGCGGCTTACTACAACAACCACATCGAACAGCAGGAAAACGGCGGCGTGGTGGGCAAATGGGCCATCGCCGACACGACGTTCAGCATGCCCTCGGGCGTACCGATGCGTCTGGCCGATGCCGAGGCGAAGAATGTCTACCGCAACAACGGCTTCTTCCTGACGCAGTCCTACGGTATTCCGCTGCAGCGTCTGACCGAGAGTGACTTTTCGATGGCCGGTCTGTCGGCCGTCTACATCGGCCACTCGTTCGAGTACAGTTCGTGGAGCAAGATCTATACGGATCTGAACAAGCCCTACACCAACGAGCGCGACCATCGCGACGAGAACGGACAGTTCGTCTCCGCGGAACACAACTACTACGACCACTGGTACATCAATCCGGTGGAGACGCGCGACTCGATCTACGAACGGGTCATCTCCAACCGGGTCTTCGTCCAGGCGCAGCCCTGGGACCGGAACGGCGTGGTCGGAACGATTGACGCGGGTGTGGGCCTCGACCTGCACACCTACTCGCAATTCAAACTGGACGATTACCTGACGGGGCGTTATACGACCGAACGCAAGACCAGCTGGTTTGCCTACGGCTCCGTCAGCGGCAAGATAAAGAAGTATGTCGACTGGGACGGGAACCTGAAGTTCTACCCGTCGGGATACAGAGGCGGAGACCTGAGCGTGGGAGCGCACCTCGCTCTGACGGGTTATCTCCGCGGACACCCCCTGATTCTCGAAGGCCGCTTCACGATGGAGCGCCGCTCGCCAACCTACTGGCAGGAGAATCTATTCTCGAACCATTATATATGGGACACTCCTTTGAACAAGGAGAATGAGACTCGGTTGGAGGTCAAGTTTTCGGTTCCCGACTACGCATTCGAAGTCGGAGCCTGGCAGGGCGTCGTGACGAACAAGATCTACTACGGATCGGACAGCAACGTCGCCCAGGACAATGGAAGCGTAAGCCTCACGAGCGTGTATGCCCGCAAGGATTTCCGCCTCGGCGGACTTCATTTGGACCACAGGGTATTGTTGCAGTGGAGCACGAATCAAGAGGTTGTGCCCGTGCCGCTTCTGAGCGCCTTCCTGTCGTATTACTACGAATTCTGGGTGGTGCGCGACGTACTGCGCCTGCAGATCGGACTCGACGGACGCTATAACACGCGTTACTATGCGCCCGGCTACAATCCGGCACTGTCGGTGTACTACAACCAGCGCGAAGAGGAGGTGGGAAACTATCCCTACCTGGACGCCTTCGTGATGGCGAAGTGGAAGAGAATGCGGATCTTCCTGAAATATCAGCATGTGAACAAGGGACTGTTCGGAAACGGAGAGTATTTCTCGGCAGCCCGTTACCCGCTCAATCCGGGTATGTTCAAGATCGGCATCTCCTGGGGATTCTATGATTAGCGTGCTGTTCTGCGCGGTATAAGCTGCCCGCAAAACAACATTTTATGCTGAAAAAGACGGTTTTAACGTTTGCGTTCTTAACCATTTTTACGACATTTTACGGCTTTAATGCCCACTTCAGCGCTCCCGTGACGGATCAGTCGCTGAACGATGAGGCCGAAATCGGCTATGCACCCCTTGCCGAGGGCAAGTATGTGATTTCGGCCTATGACAACCTGATTCGCCGTATCAGCGAGGAGGAGGGTCATGACTGGCGTCTGATGAGCGCCATTGCCTACCACGAATCGCGCTTCATGCCCGACCTTACGTCGCGCAGCGGGGCGTGCGGACTGATGCAGATCATGCCCTCGGTGGCCCGCCATTTCGAGATCCCGACCGAACGGATCGCCGATCCCGCAACCAATATCTGGCTGGCCAACAAACTGATGACGGAGATTCAGTCGACCCTCCGACTCCCGGAGGGGACCCCTGAGAAGGACCGTATGAGCATCGTGCTGGCCTCCTACAACGGAGGAATCGGCCATGTGAGCGATGCGCGGCGCCTGGCCCGCGTGCACGGCGAGGACCCCAACTCGTGGGAGGTGGTGGCTCGCTATCTGACGCTGAAGGCCGAGCCCGAATACTATGAGAACGAGGTGGTCAAGTGCGGCCGGTTTACCGGCAGCCGTCAGACCCTGGCTTATGTGGATGATGTGTTAGGACGCTACGACAAGTACTGTCGCATTGCCGGGAGGTAATCCCCGACAGATAATCGAAAAGGCAGCGCTTCGGAAATCCGAAGCGCTGCCTTTTTTTGTACCCGGCCGGGTGTCGTCGGGGACATCCCGGTCGCCGGGCCTCGGGACGGTTTACTCGAGGCTCTCGACGGGGGTGTAGATCAGTTCGAAGTCGTCGACCCAGAGGGTGCTTTCGCTGCTGCCGGTGAAGTAATCGCCCCAGCGCGAAGCCGAGCAGACGACCATGATGTGCGTCGGGACCTCGTTGGTCGACCGATAGTCGATCGGGATGGTGATCTGTGTCCAGTCGGCGACACTCTCGGAGAAGAATCGTGCCCCGTAGCCGATCACATCCTCGCCCTGCGGGTTGAAGAAGGTCTTCACGTCGCGGGTGTCGATGCTCACCGGGCAGGCGTCCGTTCCGAAGGGTTTGCCGCCGTTCTGATCGTCGCCGGTCCCGTTCTTGCCCATGCCGTATTTCTCCTTGGTCCAGGTTCCGAGGGCGATGTAGATGGCGGCATTGTCGGGATCGCCCGTCTGGATCGTCTCGCCGGCAGGCATGTTCGAACCCACGAAGTCGATCTTTCCACTGTTGTATTTCATCCATACGCGCAGGGCCGTGGGGCGCAGCGTGAAGGGCCGGCCGAAGTTGACAATGCCGTCCGTACCTCTGGTGGCGGCAAATTCTCCTGCGAAGAGGTTGCCGGCGGCCAGTTTGATGAGGACCTTTCTGCTGGCAAGTTTGGCCGATTTCGTGCCCGTGGATCCGGGCCGTACGGTGCTCTCGTCGGGGGTGGTGACGTTGTCCTTTTCGCTCAGGGCGGTCGAGCCGTTGTTGCCCGTGCCCCAGAAGGGAGAGATCGGTTTGCCGGTCAGGTCGGAGAGGAACGGCAGCCACGGTTTGGCGGGCTGAGACCACTCCTCCAGACCGCTGTTGGGGAGTTGTTCGACCCGTTCGGTGGTGACGGTCGTGGGGTCGCTCTCGTCGTCGCCGCAGTAGGACTTGAACTGATAGGTCGTCAGCGGTTCGGCGGCGAAGGCGGCCGAGAAGGTTCCGCCCTCGATCTTCACGCCGGGGACTTCGGCCCATTCGCCCTCCTCACCGACGCGGTAGCGGAAGCCCATCGGCTGTCCCGAGACGCCCGAACCGCGCAGCCATACGACACCCGACCAGGCATCGACGGCTTCGGTCTGCACCGTCTTGTCGGTCGGCAGTACGTAGAGCACCCAGCGTTCCGTGCGGCCGTGGCAGGTGACGTCGACGAAGTGGGGTGTCCCGGCCGTCGGATCGTCGGCCTCGGGCGAGCTGTAGTCCAGCGTGGAGAGCTCCTCCAGGGTGGGGGAGTAGGTCGTGGTGACGGCGTCGGTCGAGGCGGGACCGAGCTTGAGTTCGGTGATGGTCACGCGGCTGCGGGCGGCATCCTTGGCGACGTAGGCCGTGGCGATGCGGGTCTGAAGGGCGAACTCCGAGGCTCCGACCTGCCCCTCGACGCGGAAGCTTCGCGTGATCTCCTGCTGGGCGACGATCTGCCACTCATAGTCCTGATAGAGGTGCAGGGTGACGTAGATCGGCATGCGCAGATCGAACGTCCCCGTGAGCGGGCGCGACGGGCGGATGTTGTCCATGAAGAGCTGATGGTCGATGTTGGTGTTGTGGGGGGTGACGGCGTAGGTCACCTCGTCGATGCGGACCTGCTGGATGTCGGTGGCCTCCTCGAGCGAGAGGGTCACCGTGCGGGTTGCCAGATCGATGCCCGCGACCGTGAAACCTTCCCCCGAGAGGCTGTTGATGGCCACCTCGACCGTCGGATAGGGAATATCGTTGGAGATGCACGACGTACCGGCGAACATCGCTCCGGCGAGCAGATAACTGATGAGTCGTTTCATGCGTTATTTCTTTTTCTTGTCCCACATGTGGAAGGTCATACCGATGTTGATGGCCAGGATGTTGAGTTTGAACTTCATCTTCGAGGCCTCGCGGGTTCCGATCTTGTTGCCCAGTTCGTCGTGCTGGTTGACGGTGGTGTACTGGATGCCGCCGAGTCCGAACGAGAGCGTGGCGCAGACATTCGGGAAGATGTAGACCGCGGCTCCGGGGTTGAAGGCCAATTTGAGCTGCGTGTTGTCGCTGTAGGTCTGTTTGACCTTGCCTTCGGATTCGTAGGAGAAGCGCGACGTACCGGTCGAGACCGAGAGTTCGAGTTCGGCGAAGAGGCCGAAGCGCCCCTTCGGGTCGAGCCCCGCATAGGAGCGGTGGAAGATGCCGAACGAGTAGTTGCTGCTCTTGAAATCCAGATAGGGGATGTTGAGCGAGACGTTGTTGTTCTCCCCCAGGTCGAAGAGTCCGCCCTGGTCGAGCGTACCGCTCATGAAGTTGTATCCGAATCGGGCGCCCAGACAGCGGTTGTCGCGGTAGAAGTATCCGACGAAGGGCTTGATGGTGGTCACCGATCCGTCGGCATTGATGTTGTCCAGAATGAGCAGAACATCGGTGTCGTCGCTCGACAGCGTGCCGTAGGAGGCTGTCAGACCCATGATCACCTCGCCCTTGTAGGCGAACTTGATCTTGTTGATTTCACGGTCGATGCGCCGGCGTGTGGGCAGGAAGTGCTGTTTCTGCGTGATGACCGACGCGTCGGTGAGGGTTTCGCCCGACAGCGGGTTGGCCGTCGGGGTTTCGGCTGCGGTGAAGGAGTCTTCGGCGCGGCTCTGGCCCAGGGCTGGGAGTGCGATGCAGAGAGCGGCAAGTATGTGGAAGATACGTTTCATGGCATTCCGGATTTAGAGGTAGAAGGCCACACCGAGGCCGATCGAGAAGATGTTGATCTTGAAGTTCATCTGGCTGATGTTGCGTTCGCCGACGGTGACCTGGTTGTGGACCTGTTCGGTGTGGTCGTAGGTGATACCCATCACGCCGACGTTCACCTCGACGGCCATGTTGTTGGTGGCGAAGGCGATGATGCCGGGTGAGATACCCAGCGAGAAGGAGTATCCCTTTTGATAGGTGCCCTTCACGGGAGAGTCGTTGGCGAAGCGGGCTTGGCTGCCGCCGCCGGCCAGCGACATTTCGTTGTAGAGGGCGAAACGCTTGTTGCGGCCCAGGGGAATGTACTGCCGCCAGATGGCCGCTATTTGGTAGTTGTGCTGCAGGGCATAGTAGTCGCGGACGTTGAGTTCGACGCCCGAACCTTCGTCGCCGAAGTTGATCGAGGCCTTGTCCAGCTTGAGCAGCGTGCGCGAATAGATGAATCGTCCGCCGAGGGCCATGTTGTTGCGGAAGGCGTAGGCGATCATCGGACTGACCTTGAAGGTATAGCCCGTCGAGTTGATTCCCTCGATGACCAGAAACTGGTAGCTCTGATTGGTATGGGTCGAGTAGGAGGCCGTACCGCCGAAGATCCACTGACCTTTGGGAATGAAGAGGTTGTGGGTGTCGGTCAGGCCGCGCTGGCTGCGCATTTCGTTGACCGTAAGCGGGCGCCGGGGAGCTGTCTGCTCGCTTCGGCTCGGGGCCGGACCTGCCGAAAGGCTGTCCGTGGCGGAGGTTTCCGGGGTGCGGAGGGCCTGGGCCGTTGCCGGGATGCACAGCACGAGAGTCAGCAGTTGTAGAAGGATGGTGCGCATCGGTTTGCTTTTGATTGTTAATAAACCCATTGGAAATCGTCGACCCACAGGTGGTTTTTGTCGCATCCGTTGAAATAGTCTCCGTAGGCGTTTGCCGCGCAGGAGATCACCAGCGTGTAGTTCCCGCCCGGAGCGGGGGCCTCCTTGTCATACCAGTAGATCCTGAGGGCATCCTGGCTGGAGACCAGAGCATTCCCTTCGGTGCTTTGTTCGATCCACAGGGATCCGTAACCGAGGATGCGGCCTTCGCTTACGGTCTCGGCGCCGTTTGTGGGATCCCAGGTTCCGCTGTTCGTGCAGGATCCCAGGATGTTGAAGGTCGAGGAGACCTCATGCCGGGCGCTCCAATCGACGATCGCCACGTAGATCCGGGCACGGTCCTGTCCGTCGATGGCCAGGGGACCGTTTCCTCCGTTGTTGTTGACGATGCCTACCTGGGCATGGTAATTCAGACGCAGGGCTCGGGGACGGGCCGTGTAACTGTAGGGTTGCCCGAAACCTACGGTACCTGTCGTGCCGCTCATCCGGAAGGTCCCGGCGAAGAGATTCCCTGCCGCCATGGCTGCAATGTAATAGGTGGATTGCATGTTGGCGTAATGGTTCCCGTCGATGGCGCCTTGCGTGCAGAGGCTTGATGTGTTGTTGTTGTTGCCGCTGCCCCAGAAGGAGGTGTTCTGGTTGTTGATCGTGAAGCAGCTCAGCGAACCGTTCTCCATGTCGCCGTCGGGGATGCTCTGGCCTCCGGCGGTCGAGAACGTAGCGAGGCTCTCCTGTCCGTCGATTACGACCCGGCACTCGTACTCGGCGTCGGCCCAGACGCCCGTTCCGGCCTTGGGTGTATAGACCGTCTGTGCGTTTTCGTTGACCGATTCCTCCCATTCGGCGCCGAACGTGGCGCTCCAGGTTCCGTCGCCGGTGTTCGAACCGGCCGTCTCCTGCCACTGGCCCCCTTTCGAGCGCAAGCCGAACGTGACGGACGATACGGCCGGATCGAATACCAGGGCCCGCAGCGTGACGGTATTGTTCCACAGATTGCAATCCGCGGCGGAAGGAGTCAGAACGCCCTGCAGCGTGAAGATGCACTCCGCATCACCCTGTCCGCCGCCGTTGTCGGCCACCTCCAGACGCAGCGGATGGTCGCCGCCCGGACATCCGGCGAAGAAGGCCTCCGAAAGGGTCACCGTAAGGGCGTTTTCGGCGTTCTTCACCACGGACAGCCCGGCCGTTTCGGGCGTCGAAGCCTCGGAGAGCAGGTCGTACTGCTTGCCGTTGAAGTTCATCCGGGCCGTGGCCGTCGGCTTGACGGTTGTGATCTGGAATCGTTTTTCGCCTCCCGTGTACTGTTGTTTCTCCGAGAGTTCGAACCCGTCGCCCTTGATCGTGGGATCGGGGCTCCAGATGATCGTATCGTCGAAATCGTCGGTCTTATCGACGACGCGGATGGCCACCGCATCGATGAATCCCGGCAGGTCGGGCGAGAAGCGGAATGTCAGCGTATAGCGGCCCGGGGCCTTCACGTCGGTGATTGTGCCGCTCTTTTCGATCGTGCCGCGCGAGGGGTGCTCGCCGCGGAACCGCCACGAGAGGCTGCTGACCCCCTCGCCGAGGGTGAAGTAACCGGTCGCATCGCCCGTGTAGCGGAGCGTCGAGGCAGCGTCGGTGCGGTCGGCGTCAAAGGTGTCGCCCGCCATCACCCGCACCTCGAACTCCGAACCGAAGTTCTCGGCAACACTCTCCTCGAAGAGCGTGGCCACGGCCGTATTCTGCAGCGTGCACTTCACCTCGACGGGCGTATTCTTGCCGGCCGTCACGGTGAAGGGCTCCTCGCCTTTGTAGAGGCGCTGCGTGAACGAGGCCTCGACCGCCTCACCGGCCTCGACCGCCACGCGGTACTGTCCGGCGATAAGCTCGAGCCGCTCCGGGAGCTCCTCCTTCGAGGCGTATTTGCGGATCAGCTCGCCGTTTGCGTTGTAGATCCGCACGACGAGGTGCTCCATCGGGTCATACGAACCGTCGCCGGCGGCCTCCGCACGGGTGGAGATCCGCATCGTGAGGGTTCCGGCCGAAGTCTCCGGGGCGAGTTCGTCGCCCTGCTTCGAGCAGGCGCCCAACATCAGCGCCATGGCCGGAATCAGGTATGTCAATAATCGTTTCATGCTACACTATTTGGCAGGTTGAACGAGCGTCAGCGTGGCCTCGGTCGAGGCACCCGCGTTGTCCGTTACGCGCAGATGGAACTTGTAGGTGTTGGGCTCGCCCTCGACATCCGACGGAATTTCGTTCCCGGCGAGGATCCCGACGAACGTGGCGCCCACCTTGAAGAGAACCGAGTTTTGGTTGAGCACCTCGTCGCCGACGGGGAATCCGACGAAATTTCCCAGTACGTCTTCGGCCGTCTCGTCGGGGTGGCAGAGGTCGATGCCCGGCGAGATGAGCGACGAGAGCCCGATCTGCTCGAGCAGCGTGCCCAGCGCCTGCGACTCGACCGTCACGAAGAGTTCCTTGATTCCTCCGTTCGGGGCCGCGATCGTGATCTCGATATCCTTGATTTCGTTCATCACGTAGGGCTCGGCCAGATTGTGGCTGTCGGTCAACATGACGATCGAGGGGGCATTGCCTGCACCGCCCTCTTCGTGGGCCTTGTCGACCAGCAGGGTCAGCGTGGCCGAGGCCTTCTGTCCCTCCTCGTCGGTCACCGTGAAGGCGAAGGTGTGGGTTCCTTCGAAGTTGTAGAGCATCGAGGGCAGCTGTCCGCCGATGTTGAGGGTCTTGGAGGTCAGTCCCTTGATCTGGTCGCCGACCGGAAATCCAAATCCCTGGAGCATGGTGGCCTCCGTTCCGCTGATCGAGCAGAGGTCAAACTTTTCGATGTTCAGGCTGCGGAGCGATTGCATGAAGTCTTCGTTGGTCGAGGAGATGGCGATGTCGAAACGGGCCACCTTGCCGGGGACCGTGGCGACGATCTCGAAGGGTTCCGAGCAGAGCCCCTCCTCGTCGAACATCGAGGCCGTCAACTGGAACGTCTCCCCGAAGTCGTGGCCTGTCCACACGAGCGAGGGGGCTCCGACAAGCGGTTTCTCGACGTAGAGCGGCTCCCAGAGCCCTTCGGTGCCGTTGATGGTGATCGTCTGGTCGAGGACGAAACTGTCGACCTGAATGTCGAACTTCACGTTGCCCTGATCGGCATAGGCGATTACCAGTTCGATCTTGCGCCACTGACCGGCCTTGACGCCCGAGATCGTGCGGGTGAAACCGGCCTCCCCGCCGTCGGTGAAGGTTCCGGTGAGGACGAAGTCGAGCGTATTCTCTTCGCCGGCCGGCAGGAAGAAGGCGGCCTGGTTGCCGTCCCAGTGTGCTTTGTCGAACTCCAGCGCGGCATCGCCCAGCGAAATGACGACTTTCGTGTCATCGGCCAGCTGCTCGGCCAGATCCGCCGAGCAGAGCAGTGTCACCTTGATGTTCTGCAGCGTGCAGACGATCTCTCCGAGAGAGGTCGTGACATCCTTCGTGATCGTGAAGGAGCGGGAGGTGCCGTAGACCGGCATGTTCCAGGCTGCGGCCTGGAGCTCTTCGTCGCGGTGCGAACGGACCGTCAGATCGTAGCTTCCGATCGGCAGCTCCATGGGACCTTCGGCGAGTCGGCTCTTCAACTCGGCATAGGTGCCGTCGAAGGCCGGGCTTTGGTCGCCCGAGTTGACGATCGTCACGTGGTAGTTGTCCGTCGCGACATCGGCCCGGGTGGCGGCGTTTGCCTGCGGCGGAGTCTGGGTTGCATCCTCCGTGTCATCGGGGCGGACGTCGGTCTGACTGTCGGCAATGATGCGCAGCGAGAGCGTCTCGCCGCTCAGATAACCCGTTGTCCCGGCCTCCGCGGAGCCGTTGTCCGTGCTTTTGTAGGGCGGTTCTTCGTTGACGCAGCCCGTCAGCAGAAGGGCGCTCAGGGCCAGGGCCGAGCATAATCCGGTAAAGAATTTCATATTTCGAGTCGTTTTCATGCGTTGGGATCTTTTTGGGAATCGTCGTTCAGTTCGACCTCGAAGGTGCGTTCGTCGAGGTATTCGTCGTAGAGGTTGATCGTCACCGTGGCACTGCCGTTGTCGCGGGCGTCGAAACAGAAGGTGTGACGCGTGCGGGCGACGGTCTGTTCGAGGGTCTGCTCGGGAAAGGTGTACGGACGGTCGAAGGCCGTGCCGGTCTGGCTCTGGAGCATGGCCTCACCGGTGAGGGTGAGCCGTGTGCCGGCTGCCACGAAGACCGCCTCGTCCTGTGTCCCGGCCCCCGGCTTGAAGGTGAAGCGGTTGCCGGCCGACGTGGTGACGGTGAAGACGGCGTCGTGGAAGTAGGTGCGGAACGCCTCGGTCGAGGTGACCGTCACCTGCGAATTGACGATGCGGGCCTCGATCTGTTCCGAGATGCTTTTGCGCGGGAGAATCTGGATGGTTTTTGTTCCGTGGTAGCAGGGCTTGCCGGCCCCTTCGGCCGCAGGGTCGCCGAAGGAGACCTCGGCGGTGTATTCGCCGGTCGGCAGAAGCGGCTGCGCCTCGTTGAACTCCGTAACGCTCGTCCACGAGTGGTCGTAGTCCGTTCCGGTGATGCGCAGGGCGAACTCTCCGGCCTCGGGTACGGGCGAGGTGGCGATTTCGGCGCGGGTCGTGATGGCGGCATCGGGCGTGCAGAGGATCCGGAGGGTTCCGTATCCGTCGGCCGATGCCGGTGATTCGTCTTTGGAGCATCCTCCGGCCACGACGGCCGCCGATGCCAACAATGTGAACAGGTAGTTTTTCATGGCGGTGTCGTTATTGGGCGATGGATACTTTGATGTCATCGAGATACAGATAGAGGGTTTTCCGGGTCAACGTGGGCGAGGAACCTGTACTGGATTCCATCTCATAACTGCACCTCCAACTCAGACGGGTTCCCACCTCGGCATTTATTGTATACTCTTTGGGTGTTGGCAGCGAGCCCGTCATGCTGGCTCCGGTGGCCGGGCGGAATGTCTCAATCAGATTGGTCGGAGTGTTTTCTTCTCCGGAGATCGGGAAGGAGGCCGGATTGGTCTCCGTTCCGAACTGGCAGACGGAAACCCAGTAGGACGTGCCAAAGAATGCCGCACCGGTGACCTGGGTGCCTCCGATGTTGTATGAGACCTTGATGTTGGCGCTCTTTTTGAGCGGCAGTACCGGAGAATCGAGTCTTCCGCAGTGTGATCCTCCGAAGATTCCCTCCGTGCTTGATGCCACCCAAACGGCGCAGGCCAATCTGCCGGGAGCCATTGAATAGCGGGAACCGCCCCAGTCTGCAAGGTTGTAGTTTGTCAGCAGTTCCGTATTTTCGCTTTCGATGGTTTGTTCGACACCGCTGAAGTCCTCCTCGAAGAGGTAGGGCACGCGGAACGCGGCGACCTGATTCAGCGTCTCGGGGGTGACGGCCGGCAGCGTGAATGTTTCGGTCAGAAGGGCGTGCTCCGAATCGTACGTCACCTGGAATCCGGATGTTTCGGCCGTCTGGTTGGGGTAGTCGCGGAAGCGGACCAGGTAGTCGCCCGTTCCCGAGACCTGGAAGGTCCGGCTGCGGGTGCCGTCCTCGAAGACCCACCCTTCGGGAGCCGTGACCGTGAAGGAGTCGATCTCTTCGCCCAGCGTGTTGGCTCCCGCCTCGTCCAGCCGGAAATTCAGCCGGGTGAACATGCGCCCGAGCCCCGGGACATTGTAGTTGATCGGGGTGGTGTGGCCGGCGGCAAAGGTGCGGTCGGCGCTGGCGGGTGCGAAGGTCCGCGACTCCGATTCGCTGCTCTCACCGACGGCCAGAATCGAAATCTGTTGTCCCTCTTCGAGTGTCACGGGGGCGATCATGGCATAGACCACGTCGCCGGCATCCTTCGGTTCGGCAAAACGCAGCGTGAGCGTCTTGCTTCCGCCGCTCAACGTGGCGTCGGCCTCCGGATTCGAGGCATCGACCGTCAGACGGCCCGTAACGGCCGTCGGGAAGGTCAGCTCGATCTCCGTGATCGGCTCGCCCAGATCGTTCTTCGGCAGCGTGATTTTCAGCACGTGGATCTTGTGGGCGAATTGCAGGTTGACGATATCCGAATTGTCGCTGATGCCGTTTGCATCCTTGCGGTCGTGTTCGCGCAGGGCCTCTCCCGTGACGGGCTTGGCCACCATCACGTCCCACTCGCCGTGGAACGTTCCGTCCTGTACGGCCGGAATGTCGTACGAGACCTGCAGACCATCGGTTGCGGCCGGGACGGGCGAAACGGCATAATAGGAATAGGTATCCTCGGCCAGGGCGGGAATCGAGCCCCGGAAGCTGGCCGAATTGTAGGAGGCGTTGTAGTGGTAGAGACTGAAGGTGGCGGCTTCGATCACGCGCTGCGAGGCGGAGTTCACGGCCCAGAGTGCGAGTTGGTCACCTGTTTGCCATTTCACCTGCGTGCCCTCCTCGTCCAGCGTGGTGCGGGTGGCGGACTGAGTGGTGATGTCGAGCCGCGGACCCGAACCGATGGCGACCTCGATGGTTTGTGCTGCCGGATCCGTCGCGACCTCCGGGGCCTTCGAACAGGCGGCCAGAAGCGGCAGGAGCAGCAGGGTTGTCCAACGTTTCATCATGTACGAATTCTTTTATCTGAACATCTGCAAAAATAGGCGCGGGAGGCCGTTTTTGGAAATAAATTCAACGAACGCCCGGTTTTTCATCATGAAACCCTCCCTTTTTCGGGGTTTCCCGGCGACATTTCGAACAGAAAAGGCTCTCCGATCCGGCGGTCGGAGAGCCTTTTACGGGGAAGATTATCAGCCTATTCGGCCTTTTTGACGTAGCGGTCGAGCCAGCCGAAGAATTCGCGGTTCCAGACCATCGAGTTCTGGGGTTTGAAGACCTGGTGCGCTTCGTCGCGGAACTCCACCAGCCGGGCCGGAATGCCCCGTACGCGGGCTGCCGTGAAGGCTTCGAGCGACTGCGTGTAGGGGATGCGGAAGTCCTTTTCGCCGGTGAAGATCAGGATCGGCGTATCCCACTTCTCGACGAACTTGTGGGGCGAATTGGCATACGAACGCTGGGCCGTGGCGTTGTCTCGGTCCCAGTACGGGCCGCCGTAGTCGTTGTTGACGAACCACAGCTCCTCGGTTTCGCCGTACATCGAGTCGAAGTCGAAGATGCCGCAGTGGGCGATGAAGGCCTTGAAGCGCTTCTTGTGGCAGCCGGCCAGGAAGTAGACCGAGTAGCCGCCGTACGAGGCGCCGACGCAACCCATGCGCTCCTCGTCGGCCCACGGTTCACGGGCCACGTCGTCGATGGCCGAGAGGTAGTCGCGGATGTTCTGCCCCGAGTAGTCTCCCGAGATCTGGTCGAGCCACTCCTGGCCGAACGACGGTACGCCGCGGCGGTTCGGGGCCACCACCACATAGCCCTGGGCGGACATCAGCTGGAAGTTCCAGCGGTAGCTCCAGCCGTTGGCCACGACACTCTGCGGGCCGCCCTCGCAGTAGAGCAGCGTCGGGTACTTTTGGGCCGGGTCGAAGTCGGGCGGCAGGATCACCCACGTGAGCATCTGCTTGCCGTCGGTGGTGCGCACCCAGCGCTTCTGCACCTCACCCATGCGGATGTTTTTGTAGATGGCGTCGTTGATGGCCGAGATCTGGGTCAGCGAGCCGTCCGAGGTGTTGACCTCGAAGAACTCCGTGGCCGACGAGATGGTCGAACGCTCGGCCACCATGCGGCCGCCGCCCGTCGTGAAGGCCGTCAGGCTGTGGTCGCCCTTGGTGAGGACCTCCACCTCGCCGTCGGTCGCGGCCACGCGGCAGATCTGGTACGTGCCCTCGATCGGGGCGATGAACCATACGCGGTCGTTGCCCTCCCAGACGACGTTCTGCGCGTTGTAGTCGAACGCCTCCGTGAGGTCGCGCATCTCGGCCGTCGAGCAGTCGTAGAGGAACAGCCGCGACTTGTCCGACTCGTTGCCGGCGCGGCGCTGCGAGAGGAAGGCGATCATCCGGTCGTCGGGCGACCAGACGGGGTATTTGTCATAACCCGGGAGGTTGTCCCGGGACGATTCGATCAACTCTCCGGTGTTGAAGTTCGTGGGTTTGCAGATGTTCTGCGTCTGTCCCGAAGCGACGTCGTAGACGAAGATGTCCGAATCGGTCGAGACGGCGTAGGCCGTGCCGGTGAGCGGTTTGCAGGTGTAGGCCAGCATCGTGCCGGCGTTGTTCCAGGCGATCTCGGCCATGTCGAAGTAGGGGGCCAGCGGAGTGTCCCACGCCGCCTCGGCGCCGATGATGTCCGTGCCCGGCTTCAGCCCCTCGGCTCCGAAGTCACCGACAAAGAGGTGCAGATACTCGCCTTCGTCCCAATAGTCCCAGTGGCGGGCCATCAGATCGTCGTAGATGCGGGCCTGAGACTTGTCCATGTCCTTGTGGATGTCGGCCGAACGGCGGTCGGCGGCCTGCACGCGCTGTACGTACCATGCCTTGTCGCCGCGGGGCGAGATGCCGAATCCCTCGATGCCGCCCTTCAGATCCGAAAGCTGGCGCACGTTGCCGCCCGTGGGCGACATCTCCCACACCTGCATCGAACCGCTGCGGTCCGAGAGGAAGTAGATCTTCCCGCCGTCGGCGCTCCAGCGCGGCGCGAGGCTGTTTGACGTGAAGTCGGTCAGGCGCGTGACGGCCTTCGAGGCAAGATCCTCGACCCAGAGGGTCGTTACGCCGCGGTTTTCGGCCACGTTGTAATCCGTTTGCTGATAGAGGAGCGTGCGCCCGTCGGGCGAGAGCGACGAAGCGGTCGCACGGCTCATTTTCCACATCACTTCGGGAGTGAACCGCCCGGCGGCGATCTCCTCCGCCGTCAGTGCATTGTCGATCTTCAGGGCTTCGGGACGCTGCCGGTCGCAGGCGCCCAGCCCCACAGCTGCAAGGGCCATCATCAGGATGATTTTTTTCATTTTCGTTGAGGTTGTCCTATTTATTCGTAATTTTGGATTCCGAAAAAATCGTTCACACCATGAATCGTACGGTCTATTTTGCCGACAAGGCGGTGATTTTCACCGCTTCGGCCCCCGACGCGGGGTGGTATGCCGTGGCGGCCGAAGCCGACGGCGGCATATCGCGTACCAAGATACTGAATTTTCTCGAATCGCACAACTCCGTGGCGGTGGTTTCATCCTCGCCCGAGACGACTTTCAATGCCTTTGCCGGGCAGTTCGCGTGGGTCGAGGCGGCCGGCGGAGTGGTGGTCGATGACGCGGGACGGTGGCTGCTGATTCATCGCAACGGCCGCTGGGACCTGCCCAAAGGACACCTTGAGGCGGGCGAAAGGCTCGAGCAGTGTGCCGCCCGCGAGGTGGAGGAGGAGACGGGTGTGGCGTGCCGGGCAGTGCGGCCGTTGTGCGCGACGCTGCACGCCTACTGGTTTCCGAAGACCGCACGCTGGGAGTTGAAACAGACCCACTGGTTCGAGCTCCGCCCGACGGCTCCTGCGGCGTTGCAGCCGCAGACCGAAGAGGGAATCGAACGCGTGGTGTGGTGTACGCCGGCCGAGGCGGCCGAACATCTTCGCACGGCCTTTCCGACCGTTCGCCGCGTGGCCGAGGCGATGGGCCGCTGATTCCGGCTGATTCCGGCTGATCCCGGCTGATCCCGGCTGATCCCGGCTGATCCCGGCGGCTGATTGCAACTGCGGGCATTAATTATTGGTATGAACCCCTGGCAGGCTATCGATATTGCCCCGACTGCCCGCCCGGGCGCGAAACGGCTCTCCTGCCGCCCGTTCCATCCGCCCGCCCGGCCGCGTTGCTTCATTCGCTCGCTCCGACGCCCGACTCCTGGGCCCGTTCCTGTTTCGTCGACGGCTCGCTACCCAGCCGGCGGCGGGCCTCCTCCTTGTATTTCCGCGAGATCTCGATCTGTCGGTCGCCGATCCGGATGCGGGTGGGCCGCACCTCCTCGATGCGCTCCGTGTTGACGATATAGGAGCGGTGGATGCGCAGAAAACGCCGGTCGAGCAGCGCCTCCCACTGTGAAATGCGGGTCTTCGTGCGATAGGCTCCGCCGTCGGCCGTGTGGATCCACACCTCGTCGTCGTTCGATTCGACGTAGAGAATCTCGGACGGCGCAATCGAGATCCGCTTCCGCTCGGAGGTGAATCGCAGCGGGGTGTCGCGTTGTTCGAAACGTTCGGCATACCGTTCGAGGGCCCGCTCCGGGAGGATGAACGCCACGAGCAGCAGCCCGATGAAGAGCGGATTGAAGATCAGCCCCGGCAAGGTCTCGGGCTGCGTGTCGAAGACGATCCGATGGCTGAAGACCAGCGCCAGATACTCGAGTGCCACGACGGCGGCCAGCAGATAGAGCGTGTCGGCAATGACCCTGGGGCGCTTTTCGCCCTCGAGTTGCGGGACGAAGTAGCGCAGCACCACCAGCCCGGGCAGGAACAACACGGCCAGCAGCAGCGCCTGGTCGGCTTCGTAGCCCAGCGCTCCGAACACGAGGGCGAAAAGCAGCGTCGAGACTATCCACCAGAGAAGGGGAAGATTCTGTTTCATTGCGGATCCTTTTTTCTTCAGCGGCAAATATAGCCGAATTTCTCCGTGCCGGCAATGCGCAACCCGGCGCCGCCGGCCCTCAGACCCCTTTTGAGGGGTTTCTACCGGGTGTCAGCGGGTTTCGACAGCCCCGATTTTTGGACGCTGCCCCGCCTCCGCACTACCTTTGCATCAGGGACTGATCCCGAAAAATCTTCTAAAACCGTTGCCTATGTTCCAACTTTTTATCGAGGGCGGATTGTGGGGCATGACTCTGCTGACGCTCGAACTGGTCGGCCTGCTTTTTGCAGCCTGGAAAGCACCTGCCTGGGTGCGCGAGATCGGATCGCTGGCCCTTGTCTCGGGAGCCGTCTGCACGTTGCTCGGCTTCTCGCAGGCGATGGGCTTTGTCCGCATGGCCGGGGAGGTCGCATTCCCGGTGTTGGCCGGCGGACTGCGGGTCGCCTGCATTCCGGTCATTTACGGATTGCTGATCCAGGCTCTTTCGCTGGTGATCCGCATGGCCCAGAAGCCGCGCATCTGACCGTCCGCGGGCTCCCGCTTCGGAGGCGCTTCCGATGAACACCCTTCCGTTGCGAAGAGCTCCGCCGCGGTCCTGCTTTCTGTCGCGGTGGGTGCCGCATGGCGGCGCCCTCCTTCGCCTCCCGCGGTTGCGTGGGGCGTAAAATCGGGCGACGGCTCCCGGAATTCTCCGTGGAGCCGTCGCTTCCGTTTCCGATCCCGGACGGGATCAGTACTGCGGGGCGGCGTTCATCGCCCGGGCAATTCCTTCGGCAATCTGGTCGATGGCCCCCTGGAGTTTCGAACCCAGCATCATCTTCATCATCATGTTGAGTTCGATGTGCAGCACCAGCCGCATGCGGGTGTCCGTCTCCGATACCGGGTGCAGCTGGATCCAGAAGGCGAAGTCCATCGGCACACCCCCCTCGTCACCGACGATCTTGACGTGTTTGGGCTCGACGCGCTCCTCCATGCGCAGCTTCACCGTGAAGCCCTTGGCCTTGAACGAGCAGCGGTCTTCCGTGGCCTGCCACTCCTCGACGCGGTCGGCCAGGGCCGGCGTGAGGTTGTCGAAGCGGCTGATCACCGCATAGATCTGTTCTGCGGGGCGCAGAATCTGGTGTTGTTTCGAGATGTATTCCTGCATTTTCATGGGTGTTTTGACGGGATATGTGTGTTTGTCGCCCGCACACGGCCCTTCGGTCGCCTCCTGCGGGCGGATGTTGCCTTTCTTCCCTGACGGGCGGGTTGTGCGGCAACGGCCGCTCAGTCGATTTCGAAGGTGCGGGCCGTTTCGCTGTCGACGGTGATGCGTACCGTCATGACGTTGTCGGGCAGCAGCTGTTCGATCTTCTCGGGCCACTCCACCAGGCACAGGTCGCCCGAGTAGAAGTACTCTTCGTATCCGAAGTCGAAGGCTTCGCGCACGTCGTTGATGCGGTAGAAGTCGAAGTGGTAGATGAGGCGGTTGCCCTGTCCCTTGTACTGGTTGACGATGGCGAACGTGGGGCTGGTGACCGTGTCCGTGGCGCCGAGCTGGGCGGCGATTTCGCGGATGAGCGTTGTCTTTCCGGCACCCATCTCGCCGCGGAAGGCCACCACCGTGCGGCGTCCCAGCGATTCGATGACCGCGCGGGCCACGTGCGGAAGCTCCTCCTGCGAGGTGATATGGATGGTTCTCATGGCGTGTTATTGTTTCGGTTTCAGAACGATGTACGGCACGATCATCTCCTCCATCGAGATGCCGCCGTGCTGGAACGTATTGCGGTAATAGCGGATGTGGCGGTTGGCGTCGTTGTTGTAGACCAGGAAGTCCGAATTGTAGGCGAAGATGTAGCTCGAGGTGAGGTTGCTCGACGGCAGCTGGATGTCCTCGGGGCGCAACACCTCGTAGACTTCGCGCGAGTTGTAGGCCAGGTTGCGGCCCGTTTTGTAGCGCAGGTTCGACGAGGTTTCGCGGTCTCCGGTCACCTTCACCGGGTTGTCCACGCGGATGGTGCCGTGGTCGGAGGTGATGACCACCGTATGGCCGCGTTCGGCCAGCAGCCGCAGGATGGTGTAGAGATCCGAGTGTTCGAACCACGAGCGGGTCAGTGAACGGAACGCCGCTTCGTCCTCGGTCAGTTCGCGGATGATGTCCGTCTCGGTGCGGGCGTGCGAAAGGATGTCGAGGAAGTTGTAGACGATCACCGAGAAGTCGGCGTCGTAGACCTTCTGGATATTGTCGACCAGTTTGCGGCCCTGCTCCGGGCGGACGAGCTTGTCGAAGGAGAATTTCCATGTCTTGCCGTTCTGGCTCATGAGCCGCCGCAGGAACTCCTCCTCGTACTGGTTTTTGCCGCCCTCCTCGTTGTCGTTGAGCCACTTGTGGGGCATCAGCTTGTCGATGGCCAGCGGCATCAGTCCGGCGAAGATGGCGTTGCGGGCGTACTGGGTGGCGGTGGGCAGGATGGCGCAGTAGAAGTCGTCCTGCTGCACGTCGTAGTAGCCCCGCAGCAGCGACGAGATGGCCCGCCACTGGTCGTAGCGGAAGTTGTCGATCAGCAGCAACGTGGTTTTCGGGTTTTCGTCCACCACGGGGAAGATCTTCGTGCGCATGAGCGTATGCGACATCACGGGTGTATCGTCCGAGCGGCGGTTGATCCAGTTGTAGTAGTTGCGGCGCACGAACTTGCAGAACTCCTGATTGGCTTCGGATTTCTGATAGGTGAGCACCTCCTTGATGCTTTCGTCGGTGGATTCGCCCAGTTCGATCTCCCAGGCGGTGAGCTTGCGGTAGAGCGAGCACCAGTCCGAGAAGTTCTCGGCCATCTGCAGCGAGGCCGAGATGCGTCCGAATTCGGAGCGATAGTCGGCCGTGGTCTGTTCGGTGACGAGCTGCTGCTGGTGGACGTTCTTCTTGATCGACAGCAGCACCTGGTTCGGGTTGACGGGCTTGATCAGGTAGTCGGCGATTTTCGAACCGATGGCCTTGTCCATGATGTTCTCCTCCTCGCTCTTGGTGACCATGATGACGGGAGTTGTCGGGCGTACCTCCTTGATTTTGGGGAGGGTTTCGAGGCCCGTCATGCCGGGCATCATCTCGTCAAGGATGATCAGATCGTAGGCATTTTCGGTCGCCATGTCGATGGCGTCGTAGCCGTTGTTGCAGGTGTCGACCTCATAGCCCTTCTGCTTGAGGAAGAAGACATGCGGTTTGAGCAGTTCGATTTCGTCGTCGACCCAGAGTATTTTGACCATGCCAGTGTCGGTTTAGGGATTACAAAATTAGTGATTTTACCATCAAACGCAAAAATCCTGCGCTTTATTGTCGCGGCTGGGATTTCGGGGTGATGGCAGGCGTGTGGAAGTCCGGACGGCCGACCGAACCCGGGCCGGCGGCGACGCCGCACGGCGTGGACGGGATTCCCGAAGGAGCTGTTCCGCGGAATGCGGGCGCGGTTTTTCAGCGTGCCGGCCGGATTATTGGTCATGTGGCTGCATGCCAGCGTCTTGCCGGGTGTGCTTCCGGTTTTTCGGCCGCCGTTTTCCCGAAGGGGCGGCGGCGTGTTCGGATTTTGGCCCGGGATTTGCTTTTGTCGGGTTATCGTGCTGGCTTCGTGAGCGCTACGGGGTCGAGAAAAAATTGAAAAAAAATGGCCGTTTGTTGGCGGAATTTCAAATAAAGCGTATATTTGCACTCCGAATCAATCGGATGAACTTAATATTTTAATTTATTAACAGATATGACAAAGGCTGATATCGTAAGCGAAATCGCTAAGAGCACCGGCGTGGAGAAAGTGCAGGTGCAGGCTATCGTCGAGGCTTTCATGGAGAGTATCAAGACGTCGCTCACCCAAAAGAATAATGTGTATCTTCGCGGCTTCGGAAGCTTCATCGTGAAGAAACGTGCCAAGAAAGTGGCCCGCAACATCTCGAAGAATACGACGATCACCATCCCCGAGCACAACATCCCCGCTTTCAAGCCCGCAAAGAGCTTTGCAGCGAAGGTAAAATAAACGATAAACAAAGAACCTCTTAAAATTTAACCACTATGCCAAACGGAAAGAAGCATAAGCGTCACAAGATGGCTACCCACAAGCGCAAAAAACGTCTGCGCAAGAACCGTCACAAGAAAAAGTAGGGTAGCACCTTCGTGCTAACGAATAGATAAAGCTAAAGGGGCCCCCGGGTTCCTTTAGCTTTACCTATTTTTCGGAAATCCATCTTTTCGGGGCTTTGGCCCCTCCGGTTTGCGGTCATCCGACGCTGCGGCGTCGCCGCTCCGTCCCCCGGTTCCTGCGGAAAAAAGCGGACTTTTCCATTGGAGTTCGCCGCCACTTCATCCCAAAATGCGGCTCTTGTACTAATTTCAGCCCAAACCGCCCCGGACACCCGGACGCGGAATCAGATATAAATGAACAGAGAGTTAATCGTAAACGTCAACCCTACCGAGATCACCATCGCCCTGTGCGAGGACAAGGTGCTCGTCGAGCTCAACAAGGAGCAGTGTCAGACGGGCTTTGCCGTGGGAGACATTTACCTCGGGAAGGTGCGCAAGATCATGCCGGGTCTGAACGCGGCATTCGTCAACATAGGGCACGAAAAGGATGCTTTCATCCACTACCTTGATCTGGGAACGCAGTTCCCGTCGCTGCAGAAGCTGGTCAACTCGCAACAGCCCGGAAAGCGGGGCATGCGCGTCGAGACCATGAAGCTCGAACCGCCCATCGAGAAGACGGGCAAGATCGGCGACTACCTCCAGGTCGGACAGCAGATCATGGTCCAGGTGGCCAAGGAGGCCATTTCGACCAAGGGGCCGCGTCTGACGTCGGACATCTCGCTGGCGGGCCGCAACGTGGTGCTGGTCCCCTTCTCGTCGAAGGTCTACCTCTCGCAGAAGATCCGCTCGGCCGAGGAGAAACGCCGTCTGAAGCGCATCGCCACGGAGGTGCTGCCGAAAAACTTCGGCGTCATCATCCGCACGGCGGCCATGGAGGCCAAGGACGAGGATGTTGCCCACGACATCCAGACCCAGATCGATCGCTGGCGCAAGACCTGCGGGGCGATCAAGCGCTGCGCGGCACAGGCTCCGGCCCAGCTGATGAACGAGATGAACCGCGCCAACACGATCATCCGCGACTCGCTGAACGGCTCCTTCTCGCAGATCGCCGTCAACGACGAGGCGATGTTCAACGAGATCCGCAACTACATCCGTCAGATCGACCCCGAGAAGGAGAAGATCGTCAAACTCTACAAGGGGACGGTTCCGATCTTCGACAACTTCGACATCTCGAAACAGATCAAGTCGCTGTTTGCCAAGTACGTGTCGCTGAAGCGCGGCGCCTACCTCATTATCGAGCACACGGAGGCGATGAACGTCATCGACGTCAACTCGGGCAACCGCACCAAGGCCGAGGACAACCAGGAACAGACGGCCATGGACGTGAACCTGGCCGCCGCCAAGGAGATTGCGCGCCAGCTGCGTCTGCGCGACCTGGGGGGCATCGTCATCATCGACTTCATCGACCTGCACAAGGCGCAGAACAAGCAGGCGTTGTTCGACGAGATGGTCAAGCTCATGGCGACGGACAAGGCCAAGCATACGGTGTTGCCGCTGACGAAGTTCGGACTGATGCAGATCACGCGCCAGCGGGTGCGTCCGGTGGCCGTGGAGAATGTCTCGGATGTCTGCCCGACGTGCAACGGTACGGGGCGGATCGAGCCGACGGTGCTGCTGGACAAGAAAATTGAGAACCAGATCTCGTTCCTCACGGAGGATCGCGGCCACAAGTTCATCAAGCTGGTTGTCAGCCCCTACGTGGCTTCGTACCTGCGCAAGGGCTTCTGGTCGCTGCGCCGCCGCTGGGAGTGGAAATACAAGGTGCGGCTGAAGATCGTCGAGGATCAGAGCACCGGCATCGTCGATGTCCACTACCACGACCGCAAGGACAACGATCTGATTGAGAAATAAGGCATGGCAACCCCTCGCGAGCAGTTGGCACAGTTCGCCGCCGGATCAAAAAAACTCGACGCCCTGTGCCGCGAATACCGGAAACGGAGCACCACCGTCCATCTCCAGGAGTTGGTCGGCGGGGCTCTGTCGTTTTATGCGGCAGCGGCCATAGCCCGCTGCGGCGGCGTGCATCTCTTCGTGGCCGAGGACCGCGATGCGGCCGCCTATCTGCTCAATGACTTCTACAACCTGCTCGACGAAGAGCGGGTCTGCTTCTTTCCGTCGTCGTACAAACACTCGGCGGCCAACGGCGCCGAGGATGCCCAGGGGGTGGTGCAGCGTACGGCCACGATGAATGCTCTGCGGGCCTTCGGCGGCGCAAAGGGGGAGTATCTGGTGGTTTGCACCTATCCCGAGGCGCTGGCCGAACGGGTGGCCGATGCCGAGGTGCTGCAGCGCAAGACGATTGCGGTGCGGGTCGGAGCCCGGATTTCGATCGAGGTGCTCGAACAGGAGCTCGTCGACGGGGGCTTCACCCGCGTCGACTTTGTCTACGAACCGGGCCAGTATTCGCTGCGCGGCGGCATCGTCGACGTCTTCTCCTACTCGGAGAGCAAACCCTACCGTCTGGATTTCTTCGGCGACGAGGTCGACTCGATCCGGCGGTTCAACATCTCGAGCCAGCTGTCGGCCGACAAGCTCGACCGCGTGGAGATCATCCCTGACCTGAACAGCGGCGAGACGGCTGCGGCACGGGTTTCGCTGGCGCGTTTTGCGGGGGCCGATGCGGCGTGGTGGTTCTACGACGCGGATTTCGTGCTGCGCCGGGTGAACGACGTGCGGCGCAAGACGCTGGGCGATCTGGAAGAGCCCGGGCTGATCGACCAGCTGCTGACGAGCCGCAACGGCCTGCTGGAGGATCTGCAGCAGAACCGGTTGTTCGTCCTGCGCGACAATCTGCCCGAACGGCCCGTGACGTCGGGCGTGAAGTTCTCGACCTCGCCGCAGCCGAAGTTCAACAAGAACTTCGAGTTGCTGGCCGACGACATGATCCGCAACGCGCTGCGGGGTTACGAGACGTGGATCCTTTCGGAAAACCGGGCGCAGGTCGAACGCCTCGAGAACATCTTCCACCAGATCGGCCGCGGACAGGCCGTCGTGCGGTCGCTGGCCGTGACGCTGCACGAGGGTTTCGTGGACAACGATCTGAAACTCTGCCTCTATACCGACCACCAGATCTTCGACCGCTATCAGCGCTACCGGATCAACGGCGAGATCCGCCGCGACGAGCAGATGACCGTGGCGGAGCTGAACCAGCTGCGTCCGGGCGACTACGTGGTCCACATCGACCACGGCGTGGGTCGTTTCGACGGACTGGTGAAGATCAACGAGGGGGGCAAGACCCACGAGGCGATCAAGCTGGTCTACAAGGATGGCGACGTGCTGTTCGTCAACGTCCACTCGCTGCACCGCATCTCGCGCTACAAGTCGGGCGACGGCGAGCCGCCGAAGATCTACAAGCTGGGCACCGGCGCCTGGCAGAAGCTGAAGAATGCCACGAAGAAGGCTGTCAAGGACATTTCGCGCCAGTTGATCGCCCTCTACGCCAAGCGCAAGGCCTCGAAGGGCTTTGCCTTCTCGCCGGACAGCTACCTGCAGCATGAGCTGGAGGCTTCGTTCCGCTGGGAGGATACGCCCGACCAGCAGGCGGCCACCGAGGCCGTCAAGCGTGACATGGAGTCCGACCAGCCGATGGACCGGCTGGTATGCGGCGACGTGGGCTTCGGCAAGACCGAGGTGGCCATCCGTGCGGCCTTCAAGGCGGCGTGCGACGGCAAGCAGGTGGCCGTGCTGGTGCCGACGACGATCCTGGCGCTGCAGCACTACCGCTCGTTCAGCGAGCGGCTGCGCGACTTCCCGGTGCGGGTCGAGTATCTCAACCGTACGAAATCCGCCAAGGAGGTCCGGCAGATCTGCGCCGATCTGGCCTCGGGGAAGATCGACATCCTGATCGGCACGCACAAGATGCTGGGCAAACAGGTCGTTTTCCACGATCTGGGGCTGCTGATCATCGACGAGGAGCAGAAATTCGGCGTGGCGGCCAAGGAGAAACTCACGGAGATGAGCGTCTCGGTCGACACGCTGACGCTGACGGCGACGCCCATCCCGCGCACGCTGCAGTTCTCGCTCATGGGTTCGCGCGACCTGTCGGTCATCTCGACGCCGCCGCCCAACCGACAGCCGATCATCACCGAATCGCACGTCTTCTCGGAGGAGATCATCCGCGACGCCATCGAGACGGAGCTTGCGCGCGGCGGCCAGGTCTACTTCGTCCACAACCGCGTGGAGGATCTGCCGACGCTGCAGGGGATGATCACGCGCCTCTGCCCGAAGGCCCGCGTCGGGGTGGGACACGGCAAGATGCCGGCCGAACAGCTCGAGAAGCTCATCATGGACTTCATCTACGGGGAGTTCGACGTGCTGCTGTCGACGACCATCGTCGAGAACGGCATCGACATCCCGAACGCCAATACGATCATCGTCAACAACGCCCAGCACTTTGGACTGAGCGACCTGCACCAGCTGCGCGGCCGCGTGGGACGTTCGAACCAGAAGGCCTACTGCTACCTGCTCACCCCGCCGGACGAGCTGCTGACGCCTGATGCACGGCGCCGTCTGCGGGCCATCGAGGAGTTCTCGGACCTGGGTTCGGGCTTCAACATCGCCATGCAGGACCTTGACATCCGCGGTGCGGGCAACCTGCTGGGGGCCGAACAGAGCGGCTTCATCGCCGATATCGGCTTCGAAACCTACCAGAAGATCATGAACGAGGCGATTGCCGAACTGCGCGCCGAGGGACTCCAGATGCCCGATCTGGGCCAGGAGGAGCAGCAGGTCGTCGGCCGCATGAACTTCATCGACGACGCCCACATCGACATCGAGGTCGAGGCGTCGCTGCCGGACGACTACGTTTCGCAGCAGGCCGAGCGTCTGAAGCTCTATCGCGAGCTGGACTCGACGAAGGACGAAGCGGCGCTCGAGGCCTTCGAGAGCCGGCTGGTGGACCGCTTCGGACCGCTGCCGCGTGCCGCGCGTGAGCTGCTGAATGTCGTGCGGCTGCGCTGGGAGGCCATCCGCCTGGGCATGGAGCGTGTCAAGGTCAAGAACGGCCTGATGATCGTGCAGTTCGTGGGCGAAGAGAATTCACCTTATTATAAAAGCGAAACCTTCATGACGCTGCTGCAGCGGGTGACGCAACATCCCGACCGTTTTGTGCTCAAGCAGCACAATAATCGGCTGGCGATGACCGTTAGGAATATCAAAGACGTGGAGGACGCATACAAAACCTTGCAAGAGCTTTGAATCTGCTTGTGGACATAGGCAATTCGCTGGTCAAGCTCGCCGCGTTCGACGGGGGACGGCTCATTGCCCAGACCAGTACGCGATACCTCCAGCCGTCGGTTTTCGAGGAGATCCTGCCGGGACACCGGGCCGAACGCGCCATCGTGGAGTCGACACGGGGCGATGCCGATGAGATCCTCTCACAGGTGCACGAACACGCGGATTACGTGCTGGAATTCACGCCTCAGACGCCGGTTCCGATCGCCAACGCCTACCGTACGCCCGAGACACTGGGCCGCGACCGGCTGGCGGCCGCTGTGGGTGCCACGGTGCTCTATCCGGGTCGCAACGTGCTGATCGTCGACTTCGGGACGGCCGTAACGATCGACCTGGTGACGGCTGACGCCACCTTCCGCGGCGGGTGTATTTCGCCGGGCATGCGGACCCGTTTCCGGGCGCTGCACGACTATACGGCCAAGCTGCCCCTCTGTTCGGCGACCGGGAGCGAGGAGCTGCAGGGCCTCTCCACCGAGGAGGCCATCCGGCTGGGGGTGATGAACTCGCTGACCTTCGAAATCGAGGGCTATATGAGCCGGATGCGGGAAAAAATCGACGATTTGTGCGTAATTTTTACCGGAGGAGACGCGAAATACTTTGCGAAAAGAATTAAAAACACGATATTTGCAAATTGTAATCTGGTCTTTTGCGGATTGGATCGAATTTTAGAGTACAATGCCAGTGAAGAACACCTTGAGTAAGCTACTTGTCGCAGCAGCGGCGCTGTTCCCTGTTGCCGTCGCGGCCCAGACAAGCAGTATCAATGCCTTCTCGCCCTATACGATGTACGGAATCGGTGAGGTGAATACCCCCGGAACGCTCCCGATGCGGTCGATGGGCGGCGTGGGCGTGGCCATGCGTTCGACGGGTGTGGTGAATCTGCTCAATCCCGCGGGATTCAGCGCCGCCCCGCAGAAGACCTTCCTCTTCAACTTCGGTCTCGAGGGCCAGAACTACTACAATTCGCAGAAGGTCGCCGGCGAGGCCAAGAGCACGGTTTACAATACGTTCAATTTCCACGATATCGCCTTTCAGCTGCCGGTGGCCAAGCGGCTGGGCCTGGGCTTCAGCCTGACGCCCTACAGCTCGGTGGGCTACCGCACGAAATACTACCACGAGTACGACCCGACGGATCCCGTCTACGGCAACGTGGGCAACATCCAGTACAACTACCAGGGCGACGGCGACATCACGGAGGTGAAGGTCGGTCTGGGCTGGGAGGTCTTCAAGAACTTCTCGATCGGCGTGGCCGCCCAGTACTACTGGGGCTCGATCAACCGTTCGTTCGTGATGACCCCGACGGCCATCACCGGTGACGGGACCTACGTTTCGTCGGTGGGCAGCGACGTCTACAGCGTCTCGAGCATCAAGGGACAGGTGGGCGTACAGTGGAGCCCGATTCTGAATCAGAAGCGGATCCTGACCGTGGGTGCGGCGTTCGACTTCGGCGGCGACCTGAACCCGGAGGTGACCAAGAAGATCTACGTCGGCGACCTCTACAACACGACGGTCAAGGGCGATACGACGCATCTGAAGCTGGTGCTGCCGCATCAGTTGGCCGTGGGCCTCTATTACCAGACGGCCAAATGGGCCATGGGCGTGGATTACGTCTACCAGAATTGGGGCGGACGCAACACGGCTTCCGAAATGACGGGTATGAGCGGTACGGGCGAAAACCGTACGTCGTATCTGGTCGAGTATGTCAATACGAGTACGATCAAACTGGGCGTGGAGTTTACGCCCAACCGGTATGATATTCGAAATTTCCTGCGGCGGTGGTCCTACCGTGCGGGCTTCCGCTACGGGACCTACAACCAGTCCTTCAACGGCGAACGCCTCGGACAGTGGGCCGTGACGGCGGGCTTCGGTATTCCGGTGAAGTTGTGGGCCGTATCGTCGGTCGATGTGGGGGTTGAGTACGGACGCCGCGCCTACAACGTCGCCGAACGGCTGGGACTGGTCCGTCAGCAGTATTTCAAGATTGCGGTGGGCTTCACGCTCTTCGCCGGCCAGGAGAACGGCGAGTACTGGTTCATGCGGCCCAAGTACGATTAATCCCCGGATAAAAACTCCAAAAACGATAAAGGCAAACGACAATACAACAAAAATTCATCTGACCAATGAAAAACGTAAAATTCCTGCTCACCGCTGCATGCTCGCTCTTCGCGTTCGCGGCGCTGGCTCAAGATTTCAGTGATCCGAAGTACGCGATCTGGGGTGATACGCCCGAGGAGCGTCAGCAGAACATTCTGAACAGCAACTTCCTCAAGGAGTCGTGCGACAACAAGGACTACAATGCCGCCGCCCACTATCTGAAAGAGCTGCTGGACAAGTGCCCGAAGGCCTCGGAGAATACCTTCGTGCGTGGAATTACGCTTTACAAGAACAAGATCAACCGCGCCAAATCGCTTGACGAGAAGAACATGTATGTCGACTCGCTGATGCTGATCTACGATCTGCGCAACAAGTATTTCGGCGACCATCCGAAGCGCGGTACGGCCTATATCCTCGACCGCAAGGCCCGTGAATATCTGACCTACAAGCCGAGCGACCGTGCCGGTATCCGCGAGGCCTTCCGCGAGGCCATTGCCGCCGGTGGCGACAACACCGATCCGGAGACTGTCGTGGCCTATTTCTCGAACCTCTGCGACGACTACAAGAATACGGACGAGGTGATGCCGGACGAGGTGCTTGCGGAGTACGAGCGTCTGGAGCCCTTCTTCGCAAAGCATCCCGAGGCTGCCGAGTACAAGGCGCAGTTCGATGCCGCGTTCGGACTGAGCGGTGCGGCCAGCTGCGAGAACCTCGAGAAGCTCTACCGGGCGAAGATCGAGGCTGCACCCGACGATGAGGCGCTGCTGGCCCAGGCCGTGGGGATGATGTCGCGGGCCAAGTGCGACGGCGACTTCTACTTCACGATCGCCGAGAAGTACTATCAGATGAAGCCCTCGTCGGAGACGGCCATGTTCCTGGCCCAGGCCTTCCAGAACAAGGGTGACTATGCCAAGGCCATGACCTACCTGAACGAGGCGCTGGCCGTCGAGCAGGATCCGGCCGAGCGTCAGAAGCTCCTCGTGCGCATCGCCCTGGTGGGTCTGGTAGCCAACGACATTTCGGAGGCCGCATCGGCCGCCCGTCAGGCCCGCGATCTGAATCCGGAGGATGGCGTGCCCTATTTCGTGCTGGCACAGTGCTATGCTTCGTCGGCAGCCGCCTGCGGCGGATTCGCCGGTCAGGCTACCTTCTGGGCCGCCTACGACACGATGGCCAAGGCCGTCGAGCTGCTGCCGAGCGACTCGGAGTACCTCGAGCATGCCAAGACCTCGCTTTCGGCATTCCGCAGCCGCTTCCCCAACTCGGAGGAGTGCTTCTTCAACGAGCTGCAGGAGGGTGCCCGCTATACGGTGACCTGCGGTACGGCAGCCGGCGTCACGACGACGGTCCGCACCCGCTGATTCCTCTGCCGGAGCACGAAACGCATTTCCATGAGGAAACGCATCACTCGATACGCACAGGTAGCACTCTCCGTGGTGGGGAGTGCTATCTTGCTATTCTCGTGTTCGGGCGAGGCGCAGGATACGAAGTCGGCGGCCGAAGAGTCGATGATGACCGAGTACAGCGAGGATCTGTCGATCATCAATTCGCAGAACGGACGGCGTTCGTACCATTTCGTCACGCCGCTGCTGGAGGGTTATACGCTGGCGCGGGAGCCCTACCGGGAGTTCCGCAAGGGAATTAAGATCACGACCTACCAGGATGATTCGCTCTCGTCGGTCGATGCGGTGCTGACGGCCAACTATGCCATCTACTACCAGAATCGCGAACTGTGGGAGGCCAAGGGCAATGTTGTGGTGAAGAAGTCCGACGGCAAGACGCTCTATACGCAGCAGCTCTTCTGGAATGCGCGAACGGGGAAGATCTATTCGAACGTCGATTCGAAAATCGTGCAGAACAACGGCCGCGACGTCTTCATCGGCGAGGGATTCGAATCGGACGAGGAGTTCAAGGACTGGCGTTTCCGCAGGATGAAGGGACGCATGGAGGTGGAGATGAAGCAGCGTGCCGATTCGACATCGGCGGACTCTTCGGCGGAGCGGCCTGCGGCCGGGCGTCCGGCTCCGACTCCGGTGAAGCCCGTTCCGGAGTCGAACCCCGTCCCATCGGCCAAACCGGCTCCGGCCGGCTCCGCAGTGGAGGCTCCGCGCCCCGTGCGAAACATCAAGGCCGAATGACTACACAGAAAAGTGGAAAGCTATGGTGCAATCGCTCATACTGATCGTGGTCATGCTGCTGCTGTCGGCCTTCTTCTCGGGGATGGAGATCGCCTTTACGAGCAAGAACCGGCTCAAGCTGGAGATCGACCGCAAGCAGAACCGGATGTTTGACCGCATAGCAGAGGTCTTCGCCCGCCATCCGGGGCAGTACATCACGACGATTCTGGTCGGCAACAACATTGCGCTGGTGGTCTATTCACTGGCCATGTCAATGCTCCTGCGGGAGCTCTATGCGGCCTTCGGGTGGGAGGAGCTGGCCCGCGAGGGGTCGGTGGCCATTGATACGGCCGTTTCGACGCTGATCATCATCTTCTTTGCGGAGTTCCTGCCCAAGTCGGTTTTCCGCAACGACCCGAATTTCTACTATCGGGCACTGGCTCCGGTGATCTACTTCTTCTACATCGTGCTCTATCCCATAGCCCGTTTCACGACGCTTTTGTCGCATGGAATTCTGTGGCTTATGGGGCGACGGGTCGAGGAGAAGAACATAGCTCCGGGTTTTGACCGCGAGGATCTGGCCTCGCTGCTCGAGGCCGGGGGGCAGGAGACCCACACCGAACCCGATGCCGAACTGAAACTCTTCCAGAATGCGCTGGATTTTGCCGACCTGCGGGTACGGGACTGCATGGTGCCGCGCGTGGATGTCGAGGCTGTGGATATCGACGAGACGACGATCGACCAGCTGGCCGACCGTTTCATCGAGACGAAGTATTCGCGTATCTTCGTCTGGCGGAAGTCGATCGACAACATCATCGGATATGTCAATTCGAAGAGTCTTTTCACGCGTCCGGAACAGATCTCGGATGTGATGATGGAGGTCAATTTCGTGCCGGAGACCATGCCGCTGCAACTCGTGCTGGAGAATTTCATCAAGCACCGGACGAACATTGCCGTGGTGATTGACGAGTTCGGCGGTACGGCGGGCATCATCTCGCTGGAGGACGTGCTGGAGCAGATCTTCGGCGAGATCGAGGACGAACACGATGTGCCGGATCTGGTCGAGAAACAGGTCGGACCGGACGAATATGTCCTCTCGTGCCGTCTGGAGGTGAAGTATCTCAACGAACGCTACGGTCTGGGCATCGAGGAGAGCCGCGAATACGATACGCTGGCGGGTTTCATCATCTACAATTACGAGGGGATTCCGGCCGCCGGCGAGACGATCGTCGTCGACGGTCTCCAGGTTCGGATTCTCCGCACGACGCGTTCCCGTCTCGAACTGGCGCGGGTGAAAAAATTGTAACGCATACAGGCCTCTATTTGCGAATATTTTACTACCTTTGGCTGATCTAACGAAACAATACGAATAATTAACATTTTATATGGCAAGTTTAAACACCTTACGTACCAAGTTCGGCGTCGTGCTTTCGGTCATCATCGCATTCGCCCTCTTGGCCTTTATCCTCTCCCTGAAGACCGAAATGGGCTTCTCGGGCAATGATCCCCGTGTCGGCGTGATCGACGGCGAGAAGATCAACTATTCGGAGTATTACGACCAGTACGAGCAGATCAAGGCTCAGAACAACGTGCAGGAGAGCGACGAACAGCAGTCGGCCATGCTGGCCAACGCCGTCTGGCAGTCGCTGATCGCCAAGTATGTCTACACGCCGGGTTTCGAGCGTCTGGGACTGCGTGTGACCGAGTCCGAGCGTATGGCCATGGCCAGCGGTCAGCAGCCTTCGCAGACCTTCTACAACGCCTTCACCGATCCGCGTACGGGACAGTACAGCGTAGATGCCATCAATCAGTTCCTGGCCCAGGCCGAGACCAATCCGCAGGCTGCACAGATGTGGTCGCAGCTCAACGAACAGGCCTGCATGGAGCGTGAGATGCAAAAGTTCTTCGGGCTGATCAAGGGTGGTGTTTACGTCAATTCGCTGGAGGTGGCTCAGGGTGTCAAGGGCGCCAACGAGACCTTCTCGGGCAAGTGGATCGGCAAGAAGTTCGCTTCGGTGCCCGATTCGCTGGTGTCGGTTTCGTCGAGCGACCTGAAGGCCTACTACAACAGCCACAAGGATCAGTTCAAACAGACGCCGTCGCGGACGCTGTCGTATGTCGTGTTCGAGGTTTCGCCTACGGATGACGACCTGCTGGCTCTGGAGAAGAACGCTGCGGAGGTGGGCAAGAATTTTGCCGTCGCCGAGGATGTGAAGGCCTTCGTGCGGGGCAATCGCAACGGACATGTTGCCGAGAATTACGTAACCGCCGCCCAGCTTTCCGATGAGGAGGCCAAGGCTCTGATGGCCGGTGAGATGTACGGACCGGTGCTGAAGAACAACGAGTGGACGATGGCCCGTGTGCTGGATTCGAAAGTGGCTCCCGACTCGATCGGTATCCGCCACATCGTGCTGCCCTATACGCAGGAGGCGCTGGCCGACAGCTTGCTGACGGTGGCCCGTCAGGGAGGTGATTTTGCCGCGTTGGCTTCGCAGTACTCGGTCTATGACGCTACGGCCGCCAATGGCGGAGACGTAGGGGTGCTTCCCTTCTCGTCCTTTACGGGTGAATTCGTCGAGAAACTGGCCGGCGTGAAGACGGGTGATATCGTCAAGATCGCCTCGGGCGACGCCATCCAGTTGATGCAGATCTACCGTACCGGCAAACCCACGAAGCATCTCCAGGTGGCATCGATCACCTATCCGGTGGAGGCTTCGGCAGCAACGCGCCGTGACATCCATAACCAGGCCGGATCGTTCATGGTCAATGCCAAGGGGTCATCGGAGGCCTTTGCCGATGCCGCTTCGGAGGCTGCCGTGACGCCGCGTGTGGCTACGCTGACTCAGGGCGATCGGACGATCCGCGGTCTGGACGACTCGCGTGACGTGGCCCGCTGGGCATACGGTGCCAAGAAGGGCGATGTTTCGGAGATCTTCTCCGTAGGCAAGGATTACGTGATTGCCATGCTGACCGATATTGACGACGATGATTATGCTTCGCTGCAGAAGGTTGCGGCTCAGGTTCGGGCCCAGGTGCTGCGCGACAAGAAGTACGACTATATCCTCAACGAGCTTTCGGGCTCGACGCTCGACGAGCAGGCCAAGAGCCTCGGCTCGGAGGTCGGCGACTTCTCGGGTGTGGCTTACGGAGCATTCTATATCGACGGCATCGGTGTTGAGCCGCGTCTGGTTGGTGCGATTGCCTCTTCGGAGAAGGGAGCCTTGTCGGTACCTGTGAAGGGCCTGTCTGGGCTCTATATCTTCCAGGTGGATGATATTCAGACCTCGGAGAAGCAGACCGCCGAAGGTGAGAAGGTTCGCGCACAGGCAATGGCCGAAGGAATGGCCCAGCAGTTTGCTCTGCCGGCCGTTCAGCAGATGGCCGATATTCAGGATCTGCGCGGCAAGTACTTCTAACTGCAGGGACCGCAGAAGCCCGGGGTGCTGTAAAGGGGCTGCGGTAAATGGTACGGTAACCGAGGGTGCATAAATGGTATGGTAACCGGGGCTGTGGTAATCGGGTCGCTGAAACCGTGCAGTACCCGAGAGCTCAAATAACCGGAGAAAGGCGGGTGCGAAATCCTGTCGCTCGGTGATCCCTGAGTGGTTTGCGGGAAGAGGCATTGCCTCTTCCCGCTTTTTTATTGCCTGTATTCCAGGCATCTTTCCCGTTTCAACTATGCAACCTCGGTCCGTACCTTGGCTCCTGCCACCGACGCCCTTTGTTCCTGCCACCAATGCTTTTACTCCTGTCTCGGATGTTCTCTGCTCCCGTTGCCTCACCCCTATGGCCTTCTCGTCCTGCCTACAGGCGGCAGATCTCTTTTCCGGCCGCCTTTACGGACCGTTCCCGTTTGGACAGACTCTTTCCCGACCGGTTCTCTGCCCGGTTGTCTGCGCGTCGCATCGTTCGGCTGCGTGGCGCCTTTCTTACGTAATCTTGCGAAAATTTGTTATCTTTGTAACAATAAACCCTCTTTGTTATGAACAATTTCATCTATCAGAATCCGACCAAACTGGTCTTCGGCAAGGGGCAGATTGCCCGTCTTCCGGAACTCATCCCGACCGACCGTCGTATCATGATCACCTTCGGCGGCGGAAGCGTTAAACGTAACGGCGTCTATGACCAGGTTGTCAAGGCCCTTGAAGGGCGTGATTTCATCGAATTCTGGGGAATCGAGGCCAATCCTTCGGTGGAGACGCTGCGCAAGGCCATCGCCCTTGGAAAGGAAAAGAAGGTTGACTTCCTGCTGGCTGTAGGCGGAGGATCGGTCATCGACGGTACGAAACTTATCTCGGCGGGACTGCTCTACGACGGCGATGCTTGGGATCTCGTCCTCAAGGGCAGTTATTCGAAGACCGTGCCGCTGGCTACTGTTCTGACGATGGCCGCCACAGGCTCCGAGATGAACAGCGGTGCTGTCATTTCGCGCTACGAGACCAAGGAGAAATACGCCTTCTACAGCCACTATCCGGTCTTTTCGATTCTCGATCCCGAGACACTCTTCTCGCTTCCGAAGCGACAGATTGCCTGCGGACTGGCCGATACGTTCGTGCATGTGCTCGAGCAGTATATGACCACGCCGGGTCAGTCGCTGTTGATGGACCGCTGGGCTGAGGGAATCCTCCATACGGTCGTAGAGACGGCTCCGAAGGCCCTCTCCGACGAGCGTGATTACGACACGATGTCCGAGTACATGCTCTCGGCGACGTTGGCTCTGAATGACATGATCCGCATGGGTGTGACGCAGGACTGGGCAACGCACATGATCGGCCACGAACTGACGGCCCTGCACGGGCTGACCCACGGTGCTACGCTGGCCATCGTCATCAACGGAACGCTGCGTGTGCTGCGCGACCAGAAGCACGGCAAGTTGTTGCAGTTTGGTGAGCGGATCTGGGGCATTACGGGCGGCAGCGATGAGGAGCGTATTGACCGGACACTGGTCCGTACCGAGGAGTTTTTCCGTTCGCTGGGACTCTCGACGCACCTCTCGGAGGAGGGGATCGGCCAGGAGACAATTGCCGAGGTCGAGCGCCGGTTCAATGCTTCGGGCGTCCACTACGGTGAGGCCGGAAACGTCGACGGAGCGATGGCCCGCCGCATCCTCGAGGCCTGCCTCTGACACCTCTTGTTCCTGATCCGATACCATCCCGTACGACCGCGAGTCGTGCGGGATTTTTTATCGGTGTTTCCCAAAAACACTTTCCGATTCGCCGAGCCGTCGTTCTCCTCACCGCCACAGTGGCGTCTTTCTCTGCACCAACCTTTCACGGGCCATTCTTCCCGGCGGCGTCCTTTCCCGCGTTAATCTTCCCGGGAGTTTCTCTCCACAAATCCTCCCCACCTCACGAAAAATCCCCTTCGGCCGAGGGGCCGAAGGGGATCGGAAAGTCAATTCAGGGAGAAGTTACTCGCCCAGCAGGATCTCGAGGATCTTGATGGCAGCCGTGGCGATCGGCGTACCGGGGCCGAAGATGGCGGCGGCACCGTCGCGGTAGAGCTCATCGTAATCCTGGTGAGGAATCACACCGCCGACGATGACGACGATATCCTCACGTCCGAGTTTCTTCAGCTCGGCGATGATCTGCGGCACGAGGGTGAGGTGACCGGCGGCCAGCGACGATACGCCCACTACGTGGACGTCGTTCTCGACGGCCTGCTTGGCAGCCTCCTCCGGAGTCTGGAACAGCGGACCCATGTCGACGTCGAAGCCGATGTCGGCATAACCCGTAGCAACGACCTTGGCACCGCGGTCGTGTCCGTCCTGGCCGAGCTTGGCGATCATGATACGCGGCTGACGGCCCTCTTTCTTGGCAAATTCGGCGCACAGCTCCTTGGCGTGCTCGAAGTTCTTGTCGTTTTTCACTTCCGAAGAGTAAACACCTGAGATGGAACGGATAACAGCTTTGTAGCGGCCTACGACAACCTCGCAGGCATCGGAGATCTCACCCAGCGTAGCGCGGACCTTGGCGGCCTCGACGGCCAGCTCGAGCAGGTTGCCCTGCTTGGTCTTCACGCACTCGGTGATGGCGGCCAGGGCCTTCTTCACGGCCTCGTTGTCACGCGTGGCGCGCAGCTCCTTCAGACGCTTGATCTGGCTTTCGCGCACGGCGGTGTTGTCCACGGCCAGGATGTCGATCGGGGCCTCCTTCTCCAGACGGTACTCGTTCAGACCGATAATCTTCTCCTCGCCGGAGTCGATACGGGCCTGCTTGCGGGCCGAAGCCTCCTCGATACGCATCTTCGGAATACCGGTCTCGATGGCCTTGGCCATACCGCCCAGCTTCTCGATCTCCTGGATGTGCTCCCAGGCCTTGTGCGCGATCTCGTTGGTGAGGGTCTCGACGTAGTAGGAACCTGCCCACGGATCGACCTCGCGGCAGATCGAGGTCTCCTCCTGGATGTAGATCTGCGTGTTGCGGGCGATACGTGCCGAGAAGTCGGTCGGCAGGGCGATGGCCTCGTCCAGGGCGTTGGTGTGCAGCGACTGGGTGTGTCCCAGGGCGGCGCCCATGGCCTCGATGGCCGTACGGGCCACGTTGTTGAACGGATCCTGCTCCGTGAGCGACCAGCCCGAGGTCTGCGAGTGGGTACGCAGGGCCAGCGACTTGGGGTTCTTCGGGTTGAACTGCTTGACGATCTTGGCCCACAGCATACGTGCGGCGCGCATCTTGGCGATCTCCATGAAGTGGTTCATGCCGATGGCCCAGAAGAACGACAGACGAGGCGCGAAGGCGTCGATCGACATGCCGGCATTGATACCGGCGCGCAGATACTCCAGACCGTCGGCCAGCGTGTAGGCCAACTCGATGTCAGCCGTAGCACCGGCCTCCTGCATGTGGTAGCCCGAGATCGAGATCGAGTTGAACTTCGGCATGTTCTTCGACGTATACTCGAAGATGTCGGCGATGATCCGCATCGAGAACTCGGGGGGGTAGATATAGGTGTTGCGCACCATGAACTCCTTGAGGATGTCGTTCTGGATCGTACCCGAGAGCTGATCCAGCGTGCAACCCTGCTCGAGACCCGTGACGATGTAGAAGGCCAGAATGGGCAGCACGGCGCCATTCATGGTCATCGACACGGACATCTTGTCCAGCGGAATGCCGTTGAAGAGGACCTTCATGTCCTCGACGGAGCAGATCGAGACACCGGCCTTGCCGACGTCGCCTACGACACGCGGGTGATCGGCGTCATAGCCGCGGTGCGTAGCCAGGTCGAAGGCCACCGACAGACCCTTCTGACCGGCGGCGAGGTTGCGGCGGTAGAAGGCGTTGGACTCCTCGGCGGTCGAGAATCCGGCGTACTGACGGATCGTCCACGGACGCATCACGTACATCGTCGAATAGGGACCGCGCAGGAACGGTGCGATACCGGCGGCATAGTTCAGGTGCTCCATGCCTTCGAGGTCTTCGGCCGTATAGGTTCCCTTGACGGGAATGCGCTCGGCCGTAAGCCACGGTTCCACCTGACCGCAGCCTTTCGAGGCGCAGCAGCTCTTCTGCTGGGCGCCTTCGTATTTGAGTTCTGAAAATTTAGCTCTCATCGTTAGATTCCCATCTCTTTAAGGTAAAACTTCAGCGTTTCGAGGACATTGGACTTCACGTTGATGAAGTTCTTGATGCCCTTCTCCTCGAGTTCGGGCATGCAGGCCGGGGCACCGGCAACCACCAGGATGGCCTTGCCGCCGAGCAGTTCCTTGACTTTCGGGGCAACCTCGGCGTAGTCGTCGTCCGAAGCGCAGACCACGACGATTTCGGCTTTCGACTCGAGAGCGGCCTTGACGCCCTCCTCCACCGATTTGAAGAAGGTGTTGTCAATTACGCGGATACCGGCGCAGCCGAAGAAGTTGCACGAGAACTGGGCGCGGGCGCGGGCCATGGCCAGGCTGCCGCAGGTGAGCATGAAGGCCTTGGGCTGCTTGCCCGAGCGGTCGACATGCAGACGCATGGCCTCGAAAGCCATGGCGCCGCGGTAGGGAGCCAGCGTGTTGCCTTCGGCCATGTGGCGCGTAACGGCCTCCTGGGTGATCTCCTTTCCGGCGACCTCCGTGAAGTTGGGGTACTGGTTGGCGCCCAGCAGGATCTGGCGGCGCGTAGCGATGGCCTTGTCCTTGGCTGCGGCCGAGGCCTCGATGCGCTCCTTGATGTAGCCGGCCTTGTAGGCTTCGGTATAACCGCCCTTCTCCTCGAGTTCGAGGAAGAGCTTCCAGGCCTCGTTGGCGATCGACTGGGTGAGGTTCTCGACGTAGTACGAACCGCCGGCCGGGTCAACGACCTGGTCGAAGTGGGCCTCGTGTTTGAGCAGCAGCTCGACGTTGCGGGCGATGCGCTTCGAGAATTCGGTAGGATCCTCGAACGAGGCGTCGAACGGCGTAACCTCGAGCGAGTGAACGCCGGCGATAGCGGCGGACATGGCCTCGGTCGTACCGCGGAGCATGTTGACATAGGGGTCGTAAACCGTCTGGTTCCAGTCGGCCGTGCGGGCGTGGATCATCATCTTGCCGGCGCACTCCTTGGCGGGGTTGTATCCCTTGACGATGTTGGCCCAGAGCATGCGGGCGGCGCGGAACTTGGCGATCTCCATGAAGTAGTTCGACGTGACGGCGAACGAGAAGCGGAGCTTGCGGGCTGCGGTGTCGGCATCCAGACCGGCGTCGGTCAGACGGGCCATGTAGTCGTTGCCGGCCGAGAGGGCGAAGGCGAGCTCCTCGACGATCGTCGAACCGGAGTTGGCGAAGATGCCGGCCGAGACGGTGACGATGCGGATATGCTTGTATTCACGGGTGCGCTCGATGAGCGACTTGATCTTGGCGAAGCACTTTTCGCCGTTGGGTGAGCAGAAGTCGCCCTTCTGGGAGAGACCCTTGACGATGGGGTCGATGCAGAAGGCGACGTTGGCCTCGGCGGCGATGCCCTCCTTTTCGAGTTTGTCGATCACCAGGCCGGCGATGCGACCGGTGTGCATGCCGCAGAAGGTGATCTCGATGGCCGGGATGTGGATTTCGGCGAGCAGCTGATCGAGGTCAGCGGCCGAGAAGTCCTCCTTGGCGATGGAGAAGCCCAGCGAGTCGACGCCCGAGTTGAGGAGCTTGAGCGCCTCGGCGTTGGCCTCCTTGGGGCACTTGACCTCGATGGTCTGATGCACGTGCCAGTGGTTGTTGGCGCGCGTACCTCTCACGTAGGGGAACTCGCCTGCCTGCGAGCCCAGGAACCGGATGCCCTCGAGGTTTTCGGCACGGTAGTAGGGGCGGACGTTGAATCCCTCGCCCGTACGCCATACCAGTTTACGCTCGTAATCGGCACCTTTCAGGTCGGCTGCGATCGCCGCTTCCCATACTTCGGTCGGGACCGGGGGGAACTCGGTGAACAGCTTTTCACGTTTGGTATTTGCCATAACTGTTTAGAGATTAGTATGAGTGTTCTTGCTCTTAGTTTCAAAATTGCACGTAAAGGTACGAAATAATTGGGAATTTGTAACAAGAAATTGTTAACAAAATAACATCACAATCGTCTTCTTATTAAATATAGTTATGTTGCCGAAGGGGGGAAGGATCGGTCTTGCATCGGTGGGGGAGGAACTTGATTGAGGAGCTTAATGGTTGAATAATGTTCTTTATATCCTCAAATTCGAGGAAAAATCAAAAAGTGCTGATTTTGGCTGTTTGCCGATTTTTTGAGGCTGTTTTTCGGAAAACTGCCTCAAAAAACGAGTATTGCTCTGAAAAATGGGGTTGTTTTCCGGAAAAATGCCTTAAAAAATGCAATTTTCTCGAAAAAATACATTTTTTTGAAAAATAACGTAACGGAAATATTTTTACATTTGCATCCAGAACAACCGATATACCGGAGCGGGAGAATGCCCGGGTTAGTTAGGTCGGTGATTTCTGCCGGGAGGCAGTGGTCCGGAAAATTTCAGGTTAGGTTTTAGTTTGCAATTATCGAGTCTTTCTCCCGCTCCGTTTTTTTGAGAAAACCCATTTCAAACAGATAGGTATATGTCATCATTGCTCAGATTCAAAATGGTCGATGCGGCGATCAACCATACCGCCGTTGAGGTGAAGGCCCCGGAGGGTCGTCCCTCGGACTACTTCGGAGAGAAGGTCTTCGGACGTGCCGCCATGCGCAAGTACCTCGACAAGCGGACCTACGCCGCTCTGCTCGACACGATGGAGAACCGCACGCCGCTGACGCGTGAGGTCGCCGACAGCATTGCCGCCGGTATGCGGCAGTGGGCCCTGGAGCACGGCGCCGACCACTATACGCACTGGTTTCAGCCGTTGACGGGCGGTACGGCCGAGAAACACGATGCCTTCGCCGAGCCCGACGGCAACGGAGGCGTACTGGAGGAGTTCTCCGGCAAACTGCTCGTGCAGCAGGAGCCCGATGCCTCGTCGTTCCCCAACGGAGGTATCCGCAATACGTTCGAGGCCCGCGGCTATTCGGCCTGGGATCCCACCTCGCCGGCCTTCATCGTCGACACGACGCTCTGCATCCCGACCGTCTTCATCGCCTATACGGGCGAGGCGCTCGATTACAAGGTGCCCCTGTTGCGTTCGCTGACGGCCGTCGGAACGGCTGCCACGGAGGTCTGCCACTACTTTGACAAGAATGTCGAAAAGGTCTTCTCGTATCTGGGCTGGGAGCAGGAGTATTTCCTCGTCGACGAGAGCCTGTGGGCCGTTCGTCCCGATCTGGTGCTGACGGGCCGCACGCTGATGGGCCACGAGTCGGCCAAGAACCAGCAGCTCGAAGACCACTATTTCGGCGCCATTCCGGCCCGTGTGATGGCCTTCATGAAGGATCTCGAGTATGAGTGCCTGAAGCTGGGTATTCCGGTCAAGACGCGTCATAACGAGGTGGCTCCCAATCAGTTCGAGCTGGCTCCGGTCTATGAGGAGGTCAACCTGGCCAACGACCACAACCAGCTGCTGATGACCATCATGGACAAGATTGCCCGCCGTCACCAGTTCCGCGTGCTGCTGCACGAGAAGCCCTTCAAGGGAATCAACGGTTCGGGCAAGCACAACAACTGGTCGCTCGGCACCGATACGGGTGTCAACCTGCTGGGGCCGGGCAAGACGGCCGGTGAGAATCTGCAGTTCATCACTTTTCTGGTGAATGCCATTTCGGCCGTCTACAAGCACAACGGACTGTTGAAGGCTTCGATCATGAGCGCCACGAATGCCCACCGTCTGGGTGCCAACGAGGCACCCCCGGCCATCATCTCGACCTTCCTCGGAACGCAGGTTTCGGCCGTGCTGGACAAGCTGGAGGCCTCGAAGAGCGACGACGCCATCCGCTTCGATGCGAAAAACGTCTTCAAGATGAGCGGCATTTCGCACATCCCGACGCTGTTGATCGACAATACCGACCGTAACCGCACCTCGCCGTTCGCCTTCACGGGTAACCGCTTCGAGTTCCGTGCCGTAGGTTCGTCGGACAACTGCGCCGAGGCGATGATTGTCCTCAATACGGCCATGGCCAACGAACTGACGGAGTTCAAGAAGAAGGTTGACGCCAAGATCGAAGGCGGCATGAAGAAGGAGAAGGCCATCTACGAGGTGCTCAAGGAGATGATCAAGGCCTGCAAGGCGATCCGCTTCGACGGCAACGGCTACTCGGACGAATGGAAGGAGGAGGCCGCCCGCCGCGGTCTGGACTGCGAGACCTCAACGCCCCTGATCTTCGACCGCTACCTGGATGCCGAGAGTCTGAAGATGTTCGCCGACATGGGTGTCTTCTCGAAGGTTGAACTCGAGGCCCGCACCGAGGTAAAGTGGGAGACCTATACGAAGAAGATCCAGATCGAGGGACGTGTGCTGGGCGACCTGGCGATGAACCACATCGTGCCGATCGCTTCGAAATACGAGGCCGAACTGCTGGACAAGGTCTACAAGATGTCGCAGATCCCGGGTCTGAATGCGGAACCGGACATCCGTCTGATCAAGAAGATTCAGGACCATACGGCCGAGATTCAGCGCCTGACGGGCGAGATGATCGACGCCCGCAAGGTGGCCAACAAGATCGAGGATCAGCGCGAAAAGGCGATTGCCTACCACGACACGGTATCGGTCTATTTCGATCAGATTCGTCGCCACATCGACAAACTCGAGGAGATCGTCGACGATCAGATCTGGCCGCTTCCGAAATATCGCGAACTGCTGTTCATCCGGTAATTTGCCGCAGATGGATTTTGGATCGGGTCCGGTGCTTGCACCGGGCCCTTTTTTGTGGCCGCGCGGGGACCGTGCGAAAAAAAGGCCGGCGGTGTGATGCGATGGGGACGGTGTGAAACGGAGACCGGCGGTACAAGGTGGCGGCGGGCCGTGCACAAAAAAGGAGGGTGCAATGCCCTCCCAGGATAAAAAAGAGGGGGGGGAGATGATTTCTTCTCCCCCCCCCTGTCTCGTTGCCGAGTGCTTAATCCTGGTCGCGGTACATGTGCTCGACGTAAATGGCGTGCTGCATCGCCTCGCGCTTGGCCACCGAAGGTTTGGTGAAGTACTGGCGACGACGGAGCTCCTTGAGGACACCCGTACGCTCGTATTTACGTTTGAACTTCTTCAGGGCGCGCTCGATGTTTTCGCCCTCTTTTACCGGCATGATGATCATAGTATTCTGTGTTTTTTTGTTGTTGTAATTGTTTTTTGTCCGGACGTTGCCGTTCCGTGTCTGTTGGTTCTGCGGGGGACGTATCCTCGATGCGTTTTTTTTTTTTCCCCCCCCCGATGGGTTGTCTACTTGTCGGCTGATCCGCTGTGCGACCCGAATTGCAGATAGGGAGCCAGCCGTGCTGCCTCCTCGCGGGTCAATATGTTCTGTTCGATCAATTCTTCAGCGGTACTCCAACCTCCTTTCAACTGTCTTTGCTTGAGTAGTCTCCTCAACGTCTGCGGCGCGATGTAGGGATGGCGTCCCAACGTTTTTGGGTTTGCAAAGTTAATATCAATTTTCCGAATTTTGCAACTGTCGCAGTAAATTTGTTTCAAAATTTTTTCGTAATTGCTCTCCGTGACTCCCGGAACCTCTGCGAGTTGCTCGACACGGACGAATCCGCCGAGGCGTTCGCGGTAGCGCATGATGGTTTCGACGGTGCGTGAGCCGATCCCCACGACGGAGCGCAGCGTGGCCGAATCGGCCGAATTGATCTCGATGGGCTCTTCGATGGGCGGGGCCTTCCGTTCGGGGAAGATGACGTAGGGCTCCAGCGCCTCGGCGACCGAATCGCTGACGACGAAGCATTCGCGCAGCTCCTCCATGTCGTAGATGCCGTGCAGATCGCGCCAGCGGATGAACGTCTCGGCCTGCCGTTTCGACAGGGCGCCGATGGCCCTCAGGTAGCGGGCCGAGACGGTGTCGATGCGGAAGCGGACGGGAGCCAGCGGTTCGGGGAGAATGCGCCCGCTGCGGAACTCCTGCGGGGCGATGGCGTATTTGCGGCCGATGCGGATCCAGGGGCGGAGCCGGCGGTAGAGCGAGTCATTGATCCCGTAGCAGAGGGTCAGATCCTCGGGAATGCGGAAGACCTTGCCGGCGGCGCGGTACTTGAGCAGGCTTACGGCCTCGTATTTCGAGAGTCCGAGAGCGAGCAACTCGTCGAACGAGGCCGTGTTGGGATCGAAGTGGCGCATGACGATGCTGTCGGTCGTCTGCTGCCGTTTCTCGTATTCGCGTTCGATGCGCTGGGCGGCCTCCGGATCGGCCTTCGGGCGGATCAGCACCACGGCCGCAATGACGAGGACGGCCAGCGGCAGAAAGACGGCTACGGCGCGGATCTCACGTTCGGAAAAGAATCTGGGCATGTTTGTCTCTTTTATCGGGATTTCAGCTCTTCGATCGCGCGTTTGACCGATCCCCATCGGAGCAGTGCCCCGCGTGCCTCCTCTTCCGGAAGGCCGGTGGTTTGGGCGACCATGCGGGTTCCGCGGTCGACGAGTTTGTTGTTCGTGAGCTGCATGTTGACCATGCGGTTTCCCTCGACCCGCCCCAGGCGGATCATCACCGTGGTCGACAGCATGTTGAGCATCATTTTCTGTGCCGTTCCGGCCTTCATGCGGGTCGAGCCGGTGACGAATTCGGGTCCGACGACCGCTTCCAGCGCGTAGTCGGCCTCGGCGGCGACGGGCGAGCGAGGGTTGCAGACGACGGCTCCGGTCAGCAGGCCGTGGCGCCGCGCCTCGCGAAGTCCGCCGATGACGTAGGGGGTGGTTCCCGAGGCGGCGATGCCGACGAGCGCATCGTCGGCCGTGGGGTGGTAGGGGGTCATGTCGCGCCAGGCGCCCTGCAGGTCGTCTTCGGCGTGCTCGACGGCGCGGCGCAGGGCTCCGTCGCCTCCGGCGATCAGCCCGATCACCCGATCGAACGGTATGCCGAACGTCGGCGGCAGCTCCGAGGCGTCGGTTACGCCGAGACGCCCGCTCGTCCCGGCGCCGATGTAGAAGAGCCTCCCGCCGCGGCGCATCCGTTCGACGATGCGCTCGACGAGCTGCTCCATCGTGGGGATGGCCTTCCGTACGGCCTCATGCACGTGGGCATCCTCGCGGTTGATGGCGACCAGCAGGTCGTGGGTCGACATCTCCGGCAGGTTATCGTATTCCGAACTCTGTTCCGTAATTCGCTTCTCCATGGTGATAGCGGATGAGCCCTTCGGCGGGCGATTCGACAATGGTTCCGACGCGAAGACCCTCGTCGGCGAGCGCCTCGCGCAGCGGTTGCTCGAAATGGGCGGCGATGCCTCCGAGACACGCGACGGTGAGCCCTGCGGGGTAGCGTTTGAGGTTTCGGCGGGCAAACTCGCGGAATGTCTGGCTGACCATTTCTCGTATTTCGGGACACTCCATCCGGCTGTGGACAAAGGGGGCCAGCGAGGCGAGGAAACGGTTGGCCGAGGGTTCGCGGTAGACGCGGCTGATGATCTCCTCGTAGGTGAGGCGGCTCTCGGCCAGGAACTCTTCGCGCAGCGGAATGTGCCCCTTGAAGAGTCCGTTGAGCAGGGCACGCCCGAGGGCCGAGCCGCTTCCTTCGTCGCCGAGGATGTATCCGAGCGGGGGCACCTGGCTCAGAATCACCCCGTTGCGACAATGGCAGGAGTTCGATCCGGTCCCGAGGATGCAGGCGATTCCCTCGCCGTCTCCCCACAGGGCGCGGGCTGCGGCGGTCAGATCCGATTCGATCGTGATGTCGGAGATACCGAAGCGTCGCTCCAGCTCGCGGCGGAGGCGTTGCGAGGCCTCCGGAAACGAGGCGCCGCAACCGGCGCCGTAGAAGCGGATGCCGTGCAGCGCCTCGAAGTCGGGCAGCTCGTCGAGGATGCTGCGGATCTGCACGTCGGAGTACTGTACGGCATTGATTCCGTGTGTGCGTATCTCGTGCGTGCGGAGGCCGTCATCGGCAATCCACGTGCATTTGGTCGAACCGCTGTCTGCAAGAAGTATCATCGTTCGTTGGAATTCGGGCCGAAAATATCCCCGCCCGGTCCTGCAAGCGACCTTTCGGGGGCTTTTCCGCTCCTCCGTCCATTGAACAAAGATACATATATTCCATGGATTCTGGAAGAAAACGCGAAATAACTAAATTTTTTAGTTGAATAACTATAAAATATAGTTTCATGTGAATGTTTTTTAGTTACCTTTGTGACGAGGGCGGAACGGAATCGCCCGCCAACGAAACGAAGGATTGAAAAAACAACGACCATGGAACGCTTGACACGACGTGAAGAGGAGCTGATGCACTGCTTCTGGGCCCACGGGCCGCTTTTCGTCCGGGAGCTGGTCGAACTGGCCCCCGAACCCAAACCGCACTTCAATACCTTGTCGACGATGGTCCGCGCCCTGGAGGCGAAGGGCTACGTCGGCCACCGGACATTCGGCAACACCTATCAGTATTACCCGCAGGTGAGCGAAGCGGAGTTTTCGCGTCGCACGTTGGGTGGCGTGATCGACCGCTATTTCGGCCGTTCGTACCTGGGGGCCGTTTCGGCGCTGGTCGAGGAGGAGAAGATCTCGGTCGAGGAGCTGCGCGAACTGATCGACCGCATCGAACGACAAAATCCGAAACAGCCATGAGCTACGCACTTCTGATCTACAGCCTCAAGGCCGGGGCGTGTCTGGCGGTATTCTACCTCTTTTTCCGGCTGCTGCTGAGTCGCGAGACTTTCCACGCTTTCAACCGTCTCGTTCTGTTGGGCGGAGTGGCCGTATCGTTTCTGTTGCCGTTGTGCGTGATCACCGTATGGCGGGAGTTGCCGCCGCTGCCGGCCGATTGGCTCACCGGGACGCTCCCCGCAGCGGAGACTCCGCAGACGCCTGGGGCGTTTGACTGGCGGAAGCTGTCGGGTGGGATTTATGCCGCCGGAGTTGTCGTAACCCTGTTGCGGATTTTGTGGTCGCTGGCTGCCGTGCGTCGGCTGATCCGTCGGGGACGCTGCGAACGACTCGATGACGGTACGATTCTCGTCCATGTGACGGAGGGCATGACACCCTTCAGCTGGGGGCATTGGGTGGTTGTTTCGGAGGAGGATCTGACCGGAGACGGCGCTGCGATCCTGGCCCACGAACGGGCCCATGTGCGTCTGCACCACACGGCAGACCTGCTTCTGATCGACCTGGCCGGCTGTCTGCAGTGGTTCAATCCGGCCGTCTGGCTGCTGCGGCGCGAACTGCGCACGATCCACGAATACGAAGCCGACGAAGCCGTGCTCCGCAGCGGAGTTGATCTGCGGAGCTACCAGCTGCTGCTGGTCCGCAGGGCTGCCGGCGGAAGAGAACTCCCGATTGCCAACCATTTCAACCCCAGTAAACTTAAAAAACGTATTGCCATGATGTTGCAAAAGAGATCGTCGCGGCGGGCTCGGGCACGCATCCTGCTGCTCCTGCCGCTTGTGGGTCTGGCATTGGGAGCCTTTGCCCGGACCCGTTATGTCATTCCGGATGAAAAAGAGACGAAAGAAGTCCGGACAGTCCGCATCGAAGGGTCGCGGATCTCAACCTCGGGGATCGAGGGACATCCGCTGATTCTGGTCGATGGCGAGCGCGTCGGTTCACTCGACTCGATCCGTCCCGGGCAGATTGCTTCGGTGACCGTCCGCAAGGACTCGCTGGCCCGGGCGACCTATGGTGAGGAGGCCCGTGACGGCGTGATCCTCGTCACGCTCCGCAAGTCCGGCAAAGAGGCTACGGGAGCTGCGGTCGACAGTCTTGCCGGCGCCCATACGTGGATAGAGAGCTCGTCCGACGGCACGACACGCCGGATCACGCTTTCGGGATCGCTGTCGACCCTCTCCGGCTCGACCTCCGCATCCGAAGGCCAACCGACGGTTCTCGTCGACGGCAAACCCTTCCACGGGGATCTCAACACCCTCTCGCCGGATCGGATTGCTCGCATAACGGTCTACAAGGGGGCGAACGTTCCGGAGGAGTATCGCCAGTACGTCGGCACCGGGACTCAGGACCTGATCGTCATCGAGATCAAATCCTCGGAGCCGTACAGCTTCGACGACGGCTACTTCCGGAGTGATGCCTGGAAACGGGCGCAGAAGCGGTTGTCCGACCTGGAGAACTACTTCGAGAGCGATGCCTGGCAGGAGGCGCAGAAGCGTCTCTCCGAACTGGACGCGGATGACGCGGAGTGGAAGGAGGTGCAGAAGCGTCTCTCCGAACTGAATCCCGACAATGCGGAGTGGAAGGAGGTCCAGAAACGCCTCTCCGAGCTCGGAACCTATTTCCAGAGTGACGAGTGGCAGGAGGCGCAGCGCAGATTGCGTCAACTTCCCGATCGGATGCTGCCTCCTTCGGAGAGCGCTGCTCCCGGGACGGAGCCCGATCCCCGGGTTTCGTACAATACGATTGTCGGCGGTCGTGGCGGCATGGTGGTTACGGGGCCGGAGGTGATGTCGAAGAGCCGTACTGAAGAGGGCCGTTCGGTCTCGATTGCCCGCGGTCGTGTGACGGCCGACTTCTCGGAGATCGACGAGGCGGATTACCGCATCGAGATCGACGGCCGTCCTGCTACGATGGCCGATCTCGAAAGGATCGAACCCGGCAAGATCCGGCGTGTGGAGTCGACCTCGCCGGATGCGGCTTCCAACCGGAAGGGCCTTTTGCGGGTGCGGACCCGCAAGTGACGGTTGCCCGGAGAAACAAGGAGGGGGCGGAGAGATCCGTTCCCCTCGTTTTTTTGCGGACGGATGCGATGCGAAGACTCCTGCCGCCTCTACTCGAATTCCACGATTTCGGGGCGTGTCGGACGGTAGCGGTAGGGTTCGACGCGGGTATAGTTCGAGAGACGGACATATTCGCTGTCGACGGGACCGTTTTTGCCGAAGGCGATTCCCAACCGGATCTGGATCGTGTTGAAGACGAGCCGCTCGTTTCGCAGACGCACTCCGAGACCGAACGACGTGTAGAACTCGTTCTTGAAGATGTTGGGCGAATAGCCGAGCAGGCCGAAATCGGCAAATCCGAAGAAGGCGATGCGGAATCCGAGGGGCTGATAGGGGGAGAAGAGGACGGTTTCGGTGTTGAGGATCATGCGGTTGGTGCCGATGGCGTATTCATTGAGCGCCTGCAGCCCGTTCATGCGGGTGAACCGGATGCTTTCGTCGCTACCCTCCCAGCGGTTCCATCCCTGGGTGTAGTTGAACGCGAGGAACTGCCGGATCTGGCTGCGGCGCAGAAGAAAGAGGTTCGAGAACCAGCGCAGGTCGATATCGACGGCGCTGCGCTGCCACATGCCGTTGTCCGGTTCGATGTAACTGCCGAGCGTGGCGCCGCCCATGACGTAACCCAGGGAACAAAAGCCTCCAGCTTCGAAACTCAGTCCCAGATAGGCGTCGTCGCTGAACTCTCCCCAGGAGTATCCCGCCACGGCCTCGGCCTTGAATCCGGCGGCAAGGTACTCGCGGCTTCCGAATCCGTAGATCATGTTGGCGGTATAGAAGTTCTCGCGGTAGAGTCCCAGTCCGACCAGCAGCGCATCCTGATCGTGAAGGGCCGGATTGTAGCGGGGACCGACCTCGGGACGTCGGCTGACGCGGTTGTAGTTGTAGCGTCCGGTGATGTAGATGCTCGCGTTGATTCGTCGCAGGAAGTGCGAATATCCGCCCCAGGCATCGAGGTTTCGCTCCTTGACGAGCAGCGAGGTGTCCTGCTCGATCATGTAGCGTTTGTCCTTGATGTCGTTGTATGTCAGACCGATTTCGTAGTCCGTGGGACGGATGAACTCCTTGCGGATCCCCAGGTCGAGGGTCGAACTGTAGAAACTGCGCCCGGCATTGAATGAGGCCGTGTAGAAGCTCCCCAGCACGTTGGGGATCTCGTACTCGACCATGTTGCCGCCGTAGGAGAAGTCCTGGCGGTTGAAGTTGGTGATGAACTTGAGTTTGTTTCCCGTTCCGAGGATGTTGGCGTCGGACAGGGCAACCATCGTGCGGCCTTCGGAGTGAAGGGCGCCGTCGGCCGTGATGGTCCAGGCGTCGCGGGTGCGGATGACGAGGTTTACGCAGGTGGAGTCGAGAGAATCGGGCCGTACGTCGATATCGATATCCGAGACGTAGTCGCGCGAACGGATCAACTGTTTGGTGCGGACAATGGTCTGCGGGTCGAATTCATCCCCGGGTTTGAAGAGCAGGTCGCGGCGGATGACCTGTTCGCGGGTGATCATGTGCAGTTTGTTGCCGGTGCGCTCCAGCCAGTTTCCGTTTTCGTCGAAGGGTTCCTGACGGCTGATCTCGATTCCGGAGATGGTCTTGCCGGCGAAGGGCATCAGTGCGCGGGTTTCATCGAGGAACTGTCCGTTTTCGGTCGTGTCGAGTACGGGCTTGACGAAGAGCAGGTTGTAGAGCATGCGCGGAACGGCGCGGCGGCTGGTTTTCGATTCGATGCTGTCGTACAAGCGTTTATTTCGGGCCCGGGCTTTGGAATTTCGGATTCGGGCGCTGTCGGGGGTGAATCGTTCCGGGGTGTGTCTGTCCGGCCCGGCAACAGGGGTTGCCGGGTGTGCGGAGGCCAGCAGTCCCGCCAAGGTCAGAATCAGGACCAGGATGGATATGCGCAACCCGAGGAACATGTTTCAAAGATAACGTAAAAATCCCGGAAAACGTATTTGAAAAGCCTTGGAGAGGGCTTGGCGGATAGAAAAAAGGTCCACCCCGATATGGGTGAACCTTTTTTCCGGTATTGCCGGTGCGGTTGTCGGGCGGGTAGCGGATTTTTACCCTCTTGCCGTTTAGAGCGGATTGGTTTTCGGATCCTTGCTTCTCGGCCCTTGCTTCTCGGCCCTTGCTCCTTGGACCCTTTGCTTCTCGGCCCCTTGCTTCTCGGCCCTTGCTCCTTGGACCCTTTGCTCCTTGGACCCTTTGCTTCTCGGCCCTTGCTTCTCACCCCCCCCCTCTGCGGCCCCGGGTTATTTGCGGCGCTCCTTGGCTTCGATGCATTCGGTGGCGTGGGGCACCTTCATCAGCCGCTCCTTGGGAATCAGCTTGCCGGTGGTTTTGCAGATTCCGTAGGTTTTGTTCTCGATGCGCACGAGGGCCATTTCGAGATTGCGGATGAATTTCATCTGGTGAGCCGCCAGTCGGCCACTCTCCTCCTTGGAGAGGGTTGTAGCGCCTTCTTCCAGCACCTTGAAGGTCGGCGACGTATCTTCGGTGTCGTTGTCGGCCGTGTGGGTAATCGTGGCGCGCAGCAGTTCGTAATCCGCACGCGCGTTCTCAAGCTTTTTCAGAATAAGCTGCTTGAACTCTTCGAGTTCGGCATCGCTGTATCGGGTTCTTTCGTCTGCCATAAGTCAGTCCTCTCTATTTGGTTTTATGTAAAATTAAACAAAAATTCCGATATCACCAAATTTTCCCGATCACAGATGGACTTTTATATCCTCGAAACGGCAATCTGCAGCGGCTCGTCGTCAATGTCGGAATTGACCACTACGGCACCTTGGGGTTGCGGAGCGGTGCGGACCTCGACGGCAAGGGTCTGCGAGGCGATGTAGTCGGCATAGTGGGCGATGGCATCGGCCACGAGGGGCTTCTGCTCGATCTCGACGCGGATCTTGTCGGTGACCTCGAATCCGGAATCCTTGCGGATGTTCTGGATGCGGTTGATCAATTCGCGTGCCACACCCTCGGCGCGGAGTTCGTCCGTGAGGGTGATGTCGAGGGCCACGGTGAGCTTGCCTTCCGAGGCGACGAGCCATCCGGGCATATCCTCCGAGGTGATCTCGAAGTCGGCGGGCGTGACGGTGATCTTCTCGCCGCCGACCTCCAGCGTCGATTCGGGTGCAGCCTCGATGGCGGCGATCTGCTCCTGCGAGAATCCGGCCACCAGCGCGGCGATCTGCTTCATCTGCTTGCCGTAGCGCGGGCCGAGGGTCTTGAAGTTGGGCTTGATGCGCTTGGTGATGATGCCGGTGGTCTTCTCGATGAGTTCGATCTCCTTGACGTTGACCTCGCTCATGATGAGGTTCTTCACGGCGGCGATGTGCTCGGCCATCGAGGGGTCGAGTACCGGGATGAGGATCTTCATCAGCGGCTGGCGCACCTTGATCGAGACCTTGCGGCGCAGGGCCAGCACCATCGACGAGACGCGCTGAGCGAGATCCATCATCTCCTCGAGCCGGCGGTCGATGAGCTTCTCGTCGGCCTTGGGGAAGGTCGACAGGTGGACCGACTCATCGGTGTGGCGGCCGCTGACGGCATTCAGGTCGCAGAAGATGCGGTCCATGATGAACGGTGCGAAGGGTGCCGAGAGCATCGCGACGGTCTCCAGACAGGTGTAGAGCGTCTGGTAGGCGGCGAGTTTGTCCTCGGTCATGCCGCCGCCCCAGAAGCGTTTGCGGTTCAGGCGCACGTACCAGTTGGAGAGGTTCTCGCCGACGAACTCCTGAATGGCGCGGGCCGCAGGCGTCGGGTCGTAGTTTTCCAGCGAGTCGGTTACGTTCTTGACCAGCGTATTGAGCAGCGAGATGATCCAGCGGTCGATCTCGGGACGCTTCTCCATCGGCACCTCGGGCTCCTTGCCCGTGAAGCCGTCGATGTTGGCGTAGAGGGCGAAGAACGAGTAGGTGTTGTAGAGCGTGCCGAAGAACTTGCGGCGCACCTCGTCGACGCCGTCGCGGTCGAACTTCAGGTTGTCCCACGGCTGCGAGTTGGAGATCATGTACCAGCGGGTGGCGTCGGCTCCGTAGGTGTCCAGCACGTCGAACGGATCGACGGCATTGCCCAGCCGTTTCGACATCTTGTTGCCGTTCTTGTCGAGCACCAGACCGTTCGAGATGATGTTCTTGAAGGCCACCGAGTCGAAGAGCATCGAGGCGATGGCGTGCAGCGTGAAGAACCAGCCGCGGGTCTGGTCGACACCCTCGGCGATGAAGTCGGCGGGGTAGACCTTGTTGAAGTCCTCCTTGTGCTCGAACGGGTAGTGGACCTGGGCGTAGGGCATGGCTCCCGAATCGAACCAGACGTCGATCAGGTCGGGCTCGCGGCGCATCGGTTCGCCCTTCGACGAGACCAGAATGATCGAATCGACATAGGGACGGTGCAGGTCGATGTTCTTGGTCGAGTAGTTCTCCTTCGACATGTCGCCGACCTTGAAATTCTTGTAGGGGTTTTCCTTCATCACGCCGGCGGCGATCGCTTTGTCGATCTCCTGCATCAGCTCCTCGACCGAACCGATGCACTTCAGCTCCGAACGGTCTTCGGTGGCCCAGATCGGGAGCGGCGTACCCCAGAAGCGCGAACGCGAGAGGTTCCAGTCGTTGAGGTTCTCGAGCCACTTGCCGAAGCGTCCCGTACCGGTCGACTCGGGCTTCCAGCGGATCGTACGGTTCAACTCGATCATGCGCTCCTTGCAGGCCGTCGTGCGGATGAACCACGAGTCGAGCGGATAGTAGAGCACGGGTTTGTCCGTCCGCCAGCAGTGGGGGTAGTTGTGGACGTGCTTCTCGATCTTGAAGGCCTGGCCGGCGGCCTTCATCTTCATGCAGATGTAGATGTCCAGCGACTCGGCAGCCTGGGCGGCCTTCTCGTCGTACTTGCCGTCGACGGTGAACTGCGGGTCGTAGGCATTCTTGACCCAGCGGCCCTCGTACTCCTTGTAGACCTCGACGTTGACGCACTCACGGACGAAACGCTCGTCCAGCTCGTCGAGCAGGTAGAATTTTCCGGTGAGGTCGACCATCGGGCGTGTTTCGCCCTTTTTGTTGATCATGAAGAGCGAGGGGATTCCGGCGGCGCGGGCCACGAAGGCGTCGTCGGCACCGAACGTCGGGGCGATGTGGACGATACCCGTACCGTCCTCCGTGGTGACGTAGTCGCCCGAGATGACGCGGAAGGCCTTCTGTGAGGCATCGCGCCAGTTGCCCTCCTCATCCAGCTCGACGGGCTTGACCCAGGGCAGCAGCTGCTCGTAGTGCATGCCGACCAGTTCGGGGCCCTTCCACTCGCCGACTACCTCGTAGGGAACGAGCTTGTCGCCGGGTTTGTAGGCGTCGAGGGCCAGCCCTTCGGCCTTCTTGTTGAAGTGGGCGTTCAGCAGCGCCTTGGCCACCACGGCAGTCATCTTCTCGCCGGTGTAGGGGTTGTAGCTGCGCACGGCGACGTAGTCGATCTTCGGGCCGACACAGAGGGCCGTGTTCGAGGGCAGGGTCCACGGCGTGGTGGTCCAGGCCAGGAAGACAGGCGTACCCCAGCCCTCCATTTCGGGCTTCGGGTCGCGGATGCGGAACTGGGCCACGACGGTCGTATCCTTGACGTCGCGGTAGCAGCCGGGCTGGTTCAGCTCGTGGGTCGAAAGACCGGTTCCGGCGGCGGGCGAGTAGGGCTGAATGGTGTATCCCTTGTAGAGGAGCCCCTTGTTGTAGAGCTGCTTCAGCAGCCACCACAGCGACTCGATGTACTTGTTGTCGTAGGTGATGTAGGGGTCGTCCATGTTGACCCAGTAGCCCATCTTGCGGGTGAGGTTCTCCCACACGCCGGTGAACTCCATGACGGCCTCGCGGCACGTGCGGTTGTACTCCTCGATGGAGATCTTCTTGCCGATATCCTCCTTGGTGATTCCGAGTTTCTTCTCGACGCCCAGTTCGACGGGCAGACCGTGGGTGTCCCAACCGGCTTTGCGGTGAACGAGATATCCCTGCTGGGTTTTGTAGCGGCAGAATACGTCCTTGATGGTGCGGGCCATGACGTGGTGGATGCCGGGCATTCCGTTGGCCGAGGGGGGGCCTTCGTAGAAGACGAATGTCGGGTGACCCTCGCGGGTTTCGATGCTTTTGTGGAACGTGTCGTGGGCATCCCACTCGCCGAGCACGTCGGCGGCTGTGGCGGCCAGGTCGAGGCCTTTATACTCCTTGAATTTCATATCGGCAGGTAAAAAATATCGTTTCGGTTTTGACAACTGACAAAGATAGTAAAAAGATTGGAAAACACCGCAATTCCGGTCCGATTCCTCGCATCGGATCGCCCGTGGACGAAAAATCCGGACCGCTCCGCACGAGGGAGCCGGTCCGGATGGGGTTTTGCGGTCGGCCGGGGGGGGTCAGTCGAACGACTGCATCTCGATGAGTTTGGCGTAGATGCCGTTTCGGGCCATCAGCTCGGCATGGGTTCCCTGTTCGGCGATGCGGCCGTGGTCGATGACGATGATCTTGTCGGCGTTGTGGATCGTCGAGAGGCGGTGGGCGATGACCACCGACGTACGTCCCACGAGCAGGTTGTTCAGGGCATCCTGGACGAGTTTTTCGCTCTCGGTGTCGAGGGCCGAGGTGGCCTCGTCGAGGATCAGAATGTCGGGGTTCTTCAGTACGGCGCGGGCGATCGAGAGACGCTGGCGCTGACCGCCGGAGAGTTTCACGCCGCGGTCGCCGATGTTGGTGTCGTAGCCCTGGGGGCATTCGCGGATGAAGTCGTCGGCATTGGCCACGCGGGCGGCTTCGGTCACCTCTTCGGGCGTGGCTCCGGTGCGTCCCATGGCGATGTTGTGCTCGATGGTGTCGTTGAAGAGGATCGTATCCTGGGCCACGACGCTCATGTGGGCGCGGATGCTCTCCTGCGAGTAGTCGCGCAGCGAGATGCCGTCGATCAGGATGTCGCCCGAGGTGGGGTCGTAGAAGCGGGGCAGCAGTTCGCTGAGGGTTGATTTCCCGCCGCCTGAAGGGCCCACGAGGGCGACGGTCTCTCCGTGGCGGATCTCGAACGAGATGCCGTCGATCACCTCGCGCGAACCGTCGTAGGAGAAGTGTACGTTGCGGAACTCGATCCGGTCCTTCAGACCGGTGAACTCCCTGGCGTCGGGTTTGTCCTGGATTTCGGGGCGGGTGTCGATGATCGAGAAGATGCGTTCACCGGCGGCAATACCCTGGTTGATGTTGGCGAACTGGTCGATGAAGGTTCTTACCGGGCGGGTGATCTGCGAGAAGATGGCCACGAAGGCGATGAATCCTCCGGGGTCGAGCGATCCGGCCGAGACCAACGCGCCTCCGAAGACGAGAATCACGCCGACGGCCGTGATGCCGAGAAATTCGCTCATCGGCGAGGCCAGTTGCTGACGGCGGGCCATCGAGAGGGTCAGCCGGGCGAGGTCTTCGCTGATGGCGTAGTATTTCTGCTTGATGTATTTGGTGGCGTTGTAGCTCTTGATGACCTTGATGCCGGAGAGCGACTCGTCGAGCGTGGCGACCATTTCACCCATGCGCTGCTGGTTGGTGCGGGCCGGGTGGCGGAGTTTCTTGACGATGTTTCCGATGAGCAGGGCGACCACCGGCAGGAAGAGCACCGAGAAGACGGCCAGCTTCCACGAGATGGCGATCATCATGACGATGTATCCGATGATCAGGAAGGGTTCGCGGAAGGAGACCTGCAGGGTGTTGGTGATGCAGAACTGGACGACGCTGACATCGGAGGTGATCTTCGAGATGATGTCACCCTTGCGCTGGTCGGAGAAGTAGCCGACGTTCATGTCCATGACGCGGGAGAACATCTCGTTTCGCATCTTCTGGAGCGTGCGGGTGCGCATGTTCTCCATGGTCCAGGCCCCGAGGTAGCGGAAGAGGTTGCTCAGGAAGCTGATGATGATGGCGACGATGGCCAGCAGCAGCAGGACGTTCTGGCGGTCATACTCCTGGAAGAGGTGCGAGTAGGTGAAGTTGAAGAGCGTGGTGAGGTACTCCTGGTTGAACTCCACGGGGGGAAGCTTTTCCACATACTCGAACGAGTAGTTCACATCGAACATGGTGTTCAGGATCGGGATGATCAGCATGAACGTCAGCGAGTTGAACAGTGCGTAGAAGACCGAGTAGAAGAAGTATGGAATCGCGTATTTCTTGATCGGGCGGGCGAAGCCCATCAGCCGCAGGTAAGTTTTGAACATTCCGACGTGTTTGGAGGTTACGCAATTTCACGCCGCAGGGATGGAGCCGGTGAACGCAGGGGTCTCCGGCCGCACGAAGCGGAACGGGCCATACCGGGCGGGAAACAATTTCCTGCAAATATAAGCATAATTGCCCGAAAAGCGAAAAAAGCCCGCAAAATCTGGCAATTGTCCCGAAGAATCGGCGGATACTGCCTTTTCGGAACGGAAGTCCGGGGCCTTCGGCGCGGAGGGACAGAGGCCTCGGAGGGCGGAGTTTTCTCACTCGGGGATGTATCCCGTATCCTCGGCCCAGCGGGAGCGGTCGTTGGCGGCGGCCACGGCCAGTTGGTCGCAGCGGTTGTTCTCGACCGTTTCGGCGTGGCCCTTGACCCAGACGAAACGGACCCTGTGTCGGTTGTAGATGCGCAGGAAGCGCATCCAGAGGTCGGGATTCTTCTTGCCGGCAAAGCCCTTGCGGGCCCAGCCGAAGACCCAGCCCTTGGTGACGGCGTCGACGACATACTTCGAGTCGGAGTAGATCACCACCTCCGAGCCCTCGAACTTGAGCGTCTCGAGGGCGACGCAGACCCCCATGAGCTCCATGCGGTTGTTGGTCGTGAGGCGGAAACCCTGCGAGAGCTCCTTGCGGTGGGGGCCCGAGAGGAGGACGACGCCGTAGCCTCCGGGGCCGGGGTTTCCGAGCGACGAACCGTCGGTGTAGATGGTGATGGATGGCATCTTGCGGATGGTGGTTTTGCGGTTTGTATGATCCGTTTGCGGAACCCGTTTGCGACAAGCCCCCGCCACATGACGGGCGGGGGTTTGTACGGGATATGCATTTTTGTAAAGCGGGGCGGGTTTTTCAGGCTCGGGTGCGACCGGATATTGTTGGTTTCCGGCCGGCAGCCCTTGGAAACACACCTGCTGCCCCCCCCCTCTCTTCAGACGGCTATTTCAGGGCGGCCAGCTGCTCCTTGAGAGCGGCGATCTTGGCCTCGGCATCGGCCTGCTTGGCGCGCTCGTTGGCCACGACCTTCTCGGGGGCCGACTGCACGAAGCGCTCGTTCGAGAGCTTCTTCATCACCGAGGCGAGGAAGCCTTCGTAGTAGGTCAGATCGTCCGAGAGTTTCTTGATTGCGGCGGCGGTGTCGATCTTGCCGGCCAGCGGCACGAAGTACTGCGTCGTCTTGACCAGGAAGGCGGCCGCTGCGGGATCCTTCTCCGTGACGGCCTCGATCGACGAGAGGTTGGCCATCTTCCGGATGACGGGGGCGAACTCGGCGGGGTAGTTCTCGTCGACGATGACGTGCAGGGCCAAGGTCTCCTTCTGCGGGAGGTTCTTCTGGTTGCGGATGTTGCGCACCGAGGAGACGATCTCCTTCACCAGTTCGAAGCGGGCGAGCATCGCCTCGTCGACCTGACCGGCCTGGGGCATCGGGGCCACACAGATCGACTCGCCGTCGCGGCGCGGGGCGAGGGCCTGCCAGATCTCCTCCGTGACGAAGGGCATGAAGGGGTGCAGCACGCGCATCAGGGCATCGAAGTATCCCTTCGTGGCCTGGAGCGTGGCGTCGTCGATCGGCTGTCCGAAGGCGGGCTTGACCATCTCGAGGTAGAGGCTCGAGAAGTCGTCCCAGAAGAGGCGGTAGACCTCCTTGAAGGCCTCCGAGATGCGGTATGAGCGGAAATCCTCGTCGATCTGGCGGAGCGAGCGCGAGAGGGCCTCGCCGAACCAGGCGACGGCCAGGCGGTTGTTTTCGCTCTGCGGGGCGGCGGTGTCGACCGACCAGCCGTTGACCAGACGGTAGGCGTTCCAGATCTTGTTGCCGAAGTTGCGGCCCTGCTCGCAGAGCGCCTCGTCGAACATGACGTCGTTGCCGGCCGACGAGCTGATGAGCATGGCCATGCGGACGCCGTCGGCGCCGTACTGGGCGATCAGGTCGAGCGGATCGGGCGAGTTGCCGAGCTGCTTGGACATTTTGCGGCCGATCTTGTCGCGGACGATACCCGTGAAGTAGACGTTGGCGAAGGGCTTTTCGTGGCGGTACTCATATCCGGCCATGATCATGCGGGCGACCCAGAAGAAGATGATGTCGGGACCTGTGACCAGATCGTTGGTGGGGTAGTAGTATTCGATTTCGGGGTTGTGGGGGTTGCGGATTCCGTCGAAGACCGAGATGGGCCAGAGCCACGACGAGAACCAGGTGTCCAGCACATCCTCGTCCTGGCGCAGGTCCGCGAGCTGCAGCGAGGCGTCGCCGCTCTTGGTGCGGGCCTTTTCGAGGGCCTCTTCGGGGGTCGGGGCGACGACGAATCCGCCCTTGGGCAGATACCACGCCGGGATGCGCTGACCCCACCACAACTGACGCGAGATGCACCAGTCCTTGATGTTCTCCATCCAGTAGCGGTAGGTGTTCTTGTACTTTTCGGGGACGAAGCGGATCTCGTCCTCCATGACGGCCTTCGTGGCGGGCTCGGCCAGCTCCTTCATCGAGAGGAACCACTGCATCGAGAGTTTCGGTTCGATGGCTACGCCCGTACGCTCCGAGTAGCCGACGTTGTTCGTGTAGGCCTCGACCTTCTCGAGCAGGCCGGCCTCGTCGAGATCCTTCTCGATCTGGCGGCGGACGTCGAAACGGTCCATGCCGACATACATGCCGACCTTGTCGTTGATCGTGCCGTCGTCGTTGAAGATGTCGATGGTCTCCAGGCCGTATTTCTCGCCCAGCATGTAGTCGTTCACGTCGTGGGCCGGGGTGACCTTCAGGGCGCCCGTACCGAACTCGATGTCGACGTACGTGTCGCGGATGACGGGGATCGAGCGGCCGACGAGCGGCACGATGACACGGGCGTCGGCGGGCAGATCCTGATAACGCGGGTCATCGGGGTTGACGCAGAGGGCCGTATCGCCGAGGATGGTCTCGGGACGGGTCGTGGCGACGACGATGACGCGGTCGGAACCTTCAACACGGTAGCGCAGGTAGTAGAGCTTTCCGTGCGACTCCTTGAAGACGACCTCCTCGTCCGAGAGGGCGGTCTGTGCGGCGGGGTCCCAGTTGACCATGCGCACGCCGCGGTAGATCTTGCCCTTGTCGTAGAGGTCGCAGAAGACGCGCAGGACGCCTTCGGTGCGGATGTCGTCCATCGTGAAGCAGGTGCGGTCCCAGTCGCACGAGGCGCCGAGCTTGCGCAGCTGTTGAAGGATCACGCCGCCGTACTTCTCCTTCCACTCCCAGGCGTATTTGAGGAACTCCTCACGCGTGAGCGAGGACTTCTCGATGCCCTTTTCGCGGAGCATGGCGACGACCTTTGCCTCGGTGGCGATCGAGGCGTGGTCCATGCCGGGGACCCAGCATGCGTTCTTGCCCGACATGCGGGCGCGGCGCACCAGCACGTCCTGCAGCGTGTTGTTGAGCATGTGGCCCATGTGGAGCATGCCGGTGACGTTGGGGGGAGGGATGACGATCGTATAGGGTTGGCGCTGGTCGGGTTCCGAATGGAAGAGCTTGTGGTTGATCCAGTAGTCGTACCATTTGGCTTCGATCTGCTTGGGTGCGTATTTGTCAGCGATTTGCATGGCTGGTAGATAATTAAACGTTGTTTCCGAGGGGGCAAAGTTATCAACAATCTGTCAAAGATGAAATAAATTCTGCGAAAAAACGTTACCTTTGCGCATTGTATATAGGAAAAATATGAGCAAAAAAGATAAGATCGAAACTGTAGAAGTGGACGACGTGAGCCTCGTCCCCGAGCTTCTCGACGGCAAACACCGCGTGATCCCCATCGTGACGGGCGGTGACGAACCGGTCGAGGAGGTCGAAGTCCCGGAGATTCTTCCGATTCTTACGCTGCGTTCGTCGGTGCTCTTTCCGGGCGCCATCACCCCCATTACGGTCGGGCGTGACAAGAGCATCTCGCTGGTCCGCGCGGTGAATGTCGAGGGCGGGCTGCTGGGAGCCGTGCTGCAGCGCGAGAGCGAGGTGGAGGACCCCTCGCCGGACGACATGTACAAGGTCGGCACGGCAGCCCGGATCATCAAGATCCTGGAGATGCCCAACGGCAACCTGACGGTGATCCTGAATGGTCTGGAGAAGATCGAAATCACGGAATATGTCGCCACGGAGCCCTATTTCAAGGCCCGCGTGGTGGCGCTGCGCGACTCGACGCCCGATCTGAAGAGCATCGAGTTCGAAGCCCTCGTGGACTCGATCCGCGACGTGGCGCTGGGAATCATCAACATCTCGCCGTCGATGCCCAAGGAGGCGGCCTTCGCCATCAAGAACATCGACTCGAAACGCGGCTTCATCAACTTCATCTGCTCGAACATGGAGCTCACGGACGAGGACCGGCAGTCGCTGCTCGAAGCCCCCGGCCTGCTGGCCCGTGCGCGCAAGCTGCTCGAGATCCTGATCCGCGAACAGCAGCTTGCCGAGTTGAAGAACCAGATCCAGGAGCGCGTCAAGCAGGAGATCGACAAGCAGCAGCGCGACTACTACCTGCAGCAGCAGATGCGCACGATCCAGGACGAACTGGGCGACGGCCCCGATGCCGACATCGAAAAGATGCGCGAGGAGGCCAGGAAGAAGAACTGGCCGAAGGAGGTCGGCGAGACCTTCGAGAAGGAGTTGCAGAAGGTCGAGCGGCTGAACCCCGCCGTGGCGGAGTATTCGGTGCAGATGACCTACCTGCAGCTGTTGCTGGAGCTGCCTTGGAACGACGTGACGAAGGACAACCTCGACCTGAAGCAGGCCCGCGAACAGCTGGACCACGACCACTTCGGACTGGACGAGGTCAAGGAGCGTATCTTGGAACACCTGGCCGTCATCAAGCTGAAGGGCGACCTGAAGTCCCCGATCCTCTGCCTGTACGGACCTCCGGGCGTGGGCAAAACCTCGCTGGGCAAGTCGGTGGCCACGGCCTTGGGCCGCAAGTTCGGCCGTATCTCGCTGGGCGGACTGCACGACGAGTCGGAGATCCGCGGACACCGTCGTACCTACATCGGCGCCATGCCGGGCCGGATCATCCAGACGATCAAGCGGTGCGGTTCGTCCAATCCGGTGATCATCCTCGACGAGGTGGACAAGGTGACGGTCTCGAACCACGGCGACCCCTCGAGCGCGCTGCTCGAGGTGCTCGACCCGGAGCAGAACACCACCTTCCACGACAACTACATCGACATGGAGTACGACCTCTCGAAGGTGCTCTTCATCGCCACGGCCAACAACGTGGGCAACATCGCCCCGGCGCTGCGCGACCGTATGGAGATGATCAACATCCCGGGCTACCTGATCGAGGAGAAGGTGCGCATCGCCCAGGATCACCTGCTGCCGAAGCTGCGCGAGGCCCACGGCATCAAGCCCGACGAGCTGACGATGAGCGACGCGGTGATCGAACAGGTCATCTCGGACTATACGCGTGAGGCGGGCGTCCGCTCGCTGGACAAGCATCTGGCCAAGATCGCCCGGGCACGTGCCAAGCAGATCGCCTTCGACGAGGAGCCCCGGCCGGAGATCACGGCCGAGGATGTCGCGAAGATCCTCGGCATGCCGAAGTTCCTGCGCGAGGAGTACGAGGTGGGCGGCATGACGGGTGTCGTGACGGGTCTGGCATGGACCGAAGTGGGCGGTGACATCCTCTACATCGAGTCGTGCCTGACGCCCGGCAAGGGGCGCATCAGCCTGACGGGCAACCTGGGCGACGTGATGAAGGAGTCGGCGACGATTGCCCACGAGTGGGTGATGGCCCACTACAAGGAGTTGGGCATCGACCCGAAGATGTTCGAGACGAACGACATCAACATCCATGTTCCGGAGGGTGCGATCCCGAAGGACGGCCCCTCGGCGGGCATCACGATGGTCACCTCGATCGTCTCGACCTACACGGGCCGCAAGGTGAAGGAGCGGATCGCCATGACGGGCGAGACGACCCTCCGCGGACGGGTGATGCCCGTAGGCGGCGTCAGGGAGAAGATTCTGGCGGCCAAGCGGGCCGGCATCACGGAGCTGATCCTTTCGGACGAAAACCGCAAGGACATCGCCGAGATCAAGCCCGAATACGTCGAGGGTCTGACGTTCCACTACGTGCGCACGAACGACGAGGTGCTGGCGCTGGCACTGGAGCCGAAGCCGGCCTCCGACGCAACGACCGTTAAGGAGTAAATATCCGGGAAAATGAATATCGAGGATTTCCGTCGCTATTGTCTGTCGCTGCCGGGCGTGCATGACGACTTCGCCTTCGGGAAGGCCACCTCCGAATACGACCGCAATCTGCTGGTCTTTTACGTGGTGGACAAGTGGTTCTGCTTTGTGAATGCCGAAGCGTTCGACTTCTGTACGATCCGCTGTGCTCCGGAGGAGATTCCCGTGCTGATCGATCGCTACGAGGGAATCACCCCGGGTTGGCACATGGACAAGCACCACTGGATCAGCGTTCGTTTCGACGGGGATATTCCGGCGGAGGAGATTCTCGACCTGGTAAAAAAATCGTACGGGCTTGCGAAGGCGAAACTGACGGCACGTCAGCGCCGCGGGCTCGAGGCGGATGCAACCGAATAGCAGTGAAGGTATGAAATTCATCGCAATCATTCCGGCGCGCTACGCGTCGACGCGCTTCCCGGCCAAGCCGCTTGCCCGGCTGGGGGGCAAACCCGTCATCCAGCGGGTCTACGAACAGGTGGCCGGCGTGCTGGACGACGCCGTGGTGGCTACGGACGACGAGCGGATCTACGAGGCCGTGCGGTCGTTCGGCGGGCGGGTCGAGATGACCTCGACGGCGCACCGCAGCGGCACGGACCGCTGCTGGGAGGCCTACTGCAAACAGGGCCGGACGTACGACGTGGTGGTCAACGTGCAGGGCGACGAACCCTTCATTCGCCGTGAGCAGCTCGAGGCGGTGAAGCGCTGCTTCGACGACCCCTCGACCGACATCGCCACGCTGGTGAAGCCCTTTGCGGAGTCCGACGGCCTTGAGGCGCTGGAGAATCCCAACTCGCCGAAGGTGGTGCTCGACGCGCAGTCGCGGGCGCTGTACTTTTCGCGGTCGGTGATCCCCTACCTGCGCAACGTTCCGCGCGAGGAGTGGCTCTCGCGGCATACCTTCTACAAGCACATCGGCCTCTATGCCTTCCGCACGGAGGTGCTGCGTGCGGTGACCGCGCTGCCGCAGTCGCCGCTCGAGCTGGCCGAATCGCTCGAACAGCTGCGCTGGCTGGAGAACGGCTACAAAATAGGTGTGGGCATCACGCCGGTCGAGACCGTGGGGATCGACACGCCGGAGGATCTGGTGCGCGCCGAGGAGTTTTTGAAACAACACCCCGAATTCAACCGATAACGTTATGATACTGATTGCCGGACCCTGCGTCATCGAATCCGCCGAACTGCTGGACACGGTGGCCGAACGCCTTGTGGCCATCAACCGCCGCCTGGGCACGCAGATCCTCTTCAAGGCCTCGTTCGACAAGGCCAACCGCACGTCGATAGCCTCGTTCCGGGGCCCGGGTCTCGAGAAGGGGCTGCAGATGCTTGCCGACGTGCGCGCGAAGTGGGGGTTGAAGCTCCTTACGGACATCCACGAGTCGTGGCAGGCCGCGCCGGTGGGCGAGGTGGTGGACGTGATCCAGATCCCGGCCTTCCTGTGCCGGCAGACCGACCTGGTGGTGGCCGCCGCGAAGACCGGACGCACCGTGAACATCAAGAAGGCGCAGTTCCTTTCGGGGGCCGACATGCGCTATCCCTACGAGAAGGCGCTCGATGCCGGGGCCCGCGAAGTGTGGCTCACCGAACGCGGCAACTCGTTCGGCTACAACAACCTGGTGGTCGATTTCCGCAATATCCCGGACATGCTGCAGATCGCGCCGACGGTGATCATGGACTGCACCCACTCGGTGCAGCGTCCCGGTGCGGCGGGGGGCAAGACGGGCGGCAACCGCGAATTCGTTCCGGCGATGGCCCGGGCTGCGAAGGCTTTCGGCGCTACGGGCTACTTCTTCGAGGTGCACCCCGATCCGGACCGGGGTCTGAGCGATGCGGCCAACATGCTGCGGCTCGATGATCTGGAACCTTTGATCGAAACTCTGCTTTGAGCAACAATATGATCGATACAGCTAAAGAGCAAATTCTGGAGGTGGCCCGCAAGGCGGTGCATACCGAGATGTTGACGCTCCGGCATCTGGAGGAGTCGCTGGACGACTCGTTTGTCGAGGCCGTGGAGATGATTCTTTCGAGTCACGGCAAGTGCATCGTGACGGGTATGGGCAAATCGGGCCTCGTGGGGCGCAAGATCGCCGCGACGCTCGCCTCGACCGGCACGCCGAGCTTCTTCCTCCACCCGGGCGAGGCCTTCCACGGTGACTTGGGCATGATCTCGAAGGAGGATATCATCCTGGCACTCTCCTATTCGGGCGAGACGGACGAGATTCTGAAGATCGTCCCCTTCATCCACTCGAACGGCAACCGCCTGATCTCGATGACGGGTAACCCCGACTCGGCACTGGCCAAGAATTCGGACGTGCACCTGAACGTGCGGGTCCAGAAAGAGGCCTGCATCCTGCACCTGGCCCCCACGTCGTCTACGACGGCACAGATCGCCATGGGCGATGCGCTGGCCGTCTCGCTGATGCAGCTGCGGGGCTTCACGAGCGTCGATTTCGCACGCCTGCATCCGGGCGGCAGCCTGGGACGGCGCCTGCTGATGACCGTGGGCAACGTCATGCGTGACCACGACCTGCCGGTGGTGGCTCCCGACTGCCCGGCCACGGAGATGATCCACGCCATCTCGAAGGGCGGGCTGGGGCTGATCGTCATCTGCGAGGGCGACCGCATCGAGGGCATCGTCACGGATGGTGACGTGCGTCGGGCCATGGAGCGGCTGCGGGGTGAGTTCTTCAATATCAAGGCAAAAGATATCGCCACGCCGCACCCGAAGACGATTGCTCCGACCGAGAAGCTGATCGAAGCCGAGAAGATGATGACGCGCAACAAGGTGACCTCGCTGCTCGTTACGGACGAGTCGGGCAAGCTTGTGGGTGTGATCCAGATCTACGACATCAAGCTCTGACCGGGGGGCGGCCGGAAGCCGATACTCCGGAGCCGGTTAAGGGGAGAGACCTCTGTGAGGCCGCTCCCTTTTTTTATTCGCCTGGCTCCAACTGGAAGAGCTCTTCGACGGGCTTGGCAAACTGGCGGGCGATCTTCAGCGCCAGCAGCGTCGAGGGGATGAAGCGTCCCGCTTCGATCGCATGGATCGTCTGGCGGCTCACCCCGACGGCATCGGCCAGCTGCTGCTGGGTCAAGCGCCGTTCGGCCCGTTCGACACGGAGTCTATTCTTCATGCGAGGCCTCCTTTCTCAACCGCCACAACATCATTCGTTCGATCACGAGGAAGAGTACGGGCAACAGACAGAGATTGAAAATCATGAAGTAGAGATAGGTGAAGTCGTAGAGCACGAGAGCGGCTATCACGGCGATACCGGTCGTTGTGTAGAGGGCGGCCAGCAGGGCATTGAGGCGGATTCGGGCGATGAGTTCGTCCTCGACGCGTTCGCGTGAACAGGTGATCAGGAGCGATCCGAGCAGTACGCCGATCAGCGCGACGTTGTTGCTGATCCGGTTGGCGATGTCGCCGGCCACGGCCGAACCGGGCAGCAGAAACGAGGGGAATCTGTTGAATCCGTCGATGGCCATCAGCAGGCCGAAGAGTGCGGTCGGGATGAACAGCATCCATCCGATCCGTTTGAACGGGTGGGGAAGCAGCAGCATTCGATTCATGGTTGTTCGTTTTTGTCGGTCAGGCAGCCTGTCGGAGGTGCGCACTTCTCCCGACTGCTGTCGCAAATGTAAAATAAACTTTACAAAATAGCAAGTAAACGCGACAAAAAAACGAACGTACTGCCTTCCAGCTACCGTTCGGCTGGGGTCAGAGCCGGGCTGTCAGCGCGTCGATCTGTTCGTCGGTGGTGGCCCAGCTGGTGACGAACCTCACGACGGACTCCTCCTTGCCGCGCGGCCCCCACAACTCGAAGGTGGCGTACTGACTGAGCCGGTCGATCTCGCGGTTCGGCAGGACGAAGAACTGTTGGTTGGTCGGCGAGTCGATGTGGAGCCGGTATCCTTTTGCGAGCAGGGCCTCTTTCAGCCGCCTGGCTGTCGAGATGGCCTGTCGGGCAATCCGCAGGTAGAGCTCTTCGGTGAAGAGCGTCTCGAACTGCACCCCCAGCAGCCGACCCTTGGCCAGCAGGGCGCCGTGCTGCTTGACGAGGGTGAAGAAGTGCGGCAGCAGCTCGGGCCGCGTGATGACGACCGCCTCGCCGAAGAGCAGGCCGGTCTTGGTGCCGCCGATGTAGAAGACCTCGCACAGCCGGGCGATGTCGCGGAGCGTGAGGGTATTCTCCTCCGAGGCCAGGGCGTAGCTGAGCCGTGCACCGTCGAGGTAGAGCGGGATCGAGTAGTGTTGGCAGACGGCATGGATCGCCTCCATCTCACTGAGCGTGTAGAGTGTCCCGAATTCGGTCGGGTGCGAGAGGTAGAGCATCCCGGGGGCGACCATATGGGGCCACGTTTCGTCGCGGTAGAATTCCTCGATCCAGCGGTCGACCTCCTCGGCGCGGACCTTGCCTTCGTGCGAGGGGAGCGTCAGGACCTTGTGGCCGGCAGCTTCGATGGCTCCGGCCTCGTGGACGTTGATGTGACCCGATTCGGCGGCCAGCACCCCTTCGTGCCGGCGCAGCAGACCGTCGATGACGGTGGCGTTGGTCTGCGTGCCGCCGACCAGAAAATGAACCTCGGCCTGCGGGGCGCCGCATGCCTGCCGGATGAGTTCGCGGGCCCGCTCCGTATGGGGGTCGCAGCCATATCCGGGAGTCTGTTCGAGGTTGGTCTCCAGCAGGCGGCGCATCACCTCGGGGTGGGCCCCCTCCATGTAGTCGCAATCGAAATGCAGCATCTTCTTCTTACTTTAAGTGTTTTTGTCATGACCGGACGTAGTGGGGCATCTCGTCGGGGAGCTCCATCGAGAACTCCACGAGTCCGCCGATCCGTTCCTCGTCGTACCAGACGGTCTGGTAGATCAGCTTGCGGATGCCCTTTTTCTGAATGGTGTAGACGTTTCGGCCGCCGTCGTCGAGCAGCCGTCGGATGATCTCCCGCGAACGGTCGTTGTGGCAGGGGAGGAGCGAGCGGCCCCTCACGTCGCCGTTGACCTCCACGGAGCGGCGGTTCTGGTAGCAGACCATCCCTTGCGTGTCGCAGAGCGTGACGGCGCAGTCGAGCGCATCGGCCCACGAGGGGCTGTCAAAAGAGATCATGGTGTATTGTGTTGGTTTTGGGTTTTCGAGTGTATCGGAGGCGGTGAATGCCACCGGCCGCGGGGCTTCGGCCTTCCGTGCCTACCCATCCGTCCGACGGGCCTTTTCTCCGTTGGCTCCTTCCGAGCTCCGGCTTTCCGCGTCTCCCCATCCGCCCGACGGGCTTCTCCTCCGTCGGCTCCTTCCTACTGCTGGATCTTGACCAGCTGTTCGCGGTAGGCGTTCAGGATCCGCGACTTGGAGATGAATCCCAGATAGTGGTTCTGTTTGTCGACGACGGGCAGCATCCAGGTATGCTTGTCCTCGAACTTCTCCATGACACTCTGAATGGCCTCGTGTTCGAGAATCTTGTCCGGGGGCGGGATCATGTAGTCGGAGATCGGACGGCCGTATTTCTGGGGCTTGAACATGTCCTCACGCAGGTCGTCGAGCTGTACGACGCCCAGCAGGCGTCCGAAGTTGTCGATCACGGGGAAGATGTTGCGCCGGGCCGTGGAGATGATGTGGACGATGTCGCCCAGTGTCATGTTCTCCTTGATGCGCAGGAAATCGGTCTCCATCAGATCCTCCAGCTTCAGGAAGACGAAGACTGACTGGTCCTTGTCGTGGGTCAGCAGTTCGCCCTTCTTGCGCAGCTGCTTGGTGTAGATCGAATCGGGGTCGAGGTAGTAGTCGACGGCAAACGAGATGCAGGCCGTGATCATCAGCGGGATGAAGAGGCCGTAACCGTTCGAGAGCTCGGCGATCAGGAAGATCGAGGTCAGCGGGGCGTTCATCACGCCGGACATGACGCCGGCCATGCCCACGAGTGTGAACGAGACGATCGAGACCTCCCAGTGGAACAGCAGATTGCAGATGAGCGCCAGCGAGGCTCCGGTGAAGGCCCCGACGAAAAGCGAAGGGGCGAACGTACCGCCGACACCGCCTGCAGCGTTGGTCGAGGCCATGGCGATGACCTTGAAGAACATCGTGGCGATGACGAAGAGGACGACGACCCAGTCGATGTCGCGGAAGCGGTAGAAGAGCGAGTTGTCGAACAGTTCCTGCTCGTTGCCGTGCATGAGTGAGGTAAATCCTTCGTAGCCTTCGCCGTAGAGGGGCGGGAAGACGAAGATCAGGATGCCGAGGATGGCGCCGCCCAGGATCCACTTCTTGTATTGCCTGTCGATGCGTTTGAAGAAGTCGCCGATGCGGGCGTTCATCGAGGTGAAGTACCAGGCCATCAGACCGCACAGCACGCCGAGGAGGATGAAGAGCGGGATCTGCCACAGTTCGAAGGCATCCTCGGGCGCCAGCGTCACGGCCAGAATGGGGTCAAACCCGCGGAACGTGAAGGCGATCGTCGTGGCGGTGATCGAGGCGATGAGCAGCGGGATGACCGATGCGGCGGTGATGTCGAGCATGAGGATCTCCAGCACGAAGACCACACCGGTGATCGGGGCCTTGAAGATGGCGGCCAGGGCGGCACCGGCGCCGCAGCAGAGCAGCAGCGTGGAGTGTTTGTAGTTGAGGTGCACCAGCCGGCTGATGTTCGAGCCGATGGCGGCTCCGGTCAGCACGATCGGGGCCTCGGGACCGACCGAACCGCCGAATCCGATGGTCGTGGCACCGCCGACGATCGAGGTCCAGCAGTTGTGGGCGGCGATGCGGGAGTTGCGGCTCGACATGGCGTAGAGGACGCGCGTAACGCCTTCGGAGATGTTGTCGCGCACGATGTATCGGACGAACAGCGTGGCCAGGATGATACCCACGGCGGGGTAGATCAGGAAGAGGAAGTGGGCGCTGTCGACCGGGAACCAGTTTGTCAGACCGGTTTTGATGGCGTAGAGCAGCATCTCGAAGAGATAGGTGCCCAGTCCGGCGAGCGCACCGACCACCACCGCCAGCAGCATCATCATCTGGCGGTTTGAAAGACGCCGTGTCAGTCTGAGAAAGGCGGCGTAGATACGGTCGGCGCGGAGTTCCATGCGGCGTACGGCAGGATCAGTGTTTGAGTTTCTCGGCGTACTGGCGGGCCTGCTCGTCGATGAGCTGCTGGTCCTCGAAGTAGTTGATCTTCATGGCGCGGCGCACCTCGGCCAGGGTTTCGGCCGCAGCGGCACGTGCCGTTTCCGACCCTTTGCGCAGCACGTCGTAGACCTCGCCGATGCGGACCTCGTAGTAGTGGCGACGTTCGCGGATGGGGTCGAGCGTCTCGTTGAGGATCGCGATGAGCAGCCGTTTGACCTTCACGTCGCCCAGGCCGCCGCGGCGGTAATGGGCCTTCAACTCGTCGAGCGAGGCGTATTCGGGGAGGTATTTGGCGAAGTGTTCCGGGCGGCTGAAGGCGTCGAGGTAGGTGAAGACCGTGTTGCCCTCGACCTTGCCGGGATCCTCGACGCGCAGGTGGTCGGGATCGGTGTACATGCCCATGACCTTTTTCTTGACCTCGTCGGCCGTATCGGAGAGGTAGATGCAGTTGCCCAGCGACTTGGACATCTTGGCCTTGCCGTCCGTTCCGGGCAGGCGCAGGCAGGCGGCGTTGTCCGGCAGCAGGATTTCGGGCATGGTGAGCGTCTGGCCGTAGACCGAGTTGAATTTGTGGACGATTTCGCGCGTCTGTTCGATCATCGGCTCCTGGTCCTCGCCCACGGGGACGGTCGTGGCCTTGAAGGCGGTGATGTCCGAGGCCTGGCTGATCGGGTAGGTGAAGAATCCGACGGGGATGCCCTGCCGCTGGGTGGTGTCGCCCTCGACGGCCCCTTCGGCGAATCCGCGCAGTTGGATTTCGGCCTTGACGGTGGGGTTCCGCTGCAGGCGCTGCACGGTGACCAGATTCATGTAGTAGAACGACAGTTCGCACAGTTCGGGGACCTGCGACTGGATGAAGAGGGTCGACTTTTCGGGATCGAGGCCTACGGAGAGGTAGTCCAACGCCACCTCGATGATGTTCTGGCGCACCTTTTCGGGGTTGTCGGCGTTGTCGGTCAGGGCCTGGGCGTCGGCGATCATGATGAATATGCGGTCGAAGAGTCCGGAGTTCTGCAGCTCCACGCGGCGGCGCAGCGAGCCCACGAAGTGTCCCAGATGGAGGCGGCCCGTGGGACGGTCGCCGGTGAGGATGATTTTTGCCATAGCGGTATAACTGTTCTGAATGGTATTTGGGAGACAAACATACGAAAAACAGCGCGGGGCTTCAAAAAAAGTTGTAGGATATAGATTAATTTTATATCTTCGTTCTGAGAAATAAATGTCTGTTATAAAAAATACCTGTTATGACAATCATCCAACTCGAGTATCTGTTGGCGGTGGCCAACTGCGGCAGTTTTTCGCAGGCTGCCGAACATTGCTTCGTCACGCAGCCGTCGTTGAGCATGCAGATCAAGTCGCTGGAGGAGGAGTTGGGGGTTGTGCTGCTTGACCGGTCGAAGAAGCCGGTGATTCCGACCGAAGCGGGGGCTGTGGTTTTGGACCGGGCCCAGGAGACGATCAAGGCCTACAACTGCATCCGCGAGGCGGTGGCCGAACTCAAGGGCGAGACGGCCGGCAAACTGCGTCTGGGCGTGATTCCGACCATTGCGCCCTATTTGCTGCACAAGTTCATTCCGTCGTTCGTGCACGACTACCCGAAGGTGGAACTGGAGATTTCGGAGATGATCACCTCGGATATCGTCGAGGCTTTGAAGCGGGACCGGATCGATGCGGCGCTGGTGGCCAGCGGGACGTGCGGCGAGGGGATCCTCGAGCAGGAGCTCTTCAACGACCGCTTCTACGTCTACGTTTCGCCCGAGAATCCGCTCTACGAACGGCAGAATATCCGCATCGAGGATATCGACCTGAAGGATCTGGTGATTCTGAGCCCGGGCAACTGCATGCGTGACCAGATCATCGAACTGTGCCAGGCTCGGCGGTCGATGCCTTCGCACTACTCGTTCGAGTCGGGGTCGCTCGATACGCTGATGCGCATCGTTGACTGTACGCCGTGTCTGACGATCATTCCCGAGATGGCTGTCGAGTACATTCCGGCCGAACATCGCGACCAGTTGAAGACCCTCTGCAAGGGGGCCACTTCGCGCAAGATCGCCATTGCCGTCCGGCGCACCTACGTGAAGAGTTCGATCATCAAGGCACTGACCGACACGATTCTGGCGAGCGTCGGGGTGCATCCTCAGGCATAGTTTCGGGAGCCGGCTGCAGGTATGGTTCCGAAGGCCGGCTGCAGGCATGGTCCCGAGGGGGCATTTGGCCGCAGACATAATCTCCGGCCGGGTGCGAAGGAGGGAGATTATGTCGGTTGGCGGCTCAGGGTGCGGTCTCCTGACGGCCGTTCCGGCCCACTCGACCAGCAGGCTGTTTCCATCCGCACAGTTCAGCGAGATCCGGATGTCGAAGCGATCGCCGTTACGGGAGACCGTCAACGATCCTTTGCTGACCACTTCGGCGACGGGGTCTTCATCGTAATCGACCGTGAACCGGTCCGATCCGTTGCGTGCACTAAAATTCCGGAGAATCGGGTGTCGGGGGTGGAAAAGGGGCCTCATTACGCGATTTTTAACCGGTAATTTTCAAATCTCATTCTCTTTTCATACCTTTGCAAGGTTATAGACATCTATTGGAAATTATGGACAAACTGATCGAAACGATCGTCAGCGCGATTGAAGATAAGAAGGGAAAGAATATTGTATCGTTGGACCTTCGGGGATTCGACGGTGCAATCTGTTCGTACTTCGTGGTCTGCAACGCCGATTCCACGACGCAGGTGGCGGCCATCGCCGACGGTATTGAAGAGAAGGTGCTTGAGACGCTGGGTGAAAAGGTCTGGCGCATCGAGGGTCAACAGAACGCCGTATGGATTGCCATGGACTATGTGGATGTAGTGGTTCACATCTTCCAGACGGAGCTTCGCAGCTTCTACCGGCTCGAAGAGCTGTGGGCCGACGCCCCGATGGTGAAATACGAATACGAGGAGTAATATGGCACAGAATCAGAACAAACGCAACAATAATCCGAAAATGAACATGCCGCGGCCCTCGCTGCTGTGGGTTTACGGCGTGATTGCGGCGCTGATCGTCGGCTATTACCTGTTCAATCCGTCGAACGACCGGCCGCTCGAGAGCGACTGGTCGACGGTCCGGGAGATGGTCGAGCGGGGCGACGTGACGAAAATCCAGGTCATCAACCGCGACGAGGCGCAGGTCTTCCTTTCGAAGGAGGCCGCCGACCGTTACCGGAACGACTCGGTGGACAAACGCTTCCGCCGACTGCCCGAATCGGGTGCGCAGCTGACCTTTACGATCGGCTCGGTGGATTCGTTCCGCGAGGATCTGCAGGCTGCCGAGGCGCAGTCGGGACAGGATGTTCCGGTCGTCTATCAGAACGAGCGCAACGACTGGACGTCTCTGCTGGTCAACCTGCTGCCGTGGATCCTCATCATCGGCGTATGGATCTTCGTCATGCGTTCGATGGCGCGCGGTGCGGGCGCCGGGGGCGGAGGCGGCATCATGAATGTCGGCAAGGCCAAGGCGCAGGTATTCGACAAGGACAACTCCAAACGGGTGACATTCAAGGATGTGGCCGGACTGGAGGAGGCCAAGGTCGAGATCATGGAGATCGTCGACTTCCTGAAGAAGGCCGACAAATACAAGGAGCTGGGCGCCAAGATTCCGAAGGGAGCGCTGCTGGTGGGCCCTCCGGGAACGGGCAAGACGCTCCTGGCGAAGGCCGTGGCCGGTGAGGCCAACGTGCCGTTCCTTTCGATTTCGGGTTCGGACTTCGTTGAGATGTTCGTCGGGGTGGGCGCCTCGCGCGTGCGTGACCTCTTCGAACAGGCCAAGCAGAAGGCTCCGTGCATCGTCTTCATCGACGAGATCGACGCCATCGGCCGGGCCCGCGGCAAGAATGCCGGCTTCTCGGGTAACGACGAACGCGAAAATACGCTGAACCAGCTGCTTACGGAGATGGATGGCTTCCAGACCAATACGGGCGTCATCGTGCTGGCGGCGACGAACCGTGCCGATATTCTGGACAAGGCGCTGATGCGCGCCGGACGTTTCGACCGTCAGATTGAGGTGGGTCTCCCCGACGTGAAGGAGCGTGAGGAGATCTTCAACGTGCACCTGCGTCCGCTGAAACTCGATCCGCAGCTCGACCGCTCGTTCCTGGCGCGCCAGACCCCGGGCTTCTCGGGTGCCGACATCGCCAACGTCTGCAACGAGGCGGCACTGATTGCGGCCCGTCACAACAAGAAATTCATCTCGAAGGAGGACTTCCTGGCTGCCATCGACCGCATCGTGGGCGGTCTGGAGCGCAAGAACAAGATCATCACCGACGACGAGAAGCGCGTGATCGCCTACCACGAGGCGGGCCACGCCACGGTGAGCTGGATTCTGGAGAACGCCAGCCCGCTGATCAAGGTGACGATCATCCCGCGCGGCAAGGCGCTCGGAGCGGCGTGGTACCTGCCCGAGGAACGTCAGATCACCACGCGCGAGCAGATGATGGACGAACTGGCCGCCACGCTGGGCGGCCGCGTCTCGGAGCAGCTGACCTTCGGCGAAGTGTCGACCGGTGCGCTGAACGATCTGGAGCGCGTGACCAAACAGGCCTACGCCATGGTGGCCTACTACGGCATGAGCGACCAGGTGGGGACGCTCTCCTACTACGATTCGACGGGCCAGAGCGACATGTCTTTCACGAAACCCTACTCCGAGGAGACGGCCCGGCAGATCGACGCCGAGGCGCGCCGGGTGATCAGCGAGGCCTACCGCATGGCCGAGAAGGTGCTCAAGGAGCACAAGGAGGGGTTGAAGGAGCTGGCCGAACTGCTGTTGCAGCGCGAGGTGGTCTTCACGGAGGATGTGGAGCGGATCTTTGGCAAGCGGAAGAAGGATATCGAGCGCGAACGTCGTGAGGCGGAGGCCAAGGCCAAACCCAAGGCTGCGGAGGGACCGGCTCCGGCTGCTGCGACGGATTCGACCGCCGCTGCAAGCGGAGCGGCTTCGTCCGAAACGGCAGCACAGGGAGCGGCTGCGGAGAAGCCGGCAACGGCTGCTGATACGACCGCCGCGACCGACACCGCGGCATCGGATGCCGCGACGGACGGTCCGGAGCATCCGGCCTCGGGGGAGAAATAAGCGGAACAACCTGTAACGACCTGACTACTGAAACCGATGAACGAAAAACTGAAGAATCTGCTGGTCCGAACGTTGAGCGGAGCGGTCCTTGCCGTGGTTGTCCTGGGGGCCATTGCGTGGTCACAATGGAGCTTCGGCGCGTTGCTGGCGCTGTTGCTGATCGTGGGAATGCGTGAATTCTACACCCTGACCGAGGCGCGGGGAGCGGCTCCGCAACGGATCGTCGGTCTGGTTGCGGGGTTGGTGCTGCTGGCGCTGAATTTCGCCGTCGTGTGCGACGACATCCAGATTCTGGGGAGTGCCAACCGGACCTTTGCCTTCGGCATGGCCTTTCTGCTGTTGCTGCTTCCGGTGATGTTCATCTGCGAACTCTTCCGCCGCCGGGAGAATCCCGCGGTCAATATCGCCACCACATTGCTGGGGGTGATCTACGTGGCGCTTCCCTTCTCGCTGATGTGCTACTTCCCGATCATCGCCAGCGAGGAGTGGAGTCCCGGCGTGATGATGTTCTACATCTTCATCATCTGGGCCAACGACGTCTTCGCCTATCTGGTGGGGATGAGTCTGGGACGTCACCGGCTTTGCGAACGCCTCTCGCCCAAGAAGTCGTGGGAAGGCTTCTTCGGTGGAGTCATCGGTGCCGTGGCTATGGGACTGGTTGCCGCATGGGCGCTCAAGGGCAACTATGCGGCATGGGCAGGACTGGCCTTCGTGGCCTCGATCACCGGCGTATTGGGCGATCTGGTGGAGTCGATGTTCAAGCGGGCGGCCGGCGTCAAGGATTCCGGTCGGCTGATCCCCGGCCACGGCGGTGTGCTCGACCGTTTCGATGCCGAACTGCTTTCGGCGCCGTTCGTCTTCGTCTATATGCTTTATGTGATGTAACTCCAAATCGTACCGAAATATGAGAATCAACAAGGAAGGATACAAGATCATCGGAGTTTCGGGCGCCGTGTGCCTGCTGATCTGGTGGCTCTTCTACCGGATGCTGGTCAACGAGTCGGGCACGGCTCTGCTGTGGGGCGGAACGATCTTCCTGCTGCTCTTCTGGTTCTTCATCGTGGCCTTTTTCCGCGAGCCGCGTCGGGTCCGCATCCACGACAACGATCTGGTCTTCGCACCGTGCGACGGCCGTGTGGTGGTGACCGAGGTGGTGCGCGAGAACGAGTACCTCCAGGAGGAGATGATGCAGATCTCGATCTTCATGTCGATCACCAATGTCCACATGAACTGGGTGCCCGTCGGGGGCGAGGTGGAGTATTTCAAATACCATCCGGGCCGTTTTCTGGTGGCGTGGCACCCGAAGTCGTCGACCGAGAACGAACGGACGACCACGGTGGTGCGGATGCCCTCGGGCCAGCGGGTGCTGTTCCGCCAGATTGCGGGGCTCATCGCACGGCGGATCGTCTCCTACATGAAGGTGGGCCATCAGGTGGAGCAGAACAGCGTCTGCGGCTTCATCAAGTTCGGATCGCGCATCGACGTGCTGGTTCCGAAGGACAGCGAACTGCTGGTGGAGATCGGCGATCCGACAATCGGTTCGCAGACGCCGATCGCCCGTCTGCGCAAGGTGGAGGAGTAGAGCCATGAAGACGACGCCACAGACGGTTCTGAAGTTCATCGTGGGTGCGGTCATCGTCACGGCCGTGCTCTTTCTGGTGTGGTACTTCTCGTCGATCGTCGTCTATATACTGGTATCGGCCGTTCTGGCCGTCATGGGGCGACCGCTGGTGAAGCGGCTGTCGGATCTTCGCATCCGGGGCTGGCGGGTTCCGCGTTGGCTGGCGGCGCTGGTGACGCTCGTGGTGATCTGGGCGATCTTTGCGGCCTGCTTTTCGCTCTTCGTGCCGCTGGTCTTCAACAAGATCAACCAGTTTGCCCATGTGGACTTCACGGTCGTCATGTCGAGCATCAGCGAACCCGTAGCGCGGGCGCAGCATGATCTGCAGCACCTCTTCGCCCTGCCCGAGAGCACCTTCTCGCTCTCCGATGAGCTGACGACGGCCATGCGTCAGATCATCGACCTCGATTCGTTGAACCGTCTCTTCTCGTCGGTCATCGGCGTGGTGGTCTCGCTGGTCATCGCCGTCTTCTCGATCTCGTTCATCACCTTCTTCTTCCTCAAGGAGGAGGGGCTCTTCTACGCCATGGTCACGGCGGTCTTCCCCGAACACTACCACGAAAATATCACCCGCGCACTGGATTCGGTGACGCTGCTGCTGGGCCGTTACTTCACGGGCATCCTCACGGAGAGTCTGCTGCTGATGATTGCCGTCTCGCTGGTGATGATGGCCTTCGGAATGACGATGGCCGATGCGGCCTTCATCGGGCTGATCATGGGGGCGATGAATGTCGTGCCCTACGCCGGACCGCTGATCGGCGGCATTCTGTCGGTGCTGGTGGGTATCGTGACGCCGATCGAGGGGATGCCCGTCGGGCATACGGTGCTGGTGATCGTCTGCACGCTGCTGGTCATCAAGGGAATGGATGACTTCATCCTCCAGCCGACGCTCTACTCGAAGCGGGTCAAGGCCCATCCGCTGGAGGTCTTTCTGGTGATCCTGATTGCCGGATCGCTGGCCGGGATTCTGGGTATGCTGCTGGCCATCCCCTCGTATACGGTGCTGCGGGTCTTCGCCAAGGAGTTCTTCTCGCAGTTCAGCCTGGTGCGCAAACTGACCGAAAAGATCTGATGGAACGGGTGGTGATCGAAGGGGTGGTGGAGCATGGACGGCGCCTGGGCCGGGAGTTGGGCTTTCCGACGGCCAATCTGGCCGTGGCGGCGGACCTTCCGCTGACGGATGGGGTCTATCGCTCGCGGGTCGAGATCGACGGCCGCTGGTACGACGCCATGTCGAACCTGGGCTGCAACCCTTCGGTGGGGGGATCGGAACGCCGCCTCGAGACCCATGTCTTTGACCTGACGGAGTCGCTCTACGGACGCCGCCTGCGGGTCGAACTCGTGGAGAAGATCCGCGACGAACGGCGTTTTGCCACGGTGGAGGAGCTCCGCGAACAGATCGCCCGCGACCGGGAGCGGATCCGCGAGCTGATCGCCGCCGAGGGGGCCGCCGAGGGGGTTTGAATGGCCGCCTGGGGCTGCCGTGGGGGATGACCGAGGAAGTTGAATAGCCGCTGCGGGGTGGAGACGAAGGAGAAATAATGCGGTTGCGACTGCGGCGGAGGCTGCGGTACGGCGACCGAAACGGATACAACACTTAAAATTGAAACGATATGTTTTTGGACACAACGCTTCCCTATAAGGTAGCCGACCTGTCGCTGGCCGAGTGGGGACGCAAGGAGATCGAGATCTCCGAGCACGAAATGCCGGGCCTGATGGCCGTACGACGCAAATATGGCCCCAAGAAACCGCTGAAAGGGGTCCGCATCATGGGCTCGCTACACATGACGATCCAGACGGCGGTGCTGATCGAGACGCTCGTCGAACTGGGCGCCGAGGTGCGCTGGTGCTCGTGCAACATCTTCTCGACGCAGGACCACGCCGCGGCGGCCATCGCCAAGGAGGGGATTCCGGTCTTCGCCTGGAAGGGCGAGACCCTGCCCGAGTACTGGTGGTGCACGGCCATGGCGATGTCGTTCCCGGGCGGTAAGGGCCCGCAGCTGGTTGTCGACGACGGAGGCGATGCCACGCTGCTGATCCACAAGGGCTTCAAGGCCGAAAACGACGCCTCGACGCTTGACTGTGCCCCCTCGTCCTATGAGGAGGAGGTGATCCTCTCGACGCTCCGGCAGGTACTGGCCGAGGATCCGCAGAAATGGCACCGCACGGTGGCCGAGTGGAAGGGCGTGAGCGAGGAGACCACGACGGGTGTACACCGCCTCTACCAGATGCAGGCTGCCGGCGAACTGCTTGTTCCGGCCATCAACGTCAACGATTCGTGCACCAAGTCGAAGTTCGACAACCTCTATGGCTGCCGTGAATCGCTGGCCGACGGCATCAAGCGCGCCACGGACGTCATGATCGCCGGCAAGGTGGTAGTCGTGTGTGGCTACGGCGACGTGGGCAAGGGTTGCGCACGCTCGATGCGCTCGTACGGCGCACGGGTAATCGTCACGGAGATCGACCCGATCTGCGCACTGCAGGCCGCCATGGAGGGCTTCGAGGTGAAGACCGTCGAGAGCGCCCTGGCCGAGGGCAACATCTACGTCACCTGCACGGGCAACTGCGACATCATCACGCTCGAACACATGGAGCGGATGCGTGACCAGGCGATCGTCTGCAACATCGGCCACTTCGACAACGAGATCCAGATGGCGCGACTGGAGAAGTCCGATGCCGTGAAGATGAACATCAAGCCGCAGGTCGACAAGTACACCTTCCCCGACGGCCACTCGATCTTCATCCTGGCCGAGGGACGACTGGTCAACCTGGGTTGCGCCACGGGGCACCCGTCGTTCGTCATGTCGAACTCCTTCACGAACCAGTGCCTGGCTCAGATGGAGCTGTGGCAGGAGGATCTGAAGGTGGATGTCTACCGCCTGCCGAAACACCTCGACGAGGAGGTGGCACGCCTCCACCTGGACAACCTGGGCGTCGAGCTGACCCACCTGACGCAGAAACAGGCCGACTACATCGGCGTACCGGTCGAGGGTCCCTACAAGGCCGAGCACTACCGCTATTGATGCGGCGGCAGACTCGCTCCGTCGCATTTTCAACAAACGAAGCCCCTGCATGCTGAAAGGCATGCAGGGGCTTCGCTTGTGTGCCGGAACCGCTTCGCTTGCGGAGGAGCGTTACGGTTCTACGAGGGCGTGCCGGTATCCGTCGATTTTGTTCCAGTCGCCGCGTGTAAAGTCCGGAACGGCCACCGGAGCGTTGTTGTGCTCGAGCGAGAGGGCGGTCAAGGCTCCGATGCACGACCATTCGGCGGCGTCGTAGACATCCTGATCGAGCGGCAGACCGTTGTGCAGACAGTAGATCAACCGGTAATCCATGATGAAGTCCATACCTCCGTGTCCGCCGACTTCGCGGGCTTTTGCCTCGAGTTCGCGGGTGATCGGATGCTTGTACTGCTCCATCAGGGCGGTCCGTACCTCGTCCGAAACGAAGCTGTGGGCGCTCAGATTCTCATGATCGGGGATTCCGGAACCGGAGAGCTGTTCCGGCTGGAAGGCGTACCCCTCGATCGGATACTTGTTGGCAAATCCCTTTGTGCCGGTCACCTGGTACATCCGGCTGTAGGGGCGCGGCGTGTAGACGTTGTGCTCGAGCAGGATCGTGCGTCCCCGCTGGGTCTGGATCAGCGTCAGGGTGTGGTCCCCGTTGGCAAACTGCTCGGCGCCCATCTTTTCCCGGGCCAGGGCCAGACCGTTGACCGAGGGGGTGTCCATCGATACCAGCCGGGTCATCCGGTCGCCGCGATGGATGTCAAGGAGCTGGCAGGCCGGCCCCAGACCGTGTGTGGCGTAGACATCACCGCGGTGCTGCTGGTTGAATGCCAGACGCCAGTTCCCCTGGTAGTAGTCCCAGAACTCCTCGAGGTTGTGGATGTAGGAGCCTTCGGCATGCAGGAGTTCTCCGAAGAGCCCCTGCTGAGCCATGTTCAGCGTGGTGAGTTCGAAGAAGTCGTAGACGCAGTTTTCGAGCATCATGCAGTGGCGTTGCGTCTGCTCGGCGGTATTGACCAGTTGCCAGCACTCCTCGAGCGAGGTGGCGGCCGGTACCTCCACGGCGACATGCTTGCCCTGCTGCATGGCGTAAACCGCCATTGGAACGTGCAGCTGCCACGGCGTACAGATGTAGACCAGGTCCAGATCCGACCGGTTGCAAAGCTCTTTCCAACCCTCCTCGCCGCTGTACGAAGCGGCCTGGGGAAGCCCCCGGCGTGTCAGGATGGCCTGAGCGCTGTCGACCCGCTCGGGATAGAGGTCGCAGAGGGCGCGGATCTCGACGCCGTCGAGGTGGGTGAACCGTTCGACAGCCCCCGGACCGCGCATGCCGAGTCCGATGAACCCGACGCGTACGGTATCGATCGGCTCGCAGCGGAGTCCCAGTACGGATTGTTGCCCCTCCTGACGGGGCGGGGTCTCGGTGACGATCACGCCGTCGACGATGCGGTAATCTTTCGGTGATTGCGTGCAGGAGGCGGCGCCGAGGGCCGCCAGAGCACAGAGAGTCCAAAGCAGTTGTTTCATGATGGATGGTGTGATTAGTTTCCGGCAGCGATAATGAGAGCGAGACCTCCGATAAAGAGCAGGAACATCAGGGTCAGCAGCCCGTTGACCAGTCTGGAGGCTCCCTTGAACTCTTTCCAGATGAAGACCCCCCAGATGGCGGCGATCATCGGAGCACCCTGTCCCAGGGCATAGGAGATGGCCGGGCCCGCCTCTCCGGAGGCGATGTAGCTGAAGGCCGTACCCAGACACCAGATGGCACCGCCCAGCATGCCGACCATGTGCGTGGAAAGGGATCCCTTGAAATAGGTGCCATAGCCGACGGGTTCGCCGACGAAGGGCCAGCGCATGACCAGCGTGTTGAAGAGCAGGTTGCTGACCAGTACGCCGAGCGAGAAGATGAAGATGGCCGAATAGGGCGTCAGCATTCCCCCGGCCGGGGCCTGGAAGTTCTCGACATCCATGCCCATGACGACAAAGCGGTAAAAGAGCGACATCAGAATACCGGCAACGAGGGCGAGGATCAATCCCTTTCGGTTGTTCTTCCGGTTCTCCTCGCCGTGCTGCATCCGACCCGAGGCGATGCCGTTGCAGATGATGGCCAGCACGATAAGAGCCACTCCGAGGAAGAGGATGAGCGGATTCCCCGCAGGGGCTCCGACGTAGTTGATGATAACGCCCAGCACCAGGGCGATTCCGACGCCCAGCGGGAAAGCGACGGCCATGCCGGCCAGCGATACGGAGGCCGAAAGCAGGATGTTCGAGGCGTTGAAGATCACGCCGCCGAGCAGTACCCAGCCGATGGATGCTGCGGCGGCCTGCCCGAGATCCGTGAGGAAGGGCCGGCCCGCATCGCCGATGCTGCCCATCGTCAACCCGAGCAGGAGTGCGAAGATGACCATGCCGATGACATAGTCCCAGTAGAAGAGCTCGTATCTCCAGCTCTTCGAGGCCAATTTCTGGGTGTTGCCCCAGGAACCCCAGCACAGCATCGTAATCAGACAGAAGACGACAGCCGTGAAGTAACTACCGACAATATACATAAGAATCAGTTTTTAGGATGAGAGGTCTGTTTGGGGGTGATGACGGCCGAGAAGCCGCCTCCGGGAGCCAGCCGGACGGGGATCTGCCGCGAGGAGTCCACCTCTTCGACCGTGCGGCTGAAGTCCTTGCCGTTGACATCGGCATTCATCCCGTCGCGGAAGGCGGTCATGAGGTAACTTCCCGGTCCGAGGAACGAGAGGTCGAGGCGGAGTTGCCGGGGGTCGTTCCCACCCATAATCCCGACGAACCACCGCTCGCCGCTGCGACGGGCAATGCCGATGTATTCGCCGATCCGGCCGAACAACGGACGGGTTTCGTCCCAGACGGTCGGGACCTGTTTGAGGAACTCGAAGCATTGCGGATTTTCGAGGTACTTGGTCGGACTGTCCGAGAGCATCTGGAGCGGGCTTTCGTAGACGACGTACATGGCCAGCTGATGGACGCGGGTTCCCTGGCTCATGGGCTCCACGGCGTTGATGCGGAACGACTCCTTCTGGGCGTTGAGCATGGCGCCCGGGGTGTAGTCCATCGGTCCGACCCACATGCGGAGGAAGGGGATGATCAGGTCATGTCGCGGTGTGGCCCGATCGCTCCATTTGTTGTATTCGAGCCCCACGACCCCCTCGCGGGTCATCAGCAGCGGGTATTTCGCCCGCATGCCCTCGTTGGGATAGGATCCGTGGAAGTCGACCAGGAACCGGCACTCCCGGGCCTTGCGGGCCACACGCTCGTAGAAATTGACCATCTTGGCATCATTGCGGTCCATGAAGTCGATCTTCACCCCCTTGACGCCCCACGATTTCATGCGTTCGAAGGCTTCGTCGAGCTGTCGGTCGACGTTGATCCACTTGGCCCAGAGCAGGACTCCGACCCCTTTGTCGGCGGCATGGCGGCAGATCGCGGGCATGTCCACTTCGGGGTTGAGGGTCAACAGATCGTCGCGGGCCGACCATCCCTCGTCGATGAGCAGGTATTCGATGCCGTGTTCGGCGGCGAAGTCGATCATGTAGCAGTAGGTCTGCGTATTGATTCCGGCCTTGAAGTCCACGCCATAGATGTTGTTGTGGTTCCACCAGTCCCAGAGGACCTTGCCGGGACGTATCCACGAATAATCCTCCGCACTCTTCTCCGAGAGCAGATAGATCAGTTCGCTGCCGAGGATCGCCGCATCATTGTCGAAGAGTCCCGTCACGCGCCACGGGAATGCGCGGTCGAGACGGCATTTCACCAGATAGGGTTCGCGTTCGGTTGCGTAGATCTTGTTCGTGCCGTCGAAAAACTCCTCCTTGCGGGGATAAGCCGCCTGAACCCCTTCGAATCCCGCTCCCGTGGGGCGCAGATAGAGTCCCGGATAGTTGTAGAGACTGGCTTCGGCCAGCAGTACGTTGTACTCCCCGACGCGCACCAGAACCGGAGCTATCGAGATGCTGTCGGCGGGCAGACGGCTCAACGGCCTTTCGGTGTAATTCTCTTCGAACCAGTTCTGCAGATTGCGGGTCAACAGCGTGAAGGAGGGGTAGTCTCCGGCAAATTCGTAGCTCACCCGTTCGTGTTCGACGGATCCCTCGACGGGACTGGTTCCGACGAACCGGTAGGCAACACCGTCGGCGTAGGCGCGCACTTCGATCCGGTAATCCGCATAATGCAGTTGCACTTCCCGGAAGTTGTCGCGCACGGAGGGGTATTTCCGGGCCACGACGAAGTGCTCCGTACGATCGACCTCCCGGCGCGTGATCTTTCGTGGGCGGGCGTCGGAGCCCCACGTCCGGCCGTCGACCGTCATGGCGAGCGGCGACGGGGCCAGAATCCGTTCTCCGCGGCGGAACACCTCGTAGCGGAGGCACTCTCCGTCGTAGAGGAGATTGACCGTGTTGCTACCGTCGGGCGACTCCACGCTTGCCACGCGGTGCTCCCTGGCCGAGACCGGGAGCAATACGAGCAGGGCTGCCGTTGCAGTCAGCAATCGATTCCGTATCATGGCTTCTGATTTTCAATCGGTTTTCTTGTGGTTCGAGCTACCAGCGCTCCGAGCGTGGCGGCCACTCTCTCCTGAGGGATGGTCAGGTAATTCTGCCGTCCGTTTTCGGAGGGTTCGAACGAACTTCTTCCGTCTTCGGCGATGCGGATTGTCCCCTGCTCCGAGGTCCCGAACCATTGACCGGGCTCCACGGCCTCGAGGACGGCCGTCAGATCCCAGGTCTGACGGTCGTAGGGCATCTCCATGTAGTGGCAGTAGGCCACCGCAAGGGGATGTGCCTGCGGGTCTCCGAAATCGCGAAGAATGCTCTCGTGAGGATAGAGCAGCCGGTTGCCGACCTCCCAGCCGGTGGTCGTTAGGGGCACGGGGCACGACTCGAAGGTGCGGTGAGCCGCCTCGAGATCACAGACGACGTTGTACTCCGGGAAATCGAACTCATCGCTGAACAGTCCGGCCATGGTGACCATGCGGCTGACCTTGGCGGCGACCAGTTCGCGCCCCGAGAGCGGCGAGATCTCGTCGCCCGGGCTGACAAGCAGGTTGCCGATGTTGGTCAGCGGGCCTACGGCAATCAGTACGACCGATCCGTCGGGTTGTGCGGCCAACAGCTGCCGCAGCAGCTTGTATCCTTCGGGGAGGGCGCTGTCGATGGTCCGGGCGGGTTGCAGAAGCGGTTTTCCATTGTTCGAGGCCTCGAGCGTGGGCAGCAGGTAGGTGCCGTCTTCGGGGGTGACTCCGTGATAGGCATATCCCAGCGGGATCTCCTCGAACCCGTTGAAGCGGCAGAAGCCGTCGGTGAAGGCGATCGTGGCCGGGTTGGCCTTGCAGAGCGTGATGCCCAGCAGATCGATTTTGCCCTCTTTCTGGTAGTTGAGCAGCATCTGCAGGGCAAGGACATCGTCGATGTCGTTGCCCAGGTCCGTGTCGAAGATGATCCGTTGCGGTTCGTCGGCCTGTTTGGGCGTCTGCGGGCCGCAGGCGACACTCAGGGACAACAGGGTGAAGATCAGAATCCGTTTCATGAAGGTGGAAGGTTGTTTAGCGTTTGTAGTTCAGGGAGGTGTCGGCTTGCAGATCGTCGAAATCCTTCGGGTCGAGGGCCGGTTGCTGCTCCTGGATCCCGACTCCGACATATCCCAGCGGATGATATCCTCCGTTGTAGTAGTTCGTATTGGCGAAGCGGACCGTCGGACGGCCGCAGGCCGGATCCAGAATTCCCAGTGCCAGGATGTACCGTCCGGTGGGGATCGATGCGTCGAGGCTCGGACGTGATTCTACCCGAACGGTCTCGGCCGGAGTGCGATAGGCCTCCAGATCCATGTCCCAGTCGTCGCCGGGCATCCACTGCGAGATTTGCACGTTGTCGAGGACCGTGCCCCAGACCTTTTCCCGAGTCTGGGCATCCAGCAGCGCCACCTCGACGGGCCAATCGTAGTAGAAGGGCGAGGATCCGGTATTCTGAACCTCGAACTCCAGCTGGAAGGCCTGTCCTGAGTCGATTCTGCAGGGGTAGGAGGCTTTCGAGAGGACGAACCGGTAGCCCATGGCCTTCTGCAGTTCGGCGGCGTTCCGGGCGAATTGCGGGTCGTTGAAATCGGCCCAGGTGATTCCTCCGAGGTGGTTGCAGTGGAGGTTGCGAATCTGTTCGATGACGGTCCGGCGCGTCGTGTCGTCGGCCACGACCTCCTCGAAGCCGGAGTATTTGCCCAGATCGCCCCAGTTCCAGGTGATCTCGCCGCCGACGGGCTGCGTCCGCCAGTAGTCGCCGCGGGCCCGCATCGCATTGTATCCGCGGTCGATCTCCTGAGGCTGGGCCCACGAATCCCAGTAGATGCCGAAGTCGTACTCCTTGAACTCGTAGGCATAGCGGACCATCACCTTCTTGTTGTGGAACGCCTCGCTGAAGGCATCGCCGAGGACCTTCTCCATTCCCGGGATCCAGGTCCGACCGGCGACGTGCTTCGGTTCATCGTGCGGCGGGAAGACGGTCGACAGATCGGGGTCGTGATGTTCGCCCCATTCGCCGATAATCCCCATCTCGACATAGGCTACGCGGGGATCGTTGTCCCACGCCTCACCCAGCTTGCGCACCAGGTTGCGCACCCGGTCCGGGAACGAGGGGTCGAAATAGCCGCCCTGAATGACGGTAAGCGAGTCCTGAGGCTCGACGTAGGCGCCGACCGATCCGGGAATCTGCTTGTAGGGACCGGTTTCGCCGGGCAGATCCGAGGGCCAGTGCCAGCCGTTCAGATCGTCGGGATTGTCGGGATCCTTGGCCCAACCGCCGTGCCAGGGCTCGAGCCAGACGATGAATACGCGGGGAATCACCTTGACATTCTGCTCCTCGACCCCCTCCCAGCGATGGTTGCTGTAGGCGACGATCTTCTCCACGCCGTCCGAGGCGACGTTTTCCAGCATGTTCCACGGCATGTACTCCTTGATGAGCGAGCCGTAGGGATAGGGGTACTCGGGCCGACGCGTGTCGGTCCCGATCATGAAGTATTCGCGGAATCCCTTCAGCGGGTTTCTCAGGGCGGGTTCGTACTCGGCCATGGTGACATGGACGTTCTGACCGTCGGATTTCGCCGAATAGGTTGCCGGGCGCTGCCCGTCGCCGCAGGCTGCGCCAATCAATGCGCCGAGAAGCGGACAGAGTAGGTGTCGGATCTGCATGGGAACTCTATTCTACGATGTATTTCAGGGACTTGTCGCTTTGAATGTCGTCAAACTTGACGTCCGAGAGGGCGTATGCGTCGCAGTCGGCACCGACCCCGATGTATCCCATCGGATGGCGTCCGCCGTTGAAGTAGTTCATGGCGGCAAAGCGCAGCGAAGGCAGCATGCCGGCCGGATCGAGCACGGCCACCGAGATGATGTACTTTTCGGGATCGAGATCCTCGTCGAGTGTCAGCGTCGCCGTGACCTCGTTCTCCTGGGCGGGGATGCGGTAGACGCTGTTGTCGGCATCCCAGTCGTCGCCGGGCATCCATTGCGAGATGTGTACGTCATCGAGCGTCGTCGACCATACCTTCCGGTGCGAAGAGGCGTTGAGCAGGGCGATCTCGACGGGCCAGTCGTAATAGAAGGGCGAAGAGCCCGTATTGACGACCTTGAGGCGGATGTCGAAGGGTTTTCCCTTTTCGATGCGCGTCGGGTAGGAGAACTCCTTGATGACGAAGCGATAGCCCAGCACCTTCTGCACCAGGGCGGCATTGACCTGGAAGGTCGGGTCCTGGAAGTTGGCCCAGGTGACACCTCCCAGGTGGTTGCCGTGCAGGGCGCGGATCTGGTTGATGACCTTCGTACGGGTCTCGGTGTTGGCCAGACAGTCCTCCATGCTGCGGTACCCCTTGTTGTAGAGGTCGCCCCAGCCCCAGGTGATCTCGCCGCCGACGGGCTGTGTGCGCCAGTAGTCGCCGCGGCGCATCATGGCGTTGTACCCGCGCTCCTCCTCCTCTTCGATGGCCCACGAATCCCAGTAGATTCCGAAGTCGTAGTCCTCGAATTCATAGGCGTAGCGAACCATGACCTTCTTGTTCTTGAAAGCCTCCTTGAAGGCGTCGCCGAGCACCTTTTCGATTCCGGGGATCCAGGTCCGGTTGGCGACATGGAACGATTGGCTGTGAGGCTGCCAGTAGGTGGTGATGTTGGGGTCGTGGTGCTCGCCCCACTCGCCGATCAGCCCCATCTCGACATAGGCCACACGGGGATCGTTGTCCCAGGCCTCGCCGAGTTTGACGATGAGTTTCTTGATGCGGTCCTGGAACGTCGGGTCGAAGTATCCGCCCGTGGAGGGGGTGTTGTCGTCGTCCGAACGCACTTCACGGGGGAAGTCCGAGGGCCAGTGCCAGCCGTTCAGATCGTCGGGGTTGTCCGTGTAGGTGTTCTTTTCGACTCCGCCTTCATAGGCCTCCATCCAGACGATGAAGGGGCGCGGAACGACCTTGACGTTGATATCCTCAACCCCCTCCCAGCGGTGGTTGCTGTAGGCGATAACCTTGTCCACGCCGTCCGATTCGACGTTCTCCATCATGTTCCATTGCATGTACTCCTTGATAAGCGAGCCGTACGGGTAGGGATATTCGTCCCGTTTCTTGTCGATTCCGGGTCCGAAGAACTCCCGGAACCCCTTCATGGGGTTCCGGAAGGCCTGGTAGTACTCATAGGGAACGACCTTTACGACGCCGTTTTCGACGGTCGTGACGCCTGAACTTCCCGTGGCGGGGAAGTGTTCACCGTTGTCCTTGGCGCAGCCTGCGGCCAAGAGGGCCAACAGCAGGCCCAAACCTGTTTGAAGAGTCGTTTTCATAATCAGTAACCGGGATTGTTTTCCGTAATGGCGTCGTTGGCATCCATGGCGCTTTGCGGAATGGGGTAAAGTACGTGATAATCCTTGATGCCGATGTTGTCGTCCGGGTAGGCGGCCTTGACCTGATCGATGAGTTTTCCGAAGCGGATCAGGTCGAAGCGCCGCAGGTGCTCGCAGCAGAGCTCCTTGAGACGCTCGAGCAGAACGGCATCGGCAAAAGCCTGCTTCGAGAGGTTGTCCTGCTTGGTGATCGGTCTCAGACCGGCTCTGGTCCGCACTTCGTTGATGCAGTCGTACTTGGCATCGGTCTGGTCATCAACGGCATTGAGCGCCTCGGCACGCATCAGCAGCACGTCGGCATAACGGATGTAGATGAAGTTCAGATCGTCGTTTTCGATCTCGTTGCCGTATTTCGAATCCCAGAACTTCTTGATGGACGGAGGCGTCTGCGGAATGCCGGCGTATTCGGTCCAGAAGAAGTCCTCTTTGCGGCGGTCGTTCGTGACGGTCGCTCCGTCGAAGTCCTTGTCATAGCTGTCGTAGAGATACTGCGACGGGCCGAAGCCGCCCCAGCCTCCGAATGCCGTGGTGCTGCCGGGAATGTTGCGCGGGCCCCAGTAGCTGTGCTGCAGCGAACCCTCTTCGCCCCACTTCCCCGAGTGCTTGAACTGCACCTCGAAGATATTCTCATACTCTTCGTTCTTGTGGTCGGGGGAGAAGATGTCGGCATAGTTGTCGTAGAGGTGGAACTTGCCGTAGACCTGATTGAGGGCCGTCAGCGCCTCGGCGGGATTTCCTCTTTGGAGCTGGACGCGCCCGAGCAGGGCGTATGCTGCCAAACTGGTAGCCCGACCTTTGTCGGTCGACGCATCCCACGTGGCGGGAAGAATCGACGCGGCATCCTGCAGATCCTGAACGATTGTCTGGTAGACCGCTTCGGCCGTCGAGCGCGGTTTCATGATCTGCTCCTTGTCGACCGAGGCCGAGGTCCAGAGGGGTACGCCACCGTACATGCGGACCAGATCGAAGTAGAGCAGCGCCCGTACGAACTTGGCCTGGGCGATCATCAGATTGCGGGCCTGGCCGCTGACGGGAGCCTCGGCGGGCATGTCGATGACGATGTTGCAACGTTTGATTCCGTCGTAGCAAAGCGTGTAGTGGTTGTCCAGGAAGACATGCGAGGGGGAGAAGGTGTAGTAGTGGAGTTCGGCGTAGGCGGCCCAGCCCAGATCGATGGGCTTGACCTCGTCGGTGCCGAACTCACCGAGCGTAATGGCGTATTTGGCCTCGAAACCTGCGGTGATGTTCTGCAGGGCGCCGTAGGCGGCCGTCAGGGTGCTGTTCCAGTCGCCTTCGGTCTTGAACGAGTTTTCGGGGGTGAGGTTGCTTTGCGGGGTCTCTTCGAGGAAGCTTTCGCAGGAGGATGCTCCCAGCAACAGCAGGCAACCTGCGAGATATATCAATTTTTTCATGATTGGACTCTTTTTCGGGTTGAACGATTAGAAATTGATGGAGACTCCGCCGATGAAGCTTCGCGAACCGGGATAGGGGTTCGTGTTGTCCCAGGCTTCGACATCGTAGCCGGTGTAGGCGGTGAAGGTGGCCAGATTCTGAACCGAGAAGAAGAGGCGGACGCTGTTGGCGCGGATGGCATCGGTCCACCGTTTGGGGAGCGTGTAGCCGATCTCGAGGTTCTTGATCCGGAGGTATTTTCCGTCCTGGAGGTTGGCGTCCGTGCCGTCACCGTTGGCGTATGCGCTGCCGACGCGCGGGGCGGGATAGATGTTGCTCGGGCGGTCGATGCGCCAGTATCCGTTGTAGTAGTCCTCGCTCATGTTTCCCCATACGTTGTAGGAGTTCTGCGAACGCAGGAGCGTGTTGTTGATCTTGTGGCCGCCGGCAAAGTTCATGAAGAGCGTGACGTCGACGCCGTAGAAGCGGAACGTGTTCGAGAATCCGCCGTACCAGGTCGGCGTGCTCTGCCCGGCGAACTGACGGTCGTCGCCGTTGATGACGTTGTCGGGTTTGAGATCCTGGATCTTGCGGTCGCCGGGATAGGCTCCGTAGACGGCTGCCCGGTCGGCTTCGTCGAGTTGCCAGATCCCTTCGGCGTGGAGCAGATAGTACTCACCGAGCGAGTGCCCCACGAAGAGCGACTTGTTCACATCCTGCTTGCCGTCGTAGAGCTCGACGATCTCGTTGCGGTTGTAGGAGATGTTGAACGAGGTGGTCCACTGGAAGTTGCGCAGGTTGAGGTTGACCGTGTTGAGGGTGAACTCCACACCCTTGTTGTCGAGGATGCCGACGTTGGTCAGCGAGCTCGTATAGCCGGACTCCTTGGGCAGCGGAACGGTCCAGAGCAGGTCGCTCGTGCGTTTGTAGTAGGCTTCGATGGTACCGGCGATGCGGTTTCCGAAGAATCCGAAGTCGATGCCCAGATCGAGCTGTTTGGCCTTTTCCCAGGTCAGTTCCGGATTGCTGATGCTGCTGTAGACGGCGCCCGATGCGAGCGTATTGCCGAAGACGTAGTCGAGCCCCGAGCCGCCCTGGCTGATCTGAGCCGTGTAGGCATAGTCACCGATGTTCTGGTTTCCGAGCATACCGGCGCTGACTCTCAGCTTGAGGTTGTCGATCCAGGAGACCTTCTGCATGAACTTCTCTTCGGAGATGCGCCATGCCGCAGCCAGCGAGGGGAAGTAACCCCAGCGGTGTCCGGGGGCGAAGCGCGAGGAGCCGTCGCCGCGCATGGTGAAGGTGAACAGATAGCGTTCGTCGAAGTTGTAGGTGGCCCGGGCATAGAACGAGACGAGCGTCGAAGCCGAGGCGTACGAGCCGTTCGGTCCGTGGGTGGTTGCGCCGCCGAGGTTGTTGTATTTGGTGGTGGCGTTCAGCCCCTTGGAGTCGGCCGTCACCTCCTCGTAGTCGGTCTTCGAGGCGGAGAAACCTCCCATGACGGTGAGTTTGTGGCGGTTGCGGATGAAGTCGTAGGTGACGGTGTTTTCGCTCTGCCAGTAGCGTTTTTTGTTGAACATGATCCGGGCGTGTCCATCGGCTGCGTAGTGCTGACCCATGCGGCCGTCCTCGTATTCATTGACCTTGAAGAAGACCAGTTCGCCGCCGTTGTCCGAGCGGATCCGCAGGTTCTTGATGGGCTCCAGTTCGAGGTAGAACGAACCTACGACACGGGTCTTCTTGGTAGGTTTGTCCAGCAGGTCGACGATGGCCACGGGGTTTGCCTTCGTATTGAGGAAGCCGTCGAAATAGCTGCCGTCGGCGTTGTAGATGGGGGCTGTCGGCTGGGCGGTGATGGCGCTGTGCATGGTTCCGTAGCCGGAATCGGACTCTTCGTTGATGTTCATCAGTTTGGATTCGATGACATTCATGCGGACCCCCGAACGCAGCCACTTGTTGAGCGTAGCGTCCATGTTGTAGCGGACGGTGAGCTTGTTGAACGACGAGCGTTTGACGGTACCCTGCTGGTCGTAGTAATCGAGACCCAGGTAGTGGGTGGTCGTTTTGCCGCCGCCCGATACCGAGAAGTTGTAATTCTGGAAGCTGCCGTCCTGCGTGACTGCATCCTGCCAGTCGGTCGATTCTCCGCGGCTGAGCTGTCGCAGTTCGGCCGAGGTCCAGGTGTAGGTCTGGCCGGTGGATTCGATCAGGTCGTAGTATTGCTGGGCGTTCATCATCTTCTGCTTGTTCATCAGTTTCTGGATGCCGCCCGTGGCGTTGAACGATACGCGGGTCTTGCCGGCCGTACCCTTTTTGGTGGTGACGAGCACCACGCCGTTCGAACCGCGTGATCCGTAGATCGAGGCCGACGAGGCATCCTTGAGAACCTCGATGGACTGGATGTCGCTGGCCGAGAGGTCCTGCAGACCGCCCTGAACGGGTACTCCGTCGACGATGTAGAGGGGTTCGGTTCCGGCGTTGATCGAACCGGCGCCGCGGATCAGGATGCTGGCGTCGGCACCGGGTTTCATGTTGCCCTGGGTCACCTGTACGCCTGCAGCCGATCCCTGAAGGGCCGAGGATACCATGCCGATCTTGCTGTTTTTCAGTACTTCGGGCTTAATCGAGGTGACGGAGCCGGTCAGGTCGCTTTTCTTGGACGAGCCGTAGCCGATGACCACCACGTCATCCATGTTGTAGTTGTCGGGTACCATGCGGATCTCCATGCGGGTGAGGGCGCCGCTGACGGGGACGCTTTTGTCGATCATGCCGATGTAGGAGAAGGTGAGGATGTCGCCTTTGCGGGCATCGATTGAGAATCGTCCGTCTGCATCGGTCGAGACCCCCTTCTGGGTCCCCTTCACGAGAACGGCGACGCCGGCCAGCGGCTCCGAGTTGTCATCCATGACCACGCCCGAGACCTTGTTCTGCGCAAAGCCGACGGTGGTCAGCAGTATGGCTGCCAGTATAAGCAATATCTTTTTCATCGTTGGATTCGGTTAGTAGTGGTTTGACGCTAAAATTGCCGGATTGCGCGGATACCGATGGTCCATCCCTCCTTGTCGGCGATGGCGGTCACCAGGTTTTCGGGCTCGTAGAAATTTACGTAGTAGGCACTCCAGACGGGGGCCGTGTCGTCCGTGTCGCCTTCGGTAGAGGACCAATAGTTGTTGGCAGGCATTTCTGCGCCCTTTTCGGCGAGCATGTTTTTCTGGTAGAACAGTTGTACGAGTTCTTCCTGCGAGGGCAGGAACCAGTCGTCGTAGGTGATTCCGTCGACGGTTTCGGTCTCGGCATCGCACTGTTCGGCAGCCGATTTCTTGGACGAAGGCCAGGTGGCGAACTGCTGGTGGAAGTTCTTCATGGCCTCGACGCAGAGCCGCGTGTTCTCCTTGCCGGTGTAGATCCCCTTCTGGGTGCCGCCGTGTTCGGAGGTGGGGCCCCATTGTTCGGTCGCCGAACCCGTATTGGTACGTTTGGCGATCAGTCCGTGAATGCCTTCGTCGGAGGTGTAGTAGACGATTCCGCCGCCGACCTCATCGCCGACTGCAACGGCCACATTGACCGTTCCGAGCCGCCCCTGACGGTTTTCGCGCACGAGCGTAAGGGTGTTCACGCCGTAGCATCCGTCGGGAATCACGATGTCGATACCCTCTTCGGTCAGTGAGACGTCGGTGGTGTAGGAGGCGTTCGAGGGGTAGGCGTCGGAGGTGAACACGGCCTTGTCACCGGCCGCGAAGCCGGTTCCGGCGATCGAGAGGGTTGCGCCGCGCGAGGTGTTGCCGGTCGGCATGACCAGGTCTTCGATCGTGATGACGTAGGCGACTTTGAGCAGTTCGGGCAGTGTGGTCACCTTGCCTGCGCGTTCGACATCGACCTCATAGGTTCCCGCGGCCTCTTTCGGGATGGCGATCGAGATGCCGTAATCGGTGACGTCGACCACTTCAGGTGTAAAATCCTTCTCCTGGGAGAGCGAGGTGCAGTAGAGAATGTCTCCGAAATCGAATCCCTTGCCGGAGATTGTAACCGTCGTGCCTGGAATCGTATTGCTTTCCGAGGGCATGACCACTTCTTTCAGAATCGGGGCAATGGGTTGTGCCTTCCGATCGGTCTCGTCGTTGCAGCCCGCAGAGGCGAGGGCGAGGGACGAGAGGAGAATCATGAAGTTCAGTTTTCTCATGGAAGTTTGGGTTTTAGGGTTCAGTTTGGTTCTTTCAGTAGCGTTAACCGATGCAGGCGGCCTCCTGCATTTCGTCGATCTCCCTGCGATAGGGGACCGAATTCTGGGCCCCGAGTCGGGTTACCGAGATCGAGGCGACCCGCGAAGCGAAGCGGGCGGCCCGGGTCAGATTCTCTCCCTCGGAGAGGGCGACGCACAGGGCGCCGCAGAAGGTATCTCCGGCGGCGGTGGTGTCGACGGCCCGGACCTTGTAGGCCTCGATGCGGGTGAACGAGACCCCGTCGTAGCAGAGGGATCCGAGCGAGCCGAGGGTGATGAGGATGTTCTTCGTCCCCCGCCCATGGAGTATTCGGGCGGCCTCTTCGGCCGAATCCCAGTCGGAGACCTTCATGCCGGCCAGAATTCCGGCTTCGCAGCGGTTCGGGATCAGGATGTCGATCATGGCGAGCAATTCGTCGGGAAGCGGCGCGGAGGGAGCTGGGGCGGGGTTCAGAATGACCGTGACTCCGTTCAGGTGGGCGATTCGGGCTGCAGCAACGACGGTTTCCAGCGGGATCTCGAGCTGCATGATGAGCAGCTTTGCCGAGGTAATTTCGTCCCGGGCGTATTCGATATCCGCGGGGGTGAGGGTGTCGTTGGCCCCCGGAGCAACGACGATGCAGTTTTCTCCGGCTTCGTCGACGGTCACCAGGGCGATTCCCGAGGGTACTTCATCGTTGCGGAGGATGAACTTCGTATTGATACCCTCCTGGCGATATCCTTCCGTGGCCCTGTTTGCGAACAGATCGTTTCCGGTTTTGCAGATGAAGGTGACGTTTCCGCCCAGGCGGGCGGCGGCGACGGCCTGATTGGCCCCTTTGCCACCTGGGTTCATGAGGAATGTTCCGCCCAGGACGGTTTCTCCCGGAGCCGGCAGTTTACTGGACTTGATGACCATGTCCGTATTGCTGCTGCCGATGACAACAATTTTGTGGGGATTCATGATGGAAAAGTTTTAGGTTCGGCGGCTGTTTGCTGGAGGTGGTTGGTCTCGTCTTGCGCAAACGTTTGTGCAAATATAAATAAAAATATTCCGAATTATCAAATTATTTTGAATGTTTTTTCAAAAAAAATATCTTTGTAGAGAAAATTTACTGGATTATGCAAAAGGAGACACTTATAACGATTGCCGAGAGGACGGGTTTTTCCATATCTACGGTGTCTCGGGTGCTGAATGGAAAGGCGCAAAAATACCGGATAGGAGCAAAAACGGTCGAAATCATCACGGAGGAGGCCCGAAAATGCAACTATCAGCCCAATCTGACTGCGCAAAGTCTGCGAACGAGGCGCACAAATACGATCGGACTGGTCGTCCCGAGCATTGACAACCCCTTTTTCGCCAATATTGCCAACGTCATCATTCACGAGGCGCGGCTGTATCACTATACGGTGATTCTGATCGATTCGATGGAGAACGAGCGGGACGAGCAGGAGGGGATCGATTCGCTGATGAGTCGGAATATCGACGGGATCATTGTGGTCCCGTGCGGAGGCGATTCGCGGATGCTTGAGCAGGTGGCCCAGCGGACACCGATTGTGTTGATCGACCGTTATTTCTCCGATACGACACTTCCGTACGTGTCGACCGACAACTACCTGGGCAGTTACAATGCGACGCGGATGCTTCTGGAGATGGGGCACCGCCGGATCTGCTGTATTCAGGGTCCCCCCTCGTCCATTACGACCATCGAGCGGGTGCGCGGTTATCGGGCGGCGCTGCAGTCGTACGGACTGGAGGATCAGGCGCGAGTCTCGGGAACCGACTTTACGATCCAGAACGGTTACGTCGAGGCGAAGCTTGCCTTTGCCCGGGCGGAACCGCCGACGGCGATCTTTGCCTTGAGCAACACGATTCTCCTGGGTACGATCAAGGCGGCTTCGGAGTCGGGTTTGAGGATTCCGGACGATCTGTCGGTCATCTCGTTTGACAACTATACCTACCTGGATTTTCTTTCGCCGGCCATTACGCGCGTCAATCAGCCGATTGAGGAGATGGGGATTCTGGCCGTCAAGATGTTGTTTCAGATTCTCCGGAAGCAGGATCCGGGACGAGCCCAGATTCTGCTGCCGCCGAGTCTGATTGTCCGGGACTCGGTCCGCTCCCTGCATGAGCCGTGAGCCGGACCGTGGGAACCACCCCACGCAAAACGCCCCGACCGAATGAGCGGTCGGGGCGTTTTTTGTACGGCGGATGCCGAATGGTCGGTGACGGGGCGGTTTGGTGCCGGCCGTCGGAATGATGCCCTGCGGATCAATATCCGAAGAGCTCCTCCTGCGAAACGGTGGTGATGGGGCCGAGCGTCTTGAGGAAGTTCAGGTCGAGATCCTGAATGTTGCCCAGAATGCCGTAGGTGTAGGGGCGATCCTTGACCCACTTCTGCTGGGCAGCCTTCACGTCGTCGAGCGTCATCGACTGCACCTTCTCGAAGATCTGCCGGTTGCGGTCCTCCGTAAGTCCCAGACGGCGCAGGGCAACGTAGGAGTTCAGCACATGGCCCCCCGTGGTGCGATCGGTGCGCAGACGGGTCAGGATGGCGTCCTTGGCGATCTGGAAGGCGGCCTGCGATTCGGGCATCTGGTTGATGATCTCGTCGAAGGCCTCGATGGCGGTCTTCATCTTGTCGTTCTGCGTGGCGATGAAGGCGATGTAGTTGTAGCTCGCGTCGGCGAAAGCGGGCGTCGAGAGGAAAGCCTGGGCCGTGTAGGCCAGACCGCGGGCTTCGCGCATCTCCTGGAAGCAGATCGAGTTCATGCTGCCGCCGAAATATTCATTGTAGAGCGTGATCTCGGGATCGGTCTTCACGTCGAAGGCCTCGCCGCGGTTCGAGTACTGCAGGTAGTAGAGCTGGTTGGCATCGTACTGGGCCAGCACGACGCTGCTCTTGTCCGTACGCAGCATCTGCGCGTGGTTCTCCTCGAGAGGCTCGAGTACGTCGGCCGCCTTGTGGTAGTCGGCCAGACATTTTTTGGTGTCGGGCTCGGTCATCGGGCCGTAGTAGTGGATCTCGTGGCTCTTGTTCAACAGCTCCTGAACGCTGGCGATGAGTTCCTCCGAGCTGAGGGCCTGCAACTGTTCGTTGGTCAGCGTCGTGCGGCGGATGTACTCCTTGCCGTAGAACATGTAGCGCTGCAGGGCGGCGAAGTTCTTCGACTGGCTGAGTTTGGCGTCGGCGCGCGACTTGATCATGTCCTGCTTGAGGTTCTCGAGGATGGCCTCGTCGGCCTCGGCACCGGCGATCAGCCCCTCGACGATCTGTATGGCCTTGGGCATGTTTTCGCTCAGACCAGCGATCGTGATGGTGCTCAGGTTGCCGCCGGCGTACATCTTGAAGGAGCAGGCGATGTCGTACATCTCTGAGGCGATCTGCTCGGCCGACATGGCTTCGGTTCCGAGGTAGCTCAGGTAGTCGAAGGCCAGTCCGAGGGCGGGATCGTTCTCGGTTCCCTTGTTGAAGACATACTGCAGTTCGAAGATATCGTTCAACTCGTTCTTCTTGTAGAGGACGTGGATTCCCTCGCGCAGGTCGAACTGCGACATCTCCTTCTGATAGTCGACGAATACCGGCTCGATGGGCTTCACGGGGGTATTCTGGATCTCGGTCAGGAAGGCGCTCTGCTTGTCACGGTTCGTGACGATGGGGGTGATCTTCGGGGCGGCGATCTTCTGTACGCTCTTGTCCTCGCCCTCACGCTTGTAGACGATGGCATAGCTTTCGGGGCCGAGGTACTTGTTGGCCCAGTCGACGACGTCCTGCTTGGTGATCCGGGCCATGCGGTCGAGTTGTGCCACCTCGTCGGCCCAGTCGGTCCCGGCGATGAACGACTGTACGTACATGTCGGCGCGCGAGTCGTTGTTCTCAAAGGCGCGCATCATGTAGAGCTTGAAGTTGTTGATCGAGGCCTGGATGAGCTCCTCGTCGAAATCGCCCGAGCGGAGCTTGGCCACTTCGCCCAGCAGCAGGTCGCGGACCTCTTCGAGCGACTGTCCGGCCTTGGGGCTTCCGCCGAGCAGGAAGGAGCTGTAGTCGGGCTGGCTCGAGTAGCCGCCGTAAGCGGAGAGGACCTTCTGCTGCTGGTTGAGATCCAGGTCGATCAGGCCGGCCTGTCCGTTGTTGAGAATGGCGCTGGCAATCTGGGCCACGTCGTTCGGGTCGGACGACGTGCCCGGCAGCCGCCAACCCATCAGGACGTTGGCCGCCTCCATCCCGTAGACCTCGCGCACGATGGGTTCCGTAATGGGCTCTTCGGGCTGGAACTCCAGCTTGGGCAGATTCTCGTTGGGCTGCATGTCGCCGAAGTACTTGTCGATGGTGGCGATCACCTCGTCTGGATTCAGATCACCCGACAGACAGATCGCCATGTTGTTCGGGACGTAGTAGGTCTTGTGGTAATTCTTGACGTTGGTGATCGAGGGGTTCTTCAGGTGCTCCTGCGTACCGAGCACGGTCTGCGTACCGTAGGGATGGTGGGGGAACAATGCGGCATCGAGCGCCTCCCAGACCTTGCGGTTATCCTTCGTCAGGGACATGTTCTTCTCCTCGTAGATGGTCTCCAGCTCGGTGTGGAAGCCGCGGATCACGGGGTTGCGGAAGCGGTCGGCCTCGATCTTCGCCCAGTTTTCGACCTCGTTCGAGGGGATATCCTCGACGTAGACGGTCATATCCTGCGACGTGTAGGCGTTGGTTCCGTTGGCGCCGATGGCGGCCATCAACTTGTCGTACTCGTTCGGGATGGCGAGTTTCGAGGCTTCGTAGCTGATCGAGTCGATGCGGCGGTAGATGGTCTCCCGTTCGACTTCGTTCTCGGTCTGGCGGTAGACCTCGAAGAGCTGTTCGATCTCGTCGAGCATCGGCTTCTCGGCGGCGTAGTCCGAGGTTCCGAAGTTGGGCGTGCCCTTGAACATGAGGTGTTCGAAGTAGTGGGCCAGACCGGTGGTTTCGGCGGGGTCGTTCTTGCCGCCGACGCGCACGGCGATGTAGGTCTGGATACGGGGCGTCTCCTTGTTGACGCTCATGTAGACCTTCAGACCGTTGGGGAGGGTGTAGATCCGGGTGTTCATCGGATCTCCTTCGACCGTTTCGTACTTGTACTTGCTGCACGACGCGGCGAGCAGCGTCAGGATGACGACGGTCAGAGCCAGTAGTTTTTTCATAATATTTGATTTAGAAAACGTTAGCAACCCAGTTTCGCAGCGTGGGCCACGTGTCGACCAGGATATGGATGAAGATGCCGATCGAGGCGATGAGCTTCAGCCCGGTTCCGACGATGAACGAGAGGAACGACCCGCAGCCGACGACCAGTGCCTTGGCGAAGTCCCGGCGGTCGTTGATCAGCTCGCCGACGACGGCGCCGAGGAAGGGGCCGAGGATGATCCCGATGGGGGGCAGGAGGAAGAATCCGACAAAGATGCCGACCGTGGCGCCGATCGATCCGGCGCGCGAACCGCCGAAACGTTTGGTCATCCAGGCGGGGAGGAAGTAGTCGGCCGCGCTGACGGCCACGCAGACGGCGAGCCAGATCCAGATGGCGGCGGCCCCCATCTGCGACCAGGAGGTGAAGTAGGCGCAGAGCAGCCCCGCGTAGGAGAGGATGGTTCCCGGCAGGGCTGGGACGATACATCCGGCGATGCCCAGGATGGCCAGTACGAAGGCGCTTATCGACAAGGTAATATCCATGGTAGGAGGCGGGTAGTCCGATGGAGACAAAGATAGGACTAAAAATGGAAAAATCTCCCATTCGAGGGAGATTTTTCGAATTTTGGCGGCGCTGGAGTCCGTTTTGCCGTATGTCGGACTATTCGACGAGCCGGTTGGTTGCCGTGTCGGGGAAGATGACCCAGGGACGGAACTGCTTGGCATCCTCGAAATCCATCAGGGCGTAGGAGGCGATGATGATGATGTCGCCGACCTGTACGCGGCGGGCTGCGGCGCCGTTCAGGCAGATGCAGCCGCTGTTGCGGGGGCCCTTGATGATGTAGGTTTCGAATCGTTCGCCGTTGTTGTTGTCCATGATCTGGACCTTTTCACCCTCGATCATGTTGGCGGCCTCGAGCAGCGCCTCGTCGATGGTGATACTGCCCACGTAGTTGAGATCGGCCTGCGTGACCGTCACACGGTGGATCTTCGATTTGATGACTTCGATCTGGAATTTCATTATCGGATACGGATGTTGTCGATTAAACGGATATCACCGGCCTGTACGGCGATGCAGCCCTGAATGCGGTCGCAGTCGTTCCAGCTGTGGACCTCCTGCATCGTGCGGGCGTCGACCGACTGGTAGTAGATGACCTTGAGCAGGGGATTGCTCTCGACCTCATGCACGACCCACTCCTTGAGGGCCTGGGGGTCGAGCGTCTTCGACATCTCGACGGCCTTGCGGAGCGTGGCGTAGATATGGGGGGCCGCGGCGCGGTGGGGGGCATCGAGCAGCTGGTTGCGCGACGAGAGGGCCAGTCCGTCCTCACCGCGGACGATGGGGCACTCGACGATCTGAACGGGCAGACGGAGCTGCTCGACCATGGCGCGGATGACGGCGATCTGCTGGAAGTCCTTTTCGCCGAAGTAGGCGCGGGTCGGGCGTACGATGTCGAAAAGGCGGCTGACGACCTGGGCCACGCCGTTGAAGTGTCCGGGACGCGTGGCGCCCTCCATGACCTTGTCGATCTGACCGAAATCGAACTGGCGGGTATCGGGTTCGGGATAGATCTCCTCGACCGAGGGCATCAGGACGAAGTCGGCGCCTGCGTCGCGCAGCAGCGCCTCGTCGGCCTCCGGGGTGCGGGGGTAGTGTTTCAGATCGTTTTTGTCGTTGAACTGCGTGGGGTTGACGAAAACGCTGACGACAACGGTCTTGTTTTCACGCCGGGCTCGTTCGACCAGCGAGCGGTGACCTGCGTGGAGGGCACCCATCGTGGGAACGAATCCGATCCCGGCCTGCTCCGTGCGATCGAGTTCGGCGCGAAGCTCTTTGACACTGGTAAATACTTTCATCTCTTTCGAATGAATGGTCTCACTCAGAAAATGAATTCGTTTCACTCTGAAACGGATTGCGGGGCAAAGGTAGAAATTCCCGCAGACATAACGAAGGAAAATTTCAAAAAATGCACTATCTTTGGCGGAAACTAACGCCATATAGCGCATGAAAAGGCTTTTTACCATTGCATCCATGACAGTTGTTCTACCCGTCATGACCTCGTGCGGCGACGCCTCGCAGAAGGCTGCCGCACCGTGGATCGTCGACCGTTTCGACGACATCAAGGTCATTCGTTATGAAGTTCCGGGCTTCGAGACGCTTCCGCTCGAGCAGAAGGAGCTGATCTACTACCTTTCGGAGGCGGCCAAGTGCGGTCGGGACATTCTCTTCGACCAGAACTGCGTGATGAACCTGCCGGTGCGGCGGACCCTCGAGGTGGTCTACGAGAACTACGCCGGTGACCGTACGACGCCCGAGTGGAAGGCGCTGGAGAAGTACCTCAAGAAAGTCTGGTTCGCCAACGGCATCCACCATCACTATTCGAACGACAAGTTCACGCCCGAATTCTCGGAGGGCTACCTGCTGGACGTCATCGAGACGATCCCCGAGGAGAAGTTCGGCGAGCTGAACGCTCTGCGGCGGGATGTCTGCCTGGCGATCTTCGATCCGTCGATGTATCCCACGCGGTTGAACCAGCGTGCGGGCGACGATCTGCTGCTCACCTCGTCGAGCAACTATTATAAGGGTGTTTCGCAGGCCGAGGCCGAGAGTTTCTACGCCGGGATGGCGGCGGCCGATGCCGCGGATCCCGAACCGGTCTCCTACGGTCTGAACAGCCAGCTGACGAAGGACGACGAGGGGAAACTCTTCGAGCGGACGTGGATGGTCGGCGGCATGTATTCGGCGGCCATCGAGCGGATCGTCTACTGGCTGGAGAAGGCCGAGGCCGTAGCCCGCGAGCCGCAGAAGTCGAACATCGCGGCGCTGATCGCCTACTACCGCACGGGTGACCTGAAGGAGTTCGACCGCTACAACATCGGCTGGGTGCGCGATACGGTTTCGAACGTCGATTTCGTCAACGGCTTCATCGAGACCTACGGCGACCCGCTGGGCTTCAAGGCGTCGTGGGAGGCCAACGTGAATTTCGTCGATTCGGCGGCCTGCCACCGCACGGAGGCCATCTCGTCGAACGCGCAGTGGTTCGAGGACCACTCGCCCGTTGATCCGCAGTACCGCAAGGCAAAGGTCAAGGGCGTCTCGGCCAAGGTCATTACGGTGGCGATGCTGGGTGGTGACTGCTACCCCTCGACGCCCATCGGTATCAACTTGCCGAATGCCGACTGGATCCGCAAGGAGTATGGCTCGAAATCCGTAACGATCGACAACATCACCTACGCCTACGACCAGGCGGCACACGGTAACGGCTTCAACGAGGAGTTCGTGCTGCGGGCCGAGGACCGCGAGCGGATGGACAAGTACGGCAAACTGGCCGACGACCTGCATACCGACCTGCACGAGTGCCTGGGCCACGGCTCGGGCCAGCTGGCACCGGGTGTGACGGGCTCCGAGCTGCGCAGCTACGGCTCGACGCTCGAGGAGGCGCGTGCCGATCTGTTCGGCCTCTACTACCTGGGCGATGAGAAGCTCGTCGAACTGGGGCTCGTTCCGTCGTTCGACGTGGCGAAGGCCGGTTATGCCAACTACGTGATGAATGGTCTGATGACGCAGCTGGCGCGCATCGAGCCGGGCAAGAACATCGAGGAGTCGCACATGCGCAACCGCAAGCTGATTTCGGAGTGGTGCTACGAGCACGGCAAGGCCGACAACGTGATCGAACTGGTCCGGCAGGACGGCAAGACCTACGTGGTGGTCAACGACTTCGGGAAGCTGCGCGCGCTCTTCGGCGAACTGCTCCGCGAGGTGCAGCGCATCAAGTCGGAGGGTGACTACGAAGCGGGCAGGGAGCTCGTCGAGCGCTACGGCGTGCAGGTCGATCCGACGCTTCACAACGAGGTGCTGGAGCGCTATGCGGCGCTGCACATCGAACCCTACGGCGGCTTCGTCAATCCCGAATACAAGCTGGTCGAGAAGGAGGGCAAGGTGGTCGACGTGAAGATCAGCTATCCGGCCAACTACGTGGAGCAGATGCTCAACTATTCGAAGAATTACTCCTTCCTGCCGAACGTCAACTGATCCGTTTCATGGCTCGGGCTCCGCACGCTGCGCGGGGCCCGTTTTTTGTGTTTAGCGAGATATGGCATGGAAGATTTCGATCCGTCCGGAACATCCGGACGACTTTTCGACGGTTGAACGGCTGGTCGAGGAGGCTTTTCGTCCGTTGGCGATCAGCGACCATACGGAACACCTGCTGGTTGCGGCGCTGCGCCGTTCGGAGTCCTTTATCCCCGCTTTGTCGCTTGTCGCCGAGATTGCCCCGCACCGGATCGTGGGGCAGGTGCTTCTGACCCGGATCGCGGTTGCGGGTGAATCGGGCGTTTTCGATACGTTGGGGGTGGCTCCGCTCTCCGTGGCTCCGGCGTTTCAGCGGCAGGGGGTCGGCACGGCGCTGATGCATGAGGCGCACCGGCGGGCCCGTCGGCTTGGATTCACCTCGGCACTGCTGGTTGGCCATGCCGCCTATTATGCCCGATTGGGGTATCTGCCGGCCAGTCGATTCGGGATCCGGTTTCCGTTCGATGCTCCGGACGACTGTTGTCTGGCCGTCGAACTGGTCCCGGGAGCATTGAGCGGGATCTCCGGCGTGGTTCGCTATCCGGCAGCATTCGGAATTCCTGGATGTTGACCGTTTATTGCTTGTAGAATAACGGCGGGAGCGGACTTGTGAATAACAAGCCCGCTCCCTGTTTCATGTTTTGCGGAGGCGTTTTAATCCTCCGTCCGCTGCCGGATTATTCGGCGACCTCTTCGAACTGGTCCTTGCCGACGCCGCAGACGGGGCAAACCCAATCTTCGGGAATCTCCTCAAAGGGGGTTCCGGGGGCGATGCCGCCATCGGGATCGCCGACTGCCGGGTCGTAAACCCAGTCGCAGACTACGCAACGATACTTTTTCATCTCTGTTTCGGTTTTAATGGTGAATAATGGTGTGGATATGCAAATAGATTGCCGGGATTACTCCGGCTGTTTGTCCTGCGTGTCACCTTTGGCTCTTTCGATACAGCCGGCCGTTTCAGCTGCTCCGGCGACCCCGTTCCATGGCTTCAGGTCTCCGACCGTCTCGTTGCGGGCCTTCTCGTTTGCAGCCGCCGCGCCTCCCTCATCCTCCTCATCCTCCTCATCCTCCTCATCGAGCCGGTTCCCACCGGGGGGCATCAGCTCGGCGACGAGCCGGTCGGCCTCCGAGCAGGAGACATAGAGCCGATCTTCGTAGATGTCGGTGATCTCGACGAAGTTGCGCCATTCGGAGGCGTAGATCCGCACGCGGTCCAGGCGTCGCAGGTCGAGGAAGTGGCCGTAGTATCCGAAGAAACCGTACCCTCCGAAGATTGGGATGAGCCACTTCATGCGGCGGTTTTCGACGCGGCGCACCGAGGCGATTTCGTCGCGGCGGATCTCGGTGATGTCGAGCAGACAGCGGATCTCGACGCGGTCGTCCATGACGACGATCTTTCGCGGGATCGAGAGGGCCATCAGGGCAATCAGTGCGACGATGAACGAAGTGAACCATGCCGAGAGATATCCGCCCTCGTAGAGGTGGTAGAGGGCCCATCCGAGCAGTACGAATACGATCAGATAGACGATCGAAACGTAGATCGTATGGCGGGAGAATCGGTATTTGTAGATGCTTTGCATCGCTTTTCTGCGGCTCTAATTTCTGCGGTTCTAAACGGGATTCGAACGGAGTGCGTCGTCGGTTTATTGTCTTTTTTGGGGGGCTGCTGTTTGTCTGCGTGGGTGTATCGTGGCCGTTTATGTCCGGAGGTGAGGATCGCTCCTGTCGACCTCCCCTGTCGGAGCCTTACCCCTTGTCGGATCGTCCGCCTCCTCCCCGTGCTGTGTCGACCCCTCCCTGCGTTGGGCCTCTTCCTCTTCGCGGGCGGAGAGCAGCGCTTCGGCGATGATGAAATCCTCGGGGGTGGTGAGCTTGAGATTCGAGCGTTCGCCCCGGGCCAGCGAAACGGGATATCCGGCGGCCTCCACCACCGAGGCATCGTCGGTGAACTCCCGCCGGTAGGATTGCGCGTAGGCTTCTCGCAGCAGCCAGCTGCGGAAGATCTGCGGGGTCTGGACGATGCGCAACCGGCTGCGATCCAGGGGATGTGATCGGGGATCCTCCGAGTCGCTGTTGGCGTTGGCCGGACTGGTCGGATTCGTTGCCGTTTCGGCGGCTTCTACCTCCCGGAACGAATCAGCCGGCTCCACGACGGGTATGGCGGCACCGTACCGGAGGGCGGTCTGGGCCACGCGGCGGATCATCTCCACCGATCCCAGAGGGCGTACGCCATCCTGTACGGCGATCAGATCGGGATCGCTCCGCAGGGCGGAGAGTCCGCAGCGCACCGAGTCGAACCGTTCCGCGCCACCGGCCACAACCTGGTGGCGGGCCACTTCGAAGCGGGCTGCGAAATCCTTCCAGAAGGCGATGTGGCTCTCGGGGAGGACGACGACGATCTCCGCTCCGGGCCACGCGGCGGCGAAGTTGCCGATCGTGCGGGCCAGTACGGGCTGTCCGCCCAGCAGCCGGAACTGCTTGGGAATGGAGCCGCCCATGCGGCGGCCGCTTCCTCCGGCTACGATAATGACTCCGATGCGTTCCATGGGGAGTGTCTCTTTTGGCTGCGAAGTGGTTATGGATTGCGGATGTTTTCTGCCGGCGATGGCTTGCGGCCGGGCCGACTGTTCGGAATTTTCCGGTTCGGGGTGTTATTTTTCGCTCGTCTTCTCTTCGGTGGCGGGAGCGGCGGAGACTGCCGTTGCGGCTGGCAGCTGCAGCGAATCGAGCTGCGTGATGCGCTCCTCGGGTTTTACGTCGCCGTTGAGTTCGGCGATGATGCGGTCACGGACGAACTCGAAGAGGGCGCGGTTCTCCTTCGAGATGGGCTCGGCGGGCTCCGAGGGGATCTTCAGCGGATCGATCGGCGTGCCGTTTTTCCAGATGCGGTAGTCGAGGTGGGGCCCCGTCGAGGCGCCCGTCGAACCGACGTAGCCGATCAACTGTCCCTGCGAGACGCGTGAACCCTTCGAGATGCCCTTGGCAAAGCGGCTCAGGTGGAGATACCCGGTCTGCAGGTTGCCGGCATGCTTGATCTTGAGGGTGTTTCCGCCACCGCCGCCCCAGCCCTTGAAGATCACCACGCCGTCGGCCACGGCATGTACGGGCGTACCCTTCGGCGCGGCGTAGTCGACGCCGGTGTGCGGACGGTAGACCTTATAAATAGGGTGCTTGCGGGCGTAGGTGAAGCGCGAACTGATGCGCGAATACTTGAGCGGGGCCTTGAGCAGCTGTTTGCGCAGGCTTCCGCCGTCGGCCTCCCAGTACTGGATCTTGCCGCCCTGGCGGAACGGAATGGCATAGAACTCCTTGCCGCTCTGGGTGAACTTGGCGCCCCAGATACGTCCGATGCCGGCCGAGACCGTATCGTCGATGAATCGTTCGTCGTAGATGACCGTGAAACTGTCGCCCTTCTGGATGCCGAAGAAATCGACCGTCCACTGGTAGATATCCTCCAGATCGGCGGCCAGGGCGTAGGGGAGGTTCTGCTCCATGATGGCACCCCAGAGCGAGGAGTTGATCACGGCGCTCTTCTTCGCACGGCGCAGGGTGTACTGCTTGCAGTCCTTGCGCACCGAGACGGAGTCGTTGTCGTGGAATCCGAAGACGACGTAGTCGGTGACCGAAGTCTCGTAGACGAGCCAGTCGAGGTGCGGGGCGTAGAGCGAGTCTTCGTGGATGAAGGCCGTGTATTTGTGTCCGGCGCGGATGTTCCGCAGGGGGAAGACCTCCCTGGAGGCCTTGTCCAGGCGGTCGACCACCAGCGCCGAGATGCCGTATCGGTTGAGGATGCCGCCCATGGTTTCGCCGTTGCCGACCTCACCGGTTTCGGTGCGATAGTCGTCGACGTTGATACCGTAGAGAAGGTTTTCGGGGGCTTCGGGCTCCGCCTCCCCGGTATTGGCCGACTGGCGGCCGCAGGCTGTGGCCCCGACCAGGAGCAGGGCACAGAGGAGTGTTTTCAGATTCTTCATAATCGAAGCAAAGATAGTAAAAAAAACGGTACGGGAGTCGCCGTTTCGACCGCTTTTCGGGTCGCTTCGCCGAAAAACCGTTTGCCGGATTCATACAAACGGGTTGCGGAGGGGTTTTGGTATCCGGAGCGGCGGGCTCGACCCGTATTTGGGTGGGTGAAGCCAGAATTGCGGCTCCGGGTTTGGCGATCCGGAGAATAATTGTTATCTTTGAAAGTTGTCTGTTCAAACCGGTAGAAAGATGCTCAAAAGCCTGCTCGCACCTGCAGCCTTCCTCTATAAAATGGGGGTGACCCTGCGTCACCGCCTCTTCGACTGGGGCATCCTCAAGAGCGAGAAGTTCGACATCCCGATCATCTGCATCGGCAACATCACCGTGGGCGGCACGGGCAAGACCCCGATGGCCGAGATGCTGATCGCCTACATGTCGCAGATGCACCGCGTGGCGCTGTTGTCGCGGGGCTACGGCCGCCGTACGCGGGGCTACCTCGAGGTGCAGTGCGATTCACACTACCGCGACGTGGGGGACGAACCCCTGCAGATCAAGCTGAAGTTTCCCGATACGCTGGTGGTGGTGTGCGAGAAGCGGGCCGACGCCATCCGCCGCATCCGGACCGAACACCCCGAGGTGGATCTGATCATCATGGACGACGGCTTCCAGCACCGTTACGTGGAGCCGAAGATCAACGTGGTGATGATCGACGCCACGCGACCGGTCCAGCACGACCGGATGCTGCCCGCGGGAACGCTGCGCGACCTTCCGGAGGAGCTGCACCGCGCCCACTATTTCATCGTCACGAAGTGCCCCGAACACATGGCGCCGATCGACCGTCGGATTCTGCGCAAGGTGCTGATTCAGGTGGCCTACCAGCGGGTCTATTTCACGCGTTTCGAGAGCTTCATGCCCCAGCCGCTCTACACGGAGGATGCCGATCCGGAGCCGCTGGCTCATGGCCGCGAGGTGATCGCTCTGTCGGGGATCGGCAACCCGGGACCCTTCGTGCGGTCGCTGCGCGAACGCTACCGAGTGGTCGAGGAGATGACGCTCGACGACCACCACATCTACCGCGTGCGGGACATGCACGCGCTGCAGGCGCTGCTTGCGAAGCATCCCGGGGCGGTGATCGTCACCACCGAGAAGGATGCCGTGAAGATGACCAACCGGGCGAAGGTTCCCGCCGAAGTTCGCCGGGCGCTCTACTACCAACCGATCAATATTTCATTCATAGAGGATTCGGCAACGGATTTTCTGCAAAAACTGGAACAAGATGTTAGAGGAAATTAAGAAAACCGCAGCCTTCATCAAGGCACATACGGAGGGTTTCACCCCCGAAGTGGGCATTGTCCTGGGTACGGGTCTGGGCGGCTTCGCCGACACGATCGACACGGCCTGGACGCTCGAATACAAAGATATCCCGGGCTTCCCGGTCTCGACGGTCGAGGGGCACAAGGGACGATTGATCTTCGGTGAGGTCGAGGGTCGCCGGGTGGTGGCCATGCAGGGCCGCTTCCACTACTACGAGGGCTACACGATGCAGCAGGTGACCTTCCCGATCCGGGTGATGCAGCAGCTGGGTATCCGCTGGCTTTTCGTGTCGAACGCCTCGGGGGGCATCAACCCGACGTTCCGCGTGGGTGACCTGATGGTCATCACGGACCACATCAACCTGCTGCCCAATCCGCTCATCGGACGCAATCTGGACGAACTGGGCCCCCGCTTCCCGGACATGCACAACTGCTACGACCGCGAACTGGTGGCCGCGGCGACGCGCATTGCCGAGGAGGAGCACATCAAACTGCAGTACGGCGTCTATGTGGGCGGTACGGGCCCGACGTTTGAGACGCAGGCCGAGTACCGCTTTTATAAGGCCATCGGGGGCGATGCGGCGGGCATGTCGACCGTCCCGGAGGTAATCGTGGCACGACATATGTCGATTCCGGTCTTCGGGGTTTCGGTGATTACGAACTGCGGCCTTTCGGACGAAGTGGGCGACCACGAGGATGTGCAGCTTCAGGGTCGGAAAGCCGGCGCGAGGATGGAGCTGCTGTTTAAACGCATGATCAAAAATCTGAAATAAGAAGATGGTAAACAAAGTAATCCTGATCGGCAACGTGGGCATGGACCCCGAGGTGCGCACGCTGGAGGGCGGCGCAAAGGTGGCCCGTATCCGCCTGGCCACGACCGAGCGGCTCTATGACCGCCAGTCGAACGAGACGAAGGAGCACACCGAATGGCATACGATCACGCTGTGGCGGGGTCTGGCCGATGTGGTGGACCGCTACGTGCGCAAGGGCTCACAGATCTATATCGAGGGGCGTCTGCGCACGCGCGAATGGATGGACAAGGACAACAACAAACGCTATACGACGGAGATTCTGGCCGACGTGATGAATCTGCTGGGTCGTCGTTCGGACAATCCGGCGACCGACAACTCCCAGACGGGCTACCAGCAGGGCGGCTACCAGCAAGGGGGGTATCAGCAAGGAGGGTATCAGCAGGGCGGCTCGCATCAGGCGGGCGCCTCGACGGGCGGATATTCGCAACCGGCCTCTTCGGGCGCTTCCTACCAGCAGCCGCAGCCGGCCGCAGCCTCGACGCCGGCTGCTCCGGCCGATGATCCGGACGATCTGCCGTTCTGATCGGCCGGCCGTGATCCGCAAATCAGCACCCCCGGGCCCTTTCGGTCCGGGGGTGCTTTCGTGTGTGGAGGCAGATCCGTGGAGAGGACGGGAGCTGTCGACGGCGATAGAAACGGTGCAGAGTCCGATGCCGGGGTCGGATTTTGTGCCCGTTGCTGCCGGGCCCGGGGCCTTGTGATCTGCTGTTGCCGGGGTCGGGATTCTGTGCCTGTTGTTGCCGGGGCCCGGGGCCTTGTGACCTGCTGTTGTAGGGGGCGTGTTATCGGGTTGCGGGGCGCGTCAGCGGTTGAGCCACTGGCGGAACTCCTGCACGCGGTCGGTGCTGACCAGCGCCTCCTCCCCTTCGGGCAGCGGAGGCTGGAGCACCACCTTGATGCGGCTTCCCGAGTAGCGGACCATCTCGCGGATCGACTCGAAGGAGATGATCAGGCGGCGGTTGATGCGGAAGAAATACCGGGGCGAGAGCTTTTCGCCCACCTCGGTGAGCGTACGGTCGAGGAGGTAGTCCTTGCCGTCATGTGTCACCAGATGGAGGTACTTTCCGTCGGCCATGAAGTAGGCGATCTCGGCGGTGGTTACCGAGCGCATCCGGGCCCCGATCTGGACGAGGAAACGCTCCTGCCAGGCCTCCTCGGGCGCCGAGGCCGGATCGGAGCTGCCGGCCGTCGGGCCTGCGCCGACGCGTGCCAGCAACCCGAGCTTGTCGATGGCGCGTCGGAGATCCTCGCGGCCGAAGGGCTTGAGCAGATAGTCGATCCCCTTGTTTTCGAAGGCTCGCATGGCATAGGTGTCGTAGGCGGTGATGAAGATCACCGGGACGTTGACCGGTGTGCGGCGGAAGATGTCGAATCCGTTGCCGTCGCCCAGATGGATGTCCATGAAGAGCAGGTCGTGGTCGATGCGGGGCAGCAACTCCACGGCTTCGGCTACCGAGGAGGCCGTAGCGACAATTTCGATATGCGGGGCAACCTCGGAGAGCGTATTGCGCAGTTCGGCAACCGACAGGGGCTCGTCTTCGATGATGATGGCTTTCATGGGACGTAAAATTACAAAAAAAAGAGTCCGGAGCAAAAACCGGACTCTTTTTCGTGTCGGGACCGCACCGATCAGTTGTTCAGATCGGGGTTGCTGTTGACTGCCGACTGCGGGAAGGGGAGCGTGTAGCGCGAATCCCCGGCCTGCAGGGTGTAGGAAGAGCCTTCGTAGCGGTGGGTGATCGCGGGACGCGTCGTGCGCCGCAGGTCGAACCAGCGGTGCCCTTCGAGCGGGAATTCGCGGGCCCGTTCATCGGCCACCTCCTGGCGCAGCGCCTCGGCATCCATCGACTCGACGCGGGCCCGTTGGGCCTCCATGGCCTCGTGCTTCATCCGTTTGGACTGCAGCTCGAGCAACAGGTTCCGGGCCTGCTCCAGTTCCGAGGGGAGGTACGACCCGGCCTCGGCAGCGATGAGATACATCTCGGCCACACGGATCGAGATGCGGTCCGACGACGTGCGGTCGACGCCGTATCCCGAGAGAGCCGATTCGCCTTCTCCGGACTTGATCTCCTTGAGGTAGGTGCGGCGGCAGTCGTTTGCCGGATCGAAGAGCGCAAGGAGACTCTCGGAGAGGAGCGCTCCGCGCACCAGATCGCCTCCCGAGTAGGAGAAGGGACGGTCGAGTGCCAGAATGGCCTCCGAAGAGTCGGCCTTCCAGGGGCGCGTGGTTGCGTCGCCGAGGGCGTTCAGGTCGAGCAGCTCATACTTCGGCAACAACCCGACGGCCAGCTCGTAGGCCTGCTGCCACTGCCGGGTGTAGAGCAGGACGCGGGCCTTGAAGGCGGCCAGCGCATTGAGCGAGAAGCGGTAGTTGTGCGTGGCATCGGGCTGTTTTTCGACACTCATCAACGCTTCGGCACGGGAGATGTCGTCGAGAATCGAGCGGTAGGCGGCCTCGACGGTCGAGGGCCGGTACTGCTGTTCGATGTCGATGTGGTCGGAGAGGACGATTCCGCGGTCCGACGACGCCGTGGCGGGGTTGTAGGGGCGGCCGTAGAGGTTCACCAGCTCGAAGTGGTTGTAGGCGCGCAGGGCGTAGGCCTCGCCGAGAATCTGATCGCTCGGTTCGCCGGCGTCGTCGACATCGGCAGCGCCGATGTTCTCGATGACGGCGTTGGCGTAGAAGATCGACTGGTAGAAGTACTGGTAGGGATACTCCTGCATCTGCCCGCCGTACTGCCACGTGTAGTTGTAGCCCAGCGGGACGACCTCGCTGGCGTTCCAGAAGGCGCTGGCGTCGATGGCTCCGACCTCGTCGGAGAGCAGCGCCGTGAACGAACGGGCCGATCCGAAGGGGTAGGCGTTGTAGCCGCTGGTCAGCAGCGCCCGGAACTCGGAGGTCTTGTGGGGGATGACCTGCCCGACGGGCTCGATCTCGAGGTAGTTGCAGCCGCTCGCGGCGAGGGCTGCCAGAAGGATATATGCTCGTTTTTTCATCGTGGGGAACGTGTTAGAAGGTGATGTTCAGACCGACGGAGTAACTGCGGGACAGCGGCTGTGCGTAGATGTTTCCGTAGGTCTCGGGGTCGAAGTATCCGTCGTAGTTCGAGGCGAGGACCAGCGGGTTGCGGGCCTCGAAGTGCAGGCGCAGCGACGCCATGCGGAGTTTGCGCGCAATGCGTTCGGGGAATGTGTAGCCCAGGCGGATGCTGTTCACGCGCAGGTAGCTGATCTTGTGGTACCAGATGTCGAGGTTCTCGAAGAGCGAGCTGGCGCCCCACGCGTCGCTCTGGTCGAGGATCCAGTAGTAGACGCGGTAGGGGTCGGGATTGGCATCCCAGTCGCCCCACTCCGAACCGTCGGCCTGACGGCTTCCGGCCAGCGCGGGATAGAGGCCTGCGGGGTTCTCCGGCGACCAGATCTGCTGCACGGCCGTGGTGGTGTTCTGTCCGGGGCTGGTCTTGTGAGGGGTGTAGAAGGGGGTCTCCTTGACCAGCTGGCCGATGACGAAGTTGCACGATACGGTCAGATCGAATCCCTTGAAGAGGAAGCGGTTGTTGAACCCGCCCGTCAGATCGGGATTGAGTGAACCGATGTAGGAGAGGCGGTTGCGCACGTCGCTCTGCGACTGATCCATGACGGGCCCGTACTCGAAATATTCGGGAATGCCGAGTCCCCAGGGGTCGGTCTGTTCGATGCGGAAGTTGACCAGCTGCTGCAGCGAGACGCGTTCGCCGCCGCTCCAGAACATCGGGATGCCGTTTTCGTCCAGCCCGGCGGTGCGCAGGGCGAAGATGCCGGCCGAGGAGTGTCCCTCGAGCGAGGGGGTCCAGGCGTTCTCGTCGATCAGCACGCGCTCGACGCGGTCGGTGTTTCGAGCGATGTTGAACTGGGTCTCCCAGCGGAAGTTGCGCGTGCGGATGTTGACGGTGTTGAGCGAGAACTCGATACCGCGGCTCGATATCTCGCCGTAGTTGCTCGACGTGGTGTTGAAGCCGGTCTCCGTGGGGATCATGCGCGTGGTGATGAGGTCCTTGCTGCGGCGGCCGTAGATCTCGAACGTAAAGCCGATGCGGTTGTCCAGGGCGGCGAAATCCAGCGCGGTGTTCCACGTGTAGGTGGTCTCCCAGCGGAGGTTCTGGTTGGGGGGCGAGCTGACGTTGATGCCGTCCTCGTTCACGCCGCCCGGGTTGCGGATGACCCACGACCCGAGGATGTAGGGCGAGGTGGTGCGGTCGATGTTGCCCTGCGCACCGTAGGAGAGGCGCAGGCGCAGGTTGTCGAGCCAGCGCAGGTCACGCAGCCCCCGTTCGCGGTTGATGTTCCAGGCGCCGGAGATCGACCACATGGGGTTGAACTTGTACTTCGGATCGACGCCGAAGAGGTTCGTGCCGTCGTAGCGCATCGAGCCGAAGAGCGTGTAGCGGTTGTCGAAGGTGTACGAGGCGGTGAGGAAGTAGGAGAGGTAGCGGTTCTCGTAGAACGACTTCTGATACTGCGTGAAGTAGGGGCTGTTGGCCAGATTCGATCCGCTGTCGCCGTCCGGGAAGACCATCGGTTCGTTGGTCATCGTGCGGGGGTCGTAGCCGAAACCCTTGGTGTGGATCGAGGTGTTGGTCGTCCCGCGCATCTCGAGACCGGCCATCAGGTCGACCTCGTGACGCTCGGCGAACGAGCCCGAATACTCGGCCTGGGCCTTCCAGGTGTACTGCGACATGTCGGCGTTCCAGTTCTGGATCACGCCGCCCTTGGGCATGTAGGTCACGCCGTCGACCACCGAATAGAGGGCATACTTGCGGGTGAAGTAGGTCTCTTCGGAGGCCATCTTTTCGGTGGCCGAGTTGTCGACCTGCAGACCGAACTGCGTGTAGAGGCGCAGCCCCCTGACGGGACGGTAGTCGAGGTCGAAGATCGTCTTCATCGACCGCGTGCGCAACATGTAATCCGTGTTGGCGCGCTCCTCGAGGATGTTGAAGTCGAGGACGTTGTCGTTGTTGCCCTGATAGGTGTTCATGTCGGGGTCGTAGGCGTAGCTGCCGTCGGGGTTCCGGGCCTCGAAGTAGGGGTTGACGGTGCGTGTGTAGCGCGAGGGGTTGGCAAAGACGTCGGTGTCCGAAACGTAGGAGTCGTTGCGGTTCTGGCCGACGAAGAGCGAAGCCCCGAAGCGGAGGTTCTTCAGCAGATCGTAGTCGGTCTTCATCGTGAGGTTCAGACGCTCGAACCCGGTGCCGACGGTCGTGCCCTGTTCGTTGTAGTAACCGCCCGAGAGGTAGTAGCTGGCGCGGTTTCCGCCGCCCGAGACGCTGAAGCTGTACTGCTGGTTGAGGGCTACGCGGTAGATCTCGCGGCCCCAGTCGGTGGCATCCTGCCGCAGGGCGTCGATCGCCGTGCGGGTTTCGGGGCTGAGGGCCGCCAGCCCGCCGCTGACCAGCGCACTGCGCTCGCCGGCCCGGTCCAGAATGCGGGCAACGCCGCCCATTCCCGAGAGGTAGTTCAGGCGGCCGTTTGCGGCCAGCGCCAGCTCGAAGTCGACCTTCTGCGAGGCGTTCATCAGATTGAGTTTTCCGAGATCGGGACGGTCCGTGACGAAGAGCGACGCCGTGACGTTGACGCGCGTCGGCTGGTTACGGGCCCCCTTCTTGGTGGTGATGACGATCACGCCGTTGGCGGCCCGTGCGCCGTAGATGGCCGTGGCGGCGGCATCCTTCAGCACGGTGATATCCTCGATGTCGGCGGGGTTCAGACCGGCGATCGACATGTTGTAGAGGTTGTCGATGTTCTCCTTCGACGACCAGTCGGAGGGGATATCGTTGCCCTCGAGCGGAATGCCGTCGAGCACCCACAGCGGATCGGTGTTTCCGTTCAGCGTGACCGTGCTTCGGATCTTGATCTTGTTGGCGCCGCCCGGGGCTCCGGAGGTGGGCGTGGAGGTCAGACCGGCGATCGAGCCCGAGAGCATGCCGTCGACGCTGGCCACACCGTCGCGCGAGATGTCGGCCATCTTGACGCTGGCGATCGAGGAGGTGAGTTTTCGCTTCTCGATGCGCTGGTATCCCGTCACGACGACGGCATCGACCTGGTTCGACGAAGCGTCGAGACGGATCGTAAAGAGGCTTTTGCCCTCGATGTCGACGGTCTGGGCCTCATAGCCGAGGTAGCTGACGACCACACGACGGACCGAGGTCGGGAGGGTGAATTCGAAACGCCCCTCGTCGTAGGCGATGGTTCCCTGCGGATTGTAGTCTTTGGCCTGGGTCTCCTCGGGGGCGATGAAGACGGTGGCGCCGACGAGCGGTTCACCGGTGGCCCGATCGAGCACCTGGCCCGTGATCCTGCGGGTCGTCTGGGCGAAAACCAGCGCCGGGGCGATCAGCAGCAGTAACGTAAGGAATCTGTTCATGGCTTGTGAAACTATAAGTATGTGTTGTGATTCGGTTTGGATTCGAAATCGATTTCGGGTTTTCGGTTTCGGATTGTAAGCGGTCGGGACGGCCCCTGAAGTCGGGCAAAGCCGTCTTTCCAGCGGGTGGAAGACGGCTTTGCGGCTTTTGTTCTACAACATCCTCAGGGCCTCCCTGAGCCGGAGTTCGAGATCCCGGTAGTGGTTCCGGGTGGCTGTGTCGCCGCTTTGGAGGCGGCCCTGGACGATCGTGAGCAGCCGCCTCATCTCGGCGCGCTTGGCCGACGGCGTCTCGCTCACGCGCTGCATCAGTTCGTAGTTGCGCTGGGTCTGCAGCTTCAGATCCTCGGGGCGGGGCAGCGGTTCGAGGTTGAGCTCCGGGGCCTCGTGCATCAGCTGACAGCTGCAGCCGCCGGCAAGATGCGCCGCGTGGTCGTGCAGCGCTGCGCCCATCTTGGTGGTCTTGACCATGGTGATGTTCGACGAGACGATCAGCGCGTCGACGTAGTTCTTCTGACTCATCCGCTCGTAGAGCGAGAGGGTGCGGCTGCCCGGACGGATGAACACGGCACGCGTAATGCGGTCGAGCATCTCCTCAGGCGAGAAGGTCTCTTCGCCGCGTCCCTGCCGGGCCTCGACCTCGTACATGCGGACCATGCGGCGGTCGTCGAGCAGTTCGTAGTAGACCTTGTACTGGAGTTCGCGGGCGAAGTTGTAGGGCGAGTACTCCATCTGCCCGACGGGCGACGTGCGGTGGGGGTAGCTTCGCTTCCAGGCCTCGGCGCCGAAGAGCCACTCGGGCAGCTGGAAGACCTCCTCGATCAGGAAGTCGACGCTGCGGCGCTGCATCTCGGCCGGGACGGGGATGTAGCGGTCGATCCGGTGGCCGGCGACGACCTGGTTGAGGTAGAAACCGCCGACGTTGGTCTTTACGTGGTCGGCATAGGTCAGCCACTGGAAGAGGATCGACATCAGGAAGCGTCCGGCTTCGTACTGCAGCTCGCCCTCCTGGTCGGTCCACTCCTCGACGTAGGGGATGATCCGCCGCAGGTTGGCCAACCCGTAGCGGCCGGCGCGCACGGCGTCATCGCCCAGATCCTCCGACTGTGCCCGGGGGTCGACACCCTCGCGCGTCTGCTCGCCGTAGCGGTAGACGGGATCGTCCTCGTGTTCGCGCAGCCAGCTATTCAGCGTCGGCAGCTCCTCGTGGGGATCCTTGACGTCGAGCCAGCGGTAGCCCCAGCGGATGGCGTGGAGGTCGTAGGCTCCGATCTTGGGGGTGAGCTGCGTAACGCCGTCCCCGGGTTGTGCGACATAGTTGAAGCGGGCGTAGTCCATGATCGAGCTGGCCGTGCCGTGGCGGTCGGTGTAGTGCTTCGAGCGCAGCGAGTCGACCGGTACGGAGTACGAGGCGGCGAAGTTGTGCTTCAGTCCGAGGCTGTGGCCCAGCTCGTGCGACGAGACGAAGCGCACGGCGTTGCCCATCAGCTCCGTGGGCAGGACGTTGGCGCGGGCCGCCGGATCGACGGCGCCGGTCTGCAGACGGATCCACGAGTGGAGGATGCTCATCACGTTGTGCCACCAGATGATGTCGGCCTCGATGATCTCGCCGCTGCGGGGATCGATGACCGAAGGGCCCATGGCGTTGGCCAGCTCCGAGGCGGCGTAGGTGACCACCGAGTAGCGGACGTCGTCGATGTCGAAGTCGGCCTCGTCGTCGGGTCCGACCTCGCGGGCGACGATCGCCTGCTTGAACCCGGCGGCCTCGAAGGCCTCCTGCCACTCCTCGATTCCCTTTTTGATGTAGGGGACCCAGACGGGCGGCGTCGCGGGGTCGATCCACAGCACGATGGGTTTGGCCGGCACGACGAGTTCACCGCGCAGGTAGCGTTCGCGGTCTTCGGGGCGGGGCTCCAGACGCCAGCGGTTGATCAGCCCGCGCTCTTCGGCCTTCTGCTGCGTGTCGTTGAAGTAGAGGTGGCCGATCTCGAAATACCCGACGCGATCGTCGGAGAAACGCGGACGCATCGGTTCCCGGTCGAGCAGCACGAGGTTCGAGGTGATCTCGACCGTCAGGGGTGTTGCGCCGCTCTCCTCGCCCGAACGGCTCCCCGAGAGGAGCGACTTGACGAGGATGTTGCGCGGGAAGGCCTTCACCTGCCCGATCTTCGAGAGGCTGCGGTTGACGCTTCCCGAACGGAGTTCGCCGAAGAGGTTGTTGAAGCTCTTTTCGCTGCCGTCGAAGACCTTGTTGACGCGAATGACGGCCGTGGTTGAATCGGCATTGTAGGCCTCGATCGGGAACTGTTCGATGACCGTTTCGCGGTAGTTGTCCTTCACCGAACGGGCGATCCGGTCGGTCGCCGGGGCAGAGATGCGCGGATCACGGGTTGTGACCCACACCTTTTTATAAAGCGTATCCTTGTGGAAGCGGATGAGTTTCTCGCCGAATCCCATTCCCTTGTTGATCCCGGCATCGTTGAGTGCATAGGGAACCCCCGATATCTTGTTGACGACCAGCATGTCGCGGTCGAGCAGCGAATCGGGGATCTCGAACCAGAGGTCGGTTCCCTTGCGCAGGACGCGGAAGAATCCCTCGTCGGCCGATGCACCGTCGAGGATTTTGTCGTATGCCTTCGTCGCGTTCCGGGTCGAATCCGTCTGTTCGGCGGCAGCGGCCTCTTTTGCCTTGCGCGAAGGGCGCTTCCGGGCTTCGGCCGATGGTGCCGCCAGCAGGAGTGCTGCGGCCAGGAGTGCCGACCCGATGAATCCTTTCGTATTTCTCATCTTTTATTGTCTTTTTTCGTGCGGGTACGGAATCCGCACGATGCAATAATAAATTTTTTTGGGAACTCAGGGAAACCATCGGGAACGAATGCCCGAATCGGGGGTATGAATGGCGGAAAAAGGCGGATTATTTTTCGGGCGGAAGCAGCGGTAGCGAGCAGCGGAAAGTCATCGGGTCGATCGTGATTTCGAGGTTACGGTCGGTGTAGAAGCGGTAGATCGAACGGATGCGTTCCAGTCCGACGCCCAGCGACTCGGTGTTTTCGTTTTCGTGGGGCGTGCGGTTGTTCTCGATCACGAGCGAGTCGCCCTCGGTGCGGATGTCGATATGCAGGGGGGTGCGTGTCGAGACGCGGTTGTGCTTGACGGCATTCTCGACCAGCGTCTGCAGACTCATGGCCGGAATGCGGTGTCGGCGCAGCGAGGTGTCGATGGTTGTGGTGAGCGTCAGGTTCTCGCCGAAGCGGATCTGCTGCAACGTGTGGTACTGCCACGTGAAGTCGATCTCTTCGGCCAGCGAGGCGAGGATCTGCTTGCGGCGTTCGAGCACACGGCGGTAGACGCGCGAGAGGGTGTGTGTGAATTCACGGGCCTGCTCCGGGTTGCAGCGGATCAGGGCGTAGAGCGAGTTGAGCGAATTGAAGAGGAAGTGGGGGTCGATCTGATCGATCACCTGCTGCAGTTGCAACTGGGCCGATTCGCGTTCGGAGAGGCGCCTCAGGGCGTATTCGCGGCGCCAGCGCCGTTGGGCCGCAACGAGCAGCGTGGCGAAGAGCAGCACCGAGATGGCCGCCGTCAGAATCGTGTAGAGGTGGAAGTCGTCGATCTCCTGCTCGATCACCAGCCGCGGGATTCCGATTCCGGCGACCCATCGCTGCCCGGCCAGCTGGATCGGATAGTAGATGCGTTGCTCCTCCATGCCGAGGTAGTCGGAGAAGGTCTCCATGATGACGCTCTGCCCTGTGGCAAGGACCCGCCGGAAGGCCTCGGTCTCGGAGCCAGTGAAGTCTCCGCTCTTGCCGTCTGTGCCGTGTTCCGATCCGATCCGCTGTCCCAGTTTCAGACTGTCGGGGTGGTAGACGATCACCCCTTCGGGGTTGAGCAGGATGGCCGAACTGCGGCTGTGTGGATTCTGCTCGCTCATGTAGGTGTAGAGTTCCGGCAGCGGATAGTCGATGCCGCAGAGACAACGCCTGCCGGCCGGATCGCGGACCGTGCAGGCGAGCACCCAGACGAGCGTACCCTCTTCAGAGACGATCGTACTCACGACCGAGTCCTCTTTGGCCGGGCAGATGGCCGCTGTTGGCTCCATGAGCAGCGTGCCGTTGCGCAGACAACGTCTTCTCTTCGCATCCCCCTCTCGTGAGAACCAGATCTCGCGGGCCTTCGAGTCGACATCCAGCAGCGTAGTTGCCAGTGTCTGCAGCTCCGGTCCGGAGGGGGTATCGTGCCGCTGCAGGAAGCGAGTTGCCGCGGTGAGAATCCCCTCGGTGCGATCGACTTCGTTCTGCAGCAGCAGGCAGTGCGATTCGCTGATCTGCGTGACGATGCGGTCGCTCATCTGAGCGGCCCGGCGGTTGATGATGCGTCCGGAGACAATGACTCCGGCGGCCAGCAGCAGAAGCAGCACACCGCCCGTGACGAACAGCCGTTCGCGCGAGGTATGTCTCTTGCGTTGCATCTATTTTTCGCGGGGTCGGATTTTCAGGCGTTCCCATATCCCCTGCGGAATCAGCCTCCAGAGGAGCACCAGCAGGGCGTAACGACGGTCGATGACGACCCTTCGGCGGGGGTTGCGCAGCACCTGCATGATGCGGCGCACTACCTTTTCGGTCTGCATCAGCATCGGATAGCGGGGCTCGCGGGCCAGCAGCGGGGTGGCGATGAATCCCGGGCGGATGTCCGTGAAGCGGATTCGGTCGTGTCCCTCCATGCGGGCCAGCTGGGCGAGGGCGTCGATGTAGGTGTTCTGCATGCGTTTGGTGGCCGAGTAGGCGGGTGCGGCGCCGAGTCCGCGTGTGCCGGCAATCGAACTGATGACGGCCAGATGTCCGCCACCCTGTTTGCGGAAGCAGGCGTAGGCCGCGGTCACCATGCGGACGAACCCTTCGCCATTGGTGCGCAGGGTCTCCACCTCGATGTCGGGCCTCAGTTCGAAGTTGCGGCTTCCGATGCCCGAGACATGAAGGTAGGTGTCCATGCCTCCGAGACGTTGGATGAGTCTGTCGAGGTGTTCCGGGGCATCGTCGCGTGTGACATCCAGCGGTTCGATCTCGACCTGTTCGGGGGCTTCGGCCCGCAGGGCTTCGAGGGCTTCCAGCCGACGCCCGGCAGCCCCCAAGCGCCACCCTTCGCGGATGCAGGCTCGGGCGGTCGCGAACCCTATGCCCGAGGTGGCTCCGACGATGACGATGCGTTTCATCTCACACTTCGTTTTTCAGGGTTTTTCGGCGGCAGTGTACGACCTCCTGCCGGGTTTGCGCACCGGGGCTAACCGATCACCCCGATCTCCTCGAATTTGTATTGGACACATTCGATGCCGACGCGGCGCAGCAGATCGAGCCCTTCTTCCGAACGGTAATCTTCGGAGTAGACGACGCGTTTGATACCGGCCTGAATGATGAGTTTCGAACATTCGATGCAGGGGGCCGCCGTGATGTAGAGGGTCGAACCGTCGCAGTTGTTGGCCGACTTGGCGACCTTCGTGATGGCATTGGCTTCGGCATGGAGGACGTAGGACTTGGTCTTCCCGTTTTCATCCTCGCAGATGTTCTCGAAACCCGAGGGGGTTCCGTTGTAGCCGTCCGAAATGATCATCTTGTCCTTGACGATCAGTGCCCCGACCTTGCGTCGTACGCAGTAGGAATTTTCGGCCCAGATACGTGCCATGCGCAGATAGCGCAGATCGAGTTGGTGCTGTTTTTCTTCCTGATAGCCCATGGTGTTCGGTTTGTCGTTTTTATGAAGAGGCCCGGAATGTGCCGTTTACCGAGACATTCCGGACCGTACTTGCCTGGGTTGAAGGGCCGCAGCCGGGTCTAAATCCCGTCCCGGTAGCCGTCCTTCATAGGGAGGCTTGAGGTTCCTTGGCAGGGCAGCGTCCGGGTCGGATTCTCCCCAAGCTACTGCCATCTCCCAAGGGAGAACTTCCGGAGTCCTCGGGTTGCAGGGCAGCTGCCGTTGCCTCTCCACCGAACCCCCCATAGAGGGCTTTCTTAAAACCCTTAGAGCCCTTTGCCGTGGCAGTTCTTGTACTTCTTGCCCGAACCGCAGGGGCAGGGATCGTTGCGGCCGACCTTCTTTTCGACGTGCAGCGGCATGGGCTTCTGACGCTCCTGCTGGCCGGCCTGGGCGGCAGCCTGCATGCGCGAAGCCTGCAGTTTGTTGACGTCGACCTTGGCCCGGCGCTCACGCTCCTGCTGCAGCCGCTGGGCCTCCTCGGCGCTCTGCTCGCGCACGGGGATGTAGGCGCGGTCGAGGATCGAGAGCACCTCGCGGTTGACCTTGATGAGCATCTTCGAGAAGAGCCCGAAGGATTCGAACTTGTAGATCAGCAGCGGGTCCTTCTGCTCGTAGGTAGCGTTCTGCACGCTCTGGCGCAGGTCGTCCATCTCGCGCAGATGCTCCCGCCAGGCATCGTCGATGGTCGTGAACATGACGATCTTCGAGAAGACCTTGTAGATTTCGGCTCCGTCCGACTCCTTGCACCGGCGCAGGTTGACCGGGACGTTGTATCCGAGGTGGCCGTCCGTGATCGGGAAGTAGATGTTCGAGTCGAGCTGGTCCTTGCGATCCTCATAGATGCGCTCCATGACGGGACGCACGGTGTCGGCCACAGCCTTGGCGCGGCGGGCGTAGGCCTCCTTGAGGGCCTTGACGATGGCCTCGACCAGTTCGGCGGTTTTTGCATTCTTGTACGTTGCCTCGTCCATCGGCAGCTCGACGGCCACCTGACGGATCAGCTCCATGCGGAAATCCTCGTATTCGATGCCGCGGTTCTCCTCGACGAAGTTGTCGGCGAAGTCGTACATGATGTTGTTCAGGTCGATTTCGATCCGCTCGCCGTAGAGGGCGTGGCGGCGGCGCGTGTAGATCACCTCGCGCTGTGAGTTCATCACGTCGTCGTACTCGAGCAGCCGCTTGCGGATGCCGAAGTTGTTCTCCTCGACCTTCTTCTGGGCGCGCTCGATGGCCTTGGTCATCATCTTGGACTGGATCACCTCGCCGTCCTTCAGACCCATGCGGTCCATCATCGTGGCGATCCGCCCCGAACCGAACAGACGCATCAGGTCATCTTCGAGCGAGACGAAGAACTGCGACGATCCGGGGTCGCCCTGACGTCCGGCACGACCTCTCAGCTGACGGTCGACGCGGCGGCTTTCGTGGCGCTCCGTACCGATGATGGCCAGACCGCCGGCCTCCTTCACTTCGGGCGTGAGTTTGATGTCGGTACCACGGCCGGCCATGTTGGTGGCGATGGTCACCTGACCCGAACGTCCGGCTTCGGCCACGACCTGAGCCTCCAGGGCGTGCTGCTTGGCGTTGAGGACGTTGTGCTTGATTCCGCGCAGCTTGAGCATGCGGCTCAGCAGTTCGGAGATCTCGACCGACGTCGTGCCGACCAGCACCGGACGGCCCTCGCCGACCAGGCGGACGATCTCTTCGATGACGGCGTTGTACTTTTCGCGCTTGGTTTTGTAGATGAGGTCCTGGCGGTCGTCGCGGATGACGGGACGGTTCGTCGGGATCACCACCACGTCGAGTTTGTAGATGCTCCAGAACTCCGAGGCCTCGGTTTCGGCCGTACCGGTCATACCGGCCAGCTTGTGGTACATGCGGAAGTAGTTCTGCAGCGTGATGGTGGCGAAGGTCTGCGTGGCGGCCTCGACCTTGACGTGCTCCTTGGCCTCGATGGCCTGGTGCAGGCCGTCCGAATAGCGGCGACCTTCGAGGATACGGCCGGTCTGCTCGTCGACGATCTTCACCTTGTTGTCCATCACCACGTACTCGATGTCCTTCTCGAACATGGCATAGGCCTTGAGCAGCTGGTTGACCGTGTGGACACGCTCCGACTTGATGGCGTAGTCGTTGATCACCTCGTCGCGCTTTTTTGCCTTCTCATCGGGCTCGAGCTGGCTCTTTTCGAGTTCGGCCACCTCGGCGCCGATGTCCGGCAGGACGAAGAAACCGTCCTCGTTGAAGTATTTCGAGAGCACCTCATGACCCTTGTCCGTGAGTTCGACCGAATTGAGCTTCTCGTCGATGACGAAGAAGAGGTCGTCCGTGATCTCGGGCATGCGGCGGTTGTTGTCCTGCATGTAGATGTTCTCGGTCTTCTGCATCAGCGCCTTGACGCCCTGCTCGGAGAGGTACTTGATCAGCGGCTTGTATTTCGGGAGGCCCTTGTGCGCGCGGTAGAGCTTGATGCCGCCCTCGTCGGTCTTGCCGGCCGAGATCAGCTGCCGGGCCTCGGCCAGCAGCTGCGTGACGAGGTTTTTCTGCAGGTTGTAGAGGTGCTCGATGGCGGGGTTGTACTGCTCGAACATCTGGTCGTCGCCCTTGGGAACGGGGCCCGAGATGATGAGCGGCGTACGGGCGTCGTCGATCAGCACGGAGTCGACCTCGTCGACGATGGCGAAGTGGTGCTTGCGCTGGACGAGGTCCTTGGGCGACGAAGCCATGTTGTCGCGCAGGTAGTCGAAACCGTACTCGTTGTTCGTGCCGAAGGTGATGTCGGCCATGTAGGCTTTGCGGCGGGCTTCGGAGTTGGGCTGCGTGTCGTCGATGCAGGCGACCGACAGTCCGTGGAACTCGTACATCGGGCCCATCCATTCGGAGTCACGCTTGGCCAGGTAGTTGTTCACCGTGACCATGTGCACGCCCTTCTTGGCCAGGGCGTTGAGGAATACGGGGAGCGTTGCCACGAGGGTTTTGCCTTCACCCGTTGCCATTTCGGCGATCTTGCCCTGATGGAGCACCACGCCGCCGAAGAGCTGGACGTCGTAGTGGATCATGTCCCACTTGACGTCGTTGCCGCCGGCCATCCAGTGGGTGGCATAGACGGCCTTGTCGCCGTCGATGGTGACGAAGTCCTTCGTAGCAGCGAGTTCGCGGTCGAAGTCGTTGGCCGTGACGACGACGGTGTCGTTCTGGGCGAAGCGTCGTGCCGTATCCTTCATGATGGCGAAGGCCTCGGGGAGGATGCGGTCGAGGATCTCCTCGATGCGGTCGTCGATACGCTTGGTGGTGGAGTCGATCTCCTTGGAGATCTTCTCCTTCTCTTCGAGCGACGTTTCGGGTTTTTCGAGCTGGGCCTTGAGTTCGACGATGCGGGCCTCGTCCTGGGCGATGTAGTCGGCGATCTGTTTTTTGAGATTCTCGCTGCGGGCGCGGAGTTCGTCGTTCGAAAGGGCCTCGATCGACGGGTATACGGCCTTGATCTTCTGCAGATAGGGCTCGATCAGTTTGCGGTCCTTGTCGGCTTTCGAGCCGAAGAGGGCTTTGATGATGCTGGCAACTATATCCATACGGTCTGTCGTGATTTTCGGGTTTTGGTTGTAAAGCCTACAAAGATAGGCATTTTTCCGTGAATTACGCAAAAAATGGTGCCCAAACCCGCGAACTTTTCCACGGGATGGGGATTGGCGGGTGTGTCGGGCCTTCGGGAACGGGTGCCGAGGGGTGTTTTCGGGCGGATGAATGCCGCTTGGCGGATCAATGGAACAGCAGAGCGATCCGGAAGAGGCGCTTTTGCAGCCAGACCTTCCACGAAGGGTTGAAACGCCGGTAGAAGTAGATGAAGCGGTTGCGCAGCATCCGTTCGAAGTGTTTCGGCCTGTAGGGTTCCCGTTGTCGGTAGGCATGGTGGAAGCGGAACAGGAATTGCCGGAAGAAGGGGAGGTCGCTGCGTTCGACCAGTTCGGGCTGGTGGACGAAGCGGGACAGCCTTCGGGCTTCGTCGTCCGAGAGGACGATGCCCGTTCTTCGAGCGAGCAGTTCGCGTTGAATCTCCAGGGCACTCTCCACCTGACGCTGCTGGTGCCGGGCTGAAGTCTGCTCCTCCCATTGGCGGTAGAGGATCAGACACTCGGGGATGTTGGCCATGGCGAGCCGGTCCGAGAGATCGGCCCACAGCTTGTAGTCTTCGCAGACGCAGTTCCGGAACCGAATTCCGGTTTTCCGGAGGGCATTGGCCCGCAGCATGATGGTGGACATGCCCAGCGGATTGAAAAAGAAGACTTGGCAGCGAATCTCCTCCGGGGTGAGCGGAAGATGGCCGTAATGGCCGTGATTGCGACCGTCTCGGTCGTTGAAAATCAGATAGTAGCTGCCGCAGATATCCACTTCGGGGTGGGCTTTCAGAAAGGCGATCTGCTTTTCGAAACGCCTCGGGACGCAGATGTCGTCGGCATCGAGGAAGGCGATGAATTCGCCGCGGGCCGCATCCATTCCGTGATTCCGGGTTTCGGCCGCACCGGCATTGTGTTCGTTGCGCAGCAGGACGATCCGCGGGTCGCGTCGTTGGAGCTGCTCGACCACGGCCGCCGAGCCGTCGGTTGAGCAGTCGTCGATGACGATCAGTTCGAAATCGGAGAGCGTCTGAGCCATCAGGCTTTCGATGCTTTCGCCGACGAATCGCTCTGCGTTGTAGAGCGGCATGACAACGCTGATCAGGGGGCGTTTGGAGCTGTTTTCCATGGCGGGAAGGGTTGTGCGCTCTTGGGCTGTGAGCGGTTTCCGGCAAAGTTACTCTTTTTGGGGAGCTATTGCATTTCCGGGATCGATTTTGCGATCCGGCGTCCGACGGGACACTCCGCGCAGCGCCGCTCCGGACAGTATTCGGTCGCGAGTTGCAGCAGGGCCTGACTTTCGAAGGCGTTGCGCGGGCGCACGCCGGCTGCCGCCCAGTCACGCATGTAGCGGTTGTCCTCGGCCGGGAGTCTTTCGAGCAGCGAGAGGGCGCTGTCGCGCAATCGTTCGTTGGCCATGAAGCTGCCGTAGGCGAACTGCAGCACGACGACCAGATTGATGCCGATGATGTTGGCCTTGAAGGCGCCGATGCGCTTGGGCCGCGAGTCGCTTTCGGCAGCGGGGACGAAGTGGGTGCGCCAGTAGTCGGCGGCTTCGATACCGAACAGACGGCGGACATCCTCCTCGCTGCGGCAGGCCATCGTGCGGTCCATGACGAATTCATCCTGGGCGAAGAACTCCGCGGCCTGCGCCAGCCGCAGCACGGGGTGGTTGGCCGGACGGATTTCGGCGAGTTCCCACACTGCGGCCTCCATCGGGCGGATATCGTATTTGGCCGCCAGGTGTTCGAAGTTGCGGCGCAGATTGAGCGTATATTCGTCGTTGCGGTAGAGGTCGAGCAGTCCCGAGGCGCCGAAGAGCATCGCCTCGATGGCGTGGGGCACCCGACGTTCGCGCAACACGACACGGTAGGGGACCCTCCGCGCCAGTTCGAGATAGGCCTCCTGGTTGCGGCGGTCGCCCAGCGTGCGGAAGTAGAGCAGGTAGAAGGTCTGGTTCCAGTTGTCGGCGGCCTCGCGGCGCAGAGCCTCGACGGTGCGCATCTTGCGTTGCAGCCGGTCGAAGATCAGCGTCGTGAAGAGCTCCGTGCGCTGCAGATCGTCGAGTGCCGCGAAGAATCCGCCGCAGGCGTGTTCGCCGGCCCGGGCTTCGAGCCGTTCGATCGTGCGGGACCTCTGCTCCGTGTTTGCACCCTTAGCCTCCGCCATTCCTACAGCATGTTGAGTTCCAGCAGCGCCTCCTCGGACATCATGCTCTTGTCCCACACGGGGTCGAACGTGAGGATGACGTTCACCGACTTGACGCCCTTGACCTTGGCGACCTGCTGGTTGACATCCTCGACGAGCATGTCGGCCATCGGGCAGTTGGGGGCGGTGAGGGTCATGCGGATCGTGGCCACGCCGTCGGGCGTGTAGTCGATTTCGTAGACCAGACCGAGATCGTAGATGTTGACCGGGATTTCCGGGTCGTATATGTTCTTGAGCGTCGCGACGATCTCCTTTTCAACCTCAAGAATCTCTTCGGGTGTCATTGTTTTCTGTGTTTCCATCCTGTTTCGTGCCGGTCGTGCGGCAGCATCGGCCTCTTCGCACCTGCACATCCTGCCGGCCGGGCCATTTAGCCGGCCGGGGCGGTCAGTTCGCCCCGTTGCCGCTGTTTTCCGTTTTTGTTTTCTCTTCTTTCTCTTCGGCCTCGACCTTGGTCTCGAAGGCCAGGGCGTAGAGTCTCATCTGCTTGATCATCGCCACCAGTCCGTTGGCCCGTGTGGGCGAGAGGTTGGCGCTCAGACCGATGCGGTCGACGAAGTAGAGCTCCGTATCGAGGATCTCCTTCGGGGTCCGGCCGTTGAGCACCCGGATCAGTAACGCGATAATCCCCTTGGTTATTATGGCGTCGCTGTCGGCCGAGTAGTAGACGCGGCCGTTTTCCAGCCGGGCGTCGACCCACACCCGCGACTGGCACCCCTGAATGAGGTACTGTTCGGTGCGGTGTTCCGGGGCGATCGGGGGGAGCGTTTCGCTCAGACCGATCAGATAGTCGTATTTGTCGAGCCAGTCGTCGAAAACCGAGAACTCCTCGATGATTTCCTCCTGTATCTTGTCCATGTTCGTATGGTATTTAACGTCATTTTCGCAGCCATCCGTACGCCGGCCCCTACAGGTCGACGATCTCTTCGAGGACCGTGCCCTCCGCGGCGGCGGGTTCGCGCACACCGGCCACGCGGGCCAGTGTCGGGGTCACGGCGGTCATCTCCACGCGGCGGTTGACGCGCAACGGTCCGGCCCCCTGTCCGTAGAAGATCAGCGGCACCTCGGTGTCGTAGCCGTACATCGAGCCCGACATCGACCAGCAGCGCTCCTGCTCCTCGATCCAGCCGGGCATCAGATTGAGAATCACGTCGCCCGAACGGCGCGGGTAGAAGCTGTTCTGCATCTTGCGGGCGTATCCGCTGCCGAAGTAGCTCGTGCGCATGGCCGTGGCGGCCAGAGCGTGCGACACGCCGCTGAACTGCATGGCGAAGATGGCCACCTCGTTCTGCACCTCGGCCAGATTCAGTCCGCGTTCGTAGATGAGGTTGTGGTTCAGCCAGAGCGACTTGTCGCCGTAGGCCACCACCCAGTCGCCCGTGCCGTAGCGGACGTTCAGAAAGCCGTTGACAATCACCTCGAACTGGCGGCTGTTGAAGCGTTCGGCCTCCTGCTGCCCGGCGTCGTACGAGGGGCTTGTGCCGTGGTCGGAGGTGACGACCACCAGCACGTTTCCATCCTTGACCTGTGCGAAGAGGAAGGTCAGGAAGTCGGCCAGATCGCGGTCCAGCCGGTAGTACATGTCCTCGACCTCGATCGACTCGGGACCGTAGGCCTCGGCGATGCGGCGCGGCGAGTCGAGGCAGATGTTCAGCAGGTCGGGCGTCCGGTCGGCGCCCAGACGGTATTGGGCGATAGCCTGTTTGGCCAGCCCCAGCACGGCGGTATTCCCGGCCGGCGTGTAGAGCATCCGTTCGTAGTCGCTTGTCAGTTTCAGACGCCCTTGTCCGTTGGTGTCCTCCTTTTTGTTGCGGCCCAAGAGGACGATGTCGTGCTGACGGGTGTTCAGATAGCGACTCTTTTCGAGCAGCGACCGCCATTCGAGACCGATGTAGGAGAGGTTGTAGCGTTCGCGGTTGCTGCGCTCGATCCATTCGGGAAGCTGCTCGGTGTAATAGGGCGACGAGATCCAGTCGCAGCGCGTGGAGTCGAGCCAGAAGACTTCGCCGCCGCGTCCGGCCATCACGACGGCCGACATGGCTTCGGCGGCAATCGTCACGGCCTGGCTCTCGGGAGACTGGTCGAGGAGCGTCTCGGCCAGCGTCGGGGCGATGCGGTGATAGGCTCCGGGGCCGCGGCGGCCGTCGATCAGGCTGACCGTGCGGTTGGTGGTGTAGTCGACCCAGCGGGGGCCGATCACGCCGTGGGTCGAGGGCATGGCTCCGGTGACGAGCGTGGCCAGCGAGACGGGGGTCGTGGTCTGCAGGTAGTCGTAGCGGGCATCCGAATAGACCGTGCCGCGTTCCGTAAGACGGAGGAATCCGCCCTCGTCGAAATTGACGGCGTAGCGGTCCAGATCGCCGGCGCGCATCGATCCGACGACGATCTGAACGATCAGACGGGGCTGTGCGGCGGCGGGTGCGAAGGCCGTCAGGGCGGCTATGGCGAGCAGAATAAGACGCTTGTTCATGGTTGCGGTTCGTATGAGCGCAAATTTACGAATTTATTTCGATACATTGTCTGAAAAGCGCGCTTTCGGTCCGAAAATCGAGCCCGGGGAGGGCGGCAATCCGTTCGAGCTGGCGGCGGCAGAAGGCGCGGTGGGCTTCGCTGCGGGGGTTGCGGGGACGGTGGGCCGCCGCCGCAACGATCGACTCGACCTCGGGGAGCAGCCGCCGGGCCTCGTCGTCGAGCAGCGCCTCGGTGAAACGTTCCCAGAGGTAGTCGACAGCCTTCGGCGCGGGGTGGACCAGATCGTCGGCATAGAAACGGTAGTCGCGCAGGTCGTCCGTCAGGATCTCGAAGGCGGGGAAGTAGAGCGCCTGCGGAAAGCGTTCGGTGAGCTCCTCGATCGCCACCCGCAGCGTGGCCTTGCTCGCGGCATTCCCCGAAAGCCCGTCGCCCAGGTGCCGCACGGGACTCACCGTCAGCAGGATCCGCTTGCCGGCCAGCGGTCCGTCGAAGAGTTCGGCAAGGGTGCCGACAATCTCCTCGACGCTTAGTCGCCGTCTCGTGAATTCCGATGTCGGCTGCCGGTGGCAGTTGGCTACCACGCGCCCCCGGTGTTCGTAGACCCAGGCCGTGCCGAAGGTCAGGATCACGCGGTCGGAGCGGCGGAGCGCCTCGGCGCCCAGCTGCCGGGCGCGGTTCATGCGCAGCAGGGCCTCGTCGGGGGTCGGGGCCGAGAGGTCGCCGTGGAAGTCGAAGTGGTACCAGAGTTCGCCGTCGAAGCCCAGCTCTTCGCGGGTGACGGGCTGCTGTGCGGCATAGCTGCGGATCGCCCCGGCGATCGACAGCGGGTTGAAGAGGATGCCCGAGGGGTTCTTCACGACGGGGAATTTCGCCGCTTCGAGCCGTTCGGCCATCTGTGTGGCGAAGCACGACCCGAGGCTCAGAATGTGGTTGCGATAGCCGATCGTCAGATCGGTGTGCAGGGGTTCGATTTCGGTGCGGAATTTCATGCCGTAAAAATACGAAATTTGTTGCTTTTCGGAAAACCGGATGCATCGGGTGAAAATATCGGGCGCATGCGCTGTTTTGCGTCTGCCTTTTCGTATCTTTGGTGCATGATTCTGCGCGCAAACTGCAAAATAAACCTGGGCCTGGATATCCTCCGCCGCCGGGCCGACGGTTATCACGATCTGGAGACGGTGATGTTTCCCGTGCGGGGGCTTTACGATGAGGTGGAGGTTGAACGCACCGACGCTCCGGGTGCAGTGTTTCGTTCCGAGGGGCTCGCGGTGGATTGCCCCGACGAGGCGAACCTCTGTCTGAAGGCTTTTCGTCTGATGCGCGACCGCTACGGTGTGGACGGCGTGCGGATCCGCCTCGCGAAGCACGTGCCCTTCGGTGCGGGGCTGGGCGGTGGATCGGCTGATGCCACGGCGGTGGTTGTGGCGCTCGACCGGCTCTTTGCACTCGGTCTTTCGGAGGCGGAGCTCATCGACCGGGCCGCCGAGCTGGGCAGCGATACGGCCTTCTTCGTGCGGAACACCCCGCAGTTGTGCACGGGCCGCGGTGAGGTGATGATCCCCTTCCCGCTGGATCTGTCGGGGCTGACGCTCGTGGTGGTGAAGCCCGACGAGGGGGTCTCGACGCGCGAGGCCTATGCCGGCGTGCGGCCGCAGGTGCCGGACGTGCCGCTTGCCGAGCGGTTGCGGCGCCCGGTAACCGAGTGGCAGGGGCTGGTGACCAACGACTTCGAGGAGTCGGTCTTTGCCGCCCATCCCGCCATTCGCGCTGTCAAGGAGCGGCTTCTTGCAGAGGGGGCGCTCTACGCTTCGATGTCGGGAAGCGGTTCGGCCGTCTTCGGCCTCTTCGCCGGGCACGAAAAAGGCGAGGAGCTGCGTGCTCTCTCGCCCTTTGTCTTCCAACTCTGATCCGGTCGGAGCCGAAACCCTCCGGCTTTCCGGGAATCCGCTTGTCCCGGTCTTGCCTTGTCGGCCCCGTCGGCTCCCGGCAGATGTCCTGCAGTGCCTTCCGGAAATCCGGGAGACCTTTACGCCCCCCCCATCCGGTTGACGGCCTCTGCGGCGCCTCCCGGAAGCCTTCGGACCCCTTCCCGGCCCTTGCAGCCCCTTTGGGTTATTTTTTGCCCTCGCTGCTCTGGGCGGCAGGAACCGGAATCTTGGCAACCCGCTTTGCGTGGCGGCCTCCCTCGAACTCGGCCGCAAAGAAGGCGTCGAGCATCTGCACCGCCTCGTCGTTGGTGATGAAGCGCGCCGGAAAGACGATGATGTTGGCGTCGTTGTGACGGCGGATCAGCGAGGCGATCTCCGGATCCCAGCACAACCCGGCCCGGACACCCTGGTGTTTGTTGAGCGTGATGGCCATTCCTTCGCCCGAGCCGCAGAGACCTACGCCGAAGGCCACTTCTCCCTGCTCGACAGCCTCGGCCAGCGGATGGGCAAAGTCCGGATAGTCGACACTCTCGGGAGAGTCCGTTCCGAAATCCAGCACCTCGTAACCCATGGCGTCGAGGTAGCCTACGAGAAATTCTTTCATTTCATAGCCGGCGTGGTCGCTGGCGATACCGATTTTCGTCATCGTATCCTGTGTTTTTGAGGTTTTTGTCGTCTCCGACTTCGTTTCGGAAGACAAAGTTAACGAAATATTCGTCTCGGCCTTGTTTCAAAGCGTCGGATTTGCCTATTTTTGCGGCGTGAAGACACTTTTCATGCTCCTCGGTGCCGTGGCCCTTGTGTTGGGACTGGTCGGAATCTTCGTTCCGCTGCTTCCGACGACCCCCTTTCTGCTGTTGGCCGCAGCCCTCTGGGTACGCTCTTCGCCGCGGCTCTACGGCTGGCTGGTCTCGCATCGCCGGCTGGGACCCTACATCCGCCAGTTCCGCGAGCACCGCGCCATTCCGCTCCGAGCCAAGGTGATCTCCGTTGCGCTGCTCTGGGCCACGCTGCTCTATTGCATCGTGACGGTGGTCGACCGGCTGTGGTGGGCGCAGCTCCTGCTGCTGGCCGTGGCCGTCGGGGTGACGTGGCACATCCTTTCGTTTGCTACGCTGCGCCGGTAGGAGGCGCATCCGGAACCGTCGGCCGCGCTCCGGGCCCTTTTCGTTCTGCGCTTCTATTCCTGCGGACCTTCTATTCCGGTTCTATTCCGGCAGCCCTTCGGACTCCTTCACCTCGTCGGAGAGCAGCTCCCGCAAACGGTATTTCACCGACCACGAATCGTTGTCGATCCGGTCGCTTTTCGCTTCGTCATACACGGCGACAGGCTGGATGCGCAGGCGGTATTCGTGTCCGGGCTTGAAGTCGAAACCCTCGATCTCCGACGGAAAGGCCTGCCATTGCGGCGTGTCGTAACGCAGGTCCTGGATCCAGTAGGCGGCTATCTGCGCATCGGCCCGCCGCGAGGCGACGCGGATCTCCAGTTCGGGGCTGAAGGTCAGCGGATCGACGGGGGATGTGGTTTCTGTGCGAGCGAGCTGCTCCTCCATCGTGTAGCGTTCACTGCTGCCGTCGGCCGGCGGGTTGGCGATCCGGTCGATTCGTACGCGCAGGGTCGTCTGCCAGCCCTTCTCGAACGAGAAGCCTTCGATGGGACCGGGAACGATCTCCCATGAGGCGTTGGCCCCTTTTTGGACGATGTAGGCCGGTATGTAACCGAAGCCCATGGTGATGCCTGCCACGCCCTTTTCGGGGGCAATGGTCCAGATTTCGGTGCGCGATGTGTTGTCCTTGTCGCAGGCGCCCAATACGAGAGGCGTCATCAGCAGAAGCAGCCATTTTTTCATGGGTCGTTTGGTGGTTTAGGTGTGAAGTTTTCCTGTAAACGGTTGTCGGACTGCAATACTGCGCCGGACGGCAAACAAAAAAACGGACCGAAGTCCGTTTTTTTGTGTATGGGTGTGGTTTCGCGCCGCTCCTTCCGGCTCATGCTCTCCTCCCGGGTCAGACCCCCTCTCCCTCCCCCCGGTCAGGCCAGATAGTGTTCGGCCATGCTCAGGAGAAATCCGAAGAGCAGGGCATTGAACAGAATCAGCGGAATCGACTTCTGCTCCTTGCCCGAGGCGGTGAAGAGCGTCGGCACGGTCAGCATGACCGTTATGCCCATGCCGTCGGCCCACCAGGGCAGGTAGGGCAGGTTGCCGTAGAAAATGATCACCCCGGCGAAGAGGTAGATCAGAAACGAGGCGATGCAGCTGCGCGCCGAGAATCGCTGGAAGATCATCGGAATGACGACCAGGGCTCCGGCAATGGCTCCTGCGGCCAGTGACAGGGTGAAGTGATTCATCGTGAGGTATCTTTGCAATCGGGTTTTCGGCTTGCAGCTTTCAGTCTCCGGCTCCGGGTTATTTGGCGGCGCGCTTGCGGTCGGTTTCGTGGAGCAGGATCTTGCGCAGACGGATGGCGTGGGGCGTTACCTCGACGTATTCGTCCTCCTTGATGTATTCGAGGGCCTCCTCCAGCGTGAAGACCTTCGGCGGAACGATCACCGCCTTGTCGTCCGACCCCGAAGCACGCATGTTGGTCAGCTGTTTGGCCTTGGTGACGTTGACCGTGATGTCGTTCTGGCGCGTGTGCTCGCCGATGACCTGACCTTCGTAGACCTGATCCATCGGGCTGATGAAGAAGCGGCCGCGATCCTGCAGCTTGTCGATCGAGTAGGCGTAGGCCGTGCCGGTCTCGCCCGAGATGATCGAGCCGTTGGTGCGCATCTCGATGTCGCCGGCCCAGGGCTCGAAATCCTTGAAGCGGTGGGTCATGATCGCCTCGCCGGCCGTAGCCGTCAGCATGTTCGAACGCAGTCCGATGATGCCGCGCGACGGAATGTCGAACAGCAGCCGCACACGTTCGCCGTCCGAAGACATGTCACGCAGCGTACCCTTGCGGCGCGTCGTCATGTCGATCACCGTGCCGGAGTGCTCCTCGGGACAGTCGACCGTCAGCTCCTCGACCGGTTCGCACTTCTTGCCGTCGATGATCTTGGTGATGACCTGCGGCTGGCCGACCTGCAGTTCGTAGCCCTCGCGGCGCATCGTCTCGATCAGCACCGAGAGGTGCAGCACGCCGCGGCCGAAGACGTTGAACGAATCGGCCGACGGACCGGGCGTCACGCGCAGCGCCAGGTTCTTCTCCAACTCGCGGTCCAGACGCTCCTTGATGTGGCGTGAGGTGACATATTTGCCGTCCTTGCCGAAGAAGGGCGAGTTGTTGATCGTGAAGAGCATCGACATCGTCGGTTCGTCGATGGCGATCGGGGGCAGCGGCTCGGGGTTGTCGTAGTCGCAGATCGTGTCGCCGATCTCGAAGCCGTCGATACCCATGATGGCGCAGATCTCGCCGCACGGAACCTCGTCGACCTTCTTCTTGCCCAACCCCTCGAAGACCATCAGATCCTTGATCTTGCACTTCTGCATCGTCACGCCGTCGCGCTTGGCCAGCGTGACGTTCTCGCCGGCGTGCAGCGTGCCGCGCGTGAGCTTGCCCACGGCGATACGCCCCGTGTAGGAGGAGTACTCGAGCGAGGTGATCAGCAGCTGCGGCGTACCCTCGACCTGGGCCGGTTCGGGGATCTCGTCGATGATCGTATCGAGCAGCGGGACGATCGAATTGGTGCGTTCGTTCCACTTGTGCGACATCCACCCCTGCTTGGCCGAGCCGTAGATGGTCTTGTAGTCGAGCTGCTCCTCGGTGGCGTTGAGCGAGAACATCAGGTCAAAGACTTGTTCGTTGACCACTTCGGGGCGGCAGTTGGGCTTGTCCACCTTGTTGATCACCACGATGGGCTTCTTGCCCAGCGCCAGGGCCTTCTGCAGCACGAACCGCGTTTGGGGCATCGTCCCTTCGAAGGCGTCGACCAGCAACAGCACACCGTCGCACATGTTGAGCACGCGCTCCACTTCGCCGCCGAAATCGGCGTGGCCCGGGGTGTCGATGATGTTGATCTTGTAGTCCTTGTAGATCACCGAAACGTTCTTTGAGAGAATCGTGATTCCCCGTTCGCGCTCCAGGTCGTTGTTGTCCAGAATCAGGTCGCCCGTCTGCTGGTTGTCACGCAGCACGTGGCCTGCCAGGATCATCTTGTCGACCAGCGTCGTCTTGCCGTGGTCGACGTGGGCTATGATCGCGATATTGCGCAGTTTTTGCATAAATCTGTATTTTGTCGTGCAAAGGTAACAATTTCTCCGGAAAATGTACTACATTTGCTTACTTCTTAAAAAAGTTAAATAATGGAACCCGCTTTTAACCTTCGCAGCAGTCAGGTATATATCGGTTCGGCCGTCGAGTTGCTCCCCGAACTTCTTCCCGAGGGGCGAGTGGTCGTCGTTTCGGATGCCACGATCGACCGGCTCTACCACTCGTTCGTGGCCCCTTACGATGCGGTGCTCATCGGTTTGGGCGAAAGCATCAAGACGCTGCAGACGGTCGAGACCCTCTACCGCCGCTTCATCGAGCTGGGCGTCGACCGTTCGACCTTCGTACTGGCCATCGGCGGCGGCATTGTCACCGACGTGGCGGGTTTTGCCGCCTCGACCTACATGCGCGGGGTGAAGTTCGGATTTGTCTCCACAACCCTTCTGGGACAGGTCGACGCCTCGGTAGGCGGCAAGAACGGCGTCAATGTCGACGGCTACAAGAACATGGCCGGAACCTTCACCCAGCCGCAGTTCGTCATCTGCGACCCCTCGTTGCTGCGTTCGCTCCCCGACCGTGAGTTCCGCGCCGGACTGGCCGAAGTGGTCAAGGCAGCCGTCATTGCCGATCCGGAGCTGTTTGCCCGTCTGGAGCAGACCTCGTTCGAGGCGCTGCGTCAGGATACGGACCTGCTCTCCGACATCATCTCGGCGGCCATCCGGGTCAAGGCCGACATCGTCGAACGCGACGAACGCGAAGCGGGCGAACGCCGCAAACTCAACCTCGGCCATACGCTGGCGCACGCCATCGAGAAGTCCTCGAACCGCATGAACCACGGTGAGGCCGTAGCCGTCGGAACGGCGCTGATTGCCGGGGCCGCCGTACGGTTGGGGGTGCTCGGCGAGGAGGATCGGCAGCGGATCGTCGATCTGCTTTCGCGGCTGGGTTTCGAACTCACGCCGCCGGTCGAGATGAAACGCCTGCTCAAGGAGGTCGGCAAGGACAAGAAGAACGCCGAGGGGATGCTGCGCATCGTACTGCCCGTCGGAATCGGAGACTGTCAGGTGCGGAAGATGTCGCTTCCGGAGTTCTCGGCACTCTTTGTCTGACGGTTCGCGGCCGTGGCGCCGGATTCCTCTTTTATTAATAGATTGGTCTTTCCCGGGTGATGGATTCGCCCGGGTTTATTTTGTGAGATCGGTCTCGGCGGGGGAGGACTCGGCTTCCCGCGGGCTGCCGCCGTCCCGGTCGTCGCCTCCCCGTCCGAAACGTTGGCGATAGTGGTGCGGTGAGAGCCCGCTCTGCGCCTTGAAGAATTTCCCGAACGAGGACTGATCCGAAAATCCCAGCCGATAGGCGATCTCCTTGACATCCTTGTCCGTACTCTCCAGACAGCGCCGTGCCTCGGCCGCCAGCAACCCCGCCAGATGGGCATAGACCGTGTGGCCGGTGGTACGTTTGACGATCCGCGAGAGGTAGGTGGTCGAGATGTGCAGCGCATCGGCGTAGAATCCGATGTCGTGGTGGCCGAGGTAGTTTTCGACCGAGAGCTTCTTGAACTGGCGGAAGAGCAGGTCGGCCCGTTTCATGCAGACCGGCGTGCGGTTCGATTCGTTGTCGCGGTGCAGCATGTCCGTGATCTCGAGCAGGAAGAGCCCGCACCAGTGGCGGAGGATTCCCCGGTGGAAGAGGGTGTAGGGCGAGGGCCGGTCGGCCAGCAGTTCCGCCGTGCGGAGCAGATGGCGCCACGCCGCCTCCTCCGGCCGCAGGCGAATGGCTCCGTTCGGATCGGGATACCGGGCCAGCTGGCTGTACATCGGCTGTCCGTCGGGCAGCGTGTCGAAAAAGTCGGGATCCAGGCCGATGCCGACCATCCGGAAATCTCCGCCGGCGGATTGCAGCGTACAGCTGCGGCTCGGTGTCAGGATGAGCAGATCGCCCTTTTCCAGCGTCCGCTCACCCGACGAGTCCTCCTCGCGGAGTGTGCCGTTTGTGACCATTCCGAAGAGGAAGCCCCGCTCAAGGCGCATCGCTCCGTGCGAGAGGTCGGCGGGGCGTATTTCGCGGTAGAAAACCTCCTCGCGGCTCTCCCGGGCAGGATCGGCGGTTGAATGGGTATGGGTGGCAGGGCGTGGCATGGTTCAAGCGGTTTTCGACCTCAAAGGTACGCTTTTGTTTCGGATTATACCAGTTTCGGTCGCTCCTTTCCGATCCGAATTTCGGAAGAAAAGACGAATTTTGCGCCTTGATATCATTCAAGTCCAGACATGAAAACCCAAACCCGACTGCTTTTTCGGCGCTATCTGCTCTTCGTCGTGGCATTGTTCATCAACGCCTTCGGTATTGCGCTGATCACCAAAGCCCTGCTGGGAACCTCCCCCATTACGAGCGTTACCTACGTTCTGAGCATGTTCACCTCGATGACCATGGGCCAGTGGACCATTATCCTCAATCTGGTGTTCATGCTTCTCGAACTCCCCTTCATGACGCGTGCCGACCTGAAGACCGATCGGCGGATCTTCCTGCTGCAGATTCCCGTCACGCTCTTCTTCGGTACGTTCATCGACTGTTCGATGTCGGCCCTCTTCTGGCTCACGCCCGAAGCCTATGCGGCCAAGATCGTCAGCCTGCTCATCGGCTGCGTCGTGCTGGCCGTCGGCATCGCCCTCGAGGTGAAGGTCAACATCGCCATGGCCGCCGGCGAGTACTTCGTGCGGGCCATCTCGCGACGGCTGCGCCGCGAATTCGGCTATGTCAAGCTGGCCTTTGACGTCACGCTCGTGATTCTGGCCTGTCTCCTTTCGCTCGTCTTCCTCTCCAACATCTCGGGCGTGCGCGAGGGTACGGTCACCGCCGCACTGATCGTCGGCCCGATCGTCCACTTCATCACCCCCTTCTACCGCATCTTCGACCGTTGGATCGGAGGTGAAGGAACGGCTCCGGAGAGAGAATCCGCAGCCCCGGCGGCCGACTCCCCGCAGCCGGTCGTCATCACGATCGCCCGCGAGTATGGCAGCGGCGGACATCAGTTGGGCGAAAAACTGGCCTCGATGCTGCATATTCCCCTCTACGACAATCAGTTTATCCGCCTGGCAGCGCAGAAGAGCGGTATGGACGAGGCGTATATCCTCCACAACGAGCAGTCGATTCCGTCGTTCTGGCTCAAGTGCATCTTCGCCCAGTCGAACGGCGCGCGGATGGATCACAGCCTCTCGCCCGACGACGTGCTGTTCGTGGCCGAGAGCCGGATCGTCCAGGAGCTGGCCGCGCGCGAATCGTGCGTCCTTGTCGGGCGCTGCGCCGACTTTGTGCTGCGCGACGAACCTCGTGCCGTGCGGGTTTTCTGCTGCACCGATCTGGAGAGTGCCTGCCGGCGATGCGTCGAGGAGTATGGAATCGCCCCAGACGCGGCCGAAGCCGAGGTGCGGCGCGTGAATCGCAACCGAAGGACCCACTATGAATACTATACCGGCGAACGCTGGGGCGATCCGCACCGCTACGACCTGACGGTGAACACCTCCCGCGTCTCGATCGACGATGCCGCCACGACCGTGGCCGACCTCTATCGCGACCGCATGGCGGTTGTTGCCTCCGGACGCAATTCGCTCACCGCGGCGGGAACGGCCGCTCCGGCTCCATCCACCGCTCCGGCTCCATCCACCGCTCCGGCTCCATCCACCGTTCAGGCTCCGGAGCAGTCGCCGGCGGACGGGTCTGCCCACGCGAAGAACTGACCCTCTCCCGGTGCAGGGACTCCCGGTGCGGAGGAGATGAAAAAGGCAGGAATCCAACGGATTCCTGCCTTTTCTGTTTGTCGGTCGGACTATCTTTCGACCCGTTTGCGCAACTCCTCGGCATAGGCTTCCCAGTCGGTGATCGGACGGCGTGCGACGCCCGATTCGACGGCAGCACGCGCCACGGCCGTCGAGATGCGCGGCAGCAGCCTCGGATCCAGCGGCTTGGGAATCAGGTAGCTGCGTCCGAACTCCAGACTCTCCACTCCGTAGGCCTTGAGCACCGACTCCGGAACGGGTTCGCGGGTCAGTTCGGCCAGCGCATGGGCGGCGGCCAGCTTCATTGCCTCGTTGATCTTCGTGGCCCGGACGTCGAGCGCTCCGCGGAAGATGTAGGGGAATCCCAGCACGTTGTTCACCTGATTGGGATAGTCGGAACGTCCCGTGGCGAAGATGATGTCCGGACGCGAGGCCATGGCCGTTTCGTAGGCGATCTCCGGATCGGGGTTGGCCAGCGCCATGACGATCGGGTTCTCGGCCATCGTCCGCAGCATTTCGGGCTTCAGCGTGTCGGCCTTCGAGACGCCCAGGAAGACGTCGGCCCCCTCGACCGCTTCGGCCAGCGTCGAGATGCGGCGTGTGGTGGCGAATTCGCGTTTCATGCGGTTGAGGTCTTCGCGGTAGATCGTCACTACGCCGTGGCTGTCGCAGAGCGTCACGTTCTGATGACGGACGCCCAGGGCGATGAAGAGTTTCGCGCAGGCGATGGCGGCGGCTCCTGCGCCGTTGACTACCACGCGCAGCTGCGAAATCTCCTTGCCGGCGATCTTGGCGCCGTTGATCAGGGCCGCCGAGGTGATGATGGCCGTACCGTGCTGGTCGTCGTGCATGAGCGGGATGTCGAGCTCCTCGCGCAGGCGGGTCTCGATCTCGAAGCACTCCGGGGCCTTGATATCCTCGAGGTTGATGCCGCCGAAGGTGGGGGCGATGGCCTTCACCGCACGCACGAACTCGTCGGGATCGGTGGCATCGACCTCGATGTCGAAGGCGTTGATGCCGGCGTAGGTCTTGAAGAGCATGCACTTGCCCTCCATGACGGGCTTTCCGGCCAGCGGGCCGATGTTGCCCAGTCCGAGTACGGCCGTTCCATTCGAGATCACGGCCACGAGGTTGCCCTTGCCGGTGTAGGTATAGACGTCGTCGGGATTGGCCGCAATGGCTCGCGAGGGGGCTGCAACGCCCGGCGAGTAGGCCAGCGACAGATCGTAGGGGGTTTGATAGGGTTTGGTGGGCACGACACCGATCTTGCCGGGTTGCCCTTCGCTGTGGTAGCGCAGCGCTGCTTCGTCGAGTTTCGATTTGGTATCCATCTGTTTACCGTTCAGAGTCTTTGTTTTCAATTCGGTTAACGGCAAATATAACAATTATCGCGCAGAATGTAAATTTTTTTAGATTTTTGGGCAATTTTTTTAGAAATAAAAACGCACGCCGCCTCCGACATGAAAGGTGAGCAATCCCACCAGATTGAACTCCACGCCGTCGCCCACATCCGGGGCGCCGGTAAGGATCCATTCGCCGCCGAATCCGAGCGACAGGCCCAGCCAGCGTGTTGCCATGAATTCGACCGACGCCCGTTCGTGCAGCCCGACGCCGCCGCGTCCGGCGCGATTTCCGTCGTAGCTGCGCACGTAGCGTCCATATCCGATGCCGACCGCCTCGCGGAAAAGCCAGCGGCGTCCGGCCCGTTGCCGGGCCACGAATTCCGGAGCGACGTAGAGCAGACGGGCCGTGCTGAGGAGGCCGCTGCGTCGGGCCGAGAAGAAGCCTCCGGAGTAGATTACGCCCACGCCCAGACCCCGGCGCGAGGTCCAGTTGTAGCCGGCCGTGAGGCTCAGCCCCTCGTTGAGCGAACCCGAGTCAAAGGTCTGGAAATGAAGGGTAAATAGCAGGGCCAGATAGCCGGCATCGACAAAAAAGGTGTGCTGCGGGCGGTTGCGTGGAACCAGCCAGGGCCGCTGAACCGGCGCCTCGGAGACCGACTCCGCGAGGATTTGCTGTCCGTTGGAGGTGGCGGCGGAGACTGCGGTGGAGGCCGTTGTTGTGGCCCGGGTTTCGGCGGCGGGCGGCGGGGTTGCCGATTTCGGATAGCCGGGCGCGGCGTGCAGCAGGGCGGGAGTGCCCAGCAGCAGCCCGACGGATGCGATGAGGCGGAGCCGGTGCAGGTGGAGGTGTCGAAGGTCCATTTTGCGGTCAGATTGGTTTTCAGTCTTGTTCGGGTTGTGTCGGGTCGGCGGCGCGGCCGTTCGGGACCGGCATGGTGTCCGGGGCTGTTTTCGTCCGGTCGGAGGCGGTCAGAAGAGGGTGGAGTCTCCGCTGCCGGGCGGCGTGAAGCCCAGATGCTCCCATGCCAGCGGTGTCGCCTCACGACCTCGCGGCGTGCGTTTGAGAAAACCCTCCTTGATGAGGAACGGCTCGTAGACCTCCTCGATCGTGCCGGCCTCCTCGCCGACGGCCGTGGCCACGGTGTTCAGCCCGACCGGTCCGCCGTTGAACTTCTCGATGATCGTCCCCAGAATCTTGTTGTCCATCTGGTCCAGACCCCGCGAGTCGATGTTCAGTGCCGAGAGGGCGATGCGCGTGATCTCCAGGTCTATGTGTCCCTCGCCCTTGACCATGGCGAAGTCCCTCACGCGGCGCAGCAGGGCGTTGGCGATACGCGGCGTGCCGCGCGAACGCAGGGCCACCTCACGGGCGGCATCGTCGTCGATCGAGACGTCGAGAATCCGCGCCGAACGCCGTACGATGCCGGCCAGAACAGGGACGTCGTAGTACTCCAGATGGCATTGGATGCCGAAACGCGCCCGGAGCGGCGAGGTCAGCAGGCCGCTGCGCGTCGTGGCGCCGATGAGCGTGAAGGGGGCCAGTTCGATCTGGATCGAGCGGGCTGAGGGGCCCTTGTCGAGCACGATGTCGATCTTGAAATCCTCCATGGCCGAGTAGAGATACTCCTCGACGATGGGGCTCAGGCGGTGGATCTCGTCGATGAAGAGCACGTCGCCCGGATTGAGGTTCGTCAGCAGGCCGGCCAGGTCGCCCGGCTTGTCCAGCACGGGTCCCGAGGTCACGCGCAGCTGCGCCCCCATCTCGTTGGCGATGATGTTTGCAAGGGTGGTCTTGCCCAGACCCGGAGGTCCGTGCAGCAGAACGTGGTCGAGCGAGTCGCCGCGCATGAGCGCCGCCTTGATGAAGACCCGCAGGTTGTCGACAATCTTGTCCTGTCCGGAGAAGTTCTCCAGCTCCTGCGGACGGATCTTGTTCTCGAAATCGAGATCGCTTTCGGTGTTGCGTACGATGGACATGATGCAAATATACGCTTTTTCGACGAATCCGGGAGGGTGCGGGTGCTAAAAAATCCGGCCCGTCGGCCCCGAGGGCTGACGGACCGGATCGGCTGCCGCGGCGAAGTGGCTACTCCCCGCGCGGGGCAGCGAATCGAAGCTTGATCTCCTGGTTGCCGTTTTCGCGCGTCGGGATCAGCAGGTTGATACCCTCCTTGCCCTCGAGCTCGGCGGCCAGGGGCGTGAGGTCGAACGAAATGTAGAATCCGCAGTCGGGGCCGCCCTGATCGTCCTGGTCATCGTGCAGCACCACGACGTCGAGGTAACCCTCCTTGCTCTCCTTGAACTCCGTCGTGCCGCTCTTGTCCACGGCCAGCGTGAAGGTGTGCTTCGAGTTGTAGCGGCACGAATAGAGGGCGTAGAAGGTCAGCCACGACTCCGAGAGATTGAACGTCCCCACGGTATAACCCGTTTTGGCATCGCCCAGTTCGGCCAGGCGTGCGGCATCGCTGACCACCTCCGAGGTGCCCGTGTAGATCTCCTCCACGGCGTAGAGGGCGATGTTGTAGCGATAGCCCGGGATGGTCTGGTCGAGCAGCGAGAACCAGATGATGGCGCGCTGTTTCTGATCCCCGTCGGGTTTGTAGCCCGGCACGCGCGACTTGTCGCTCGGGTAGAGACGGTCGCCGTTGTCGCGCTCGAAACAGTAGTCACCGCCCTCGAGCGGGCAGACGGTCGTGATCAGCGGGGTGTTGCGCGGGTAGTCGCCGTCATCGTCGTTGCAGGAGGTGACACCCAGCATCGTCAGCGCTCCCAGCAGGAATAAACCGAATTTTTTCATAATTTCTCTATTTTGTGTTATCTTTCGCTCTTAAAACGGCGCGACGGCCGAATACTGCATGTCGGAAATATTTTTTTTCATGCTCCGGCGCAGTCTTTTCCCCGCCGCCGCATTTAAAAGGTGGAACGACCGATGCAGATGGACGAAGAGATACTGGCCGAAGGGTGCAGACGGGGCGATAATGCGGCTCGCAGAGAGCTGTATGATCGCTATGCGGGCCGGTTGCTGGCCATCTGCGTGCGATACGTCGGCGACCGTGCGACGGGCGAGGATCTCATGCACGATGCCTTCCTGAAGATCTACGGCGCGTTCGACCGCTTTACGTTTCGCGGCAAGGGGTCGCTGCGGGCCTGGATCGAACGCATCACGGTCAACATGGCCCTCGAGTGGCTCCGTACGCGCAACCGCCTCGGGACACTCCCCCTCGACGAGGGGCGTGTTGCCGATACGCTGGCCGAACCGCAGGCCGCAGAGGTGGCCCGCGTGCCGCGCGAGGTGCTGATGGAGTTCGTCGCGGAGCTCCCGGACGGCTACCGCACGGTGTTCAACCTCTACTGCATCGAGGGACTGCCGCATCGCGAGATCGCCCGCCTGCTGGGAATCAACGAGAAGAGCTCCTCGTCGCAGCTGTTCCGGGCCCGGAGCCTGCTGGCCCGCCGGATCAGAACCTATTTGGAGACGCACGAATGATGAAGATGAAACGAAATACCGATTGGACCGATGTCCTGCGCAGTACGCTGCGCGACGCCGAAATCTCCCCTTCGGAAGGGAGTTGGGAGCGTCTGCAACGCGAACTCGAGGGGCATGAACCGCACGTGCCGGAGCCCGGCATGCCGCTGCCCCGCAAAAACGGATGGAGGATCCATGGACCGCGGATTGCCGCCGCGGCCGCCGTCGTACTGATTGCCGTCGTCGCGGGAGAGCTCCTGTGGCGCTCCGGAAGCAGGGAGTTGGGGGACTTCGAGGATCCGCTTCTGGCCTCGATGACGGTGGCGGGCGACTCTGCGGTCGATCGGTCCCGATTGTCGGCCTCGGGGTCGGCGGCCGGGAAACAGTTGCCGGCGTCGGGGGAGAACGGAATCTCCCGGCAACCGGCGTTTGGATCCGATGCGGTGGCGGAGAACCGCCCGCATGAATCGGAGTCGCTGCGGGAGACGGTTGCCCGCACCACGGGGTGGTCGCAGGGACCGGATCAAACGACCGGGCAGAAGTCTGCAGCAGCGTTGCTGGCGCTCCGGTCGGAATCGGCGGCGGACCGGAACTCCCCGATGCAGGAGTCGGAAAACGGAGTCGGCAAACCCTTGGAGGGGGATCCCGCATCCGTCTCCGGCGGGGTGGATCCGCAGGGCGGCGATTCCGAAACGACGGAGTCTCTTGCCGGGATGACCGACGATTCGTCCGTCGGGAGTTTCCGGATGGACGGGGGCACCGGAGCGGATTCCCGGGGCCGTGTTTCTGCGCAGACCCGGGCCGAAGCGCAGCCTCGGACTAATGCGCAGACCCGGACCGATGCACAGAGCCCGACCGGTGCGCAGGGGGGCGTTGAGGCCCGAAACGGTGCCGACGCCCGAAACGGCGAGGCGGTGCAATCCCGCATAAATTCGGCCGCATCCGACTCGAAGCCCCGCGCAGCCCGGGGAGCGGGGCGGAACAAGACGGCGGCGCGTCGCGATGCCGGCTCGTTTGTCGCCTTTGCGGAGAGCTTTGCCGGGGAGCGGCCCCGCGAATCGCGGACGTCACTCTCGCTCTTTGCCGGGGGCGGTACGTCGAGTGGAAACGGATTGCAGGGCTCACCGCTACGGAGCTACTCCTCCATTATGGCCAATGATGCCGTGTCGGTCGTCGGCAACGGCAACAACCTGCAGCCCATGCAGCGCCGCGATTACGACAAGAGTTCCTTCCGGCACCACCTCCCGCTGAGTTTCGGACTGACCGTCCGCAAGGAACTTCCGCACCGCTTCTCACTCGAGAGCGGGGTAGTCTACACGCTGTTGCGCTCGGACGTGCGGCTGCCCTATTCGTCGGACGATGTGAGCCAGAAGCTGCACTTCGTCGGAATCCCGCTCCGCATGAACTGGCAGTTCGTTGAGCGGGGGCCTCTGACGGCCTATCTCGGAGCCGGCGGAATGGCTGAAAAGTGCATCGCGGCAAAATTCGGCAGCCAGACCGTCGATGAGGCTGCCCTGCAATGGTCGCTGCTGGCCGCTGTCGGCGCCCAGTATCGTCTGGCCGACTATGTCGGACTCTATTTCGAACCGGAGGTCTCCTGGTATCTGACCGATACGGAGTTGCGCACGTCGCGCTCCGATGCCCCGTTGTCCCTGACGCTGCGTCTGGGTGTGCGGGTGCTTTTTTAGATGCTGAATTCTCCCGCATCCCGGCGCATTCGGAACGTCGCGGGATGAGGCGGCAGATGTGGATGTGTGGAATCCTTCCCCGATTGTTTGTATATTTTATAGGAGAGCCTCTCCGAAACCGGCAGCCAGGGTGCACTTCCTGCCGGAATGCGTGTTTGAACGTGCTGCTTACGCGATCAAATGTGCTATTTTTTATTGTTGGTAAGAAATTTGTTATTATTTTTGTAAATTAGTTGTTAGGTTGCCATGGATGTTGAATATGCCTGAATTCCAAAACTAAAGCATGCGGACTTCACAACAAAAAAAGCACAGATGCGAATTGCTTCACATCTGTGCCTGGTAGTCCCGACGGGAATCGAACCCATATCGTAAGAACCGGAATCTTGTATTCTATCCATTGAACTACGGGACCGGGACTGCAAAGATACAAAAAAAATTAAATTAACGAAAAAAAATGCGAGAAAAGCAGAATAATTGGCTCAGGATTGAGGCGGTGATCAAATGGGCGAATATGTCGACCAACTATTTTGCACGCTATATCGGCCTTGCACGAGGCGAAAACCTCTATCAGATCAAACGCGGCAACAACGGTATTTCGCTCGATGTGGCGGACCGTATCGTCGCCAAATTCCCTCAGATCGACAAACTCTGGCTGCTGACCGGCGAAGGGCAAATGTTTGCCGACGAACGGTTGCGGGGCCCTCAGATTCCCTATTACGGCGTCGATGTCGAACGGGGAATTGCTAATCTCGACCGGCTCGAGGCACAATGCAATCTGGTCGTTCCACCTGTCGGGGAGTGCGATCTGGCCATGTCCTATTCGGGCCGCGCCATGGGGGCCTGCGTTCCTCCCGGAACCGTCGTGCTGCTCAAGACCGTCGACCCCGATGCAATTATTCCGGGCGAAGAGTATGTGATTGTCAGCCGAAAAATTGTAACTTTGCGCATAGTTCGGTCCGCCGAAGAGGCGGGAAAAGTCCGCCTGGTGGCCGGCGATCGGGAGAATTATGACGATATCCTGCTGGATACGAGCGACATAGTCTCCGTGTACAAGGTAAAAGGTAAATTGATAATCAACAGTTGAACGTATGTTTTCAGGTATCGTGGAAGGTACGGCGGAGGTAGTCGCCATCCGCTCGGACCGTCAGAACAAGGATTTTACCCTGCGGGTTCCTTTCTGCAAGGAGCTTAAAATCGATCAGAGCATAGCACATAACGGCGTATGTTTGACGGTAGTGGACATCGCCGGGGATACCTATACCGTCACGGCCATGAAGGAGACCCTCGACCGGAGCAACCTCGGACTGCTCAAGGTGGGCGATCTGGTCAATGTCGAACGCTCGATGAAACCCGACGCACTGCTCGACGGCCATATCGTCCAGGGACATGTCGACCAGACGGCCCTCTGCACGGCCAAGGAGGATGCCGACGGCAGCTGGTACTTCACCTTCCGCTACGACCCCCGCGGCGGAGGGCTCTGCACCGTGGAGAAGGGCTCGGTGACGGTCAATGGCGTGAGCCTGACGGTCTGCGACCCCACGCCCGACTCGTTCCGCGTGGCCATCATCCCCTACACCTTCGAGCACACCAATTTCTGCCGCATCGAGGTGGGAACGGTCGTCAATCTCGAATTCGACATCATCGGCAAGTACATCGCCCGACTGATGCAAAACTACATGAAGTAAGCCTATGGTAACCATCAAGACTAAGGAGGGCGCCTCGTTGTGGATCGCCCTGCTGGCTGCGGTTCTGGTGGCCGTGGTCATGATTCTGCTCGACGTCGTATGGTGGCTGACGCTTTGTGTGGCGGCCGGCGTCTTTGTCGTCGTGGCGCTGGCGGCGCTGTTCATCATCCGCAAGTATGTGGCCTACAAGCTCAAACCCATCTACTCGATCGTTCTTTCGCGCGATGTCCATACCCGGGAGATCTTCTCCGAACTGCAGGACAAGAAGGTCGAGAACATCGGCGAGGAGCTCACCGCCTGGGCCGATACCAACGACCGGGAGATCGCCCGCCTGAAGGAGGCCGAGCAGTTCCGCAAGCAGTATCTGGGCAACGTGGCCCACGAACTGAAGACCCCGATCTTCAACGTGCAGGGCTACATCTCGACGCTGCTGGACGGCGGTCTGGAGGATGAACTCATCAACCGCAAGTACCTCGAACGCGCCGAAAAGAGCATCGACCGGCTGATCAATATCGTCAACGACCTGGATACGATCTCGAAACTCGAGAGCAGCATGAACAAGCTCGACATGGAGAAGTTCGACGTTGTGGCGCTGGCCAAGGAGATTGCCGATCAGGCCGAGATGGAGGCCGACAAGAAGGGGATCAAGATCTCGGTCAAGGGGGCCGACAACCTGCCGTCGCCCTTCTGGGTCATGGCCGACAAACACTACATCGGCCAGGTCTTCGTCAACCTGATTATCAACTCGATCCGCTACGGCAAGGAGGGCGGTCTGACGCGCATCCGTTTCCGCGACATGCTGGACAAGATCCTCGTCGAGGTCGAAGACAACGGTCTGGGCATCGGCAAGGAGGATCTGCCGCGCGTCTTCGAGCGCTTCTACCGCACGGACAAGGGACGTTCGCGCGAACAGGGCGGTACGGGACTCGGTCTGGCCATCGTCAAACACATCATCGAGGCTCACGGCGAACGCATCACCGTGCGCAGCGAACCGGGTGTGGGCAGCACTTTCTCCTTCACGCTCAAGAAGGTCAACCTGCAGGATATCAAATAGTCTGCCGGACCATCCGCCCGTCGGTCGGGATCGGCTCGACCTCCGGGCGGCGGAGAACCAATCATGACTTGAATAGATGTTACAGATACCTTTGATGATACAACCGCTTACCGTCGTATGGGATTTCGATCCGGTGTTGTTCCGGATCGGCACGTTCGATATCCGCTATTACGGACTGATGTGGGCGCTGGCCATCCTGATCGGCGCCAAATTCTTCGACAACTTCTGCAAACGCGAGGGCCTTCCGTCGAAGGTTTCGGAGTCGATCTTCGTCTACGGCACGATCGCCACGATCCTCGGCGCCCGTCTCGGCCACTGCCTCTTTTACGATCCCGTGGAGTATCTCTCCAAACCGTGGACCATCATCACGGGCTTCCGCGACGGCGGTATGGCCAGCCACGGCGCCGCCATCGGTCTGCTGATCGGGCTGTGGCTCTTCTCGCGCAAGAACCGGCTTCCGTACGTCTGGTCGCTCGACCGCATCATGATCCCGGTCGGCATCGGCGGCGCAATCGTCCGCATGGGCAACCTCTTCAATTCGGAGATCTTCGGACGCGCCACCACGCTGCCCTGGGGCTTCGAATTCGTCCGCTCGCATAAGTGGGTCACCGAGTATGCCCCGGCGGCCGTCCATCCCACGCAGATCTACGAGGCGCTCTGCTACGTGGTGACCTTCGCCATCCTCTGCTGGCTCTATTACCGCAAGGACATGGCCCGTCGCCATCCGGGCGTACTGTTCGGCATCGGCCTGATCGGCGTCTTCCTGACGCGCTTCTTCCTCGAATTCATCAAGACCGAGCAGGAGTCGTTCGAAGTCGGCTGGGCCCTCGACATGGGACAGTGGCTGAGCATTCCCTTCATCGTGCTGGGTGTCTACATGATCTGGCGGGGAGCGAAGCACCCGGCTGCGGCGGCCTCCATCCCGGGGCAGCATGCCGCGTCGGCTGCCGCCGCAAAACGGCATCCGGCCGCAAAACAGCACTCGGACGCGGAGCCCGCTGCACAGGAGAGTCCCGTTGCGAAAAGCCGCAAGAATCATAAAAAGATCAGGAAATGAACACTAATCCGATGACCGAACAGGTCGCCCGACTTGTGGGCAATCTGCTGGCCGGGGGTACGACGATCTGCCTGCCCGGCGTCGGTTCGCTGCGCGTCGAGCGTCAACCGGCCCGGCGGATCGACCGCCGGCATGTCGTGCCGCCTTGTCGGACGGTGCAGTTCTCGTCGCAGGAGTGCGGCGTGTCGCTCGTCGAGGAGATCGGCCGCGTGCTGCGGGTCAACGGCGTACGGCCCGAGGATCCGCGTCCCGAGGCGCAGAAGGTCTACGACCGCTGGCTGGCTCAGGTCCGGGAGGAGGATCGGTTGACCATCGTCGGCGTCGGGGTGTTGCAGTTCAAGAATTTCAAACTCGACGAGGCGTTCGACCGCCGGCTCAACCCCCAGGGGCATGAGGCGGTTCGTGTACGGGCGCCGCGACGGTTCGATGCCGTGCTGTGGATCGGCGTGGCGGCGATCGTCTGTGTGGCGGGTTTCACGGCCTGGTGGTGGCTCGGTGAACGGGAGATGCGGCAGGAGATACGGAGTGCCGTGGCGGATCGGGCCGTAGAGCGTCGGGACGCGGCGGTGAGGACGGATGCCGATTCGTTGTCCGCAGCCTCGGCCGGGACGGACTCCACGACGGGGATTGCCTCGTCGGAGAGCGTCGTGCCGGCCTCGGGGTCGGAGCAGGCCGCGCTGCAGAGTCCGGCGGAACAAGCCCCGGCGACGGCTGCGCACCCGGTGCAAACCCCGACGGCAACTTCGCAAACGCCGGAAGCTCCGCAGACGACCGTCCGCAACGACAGCCGTCCGATGCCGGAGGCGGGGCCCTCCCGTCTGGTGTCGGGCCGGAACTATGTCGTGATGGGGGTTTTCAGTTCGGAACGGAATGCGCGGCGGGCGGCGGCCGAAGCCTCGGCCAAGGAGCCGGCCGTAACGTGCGGCATCTACCGCTTCGGTTCGAAATTCATGGTCTCGCCCTTCGAATCGGATGACGCGGAGGCGTGTCGTCTCTATATCCGTGCCCACGAAGAGCGTTTCCCCGGCATGTGGACCTATACCGCCCGGTAATGCGTCTCTCGGAGTGGATTGTTCGCGGCATCGACCGCTTCTACATTCGTCCCGTAGCGGCCATCCTGCCCCGGCAGGTCTTCCATTATGCCGTCTGCGGAGGCTTCACCTACCTGGTTTTCGACCCGGTCTGCTACTCGCTGTTCTACAACTTTCTGATCGGATACCGCTATTTCGATCTGGGATTCGTCGTCCTTTCGCCCCACATTGCGGCGATGATCCTTGTCTTTCCCTGCACCTTTTTCGTGGGATTCTGGCTTAACCGTTACGTGGCCTTCCGCCGCTCGCCCGTAGGGGCGGGGACGCAACTCTTCCGCTATCTGTTGTCGATCGCGGGGTCGATCCTGCTGACCTATGCCGGCTTGAAATTCTTTGTCGAGGTGTGCGGCATCTGGCCCACCCCGGCCAAGGTGCTCACGACGCTTCTTACGACGGTATACAGCTTTCTGGCGGCCAAGTATTTCACCTTCCGCCACGCCGAGACCCGTCCGTAGCCCCCGCTCCGCTTCTGTTCGGCCGTGCGGTGACGGGATTGCCGGGTCAGTGAATCGGTTCGCAGTCGATCACCGACGGTTCTCCTCGCGCAGTTTCTGCAGTTCGTACATCCGGTCGCGGAACTTCGCGGCGGCCAGGAAGTCGAGCGATTTGGCCGCCCGTTCCATGTCCTCGCGGGCACGGGCAATCAGTTCGTCGAGATTCTCGCCCAGAGCGGGTGTCGGCGTGCCGGCCGTGTAGCCCTTCTGCACGTCGGAGGCCACGGCGTAGTGCTCCTCCATGATGGGGTAGGCCGTCGGGATGTTGCCTTCGGCCGTCTCGCGCCCGGCCAGCAGATTGCTCGGCCCCGCGCCGCTCTTCTGGGCGCGCCGCGGCAGCATCTCGTGCTCCATGTTGAAGCGGACCTGTTTTTCGCGGCGACGGTTGCTCTGTTCGATGGCGTAGCGCATCGATTCGGTGCAGGTGTCGGCGTAGAGGATCACGTTGCCCTGCGAGTGGCGTGCGGCACGTCCGGCAATCTGCGTCAGCGACCGCACGTTGCGCAGGAAGCCCTCCTTGTCGGCGTCGAGTATCGCCACCAGCGCCACCTCGGGAAGGTCCAGTCCCTCGCGCAGCAGGTTCACGCCCACCAGCACGTCGAACAGCCCGTTGCGCAGATCCTCGAGAATCTGGATGCGTTCGAGCGTGTCGACGTCCGAATGGATGTAGCGGTTGCGCACCCCCACGCGGTCGAAATATTTCGAAAGCTCCTCGGCCATGCGTTTGGTGATGGTCGTCACGAGCACCTTGTCGTCGTTCCTGACCCGCTTGTCGATCTCCTCGATCAGGTCGTCGATCTGGTTGAGCGTCACGCGCACCTCCAGCGGCGGGTCGACGAGTCCCGTGGGTCGGATCAGCTGTTCGGCAATCACCCCTTCGCTCTTCATCAGCTCCCAGTCGGCCGGCGTGGCGCTGACGTAGATCGTCGTCCCCTGCAACTGCTCGAACTCGGCGAAGGTCAGCGGGCGGTTGTCTTTGGCTGCCGGCAGCCGGAAGCCGTACTCCACGAGGTTCTCCTTGCGGGCGCGGTCGCCGCCGTACATGGCGTGGACCTGCGGCAGCGTGACGTGGCTCTCGTCGATGACCATCAGGTAATCCTTCGGGAAGTAGTCCAGCAGGCAGAAGGGGCGCGTTCCGGCGGCGCGGCCGTCGAAGTAGCGCGAATAGTTCTCGATGCCGGGGCAGTAGCCCAGCTCCTTGATCATCTCCAGGTCGTACTCCACGCGCTGCTTGATGCGCTGCGCCTCGACCATGCGCCCCTGGCTCTCGAAGAACTCGATCTGCTTGCCCAGGTCGAGGTAGATCTGCTGTACGGCCGTATTGATGCGCTCCTTGGTCGTCACGAAGAGGTTCGTGGGGTAGAGCGTCAGCGAGTCGAGCGTCTGGATGCGCTGTCCCGTGACGGGATCGATCGACTGGATGGCCTCGATCTCGTTGTCGAAGAACATCACCCGGAAGCACTGGTTGCCGAATTCGCCGAAGGCCGCCATGATATCGACCGTGTCGCCGTTGACGCGGAAGGTCGCGGGCTCCAGATCGCGTTCCGTGCGGGTGTAGAGTGCCTCGACCAGCTTGTAGAGGAACTGCTTGTAGCTGACGACCTGTCCCACCTCGATGTGGATGGCCGTGGCATGGAAATCGGCCGGGTTGCCCGCGCCGTAGAGGCACGAGACGCTCGAGACGACCACCACGTCGCGGCGTCCCGAGAGCAGGGTGGCCACGGTCTGCAGCCGCAGCTTCTCGATGTCGGCGTTGATCGAGAGATCCTTTTCGATGTAGGTGTCCGAGGCGGGGAGATAGGCTTCGGGCTGGTAGTAGTCGTAGTAGGAGACGAAATACTCGACGGCATTCTCGGGAAAGAAGTTGCGGAATTCGCCGTAGAGCTGCGCCGCGAGGGTCTTGTTGTGGCTCAGGACCAACGTCGGGCGGTTGAGCTGCGCGATGACGTTGGCCACGGTGAAGGTCTTGCCCGAGCCCGTGACGCCGAGCAGGACGTTGTGTTTCGAGCCGTGGCGGATCGAACCGACAAGCTGCGAGATCGCTTCCGGCTGGTCGCCCATCGGGGCGTAGTCCGATACGAGTTTGAAGTCCATGCCGCAAAGGTAGTGATAAAATGGCGAAAGTGCGCCTCTGCGGGGTGCTTTTGTGGGGAGGATCCGCCTCCTGGGAGCGGGTCGCGGCGGCTTTCCGGTAACGCCCGGGCGGGTGCCGCGCGTAATTTTTAGCCGGCAATCGCTCCGCTTTCGGCCGATTATTCGTACCTTTGTGAGCTATGATCGACCGCGAAACAGTTGACCGCATCTACGCCGCCGCCAATATCGTTGATATCGTCGGCGACTACGTCACGCTCAAACGCAAGGGCGTGAACTATGTCGCCTGCTGTCCGTTCCACAACGAGAAGACCCCGTCGTTCGTCGTTTCCCCCTCGAAGGGCGTGTACAAGTGTTTCGGTTGCGGGAAGGGCGGCAATGCCGTGACGTTCGTCATGGAGCAGGAGGGGGTGAGCTACCCCGAGGCGCTGAAGATGGTGGCCAAACGCTACGGGATCGAGGTCAAGGAGGAGGCGATGACCGAAGAGGAGCTCCGCCGCAACGACGACCGCGAGTCGATGTTCGTGCTCAACGGCTGGGCCGCGGAATACTTCGCCAACTACCTCCACCGCGACTCCGAAGGAATCAACGTCGGTCTGGCCTACTTCCGGCAGAAGCGCGGTTTGACCGATGCCACGATCAAGAAGTTTGGTCTCGGATTCTGCCCCTCGAAGGGTGACCGGATGTCGCAGGATGCCCTGGCGGCCGGTTACAAGCGGGAGTTCCTCCTCTCGACGGGTCTCTCGCTGGTGAGCGAGCGAAACGGCGGGCTCTACGACCGCTTCCGCGACCGGGTGATCTTCCCCGTGCACAATATCTCGGGCCGGATCGTCGCCTTCGGCGGCCGCACGCTGCGCACCGACAAGCAGGTGGCCAAGTACCAGAACTCGCCCGAGAGCGAGATCTACAGCAAGAAACGCGAACTCTACGGCCTCTACTTCGCCAAGAAGGCCATCCAGCAGCAGAACTTCGCCATCATGGTCGAGGGGTATCTCGACGTGATCTCGATGCACCAGGCCGGGATCGAGAATGTCGTCGCCTCGTCGGGCACGTCGCTCACGACGGAGCAGATCCGCCTGCTGGGGCGCTTCACGAAGAACATCACGGTGATTTACGACGGTGATTCGGCCGGCATCCACGCCTCGCTGCGCGGTATCGACATGATTCTCAAGGAGGGGATGAACGTGCGGGTGGTGCTGCTGCCCGAACCCGAGGACCCCGACTCGTTCGCCCGCAGCCATACGGCCGCCGAGGTGCAGGAGTACATCCGCGTCAACGAACAGGATTTCCTCGAATTCAAGGCGCGGCTGCTGCTCCAGGATGCGCAGGGCGATCCGATCCGCAAGGCGGCCCTGATCGGTGACATGGTGCAGTCGATCGCGCAGATTCCCGATTCGATCCAGCGTTCGGTCTATATCAAGGAGTGTTCGCGGATCATGGACATCGACGAACAGATCCTCATCGGCGAGGTGGCCCGCAAACGGCTCACGACGTCGGGCGACCGTGAGACGGACGACTTCCTGCGGCGTCAGGCCGCGGCCCGGCAGCGTGAAACGGTGCAGCCCCAGCGTCCCGAGGCGGAGTATGCGCAGAAGGTTGAGGCGGGGAGCAGTTTCGAGGCGCTGGAGCGCGAGATCGTCAAGTATCTGCTCAAGTACGGCCATTGCTCGTTCGATTTCAAGGAGGGGCGCACGATGGTGTCGTGCAACGTTGCCGAGGTGATCTTTTCCGAATTGAGCGACGACCAGATCGTCTTCCGCAATCCGGTCTATGCCAAGATCATGGCCGTCTACCGCGAACAGTGGGAGGTGTCGGGTCCGGGAGTTGAGGTGCCGGCGCACCTCTTCCTGAACCACATCGACCCGCAGGTCTGCTCGGCGGCGGTGGACATCCTCACCTCGGACGACAACTACGTTCCCAGCGAATTGTGGAAGCGCAAGGAGATCCACGTCGAGAGCGAAGCCGAGATGCTGGCTGTCGGGGTCCCGAAGGCCGTGACGCTCTACAAGTCGAAGGTCGTCCAGGCGTTGATCAAGGAGCTCTCGGACCGATTGAAAGACGAGACCCTCCCCGAGGCGGAGATGAACGACATCCTCCAGCGGATGAACAACTACAACCAGGTGAAGGCCACCATGGCCAAAAAACTGGACCGACTGATTTTATGAAAAAGGGGGCGGGCCGCGGAATGTACACGCATCACTGCGCATACCGTGTGCAAACAGAAAATAAACAGAAAGATGTGTAAAAACATATCAAAGATAAAAGAATTGGTTACCTTGACCGTTACCCACCCCCGCGGAGAGATTTCGCAATTTGTATGCCGTTTTTGAGTATATGAACGAACAGAAGAAGATAAATATCCGGAACAAGCGCGCAACGTTCGACTATGAGATTCTCGAAGAGTACGTTGCGGGTATCGTGCTCGTCGGCACGGAGATCAAGTCGATCCGTGCGGGCAAGGTTTCGATGGTGGACTCGTTCTGCTATTTCGACAAGGGCGAACTGTGGATCCGCGGCGTCAACATCGCCGAGTATGCCTGGGGCACGTGCAACAACCACGTGCCGCGCCGCGATCGCAAGCTGCTGCTCACACGCCGCGAACTGTTGAAACTTCAGCGCGCCTCACAGGACCGCGGACTGACGATCGTCGGGCTGCGGCTCTTCCTGAACGAGCGCGGACTGGTGAAGGTGGCCGTCGGGCTGGCCCGCGGCCGCAAGTCGTACGACAAACGCGAGTATCTGAAGGAGAACGACGCCCGCCGCGAGATGGACAAGGCGATGAAAAACTTCCGCCGATGATCCGGGCCCTCTTTCTGGATGTCGACGGGACGCTGATCAGTTTCCGCACGCACGAGGTGCCGGCGTCGGCCGTCGAGGCGCTCCGTCGGGCGCACGATGGCGGGGTGCGCCTCTTCATCGCGACGGGACGCGCCGTGACCGATCTCGAACCGTTGGCCCCGATTCCGTATGACGGGGTGGTGGCCCTGAACGGCTGCGAGTGCGTGATGAACGACGGCGAGGTGGTGACGCGCCATCCGATCCCGCGCGAGGCCTTCGAACGGGCCATGGAGCTCTCCGAGGCGTGGAATTTCCCGATGGCGCTGGAGTTGAACGACGGCATCTTCGTCAACCGCGTAACCCCCGTTGTCGAGGAGTTGTCCCGGCTGATTGCCCATCCGGTTCCGCAGGCGGTCGACCTGCGGCGGCTGTTCGACCGCGGTGACTGCTGCCAGATGTGTTTCTACATTGATCCGGAACTCGAGAAGCGGGTGATGGAGCAGTTGCCGTCGCTCTCGTCCAGCCGCTGGTGCCCGATTTTCGCCGATGTGAATCTGCGCGGAATCGACAAGGCGACCGGTGTGACCGAATTGGCCGGGCGTTTCGGCATTGCCCTGTCGGAGGTCATGACCTTCGGCGACGGAGGCAATGACGTGCCGATGTTGCGTGCGGCCGGAATCGGGGTGGCGATGGGCAACGGCTGCGCCGAAGCCCTGGAGGCGGCCGACTGGGTGACCGCGTCGGTCGACGACGACGGAATCCGCCGGGCGCTGGAGCATTTCGGCGTGATCGCCGGGCCGGGGGCGGAGTGATCCGCCGGTCCGTACGGGACCGGACGGGAGAGAAAGAAGCCGGGGGTGATCCACGGGCCGGGACCGACCCGATTAATGAATTTGTAAACAGCTAAAAACGATAAGAGTATGTCTTTGATTCTCTGTATTGAAACCGGCACGGACATCTGCTCCGTAGGAATCGCCCGCGACGGCGTGCTGCTGTCGCTGCGCGAGAGCGACGAGGGGCGTGACCACGCCCGCAAGGTGGGTGTTTTTGTCGACGAACTGTTGCGCGAAACGGGCATTGCCCCCGACGATCTGGATGCCGTGGCCGTCGGCAAGGGCCCCGGCTCCTACACCGGACTGCGTATCGGCGTCTCGTTTGCCAAGGGGTTGTGCTACGGACTGCAGAAACCGTTGCTGGCCGTCGGATCGCTCGATGCGCTGGTCGAGGTGGCCCGCGAGGATTACGAGGCCGGCATCATCTCGGTCGACCGGTGGAACGAGGCGCGGCTGTGTCCGATGGTCGACGCCCGCCGCATGGAGGTCTATGCCCAGCTCTTCGATACGCAGGGTGAACCGCTGACGGAGGTTTCGGCCGAGGTGATCACGGAGGAGAGTTTCGCGTCGTATCGCAACGACGGACGTCCGTTCGTCATTTTCGGAAACGGGGCCCGCAAGTGTGCCGGGGTGCTCAAGGGCGCAACGCTCGTGGAGGTGACCCCTTCGGCTCGCGGCCTGGCCCGGCTGGCCCAGAAGGCCCTCGACGAGGGACGCACGGAGGATATCGCCTATTTCGAACCCTTCTATCTGAAGGATTTCGTCGTCATGACCTCCCGGAAGAAGCTCTTCTGACGGATCGCAGCCGCCTGTCGCAATGACCCGGGATGAGTTGATTACGCTGCTGTCGGAGCGTTGGCAGGAGCATTTCGCCGACGAGGCGGCCTCCCGGATTTTGGACGCCGAAGCCGTCGGAGATCTCTACCGCTTGGTCACCTCTCCGTGGGCGGAGATTCCGAAACCCCTCCGGCACAAGCTTCTCTTCCGGGGCGCCTATGTGTTGGAACGGATCTATTTCCGCGATCGAGGTGCCTTTGGCCCCCATGCGGAGGATTTTTGCTGCTCGGCCTTCCCGGCGTGTACGGACCCGAGTGCCCGGCGTCACTTCGGCAAGATCATGATCGACCTGCTGGAGCATGCCGGCCCCGATGCACCGACGTTGGACCGCATAGCCGAAACGGCCGCCGGATGGGCTGCGGATCCGTCGACGAAGATCGCCGTGCGGATCTGGGCCGTGGAGGTGTTGAAACGCTGCCGCGGGCGTGTGGCGTGGGTCGAAGAGGTTTGGAACGATCTGCTGGAGTTGCAGTCCGCCGGGGCTACACCCGGGATCGAGAGCCGCATGCGCCGCAGCTGGCGGGCTGACCGCGACGCCGAGGCGTGAGCCACATGACGGGGTGAACAAGAAAGGCTCCTGACCGAATTCGGTCAGGAGCCTTTTTGATGACGGTCCGGCGACCGGTGCGGAAGGCTATTCGGCGTCGCGGTTGCTGCCGAGCTGGCGGTGGAGCTTCTCCTTGAACGACGGCCCGATGATCTCCATGCGGTCGGTGGTCTCGAACATCCGCTGCAGCGCCTCGTCGAACTCCGTGATCCGCTCCAGAGCCGTTTCCGGGTACTCGAGGATGAAGTTCGGACACTGCGATACGCGGAGATACTCGCGCGGAAGCAGCAGATAGGTCTCGCCGAAGCGCCCCTGTTCGAGCTTGAACTCCACGGTCAGATCCACGCAGCGCTTGAAAATCCCGCTTTTGCCGTAGAGCAGTTCCTGTTTCGTCAGGGCCTCGTCGTCGAGCGTCAGCTCCACGACGATCGGCCGGTCGCACGCCATGGCCCGCGTGTGGATCACCGGGGCCAACGTGTAGGCGTCGTAGGTCCACTCGCCGGCCTTCGGGAAACGCGCATAGGGGATCTCCTCGCCGTTGATCGTGATGCGGCGGGGCGGGAAGGTGGCCGGAAAGCGCAGTTCGTAGCTGCGGCTCTGCGGAGCGCCGGCGTAGCTGCCCTGACGGGCGGCGATTTCGGCCCGGATGACGTTGCCCGTCTGCCGTTTGGTGATCAGCGTGGTGGCATATTCGGTGGTGTAGCGCTGGCTTGTGCCGTCGTCCTCGTAGTGGCGGAGCTCTCCGTCGCCGCCCGGGACGAAGGTCAGAACCAGCGTGTCGCACGCCTGCTGGAGGTTGCTGATCTGTTCGGGGTTCATCGGCAGGATGGCTCCGGCGCGGACGTACCAGGGATTCTCGGCCAGCGTATAGTGGAGCCGGCGGACGGTGCCGCCTTCGTACATCGCCCCCGTCGCCATGTCGTACCAGCGGCCCTGCGGGAACCAGATCTTCCGCTCGGCAAGCCCCGACAGCGAATCGACGGGCTGGGTGATGGCCGTGGCCAGAATATCGTTGCCGAAGAGATACTCCTCTTTGCTGGTGTAGGCTTCGTCGGTCTCGGGATATTCGTAGTAGAGCGGACGGCAGATGCCGATTCCCGAGTCGTAGTTCTCGCGGGCGGCGTTGTAGATGTAGGGGGCCAGCGTGTAGCGCAGGCGGATGGCGTCGCGCATGTAGAACATCTGGTCGGGGAAGGCCCAGATGTAGCGTTCGATGCGCGGATCCTTCGTGGAGTGGGTCTTGAAGATCGGGGTGAAGACGCCGTACTGCAGCCAGCGCGTGTAGAGTTCGGGATCGGTCTTTTTCTGGTCGTTGTGGAACATGTGGCCGCCGATGTCATGACCCCAATAGCCGTAGTTGACGTTCGACGAGGTGGACGTGAACCAGGGCAGGAAGGCCAGCGTCGCCCACGTGGCGTAGGTGTCGCCCGAGAAGGCCAGCGGATAGCGGTGCGAACCCAGTCCGCCCCAGCGGTGGTAGATGAAGGGCCGGTTGTCGGGACTGATCATCTCGGCATGCCGGAAGAAGGTGTGGTTCAGCCAGAAGGTGTTCGAAAGCCCGGGGGTGAACTTCGATTCGCGCCACTGCTGCCAGTCGAGCCACCAGAAGTCGACACCCTGCTTCTCCATCGGTCCGAGTACGGTATTGAAATAGGCGTCGGCCCATTTGCGTTCGTCGATCTGGAAGGGGACGCTTTTGCCCGTCTCTTTCCAGCCGTACTCGCGGGTGAAGGGTTCGTAGACATCCTCGTAGGGCTGGATGCCCGATGCCGGGTGGAGGTTCAGGGCCACCTTCAGATCCTCGGTTTTGGCCCAGCGGAGGAAGTTCTCCGGCGAGGGGAACAGCTCCTTCTGCCAGGTGTAACCCGTCCAGCCGATGCGTTGTCCGTACTCGTCCTTCGGCGGATTTTTCTTGCGCAGGCTCCAGGTCTCGTGCCAGTCCATGTCGACGATCAGCACGTCGATGGGTATGTCCATCGAACGGAGCTTCGCAATCAGATCGCGGAATTCATTGTCGGAGTATTGCCAGTAGCGGCTCCACCAGTATCCGAAGGTGTATTTCGGCGGCAGGGGAGCCCGTCCGGCAATCTGCTGGAAATCGGCCAGCGCCTGTTTGTAGTTGTGGCCGTAGGCGAACAGGTAGAGGTCCTGACGGTCGCCTGCGGGGCGCGGGGCAACCCACTCTCCCCACGGAGAGTTGTCGGCGACGAACAGATGGCGGCTGCTGTCGTCGACCACGGCCCAGCCCGAGCGCGAGAGCAGGCCCGGTTCCATGGGCTCGCGTCCGAGTTTGTCGCCGTCGCAGCCGTCCAGCGTGCGGGTCGTACCCATGAGGTTCTGCGGATCCTCCATGCCCGGAGTCCACGTTACGTCGCGGCCGTTGAGGCGGAAGGTCACCTTCAGGTTCTGCTCCGTGAACCGCCCCTGCTTGAGGTAGGTGAGCGTCAGGGCCGAGGTCTCGATGGTCAGTTTCGAGCGGCTGTCGCGCACCCGGAATTCGGGAACGGGGAGTTCCCGGTTGATGAACGTCAGGGTCGCACGATCTTCGAAGCGCCCGTCCTGGCTCCACTCCATGCGGATGAGTTGCGGAGTGAGCACGGTGAAACGGGCGTTTCCGGTCGTGACGACCGCCTGCGGATCGGCCTTCGGATTGGCCGCGGCGGCCGGAAGCATCAGCGTCAGGGCCGCCAGAAATGTGGTAAAACGTTTCATATATAAATGATTTGAGTTGGGGTTCGTTACAGGGGCCGCGCCGTGTGTTTCGGATCTTCCCGGCGGCGGAGAGTCCGTTCTGCGGGCGGCTATTTGTTTACGTCCTCCCCGGGCGGTCATTCGTTTGCGTCCGCCTTGGGCGGCAGGGCGCTGCTGTCCGACGGAGCAGCGCCTTGTCCGGCTTCCGGTTCGACGTCCTCGCTGCCGGCGAGTTCGAGCGTGCGGGCCGCATGGTGGCGTTTGGTCTGCAGGCGGGCTGTCCGGCGCAGCCGTTCGCCCACGCGGATGATGTTGTCGTTGCCCGTGCAGAGCCGCTTGTAGGCATCCTCGTAGGCGTCGCGCGCCTTGCCGAGGGAGGCACCCACGTTTTCGAGCGATGCGGTGAAGGCCACCAGTTGTTCGTAGAGCTTTAGCCCGCAGGTGGCGATCTCACGCGTATTCTTGTCCTGGTCGTTGTATTTCCAGAGGTCGGCCACGAGTTTGAGCAGCGCGAAGAGATTCGTCGGCGACGAGATGATCACCTTGCGGTCGTAGGCGTCGGACCAGATCTTCGGGTCGCTCTGCAGGGCGGCCAGAAAGGCTGGCTCGTTGGGGATGAACAGGATGACGAAATCGGGCAGGGTCTGTCGATTGTACATGCGGCTCAGATGCAGTTGATATTCTTTGGCTCCCAGCTCCTTGACGTGCTGCCGCACCGAGGCGACGTGGGCCGCCATGTATCGCTGGCGCTCCTCCTCGCTCTGGGCTGCGGTGTAGTTGACGAAGGCCGTGAGCGAGACCTTCGAGTCGATGATGATGTGTTTGCCCTCGGGCAGATGGAGCACCACGTCGGGACGCAGGTTGCGACCCTCCTCGTCCTTGAGGTTGTACTGCGTCTCGTAGTGGATGCCCTTCGAGAGCGACGAGCTGTCGAGAATCGTCTCCAGCAGCATCTCGCCCCAGTCACCCTGCACCTTCGAGTTGCCCTTCAGCGCATCGGTCAGATTGCGGGCATCGGCTGAGATGTGCTGGTTGAGCTCCATGAGGCGCTTGAGTTCGTTTTTCAGTTCGCCGCGCTGTTCGTTTTCGTGGGAGTAGATGCGCTCGACCCGTTCGCGGAATTCGGTGATGTTGTCGCGGAAGGGTTTGAGCAGGATGTCGAGCGACTCCTTGTTGGCCTGTTTGAACTCGCGCGACTGTTCGCCGAGAATCTCCGTGGCCAGATTCTTGAATTCCAGCCGGAAACGCTCCTCGAGTTTCTCGCGTTCCGTACGTTCGGCTTCGCGTTCTTCGGCATTTTTCGTCCGCAGGGCGGCGATTTCGGCCTCGGAGGAGGCGCGCAGGGCGGCCAGCGAGGTCTGCGTGCGGAGGTGCTCCTCGCGCAGGGTGCGCAACTCGTTCTGAGCCTCGTCGCGGCTTTGCGTGAGTTGATTCCGGAGGGTTTCGGCGGCCGTCAGCCGTTGGCGCGCATCGGCCAGCGCCTCGTCCGAGGCAGCTTTCTCCCGGGCCAGCCGGGTGTTTTGGCGGTGTTGGCGGGAAAGAAGGACTCCGAGAACGGCGGCAAGCAGTCCGAGCAGGATGGCAAGAAAAAGCAGAGTGGAATTCATATCTACAAAGGTAGGATTTTCTGCGGAACTGCGGAAATTTTTCTATCTTTGTTTGAAAATGCGGCCGCGGGGAGGGGAGCCCTCCGCCGCGATCCCTGAAAAACGATTCCATGCAACGCATAGTAGCACCTTCGATGCTTTCGGCCGATTTCGGCCATCTGGACCGCGACACGCGGATGATCGACCGCAGCGCCGCCGAATGGGTTCATATCGACGTCATGGACGGCGTCTTCGTCCCGAACATCTCGTTCGGATTCCCCGTGCTGAAGGCCATCCGGAAGGCGACGTCGAAGTTCCTCGACGTGCATCTGATGATCGTCTCCCCGGAGCGGTATGTCGAACGTTTTGTCGAGGCGGGGGCCGATCTGGTCACTTTCCACCTGGAGGCGGCGGAGGATCCGGCGGCCTGTGCGGCGCTGATCCGCCGTGCCGGGGCGAAGGTCGGCGTCTCGATCAAACCCGCCACGCCGGTCGAGGCGCTGCGCGAGGTGCTGCCGGCGGTGGATCTGGTGCTGGTGATGAGTGTCGAGCCGGGATTCGGCGGGCAGTCCTTCATCGAGGGATCGCTCGAGAAGATCCGCCGGCTACGGGCGCTGGCCCGCGAGTTGGGGCTCGATACCCTCATCGAGGTCGACGGCGGTATTTCGGCGGCGAATGCCCGCGAGGTTTTCGAGGCCGGGGCCGAGGTGCTGGTGGCCGGGAGTGCCGTCTTCAAGGCAGGGGACCCGGAGGCCGAGATCCGTCGGATTCTTGGGGCCTGACCGGAGTCTGACCGGGAGCGGGCTGGGGAGCGGGGACCGGAAGCGGAAACCCATCGCCAGACCGGTGCCGACCGGGGCAAAGGCCTGACCGGGAGCGGGTTGGGAGCGGGGGCCGACACTGATCGGATCACAGATCGAGACTAAAAGATGCCTGCAGGGGCTAAAATTGCCCGGGAACAGGGAATCACCGGGCGTCCGGGAGACGACGGATTCCGGAGTTCGGCGCCGACGCAAACCGATGAGGTCAGACGGGACGACGCATGCGTTGCTTGGCGGAATATTTGCCCGAAAAAGGGGAGCCCTGCAACTGTCGTTGCCGGAATTCCCGGAAAATCGTTACCTTTGCGGTGATTTGCGGAGCGGCTCCGTGCGGCTTCGCCCCAGATAGTGTGTAACGTATGATATCCATCGACAATCTGACCGTCAGTTACGGGGGCTGGACCCTCTTCGACCATATTTCATTTCTGATCAATCCGAAGGACCGCATCGGTCTGGTGGGCAAGAACGGTGCGGGCAAGACCACGCTGCTGCGCATCATCACCGGCGAACAACAGCCCACGTCGGGTGCGGTGACCCTCAACGGCGACTGCACGATCGGCTACCTGCCGCAGACGATGCGTGTGGCCGATACCACGACCCTGGTCCAGGAGACGGCCAAGGCCTTCGAGGAGGTGCTGCGCCTCGAGGCCGAGATCGAGGATCTCACGCGCCAGATCACCGAACGCACCGACTACGAATCGCCCGCCTACGAACAGCTGCTGCACCGTCTGAACGACGCACAGGATCAGTACCATATCCTCGGCGGCGAGACGCGTGACGCCGACATCGAGAAGACGCTGCTCGGACTGGGATTCAAGCGTGAGGATTTCAACCGTGCGACGAGTGAGTTCTCGGGCGGCTGGCGCATGCGCATCGAGTTGGCCAAACTGCTGCTGCGGCGGCCGTCGATCTTCCTGCTGGACGAGCCTACGAACCACCTCGACATCGAGTCGATCCAGTGGCTCGAAGAGTACCTCAAAAACTACAACGGGGCGGTGCTGCTCATCTCGCACGACCGTGCCTTCCTGGACAACGTCACCAACCGTACGATCGAACTCTCGCTGGGCAAGATCACCGACTACAAGGTGCCCTATTCGAAATACGTCGTGCTGCGGGCCGAGCGCCGGGCGCAGCAGCTGGCCGCCTACGAGAATCAGCAGCGGATGATCGAGAAGACCGAGGAGTTCATCGAGAAGTTCCGCTACAAGCCCACGAAGTCGAACCAGGTGCAGTCGCGCATCAAACAGCTCGAACGGCTCGAGCGGCTCGAGATCGAGGACGAGGATCTGGCGACGCTCAACATCAAGTTCCCGCCCGCGCCGCGTTCGGGACAGATCGTTGCCGAGATCAACGACGTCGGCATGTCGTTCGGCGCGAAACACGTCTTCAGCGGGGCGAACTTCACCATCGAGAAGGGCGACCGCATTGCCTTTGTCGGGCGCAACGGTGAGGGTAAGACCACGATGGCCCGGATTCTGATTGGGCAGCTGACCCCGACCGAGGGGTCGGTCCGCATCGGCGCCAACGTCAACATCGGCTACTACGCCCAGAATCAGGACGACCTGATGGACGGCGAATTTACGGTCTACGACACGCTGGACCGGGTGGCCGTGGGCGACATCCGCACGCGGCTGCGCGACATCCTGGGAGCCTTCCTTTTCCGCGGCGAGGATATCGACAAGAAGGTCAAGGTCCTCTCGGGCGGCGAACGGGCGCGTCTGGCCATGGCCCGCATGATGCTCGAGCCGCGCAACCTGCTGGTGCTGGACGAGCCCACGAACCACATGGACATGCGCTCGAAGGATATCCTCAAAAATGCCATTCTGAAGTACGACGGCACGGTGGTTGTCGTTTCGCACGACCGTGAGTTCCTCGATGGCATGGTGCAGAAGGTCTACGAATTCCGCGACGGCGGCGTCAAGGAGTATCTCGGGGGTATCTACTATTTTCTGGAAAAGCGCAAGCTGGAGTCGCTGCAGGAGCTCGAGCGGCGCGATACACCGGCCAAGGGAGCCAAGGGAACGCCGAAAACGACGCCGAAAACTGCTCCGGCAGGTGCATCCGGTACGGGTGCGGCGTCAGAGGCGGCAAAGGGGGCAAGCGCCGCGGATGCGAAACCGGCGGCCCTCTCCGGCAAGGCCTCCTACGAACAGAAGAAGGAGCAGGAGAAGCTGCTGCGCAAACTGCGCAAGGCGGTCGAGACGATCGAGACGGAGCTGGGCGATCTGGAGAAGCAGATCGCCGCGTGGGATGCGAAATTCGCTGCGGCAACCGACTACAACGAGGCCGACTACAAGGCATACAACGATCTGAAGGCCCGCTACGACCACCAGATGCACGAGTGGGAGAAGGCCTCCTATGAATTGGAAATCACCGAAGAACAATACAATGGATAATCTGATTTTCGGGATCCGTCCCGTGGCCGAGGCGATCGAAGCCGGCCGGCAGATCGAAAAACTCTACATCCGCAAGGGGGCCGAGGGGCCGTTGATGCAGGAGTTCCGCGACTTGTGCATCCGCCACCGCATCCGCTGGCAGGAGGTGCCCGTCGAGAAGCTGAACCGCCTGACGCGCGGCAACCATCAGGGGGTCGTTGCTCAGACGGCCGCCATCGAGTATGTCGAACTGTCGGACATTCTCGAACGGGTTCCCGAGGATGAGACGCCGCTGGTGGTCCTCTTCGACGGGGTGACCGACGTACGCAACTTCGGGGCCATCGCTCGTTCGGCCGAGTGTGCCGGGGCCCACGGCCTCATCACGCCCCTGAAGAACTCCGCACCGGTCAATGCCGAGGCGATCCGTTCGTCGGCCGGGGCGCTGACGACGATTCCGGTCTGCCGCGTGGGGTCGGTCCGCAACACGCTCAAACAGCTGCAGGCGGAGGGTTTCCAGGTGGTCGCCGCCACCGAAAAGAGCCGCAAGCTGCTCTACGACGCCGACTTCCGCCGCCCGACCGTGCTGGTCATGGGGGCTGAGGATACGGGCATCTCGCGCGAGGTGCTCAAACTCTGCGACGAACAGCTGGCCATCCCGATGATCGGTCATATCGAGTCGCTGAACGTTTCGGCCGCAGCGGCCGTGATGTTGTTCGAGGTCGTACGTCAGCGCATCGGCGAGTAGACTACGGCCCGCCGGGAGCCTGCCGCCGTGGAGCCAGCCGCCGTGGAGCCAGCCGCCGTGGAGCCAGCCGCCGCCGTCCTGCCGGGCGTTGTGTTGCCGGGAGCCGCGCCGTGTCGGGAGCCGTGATTTGCCGACGTTCGGCTGTGGACCGGTCGCTCCGTTTGAAGCCTCATTTCGTGCCATCATAAAAAACATAGCCATGAAATGGAATTTCCGTACCCGATTGAAGGAGCTCCGCGAGGGGCTTCAAACCGTTGTGCGCCGTCATCCGTTGGAGCTGCTTCTGCTGCTGGCACTCACCGTGACGCTGATCGTCAGCTATGAAACCGGGCACGAACCCCCTGCCGCGCGTCTGGTGGTGATGGGGTGGGGCGCCCTGTTGCTGCTGGTGGTCAACCGGCTGGCCGGGCAGACCGTATGGCGCCGCATCTACTGGGTAGCATGGGTCCCGCTGGTGCCGTTGTACCTCTGGTCGGGGCTCGCCGGATGGCTGGAGTCTGCGCAGGCGGTCATCACGCTGGCCATCCTCACGCCGTTGGCGCTGCTGGCCTCGCGCCGGGCCGCGGCAAACGACCGTTTCGTAGCCGACGCGCTGGTCTGTCTGCGGGCGGCGGTGCTGGCCATGCTCTTCGCCTATGTCGCCTACGGACTCTTCGAGGCGATCCTCTGGTCGGCGGCCTACATCTTCGGATTCGCCGAAGCCCGCTGGGTCATGCGCTTGACGACGGATCTCCTCGTCGTCGTGCAGTTCTTCGCCGTCCCGGCCCTCTTCCTGATGATGCTCGACCGCTGGGAGGAGGCCCGCGTGGGCTCGTCGCGCGTCCTGGAGGTGCTGATGAACGGAATCATCACGCCGGCCGTCGTCATCTATGCCGCCGTCCTCTACCTCTATCTGTTGAAGATCCTCGTGACGTGGTCGCTGCCCGAGGGCGGGGTGGCCTATCTGGTCTTCGGATTCACGATAGCGACCCTGTTGGTCAAGGCGCTGCGGCTGCCTCTGGCCAAACGCACCTTCGACTGGTTCTACGACCGTTTCAGCCTCGTGTCGCTGCCCATTCTCGTGTTGTTCTGGGTCGGGGGGGTGCGGCGTGTCGGTGAGTACGGACTGACCGTGCCGCGCATCTATCTTGTGGCCTGCGGCGTGGTGATGACCTTCTGCATCGGGCTCTTCCTCTGGCGCCGTGCGGGGCGTTACCTCTGGGTGGTGCTCTTCGCCATGGCGGTCTTTGCCGCGGTGGCCTACATTCCGGCTCTGGAGCCCGAACGCAGGGCCCTGCAGTCGCAGACGCGGCGTGTCGAACGCCTTGCCTCCGCGCTGGGGCGTCTCGACGAACGGGGACACCTCTCGCTCGCTCCCGTCGCGATGGCCGATACGGCCCGCCGCAAGGAGTTCCGCGAGCTGTATGAGGCGCTGCAGTATGTCGAACGCGACAGCGCCACGTTTGCCCGCTTCGGCCTTCGCTCCACGGACGACTGGGTGGCCACCCTCCCCGAGACGATGCGCGACTACGTGCAATGGGGGTGGACGCAGACTGTTGCGGATACCATTTCGCCATCCTCCTCCGTGGAGGCTTATCTGCCCCACAACGCCCGGTTCGAGGTCGACGGTCGTTACACGCGCTGTTATGTCAATCTGTCCGTCTGGAATCCCGAGAGCTGCATCATCGAGAACGATACGCTGCGCTTCCGGGTCGGGGAGCGGCAGCCTGTCGTGGAGATCCCGTTGGCGGAACTGTTGCAAAAGCAGCTGTCGGCAAGCGGATTCGACCCTGCGGCGGGTGTGGCGCTGACCCGCGAACAGACGCTGCGGCTGTTGGATTATCGCGACGAACGGTGCCGGATCCTCTTCGAACAGCTTTCGGTAGAGCGTCGCGACTCGGTTGATGTCATTAACTCGCTCTCGGTGCATTCCCTGTGGTTGCGATGATCGGTTGGGGCCGGAAGAGCGGGGCGGCAGGGCGCGCCGGACGGGTTGAAATAACCGAGGTGATCGACCATCCGCGTCTGGGAGAGGTGACCCTTGCGCAGTCACCCCGGGCCCGGCGGGTTTCGATTCGCGTGCGGGCCACGGGAGCCGTGCGGCTCGCCTACCCCTTCGGGGTGTCGCGGCGGCGGGCGCTGGCGTTCCTCGACGAGAAGGCCGACTGGATTCTCGCCACCCGGGAGCGGCTGGCCCGCAGACGTGCCGCCCTGCCGCCACAACTCCCGCCCGCGGAGCAGAAAACCCGCATCGAGGAGTTACGCCGGGCCGCCAGGGAGGACCTCCCGGAGCGTATTGCCCGGCTTTCGGCCGCAACGGGGCTGCGTTACGAAAAACTCTCGATCCGTGCTTCGCGCACGAAGTGGGGGAGTTGTTCGGGACAGAACCACATCTCGTTGAGCCTCTACCTGATGACGCTGCCCGAGGTGCTGCGGGATTTTGTCATCCTGCACGAGCTTTGCCATACGGTCCACCACAACCATTCGCCGCGTTTCCATGCTCTGCTCGACCGTCTGACCGGCGGCCGCGAGAAGGAACTCAGCCGTGAGCTGCGGCGCTATACGATCCTCTGATCCACCGGTTCTTTCCACCGGCTCGGCCCTGCCTGTTTCTCCCTGCCAACTCCTGCCGGCTCCTTTCCGTTTGTCCTCTCGTCTCTTTCTTGCCGGGTTTCCCCGCCGATTCACCCCCCCCCTCAAAAAATCCACGAAAAAGCCTCCCGACGGTGCGTCGGGAGGCTTTCGCGTATCAGTCGGTTTGCCGGAGACGTGTTGTGCGGCGGCCGTGTCAGCGGTTTTTGTCGCGCTCTTTCTCCTTGCGGTAGGTGAAGGCCATGAAGAGAATGGCCAGCAGACAGGCGCCGATCAGCAGCACGAAGGTCCAGTCCCAGCCGGCCCGGTCGGCCACCGTTCCCAGCACGATGTTGGCCAGAATGGCCGTTCCGAGGAAGTATCCGAAGAATCCGGTCAATCCGGCTGCGGTTCCGGCGGCATTTTTCGGTGCCAGGTCGAGGGCCTGCACGCCGATGAGCATCACCGGGCCGTAGATGAAGAAGCCGATGGCGATGAGCGACATGGTGACGATGACGTAATTCGACGAGAACTGCCAGTAGAGGAGGATGAAGACCGCGACGATGGCCATGAAGAGAATCGTGGGCAGGGCGCGGCGTCCGTGGAAGAGATGGTCGCTCATCCACCCGCAGATCAGCGTCCCCGGGATGGCCGCGAACTCATAGGCGAAGTAGGCCCAGCCGGCCTGCTTGATGTCGTAGCCCTGGGCTTCGCGCAGATAGGTCGGGGCCCAGTCCAGACAGCCGTAGCGTACCATGTAGACGAAGGCGTTGGCGATGGCGATGAACCACAGCAGCTTGTTGTTGAGGACATATTTGAAGAAGATCTCCCGGGTGGTGAGCACCTCCTCCTGCTTGGCACTGTAGTTTTTCGGGAAGTCGTTGCGCCACTTCTCCACGGAGGGCAGGCTGCACGACTGCGGCGTATCGCGGATCATGACGTAGGCCAGCAGGGCGATGAAGATGGCCACGACGGCCGGGAAGAGATAGGTGCCGATCAGGAAGTAGAGCTCCGACTGCGCGCCGTAGAACCACGACCCGAACCACAGCGCTCCGTAGACGGCCATCGGTCCGACGAGGGCTCCGCCGACGTTGTGGGCGCAGTTCCAGATGGACATCTTCGTGCCACGTTCGTTCTGCGAGAACCAGTGGGTCATGACCCGTCCGCACGGGGGCCAGCCCATGCCGTTGAACCATCCGACCAGGAAGTTCAGAATGGCCATGATGATGATGGCGAGCTGTTTGTGCTCGGGACCGAGCAGCGTCACCGGGACGATCATGAACATCATCGAGAGGGCCGTGAGAATCAGTCCGAGCGGCAGGAAGACCCGGGCGTTGCTGCGGTCGGAGACGCTGCCCATGAGGAATTTCGACAGGGCGTAAGCCACGGCGTTCATCGACAGGACGATGCTCAGCTCGCTGGTGTCGAAGCCCAGGGCGGCCAACTCGGGAATGGCCATCGAGAAGTTTTTGCGGACGAGATAGAATCCCGCATAACCGATAAAGATGCCGATGAAGACCTGCAGACGCAGCTTGTGGTATTTGCGGTCGATCTGGTCGGCAGGCATTTCCGCCTTATAGGCAGGCGGTTGCAGCAGTTTCCACATGGTAGTTAAGGTTCGGGTGGCAGCGGGACGGGAAGTTCGGCCGCCGGGGTTATTTCGTTTCGCAACAAAAATACGAATGTTTTTCGTAATATCAAAACGAAGTGTCTTTTATTTTGAAATCATCCGGATGGTCTTCAACGTCAGTTGTATTGGTTGTTTTCTTGATTTTGTTCATGTTTTTCGGGATATTTTTTGTATATTGTCTTCATAAAACAGACCATCACCCATGAATAAACCTGGTGAAGAACCCTTGTTGAGCCTGCCGGAGCGTCACAGCCGGATTCTGGCCCTTCTGCAGCAGAACGGATCGATTTCGGTGACCCAGCTCTCCGAACTCTTCCGCGTGTCGGAGGTGACCATCCGCAAGGACCTCTCCTATCTCGAGCAACAGAAGAAGCTCTATCGAACGCATGGCAGCGCCATTCTGATCAGTCCCTATATCAGCGATCGTCACGTCAATGAGAAGGAGAAGAAGAACGTGGCCGAGAAACGGGCTATCGGCGCCGCGGCCGCCGCGTTGATCTCCCCCGACGATTCGATCATCATCGCCTCGGGAACGACCATGGCCTTCCTGGCCCGGGAGATTCGTCCCAAGGGCCATTTGACGGTCATTACGGCCGCCGTGCCCGTGACGCGGATCCTCTCGCAGGAGCCCGATGTCGACGTTATCCAGCTGGGCGGCATCACCCGCAGCAGTTCGGTTTCGGTGGTCGGGCCCTTTGCCGAGTCGATGCTGCGCAATTTCAACTGCAGCAAACTCTTCATCGGGGTCGACGGACTGGACCTCGAATTCGGACTGACGACCACCAACATGCTCGAGGCTTCGCTCAACAACGCCATGATTCAGGCGGCACAGAAGGTCGTTGTGCTGGCCGACAGTTCGAAGTTCGGGCGTCGGGGCTTCAGCAAGATCTGCGATCTGGAGGCCGTCGACCGGATCATTACCGACAGCGGCATTCAACCGCTCTATCTGGACCGGTTGCGTGAGCGCGGGGTGGAGGTGACGGTTGTGGAGCCTTGACGGTCGGGATTCCGGATTGTGGGGCCTTGAGACGGTCGCAATCTCGGGTTGTGGGGCCTTGAGACGGTCGCAATCCCGGGTTGTGGAGCCTTGACGGTCGGAATCCCGGGCGTCTGCTCTTGACCGGTGCAGGAAACAGGATATGAAAAAGAGCGGCCGCATCAGCCGCTCTTATTTTGAATTCCGGTTGTTCTACTCCTTCAGCAGGGTCTGCAGCCGTTCGGGGTAGTTCGTCGTGATGTAGTCCACGCCCTGTTCGATGAAGTATTTCAGATCCTCTTCCGAGTCCACCGTCCAGACGTTGACCTCCAGCCCGAGGTCGTGGGCCTGCTTGATCCATTGGGGATTCCGGCGCAGCGCCCCCATCGAGTAGTCGATGCCGGCCAGCCCCAGCGCCTTGATGCTCTTGGGCGGCAGATCGCCGTTCAGGTAGTAGATTTTCGTATCGGGGAGCAGCTTCTTGAAGGCCAGACAGGCGTTGATCGAGAAGGCGATGATGTCGGTGCGCTCCAGCAGGTTGTGTTTGCGCAGCGCCTGGGCGATCTTCCGGGCGGCCAGATCCTCACGGTTGAGGTCCGAAAGCGACTTCATCTCGAGAATCAGCCGAGTGTCGGGCTTCGAGGCGACCAGTTTGAGATAGGCGTCCAGCGTCGGGATGCGTTCGCCGTTGGGCAGGACTATTTGCGTGATCAGGTTGGCCTTGTCGCGCTCCATGTCGATGTCGGTCCCCTTGAAGACACGGTCGTGGTTGACGATCAGACGGTTGTCGGAGGTGAGCCAGACGTCGATCTCCGAACCGAAGACTCCGACCGAATCGGCTTTGCTGAACGAAGCCAGCGAATTCTGAGCCGAACCCGGGAGGGTCCAGTAGCCCCGGTGGGCAATGACTTTGGGTTGGGCTGCAGCGACGCCCCCGGCAAACAGCAGGGCGGCGGTCAGGGTAAGAGGTTTGAGCATATCGCAGAAAAGTTAAAGTTGGTGCTTTTGAAATGAAATATATACAAAGGTAACGAATATTTCCGGGATTACAAGTCGAAACCTGCTGTTCGCCGCTTTTTCACACCTTTGTCACTCTCCCCGGCTGTCGCTCCGTCTTTGGGTTGAATCTTGTTTATGATTATTTGGCACGGGAAAATATACGAAACTGCAGATTTTTTACTATCTTCGTACAATTCGAATCACTTAAAAACTACGATAGAACCATGAGCATGAAAGAAAAAGTAAGCAGCAAGTTCAGCGAACTGTTCGGCGACGGAGCCATTCTCTTCACCTCGCCCGGACGTATCAACCTCATCGGCGAGCATACCGACTACAACGGAGGTTTCGTTTTCCCGGGAGCTGTCGACAAGGGGATCGTGGCCGCCATCCGCCTCAACGGAACGGACAAGGTGCGCGCCTTTGCCCTTGACCTGAACGAGCGCTCCGAATTCGGACTCCGCGAGGAGGACAAACCGGCCGAAAGCTGGGCTCACTATATCTTCGGCGTTTGCCGCGAGGTGCAGAAACGCGGCGGCGTAATCGGCGGTTTCGACACGGTGTTTGCCGGAGATGTGCCTCTGGGTGCCGGCATGTCGTCGTCGGCGGCTTTGGAGTCGACCTTCGCCTTTGCGCTGAACGACCTTTTCCACTGCGGCATCGACAAGTTCGAACTGGCCAAGATCGGCCAGGCTACCGAGCATAACTATTGCGGTGTGAACTGCGGTATCATGGACCAGTTTGCCTCGGTCTTCGGCAAGAAGGGCAATCTGATCCGTCTGGACTGCCGTTCGCTTGAGTATGCCTATTTCCCGTTCGATCCGAAGGATTACCGCCTCGTGCTGGTGGATTCGCGTGTGAAACACGAACTCGTGGGGTCGCCCTACAACGATCGCCGGGCTTCGTGCGAGCGGGTGGCCAAGGCCCTGGGACAGGAGTTCCTGCGCGGCGCCACGATGGAGCAGCTCGATGCCATCAAGGAGAAGATCTCCGAAGAGGATTACAAGCGGGCCCGCTACGTGATCGGCGAGGAGCGTCGTGTGCTGGATGTCTGCGATGCGCTGGAGAAGGGCGACTACGAGACCGTAGGCAAACGCATGTACGAGACCCACTGGGGCATGTCGAAGGATTACGAAGTGTCGTGCGAAGAGCTGGACTTCCTGGTTGAGGTGGCCGAGGAGTGCGGTGTGACGGGTTCGCGCATCATGGGCGGCGGATTCGGCGGTTGCACGATCAATCTGGTGAAGAACTCGCTCTACGACCATTTCATCGCTACGGCCAAAGAGAAGTTCAATGCCAAGTATGGTCATGAACCGAAGATCTACGACGTGGTGATCTCCGACGGTTCGCGTCGCCTGGAGTAGTCCTGCGCCGTGTGGCAATGAAAAATCCCGACCCTTGTGAGGTCGGGATTTTTTTGTCTCTCTGTATATCTGTCATCGGTTTCGGAACTCCATGTGCCGCTGTCGGCCGCGTCTGTTCCCGATTTTGTCGGCCGCGTCTGGTTCTGATGCTGTCGGCCGCATCTGTTTCTGATGCTGTCGGCCGGGACCGCGAGTTTTTCCGCTCCACTTCCCCTCCCTCCGGTCAGTCGAGGATTTTCTGGAAGAGGATCTCATCGCGGTAGCCGTCGGGCGTCCAGAGCCAGTCGCGTTTCGTGCCAACCTCCCGGAATCCCAGTTTGCGGAAGAGTCCGAGGCTTGCCGCGTTGTCGGCTCCGACGTTGCACCACAACTGGTGCATCCGCAACCCCTCGCGTGCATAACGGCAGAATGTCTCTACGGCATCGGCTGCATACCCTCTGCCCCGTTGCTCTGCGTCGTAGATCAGGATTCCCAGTCCGGCGCGTCCGTGCAACGGGTCGTATTCGAACAGGTCGAGCGTCCCGATCGTGCGGGACCTCTCCGGTACCTCGATCATCAGGCGCAACTGACCGGTGCGGAAGAGATCTCCGCCCTGCAATTGCCGCTCAACGAATTGCCGGATCTGTTCATGCGAGAAGGGTTCCGTGGTGCCGCTGACGGCCCAGACGTCCGGGTCGTTCTCCCACGTGTGGATCAGTTCGGCATCCTCGGGTTCGACGGCCCGCAGCCGGATCAGCTCCCCCTCGAGCGTCATCGCAGTCCGATGACCTTGTTGCGGATGAGCATGGCCACACCCCAGGCATTGGCGTTTTCGCTCATCTTCGAGACGCGGAACTTCGTATCCTTGTAGACCAGATTGAGCGAGTATTTGTTCGTGGCGGACTTCAGCGGCAGCATGATGTAGTCGCCTGCCGCGGCGAGGTTTCCGCCGACGATCACCGTCTCGGGGTTGAACGTGTTGATGAGGAATGCCACGGCCTTGCCGACCTTTTCGCCGGCCTCCTCGATGAGTTCGATCGAGAGGTTGTCGTCGTTTTTGGCGGCATTGATGATGTCGTCGATGTGGATGCTCTTCTGCTGGTCGTATTTCTCCTTGAGGATCGTGTTGACCCCCTTCTCGATCAGCTGGCACATTTTGTTCTCGATGGCGATACCCGAGACCTCGGTCTCGAGGCAGCCCTTTTTGCCGCACGAGCAGATGATCTCGTTGTCGAAGAAGGGGATGTGGCCGAATTCGCCGGCGAACCCGCTCTTGCCGTAGTAGAGTTGTCCGTCGACGACGATACCGATGGCCACGCCTCGTCCCATGTGGAGGTAGAGGACGTTGCTTTCGTCCTTCGACTTGCCGCAGGTGTACTCGGCGTAGCAGCGGGCGCGGGTGTCGTTTTCGAGCAGCACGCGGATGCCGACCCGTTGTTCGATGATGTCACGCAGCGACTGTTCGCTTGAGGTGAAGTATTTGTAGCTGCGGCCCGTGGCCGGATTGACGCGGCCGGTCATGCAGACGCCCAGTCCGAGGATCTTCCCGCGGTCGATCCCGCAGTTGGCGATGAAGTTCTCGATGTTCAAGCAGATGCGGTCGATGCACTGCGGGCGGTCGATGAGTTCGAACGTGAAGTCGTTCTCCTCCTTGATGATGTTGTTCTGCAGGTCGGTGATCAGGAAGCGCATGTTGTCGCGGCCGACGTTGACTCCGGCGAAGTAGATGGCCGAATTGGCCAGACCGAAGATATTGGGACGGCGTCCTCCGGGGGTCTCGACCTTGCCCAGATCGGTGACAATGTTCTCCTCGACGAGCTCCTGAACCAGTTTGGTGATCGTGGGGACGCTGATGTGCAGCTCCTTGGTCAGCTCCGAGAGCGTACATTCGCCGTTGACGGCCATGTGCGCGATGATATTGCGCTTGATGATGCTGTTTTTGTGAGAAATGCCCTTCAGGGCCTCGTCTTCGTGTTTGTTGAAAAATTCGGTGAGTGATGTCATCCTTCCAGGCTGTTTTTAGTAATTATGCAAATGTAATAAGAATATTTAAATAATGCAAAGTTTTTAATAAATTTAATAAAGTTTTCGCCTTTTGGGACAATAAAAAAATAACGGTCTGAATTTCAGACCGTTATTTTTGACTGAGATGCGGTTTTCGTCCGCAGCCGCCTTAGAGCGTTGATTTCGACTCGACGTTGGCGTTGGCGTCGACCTTGCGGATCAGACCCTGGAGCACCGTGCCGGGGCCGAGTTCGGTGAACTCCGTCACGCCGTCGGCCAGCATGTTCTTGACGATGTAGGTCCAGCGTACGGGGGCCGTCAGCTGGGCGATCAGATTTGCCTTGATGGCGGCCGGATCGGTATAGGGTTTTGCGTCTACGTTCTGGTAGATCGGGCACGAGGGGGTCTGGAACGGAGCCTCGTGAATGGCCTTTTCGAGCTCCTGCTTGGCGGGCTCCATCAGCGGCGAGTGGAACGCACCGCCGACGGGCAGACGCAGGGCGCGGCGGGCGCCGGCAGCCTTGGCCTTCTCGCAGGCGGCCTCGACAGCCTCGACGGCACCCGAGATTACCAGCTGTCCCGGGCAGTTGTAGTTGGCGGCAACGACCACACCGTCGGTCGAAGCGCAGATCTCCTCAACGACCTTGTCCTCCAGACCGAGGATGGCAGCCATCGTACCGGGCTGAGCCTCGCAGGCGGCCTGCATGGCCATGGCACGTTTCGAGACGAGCTTCAGACCGTCCTCGAACGAAAGGGCTCCGGCAACGACCAGCGCCGAGAACTCACCGAGCGAGTGACCGGCAACGGCATCGGGTTTTACGCCGAGGGCCTTGGCCATGATCACCGAGTGGAGGAATACGGCCGGTTGGGTAACCTTGGTCTGTTTGAGCTCCTCGTCGGTTCCGGCGAACATGATGTCCGTGATGCGGAATCCAAGTATTTCGTTGGCTTTCTCGAAGAGTTCCTTTGCTTCGGGAACGTTGTCGTAGAGGTCCTTGCCCATCCCGACGGCCTGGGCGCCCTGGCCCGGGAACACGTAAGCGTGCTTCATGATTTCATGTTTTTTAGGTTTGCGGGGCAAAGATACGAATTTATTTTGTAACTTTGCACCGCAAAGGTTCACAAAGGGTCGGGCAGACCCGGCGTGATGAAAAGGGAATGCCGTGAAAGTCGGCAGCAGTTCCCGCTGCTGTAAGTCCCGTAAGGAGGTTGCGACACGCTTTGGCCACTGGTCCCGCAGGACCGGGAAGGCGTTGCAACCGGGACGAGCCAGAAGACCTGCCTTTCGACTTCCCGTCGGGGATTGAATCTTTCTCGGGTGCATCTGCGGAGAACGGAGCATCGTGTCGATCGGCTGGGGCGCAGAAGGCGTGTGTTTCAAGCTGTGTATGGATTGAGATTCGATTTCGGGGAGGTCCGGGATCGGATTTTTTATTTTATGCACATATTTAATTCACTCAACAACATGAAAAGAATTCTATTGGCATCGGCTGTCGCACTGATGGCTTCGATGGTCTTTGTCGGCTGTTCGGATGACAAGGATGACGCTCCTGATCCCGGGTACGATGTGATTTCGTTTAACGATGCTCTGACTGATCCTGACAGTGGCGCTGTTCAACTCGGTGAATATGAGCTTACAGGAGGAATTTCCGGCGGTACCTATCAGAATCTTTATTGGGCAAAGAGTTTCAGCGGCTATGAGGATTACCTGCAGAACGGAGCTTTCAACGGCCGGCTGTTCGGAGCCGCAGATGGATCGACTTGGTTCGGCTCCTATTATTCCACGTCGAGTTATGGCGATTATTGGGGTGGCTTTGTGTTGAGCGGCACGTTCGGGACGACAGCTACCGTATCTGACTATGCCAATCAGTTTACGGCCTGGGCCAACGGCGGCGTTGACGGATCTGCGCGGTGTGCTATCGGTTATATCGATACTTATACGGGCGGGTATGCCATTCCGACCGTGGAATTGATTACGCCCCGTTCCGTGGTTTCCTGCAGCCTGGCACCGTCGGCCATGGTGGCTCTCTATACGCCGATGGAAGTATCGAAGGAGGAGCTGTGGTTCAAGATGATCGTTACGGGTTCTCTCAACGGTGCGGAGACCGGTAAGGCGGAATGTTTTTTGATGGAAAACGGCGTTACGAAAGCCGGGTGGACCGAGCTGGATCTTTCCAAACTGGGCAAGGTGGACAAATTGACCTTTACGTTCGATTCGAACGATATCGGATCTTATGGAGTGAACACTCCGGGCTATTTTGCACTTGGCAGATTGATTTTTGTTAAGGAGTAACGTTCTGTGTCGTATTCAATAAAAACCCCGCAGGGCTATGCCCTGCGGGGTTTTTCTGTGTCCGGATGCTTTGGAGAGGATGTTTGGCCCCCTTACGGACCCCCCCCCATTTGCCTCCGGCTACTTCGAGATCAGATTGTCCTTCTCGATGTCCTTGAAATAGCGGTAGGTGGCTACGCGCAGCTCCTCGGCGGCCGGGTCGTCGCACACCAGAATGCCGTTCGGGTGCACCTGCAGCGCCGAGATCGTCCACTGGTGGTTGTATGCCCCCTCGACGCCGTGACGCACGGCGCGAGCCTTCTTGTGGCCCGTGGCCAGGATCAGCACCTTCTTGGCCGAAAGCACCGTCCCGACGCCGACCGTCAGTGCCGTCTTCGGCACCAGCGTCACGTCGCCGCCGAAGAAGCGCGAGTTGACCTGAATCGTATCCTGCGTCAGCGTCTTGACGCGCGTGCGGGAGTTCAGCGACGAGAAGGGCTCGTTGAAGGCGATGTGGCCGTCTTCGCCCACGCCGCCCATGAAGAGGTCGATGCCGCCGGCCTCGACGATGCGCGCCTCATAGTCGGCACACTCCTTGACCAGATCCTCGGCGTTGCCGTCCAGAATATTGACATTCTCGGGCTTGATGTCGATGTGTTTGAAGAAGTTGTTCCACATGAACGAGTGGTAGCTCTCGGGGTGCTCTTCGGGCAGGCCGACGTATTCGTCCATGTTGAACGTGATGACGTTCTTGAACGATACTTCGCCCGTCTTGTGGCGGCGGATCAGCTCCTTGTAGGTTTCCAGCGGCGTCGAGCCGGTCGGGAGCCCCAGTACGAAGGGCGATTTCGTCACCTGCTCCTTGGCCTTGATCTGCTGGATGATGTAGTTGGCAGCCCACTGGGCTACCTGCTGCGGGGTGTTTTCAATGATTAAACGCATGTTGTAACGTTTTTTGTTGATTCCTTAGAACATTCTCACAAAGACCTCGATGGCCTGATATTCGGCCATGCCCAGCTGGTCGTAGAGCTTGGCCGTGTGCTGCGTACGCTCCTCGGCGCGCTGCCAGAACTCGCGCGGGTCGTCGCCCGGGAAGGGCATGATATCCTTCTGCGAGAGGTGGCGGTAGATGGCGTGACGCTTCATGATCAGCTCGTCGGGCGACAGGGGCACCGCCATGTCGACCATGCCGAGATCCCACTCCATCCAGGCGCCGCGGTAGAGCCACAGGTGGCAGCCCTTCATCCACTCGTCGTCCTTGACGATCTCCAGCGCGGCCAGCACGGCCTCCATGCAGGTGCGGTGCGTGCCGTGGGGGTCGGCCAGGTCGCCGGCGGCATAGATTTGGTGAGGCTTGATCTCACGCAGCAGGTTGACGATGATGTTGATGTCCTTTTCGGTGAGCTGGCCCTTCTTGATGCCGCCCGTTTCGTAGAACGGCAGATTGAGGAAGTGGGCGTTCGTGTCGGGGTTCAGACCGAACGAGCGGACGGCGGCACGGGCCTCGGCGCGGCGGATCGAACCCTTCAGATCGAGCAGTGCACGCGGTTCGGGTTCGCCCTTCTTCTTGCTGGCGATGATCTTCTTGACCTCCTCGTAGTGGTCGGCGTAGCCCAGTTCGCGGGCCGTGTCGATATTCTGTACGACGACATCGTCGTGTACGGCGACGTTGCCCGACGTTTCGTAGGCGACGTGTACGTCGTGACCCTGCTGGACGAGGCGGATGAACGTACCGCCCATCGAGATGACGTCATCGTCGGGGTGCGGCGAGAAGATCACCACGCGTTTGGGGAAGGGCGTTGACGGTACGGGACGCGTCGAGTCGTCGGCATTGGGTTTGCCGCCCGGCCAGCCCGAGATGGTGTGCTGCAGGTCGTTGAAGACGTCGATGTTGATCTGGTCGAACGTGCGGCCCTGTTCGAGCAGTTCGCCCAGCGAGTTTTCGATATAGTCCTTGTAGGTAAGCTTCAGGATCGGCTTCTTGACCACGCCGCAGAGCCATACGACGGCCTTGCGGACGAATTTCGGGGTCCATTCGCAGGGTCCGACCATCCACGGGGTCTGTTCGCGGGTGAGCAGTTGTGCGGCGTTTTCGTCGATCACCACCTCGATATTGGGGTGGGCCTGCAGGTAGGAGGCGGGGACCATTTCGGAGATTTCGCCCTCGACCACCTTCTGGATGATGCGGGCCTTCTCCTCGCCCCAGGCCATGAGGACGATGCGGTCGGCGCGCATGATCGTGTCGATACCCATCGTGATGGCCATCTTGGGGGTGTTCTCCAGTCCGAAGAAGGAGCTTGACTGGATCTTGCGTGTGTTGTAGGTCAGCTGAACCAGCCGGGTGCGCGAACGCGAGTAGGAGCCCGGTTCGTTGAACCCGATCTGACCGTCCTCGCCCACGCCGATGATCATCAGGTCGATGTGGCGTACGGCCAGGTCATACGAGGCGCAGTACTCCGAGATGCGCTCTTCGGGCACCGTACCGTCCGGAATGTGGACATTCTCGGGCAGGATGTCGATGTGGTTGAGGAAATCCTCGTGGATGCGGAAGTTGCGGCTCTGCTGTTCGGAGGATTTGATCGGGTAGAACTCGTCGAGGCTGTAGACGGCCACGTTCTGGAAGCTGATCTGCCCCTCCTGGTGACGTTTGACCAGTTCGCGGTAGAGACCCAGGGGCGTGCGGCCCGTCGTGAGACCCAGGACGAAGGGCTGAGCCTCTTCGTAGACCTCGTTCGAGGAGTGGATTTCGTTGTAGGTGCGGATGGCCTTCACGATCGTGTCGGCCACGTACTGTACACCCTGGTATTCGTTTTCGTAGACCCGGGTGTGGATTTTTTCGTAGCGATGGATGATGTCGCGCGGAGCCGATTCTGCGATCAGTCCGCCGTCTTTCGGCAAGGAATACTTGTTGTTCATTTTGATGTTATGATTGCGTATTTTTCGGTTTACTTTTCAAAAAGGACCCGTTCGAAGAATTCGGGGCGGTGGAAGTCGGGCTTCTCCGTTTGAATGGGGCGCCACGAGAGGAAATGCGGATGGGAGAGGTTGTCGCCGCATTTGTAGAGGTTGATGCGGGCCTCCAGACCGCTCCAGTCGTCGAGTTGGTGGCAGAAGAGCGCCTGCGGGGGGATGGCCAGCATCACCGACCAGTGGTTGTCTCCTTCGCGCTCCTCGAAGGGTTCGCCGTAGGGGAGGCTTGTCGTACGTTTGACCCGGTCGATGATCTCCTGCCGGGCGCGGTTGGCATCGGCGCGCGAATGCTGGTATCCGAGCAGCATGTGTCCGATACAGGTGGTTTCGAAGTTGTAGTAGCCCGAGTCGTTTCCCGGCGAGATGAAGAACTCCACGCAGGAGTCGGTCCATACCTGGCCGTTGTCCCTGTCTACGCGGGCGGCGGTGTAGTTCTCCTCGACATCGAAGCGCAGCATCAGCAGCTTGCCGGTGTGGAACATCCGGAAGCGCACCTGCGGGGCATAGGGATAGTCGTCGGGCCAGTTGCAACAGGCAATCGGTCGCGGACTGATTTGTGCGAAAGCCTCTTCGACGGCTTTCCGGTTTTCGGGGTCGATGCCCTCGATCTTGCGAATCTCCATCATCACTTTCACTGTTTTGTCAGTTGTATTTGGCGACCGTTTCGCGGACGATGCGGCACATCTCGGGGTATTGCTCCTCCATGCTTTGCAGGAGTTTGTATTGGGCATGCGTGCGCACGAGGTTGTGTTCCGGGTATTTGATCTTGTAGTAGAGGTCGCCGTCGATGTAGTCCATCAGGAAGCGCAGCACCTGTTCGTAGGTGATGTACCGGGCCGAGAAGGCCAGGTGGTCGATCTCCGACTGCGTCAGCTGGCGGGCCCGCTGCGAGAGATAGCCCTCGGTGTAGGCGCGGAACATCTCGATCGACATGCCGACGCGTGAGAGGTCGCGGTCGTCCTCGTCGCCCGTATTGGTGTAGGAGCGGATGGCGTCGCCGAAGTCGTTGAGCGACGTGGAGTTCATCACCGTATCCAGGTCGATGGCACACAGGACGCGTCCCTGTTTGTCGAAGAGAATGTTGTTGATCTTCGTGTCGTTGTGGGTGACGCGGGTGGGGATTGTGCCCTCCTCGACCAGCTTCCAGAAGCCGAGCATCTCCGCGCGGCGCGATTCGATCCATCCGATCTCCGTCGCAAGGCCTTTCACCCGTCCGGCGGCATCGCGTTTCAGCGCCCCGTCCCACTGCACGAAACGGTGGCGGATGTTGTGGAAGCCGGGGATCGTCTCGACGAGCGGCTCCGTAAAGTCGGCCAGCTGGGCCTGGAACTTGCCGATACCCTCGCCGCCCTTGCGGGCGAGTTCCGGAGAGTCGGCCTTGTTGTAGGCCATCGTGTCGGCGATGTAGACCGTGACGGCCCAGTATTCGCCCTCGGGATCGACGTAGTAGAGTTTCCCGTCGCGGGTCGGGACGACGGTCATCGCCTCGCGCATCGGGTCGCCGCCTTCGGCAATGACCCTGCGGCGGATGTGTTCCGTCACCTTGCGGATGTTCTCCATCATGCCCGGCACATCGGGGAAAATGCTTTTGTTCTTGCGTTGGAGGATGTAGTCCGGGGCATTGCCGGCGGTCCGGATGAGGAAGGTGTCGTTGATGAATCCGTCGCCCAGCGAGTCGATCGAGTCGATCGGCCCCTGCAGGGCGAAATGCGATGCTATGTCTTGCAATGCGGCTTTCATAAGGCGGTGGTCGTTTCGGTTTCAGGCAAAATTCGGGAACTGCTCCCAAAGCACTCCAAAGATATTCAAAATAACGCACATATGCAACCCGGCAAAGCAAAAAAGCCTGCTTTCCGAGGAGAAAAAAGCAGGCTTTGAGGCTTTATTTCGAACGGGTTGCGTTATTCGATAGGGTCAATAACGGTGAAGGTCACCTCATAGGTCTGAATCCCGGATTCGCCCTGGTAGTTGCCCGTTCCGACGAGGAACGTTGCCGTGTAGGTTCCGGGCTTGTCGTAGGTGTACGAGTAGCTCTTCACGTCGTCCGTGACGCCCTTGATGCTCTGGCCCGTGTCGGGCGAGATGGCGTTGAGGGCCATCGGCCGCAGGAAGAGCCACTGGTCGCTGACGTACGAATGGTTGCTCCAGTTGTAGCCCTGGTAGACGATCTCGCCGGCCGAGTTCGAGCCGTTTTCGCCGGCCAGTTTGACATAGCCGTCGCCCGAGACGTTATGCACGTAGGGGTTGTCGGCATGCTGCTCGATGGTCGAGTAGGAGACGAACGACAGGTCGTCGAACGTATACTCGGCCGGGTCGTAGCCGTCGAACTGCACCGTGATCCGCAGGTTGTTGAAGGCGAACGAACGCATGTTCTGATTCTCACCGTGGTGGAAGTGCAGTGCCAGACAGAAGTTGCCGGCGTAGGGGGTGATGTCGTACGTGTAGTTGACCTTCGGGACGTTGACCAGACTCGTGCGGTTCGACAGGTTCTCGTAGGGAATCTCGGTCCAGCCCGTGTGCTGGTCGTCGATCGCAGCCACCAGGGCGCCGTCGGCCGTGGCATCCGATCCGCTCAGCCCCGCGAACTGGTCGGTGACCAGAATGTCGCAGTAGCGCGTGTCGGTGTCGGTCTGTCCGTAGGCCTGGGCCAGCCCGAAGGAGAGTTCGCACGATTCGATGTTTTCGATGGCGACGGTCGTGCGGTCGCGGTAGCGGTATTCGTGGCCGACGTCGCCGCTCCAGAAGGTGATGTAGTCGGCGTTGCCTTCGAAGTTGAAGACGACGGGTTCCCCGACCCGATAGGTGTTCGTCGGGGCGAGCCGCACGGAGAACTCCAGCGGTTCATAGATTTCATCGTGGTCGCACGAAGCCCCGCCGACCGTCAGGGCGAGGGCTGCGGCAAGATATGTGATCGGTTTGGTTTTCATCGTAAGCGCTGCTGTTGTGCGTTTTACCATAAGGGATTCTGTGTGAGGGCGTGGTTCACGGCCAGCTCCTTGGTCGGGATCGGCAGATAGATGTGGCGGTCGCCGACATTGGCATAGGTCGTGGCCGCATAGTCGGTGTAGGTCGTGTTGCGGTAGATGGCCTCGGAGGGAATGTTGGTTCCGGCGCGGTGCATCCGGTCGACGAAGATGCCCCAGCGGATCAGGTCGTATTTGCGCAGTCCCTCGAAGACCAGTTCACGTCCGCGCTCGTTGCGCACCAGTTCGCGGAACGACTGCGGGTCGTTCAGCTGGTTTTCGTTGGTTTGGATGCCGGCCCGGGTGCGGATCTCGCGGATGGCCTGCTTGGCGATGTCGTCGGGGGCGCCGTTGTACTCGTTGATCGCCTCGGCATACATCAGCAGCACGTCCGAGTAGCGCAGCAGCGGGAAGTTGATCGTCGTGTAGAGGCTCTTGGCCGACATCTGGTTTTCGTAGAGGGTCTCGCGGCGCCACTTGCCCGCATTGCGGATGGCGCACATCACGTCGGGGTTGTAGACCAGATCGTTCAGATCGAACTTGCCTTCGACCTCCTCGAGTCCTTCGATCGTGCGCAAGGCGAAGTTGTTGTTGTAGTTCCACGGCGTGCGGTGCATGCTGCGGGTTTGCAGCAGAATGCCCTTTTTGTCCACTCCGTCAATCTTGTAGGAGATTTCGCGGCCGCCGGTCGCGTGCGAACCGCTGTAGCCCTGGAAGTTGTATCCCGGGAGGTTCCAGATCCGGCGTTTGTCGATGACCATCTTTCCGGCGATGTTGTTCTCGTCGTCCTCCGGGCTCAGGTCGCTCTCCACGCGGTCGGTCTCCGAGTAGAGCTGCCAGAGGGTGTACGAACCGTTGTAGAAGCCGTAGGAGTAGTTGCAGGCCCACTCCGAGTAGTTGGTGTTGGTCGACTGCGATTTCAGACCGATCAGGTCGCCGATGCGGCCGTTGGTCCACTTGTCCGCACTGGTGCGGTCACCGAGGAACTCGGCCTCCCACATCGACTCGTGATACTGCGTGTCATACTGGTCCCGGATCATGTTGATGAAGACCTCCTCGTAGCTCGGGTTGAGGTGATGCTTGCCCGATTCGATCACCTTGTAGGCCCAGTCGGCGGCCTTCTTGTACATCTCCGTTTTGGAGAGTCCCTCCACCTCGGCTACGGATTCGCCGGCCATGAAGAGGTAGATGCGGGCCAGAATGCCCTCGGCCACGGTCTGGCTGACGCGCGAGGGGGTTTGGTCGACCTCCGGATCGAGATCGCCGACGACGGCCTCGATCTCGTCCACGCACCATTTGAGCACCTGCTCCTGGGGCGTTGCGGCCAGCTGCACGTCATTGGGGTTGGGCGAGGTGGCCGCCTCCGCGCGTAGGGGCACGTCGCCCCAGGCCTGGGCCAGCAGGAAGTGGTAATAGGCCCGCAGGAACCGGGCTTCGGCCACGTATCGGCTTTTCGGTGTCGAGAGATCCTCGGGGTCGATTTGCGAGGCCTCGACGCCCTTGATGTACTCGTTGGCATTCTTGATGCCCTGATAGAGTTTGAGCCAGGCGTCGTAGATGACGGCTGTTCCGGCCGTATGGTTGTAGCGGTCGGGGCGGGTGTCGATGTTGTTGTAGTTGTTGAAGTAGCAGAGGTCGTCGGCGTTGCTGATCTGCAGCGAATAGTAGTTTCCGTAGAGCTCCTCGCTGCTCAGCGGGCCGTAGACACCCGCCAGACCGTACTGGAGTTTGGTCTCGGAGGTGTAATAGTTCTCTGCGGGGATGATCTGCGGGTCGGTGTCGAGGAACGAGCAGGCCGAGAGAGCCGTGCCGAAGAGCGCCAGGGTCCCCAATCGGTATATGTTTTTCATTTTCATGACGAGATGGTGCTTTTGGACGTTAGAACGTGATGTTTACACCGGCCGTGAACCCGTAGGCACGGGGATAGGCCGACCAGTCGAACCCGGGCGTAAGCACCGAGTTGCGGGTCGAGACCTCGGGGTCGGGACCGCTGTAGTTGGTCCAGGTCCAGATGTTGTCGGCCGAGACGTAGAGGCGCAGCGAGCTGATGCCGGCCTTGCGCAACTGGCGGCTCGGGATGGAGTATCCGAGCGAGACGTTTTTCAGCCGCAGGAACGAACCGTCCTCGATCACGCGCGACGAATACTCCTCGCTGCCCGTGGCGGCTGCGCGCGGAGTGTCGGAGGTCGGGTTCGACGGGGTCCAGCGGTTGGCATACGAGGCCAGCTGGTTGGTCTGGGATTTCCAGCCCGACTCGAAGATCAGCCGGTTGGCGTTGAGAATGTCGTTGCCGTAGCTCCACGAGAAGAAGATGTTCAGGTCGAAGTTCTTCCAGGTGAAGTTGTTGCTGAAGCCGCCCGTATGGAGGGGCTGGCCGCAGCCGATGATCGTACGGTCGTAGTCGTCGATCTTTCCGTCGCCGTTCATGTCGCGGTATTTCATGTCGCCGGGCTGCATCTTGTTGCCCTTGTAGGCGGGGATACCGCTCTTCAGATTGCCGGCGGCGTCGAAATCTTCGGGCTTGTAGGTTCCGTCGTAGATGAAGCCGTACATCATGCCCGTGGGTTTGTTCACCTGCGAGATGTAGGGGAACTGCGAGTTGAAGTGGGTCTCCCAGGTGACGGAGGTCTGCAGCGTGTTCTGGTTGTCGACCAGCGCCAGGATGCGGTTGCGGTTGAAGGCGATGTTGAACGAGGTCGACCACTGGAACTGACGCGTCTTGATGTTGACCGTCTCGAGTGTGAACTCGAATCCGCGGTTGCGGATCTTGCCGATGTTGAGCATGCCCTGTTCGTAGCCGCTCGTGGCGGGCAGCAGGGCGTAGAGCAGCAGGTCGCGCGTCACCTTGTCATACCAGTCGGCCGTCACCTTGAGGCGGTTGTCGAAGAATCCCAGGTCGATGCCGACGTTCCACTGCTCGGTGGTCTCCCACTTGAGGCGGTCGTTGGCCATGTTCGAGAAGTAGTAGCCCGGGACGCGCTTGCCGTCGAAGACGTAGTCGAACGAATCGCCCGAACCCGGCGTGACGGTGATCTGCGAATAGAAGTCGTAGGGGGTCTGGGTGCGGTTGTTACCCGTCAGACCCCACGAGAAGCGGAGTTTTCCGTTCGTGAGCCAGTCGGATTTCTTGAAGAGGTTCTCGCGGTTGAAGTTCCACGAGGCACCCACCGAGGGGAAGTAGCCCCAGCGGTTGCCGGCGGGGAATTTCGACGATCCGTCGGCGCGGAACGAGAAGGTCAGATAGTACTTGTAGCGGAAGTTGTAGTTCGCGCGCAGGAACATCGACATCATCCGCCAGTCGTAGTAGTTGCTCGGTACGCTCTGATAGCTTCCGGTGTAGATGCCGGCGATGCCGAGCTCCTCGGAGGTGATCTGCGTCGAGGAGATTCCCTCGTAGGTATTGTTCTGGCCCTGCAGCGAGAGTCCGACCATCATGTCGACGTTGTGGTTGCGGCCGAAGCGGCGCTTGTAGTTGAGCGTGTTTTCGTTGGTCCAGCTCGACTGGTCGGTCCAGTAGATGGCTCCGTTGACCCCCTTTCCGCTCGGCGAGCCGGGGTATCCCGTGTAGGTCTCCGTGCCGTTGAACTCTTCGCGGCGGCGCTTGTTGAGCACATAGCCGCCCGTGGTCTTGAAGGTCAGCTCGGGGGTGATCTCCCACGTCAGGGCGATATTCGAGTTGAGGTAGTCGACCAGCGTCTTGCGGTACTCGTTCTGAGCGGTCTTGACCGGGTTGAAGCGGTAGTCGTTCGACCCGTCGACCGACTCGTCGATGATCGTGTTGAGCAGATCCTGCCCGGGCTTGCCTACGGGACGGTAGCCCCAGACCGAATACATCAGCCAGCCCGACGACGAGGAGGTGGTTTCGGCCGTGGTGGGGTTCACGCCGTTGGTGGCCGTGCGCGAGTAGTTGACGTTGGCGTTCAGCGAGAGTTTCTTGGTGATCGGGAGCGTGAAGTTGGCCTTGCCCTGATAGCGCTGGAAGTTCGAGCGGATGATGATACCGTCCTGGTCCAGGGCCGAGAATCCGACATTGTAGCGCAGACCCTCCTTGGTTCCGCCCGAGAGCGAGACGTTGTAGTTCTGCTGGAAGGCCGTGCGGTAGAGTTCGTCCTGCCAGTCGATGCCGGGGATGTTGCGGTAGTCGTCGAGGGTGAGGTTGCGGCCCAGCTCCTCGCTGTAGCTGTAGTAGGAGCTCTCCATCGAGGTGGGGCTGACCAGCTCGTCCTGCAGGCGGACGAACTCGTAGCCGTCCATCAGGTCGATCTTGTTGGCGATGTGGCTCATCGAGAACGAGGCGCTGAAGTTGACGGTGGGTTTGCCCTCCTTGCCGCGTTTGGTGTTGATGACGATGACGCCGTTGGCGCCGCGCGCACCGTAGATGGCCGTTGCGGAGGCATCCTTCAGCACGTCGATCGACTCGATGTCGGCGGGGTTGATCGACGTGGCGAACGACCCTTCGGAGGGGAATCCGTCGATGATGTAGAGCGGGGCGTTGCTCTGCGTGAGGGAGTTGTTTCCGCGGATGGTGATGTTGGCCTCGGCGCCCAGCGAACCGTCGCCCGTGGTGACGACCACGCCGGCGATGCGTCCGCCCAGGGCCTGGTCGAAGCTCGTGACGTTGGCCTTCATCATGGTACCCAGGTCGGCCTTGGCCACCGAACCCGTCAGGTCACGGCGCGTGGTGGTGCCGTAACCGATGTTGACGATCTCGACGGCCCCCAGCTGTGTGGCCTCTTCCGTCATCTTGACGTTGATGGCCGTTCGTTTGCCGACCATCTCCTCGACGGTCGTATATCCGAGGTAGGAGAAGACCAGCGTCTGGTTTTCGGCGACCTTGATCGCGTAGTTTCCGTCGACGCCGGTGGTGGTGCCGGTGGTGGTCCCTTTGACCACGACGTTGACACCGATCAACGGGACGTTGTTCGAGTCGACCACTCGTCCGACCACGTTGTTCTGTGCGAAAGCCTCACCGCTCAGCAGGACCGACAGGGTCAGCAGACACGCTGCGGCCGTTCGTTTGAGTGCTTTTTTCATAAATGATTCTGGTAGGTTGTGGGGTAAATGGGGTTATTTCTTCTTCAGGTGGAACTCCACGGGCTGCCCGTGCCGGCAGGTGACCTTGAGCCGGGTGGCGTCGGCCTCGGGGGTCAATTCGACGCCGGCGGCCGGAACCGTGAGTTCCCAGGTCCCGCTCAGCAGCAGCTGCTTTTCGATGGGCTGGCTCTCCTGACGCGTGGTGTAGCTCTTTTCGGTGATTCCCAGATCGGGTGTGCAGACGCTCATGACGACCTCGCCTTCGGGCGTCGTGCGCTCCATGACGATCGTCTGGTCGGTCACCTCGCGGAGCAGACCGTCGCCCCGGTACTCCTCGAAGCAGACATATCCGGTGATTCCCGTCTGCAGGTCCTTCACCACGTGGGCCGCATTGTCCTTTCGCAGCACCTCGTATTCGTCCTTCTTGAGCAGGCGGTTGATCTCCTTGTTCGAGGGCTGGATGTAGACGACGTATTCGTATCCGGCCTGTTTCGGGGCGCGGCCGTGGTCGATCCATGCCGAGGCGAAGTCGCCGGTCTGCATGGCGTGTGTCTTGTCGTTGGGCGAGGACTGCTCCTGCTTGGCGATGTTCAGCACGGCGACGTCCTTCACCACGTAGAAGTTGCCCTTCGTGTCGGAGATCACCACGCGTTCACCGCTCTTCGAGAGTTGGAGCGGGAAGGTGTCGTAGATCTGGCCGTCGACCTCCAGCGCTTCGCCGCGATCCTCCATGTTGAGCTGGAAGAGGGTGGTTTCGGTGGGGTACGACGTATTGTTGTTGTCGATGCCGCTGCCGAGGAAGACCATCCGGTTGTCGAAGCAGAAGACCGTCTTGTAGGCCGTGGCGCCGGGGGTGAAGTTCTTGCGGTTGCCCTCCGTGAGATGCAGTACCAGAATACCGTTTTGCCCCTCGAGCGACGAGGCGCCCGAGAACCGGTTGGGGTTGCGCTCCATGAGCGTGCCGGGGAGCGGGCTGTTCAGTTCGGCCCACGGCAGGTGGATGGTGGTGGCGCCGGGCACGCGGTTCCAGTCCCAGCCCTCCTGTTTGAATCCGCTGTCGAAGGCCGTCACGGGGTTGCCCGAGCCGATGATCGGCGCCGTGCCGTAGCTCTGGTAGCGGCCGTAGCGGTTGTCGCGGGTGTAGATCTCCGAGCCCCAGACATCCGTGTTGAAGGCCTTGAGGGTGACCATCCAGTCGGCGCGGCGGTGGATGCCCAGGGCGCCGTAGTTGTAGACGAAGAAGCCCGAAGGGGTGGGCCCGGTCTCGATCCCCTCCTTTTTGAAGAGGCTGTTGAGCTCCTTGTCGGTGCCTTTCAGACGCAGGTAGGCGCCGGCCAGTTCCGGATCGACGGCCTTGCCGCTGCCGGTCAGGTCGCCCAGGGCGGCCAGATAGCCGAAGGCGTTGACATCGGCATCGGGGATGCGGCCGTTCTTGTTCAGCGGGTGACGGCCGGCGATACCGATACCCCAGTCGCGCAGGTTGGTGTAGTTGGCCATGGTCATCAGCGCCAGCTTGAAGCACTTGCGGCCCTGTTCCGTGAGGTTGAATTCGGTGCCGCGGACCGCCTTGCAGTAGTACCCGATGGCGGCGAAGGCGCCGGTCGAGTAGGCGGGGTAGAGGCCGCCGTGGTGGAAGGTGGTGCCGTCGACCTTGATGCCGCCGATGGTGCCCGGGGTGAAGTCCAGACTCCCGGACAGCCAGCGCGAGAGCCCCTTCATGGCGCGCAGCTGTTCGGCTTCGGTGGGGAGCATTAGGGCGCTGATGAGCTTGGGCATGAGCAGCGTATGCCACGAGTCGAGCAGCTCGTCGCGGCCGTAGACGTAGGGTTTGCGCGTCTCGGAGAGTCCGCTCCAATAGGCCAGCACGCGGATATACTCGTCGGTTTTGCCGCGCTGGGCGATGCGGTCGCGCATGAGCCACATGGCGTCGTAGATCTTGCGCACGTTGTAGCCGTAGTGGTGGTTCGTGCCGTTGCCGTGGCCGAAGGCGAAGCCCTGGTCGATGGCGTAGTCCATGACCAGGAAGAAGTCGTCCTCGTATTTCGGATCGTTGTTGATGTAGCTGTTCAGGGCGAAGGCGTTGAGCATGTTCTCGATGTCGTCCAGACGCAGTTCGCCCTTCGTGCGGTTGCACTCGTCGTTCGAGAGCAGCGGGGCGCCGATGATCCCGCCGTCGTCCGTGCGGTGGATCCCGGCGGCCGCGAAGGTCTTCAGCGCACGCGGGATGATCGTGCCGTTGATGTAGTTGGCGCTCGACATGTTGGCCTCGACGATCGAGGTGATGCGCGACTTGACCAGATCGAGCTCCTGCTTTTCTTCGGGGGTGAGTTCGTGCAGCGGCTCGTCGTACGTGTACTGCTCCCATTCCCAGAGGCGGGCCCAGTGCCAGAGCGAACGCTTGAGGTTGCAGTTGTTGTCGGGGATCTGCTGGTCGGGGGTGATCTGGTCGTGGAGTTTGGTTTCGGCGAAGGTCAGGCGGTCGAGGAAGAGTTCGCCGCTCGTGACGCCCTCGGGGGTGGAGATCACCATGCGCGAGATCTGCTGCGAGGAGTGGTCGCCGGGCATGTCGCCGTACTTGATCCAGCAGGCGCGCCATCCGGTGAAATCGAGGTGAAAATCAAAGTAATAGGGGGTTTCGCCCGTCGGGGTTTCGAAGGCGAAGTGCAGATCGGCATCGACGGCCCGGGGGTTGTAGATCCAGAGCATGATGCCGGCTTTCTTGACGCGGAACGAGCGCATGAGCTGTCCGAAATCGTTGTATTGGAGCGTCGAGGGGGCTGTCCAGCTCCAGAGCATCGACTGCTGTCCGTCCTTGAAGTGCTTCGTGCTGGGGGTGAGGGTGCTGTTGTCTCCGGCGACGAAGGCCTTGGGGATTCCCGTTTCGAAATTGATTTTTGCATCAATGGCGGCGTGGACGGGGAGGCTCCCGAGGATGGTTGTAAGCGTCAAAACGGCTGATAATCCGTATAATAAGGTCTTTTTCATGCGATTCAATTTGTTCAAAAATAACGAAAGAATCCGTTCTGCCCAAATTTGAGGCAGAGAAAATGACAAAAATTTACGTAGTATTGGAAAAAAATGTTAAAAAATAGGGGTAAGTCTGGAAATTATTTTATCTTTGTGCACAAAGTGCGGTTGGGTTAGTGAAAAAATAATGGAATGGAGGGGTTGATAAATCTGTCTTCCATACAAATGTGTAATTTTTATAATCGGTAAATTCGAATTTATGACTGTTATTTCAAGATGCGCGACAGCCGCGCTGCTTGCCGGAGGAGTCATCGCCTGTACGCAGGCCCCGAAGACAACCTCGATCATCGACGACAACGTGGCCGTAGCCAAACAACAGCTCGCCATGCTGGCCGATTCGAGCGAAACGGGTGGCGTGATCCGCATACCCTCGACCTACAAGAACGGACGCATCGACTATGTGCCGACGGACGACTGGGTGAGCGGCTTCTTTGCCGGTTCGCTCTGGTACATGTACGAACTCACGGGCGACGAGGCGTGGGCCGACCGGGCACGCAAGCATACCGAGATCCTTGACTCGATCCAGTATCTGCAGTGGCACCACGACGTGGGCTTCATGATCTACGACAGCTATGGAAACGGCCTTCGGCTGAAGAATATCCCCGGATACAAGGAGGTGATCGTGCAGACGGCCCGGTCGCTGGCGACGCGTTTCCGCGAGGTGCCGGGCGTCATCCAGTCGTGGGATGCCGACCGCGGCTGGCAGGGTGAGCGGGGCTGGCAGTGCCCGGTGATCATCGACAACATGATGAACCTCGAGCTGATGTTCAAGGCCACGGAGTTCTCGGGTGACAGTACCTTTTATAATATAGCGGTGAGCCATGCCGACCGCACGATGAAAGAGCACTTCCGCGACGACTACAGCTGCTACCACGTGGTGGACTACGATCTGACGGACGGTCACGTCCGGGGACGCTGCACGGCGCAGGGCTATGCCGATGAGTCGGCCTGGGCGCGCGGACAGGCGTGGGCCGTCTACGGTTATACGACCTGCTACCGCTATACGGGCGACAAGCGCTATCTGGACCACGCGGAGAAGGTGGCCTCGTTCGTGCTCAACGACAAGAACATGCCCGAGGATCTGGTTCCCTACTGGGACTACGACGCGCCGAACATCCCGAACGAGCCGCGCGATGCCTCGACGGCCGCCATTCTGGCTTCGGCCTTCTACGAGATGTACACCTATACGAACAACACCCTCTACAAGGAGAAGGCCGACCGGATGATCGAGTCGCTCTCGTCGCCGGCCTACCGGGCTCCGGTGGGAGAGAACGGCGGCTTCCTGCTGATGCACTCGGTGGGCAGCATTCCGCACGGCAGCAACGTTGACGTGCCGCTGAACTACGCCGACTACTACTTCCTCGAGGCGCTGATCCGCAAGGGGCACGTCGAGGCGGGCGAACCGCTGTTCTGATGCGAAAGGAGGTGGGCGCATGCGCAGGGTGATTCTTCTTGCCGCGGCCGCTGTCTGGTCGCTGACCCTCTCGGCCCAATCGGCCGGGGAGGTGGCTGATGCGCGGATTCTCTCGTTCGAGGAGTCTGCGGCGCCGCTGGTGGCCGGACGCGGTTCGACGCTCTCCCTCTCCGCGGAGCACTACAAGCTGGGCAGCCATTCGGCCTGCTGGCAGTGGTCGCAGCGCGGTGCGCAGCTGCGCATCGACGCACCGATCGGTTATCTGTCCGAGAATCCCAATCCGCGCGAAACCTCCGTCTCGACCTTCGTCTTCTGGGTCTACGCCCCGGAGGCTGTCGAGGGGAGTCTGCGCTTCGAGTTCCGCAAGCAGGGACGTACCTGCGCATGGTTCGACTACGGACTGGGATTTACGGGCTGGCGCGGGGCCTGGGTAGCTTTCGACCGCGACATGCAGGGCCGGCCCGAAGAGGGAATGGATCAACTGGTCGTGACGGTCGAGGGGGCCCGGCGGGGCAAACTCTTCCTCGACCACTGGATCCTCTCCTCGTTCCAGGACGTACGGCACCATACGGCCGACTTCCAGGCGCCGTTCATCAATGCCGGGACTACGAGCCACTGGCTCGTGCTGCTGGATTCGTGGCGCCATCCGATGCCGGAGGCTCCGGCGTCCATCGACGAGGCGACCGTCCGCGACATGGCGACGGTCGGGGAGCGTCTGCGCGAACTGCTTCTCGAGGGAAAGAAACCTCTGCCGCTGGAGACCCTGCGCCGGCACTTCGAACAATACGGTATCCGCGAGAATGCGGACGGTACGCTGTGCGGCAAACCGATCTGGTTCGTGCGTTATGCCGAGACCTATATCAATCTGGGCCACCCGGACGTGGCGAAACTCTACGCGGCGAACGATCAGTTGCTGCGCGGCTACAACGACTTTCTGCTGCAGATTGCCGTGGCGCATGAAACATCCGCCGATCCGGCCGAACGGGCCGAACTGGAGCGGATGTATCTGCTGTTGACGCGCCATCTGCTGGATCAGGGCTTTGCGGCGGGGAGTGCCCAGGGCACGCTCCACCACCTGGGCTACAGCATGCGCAACTTCTATACGGCGCCGGTCCTCATGCGTGACGTACTGCGCCGCGCCGGGCTGGCGGATGACGTGCAGCAGGCCATGGAGTGGTTCTCGGGGGTCGGAGAGGTGAAACTCCCTCCCGCAACGCCGGGCATGGATATCGACGCCTTCAATACGTCGCTGATCGGCCGTCTGGCGAGCATCGTGATGCTGCCCGACACGCCGCGGAAGGCGGCCTATCTGGAGGCCTTCTCGCGCTGGGTCGACAACGGCTACAAGATTACCGAGGGGACGAGCCCCTGCTTCAAGAGCGACGGCACGGTCTTCCACCACCGCCACCACTATCCGGCCTATGCCGTCGACGGTTTCAGCGGCGGGGCGGTCAATGCCGTGTGGCTGTTGTCGAAGACGCGCTTTGCCGTGAGTCGGGAGAGCCACGAGATTCTGAAACGGGCGCTGCTGGAGATGCGATTCTACTGTAACCTGCGGTCGTTCCCGCTGGCCCTGTCGGGACGTCATCCCGACGGGAAGGGGGCGCTGGTTCCGTGGCACTACGCGCGGCTGGCCGTGGCCGGTTCGCCCGACGGCCGGGAGCCGATCGACTCGGACCTGGCGGCGGCCTATCTGCGTCTGAATCCGGCGGCGGACTCCTACGCCCGTCTTTTCGTGGAGCAGGGCTTTACGGCCGAACCGTCGCCCGAAGGGACGCGCGTCTACGGCTACAATGTATCGCTGTCGCACCGGCGTGGTGACTGGCTCGTCACGGTGGCCGGCCACAGCCGTTACCTGTGGGCGGCGGAGATCTACCAGGGGGCCAACCACTACGGGCGTTACCTGACGTACGGAAGCCTGCAGCTGTTGGGCGACGGCGATCCGGTGAGTGCCTTCGGCAGCGGCTTCCGCCAGGAGGGGTGGGACTGGTGCCACATCCCCGGAACGACGGCCCTCGAGATTCCGATGGAGCAGATGAAGGCCGATATCCGCAACGTCGACACCTTCTCGGGCTACGAGGAGATGCTCCTGTCGGACGAGGCGTTTGTCGGCGGCGTGAGCCACGGGGGACGCGACGGCCTCTTTGCCATGAAACTCCACGACCACGACAAGTACAACGGTTCGCTGCGGGCCCTCAAGTCGTTCTTCCTCTTCGACAACCGCATCGTCTGCCTGGGGTCCGACATCGGGAACCGCGCCGACGGAGGCGTCCACACGACGCTGTTCCAGAACTGGCTGGCGGATCCGGCCGGGGCGATCGAGGTCAACGGCGAACGGATCACGGACTTCCCTTACGAGACAACCCTCTCCGAGGGGGCCGTTCTGCGCGACAATCTGCGCAACCTCTATATCGTTCCGCAGGGGTGGGTCTGCGTCGGGAAGCGCCACCAGCATTCGCTGCACGAGGAGACCGACGCCCCGACCGAGAACGACTTCGCCACGGCGTGGATCGACCACGGACGCGGTGCGGTCGACGGCTGTGGATACGAATACCTGATGGTGGTCCATGCGTCGGATGACGAGGCGGTCCGTTATGCCGGGGAACTTCCCTACGAGGTGCTGCGGTGCGATTCGACGGCCCATATCGTGCACGACCGGCCGACGGATATCGTCGGCTATGCGCTCTTCCGGGGCGGCGAGGTCGGCGAAGGGTTGTTGGAACGTGTTTCGATGCCGTCGCTGGTGATGATCGGCGGCGGGGAGGAGTCGCTGACGGTCAGCGTGGCTGATCCCGACCTGCGCTTCTACGAGGGGCCGAGCGACGAGGTGTTCGATGCCGACGGCAAGCGCGTCGAGCGGAGCATCTATTCGCGCGAGTGGATCGACAACCCCTCGGGCGAATCCCTTCTGGAGGTGACGCTCCGGGGGCGTTGGGTGCTGAAGGAGGCGGACAAAGGGTGCCGGGCAGAGATCGACGGCGATCGTACGGTGGTGACCTTTGCGTGCCGCGAGGGGGCGACGCGTGAGGTGACGCTCAAATCCATGAATTAGTTGAAAAATGATGCAAGTCCGAAGAATACTTCCGTTTGCGGGGCTAGCCCTGACGGCCTGTACGGGGACGCCGGAGGCCGAGCGCCCCAACGTGATCTATGTTTTCCCGGATCAGTACCGCAACTCCTCGCTGGGGTTCTGGTCCGATCCGGAATTTGCCGCGCAGGTGAACTGGTGCGGCGATCCGGTCTCGACGCCCAACCTCGACCGTTTTGCGCGCGAGGCCACGGTGCTGAGCGAGGCGGTGAGCAACTGCCCGCTGAGCAGCCCACACCGCGGCATGCTCCTTTCGGGGATGTATCCCGAGCGGAGCGGCGTGGTGCTGAACTGCATGTCGGAGCGGCCGGAGAGTTCGCTGCGCGAGGATGCCGAGTGTATCGGCGATGTCTTCTCGGCGGCGGGCTACGACTGCGCCTACATCGGCAAGCTGCACGTCGACTTTCCGACGCGCAACAACCCCCAGCGTCCGGGGACCTATGTGAGCGACGCCGTGCCGGAGTGGGATGCCTATACGCCTCCCGAGCGGCGCCACGGTTTCAACTACTGGTATTCGTACGGCACCTACGACGTCCACAAGCATCCCCACTACTGGGATACGGAGGGACGCCGGCACGATGTCGACGAGTGGTCGCCGCAACATGAGGTGACGAAGGCGATCGAGTACATTGAAAACCGGGATTCCCGGCGTGATTCCCGAAAGCCCTTCTTTCTGATGCTGGGGATCAATCCGCCCCATTCGCCCTACGCCTCGACCGACGACTGCGACCTGGAGGGCTATGAACTCTACAAGGACAAATCGCTCACCGAGCTGCTTGTGCGGCCGAATGCCGATACGACGATGGCCAAGGCTGCCGCGGCCCGCTACTATTTTGCCAACGTGAGCGGCATCGACCGCGAATTCGGACGGTTGCTTCGGGCTTTGGACGATGCCGGTCTGACCGACCATACGATCGTCGTCTTCGCCTCGGACCACGGCGAGACGATGACCAGCCACTCGACCAACGATCCGAAGAATTCAATCTGGCGCGAGTCGCTGAACATCCCCTTCCTGGTGCGCTATCCGGGGCATGTTCCCCACCGGGTGGATGATCTGCTGCTCTCGACGCCCGATATCATGCCGACGCTGCTCGGACTGGCGGGCCTTGCCGACCGCATCCCGGCGAGTGTCGAGGGGCGCGACTTTTCGGCCCTGCTGCGTCAGGATGCCGTGCAGCCCGAACGTCCGCGTGCGGCGCTCTATCTGCGCAACCTCGACGGCGAGCGCGATTCCGCGGGGATGGTCCGCGGCTTCTTCCCCGAGGCCCGGGGGCTGAAGACCGCCACCCATACGATGGAGCTGGCGATCGATCGCCGCGGAACGTTGAAGCGGGTGCTGTTGTACGACGACGTGCAGGATCCCTACCAGATGCAGCCGCTCGATCCCAAGGCGTGCCCCGAGCTCTTCGCCTCGCTGTGCGGCGAACTGGCCGTGCTGCTTCGCGAGAACAACGACGTCTGGTATCGGAAGCGCGTGTTGGCGGAGTGGATCCCTTATGATAAGGAAAACTAAATTGAAGATGTCTATGAATAAACTTTTTTTATGGATTGCGGCGCTTTCGGCCTTTGCGCTGCAGTCGTGTCAGAAGGACGACGGGATCCGCGAGGAGATCGACTCGCTGCGGGACCGTGTGGCGGCTCTGGAGACGAAGGTCGGCGATGTGAATGCGAGCATCGAGGCCTACCACCAGCTGGTGACCGGAACGAAGGTTCTGGTCGGCGTCCAGGCGAACGACAAGGGCTATGTGATCCAGATGAGCGACGGTTCGAGCTATCCGGTCATCGAGGGCGAGAAGCTCGATGCGGTGGTCCCCGTGCTGGGGATCGACGACGAGGGTTACTGGACCGTCTCGGTGGGCGAAGGTTCGACTCCCTCGCGGATCGAGGTCGACGGCAATCCGGTTTCGGCACGGCCCGTGGTCGACGGCGAACACCAGACTGAGGCCGTGGGCCGTACGCCGCAACTGCGCGTTTCGGCTGACGGCACGTGGGAGGTAAGTCTCGACGGCGTGACCTATGAACCGCTGCGGCAGAACGGTGAGGCCGTTAATGCCGTCGGAGAAAATGTCACGATCGGTTACAGCTCGGTCTTCAAGAAGGTCGACTACGACGAGGCCTCGGGCCTTCTGACCGTCGAACTCGTCTCGGGCGAGACGCGGACGTTTGCCGTCTACGACAACTTCGGTCTGACGATCGTCACGAACAACGAGGAGGAGAACTTCTACCTTGGCGAGACGCGCCAGTTCGAGGTCGAGCAGACGAACGTCGCCGAGGCGATGCTTCAGGTCCCTGCGGGGTGGAAGGCCACGCTGGAGGAGACGACGCTGACGGTCACGGCACCGCTCACGGCTTCGGCCTCCGGCGAACCGCTCACCCTCTCGGTGGTTGCCACGTCGAAGGAGGGGTATCTGAAGATTGCGACGCTGAAACTGAAGCTTCTAACCGACGAACTCTATGCCAACGCCTGCGAGGCGTGGCGAAATTTTGAGGCCGGAACTGCGAAGAACGTACTGCTCGATTTCTCGTATGCCGGTTATAAACACGGCGAAGTGGCTCCTCCCGATGTCTGGGGGCTGGGCTACAAGGTCTACAACGTGCTTGACTACGGACTGGATCCGACAGGGCGGACCTCCTCGCGTCAGGCCTTTGTCGCACTGTTGTCCTCGCTGAAACTCACCGGTCAGAATGACCAGGGTAAGAACCAGGCCAATGCGTCGGCCAATGCGATCATCTACTTCCCCGAGGGTGACTATGTGCTCCACAACGAGGAGGACAATACGCCGATCGGCGCGGATCAGTACACGAGTTCGGATATCATCATCCGTGGGGGCAATTTCGTCCTCAAGGGGGCCGGGCGCGACAAGACGCGGCTGATCATGGATGCCGAGAACTGGCCGAGCAATCCGGCCAACAATTGGTCGTCACCCATGATGCTCAACATCAAGCACAATTCGGGTACGTCGCAGATTTCGGAGGTGACGGCGGATGCTCCGGCGGGCTCCTTCTCCGTCGAGGTGAGCGGAACCACCGGGGTGAAGACCGGCGACTGGGTACTGCTCAAACTCGAGGACTCTTCGCCCGAACTTGTGGCCCAGGAGCTGGCGCCCTATGCAGTGGAGGGAGATATGGAGGATATCAAGACCATCCATATCGAGGACTATCACCAGGTCAGGTCGGTCCGCGGCAATACGGTGACCTTTTACGAACCGCTGCTGTATGCCGTCGAGTCGAAATGGAACTGGACACTGAACAAGTATAACCACTACGAGAACATAGGTGTCGAGGATCTCACGTTCGTGGGCCATGCCAAAGAGCAGTTCGGCCATCATGCCGACTGGCGCGACGACGGTGCCTACAAACCGCTCAACATGATGCGTTTGACCAATTCGTGGGTGCGTCGGGTCGATTTTCAGGATGTCAGCGAGGCGCTGTCGATCGTCTCGAGCGCCAACTGTTCGGCCTACGATATCCGGATTACGGGCAACCGCGGCCACTCGGCCGTTCGTTCGCAGGGCTCGTCGCGCGTCTTTATCGGCAAGATCATCGACCAGACGAGCGGCTACGAATGTGTCACCTCGAGCGGAGCTCCGGGCAGCACCTTCCTGCAGAATGCCGGCCAGTATCACGCCTCGGGTGTCTCGAACCCGGCGCTGGGCACCGTGCTCTGGAACAATACGTGGGGCAGCGACGCCCTGTTCGAATCGCACTCCAAACAGCCGCGGGCCACGCTGGTGGACCGTTGTACGGGCGGCTTCGTGCAGTGGCGCTTCGGCGGCGACAACAAGAACGTCCCCAACCACCTGCGCGATCTGACGATCTGGAACCTCAATGCCACGAACACCAAGCATGATTTCAGCGGAGTCTTCCGCTGGTGGCTGACGAACGATCCGTGGTGGAAGACGCTGCCTCCGATCATTGTGGGCTTCCATGGTGCGCAGGTCAACTTCTCCGAGGAGGACGAGCAAGGCAACCGACAGCTCGAATACCTCGAGAGCAACGGACAGGCCGTCGAGCCGCAGTCGCTCTATGAGGCGCAGTTGCGCAAGCGTCTGGGGTATGTTCCCGGCTGGTTGAACTCCCTGAAATAAAAAACAATACACGATAAATTATGAAAAAGTATCTGATTTTGTTATTCGTTGCAGCGGCTGCGGTCTTTCAGTCGTGCGACAACAACGACGACCTGTGGGATGCGATCGACGACCTGAAGAGTCGGGTTCAGGCCCTGGAGACGCAGGTCGACGCCTTGAACAACAACGTCGAGGCGATGAAAGCACTCTACAACGAAGGTGCGACGATCTCCGAGGTGAGTGAAACTGACGGCACCTACACCCTGAAGCTGACTAACGGAACGACACTCACGCTGACGCAGGGCAGTGAGGCCGAGGCGGTGATTCCGGTGGTATCGATCGATGCCCAGGGCAACTGGCAGTATTCGGTCAACGGGGGCAAGGACTTCATTCCGCTCAATGTGAATGCGGTGGCTGAAGACGGCGTGACGCCGCAGTTCCGCGTCGACGAGGCGACGGGCGTCTGGCAGATCAACACGACGGGCGAGGAGTCCGGGTGGACGAATGTCAAGAATACGGCCGGCGAGGATGTCAGCGCTGTTGGCGGCACGGTGACCGACAAGTTCTTCGACAGCGTGCGTACCGAGGGTAACGTTCTTTATATCAAACTGCTCGGCGGCGAGGAGCTGCAGATCCCGATTGTCGAGGATTTCTTCTGCCGGATCGTCACCACGACGGAGGGCGTGCAGACGTTCGGCGCTGGTGAGACGAAGCGTTTTGTGGTGGAGATCCGCGGTGTGGAGACGACGGTGGTGACCTGCCCCGAGGGTTGGACGGCGCATCTGACCGAGCCGGCCAGCGAGCAGGCCGAACTGGTGGTGACGGCTCCGGTTCCCGGAGCGTCGACGCTCGGTACGCGGGCCACAGCCAACTCGTCGCAGGATGTGGCCATTCTCGCCACGACGGGCAAATATTCCTGCATTTCGAAGATTCAGGTCGAGAGTACGGGTCAGGAGGTGGAGGCCCCGACCATTTCGGTCGCCCTCTCCGCAACGACTCTTCCGACCGAGTCGACGCTGACCTTCGAAGCACAGCTTTCAGCCAATGCCGACGGCTGGAAATACATCTGCCAGAAGTCGGATGTCGAGGAACTCCCCGATGCCGCGAAGATCTTCGCCGACGGGACGACGGTTGCGGGTTCGAGCGTGACGGTTGAAGGACTGGAGGCTGAAACGACCTATAAAATCTTTGCCGTAGCCTATACGGGCGATCTGACGAGCGAAGTCTCGACGGCAGAGGGTACGACAACGGCGATTCCGGCCGATCCGAACGACTACTATCTGTCGGGAGTCATGATCAACGGCACATCGTACAATTCCACCAGCCAGAATGTACAACTGGTGTCCGCATCCAAGGATTTTGTTGCTGACGATTTCGCTTCGGCCGCAGTCTATTTCCTGGAGAACGGGGACAATGCGCAGACTTATACCATTCAGGGCGCAATTACCTCCGACCAGATCTTTATCGGCCGTTATGCCGACAGCAAGATCACGCTGACGACCAACGGTAATGTGAATCTGAACAATCCTTCCGCTACGGTTGCGTTCAAGAATCTGAAAATCGACATGAAGAATTATTTCCAGATGGCGGCAAACAGCGGTGTGCTGAATTTGATTTTTGAGGATTGCGAGATTGATTACGGTACTTCGGCCTATTTGATCACGACGGGTAGCAATGCCTCTGCCGGATCTGCCCACATCGGAAATATCATCTTCCGGAATTGCAAGATCCATTACACGGGAACGGCAAACACGAACTTTATTACGGCCAATAATACGAATTTGACGGGCCTGTCCGATTTCAAGAGCGTGATTTTCGAGAATAACCTGATTTACATGGCTCCGCAACTGAAGTCGAGTACGTTGTTCAATGGCAATGGTAATGTGTTTGCGAATCTGATATTCAAATTTGACCACAATACGGTGATCAATCTCCTGCCCAATGGCGGACAAGCCTCCGTATTGGTTGTAAACGGTTGTGCCGGGCTCACCAGCCTGACCTACAATCTCTATTATTCGGATCCTGGAATAACCCGTGGATCCAATACGGCTGGATTCCGTGTCATGGTCGGCAGTACGAAGGATGTGATTGGTTCTGCTCCTGTTGCTCCCAATGTGGGATATGGCGTATTTAGCGGTACGAACGGCTATATCAATTATCAGGGAGGAGAGAGAATCACCATCGAGACATCGCCGTTTAGCAGTACGGACTATGATAATGGCATTTTTGTAAAAACGGCTGAGTACGCCGATTACGGCTCGACGCTCGAATAGTCGAACGTTGTCCGATATGAAAAGAGGCTGTCCCGCATCGCGGGCAGCCTCTTTTTTGTGATCGCTGTGGGGTAGCGAAACCGGTTGTGTCGGTTATGTCGGTTGTGTCGGCGGTGCGGCTGCGACAAAAAAGAGGCGGAGTGAAGAACTCCGCCTCTCTTCTTTTTGGATACCGGACCTTCCATCAGGCGATCCAGCTTGTGAGCAGCTTCATCGAACCCTCGGGCGTAAAGCGCAGCAACTGCGCCGAAGCCGGAACCAGCACAGTCTCTCCTTGATGCACCGGAACCGTTTCGCCGCGGTCGTCGGTCAGCGTGCCGTGACCCTCGAGACACATGACGACGACGAACGAATCCAGCGTCGAGAGGTCGAGCGTCTGCTCGCGGGTCAGATCGAAGAGCGACGTGGTGAAGTAGGGGCACGAAACCAATTCGACGCGCGTATCGCGGGCCGGCGTATAGTGCGTGCGGTAGTCGGGCAGCACGGTGTAGTCGATGGCCTCCTTGGCCAGCTCGGTGTGCAGCTCGCGGGGTTTGCCGTCGGCACCTACACGGCCGTAGTCGTAGATGCGGTAGGTGATGTTCGAGGTCTGCTGGATCTCGGCGATGAACGATCCGGCACCGATGGCGTGGACACGGCCGGCGGGCAGGAAGAAAACATCGCCCGGACGGATAGCGTAGTCGGCCAGGATGTCCGTGATGGTGTTGTCCCCGACGCTGGCCTCATACTCCTCGGGGGTCACCTGCTTCGAGAAGCCCGAACGCAGATGGGCTCCGGGATCGGTGGCCACGACATACCACATTTCGGTCTTGCCCTTCGAGTGGTGGCGTTCCCAGGCCAGTTGGTCGTTGGGGTGTACCTGGATCGAGAGGTCCTGCCGGGCGTCGATGAACTTGATCAGCAGCGGGAATTCGTTGCCGAAACGCTCGTAGTTGGCCTTGCCCAGCAGTGCGGCGCCGTGACGGGCCAGCAGATCCGGGAGTTTGGTACCGGCCTCGGGACCGTTCGCAACGACGGATTCGTTGCCTTCGACCCCCGAGAGTTCCCAGCTCTCACCGATGTTGTGTTGTTCGGTTTCGATCTGTTTGTAGGGGGCGATCTTCTCGCCGCCCCAGATCAGGGATTTCAGAATCGGTTGAAACTTGTACATGTCGTTATGCGTTTTGTGCATCGAGTTGACTCAGTGCGAAGGCGTAGGCGCCGACCGAGATGGCCTGGCTGGCGCCCAGTTTGGAGATCATCACGCCGATGCGTTTCTGCGGATCGTAAACCACGTAGCGGTCCGTGCCGTAGACCTGGAGTGTACGCTGGTCGCCGCGGGCGAATTCGAGGAATTCGGCCTCGTTGTCCAGATCGTAGACCTTCATCTGTACGCGGTTGAGTTCGTTGCCGTTGAGCTGGTGGATCTTCGAGCGCAGTTCGTGCAGCAGGCTGGGCATGATCCACTTGCGGGCGGCGGTGATACCTCCGCCGATGACGATCAGACCGTCGATCAGCGTCACGGCCGTAGCCATGGCGTCGCCGGCCACCTCACCGAACTCAGCAAAGGCCTTGCGGGCCGCCTCCATGTCGCCCGGGCGGGTTCCGTCGGCGATTTCGCAGATCTCCTTGGGTTCGAAACCGTGGTCGGGGTTGCCGCTCAGTTCGCCGTAGACGCGTTTGATGGCGCGGACCGAGACACCGTCCTCGACGATGATGTCGGGGTATTTCTTGTGGCGCAGGCAGAAGGTCTCGACGCAGGAGTTGTCGCCGCGGTTGAGGCGGTTGTCGACGACGATGCCGATGCCGAAACCCGTTCCGAACGTATATCCCAGCAGGTTCTTGTAGCGTTTGGGGCTGTTGAGGGCCTCGAGACGGGCGTTGATCTGGGGCAGGGCGCCGCCCAGGGCCTCACCGTAGGCGAACAGGTCGCCGTCGTTGTTGATGAAGACCGGGATGCCGAACGTCGCCTCGAGGAATGGACCCAGCGCTACGCCGTCACGGAACGACGGGAAGTTGGGCAGATAACCGCCGATGATGCCGTTGGGGTAGTCGGCCGGGCCGGGGAAGGCGAAGCTGATGGCGACGGGTTTCTCCGCAAGCCGGTCGATGATCTGCCGGAATCCGTCGACCATCGTGGCCAGACACTGGTCCAGATTGTCGGCGTGCGAGGGCATGGTGATGGGTTCGACGATGAAGTGGTTGGCCTGCATGGCTCCGAAGACGAAGTTCGTGCCGCCGGCATCGAGGGTGATGACCACCCGGTTGTCATGATCGTACATATCAGGTAGAGTTTAGATTTTGCAGCGTTTTGTCTGACAAAGGTAGGAAAATTTGCCCGCACGACCAAGCGGAAACCGACCGATCTGTCGAAAAGAGAGGCGCGCGGTTTCGGTTTCGGGTAAAAAGAGGACCGCCGCCCATCGGGCCGGCGGTCCTCTCGTTGAGTCTTGGATCGGGAAATCAGATCTTGTGCGTGAGATCGGTGTTGTGTACGCCGAGCACGGCACGGCCCGAGGGGTCGTTGCAGTTGGCGAACGATTGGTCCCAGACCAGCGCTTCGGCCGTGCTGCAGGCCACCGACGGGACGGAGGGCACCGTGGCGGCGGCGGTTTGTGAGGGGAAGTGCTCCTCGAAGATCGAGCGGTAGAAGTACTCCTCCTTGTTCTGCGGCGGGTTGATCGGGAACCGCTCGGCGGCGTGCTCCATTTCGCGGTCGGAGACCGCCTCGGAGGTGATGCGCTTGAGCGTGTCGATCCAGCTGTAACCCACGCCGTCGGAGAACTGCTCCTTCTGGCGCCAGACGATCTCCGCGGGGAGCATATCCTCGAAGGCCTTGCGCAGCACCCACTTTTCGATGCGACCCTGGCCGGCCATCTTGGCTGCGGGGTTGAGGCGCATGGCCACGTCGAGGAACTCCTTGTCGAGGAACGGCACGCGCCCCTCGACGCCCCACGCCGCCAGCGACTTGTTGGCCCGGAGGCAGTCGTAGAGATGCAGCCGGCCAAGTTTGCGCACGGTCTCCTCGTGGAAGGCCCGCGCATCGGGGGCCTTGTGGAAGTAGAGGTATCCGCCGAAGATCTCGTCGGCCCCCTCGCCCGAGAGGACCATCTTGATGCCCATCGACTTGATGACGCGGGCCAGCAGATACATCGGGGTCGAGGCGCGGACCGTGGTCACGTCGTAGGTTTCGATGTAGTAGATCACGTCGCGGATGGCATCCAACCCCTCCTGGATCGTGTAGTGGATCTCGTGGTGGACGGTACCGATGTGGTCGGCGACCTTGCGGGCGGCGGCCAGGTCGGGCGAACCCTCGAGTCCCACGGCAAAGGAGTGCAGCTGGGGCCACCAGGCCTCTTCGCGACCGCCGCTTTCGATGCGGCGGTCGGCGTACTTCTTGGCCACGGCCGAGATGATCGACGAGTCGAGACCTCCGGAGAGCAGCACGCCGTACGGTACGTCGGACATCAGCTGTCGGCGGACGGCCTCCTCGAGCGCCGTGCGGAGTTCGCCGATGTCGGCCGGATTATCCTTCACGGCGTCGTAGTCGAACCAGTCGCGGCGGTACCAGCGGACCATCTTGCCTTCACGCGACGACCAGTAGTGGCCGGGCAGGAAGGGCTGGATCGTTGTGCAGACCCCTTCGAGGGCCTTCAGCTCCGAGGCAACGTAGAACTGCTCGTCGCGGTCCCAGCCGATGTAGAGCGGAATGACGCCGATCGGATCGCGGGCGATGAGGTACTCGTCGTGCTCGATGTCGTAGAGGGCGAAGGCGAAGATGCCGCTGATCTTCTCGAGCAGTCCGAGTCCCATCTTCCGGTAGAGGGGCAGGATCACCTCGCAGTCCGAACCGGTCATGAAGTCGTACTCCGAGGCGAGCTCGGCGCGGATTTCGCGGTGATTGTAGATTTCGCCGTTGACGGCCAGCACGAGCTTTCCGTCGCGGCTGTACAGGGGTTGCCGGCCCGACTGGGGGTCGACGATCGAGAGGCGTTCGTGCGCCAGAATCGCCCGCTCTCCGCAGTAGATCCCCGACCAGTCGGGGCCGCGGTGGCGAATCTGCTTCGACATTTTCAGCACCTGGGTGCGCAGCGCATCCGACTGCTGCCGGATGTCGAACAATCCTACGAATCCACACATGATAGTTCTTCGTTTTGGGTGTTTGGTCTATTGCAGTCAGTTGTTTTCGGGGCGGAGTTTGCGGACGACGGCGCCGGCCTGCCACATCTCGCTTTCGCGCATCTGGCGCAGCTCTTCGTTGAGCTTCGTGCGGTAGTCGGGCTGGCTGTTGGCGTCGATCGAGATCTGGGCCTCGTTGCCGCTGCGGACGCTCTCGTAGAGCTCCTCGAAGACGGGCTTCGTGGCGTCGCGGAAACGCTTCCACCAATCCAGCGCACCGCGCTGGGCCGTGGTCGAGCAGTTGGCATACATCCAGTCCATGCCGTTTTCGGCCACCAGCGGCATAAGCGACTGCGTGAGCTCCTCGACGGTCTCGTTGAAGGCCTCCGAGGGGGTGTGACCGTGGGCGCGCAGCGTGTCATACTGGGCGGCGAAGATCCCCTGGATGGCACCCATCAGCGTGCCGCGTTCGCCCGTGAGGTCGGAGTAGACCTCGCGCTGGAAATCGGTCTCGAACAGATAGCCCGAACCGACGCCGATACCGAGGGCGATGACGCGCTCCATGGCACGTCCCGTGGCATCCTGGAAGACGGCGTAGCTCGAGTTCAGACCGCGGCCCTGGAGGAACATCCGCCGCAGCGAGGTGCCCGAACCCTTGGGGGCGATCAGGATGACGTCGACGTCGGCCGGCGGGACGATTCCCGTGCGGTCCTTGTAGGTGATGCCGAAGCCGTGCGAGAAGTAGAGGGCCTTGCCCGGCGTGAGGTGCTTCTTGATGGTGGGCCAGACGGCGATCTGTCCGGCATCCGAGAGCAGGTACTGGATGATCGTACCGCGCTGGGCGGCCTCCTCGATCTCGAAGAGCGTCTCGCCCGGCACCCATCCGTCGGCCAGGGCCTTGTCCCAGCTCTTCGAGCCCTTGCGCTGTCCGACGATCACGCGGAAGCCGTTGTCGCGCAGGTTGAGCGATTGTCCGGGGCCCTGCACGCCGTAGCCGATGACGGCGATGGTTTCGTCCTTCAGGGTTTCGAGAGCCTTCTTCAGCGGAAACTCTTCACGCGTTACGACGTTCTCCTCGACGCCGCCAAAATTGATCTTTGCCATAGTTTTTTATTGTTTTGGTTTGTTGAACTGTTTTTTCAGATTGGGTTTTGCGGGTCATGCCGGCCCGTCTCATCGTCTTTTCAGGCATTGCACGGTTCGGACTGTGGCTGTCGGCGCATCTTTTCGAGCTCCTCGAGGTATTCGTTCAGCAGTTCGCGCCGCGACTTGATGACCGCCACCGTGCCGCTGCGTACGAACTGCTGGACGCCGTAGGGTTGCAGCAGGCGGAACAGCTGCTGGGTCTCCTCCTTGTGGCCGGTCTTTTCGACGACGATGTAGTCGGTGTCGACCTCCAGGATGCGGACGTTGTGGCGCCGGACGAGCTGTTCGACGCTGTTGCTGCGCGTCACCTTGTAGAGGGCGATCTCCTGCTGGACGACCTCTTCGGGCCGATAGACGAAGGCCTTCAGCACGTCGATCTTCTTCTCGATCTGCCGCACGACCTTCTCCACGGTTTCGGGCGTTGTGCGCACGACGATCGTGAACTTGTGAATGCCGGGCAGGGCCGACTCCGAGGTGGTCAGGCTCTCGATGTTGACGTTGCGGCAGGTGAAGACCGTAGTAATCTGGCTCAGCAGGCCGACCTTGTTTTCCGAAAATACGGTGATGATGTATTCCTGTTCCGTTTCCATGTTCCGATGCGGTTTATTCGAGACGGATCTCCGCGGCGGGGGCTCCGGCGGGGACCATCGGGAAGACGTTTTCCTGACTTTCGACGCAGACCTCCAGCAGATAGGCTTCCTGCGAGGCTTTCATTTCGTCCACGGCGTCGGCGAGCTCTTCGCGGCTCTCGACGCGGCGGTAGCCGAGGCCGTTGGCGCGGGCGATCATCCCGAAGTCGGGGTTTGTGAGTTCGGTGAACGAGTAGCGCGAGTCGTAGAAGAGCTCCTGCCACTGGCGGACCATGCCGAGGAACGAGTTGTTCAGCAGGACGATCTTCACCGGGACCTTCGACTGGAAGATTGTTCCCAGCTCCTGAATGGTCATCTGCAGCCCGCCGTCGCCGACGAACAGCACCACGTCGCGCTCCGGGGCGCCGAGTTTGGCACCGATGGCGGCCGGCAACCCGAAGCCCATCGTCCCGAGGCCGCCCGAGGTGACGAGGCTGCGCGTGTGGCGGAATCCGAAGTAGCGTGCGGCGAACATCTGCTGCTGTCCGACGTCGGTGACCACCACGGCGTCGTTCGCGTAGGCGCGGGCCACCGTATCGACCGCCTCGCCCATGTGGATCCGTCCGCCCGCCGGGTGAAGGGCCTTGTCGATGACGCGTTCGCGCTCGATGCGGTCGCAGGCGCGGAATCCCTCGATCCACGCGCTGTGGTCGCGGCTGTGGATGCGCTCGGTTAGCATCGGCAGCGTCTGCCGCACGTCGCCCGCCACGGGGACGTCGGCCGGGATGATCTTGCCGATCTCCGCGGGGTCGATCTCCAGATGGATGACGCGGGCATTCTCGGCGAAGTGGGCGGGCGAACCCGTCACGCGGTCGTCGAATCGCATCCCCACGGCGACGATCAGGTCACACTCGCGGTTGCGGATGTTGGGTCCGTAGTTGCCGTGCATGCCGAGCATGCCGACGTATTGCGGCGCGTCGGTCGGCACGGCCGACAGCCCGAGCAGCGTTGAGGCCACGGGCATGCCGCTCTTTTCGAGGAAGGCGCGCAACTGTGCCTCGGCGTTTCCGAGCAGGACGCCCTGTCCGACCATCACCAGCGGACGCTGTGCCTCGTCGATGAGCCGCGCCGCCTCGTCCAGCCGTGCGGGGTCGGGCTCCGAAACGGGGACGTAGCTGCGGATCGAGGTGACCCGTTTGTAGTGGAACGGCGCCACGCCGCACTGCGCATCCTTCGTGATGTCGACCACCACGGGCCCCGGACGCCCCGAACGGGCGACGAAAAAGGCCTTGGCGATGGCCGCCGGAATCTCCTCGGCGCGCTTGACCTGACAGTTCCACTTGGTGACGGCCTGCGTGATGCCGATGAAGTTGGTCTCCTGAAAGGCGTCGGTACCCAGCAGCGAGGAGCCGACCTGTCCGGTGATGAGCACGATCGGTGTGGAGTCCATCAGGGCGTCGGCCAGCCCCGTGACGGTGTTCGTGGCGCCGGGGCCCGAGGTGACCAGACAGACCCCCACGCGGCCGCTGACGCGGGCGTAGCCCTGCGCGGCGTGGACGGCACCCTGCTCATGGCGCACCAGGATGTGGCGCAGCCGGTCGCGGTAGTCGTACAGGGCGTCGTAGACCGGGATGATGGCCCCGCCCGGGTAGCCGAACAGCGTGTCGACCCCTTCGATCAGAAACGATTCGAGCAGCGCCCGTGATCCGGTCATGCGGACCCCGTCGATGGTTTGTTGCGTTTCGTCGGATGAAGTATGCATGGTTTGATTCATTTTCGTGGTCGGTGATCCATTCTCAATGTTAGGCCTCCTCATTGTCGAGGATCCGCACGGCGCCGCGGTCGGCCGAACTTACGAGCCGGGCGTAGGCCTGCAGCGATCGTGGAACCTGCCGGTCGCGGGCTGCCGGTCGGAATTGCCTCTGTGCGGCCATGCGGGCCGAGAGCTCCCGATCGTCGACGACGAGGCGGATCGAACGCTTCGGAATGTCGATCTCGATCTCGTCGCCCGTGCGGACGACGGCGATTTCGCCTCCGGCGGCCGCCTCGGGAGAGACGTGCCCGATCGAGAGTCCCGACGTGCCGCCCGAGAAGCGCCCGTCGGTGATCAGCGCGCAGACCTTGTCCAGGTGCTTCGACTTGAGGTACGACGTCGGGTAGAGCATCTCCTGCATGCCGGGGCCGCCCTTGGGCCCTTCGTAGCGGATGACAACCACCTCGCCCGGTTGAACCTCGTCGTTGAGGATGCCGTGCATGGCCTGCTCCTGCGACTCGTAGACGCGGGCCCGGCCGCGGAAGACGAAGAGCCGCTCGTCGACGCCGGCCGTCTTGACGACGCACCCCGAGCGGGCGATGTTGCCCGTCAGTACGGCCAGCCCTCCGTCGCGGAAGTAGGCGTGGTCCAGATCGCGGATACAGCCTGCCGTGCGGTCCGTGTCGAGCTCCTCGTAGTAGCACTGCTGCGAGGCCATTTCGCGGCTGTAGTGACCGGCCGGGGCGCTCAGCGAACGGCGTCGGGCGGCATCCGCGGCTGTCGGACGGCGTACGTCCCCCGCGGCGATCGCCTCGCCCAGCGTGCGTCCGTCGACGCGCCAGACCGACGTGTCGAGCAGCCCGCCGCGGTCGAGTTCGCCCAGAATCGAGAGAATGCCGCCGGCACGGTTGACATCCTCGATGTGGTAGTGGGAGTTTGGGGCCACCTTGCAGAGGACGGGCACCCGCCGCGAGAGACGGTCGATGTCCTGCATCGTGAAGTCGACCTGCGCCTCATGGGCCACGGCCAGCAGGTGGAGCACCGTGTTGGTCGAACCGCCCATGGCGATGTCGAGCGACATGGCATTCTCGAAGGCGGCCTTCGTGGCGATCGAGCGGGGCAGGACGCGTTCGTCGCCCTCGAAGTAGTAACGCTCGGCGTTGCGGACGATCAGCACTGCGGCATCCTCGAACAGCTGGCGGCGGTTGGCGTGTGTGGCGACGATCGTCCCGTTGCCGGGCAGCGAGAGCCCCAGCGCCTCGGTCAGGCAGTTCATCGAGTTGGCGGTGAACATCCCCGAGCAGGAGCCGCATCCGGGGCAGGCCGCGCGTTCGACGCGGGCGATCTCCTCGTCCGAGTATCTGGCGTCGGCCGACATGACCATGGCATCGATCAGATCGAGCCGCCGGTCGTCGAGGCGTCCGGCCTCCATCGGACCTCCCGAGACGAAGATCGTCGGCAGGTTGAGCCGCATGGCGGCCATCAGCATGCCGGGGGTGATCTTGTCGCAGTTCGAGATGCAGACCAGGGCGTCGATCTTGTGGGCGTTGGCCATGTACTCGACGCTGTCGGCGATGATCTCGCGCGAGGGCAGCGAGTAGAGCATGCCGTCGTGGCCCATGGCGATACCGTCGTCGATGGCGATGGTGTCGAATTCGGCGGCGAAGCAGCCGAGGCTTTCGATGCGTTGTTTGACCAGTTGGCCGACCTCGTGCAGGTGGACGTGCCCGGGGACGAACTGCGTGAAGGAGTTGGCGATGCCGATGACCGGACGTCCGAACTGCTCCTCGCGCATGCCGTTTGCGCGCCAGAGGCTGCGGGCTCCGGCCATGCGGCGCCCCGAGAGGGTGGCGGCGCTTCTGAGGGGGTGTTTCATCTGTTGGGATTCCATGTTTGCTTCGACTTTGGGGCTATGAAACGAAAGAACCTTTCTCCCGGCCGGGAGAAAGGTTCTCGTTATGCTTCGAACAGGTACGTCACCTTTCTCCCGTTATCAATTCGTTGACCACGAGCAGCACGTTAATGACGTTAATGACGACGATATTCGAATGGTTCTGGGCTTTCATGCCTTCGTTTCTGTTTCAGTTGTGAAGCAAAGATAGCAAACTCGGAGCGAAAGAGCAAGAAATTTCCTAAAAAAATTTAATAACATGGCAAATTGAAAGTGGTTTTTGGGTATTTTGATTACTGTTTGCAAAAATAGAGGGGTGTTATCTTATGATCTGATCCATCTTTTGGGATGGCAAGTCGTCCTTTTGTCTCGGTGGCGGATGGTGCCGATTGGGTGATATTCTGAGTGATTGCGATTTTTTGAGGCGATTGTGCGTGGAACGTGTTGTTTTATACATATATATAATGAGGTGTTCTTGTTTGTGTTGAAAAATGATTACGAATTGTTATGCGGATTTGGATTTTTAAAAAAATTGTTTTATATTTGCCCTTGATGAAACTTCTGAGAAACCATATCGCCCCTGTTTGGGAGTGCGGATCCCGCTTCGAAAAGTCGGGGGCCGTCCTTTCTCAGGCCGGAATCTCCGGCCGCAGGGCGCATGGTGGTTTCACCGTCGGTCATACGACCGCCGTTGTCACGTTCCGTACCCTTACCGGTACCGGTACCACCCCTGTGGGGGTCCTGTAATCATCATCCGTCGCATCGTCGCATGCTCCCCGGCCCAGGTTGCCGGAGCGGATATTCACCAAACGAAAAAGTCTCCGAACCGATTCCAGGCAGGAATCCGGCGCTGATGTATCCCGTGCCGGGAACAGAAGCCTCACGGGGCGGATCACCGGCTCACAGCCGGATGAACCGTCCATTCGGAGCCATCCATTTCCGAAGTTTTATCCATCCAAAAAGCAGAATCGAAATGAAACACATAGAAGTCTTTGCCCCGGGAACGGTGGCCAATCTGGGATGCGGATTCGACGTCATGGGGCTGACGCTCGACGGCGTGGGTGACCGCATGGAGGTCATGGTCGAGCCCGATGCCGAGGGGCTCGAGATCCGCAACGAAAGCGGCGTCGAACTGCCCGAATCGCTCGACGAGAATGTCATCACGCCGGCCGTACGGGCCCTGCTGGCGGCCTACGGCGGCTCGGTGCGGGTCATCATCCGCCTGCTCGAGAAGATTGTCCCCGGAAGCGGCATTGGTTCGAGTGCCGCCTCGTCGGCCGCCGCCGTCTACGGGATCAACGAACTGCTGGGACGCCCCTTCTCGGCCAAACAGCTCGTCGAGTTCGCCATGCTGGGCGAGGCGCTGCAGGGCGGGACGGCCCATGCCGACAACGTGGGACCGGCCCTGTTGGGCGGGGTGGTGCTGATCCGCGGTTACGAACCCTTCGATATCGTGCGGCTGCCCGTTCCCGATAACTTCTTCTATGCGGTGGTCCATCCGCAGATTGTCGTCAGCACGAAGATGGCCCGCGAGGTGCTGCCGCACGAGATCCCGCTTTCGAAGGCCGTCAAGCAGTGGGGCAATGTCGGCGGACTGGTGGCGGGTTTTGCCCTGCGCGACGTGGCGTTGATCGGCCGTTCGATGCAGGACGCCGTTGTCGAGCCCTACCGCAAGGGGTTCATTCCGGACTACGATGTGCTCAAGCAGGCGGCAATGGAGCAGGGGGCGCTGGCGCTGAATATCGCCGGATCGGGGCCGTCGGTTTTTGCGCTGGCTTCGGATTACGCCGTGGCCTGCCGCATCGCCGACTGCATGGAGCGTCACTTTGCCGAGCGGGGGATTGCCAGCCACACCTATGCCGGACGGGTCTCGAATGCCGGAGCGCGGATTGTCGAATCGTAAAACAGCAGATCTCATGAAGTGGTACAGCACACGCGATCAGAAACGCGAACACGGTCAGTCGCTGCGCGAGGCCGTGATGATGGGTTTGGCCCCGGACGGAGGCCTTTTCGTGCCGGAGCGGATTCCGCAGGCCGATCTTTCGGAGGCCGAGCGCCGGGCCGACGAATCGTATGCCTCGCTGGCGAGCTACCTGGCCGGCCTCTTTTTCGACGGGGATCTCGACCCGCAGGAGATTGCCCGCCAACTGGCTTCGTTGTATGATTTTCCGGTGCCGCTGCGACGGGTCGGCGACCGCCGCTACACGCTCGAACTCTTCCACGGCCCGACCTGTGCCTTCAAGGATTTCGGGGCGGGGTTCATGGGACGGATGACGGGTCTGCTGGACCGCGGCGGCGAGCGGCTGGTGATCCTGACGGCCACGTCGGGCGATACGGGCAGTGCCGTGGCCCACGGTTTTTACAACGTTCCGGGTGTCGATGTGGTGGTGCTCTACCCCGAGGGGCGGATCAGCCGCTTGCAGGAGTGCCAGATGACGGCCCTGGGCGGCAACATCCACCCGCTGCGGGTCAACGGATCGTTCGACGACTGCCAGCGGCTGGTCAAGGAGCTCTTCGCCGACGAAGCGTTCCGGCACCGGCGTCGTGTCACGTCGGCCAACTCGATCAACCTGCTGCGCTGGATCCCGCAGGCCTTCTACTACTTTTACGGCTATTTCCTCTGGCGGCGGGAGACGGGGGGCGACCATCCCGTGATCGTCGTCCCGAGCGGCAACTGCGGCAATCTGGCGGCCGGCATGCTGGCCCGCAGGATGGGGCTTCCGGTCGGAGGCTTCGTGGCGGCTTCGAATCTCAACGACGTGGTGCCGGAGTTTCTCGAAACGGGCATTTATCTGCCCCGGCCTTCGGTCCGCACGCCGGCCAGCGCGATGGATGTCGGGGCTCCGAGCAATTTCGAGCGGATGCTATGGCTCTGCGGCGGTGACCCCGATGCGCTGCGGGCCGAACTGACCGGCTATCGGTGTGACAACGCCACGATCCGGCGGACGATCGACACGTTGTACGAGCGTAGCGGCTACCTGTCGGATCCGCACAGCGCCGTCGGTTACGCGGCGTCGGTGGCCGTGGGCAAGCCGGGCTTCTACCTTTCGACGGCCCATCCGGCGAAGTTCGGCGAGGTGATTGCCACGGTAACCGGACGACGGGTCCCGTTGCCCGAACGGCTTGAGTCGCTGACTAGCCTCCCGCAGCATGCCGATCCGCTCGAGGTGGATCTTGGGGCGCTGGAGGAGTTTGTGGCCCGCGTATGACGAGGAAACGCCGACTGCCCGATCGGGCAGCCGGCGTTTTCCGGAGTTGGGGGATTTGTTTTCTGAATCAATACCGGCAGGCGGTTTTGCTCGGATTGCCGGCCATCTGCGACCAGGAATCCGCCGGAGCCGTAGCCGTGGCATCCACGGCAAAGAGGGTCGGCTGGTTGTTCAGCATGCCGTTGCAGTAGATGACGCCGTTGGGCGCGATCGTCGGCGAGGAGTCCAGCTTGTCGGCCAGGTGGAGCGAGACGAGTTGTTCACCGCTTCCGGCATCGAGCTTGACGAGGTTGCCGTTGGTCGTGTCGTTGTAGTAGACGGCGTTGTCGTTGCCCACGGCCGGGGTTCCGGTGATCTCGCCGGCGGCGGCATGCTCCCAGAGGATCTGCGAACCGTCGGACGATACGGCCGTGACGTATCCGGGTGAGCAGGTCGTGACGTAGATCGTGCCGTCCTCGCCGAGAGCCACGCCGCCCGGAGCTTTCTTCGAGACCAGATTGCCCTTGAGCGTCTGCGACCACAGCGGAGCCGGTTTGATGGTGTTCGGAGCAGCCAGAATGCCCGATACGTCGTAGCTCAGCAGCATGGCGCTCGAGTTGTCCTGTTTCTGTCCGACGATATAGACCGTCTTACCGTCCTTGCCCACGGCGATCGAACTTCCGTACTGGGAGATGCGATAGCTGTTGGCACCGAGGTTTCCGGTGTTGTCGTTGCCGCTGTCGGGGCGGTTGAAGGCCCAGGAGTCGCCCGTGGGCAGGTAGATGCGCGTACCGTAGTTTCCGCCGCCGCTGGCCAGAATGATGCCGTTTTTCAGCGCCACGGGACTTCCGAACGATCCCGTATTGGCGTGCAGACCCACGATGCCCGCACCCGACGTCGGATCGAATATCTGGACATGGGCGCTTCCGCCGTTCATGCTGGGATTGTTGTTGGTGAGGTTCTTGGCTGCAACGATTACATACTTGCGGGCATTGTAGTCGAGGATGGCCGGCGAACCGAAGAAGAAGTGTTCGTTCTTGTTGATGGATCCGGCATCGCCCGTACGGAGGATCCTGCCGTCGCGGATGATGTAGAGTGCGGCGTGATCGGCACCGTCGATGCGCTGGTAACCGACGGCATAGACCGTTCCGTCCTCATCGACCGAGGGGGTCAGCGTGAAGGGGTCGACGATCGTCGACTGGTCGGGATCCAGATCGATCCGGCAACTCTCCTGACCGCCGTCCGCCCCGGCCGAGACTCCGGTCAGATGGTATCCCGACGAGAGGACGTAGACCATGCTGCCGTCGGGGCTCACGGCCGGCGACGATCCCTGTACCGTACCCTCCGTGTCGTAGGGATACGACCAGAGGATACCCATGCTCGTCGGACTCTTGGCGATGGTGATCGTCACGCTCTTCGTGTTCTTCGAGCGGCGGTTGTCCGTGACGGTGAGTTTGATCTCGGTCTTGCCGTGCGAGCCGAAGGTGTGCTTGACGGAGGCGGCCTCTTCCGGGTCGGAGATTGTCACCACCTCGCCGCCGAACGACCACTCCCAGGCGACGATCGAACCGTCTTCGTCGGGATCGGTCGAGCGGTCGATGAACTCGACCTCCTGATTGGCCTGAATGGTGGCCCCCTCTTCGCCGTTCACCTTCCAGGTGAAGTCGGCCACGGGCGGCGTGTTGTCGTCGATCACGCGGATGACCTTCTCGAAGACATCCTTCTGCGAACCGCGGTTGGTGGTCACCGTCTGACGGACGACGTATTCGCCGCCCTGATCGACGTAGAAGGGCTCGGGAGCCCCCAGATCATAGAGCGTCTGCCCCATGTATTCCCATTTGCAGACGGCAATCTCGGCATTTTCGGCGCTTGCCGTGTTGGTGATCGTCACCAGATCGCCGGTCCGGTACTCCTCCTTGTCGGTGGTGAATCCGGCGTGCGCCCGGATCTCCTCGTCGGGCGTGCATGCTGCCAGCGTCATGACAGCCAGTATGGCATAAAGAATCCGTTTCATGGTCATTGGTCAATTGTACAGGTTAGCGTCCCCAGAATGGGATAGTGGTCGGAGATGTACTTCACCCCTTCGTACTCCTTTTTGATGACGGCGTATTTTTCCGGGATGAAAACCGAGCAAAAGATGTGGTCGACGATCAGTCCCGACGAGGATCCGAAGCCCTGGTAGGTCGGCGAATTGTCGGAGTTCCGGCCGTTGTCGATCCGGCTGAGGTAGTCCCGCACGTTGGTCATCTCTTCGAGCGGACCGAAGATGTAGGGCTGGGCGTAGAGCGTTTTGTTGAAGTCGCCGGTCAGGATCAGCGGCAGGTTGTCGACGTTGAGGCGGTCGATCTGCTCCTTGAGGACGATCACCTGTTTGACGGGCACCTGATCGTCGGTTCCGTCGACGTCGATGTGGGTGTTGATGAAGAAGAACCGGGCCCCCGTCTCCTTGTGCCGCAGGATGACCCACGTGGCCATGCGCGGTTGGGCGGAACCCTCGTACGCCGAACCGGGAATGGAGGGGGTGTCCGAGAGCCAGAAGTAGCCCCAGTCCACGTTCAGACGGCCGCCCGAGGCGGGTTCAACCTCCGAGGAGCGGTAGAAGACCGGGACGAACTCGTCGTTGGCCGAATTGTCGTTGCGGCGTCCGACGCCGAGCCATTTGTAGTCGGGCCAGGCCGTTTCGAGATAGCTCAGCTGGATGGGACGGGCCTCCTGTACGCCGATCACCGTGGGCTGCTGTTCGTCGATCATCGGTCCGAAGGCCACTTTACGGTAGTCCCAGCGGTTGTCGCCGTCCAATTCGGGGTTGTTGTAGTTGGCGTAGCGGATGTTGAACGACATGGCCTTGACGGTCATCTGCGTGGCATCCGGATCAATGGGTTCATCGGGGGTTCCGGGCTCTTCGGTTTCGGGTCCCTTGTAGAACTCCGAAAAGTCGGGATCGCTGTCTCCGCATCCGGCCGTCAGCAGCGTCCCCGCGATCAGGGATAAAAACAACATTTTGATATTCATGGTTGTACTCTTTTTTACGGTTAGTTGGTCCAGCCGGGGTTCTGGGTCAGCGTATATCCGGCCGCGAGGTAGTTGCGGATCTCCTGGGCCGGGATTGGATAGAGGTACTGCCGGTCGTCGTCATACCAGATCCGCTCCTCGCCCGGGAACCAGTAGAGGTCGTATCCCGTCTGATCGGAACCTACGGCATAGTAGGAGGCCTTGAGTGTGCCGTCCTCCTTGAAGGCTTCGGTCGAGACCTCGCTTTCGTTTTCGAAGACGACCTTCAGTTCGACGGTCGTTCCCGCAAAACCCGACGGGGCGTTCGAACCGGGAGTCAGGATGCAGACGTCGGTCACCCCGTCGCCGTTGAGGTCGTGGGGGGTGTTGAGTGCCGGGAAGTGGATGCCGTTCCAGGGCAGCGTGACGAGCAGTTCGCCGCATTTCCAGCGCCGCAGGTCGTCGAAGCGGAATCCTTCGCAGAGCAGTTCGATGGCTCGTTCGCGACGGATCTCGAGCAGATCGACACTCGTCAGATCGGGATAGAAGGTCTTCTGCAGATAGGTGTCGACGGAGGTCGGCTGGGTCGGGGAGACGCCGGCCCGCTCGCGCAGGGCGCCGATCGTCAGCTCCCAGTCCGAGGCCGAGAGTTCCCCGTTGTTGAGTTCGGCCTGGGCCTCGGCGTAGTTGAGCAGCACCTCGGCATAGCGGATGATCGGAATGCTGTTGGTGTTTTTGCCGTTTTCGTACTGTTGGCCGTCCTGCGAGAACTTGATCATGTGATAGCCCGTCAGGTTGGCGATGCCGAGCTGCGCGACGGTGACCTCGCCGTCGTAGAGGTAGTTCAGACCGCGGATGCTCTGTTCGAGGCGTTTGTCACGTCCGACGAGCTCCTGGGAGAAGCTCTTCCGGGCGTAATCGGCCTGATCCGTGAAGCGCGAACCGTCGGTGTTGAGGTAGGTGTTGACGAACGAGCGGACCGGGCTCCACATTCTGCCGTAGGTGGCCACGTTGAACCACCAGTTGGTCGTTCCCAGATAGCCGTTGGCGCCGCTGGCGCACAGCACCAGGATGTTTTCGTTGGTCAGGGGCGATTCCCGTGTGAAGAGGTCGCGATAGGGGGTCTCGCCGGCCTTGTTGATCGAATAGAGCTTGCTGTCGATGACCTTGCGGGCGGCATCGACGGCCTGGGCGTAGAGCTCCTCGGGCGTGAACTCCGTCAGTGCGGCGATCGCGGGTTCGTCGGCATGGTAACGGCGGTAGGAGGCCTCGAAGAGGCAGACGCGGGACTTCAGCGCCGCGGCCGCATATTTCGAGATCAGCGAGTTACCGACCGACGAGGTGGTCGTGATGTGATCGTAGGCGAAGTCGAGGTCGGCGATCAGGTTGCGGATGATCACGTCTCTCGAGTCGCGGTCCTTGTACATGAGGTCCATGTCGTCGGGCTGCAGCTGGTGTTCGAACCAGGGCACGGCGCCGTACTGCCGCAGTTTGGTGTAGTAGAACCAGGCGCGGAACCAGCGGGCGATTCCGACGTAGTTGTCGCGGGCCGAGGCCTCGACGGCACAGTCGTCGGAGTAGCATCCGTCGATGAAGTAGTTGATGTTGCGTAGCGTGCCCCAGCTCCAGCTGGTGGAGGTTTCGGCCGTGTAGCCGCTCGTGAGGAACTGGTTGACGCCCTGCACGGCGGCGATGTCGCACATGGCATCCTGCTGGTAGCAGTTGCTCAGGGTCGGCAGATCCTTGTAGAACGAATTGGTATAGAGCTCCAGTCCGGACTCCTTGCCGAAGATGATCGTACGGTCGGCTTCGGTGCGCATGCTCTCCGTGAGGTCACATGCGCAGGCGAGCGCCGCGAGGCTGCCCAGAAGCAGCGATCGGAGAATTATGTGTTTGCTGTTCATGGTTGAGACGGGTTAGTAGGTGATCGAGATTCCGAGGCTGAAGATGCGCATCGTGGGGTAGTTCATCGCATCGCCCTTGTTGACGTTCGATCCCGAGAGGTCGGTATCGGAGCCTTTCGAAGCGGTCAGCACGTCGTAGTCGCGCGTATGGCGGTAGAGTGGCGACCAGGACCAGAGGTTTTCGCCCGAGAAGTAGACGGAGACCTTCGACAGTCCGATCTTCGAGATCCATCTCTGCGGCAGGTTGTATCCGAACTGGAAGTTCTTCAGCCGGATGTAGGAGACGTCCTGCAGGTAGCGCGTATTGGCCAGACCCTTGTAGAAGGGGGGATAGTAGGCGGTGTAGCGCGGCAGATAGGCATCGCGGTGGGTTTCGGTCCAGTAGTTGCCGATGTGCCAGGTCGGGAGCTGGTTGTAGGGGCGGTTGTACTGGCCCCAGAAGGTACTCTCGGCGCTGGGATACCAGTCCTGCTTGCCCACGCCGTCGAACAGGGCCGAGAGGAAGAGGCCGTTCCAGTCGGCTGAGAGCGAGATGGTGTACATGTAGCGCGGTTCGGAGTTTCCGATGATCTTCCGGTCGCCGGGGTTGTCCACCGTGTCACCGCCGTTGTCGATGTCGTGGTTTCCGTTCAGGTCGGCGAAGCGCATGTCACCCGGGCGGGCGTTGTGGTCCTTGGGGATCTCCATGAGCGAGTTCTTGTAGGGTTGGCCGTCGAAGGCCGTGGCGATCTCCTCGGTCGACTGGAAGAGTCCCGTGCAGACGTATCCCCAGATTTCGCCGATACGCTGCCCCTCGTAGTAGTCCGAAAGTTTGCGTGTGGGGTTGTTGTAGCGGTCGATGATCGAGTAGTAGTCGGCCAGCGTACCCTTGATTCCGAAGTGGAAGGGTTTGCCGCCCAGCTGATAGGTGTCGTTGTAGGAGAGCGAGATTTCGTAGCCGTAGGTGCTCATGTCGGCGTAGTTGCCCTTCGGGGCGGAGGCTCCGTAGGTGTTCGGGAGCGTCGGGCCGACGGTGTACATGTCCAGCGTGCGGCGCAGGTAGTAGTCGGCCGTGAGCTGGATGCGGTTCTCCCAGAACCCGATGTCGATACCGCCGTCGATGGTCTTCGAGGTCTCCCAGCCGATGTTGTCGGGGATCTGGTTGGGGCTCGAGACGTAGGAGGTGAGGGCCTGCCCGTTGAGGTAGCGGTTGTTCGAGCCGCCGACTCCGTTGACATAGCGGTTGTTGAGCGAGAACTTCTCGATGTAGGTGTAGGGGCTGACGTTGCTGTTGCCCAGGGCACCGTACGAGGCGCGGATCTTCAGATTGGAGACTACGCGGGGGTTGACCTCCCAGAAGGGCTCCTCGGAGACGCGCCAGGCGGCCGATGCCGAGGGGAAGAAGCCCCACTGCGAGTTGTTGGGGAATTTCGACGAACCGTCGTAGCGGCCGTTGATCTCGAGCAGATAGCGGTCGTCATAGTTGTAGTTGAGGCGGAAGAAGGCGCCGACATACCGCCAGCGGTTGGCCGAACTGGAGATCGTCTTGCCCTCGTCGGACTGGGCGAAGGCGATGTCGTTCAGCTCGGGCATCAGCAGACCGTAGCTCTGGGCGGTGATGGCCCGATAGTCTTGCTGTTCGTAGTTGTAACCGGCCAGGACCTTGAAATGGTGCCGCTCCCCGAAGGTGTCTTCGTATTCGGCATAGGCGTTCGTGGCCAGATAGGTGGTCGTCTGGGTGGTGGTGGCGATGTAGTCGCCCGTCTCGGGGGTTCCGAGGTAGCTGATCTCACCCTCGCGGGTGCTGTAGGGGATGGCCGTATCCTTCTTGTCCTGGATGTAGTCCTTGGTGCGGAAGGTGAAGTCGCCCGTCAGGTGGAGTTTGTCGTTGAGGAACGACATGTTGACGGTGGTGGTATTCTTGAGCGTCTTGGTGGTCCGGTCGATCCAGTTGTTTCCGGTGAGGAGTCCGCCCATCGAGTAGGCGGCCGAGAGGGTCAGCGTGCCGTCGGGGTTGAAGAGCGGCGAGGAGGGGTGACCTTCGCCGTTGATGCCGCGCCAGACGACGCCGTCGCCGTTCGTACCGCCGCCGTCGGAGTTCTTGCCGCTGGTGGGCATGTGGTACTTGTCGAAGGTGTATTCGAAATTGTTGCTGACCTTCAGCCACGGGAGGACCTGTCCGGTCACCTTCGAACGGAGGTTCATCGTGCGGTAGGTGTCGGGCGAGTAGTTGAACAGACCGTTATAGTCGTAGATACGTCCCGAGAGGTAGTGGCTGATCTTGCCGTTCGAGCCGCTGATCGAGATGTTGTGCGACTGTGCGAAGGTCTTGTCGCGGTAGAGGGCGTCGTAGTAGTCCGTATTGCCGAAATAGATGTAGTTGCCGTCGCGGTCGACGATGGCGTCGAGCGGGTTGTGGGCGAGATTGCGCTGGCGGAAGTCCTCGAGCCAGCCCTGCATGCCTCCGGCATAGGCGGTGAAGTCCTGCGACTTGTTGAGCTTGTTGAAGGTGTCCGTGCCGCGGTGGCTGATGTCGGCCTGGCGGGCCAGATAGGCGTAGACGTATCCGTCGCTCACCACGTCGGGCACGGCAAAGGGCTGTTCGATGGAGAAGTTGCCCGTATAGTTGATCGTGAAGGAGTCCTTCTGCCGGGCGGGGTCCTTGGTGGTGATGAGCACCACGCCGTAGGGGGCCCGCGAACCGTAGATGGCGGCCGAGGCGGCATCCTTCAGGACCGAGACGCTTTCGATGTCGTTGGGGTTGAGCATGGCCGGATCGCCCTCGACGCCGTCAATGAGCACCAGGGCGCTGCCGCCGGCGCCGATCGACGTGGTACCGCGGATGTTGTACGATGCCGAACGGTTGGGCTTGCCGTCAGCCAGCGAGATGTTGAGGTTGGGCACGGCACCCTGCAGCATCTGGGTGACGTTGGCCACGGGGCGGTTCTCGAAGACATCCGACGAGACGCTCTCGACGGCGCCCGTGAGGTTGACCTTCTTCTGCGAGCCGTAGCCGACGATCACCACGTCGTCGAGCGTCTGGCTGTCCTCCTTCAGAACGACGTGCAGCGAGGTGCGGGTTCCGACCTGAACATCGGCCTCGGCGTAGCCCAGTGCGGAGATGTGCAGGACGGCGTTTTCGGGGAGCTCCTCCAGATGGAATCCGCCGTCGATGTCGGTGCTGATACCGCGCGTGGTGCCCTTGATGATCACGGCGGCCCCGACGACCGGGAGTCCCGATTCATCGACCACCGAACCCTCCACGGATCGTTTGCCGGGAGTCGGTTTGGCCGGAGCCGTCAGTTTGGAGAGGTGGATGATCTTCTGCTCGACGTCGTAGCGCACCTGCTGGGCGGCGAAGACGCGATCGAGCACCTGACCGATCGTCTGTTGGCGGACGTCGATCGAGACCTTCCGCTGGACGTTGATCTCCTGGGGTTTGTATACGAACGAATAACCGTATTGGCTTCGAAGCCGTTCGAGCACCTGTTCGATCGTGACGTTATTCATCGAGAGGGTGATGCGCTCGTCGCCGGACTGGGGCGGCTGCTGGGCCGCGGCCGGCAGCGACAGCATCACCAAAGCGAGCAGCAATACGGTTGATCCTTCAAAAAATCGTCTGATAAATTTTGAAATAGGATCACTTTTCATACTTTTGTGAAGTTTAGGTTGTTAAGATGCGAGTTTTAATGACTGGGAACGTGAATCGGGGAGGTAGCGACTCTCCGATTCTTTTTTGTTGCGGGGTCGGTTGGGGTCAGTTCGTTTTACTCATAGGCAGCAGGGTTGTTATCTTTTTTTACGGATGATGATCATCTCCTTGTCGCGGTCGATGCGCAGGTCGTTGCCGGCGATGGCCCTGAGCATCTGGTCGAGGCTCTCGCCGTTGACGAAGGCCAGCGAGTAGGGGGTCTCCCCGACGCTGCGGTCGACGATGAAGATCTTGACCTTGAAGACGCGTTCGAACTGGGCGGCGATTTCGTCCAGCGGCTGGTTGTTGAAGTAGAAGTCGCCGTGACGCCACGAGAGATAGGCCTCGGCGGGCTGGTGGCGCTGTTCGACGGCTCCGGAGACCTTGTCGTAGCGGACGACATCGCCCGGGACGAGCAGTATGTCGCGTTTGAATTGTTCGCGGGCGACGCCCATGCTCACCGATCCTTCGATCAGGCTGACGGCCACGGAGTTCATATCCTCGTAGGAGGTGACGTTGAAGCGGGTTCCCAGCACGCGCACCTGCACCTGGTCGGCGCCGACGATGAAGGGGTGTTCGGCATCCTTGGCCACCTCGAAGAAGGCTTCGCCGGCGAGGAACACCTTGCGGGTTTTGCCGTTGAATTGGCGGGGATAGATCAGGTGAGATCCGGCGTTGAGCCAGACGCGGCTGTTGTCGGGCAGCACGAGCGAATCGGTATGGCCCTGAGCCACGGCGAATTCGCACCATTCGACGTCGGCCTGACGGGGATTGAGCCACAGCAGCAGGCTGAACAGGGCCACGGGCAGGAACAGCGCGGCGGCCAGATTGCGCACGCGGCGGCCCCAGACGATCCGTCGTCCGATGGAGTCCGAGAGCCCGACCCGGCGGCAGAAGCTGTCGAAAGCGGCCCGGCTGCGGAGCGCGTCTCCGTTTTCGGGAATCGTCTTCCAATAGTCGTGGAGCGTCTGTTCGGTTTCGGGCGAGAGCGGCGTTTCGCAGAGTTGGTCGAGCGCCTCCAGATTGCTCTGCGCCGAGCCCTTGCCGTGGATCCAGTCGAATATCTTGTTGTGCTTGGAATTGTCCATTTTGCCTGTGCGTTTTTAGAATAGACGCACAAGCGGGCGATCATACCCAACGCGAAATGAAAAAAAAGAACAATCCGGAGACCAGCGGCCCGAGTGCATGGCGTATGTCATTCAGAGCCAGCGACAGATGGTGTTCAACGGTACGCTTCGAGAGGCTGAGACGTTCGGCGATCTCGGCGTTGGAGAGGTGCTCTTCGCGGCTGAGGCGATAGATCAGCTGCCGTTGGGCGGGCATTCGGGCGATGGCGTTGTCGACGAGCCGGGCCATTCGTTCCGAGTCGTAGCAGTAGGGGAGGTCGCAGGAGGGTTCCTGACACTCCTGTTGGGCCAGGAGGTATTTCAGACTGGACTGCTTGCGCCGGAGGTAGTCGCAGGTTTCGTTGCGGGCGATGGTGAACAGATAGGCGTCGAGCGATTGGATGCGGACGAGCGACTGGCGGTTGTTCCAGATCTTGAGGAAGACATTCTGCGTGAGATCGGCCGCCGAGTCGCTTCCGTGCAGGATGGTCCGGATGAAGCGGAAGACCTTGGCATGGTAGCGCATGAACACCTCCTCATAGGCGTTTTTCTCGCCTCGGGAGAGGCGTTTGAGAAGATCGGAATCGGTGTTCACGGGTTAGGACGGTCGGTTTTGTGGTTCAAAGATACGAAAATAATGATTCGTCCGGACTTTTTTGTCTGAAAAGTAATCGAATCGTCATATCGGACCGTGGGGGCTGCCGGGGATGGGGCAGATAAAGCCGGGGTGGAATAAAAAAACCGGCAATCTTTCGATTGTCGGTCTTTCTGGTACCCCCTCAGGGGCTCGAACCCTGGACCCCAACATTAAGAGTGTCGTGCTCTACCAACTGAGCTAAAGAGGCATCAATCATTCACTGATTGCAGGTGCAAAGATAGGGAGAAAATTTCTATTTCGCAAGACAAATTGGAAAGAAAAAAGCGGAAACCTTTCGATTTCCGCTTTTGTACCCCCTCAGGGGCTCGAACCCTGGACCCCAACATTAAGAGTGTCGTGCTCTACCAACTGAGCTAAAGAGGCATCAATCAATTCCTGATTGCGAGTGCAAAGGTAAGCATAATTTTTGTCTCTCCAAATAAAAAATGAAAAATTTTGCAAAAATCTTTTCTCGAAGGCTCCGTCGGCCCCTTCCGGGCGGCTTCCCTCGGGGTATTCCGCGGCCCGTTACTCCATGAGGAGCCGGTCGCTGTTCCATTCGCCGCCGGCCTCGGGATAGATGAAGGGTCGCGGTTCGTCGATGCGCTTCATCTTCAGATAGGTCTCATAGAGGTTGATGCCGTTGGCCGAACGGGTGGCCAGCGAGAAGGCGATGACCGACGGATGACGCTTGGTGGCGTGATAGCTGTTCCAAGCGCGTTCGAGGTAGGCCTCTTTCCAGGCCGGATCGTTCGACGGATTGCCGCCTACGCGTCGCGAATCGCCGCTGCGCTGCGTGTCGATCGGCGCCTGGGCGATGACGCAGATCCCCTGGCCGTCGCAGGCATTCAGAAAGTCCTCGGAGACGGGGCCGGGCAGCAGTTTGAAGGTGTTGTACCCCTGTTCGCGCAGCTCGGCGATCTCGTTTTCGGAGATCGTGGCCGGCACCTCGCGCACGCGCAGCGTCATTGGCGTACCGTTCAGCTGCAGCTGCCCCTCGCGGACCTCAACCTGCCGGAATCCGAGCCGCAGCTCCTCATACTCGACATAACGCCCCTCGTACTGCGTCTTAAGGCGCAGGATGTATTGGGTCGGGAGTTCGGGCGACCAGAGCATGTTGGCCGGGATGCGGGCCAGAAAGCGGATCGTATCCTCGCCGCGCATCCTTAGGGTCAGGTCCTTGAATCCGGCGGCGGCATCTTCACCCGAGGGGGCGATCAACTGGTAGTGGATGCGCGACGTGCGGGGGTTGAGCGCATCGCTCTTGACGACGACGGCCACCTCGGCCGTGGCATATCCGTTTTCGCCGACACGCGTGCGGGTTTCGACGTCGCGGATACGCATCGTGGGCTGGCTTTGCAGCCAGATGCCGCCGAGCGTGGGTTCGGGATTCTCCCGCCAGCTTTCGAGCGGCGCGGTGGGCGAGGGGGTGATGACCCGGATCTCGACCTGATTGCGCCCCTCGTGGGTCAGTTTGGTGATGTTGAATTCGGCGGGCGAATTCCCGTCGGCCACGTAGGCGGCCTGGCGGTCGTTGATCCAGACCTCGTAGTCGCCCGACGACTGCCCGACGTGGAGCAGCACCTGACGGTTGGCCCAGGCGAAGGGTACGGTGAAGTTCGTGGTGAAACGGGCGGCCGTTTCATCGAACGTCCACTGGGTCAGCCGGGTGAAATAGCGGCTGTCGCCTCCGTCGGCGGCCTCGGCGGCCTCGGCCGAGGGGTAGGCGATGAGTTCTCCGCGCGGGAGCTCACGGCCGAACGAGGGCTGGTAAGCCTCCTGGGCCTGAAGCCCGCAGAGGGAAAAAAGCGCTATGGTTGCGAGGATCGTCCGCATAAGATTCGTATATTTGTGCTCGGTAAAGATAGACAATTTTTTCGAGACTGCGATGAACGACCTCCCCAAACTCCATTTTCCGCCCATTCGGCTGCGGGCCCGTCAGCGGGGCGAGGCGGTTGAGGTGTGGGATTCGCTGCGCGGCATCTATCTGGTGCTGACCCCCGAGGAGTGGGTGCGCCAGCATCTGATTGCCTGTCTGATTGCGCAGTGCGGGGCGCAGCCCACGCGCATCGTGCAGGAGTATGCCGTGCAGCTCAACGGCCAGCCTCAGCGGGCCGATGTGGTGGTGGTCGACGATGCGGCGCGGCCGCTGCTGGTGGCCGAGTGCAAGGCGCCGCACGTGAAGATCGACGGACGGACCTTTGCGCAGGCCGTCCGTTACAATTCAGTGCTCGGGGCCCGGTACGTGGTGCTGACCAACGGTCTGCAGCACTACTGTTGTGAGTTCTGCGACGGGCAGTACCGCCGTCTCGACCGTTTTCCCGACCTGCGGCGGTGACCCTCCCCGGGGCGCTTCTTTCATCCGCGCCCAGCCGCCTTTCCTGCGGCTCACGCGACCGAACGTTTCGAGGGTCCCTCCTCTCTTGTCAGAGATTCCGGAAATTCTGCCGGATGTAGTTCAGGAAAGCCTCCTTGTAGTTTTCGCCGATCGGCACGTACTCCGCGTCGTTGAGGTAGATGCGCCCCTTGATGTAGGAGTGGATGGCCCGCAGATTGACGATGTAGGAGCGGTGCACGCGCATGAACGAGTCGGAAGGCAGGGCCGTCTCCATGTTCTTGAGGCGGAAAAGCGTGGTGATGGCCGTTCCGTTGGCCAGATGCAGCCGGACGTATTCGCCCTCGCTTTCGATGTAGAGGATATCGGCGATTCGGACGAGCGAGACCTTGTAGTCGGCCTTCACCGTGAGGTATTCCCGATCCCGGGGCAGGGCCTCCGTTTCGGGCTCCTGGGCGGGGCGTTGGTTGTGGCGCAGTTCGTAGAGCGAATTGGCCTTGGCTGCCGCACGGCTGAAGTCGGCGAAACTGAAGGGCTTGAGCAGATAATCCACCGCGTCGAGTTTGAAACCCTCGACGGCATACTCCGAGTAGGCGGTCGTGAAGATGATCATGGGTCGTTCGACCAGCCCCCTGACGAAATCCACGCCGTTCAGATCGGGCATGTTGACATCCACGAAGATCAGGTCGATCTTCTCCTCGGCGAGACGCTGCTGGGCCTCGAGGGCGTTGTTGAAGCGAGCCACGAGTTCGAGATAGGGGACTTTGGCGATATAGGCGGCGATCTGACGCAGCGCCAGCGGTTCGTCGTCGATGGCGATACATTTAAGCATGGAGCGTGGGTATTTCGAGTTTTACGGTGTAGGCGTCGTCGGTTTCGCGGATATCGAGCGCATAACCCTTGTCGCCGTAGATGAGTGCGAGTCGTTTGCGGACGTTTTCCAGTCCGATGCCGACGGAATGGCGCCTTTCGGGTGCGGCATGGCGGCTGTTGCGGATTGTGGCATAGACCTTTCCGTCGGCATATTCGACGTGGATGCGGATGAACGAGGGGTGGTTGTAGCTGATTCCGTGTTTGAAGGCATTCTCGACGAAGACGATCAGCAGCAGCGGCGGAATCTGCACCTGTTCGGGCAGGTCGCGGGGATACTCCACGCGAATGTCCACATCGTCCGTATAGCGGATGCGCATCAGTTCGATGTAGTTCTTCAGGAACTGGATGTCGCGGTTGAGCGAGATCAGTTCGTGGCCCGATTCGTAGAGGACGTATCGCATCATCTTCGAAAGTTCGATGACGGCGCTTTTGGCCGATTCCGCGTCGATGTCGATCAGGGCGTGGATGTTGTTGAGCGTGTTCATGAAGAAGTGAGGATTGATCTGATACTTCAGATAATCCATTTCGGCCTGGAGATTCTGGCGTTTGAGGGCCTCCATCTGCTGTTCGTCGCGCATGGACTGGTAGATGAGCTTGATGCCGGTGTTTGCACCGGTCATGAAGAATCCGAGGACGATGTTCCAGTAGATCTCCAGGTTGGAGAACGAAGCCTGTCGGTAGGCTTCCGAGACATTGATGCTGGTCTGTTCGATGAGGTTGTCGGCCAGGTGTTTTTCGTAGATCTGCACCAGCCAGAAGACGCCGATGATCAGGACCAGATCGCTCAGCAGATACTTTCCGTACTTGTGACGGAGCATGTATCTCGGGGCGAGGAACGTATTGTGGATGACGAAGATGATCAGATAGGGAGCGATCTGCCTCCAGGCGATGAGGACGTTTTCCAGATTGATGTGCATTTCGGACATCATCTGGGAGTTGAGCACCGGCACCAGGATGATGGCCGCCCAGACCATCACGTAGAGCAGATTTTCGCCAATGGCTTGCTTGCGGGTGAATTTCATGACCCAAAGATACGCAAAAAGCCCGGTTTTCAAAAACCGGGCCTTGTGACGGATGCAGACCTCTGCGCTATTTGTTGAGCAGCGACGGCTCGTAGAGATAGCGCTTGATGCTGCGCTTGGGGGTCTTCTCGAACTCGGTGGGGTAGATCACGATGTCGGCCACACGCTCGTAGGCGGCCAGCTGCGAGTTGAGTTCCTGCAGATTCTTCTGCATGACCTGCGGCAGGTCGGCCTTGTCCACGCCTTCGGCATCGGCCTGTTCGTAGTCGGGGACCACCAGCGCCTTGAGACGTCCGTTTCCGGTGTCGAGTACCAGCGACTCCAGCACCAGATACATGTTGTTCAGCTTGTCCTCGATCTCCTCGGGGTAGATGTTCTGTCCGTTTCCGGAGAGGATCATCGTCTTCGAGCGGCCGCGGATGTAGAGCGTGCCGTCGGGATCCATCGTTCCCATGTCGCCCGTATGGAGCCAGCCGTCGGGGTCGAGCACCTTTTCGGTGTCCTTTTCATTCTTGTAGTAGCCCTTCATGACGTGTTCGCCGCGGACGATGATCTCGCCGGCGACGTGTTCGGGATCCGGCGAGTCGATCTTCACCTCGAGCAGCCCCTTGAGGTAGCGGCCGCACGACGACTGCTTGAATTCGTTGTCGGGGGCGAAACTGATCAGCGGCGCACACTCGGTCATGCCGTAGCCGATCGTGATCGGGAAGTGGATCTTTCGCAGGAAGGATTCGGTCTCCTGGTTCATGGGGGCGCCGCCGACGATGAAGATCGAGACGTTGCCGCCGAAGGCGTCCATGAGTTTCTTGCGGATGACCGAGTAGATGGCCGTGTTGAGCAGCGGAATCTTCATGGCGATGGACATCGGGCCCTTTTCGAGCATCGGGAGGACCTGTTTGCGGTAGACCTTTTCGAGGATCATCGGCACGCAGCAGATGATCGTGGGTTTGACGACGGCCATGGCCTCGATGAGGATCTTGGGCGAGGGAATGCGGCCCAGCAGGGTGATGTGACCGCCGACGGCCATCGGGGCCAGGAAGTCGAAGGCGCAGCCGTAGGCGTGGGCCAGCGGCAGGAACGACAGCGTGCGGCCTCCGCGCTGGAAGTAGAGCTGGCCGGTCTGGGTGTTGAGGGCCGACATGGCGAAGACGACGTTTCCGGTGAGGTTGTTCACCGTGAGCATCACCCCTTTGGAGTATCCGGTGGTTCCGGAGGTGTAGTTCAGGAGGATGACGCGGTCGTTGGGGACGTCGGGGTATTTGATGTCGTTGACGCTGAATCCGCGGGGGTATTTCGTGCGGTAGTTCTTGAGGATGTCGCGCTGGAACTTGGTGAGCGACTTTCCGTCGCGTTCGTAGATGACGTGGAAGTCCGTGAGCGAGAAGACAGCCTCGATCTGGCGGATCTGATCCTCTTCGATGACGTCCCAGAAGTTGTCGCCCAGGAACAAGAGGCGGCTTTCCGAGTGGTTGATGATGTGGATGACGTCCGCGGGGGTGAAGTCCTGCAGGATGGGGACGATGACGGCGCCGTAGGTGATCGTGGCCAGATAGGTGATGCACCATCGGGGGTTGTTGCGTCCGATCAGGGCGATTTTGTCGCCCTGTTTGATGCCGGCCTTTTTGAAGAGCAGATGGAGTTTGGCGATCTCCTTGGCCATTTCGTAATAGGAGAAGGTCTCGTCCTTGAAATAGTCGGTCAGAGCCGACATTTCGCGGTTTTCGCGGAAACTCTTTTCGTATATTTTCAGTAGGTTCTCCTGTAACATAGGCAGGGATTTGTTTTCGGTTTTATCTCTTGTAGGTGGCTTGTCCCCGTCTGACCTCGTTTGGCCGGTATGTTGCCCGCTCCTTTTCGCCGGGCTCTTTCTCTGCTTCTTTTCGCAGAGCCTCCCCCGGGTTATTCGGATTTGGGGGCGTTGTCTTCCGGCTTGGTTCCGGAGGCCGGCTTGTCGGATGCGCTCCCCGCTTCGGGGTTAATCCTGACGCGTCGGGGTTTCCAGATGTAGATTTTCGATTCGGTTCCGGCCTTGAGTCGTTCGATATTCTTGCGGTGGGTGTAGATGAGCAGGATGGCGATGACGAACGAGAAGACGACGAAGGGAATCGAGCCGTTGACCTTCGGGGAGATGAGCGTGAAGACAGGGAAGCAGCAGCCGGCGACCATCGAGGCCAGCGACACGTAGTGGAAGATCATCAGCACGATGAGCCAGACGCCGAAGCAGAGCATGGCCACGGGCGGGTAGATTCCCGTCACGGCGCCGACGAGCGTGGCGACGCCCTTACCGCCGCGGAAGCCGGCGAAGATGGGGAAGATGTGGCCCAGGACGGCGGCGAATACGGCTCCGATCTTGAGGTTTATAAGGTCGTTGGCTCCGATCAGGTCGTCATACTGCATGAGTTCGATGATCGTCACGGCGACGAAACCCTTTAGGAAGTCGAGGACGAAAACCGGGGCTGCGGCCCGTTTCCCGAGGACGCGGAGCATGTTGGTGGTACCGGCATTCTTGGATCCGTATTCGCGGATGTCGATGCCGTAATATTTCTTGCCGATCCACACGGCGCTCGGAATCGAGCCCAGCAGATAGGCAATGATAATCATGGTGGTAGCGGTATAAATGGTCAGAATCATGGTTGTTCGGGAGCTTGGTTCCTTATGCAAATATAGCAAAAAAATCCGGATCCGGGCACATCGGAGATAAAAACCGCATATAGTTGTCAGGCTGTTGTGGAGAGGTGACCTGCTGAAATGGGAATTGCCCTTACCGCGGTGACGCGGTAAGGGCAATCCGGCAAGGGCAGAATGTATCTGCTGAGCGTTGCGACTTTCGGAGGATCAGTTGTTGTTGATGATCCGGATGCAGCGGACATATCGGCCACCGGAGGCATTTGTCTTTCCTGCCTGATCGGCCAGTACGGACATATAGGCCTTACCGAAAACCATGAATGATCCGTAGGCCTTGTCGCCGGCTTCGGTTACGTATTCCGTACTGCTCCAGTAGCGGTTGCCGTTTTCCGTGGGGGCCGCGGTGTTCATTGCGTCTCCGCCGTAGGTGGTCAGCGAGAGGTCGAAAGCGGCGCGCGCCTCTTTTTCCGCGTCGGTGATTTCGTCGGGAACGTGGTATTTGCCGTTTTCATCGGCGGCATCGGCGTAGGGAATGCCGTTGTAGATGCCGAAGATCTCTACCAGTTCGTTGATCGACGGCCAGTACCAATCGTCGCCCAGAGAGTTGCAGAGCACCAAGGCCGGGATGTCGGCAGCCTCGACGCTGGCCTTGAGGACAGCCGTGTTGGCAGCCCCGTCATCGGTACTCGTAGCACCCAGAATATTGGCTCCGTTGTTGGACCAGGGAGCCTCGACGCGTTTCAGACTCAGTACCTTGGAAGTTTTTCCGTCCTCCGAGGTCCAATAGATGATTCCGACCGCCTCGCCATTTTCCCGGTAGACCGGGAATTTCGTTTCGACGGGATCATCGGGATCCTCGGGTGTTTCCGATCCGCCGACCGATACGGCCTTGATGCAACGGATGTATCTGCTGCTTTTGGTCTTGACCTGCATGTCTCCGCCACCGGATGCATAGGCTTTGCCGAATCGGAAGCTCGAGCCATAGGTGACCTCCTTGTAGGTCTGTTCGGTACTGGACCAGTAGGCGTCGCCGTTTTCGGTTTCGCCGGCCAGGTTCATGGCCGTACCCCCATTGTCGGTGAGCAGTTTGTCGAAGGATGCGCGGGCGGCCTTCTCCTCGTCCGTGATATCGGCCGGTACGGTTCGTGTTGCCTCCTCGTAGGAGGTTCCGTTGTAGGCCTCGAAGAGGGTCTGCAGTTCGCTGAGCGAAGGCCAGTACCAACCTGCGCCGTGCTGGTCGCAGAAGGCCAGGGCAGGGATGTCAGCCGCCTCTTCGCTTGCCCGGAGCAGTTCGGTGTTGGCCGCACCGTCCGAGTTCCCGGTACCGATCGTGCGGGTTCCGTCATAGGACCAGGGCACCATTTCCGAACGGTCGAGGCTGACGACCAGGGCCGATTGATGATCCTCGGAGGCCCAGAAGACGATACCGGCGGCCTTGCCGTTCTCGTAATAGACGTCGTAGAGTTCGTAGGAGGTGACCGGCTGATCGGGATCATCGGGATCTCCTTCATCCGGATCTTCGGGCTGCTCTTCGTCGACATGTCCGGGCTGTGTGACGGTGACCGAGATCTGCGAGGTGCCGGCCAGAATCAAAGCCTTGCCGCTTCGGGCCTCGGGGGCGGTGTTTTCGGTGCAGGTAAGGGTCAGACAGCGCGGGGTGATTGTTGCCGAGAGCCATTCGGCGGCGCTCTCTTCGACCGTCACCGAGGGATTGCAGTTCGTGGCCAGCAGGACGTCCGTCGAACCGGCCTGGCTGTCGGGCATGGTCACTTCCGTTGCGTCGATATTGAAGTACGCCGGCTCCATCTCTTTCTCGCTGCACGCCGCCAGGAGCAGGATCGACGTCAGCCACAGGATGAGTTTAGTCGTTTTCATGGTCTAGAATTTTAATCAGTTCCATCCGGGATTCTGCGGATACACATCCGAACCGCCCATCAACAGGATCTGGTTGCTGGGAATCGGCCAGCATTCGTGCTTGCCGATCACGAAATTTTGGCGGGCATAGGTGTAATCCTTGTCCAGATAGGGGTTTTCGGCGATGGATTCACCCTCCCACTGCTTGCAGTAGGAGCCCAGCAGTCCGAGACGTTTGAGCAAGGGCCATCTTACCCCTTCGAAATTCAACTCGCGGGCATATTCGTCGAGGATGTCTTCGAGAGTCAGCGTTCCATCGAACGGATCGTTCCCGGCCCGTTCATAGGTCATGTTGTAGTATTTGACGGCGTTGACGTTGTCGCCCTTGTGGTAATAGGCCTCGCAGCACATCAGCACCGTTTCAGCCAGCCGATAGACCACCAGATCGCGGAAACTGGTCTTGCGTTCCGGGTCGTCCGCGTTCGTCCAGAAGTCAGCGTGCTTGCGGCTCATCGGATGGATGTTCGTGATGTAGGAGGCTCCGGAGGTTCCTGCGCCGGTTCCCGGAACGATCTTTTGTCCGAATTTCGGGGAGGTGGGGTCGTTGTAGTAGAACTTGGTCACGAAATAGCAGTCGATGCGTTTGTCCTTGGGACCGTACATGTCGAGCAGGTGCTTGTTGGGATAGTCGCGTCCGTATCCGAAACCGCCCTGATCACTTGAGCAGACGGCGCCCGAGACACTCGAGTAGCGGGACGTGACATAGACGGAGATGGGGTGTCCGGCCAGAGTGGTACCTTGGACGGTACCTCCGCCTCCGGTGTTCTTGGAGAACTGATAGGCATAGAGAATCTCCTTAGAGCGCAGGTTTTCGGAGTTGAAAATATCTGCCGGATCCTTCTCCAGTTCGGTGATACCCCGGGCATCGCGGAGGATATCCTCGGTCTGGCGGATGACGCAGTCCCAGTCCTCTTCCCACATGGCCACCTGGGCCCGGACGTGTTTGGCCGTGGCTTTGGTGTACATGCCGTACATGACTCCATTGTTGTAAACGGGAAGTGAATAGGAGAGGGCGTCGATGGCTGTATCGAGATCCTCCTTGAGCAGCGAGAATACCTCTTCGCGAGAGGCGGGCTTGTACTCCTTGTCGAGATTCGAGGCATCCGTCGGTTCGGTATTCAGATAGATGCGTTCGAAACGTTTCCAGAGTTCGAAATAGGCGCGGGCGCGGAAGAGACAGGCTTCTCCGTAGATGGTGTACACTTCGGGATCGTCGAGTCCGAGGTTCCGGGCCGAGGCGATGATTTCATTGGCGCGGCCGGCAATGGCATAAAAGAACTTCCAGTAGTCTTCGAGAATTCCCGAGTCGGGGGTCAGATCGGTCAGTCGACCCAGCGAGGCCCAGTTTCCGGCATTGAAGAGGAAGATGTCGGTATTGAAGTCGAAGAGCTGAGGGATGATGACGATTCCCTTTTCGTTGGAGTTGTCCACGATGTTATCCCGTTCATAGACATAGAGGCCGGCAATGGCTCTTTTGAGACCCTCCTTGTCGGTTTGGAGGTAGTTGGTGGTTACCGAGGTCTCCGATTCGAGATTCAGCAGGTCGGTGCATGAGGCGCACAGGACGGTTGCCAGAACGAGGAGCGCGGAATATGTCTTTTTCATGATTGTGGATTTAAAAGGATAGGTTTACACCGAGTACGGTCTGATGGGTTTCCGGATAGAGGTTTCCGGTCACTTCAGGGCTGTACGACAACACCTTGGTGAAAGTCAGCAGATTGGTGGTCGTGACATAGAATCGCAGATTCTGGATCTTGAGACGCGACAGCAGTTTTTTAGGCAGCGTGTAGCCAAGCTGCAGGGTCCGCAGCCGGATGTACGAGGCATCCTGATAGGCCATTGTCCGCATGTAGGGGACCTCCGAGCCGAACGACGGCCGCGGGAATTCGTTGGTGGGGTTGTAGGGGGTCCAGTAGTTGACTTTCATGCCGTTCGAACGACCTCTGAGGTCGCCTCCGTATTCGCCGTCGTACATGAGCGGGTTGAGCACATAACCGCCCTTGACCGCATACCAGTCCATGAACAGGTCGAATCCCTTCCAGTTCAGGGTGGTCGACAGGGAGAAGGTGGCATCGGGATCGCGTTTGTAGACCACGCGATCGTTTTCGTTGATCTTTCCGTCGCCGTTCACGTCCCTGAGTTTCACGCTTCCGGGTTCGACCACGTCGTTGCGGGACAGCGTGGCATCGGGAATGCCGTCACCGTTGGTGTCGATCGTCGGTTTGAGTTCGTAGTAGAGTGATCCCCGGTCGCTGTAGACGTCAAAGTCGCTGTATTGGTAGACGCCATCGGCCTGGTAGTCGTAATAGATGTTGATCGGGGCGCCGATGATCCAGTTGTTGCCGGGCTGACTGACGTAGTTGCCGTATTCGTCGACCGTGTCGTCGATCTTGACGATTTCGTTGTGGAATTTGCTGATGTTGGCCGAAACGCTCCAGGTCAGATTCTCTTTGCGGATGATATCGAAGTTGGCGTTGAAGTCGATGCCGTTGGTCTTGGTTTCACCCAGATTGTCGAGCATCGAGGTGTATCCCAGGGCGGCGTTCAGAGCCCGGGAAACCAGCAGATTGGTGGTTCTGGTTCTGTAATATTCAACGGTTCCCGAGATCCGGTTGTCGAGGAATCCGAAGTCCACGCCTACGTTGAACGACGCGGATTGTTCCCACTTGAGGTTCTTGTTGGGCAGCTCATCGCCGGGGAGGTATCCCATGTAGTAGGTGTCGCCGAATTCGCCGGGCATGGGTTGGGCTACGCCGAGCGTGGCATAGTTGTCGATGCCGTTCTGGTTGCCGACGATACCGTAACTGGTCCTGATCTTCAGATTGCTCAGCCACGAGAGATCCTTGAGGAAATTCTCCTGCGAGGCCCGCCATGCGAAGGCCGCCGAGGGGAAGGTTCCCCACTTGTTTCCTGAACCGAAGCGGCTCGAACCGTCTCGGCGGCAGGCTACGTTGAAGAGATACTTCTCCATGAGGTTGTATTGTACGCGCAACATGAAGGAGACGAGGTTGTTTTTCGAGTAGCGGCGTTCCTGACTGGTGTTTTCTCCGTTGGCAATGTAGTTGTAGGACTTGTCAACGGGCAGGTTGGCCACCGAATAGGCGATGTTCTTGCTGAGCGACTGGTCGACGGACTGTACGGCCGTGATGTTAACCTTGTGGTTTTGGTTGCGAATGGGCAGGTCGTATCGGATCGAGTTTTCGATGAGCAGCTGTGTATTCGTGGAGTTGTCGAGCGAGGCCGTAGATCCGCCGCCGTTCGGATAGTAGGAGTCACGGGCATGTCCCTCTTCGTTCACCCGGTTGTAGTAGGAGACGTTGAAACGGTAGGTGAAGCCGTTGAAGGGGGTGATGTCGGCGAAGGCGTTGATTCGGTAGTTGTTGGCCTTGGAGTCGTGCGTGTCGTGAAGAGCGCTGTAGATCGGGTTTGTGTCCTTGTTGCTGTTGATATAGGGCGTGTAGTTTCCGGTCTGGTCGTAGATCTGCGAGAGCGGCGAGCGCGTGATGAACTGATAGTAGGCTCCGTTCTCGATGTCACGTTGCGATGACCCGAACGAGGAGTTGACACCCAGTTTGAACCAACTCTTGACCAGGTAGTCCAGGTTGATGCGGGCGCTCAGGCGCTCGTATCCGGAGTTGATCTTCATGATACCGTCCTGATTGAAATATCCGACGCTGGCCATGGCGCGCACCTTGTCGGTTCCGCCGCGGAAACTCAGTTCGTGGCTGTGATACAGGGCCGCCTTCTTGAACATCAGATCCTCCCAGTCGACATATTTCCCGCTTTTGTAGACCTCGGCCATGACCTCGTCGCCCAGGGCCGTGGCGATAGGTACGGAGGTGGCGTCGATCAGCCCCATGTCGTGGGCGACGGCTTCACGACGCAGGGCGATGTATTCATCCGCATTGTAGAAGTCGAAATTGCGGTGCAGGGTCTGGATGCCGACATATCCGTTGTAGGTCACGGTACTTTCGCCGGCCTTTCCGCGTTTGGTGGTCACCAGAATGACACCGTCGCTGGCACGGGCTCCGTAGATGGCCTGCGAGGCGGCATCCTTCAGAATCTCGATGGACTCGATGTCGTCGGCGTTCATCATGGCGAATTCGGTATCGGAGGCGACACTTCCGTCGATGATGTAGAGCGGCGTGTTGCTGGCCGAGATCGAGCGGGTGCCCCGGATCTGGATGGCGGGGACGGAACCGGGTCGTCCCGAGGCGCTGGTTACGGTGACGCCCGCGGCCCGGCCTCTCAGCATCTCAGCGGCCGAGGATGCCGGGAAGATCTTCATGTCCTTCGTGTTGACGGAGGTGATCGAAGTGGCCAGATCGCTTTTTTTCATGGTTCCGTAGCCGACTACGACCAGTTGGTCGAGCATCAAGGATTCCGATTCGATATAGACTTCGTAGAAACTGGCTTTCCCGACATTGACCTGTTTGTCGCGATATCCCAGGAAGCTGATCTGCAGTTGATCGCCGGTTGCGGCCGAGATGGAGAAGTGTCCCTCGGCATCGGTGATGGTGCCTTTGGAGGTTCCGCTGATCACGACGCCGGCGCCGGCGACCGGAACGGCTCCCGAATCCGTCTCTTCGAGAACGACTCCGCTGATCGTTCTTGCCTGTCCGAATGCGTCGATCGAGAAGACCGACAGGAACAGGATAACTGCGTATAGTTTAAATCGTTTCATAAGCACTCCGAATTAGTTTTTGTCGTTGGTCCATTCCCACATGGTTTCGAGACTGTCAAACTGGAACATGTCCAGGCCGTTGAAGCAGGGGTATTTCAATCCGCGCTCCTTGAGCGTCTGCATGGTTTCGAGCAGGGCGTTCCAGCCGTTGGGTTGAATGGTGGTCGTCGGTTCGTCGTTGGTGGCGGTCTTCACGCAGATGTTGATGCACTGGCTCTTTTCGCAGGCGTTCATGCTTGGCGTGCTGAGATTCCAGATGGCGTCCGTCGAGTTGCCATAGGCCATCAGCGAGATCCAGTTGCAGGCCTCCACGAACTGGTCGATATCTCCGTGGGCGACCTTGCCCGATTCAAACATCTCCTGATAGCGGCACCAGATAGCCTCCTGCAGTTTGAGACCTGCGAGTTGGAGTTTGTCCCGGGCATAATTGAGCCGGTCGAGCGTTACGCGCAGCAGGTTGTCATTGGGACCGCCGATACCGTTGCCGTTGTTGGTATTCCAGATCCAGCCGAGTCCGATATCGGTTTTGATGGTGTGGGGTTCGAGGTCGGCCGAGACACCGGAGAAACGCTCCTTGTAGGTGACGCTGCGATTGTAGTTCAGCACCTTCTGGATACAGGCGTCGGCCGAAACCTCGCTCACGAAGACCTCGGGGGCCTCATAATAGGTGGCATACACGTCGATGCAGAGGTCCGTGCAGGTGGAGATGAAGCTTTTCAGCCAGGGGTCGGCCGAGTCCATCATCGAGCCTCCGGGACTGAGGTATACACCCTGGAATCCGAGCAGATAGATTCGCGCCGCCAGTTTTTCGGGATTGTCCAGATATTTGTCCCGAGTTGAGGCATAGACATACGTGCAGTTGTACAAACCACGGTTCTCGGTTTGGGAAGCGGCCGTATAGGCTGCGGCCTTTTCAGTCATCTGATCCGTGATTTCGGCCATTTCCACGCACTCTTCGTAGGAGATGACGGGTTCATCCTGGCTGTGGTCCGTTTCGATGATCTCAATCTCATCGATGGTCGGGCCCATCTTCTTGTCGTCGTCGCCGCAAGAGATTGCCAGGAGACATGCAAGGAGGATTGCTGCTGACATGGGTGAAAGTTTTGGGACGTTCATGTTGGATTGATTTTAAGATTGCTGTATGTTGCGGAGAATCGTGACGAGGTTGCGCATCTTTCCGTAATAGGTCCATTCGTTGTACGACTGTTCGGGATCCTTGAGGAAGTCCTTGTTGAGGCGGATGAAGCGTTTCTGCAATTTTTCGGTCTCACGGGTGAGCTGGTCGAGCTTCTCGAGCAGGGTTGCGACCCTGTCCTTGTTGAATTCGGGTGATTGGGTGTCTCGTTCCAGTATCTTGAATTTGAGATAGTTGATCCGGATGTCAAGCATGAGTTCCAGATGGGCGGCAATCGGTCGTGCGGCAGGGGCAAACTTCACCATCTGCAGGCGCTCCCTCAGTTCGAGACATCGGGCAAGTTCCGCGTCGGTTTTCGAGGCGAGGTCACCCGCTGCGGCTACGGGTTGCTGCTTCATGTTGAAGTATTCCTGGATGGTCTCGATATCCGCGGGCCGCTCCAGCCCGAGCCGGTTCCGGCAGTAGGCGTCGAGGAACGAGTCCGGATCGTGGAATTGACCCGATATGGCGGCTTCATAGGCTTTGTTCAGCATGTCGAATCCGGCGTGAGGGTAAACTTCTCTTACGGGTTGCATGTTGATGACCTCGCTGGCATCGTCATAGATGTAGCCGTAGGTTCCCGAGGTGGACCAGGAGGTGTTGATGATTCCGGCGAAGCCGTGATTTGAGGCATAGGCGACGTAGTCGAAGATGTTGTCGAGATGTTTTCTCCACTGGATGAGGTAGAGGTTGTCCGGATGGGAGCGGAGCGAGCAGGCGCCCCAGATGACATGACCCGATTTTTCGAGGTTCTCCATTTTGCCGAAATGGTCGGGTTTCCAGCCGTAGTTCCAGTCCACGATGATCACCTCTTTGGGCAGGCGGTCCAAAGCTTCGGGGTATTTGAGCAGGATATCGGCCCAGATCATCGGCACTTTTCCCAGTTCGGAGACGATCCGGCACATGCTCGTCACGTAATCGACATAGAGGGCTGCGATGCCCTGCTCCTTTGCTTTTGAGCGACAGGCGGGGCAATGACCCAGCAAACGGGTCTCGTCGCATCCGATGTGGAGGTATCTGGAGGGGTGCATGGCGACGATCTCTCCGAAGATCGAACGGAATACGGCTTCCGCGTCGTTGATCTTGAGGGGGCAGACCTGCGACCGGTCCTTTTTGTCCTCCTTGAGATTGGCGTAACGTTCATGCCGCAGGATATACTCCGAGTGTCCGAAGCAGTTCTGCAGCGGAATGACCTCCAGGTTCAGTTTCGCGCAGAAGTCGATGAATTCCCGGACCTCGTCCTGCGAGAAGGCGAAGCGGTTTCTCAGAGTCAGATTATCCTCGAACGGAAACGTGGCTTCCCACTCTACGACAACGGCATTCATGCCGTTGTCGGCGGCTTCGCGGGCCAGATCCTTCATGGCCTGGAGTGTCATGACCTGGGTTCGGAAATCCAGGTATACAGCCTTGATGGCCGGAGTCGCGGCCCGGGATGTTCCGAGGCCGAGAAGGGCGAGAAGACAGAGAATCAGCGTGCGAGGGAATCCTTTCATGACGGGGGGGGTGTTTTTAGAGCAGGGCGGCGCTGTCGGTATCGGTATAGAGGATGGCGTTTTCGTGAGTTCGCAGAATGGATGCAGGGCACTTTTCAGAGACGGGACCGCAGACGGTCTCCTGAACGGCCTTGGCTTTGGTTGGGGCCGGAACGATGCAGAAGATGTGTTTCACGCGAATCATCGTCGGGATGGTAAGCGTTATGGCATAACGGGGGACCTCGTCGATGGATCGGAAGCATCCGTCGTGAACCTGTTGGAGCCGACAGGTTTCATCCAGAGCGACCTTTTTGACGGGCAGCGGATCGTTGAAATCGGCAACATGCGGATCATTGAAGGCGATGTGTCCGTTTTCGCCGATCCCCATGCAGACGATATCGGCCGGTTTTGCCTGCAGGATATCGGCATATCGACGGCAGGTTTCGTCGGGGTCGGCTCCGGTGCCGATGTAGTCCACGCTGGCGAATGGCACCTTGTCGAAGATGGCCTTGCGGAGGAAATTGCCGAATCCCTGGGGAGCATCGGCCGGAAGGCCCACATATTCGTCCATGTGGAGGGCATGTATTCTTTTCCATTCGATATCCGGACGGGCGGCCAGGGCCTCCAGAAATTCGTTTTGTGAAGGGGCGGCCGCGAAAATCATACTGATTTCCGCCTTTTCGGTGAGCAGTTTCTGGATGCAGGCGGCCACATCCGCCGCCGCAGCCTCTCCCATACTTTTGCGGGAGTCGTAGATTCTGACCGGGAGTTTGCCGGCCATAAAAGTTCTTAACATCATGTCAACAGATGATTTTACCTTCGATTATGGTTTGTTTTACGTTTATGTTTTCGTCGAAAATGACGATGTCGGCGTCTTTGCCCGGCTGGATGGAACCCTTGCTTGCGGCGATCCCCATGACGCGGGCGGGGTTTTCAGTCATCATCCGCACGGCGTCGGGAATGCTGCATCCGGCCTGACTCACCATGGTGCGGATCAACCGGTCGGTCGTTGCCACACTGCCGGCAAAGGCGCTTCTGTCGGGGAGTTTGGCCACGCCGTCCTCGACGATTACTTCCTGTCCGTCGGCGAGTCCTCCGAGGATGCTTTTGCCTTCGGGCATGCCGGCGGCACGCATCGAGTCTGTGACCAGCGAGATTCTTTCGGCCCCTTTGATCTTCAGGAGCAGGAGCAGTAAATCTTTCGGGACGTGAATGCCGTCGGCGATGATCTCCAACGTGATTCCGTCCTGATAATAGCCGTATTCGATGGTTCCGGCATACCGGAATGCATTTCGCCGCGTGATGGTGCTCATGCAGGAGTAGAAGTGGGTCATGTGCGTTGCACCGGCCTGGAAGGCGGCATCGCATTGGGTGAAAGTGGCGTTGGTATGGCCTATTGAGGCGATGATTCCGCGCCGCTTCAGTTCGGCTGCGAAGTCAGCTGCGCCGTCCAGTTCCGGAGCGAAACTCCATCGGGCGAGTTCGGGACAGCGCTCCAGAATTTCGAGATACTCCTCGGGGCGGGGGTTGCGAAGATACCTGCGATCCTGAGCACCGGCGAATTCCGGGTTGAAATAGGGCCCTTCGAGGTGCATGCCTCCGAAGGCGGCGCCGTCGCGGTTTTCGAGCTTGGCTTTCCGGTAGGTATCGAACGATTCGTAGAGAGCTTCGTTCGTGCTGGTGAGCGTCGTGGGGTAGAGGAGCGTGGTGCCGTGTTTGGCGTGCATTCGGGCAGCCGTAAGGTAGGCATCGACGGTTCCGTCCATGAAGTCGGCGCCACCGGCGCCGTGGGTGTGCATGTCGATGAATCCGGGGCTGACATAGTCTCCTTCGGCATCTAGGATTCGGGCTCCTTCGGGAGCCGAATCTTCGATTCCCCTGATCTTTCCGTCCTCAAGAAGCAGTACGCCGAATCGGGTTTTGCCGGGAGTCAGGATCTTGCCATTAATGATTGCCGTTACCATTTTTCGATTTTATATCCGTAAATTGCATAAAAGATCATGTAGACAAAGCAGGGGATCAGCAGCCAGTAGGAGGCCTGCAGGCTCATGTGGTCGGAAATCAGGCCATAGAGCAGTGACAGGACGGCATTTCCACACAATGCCATGACCAGCAGCGAGGAGCCGAGACTGGTGAAGCGTCCCAGTCCCCGGATGGCCAGCGGCCAGATGCCAGCATAGATCAGGGAGTTCGGAACCCCGAGCAGGACGAGACTCCAGATCGAGGCCCGAGGTGGGAGGATCAGAACCAGCGTCGAGAGCACCAGTCCGGCAATCGTACAGATGACCAGCGATTGCTGCTGACTGATGTAGCGCGGGATCAGGATGACGCCTCCCAGATAACCCAGCAGAATGCACCCCAGCGTGCAGGAGGGGAAGATCTGGGCAGCATCGAGACTCATTCCCATGCCTTGGGCATAGCCGATGATCGTGCTGACGGAGATCTGTTGGCTGCCGAGATGAGCGAACAGGGCGGCAACTCCGAGAATCAGATAGGGGTAGCTCCAGATGGATTTCCGGTCGTTCTGGGAGCCGGTCGTGCGGTTGTCCTTATCCGGATTGATGTCCTGGATCGGCGATTTGTAGAAGAGAATGCCGAACAGGAACAGCAGGATGGCCAGCACCACATAGGGGACAATGACACCGCGGATCATCTCGTTGAGCGCCTCTTGCAGGGCTTCACCGCTCAACAGTCCCTGTTCGATGCTCTCCATGATCTGTTTGTCCTCCGGGCGGATGACCAGAAAGGCGAAGAGCAACGGGGCGATGATTCCGGCCAGTTTGTTGCAGATACCCATCATGCTGATGCGTTTGGCCGCGCTTTCGTGGGGGCCGATGATCGTCACGAAGGGGTTGGCCACCGACTGGAGGATAGCCAGTGCGGTGCCGATGGTAAACAGGGCCGTCAGGAACAGTCCGTATGTCCGGGTCAGGGCAGCGGGCCAGAAGAGCAGGGCGCCGGCAGCCATGATCCACAGTCCGATGAGGGTTCCGCGTTTGTATCCGACCCGTCTGAGCAGGAACGAGGCCGGGACGGTCATCACGAGGTAGGCGATGTAGAAGGCAAAGGTGACTAGATAGGTTTCGACTCCGGAGGTCAGTTCACAGGCAACCTTGAAGTAGGGGACGAGGATGGAGTTGACCCACGAAACGAGACCGAAGATGAAAAACAGACACCCCAGCATGGCCAGGGAAAAGTAGTATTGGCGTTTGGGTTGCATAAGGACAACAGGGTACTAGGTGTGGTTGACTTCTCTGTCGCGCTGTCACGCTGCGTATGACAAAGATAGGTACAGCTGTTGTTCTTTCTGCGCAATAAAACGAAAAAATACATTCAAAAAACGCAATTCTTTTGTCTGAACTCCAATGGAGAGCACCCTTTATATTTTTTGAATATACGGGCGATGTTGCTGCAGTCCTTGAATCCGACTTCGCAGGCGAGTTCGATGACCGGGCGGTTTGTGGTGATCAGCAGGTGGGCGAAGTGTTCGATGCGGTTGATGAGGAGGTATTGGTAGAGAGAGGTCCCGGTCTCCTTTTTAAAGCGCATTTCGAGATTTCTCCGGGACAGAGGCACCGATTTGATCAGAGCCTCCATACTGATCTCCTCGGAATAGTGGTCGTCGATGAACCCGATGATTTTTTCCACATGGGGATCCGAGATATTGTAGATGCTGGTGGATTGCCTCTGGATGATCCCTACGGGGTTGATCACGACATTAAAGGGGAAGTTTCTCCCGTCGGCGAGCATTCTGTGGAGAAGCTTGCAGGTTTGATAGCCACCGTTTTCGACATCGAGGGCGATGGAGGAGATTGGCGGATCGGAGATACCGCACAGCAGGTCGTCGTTGTCCACGCCCAGCAGCGAGATCTCTTCGGGAATCCGGATGTTGGACATTTTGCAGGTTTCGGTGATAACCAGAGCGTGGGCATCGTCGCAACAGAAGAGGGCGGCCGGTTTGGGGAGTTTGTCGAGCCAGGAGATGATGGCTTTGCGGTCGAAAGCGCCGAAGGGTTCGATCTTATAGGAGAAGAACCGTCCCTTGAGTTTGTGGACTTCGTCCTGAAATCCTGCACAACGCTCTTCAGACCAGATGATGTTGCGTATGCCGAAGAAGGCGAAATTCGTGAAGAGCTTCTTTTTGAAGAAGCGGGCAGCCATGCGACCGGTGTTTTCGTAGTCGCCGGTGAGATTGGAGTAGATATTGCTTCGGCTCATGTTGTTCTGCAGGACGATAGGGATATTCAACCGGCTCAGGAGGTTGACTTTGTCTTCGTCCCACCGGCCGATGATGGCATCGGCTTTCCATTCCCGGGCCCAATCGAGGATCCATTCCTCCTTGTCGGCCCCCCATCGGAAGTCGGAGGGTATTCGGTAAAACAGCCAGGGCCCGTTTTCCTTCGAGTATTTCATGATGCCTCGGAGCAGTTTGCGATCGAATTCACTGGCGCAGTCAATCAGCAGGATAACCTTGATCATGGTGGATAGTTGTTGGAAACGGATTCCGGAGGAGGATCCCGGACATTCAAAAATACGAAAAAAAGTTTTTTTTCGCGAAAATGGAATCAAATTCTTTGGGCAACTATTCGCTTCAAATTTTTCAAATTCGGCTTTTATTAAGTATCTTTGTAGGCCTAAAAAACAATCTATGAATACGAAGACCTTACTTGAGCCGATGGGATCGTGGGCCTGGTGGCGCTCGTGGTTTCTGATTTTCCTCGGCTGCTCGATCATGGGCACAGGGTTCGTGCTTTTCATCAACCCCTATAATTTTGTGCCGGGCGGAGTCTACGGTATGGGTATCGTGCTTCACAATATTTTCCCCTCGATTCAGGTCGGAACCTTCGGCTACATGTTCGACATTCCGCTGATGCTGACGGCGATGCTGGTTTTCGGCGGAGGTTTCGGTACGCGGACGGTGCTGGCGGCGCTCTACACGCCGGGCTTCATGAACGTCCTCACGCGGCTGATCTACCCGACCCCCGAGGCGGTCGAATCGTTGGATCCGGCGCTGATGCTGGGCGGACGGCTCGATCTGTCGGACGATCTGCTGCTGACCTGCATCATGGGAGCCGTAGCCGTCGGGGTGGGCCAGGGAATTGTCGTGCGGCAGCAGGCTACCACCGGCGGAACCGACATCGTGGGCATGCTGTTGCAGAAGTTTGCCGGGATCAAGTTCTCGACGGGCATTTTCCTGGCCGACGGATTTGTCGTGCTGTCGGGACTGCTCGTGATCGGTTTCGGACTTGGAACGGGCGATGCGGCCTCGAACGGATGGATGCTGACGCTCTATTCGCTGCTGACGATCTACATCTCGTCGCGTGTGGTGGCCTACCTGCTCGACGGAGCCTCCTATGACAAGCTGCTCTTCATCATCAGCGATCATCACGAAGAGATCAAGCGGTTCATCATCAACGATATGGAGCGCGGTGCCACCTACCTCAAGGGCAAGGGCATGTTCACGGACAAGTCGCGCGACGTGATCTTCCTGGTCATCAGCCGCAAGGAGGTGCATCTGGTTCAGAACCGCATCCGGGAGATCGACCCGCGGGCCTTCGTGGTGGTGACCGATGCCTACGAGACCTTCGGCGAGGGCTTCAAGCAGTTCCCAGACAAGAACCAGATCCAGGCCGAATAGCCCGGGGCGTGAGAAGGGGCCGGTGAGAGAAACGGGGCCGGCGCGAGTTGGAGCCGATGCAAGGGAGGAGACGAAACGCCCCTTGCCGCGGCTCCCGAAAAAACGAAAACGATGGAATTGAATACGAATACATTGCGACCCCTCCGGGGCGAGGGGCGGAAACTCTTTGTCGAGACCTACGGATGCCAGATGAATGTCGGCGATACGGAAATCGTGGTCTCGCTGATGCAGAACGAAGGATATGTCTATACGGACCGGATCGACGAAGCGGATGTGATCCTGATCAATACATGCTCGATCCGCGATAATGCCGAACAACGCATCTGGGGCCGTCTGGCCGAGATGAAACGCCTGCGGCGCCAGCATCCGGGCCTCATCATAGGAATTATCGGCTGCATGGCCGAACGCCTGCGCGAAAAGCTGCTCGAAGGCCCCTCGGGCGTCGATGTCGTGGCCGGACCGGACGCCTACCGCGATCTGCCGCGTCTGGTCCATACGGCCGAGTCGGGCGGCAAGGGGGTCAACGTGCTCCTCTCCACGGAGGAGACCTACGCCGAAATTGCCCCCGTGCGGTTGGACCGCAACGGCGTGAGCGCCTTCGTGGCGATCATGCGCGGCTGCAACAACTTCTGCTCCTACTGCGTGGTCCCCTATACGCGGGGACGCGAGCGGAGCCGTGACGCCGAGACGATCGTGGCCGAGGCCCGGAGCCTCTTCGAGAACGGCTACCGCGAGGTGACCCTTCTGGGCCAGAACGTCAATTCGTACCGCGCGGGCGATGTCGACTTTCCGGAGCTGCTGCGGCGTGTGGCCTTGATCTCGCCGCTGTTGCGCGTGCGCTTTGCCACGTCGCACCCCAAGGACATGAGCGACCGCCTGCTCGAAACCATGGCTTCGATGCCCAACATCTGCCGCTCGATCCACCTGCCGGCGCAGTCGGGCGCCACCTCTATGCTCGAACGCATGAACCGCAAGTATACGCGCGAGTGGTACCTCGACCGCATTGCGGCCATCCGGCGCTATATGCCCGACTGCTCGATTACGACGGACCTGATTGCCGGCTTCTCGGGTGAAACCGAGGAGGAGCACCGGCAGACGCTCTCGCTCATGCGCGAAGTGGGTTACGACTTTGCCTACATGTTCAAATATTCGGAGCGTCCGGGGACCTTTGCCCAGAAACACCTGGGCGACGACGTGCCCGAGGAGGTGAAGTCGCGGCGCCTGCAGGAGATCATCGCGTTGCAGAACGAGCTGGGGCTTGAGAGCTACCGCCGCGACGTGGGCCGCGAGTTCGAGGTGCTGGTCGAGGGCGAGTCGAAGCGCAACCCGAACCAGTTGTCGGGCCGTACGTCGCAGAACAAGGTGGTGGTCTTCGATCGGGGCGACCACCGTGTGGGCGAATACGTGCGGGTGCGCATCACGGGCTGTACGGCCGCCACGCTCTTCGGCGAGGCGCTGTAGCCGACCGGGCCGCACGGCGGTCGAAGGGCTGCCATACCCTGAAACAGGAAAACAGAGCGCCGCAGAAGAGATGGACCGACACGTCGGCGCGCAGATATAGATGAATTTAAGAGAGATACGAAATTATGCGATTTGACGAATTGGACCTGGAGGATGAGATTCTCGACGGTCTCGACGATATGAATTTTCAGGAGATGACTCCCGTTCAGGAGCAGACCATTCCGGTGATCCTCGAGGGTCACGACCTGATCGGCTGTGCCCAGACCGGCACGGGCAAGACGGCGGCCTATACGCTTCCGCTGCTGAACCGGCTGCTGCTCGAGGGCAACGAGGAGAATGTGGTGAAGTCGCTGATCATCGTGCCGACGCGCGAGTTGGCGTTGCAGATCGACCAGCAGTTCCAGGGTTTTTCGTATTATGCGCCGATCTCGACGACGGTTGTCTACGGCGGTGGTGACGGCAAGGGCTGGGACCTGCAGAAGAACGGCATGCTGAACGGATCGGACGTGGTGATCGCCACGCCGGGGCGCATGATCTCCCACCTGCAGAACAGCCACGTGGACCTTTCGCACGTCGAGTACCTGATCCTCGACGAGGCGGACCGCATGCTGGACATGGGCTTCAGCGACGACATTATGAAGATCATCTCCTACCTGCCCGAGAAGCGGCAGACGATCATGTTCTCGGCGACGCTTCCTCCGAAGATCCGCCAGCTGGCCAAGACGATCCTGCACGATCCCGTGGAGGTGAGCATCGCCATCTCGAAACCCAACGAGGCGATCGATCAGTCGGCCTACATCTGCTACGAGAGCCAGAAACTGGGGCTGATCCGCGAACTTTTTGCACAGCCTTCGGAGTCGAAGACGATCATCTTCTCGTCGTCGAAACTCAAGGTCAAGGAGCTGGCCCACACGCTCAAGCGGATGAAGCTCGACGTGGCGGCGATGCACTCGGATCTGGACCAGTCGCAGCGCGAGGAGGTGATGCTCAACTTCAAGAACAACAAGGTGAAGATTCTGGTGGCCACGGACATCGTGGCGCGCGGTATCGACATCGAGGATATCGGACTGGTGATCAACTACGACGTGCCGCACGATCCGGAGGACTACATCCACCGCATCGGCCGTACGGCGCGTGCCGCGGCGACGGGCAGCGCCATTACGTTTGTCAACGAGGAGGAGCAGGGCAAGTTCCACCAGATCGAGAAGTTCATCGAGCGGGATATCCGCAAGGCGGAGCTTCCGGCCAGCGTGGGCGAGGGCCCGAAATACGAGCCCGAGGAGGCCCGCAAGCGGGGTGGCCGCGGAGGCCGCAGCCGCAGCAAGGGCGGCGACGGCCGGGGTCACGGCCGCGGACGGCGTGACCGTCTGCGCGACAAACCCCGCGGCACGAATTCGGCGCCGCGCGACGCACAGCCGGCCGCCGAGACTCCCCGCCCGACGGCGGGTGCAGCTTCGCAGAGTCCGGCCCCTGCGGCCGCTGCTGCGCCTGCAGCAACGGGCGACAAGCCGCGCAAGCGGCGTCACCGCGGCGGACGCCGCCACCGCCGGGGCAATGCCTCGGGCGAAGGGACTCCGACACCGGCAAGCGGCAGCACGCCGAGCGGCGAATAAGCCTCCACCGGAATTGATTGATGAACCTTGAACCTCCTACCCATGCAAAAACGGACCTCTGCGACCTTTGCGGATTCAAAACCTCACTACGAACTGCTCGACGGATTGCGCGGCGTGGCGGCGTTGGTCGTCATCTGGTATCACGTCTTCGAGGGTTTTGCGACGAGTCCCGTCGACCAGTGTTTCAACCACGGTTATCTGGCCGTCGACTTTTTCTTCATCCTTTCGGGGTTTGTGGTGGGTTACGCCTACGACGACCGCTGGCGGCGCCGGAGCCTTACGCTCGGCAGTTTCATCAAACGGCGACTGATCCGCCTGCATCCGATGGTGGTGCTGGGGGCGGTGTTGGGTGCCGTGACCTTCTGCCTGCAGGGGCGCGTCATGTGGGACGGTACGCAGGTGGCCCTCTCGGCGGTGATGCTCGCGCTGTTGCTGCACCTCTTTCTGATCCCGGCGCTTCCGGGCTCGACGCCCGAGGTGCGAGGCAACGCGGAGATGTATCCGCTCAACGGTCCTACGTGGTCACTCTTCTTCGAATACATCGGCAATCTGCTCTATGCGCTCTTTCTGCGCCGACTGCCGACCCGTTGGCTGGCGGGTTTCGTCGCTCTGGCGGGGGCCGGACTGGCCGCTTTTGCCTTGGGCAACGGTTCGGGATTCGGCCATCTGGGCGTGGGGTGGTCGCTGGCGGGCAACAACCTGCCGGGCGGCCTGCTGCGTCTGTTGTTTGCCTTTCCGATGGGGCTGCTGCTGTCGCGGATCTTTCGTCCCGTGGCCGTCCGCGGGGCCTTCTGGCTCTGCAGTCTGATCGTGATTCTGCTGCTTGTCGTTCCGTATGTCGGCGACGGTTCGAATCCGACCTGGAACGGCCTTTACGATGCGCTGTGCGTGGTGGTGGCCTTCCCGCTGCTGGTGTGGCTCGGGGCCTCGGGCCGGGCGACCGATCCGGCGACCTCGCGCATTTGCCGCTTCCTGGGCGATATCTCCTATCCGGTCTATGTGATCCACTATCCCTTCATGTATCTCTTCTATGCGTGGCTTTGGGAAGGGGAGAAGATCCCCTTTGCCGAGGCATGGCCCGTGGCGGCCGGCCTCTATGCGGGCGTGATCGTGCTGGCCTGGGCGGCGCTGAAACTCTACGACGAACCCGTCCGGAGGTGGTTGACACGCCGCTTTCTGACGCGCCATACCCTGTAAAATCTTTCCAACCCGACTTATGAGTACCTTAAAAAAATGTTTTTCCACAGTTGCCTTTTCGGCCCTGCTACTGGGCGGAACCCTTTCGGCCCAGGAACCCGACTTCGACCTTTCGGCACAACGATCCGAAATCCAGACTGTTGCACCCGTTCCGGGTTGCCGGCTGGACCACGGCAGCATCGTCATCAACCCCACGCCGCAACAGATGGGGATTGATTCCACGCAACGGCTCGACATCTCGCGGGGCCTCTGCCTGAAGGATCCCGCAGGTTGCTTTGCGGAGGATGTCGATTTCGTAAAGCTTGCGGACAAGGGACCCCGTCTTGAGATCCTTTTCGGGGCCAAACGGGCCGCACGTCAGGGGGTCAAACCCGTATCGGGGGCCTATCGGCTGACGGTGGATGCCCGCGGCGTTACGATCACGGGCTACGACGAGTGCGGCGCCTTCTACGGTTTGCAGACGCTTCGGCAACTGATTGCCAGCCCCGCCTCGGCGGGCGGGCGCATTCCCCATGTGACGGTGAACGACTATCCCGATCTTCCGAGCCGCGGCGTGGTCGAGGGCTTCTACGGCACGCCCTGGTCGCACGAGGTGCGGATGTCGCTGATCGACTTCTACGGACGCTTCAAGCTGAATACCTATATCTATGGTCCGAAGGACGACCCCTACCACAGCTGCCCCGACTGGCGGAAGCCCTATCCCGAGCAGGAGGCGATGCAGATCCGCGAACTGGTCGATGCCTGCCGCCGCAATCGGGTCGACTTCGTCTGGGCGATCCATCCGGGACAGGATATCCGCTGGAACGAGGAGGATTACCGGAATCTGGTCGGCAAGTTCGAGCGGATGTATGAACTGGGAGTCCGATCGTTTGCCATCTTCTTCGACGACATCTCGGGCGAGGGAACCGATCCGGAGCGGCAGGTTGCGCTGCTCAACCGCCTGACGGAGGAGTTCGTCCGGGCGAAGGGCGACGTGGCTCCGCTGGTGGTCTGCCCGACGGACTATTCGCGGTTGTGGGCCAACCCTACGCCGCAGGGGAGTCTGTCGATCTACGGACGGAAGCTCGATCCGTCGGTCCGGGTCTTCTGGACGGGCGACGTGGTCTGCAGCGATCTGACGCCCGAGACGCTCGAGTGGGTTGACAGCCGTATTTGCCGCCCTGCCTACTTCTGGTGGAACTATCCCGTGACGGATTACGCGCGGCATATCATGCTGCAGGGCCCGGTCTACGGGCTCGACACGACGCTGACGGCACAGCAGGTGTGCGGCATTGCGAGCAACCCGATGGAGCACGGCGAGGCTTCGAAACTGGCGTTGTACGGCGTGGCGGACTATGCGTGGAACGTCGAAGCGTACAATGCCCTGGACAACTGGGAGCGGGGTCTGGGCGAACTGATTCCCGAGGCCCGCGAGGCCTACCGCACCTTTGCTATCCACTCGGCCGATACGGAGAGCGGCTACCGCCGTGATGAATCGTGGGAGACCCGCACGTTCCGGCTCGATGAATGGACGGCCCCGGCTGCCGCGGCCCTTCGTGCGGAGTTCGAGCGGGTGGAGCAGGCTCCGGCAATCCTCGAGGCCCGGTGCACGAATCGGGCCCTGCTCGGGGAGTTGCGTCCGTGGCTTGATGAGTTTGCCCGGCTGGGTGCCCGCGGACTTCGGGCACTGGATCTGATGGAGGCCTTCCGAGCCGGAGCGGATGATGCCGCGTTCTGGCCGCAGTATGAGGCCAACCTGATGAGCGCGGCCGAACGCCGCAGCTACGAGGCACACCGCTCGGGAACGATGAAGCTGCAGCCCTTCTATCAGCAGGCGATGGACGACATGGGATATGGTTGGATGGAACGCATGCTGGGCCGGAAGCCGATGACGTTGCGTGGGATCGGTTCGTTTGCCAGTGCGCATACGCTGCAGACCCGTCAGATGTTCGACAACGACTCGACGACCTACTACACGTCGGGTATCTCCCAGAAACCGGGCGATTGGATCGGCGTTGATCTGGGATGCGTGCATGGCGTCGGCGAGGTCCTGGTCCTGCAAGGACGCAACTCGACGAAGGATGTCGACTATTTCGACCATGCCGTGCTGGAGTACTCGGTTGACGGGCGGCAGTGGTCTCCGCTGCTCGACGAACTCGACAAACAATATGTGGTCCGTTGGACGGGCAGCCCGGTCGAGGCCCGGTATGTACGGCTGCGGTGTCTGGATTCGAGACGGACGAACCATGTGGCCATCCGCTCGTTCGAGATCAATCCGCTGCATGCGGATCGGCTTCCTGCCCGGCTGTCGGGCCCCGATGCCGGGGATGAGTCCCGGCTTCCGTATGCGTTCGACGAACGTCCGGATACGTCGCTGCCCCTCTCCGGGACGCTGGAGTTGGCCGTTCAGCCCGGCACGGAGCAATATACGCTGCTGATGGGAGGATTGGATGCCCCCGTGCGGATCGAACAGTTGTCGGCCGACGGCGAAGTGTTGAAACGGGACGAGACCGGGAACTCTTTCTTCCGGTTTGCCGTTGCGAAGGGGACTGCGACTCTCCGCGTGACGGGAGATGTTGAGATTTTCGAGGTGATCGCCCGATAGCGGGCGTTAGTTGATCGAGTGAGGCGGGAGCCGGGATGTTGATATCCGGTTCCTGTCTTGCTTTTGCGCTCTTTGAGGGGCACAGACGGTGGTCAACGGGCGTGAATGGAGCGGAGACGGTTGCCGAGCTTCCGTTTGCCAGGAGTCGCGTTTACTCCCGGAGTCGCGTTGCTAATTTGCAATCACGAAAAGTCCCCTCCGAGGAGGGGATTTAGGGGAGGGTCAGACCTGTAGACGACGCCGCAGGCGGCGGGCAACAGGCGTGAGCAGTGCGGAGACGGTCGCTGTACTTCCGTTTGCCCGGAGTCGCGTTTACTCCCGGAGTCGCGTTGCTAATTTGCAATCACGAAAAGTCCCCTCCGAGGAGGGGATTTAGGGGAGGGTCAGACTTGTAGACGACGCCGCAGGCGGCGGGCAACAGACGTGAGCAGTGCGGAGACGGTCGCTGTACTTCCGTTTGCCCGGAGTTGCGTTTACTTCTGCCTGAAATAGATTTGCATCGGGACGCCCGAAAAATCCCAGTGGTCGCGGATGTTGTTCTCCAGGAAACGACGATAGGGCTCCTTGATGTACTGCGGCAGGTTGACGAAAAAGGCGAACTGCGGCGTCGGCGTCGGAAGCTGCGTCACGTACTTGATCTTGATATATTTGCCTTTGGTTGCGGGAGGCGGATAGTTCTCGATGAGCGGCAGCAGGAAGTCGTTCAGCTCGGAGGTGGCGATGCGGCGTTTGCGCGACTGGTAGACGCGGATGGCCGTCTGCAGCACCTCGAGGATCCGCTGCTTGTTGATGACCGAGGTGAAGATGATCGGAATGTCGTTGAACGGCGCGAGCTTCTTCTTGAGGAACTCGGTCCACTCCTTCATCGTGTTGTTGTCCTTTTCGATCAGGTCCCACTTGTTGACCACGATGACGCACCCCTTACGGTTGCGGACGATCAGGTTGTGGATGTTCAGGTCCTGCGATTCCAATCCCTGCTGGGCATCGAGCATCAGGATGCAGACGTCGGAGCTCTCGATGGCGCGGATCGACCGCATCACGGAGTAGAACTCCAGATCCTCCATCGTCTTGCCCTTCTTGCGCATGCCGGCCGTGTCGACGAGGTAGAAGTCCATGCCGTACTTGTTGTAACGGGTGCGGATCGAGTCGCGTGTGGTGCCGGCGATCGAGGTGACGATGTTGCGCTCCTGGCCGAGCAGGGCATTCGTCAGCGAGGATTTCCCGACGTTGGGGCGCCCGACGATGGTGATGTGGGGCAGATCGTCCTCCTCGTCGGAGGTAGCGTCGGCGGGCAGCGCTGCGAGGATGGCATCCATCAGGTCTCCCGTACCGCTTCCGGACATCGAACTGATGCAGTAGGGGTCGCCCAGACCGAGGGCATAGAATTCGTTTGAGCTGAATATCAGATCGTTGGTGTCGACCTTGTTGCAGACCAGAATCACCTTCTTCGAGGTGCGGCGCAGGATGTCGGCCATGAGCATGTCGAGGTCGGTGATGCCGGTGCGGACCTCCACAAGGAAGAGGATCACGTCGGCTTCGTCGATGGCCAGCAGGACCTGTCGGCGGATCTCGTCTTCGAAGATATCCTCCGAGTTGACGGTGTAGCCGCCGGTGTCGATGACCGAGAATTCGCGGCCGTTCCAGTCGGTTTTGCCGTAATGGCGGTCGCGGGTGGTTCCGGCCGTGGAGTCGACGATGGCCTTACGCTCACCGACCAGGCGGTTGAAGAGGGTGCTTTTTCCGACGTTCGGACGTCCGACGATTGCTACGAGGCTCATGTTCTGCGATGTTCTTTATCTTATTTTTAGGGTACAAAGATAGCGCAAATCTCGGGAATTGCAAAACTATACCCGGATGTAGCGGCTCTCGGTGTCGCCGGCCTGCACGGGGTAGAGCAGCACGGAGCTGTAGCCGGCGAAGTGGTGCTCCAGATAGGCCGGGATGCGGCTCATCGAGGGGTGGTAGGAGACGCGGTCGCGGCGGCTCATGACGAACCACAGACAGTCGTCGTCGCGCATGTCGTGTTCGAGCGAGGGGAGGTCGTCCCACTGCGTGAAGGGGACGTAGTCGATGTTGGCCGGGCGTCTGCGTCCCCGCGGGCGGAGGTAGGCCAGCGTCGATTCGGGGGCCAGCAGCGAGACTTTCGCTCCGGAGTTCTCGGCCAGCAGCCGGATCCGGCGCAGCCACAACTTGAAGCCGGCCTCCTGTTCGGCCTTCTCGGGAACGACGATCAGGTGGCGCTTGATGGTGGCCAGCGGCTGTACGGGATGGTAGATGAAGGTGGTCAGGTTGCTCTGCATCAGCACGTCTGTGGTCATCTTGCCGATGCCGGGGCCCGAAGCTCCGGGGATGCCCGGCAGAACCGGCAGTCCCGGCATCGAGGGCGACATCTGGTGCATACCCATAATGATGTCGGTGATGTTGCGCTCGCGGCTCACGCTGACGATGGCATTCGAGATGTTGACGTCGTAGCGCATCAGCTCCTGGAGATAGATATCGCTGGCGGCGGCCGTCGTGGCGGCGGTTTCGAGGAGCTTCTCGGCCCGTTTTTCGGCCGTGGGGTCCTCGACCTGGTTGTCGATGGCGTGCAGGGCGTAGAGGCGTCCGCCGGGCTCCTTGGCGCGCTTGAGCATGACGCTCAGCGCGACGAGCTCCTCGACCGTCTGCTCGTTGGCTACGGGGATCAGCAGGTGCTCCTCGACCTTGGCGCTCTTTTCGTCCGTATCGGCATGGGTCTGGCGCACGGCGATGTTGTGGGCGCCGCGCTGCGTGGCGAAGGTCGAGACGGTGCACGTGGCCAGGATCATCAGGATCGTGCCGTTCAGAACGCTCTCGTTGAGCAGGCGGATCGGTTCGCCGTCGGGCGTATGGCCGAGGATGACGTTGTAGCCCACCATCACGGCGGCGAGCGTGGCGGCGACGTGGGCCGAGCTCAGGCCGAAGATCACCGTACGCTGGTCGCGCGAGAGGCGGAAGCTCTTCTGCGTGAGCCAGGCGGCGATGAACTTGGCGGCGGTGATCAGCACGATCATCACGGCGGCCACCTCGAGGCTCTCCCAGTCGCGGAAGAAGGCGCGGTAGTCGATCAGCATGCCGACGCCGATCAGGAAGAAGGGGATGAAGATGGCGTTGCCGACGAATTCGATGCGGTTCATCAGCGGCGAGGTGCGGGGGATCAGCCGGTTGAGGGCGATTCCCGAGAGGAAGGCGCCGATGATGGGTTCGAGGCCGGCCAGCTGGGCGAGGAACGACCCGAGGAAGACCATCGCCAGGACGAAGATGTACTGCGAGATGTTGTCGCTGACCTGCTTGAAGAACCAGTGGGCGATGATCGGAAACAGGAAGACGATGATGGCGATGCAGAGGGCCACCGAACCGGCCAGCTGCCACCAGAACATCTCGTTGACGTTTCCCGTGGCCATGCCGACGATGACCGTGAGCAGCAGCAGGGCGAGCGTGTCGGTGATGACCGTGCCGCCGACGGCGATGGTGACGGCCTTGTCGCGGGCGATGCCGAGTTTGCTGACGATGGGGTAGGCGATCAGGGTCTGCGAGGCGAAGAGTCCGGCGAGCAGGATCGACGAGTAGATCGAGAATCCGAGGATGTAGTATCCGGCCAAGATGCCCAGCAGGAGCGGGACGCAGAAGGTGTAGAGACCGAAGACGAGGCTTCGCCAACTGTTGTGGCGGAAGTCGGACATGTCCATGTCCAGCCCCGAGAGGAACATGATGTAGAGCAGGCCGGCCGTTCCGGAGAGGATGATGCTGCTGTCGCGCAGCACGAGGTTCAGGCCGTGGGGGCCGATCACCGCGCCGGCGATGATGAGCCCCAGCAGATAGGGGATCTTGAGCTTGTTGAGCAGCAGCGGGGCTGCCAGGATGATGACCAGAATCAGCAGGAACTTGAGGATCGGGTCTTCGAGCGGCAGCGAGAAGTCTATGTGGGCGAACAGATACATGATCGGATGAGTCGACTGCAAGTTTAGAACAAATATAGGAAAAAATGCGCGGAAAAACAAGCTCCGGAGCGGGATTTGTCGCCGGACCGACACCGGGGAGTCGGCTGCCGGTGGCGGATGCGGGGCTTTTCCAGGTGACGGACAACGACTTTCGTTCGATGGAGAAGTCTTGGCCGCCGGGGAAAAACCGGTGCCGGGACAGCCTTTCGTGCCGAAAAACGCCCGTACGGAGGATCCCCCGGGGAGAAATAATCGCACGGCGAAGTGCGTTTTTCCGGAAAAAAACGTAACTTTGAAGAATCGAACAACGTAAACAACAATGCATGACGAACCGTACCCCGATCTCCGCCCGGTTGTTGTGCCCCGTTCTGGCGGGGTTCTTCATCATGGGATTCTGCGACCTGGTGGCCCCCATTACGGGGCGTATCGCCGCGGATTTTCCCGCCGAGGAGCAGACGGCCGTGAGCTTTCTCCCGACGATGGTCTTCCTGTGGTTTCTGGTGCTCTCGACCCCCGTTGCGGCACTGATGAACCGCTGGGGGCGCAAGGCGACGGCGCTGGCGGGTTATGCCCTCACCTTTGCGGGGCTGATGATCCCCTGGGCGGCGGGTGCCGCGTGTCTGCTGACGTGGTATTTCGTCGGATTCGGCCTGCTGGGCATCGGCAATACGTTCGTGCAGGTGGCCGTCAACCCGCTGCTGGCGACGATCGTCCCCGGCGAGCGGATGACCAGCTACCTGACCGTCGGGCAGATCTTCCGCAACACGTCGCTGTTGCTGCTGGCGCCGCTGGTGACCGCGCTTGTGGCGTGGACGGGCTCGTGGCGGCTGCTGCTGCCGATCTACGCCGGACTGACCGTCGTCGGAGGCGTGTGGCTACAGCTGACGGCGATCCCCGAACCGCCGCGCAGCGAACGGACCGCCGGACTGGCGGAGTGCTTCCGCCTGCTGAAGAACCGCCGTGTCTTGCTCTCGGCGCTGGGCGTGGCCTGCTTCATTGCCGGCGACGTGGCCATCGGATACCTCTCCGTGCGGCTGATCGACAACCCCTCGTCGATCCTTACGACGACGGGCTTCTACGCCTGCCGCATTGTCGGAACGCTCGTCGGGGCGTGGGTGCTCGTGCGCTTCTCCGACGTGAAGTACCTGGCCTGGAACATGGCCGTGGGCTTGGTGCTGGCCGTGGCGCTGATCTTCGTGCACAACGAGGCGGCGATCTATGCGGCCGTCGGGGTGCTGGGCTTCGTGATGGCGTGCGTCTTCGCCACGTTCTACGCCGTGGCGACGAAGGCCGTGCCGGAGCGGGCCAACGAGGTGGCCGGACTGATGATCCTCGCCATTGCGGCCGGAGCCGTCTCGGGGCCGGTGTGCGGGGCGGTGATCCGTGTGACGGGGAACCCTCATGCGGGAATGATCTTTGTGACGGTCTGCCTGGCCTACATGCTTTGGGCGGCAATCCGCCTCGGGCGGGACAAAAACGAAAAATGACTATGAACAAACTGCTGAAAATCCTCTTGACGCTGCTGCTGGCCGGCTCGGCCGGGAGTGCTGCGGCACAACGCCCCCGCACGTTGGTGGAGTGGGGCGTGATCGGGGGTATCAACATCCCCGACTATACGACGAACATGGATGCCACGGACATCCGCAACAAAATGGGCTGGCAGGCCGGTATCGTCACGGCCGTCAAGCTGGGCGCCTTCGCCGTCGAGCCGCAGATCCTCTACGTGCGGCAGGGGCTGCGCATCCGTCCCGAAGGGGGCGGTGAGCTGAACCTGAAGTCGAATTCGATCGACGTGCCGGTGCTGGCGTCGTTCCGCCTGCTCAGTCCGCTGCGCATCTACGCCGGACCGGTCTTCACGGTGATGAACGACTGCAAGCAGAAGTCGGGCGGCGATCTGCTCGATTTCGGGCGGATCCGTCCGTCAGTGTCGTACACCGTCGGTGCCGGGGTGGTGCTGCTGCGCCACCTGCTGGTCGACGTGCGCTACAACGGCCAGTTCCGCAGCAAGCACGACGTGGTGCTTCCGGACGGCCGCCGGCTGGACAAACTCCGTACCTACAACGTGGCGCTCAGCGTCGGTTATATCTTCTGATGGCCTATGACGGAGACAGTCGGTAAGGAGATACTCATCGAAGGGGTCGATCCGCGGGAGCTCTACGGCCCGCAGGACGCCTATCTGGATCAGATCAAGTCGCTGCATCCGGCGCTGAAGATCGTGGCGCGGGGGTCGTCGCTCAAGGTGCTGGGCCCGGAGTCCGAGACGCGCCGCTTTGCCAAACGCATCGACGCGCTGGTGGCCTATTACCTCAAGTACGGTCATATCTCGTCGCAGGTCATCGACCAGTGCTTCTCGGGGGCCTCGCTCCAGGAGGAGGGTCCCGTGGACAAGGATGTGATCGTCTACGGCAACAACGGCAACATCGTCCGGGCGCGGACCGTGAACCAGCAGCGGCTGGTCAAGCTCTATGATAAGGACGATCTGCTGTTTGCCGTGGGGCCTGCGGGTTCGGGCAAGACCTATACGGCCATAGCGCTGGCCGTGCGGGCCCTGAAGGAGCGGCAGGTGCGGCGCATCATCCTGACGCGTCCGGCCGTCGAGGCGGGCGAGAAGCTGGGCTTCCTGCCGGGCGACATGAAGGAGAAGCTGGACCCCTATCTGCAGCCGCTGTACGATGCGCTGAACGACATGATCCCGCCCGCCAAACTGCAGAAGTACCTTGAGGAGGGGACCGTTCAGATCGCGCCGCTGGCCTACATGCGTGGCCGTACGCTGGACAACGCCTTCGTCATTCTGGACGAGGCGCAGAACACCACCCTGTCGCAGATCAAGATGTTTCTGACACGCATGGGGCGCAACGCGCGCTTCATTGTCACGGGCGACGTGACGCAGGTCGACCTTCCGAAAAAGTCGGACAGCGGACTGGTGCGTGCGATGGAGATCCTGCGCGGTGTCGATGGAATCGGCATCGTGGAGTTTGACAAACGCGACATCGTGCGCCACCCGCTGGTCAAGTACATCGTCGAGGCCTTCGACCGCAAGGCGGCCGCCGAGTCCGACGAACACGAAACGAACAATCATTCAAAAACCAAAAACGAATAAATCCCGAAAACTATGGATCGCAATCTGACGGCACTGAAGCCGACACTGGTCTGGAAACATTTCGCGGAGATCGTCCGCATCCCGCGCCCCTCGTCGCATGAGGAGCAGATCCGCCGCTACGTGCTTGATACGGCGCACAAACTGGGCCTGGAGGCTCACGAGGACGAGGCGCACAACGTCTACGTGCGCAAGGCGGCCACGCCGGGCTGGGAGAACCGCAAGGGGGTTGTTCTGCAGGCCCATCTGGACATGGTTCCGCAGAAGAACAACGACAAGGTCTTCGACTTCACGAAGGATCCGATCGACGCCTATATCGACGGTGAGTGGGTGACGGCTGACGGCACGACGCTCGGGGCCGACGACGGCATCGGCGTGGCCGCGATTCTGGCCGTGCTCGAGGACGACACGCTGCAGCACGGACCGCTCGAGGCGCTCTTTACGGCCACGGAGGAGACCGGCATGGACGGTGCCTTCGGCCTGAAGGGCGGACTGCTGCAGGGCGACATCCTGCTCAACCTCGATTCGGAGACCGAGGGCGAACTCTACGTGGGGTGCGCCGGCGGACTGGACGCCAACATGCTCTTCGACTACGCCGAGGTGCCGACCCCGGCGGAGGGCTACTCGGCCGTGAAGGTGACGGTCAAGGGGCTCAAGGGCGGCCACTCGGGCATCCAGATCGTCTGCCAGCGGGCGAATGCCAACAAGGTGCTGTTCCGTTTCCTGAACGAGGCTCCGTGCGAAGTGCTGCTGGCGTCGGTCGACGGCGGCGGGCTGCGCAACGCCATTCCGCGTGAGGCCGAGGCGACGGTGCTCGTCCCGGCCGAGGAGCTGGGGACCTTCACCGAGGCGCTGGCCGCCTACCGGGAGGTCATTGCGGCCGAATATGCCGGCATCGAGGATTCGATCGAGATGTTTGCCGAGGAGTGCGGACGTCCGGCCGGCATGATGCCTGCGAAGACGGCCGATGCGCTGGTACGTGCCGTGGTGGCCTGTCCGGACGGCGTGCAGAAGATGTCGAAGGCGATGGAGGGGCTGGTTCAGACCTCGACGAACCTGGCCCGCGTGGTCTCGGACGGCCGCACGGTGAAGCTGCAGTGCCTGCTGCGCAGTTCGGTGCGCAGCGAGAAGCGCGCCCTGGGCGAGGCCATCGAGGCGCTGTTTGCCCTGGCCGGCGCACAGACCGAGCTGACGGGCGAGTACGACGGCTGGAATCCCGACATGTCGTCGCCGATCCTGAAGGCGATGACCGCCTCCTACGAGCGTCTCTTCGGTCGGAAACCCCACGTGACGGCCATCCACGCCGGACTGGAGTGCGGCATCATCGGCAGCAACTATCCGGGTCTGGACATGATCTCGTTCGGTCCGACGATCTGCTATCCCCACTCGCCGGACGAGAAGGTGGAGATCGCCTCGGTCGTGAAGTTCTACGACTTCCTGACCGACACGCTGTGTCACATCCCCGAAAAGTAGCGTCGAGGTGGCCGTACAGTCCGACAAGTGGTTCGTGATCGTCAATCCCGTGGCCGGCGGCGGCCGCGGGCTCGATCACTTTCCGCAGATCTCGAAGCTGCTGCGCGATGCGCATATCGTCTGCGAACCGGTCTTCACGGAGCACAAGTTCCACGCCACGGAGCTGACCGTGACGGCCGTGCGCGAGGGCTACCGGCGGATCATCGCCGTCGGGGGCGACGGTACGCTGCATGAGGTGGTCAACGGCCTCTTCATCCAGCAGACGGTGTGTCCGGACGAGGTGCTGCTGGCTGTCGTTGCCGTCGGTACGGGCAACGACTGGGTGCGTACGTTCGGCATCTCGAACCGCTATCAGGATGCCGTGCGGGCGATCAGCGCCGGGTGTTCGTTCCTGCAGGACGTCGGGGTGGTTTCGTACGAGGAGGCCCACTACCGCCAGAGCCGCTACATGGCCAATGTGGCCGGCGTAGGATTCGACGCCCACGTCGTGCGCAAGCTCTCCCACCTGAAGAAGAAGGGCCACAAGAGCCGCTGGCGCTATACGTGGTGCGTGGTGAAGAACTTCTTCCGCTACAAGTCGACGGGCATCAAGGTGTGGGTCGACGACCGGCTGGTTTACAACAACCTGCTGCTGTCGGCGGCCGTGGGCATCTGCAAGTTCAACGGCGGCGGCATGCAGCCCCTTCCGGCGGCCGTTGCCGACGACGGCATTCTGGACCTTTCGCTCATCCGCCCGATCCACTTCTGGCATGTGCTCTTCCGCTTCCACTACCTCTTCAACGGCGGGATCTACCGTATCCGCCACATTCTTCAGGAGCGGGGCAGCCACATCCGCATCGAGTCGTCGCCCGAGGTCTCGGTCGAGATCGACGGCGAACCGCTGGGCCATACGCCGCTCGAGTTCTCGATCCTCCACCGGGCCATCCGCATCGTCGTGTCGCCCGACTTCCCGGGGTTGAAGCATCCGGCGTAGCCTCATCCAAGGCTTCGGTGCGGCTCGCGACCGGCCTTCCGGAGGGTGGGACCATCGGGATGCCTGGCACCTGAGGCGGCATCGACTCTTTTGGCTCCGTCCATGAAATCCGACCTGCGGGTCGGATTTTTTTGCTCAAAATCATAAGTGTGTGCGCACACACTTGCGATTTTCGAAAAAAGTACCTACTTTTGTCGGACCGCGGATCCCAAGATCCGAAGCACACGATCATGCAGCGAGAACACGAAGATATCCCCTCGGAGAGAGACGCGTCGCCGACGAAGACGCGGCCGGCCGCCCCGACCCCTTCGGAACGGGACCGGTCCGGGGCGAGGACGTCGGACGCAACGATGAAGCCGGCCGGGGATGGCGGAGCCGTGGCGACGGTGCGGATCGTCGACATCGCCCGGATGGCGGGCGTATCGACGGCAACGGTCGACCGCGTGATCCACAACCGCGGCAAGGTCTCGGCCGGGAATCTGGCCCGGATCCGGGAGGTGCTCGAACGGGTCGACTACCGTCCGAATCTGATTGCGCGTTCGCTGGCTTCGGGACGTCGGTACGCGGTGGCCGTGGTGATGCCCCGTTTTGCCAAGGGCGATTACTGGGCCGACTTCGAGGCGGGCATCGCCCGGGCCGAGGCCGAGGCGCGGCGTTACAACGTCGAGGTGCACCGCTTTTATTTCGATCAGTACGACCGGACGTCGTTCGATGCACTGCTCGAACGGCTGCGGGCGGAGTCCTTCGACGGTGTGCTCCTGGCCACGCTCTTTGCCGAGCGGGTCATCCCCTTTGCCGGGGAGCTCGACCGGCGGGAGATTCCCTATGTCTTTGTCGATTCCGATCTGCCGGAGTGCCATCGGCTGGCTTATTACGGCACCTCGTCGTTCGATGCCGGGGTGGTGGCGGCGCGTCTGCTTTTCGAGCGACTGGATCCCGGGGCCGACATCGTCGTGGGACGGATTCTCCATCACGGAGACGGCGGCTCGAACCAGTGCCGCGAGCGTGAGCGTGGCTTTCGGGACTATCTTGCGCGCCACGATTTTCGCGGAACCCTGCACCATGTGTCGCTGCGTCTGGACGACGGGGCGCACAATGCCCGCATGCTCGACGAACTGTTTGACTGCCATCGATCGATTGCCGGCGCCGTGACCTTCAATTCGACCTGCCACATTCTGGGCGGCTACCTGGCAGCCCGGCAGCGTACCGACGTGCGGCTGGTGGGCTACGATGTGATCGCCCGCAACCGGCGGATGCTCGAGGAGGGGGTGGTCACCGCCCTGGTGGCCCAACGCCCCGAGATGCAGGGTTATTGCGGGGTGATGGCGTTGTGCGGATGGCTGGTCGAGGGGCGTCGTCCGGCGGCGGTCAACAACCTGCCGATCGACATTCTGCTGCGCGAGAATATTTCGTACTATACCAACAATATCAATTGAACCGATCATGAAAAATCTCTTTGACATTCGCGACCGTGTGGTTGTCGTGACGGGCGGAGCCGGTATTCTGGGCCGTTCGATCTGTGCCTACCTGGCCGAGCAGGGGGCGAAAGTCGTCGTGCTGGACCGCGACGAGAAGGCCGGCTCGGAGCTGGTGTCGTCGATCCGCGGGAAGGGCGGTGAGGCGCTGTTCCTGACCACCGACGTGCTGAACCGCAAGGCGCTTGAGGCCAATCGCGACGCCATTCTGAAGGCCTACGACCACATCGACGTGTTGCTGAACGCCGCCGGCGGCAACATGGGCGGAGCCACGATCGCTCCCGACAAGTCGTTCCTCGACCTGGAGGTCGACGCCTTCAGGAAGGTGGTGGATCTGAACCTCTTCGGCACGGTGCTTCCGACGACGGTCTTCGGCGAGGCGATGACGGCCCGCCGGAAGGGTGTCATCGTCAACTTCTGCTCCGAGTCGGCGCTTCGTCCGCTGACGCGCGTGGTGGGCTACGGCGCCGCCAAGGCCGCCATTGCCAACTATACGAAGTACATGGCCGCCGAACTGGCCATGAAGTTCAGCCCCGAGATGCGCGTGAACGCCATCGTTCCGGGCTTCCTGCTGACGAACCAGAACCGCACGCTGCTGACCAACCCCGACGGCTCGTATACCGACCGCGCGCGGACGATCATCGCCCATACGCCGGCGGGCCGCTTTGCCGAACCCGAGGAGCTGCTCGGCACGATCCACTACCTGATCAGCGACGCATCGTCGTTTGTAACCGGCGCGCTGGCCGTTGTCGACGGCGGCTTCGACGCCTTCTCGATCTGAAACACGAATCCCGGAGGAGCCCTTGCCGGCCGTATCGGTCCGGAAGCCGCGGCAGGCGGGCCCTCCCCAAATCCAGAAAACATGTATCTTTGCAAACAGTCGTGGCGTTGGTACGGGCCGAATGATCCCGTCAGCCTCGCCGATATCCGTCAGGCCGGAGCTACCGATATCGTCCATGCCCTGCATCACATTCCCAACGGCGAGGTGTGGCCCGTCGAGGAGATTCGCCGCCGTCAGCAGCTGATTGCCGATGCCGGTCTCACGTGGTCCGTCGTGGAGAGCATCCCGGTCCACGAGCACATCAAGACCCGCACGGGCAACTTCCAGCCCTATATCGAGAACTACAAGCAGTCGATCCGCAACCTGGCCGCGTGCGGCATCCACGTCATCACGTACAACTTCATGCCGGTGTTGGACTGGACGCGCACGAACCTGGCCTACGAACTGCCCGACGGATCGCGGGCCCTGCGCTTCGAGCGGGCGGCCTACGTGGCCTTCGACCTCTTCATCCTGAAGCGTCCCGGAGCCGAAAAGGAGTACACCGAGGAGGAGTGTGCCGCGGCCCGGGCGCGTTACGAACGGATGGATGCCGCCGAGATCGAACTCCTGACGCGCAACATGATTGCCGGACTGCCGGGTTCGGAGGAGAGCTTCACACTGGAGCAGTTCCAGCACGAGCTTGACCGCTACAAGGGGGTGACAGCCGAGGTGTTGCGCGAGCATCTGATCGCCTTCCTGCGCGAGGTGACGCCCGTGGCCGACGAGGTGGAATCGGTGCTGGCCATCCATCCGGACGATCCGCCGTTCCCGATTCTCGGCCTTCCGCGCATCCTCTCCACGGAGGAGGATTTTCGGAAGTTGGTCGAGGCCGTTCCGAACGCCTCGAACGGACTGTGCCTCTGCACGGGTTCGCTGGGCGTCTCGCCGAAGAACGACCTGCCGGGGATGATGCGCCGCTGGGGCGACCGCGTGAACTTTGTCCACCTGCGTTCGACGCAGCGCGATGCCGAGGGCAACTTCTACGAGGCGAACCACCTCGAAGGCGACGTGCCGATGTACGAGGTGATGAAGGCGCTGCTCGAGGTCGAACAGCGCCGCCGGATCTCGATCCCGATGCGTCCGGACCACGGCCACCAGATGATCGACGACCTGCACAAGCGGACCAATCCGGGTTATTCGTGTCTGGGCCGCCTGCGCGGACTGGCCGAGTTGCGCGGACTGGAGATGGGCATTGCCCGATCGCTCTTCGCCGACCGGTAGCCACGGGCGGGATACCTGCAAAAGAGGGCTTCCGAGATGCCTCGGAAGCCCTCTTTTTGTATGTGCGGAGCCGTTACCGGGCGTTGTCGGACGAGGTCGTTGCTGCGGGCTGAGCCGAGGTTGCGGATGCCCCGGCGGCGGGCGTGACGGGCGTAACGGTCTCGGTGATGTCGATCTCGGTCACCTCCCAGTTGAAGAGATCGTTGGCGCACTGGCTCTCCAGCTGGCTGATCTGCGAGAGGTCGGTCGTGTCGGCCAGAATAGCGTTGAAGAACTGCCCTGTCGAGGAGTAGGTGTTGTTGACCTTTGTGGCCAGACAGTTGTAGAAGGCCTTGAGCTGGTCGTGGTCGAGCCCCTGGGGCAGAATTCCCTGAGCCACGAGGACGTTGTAGGGGAAGATGTGGCGCATGTTGCGGGCATCGGCGTTGAGTTCGTCGACGATTTCGGTCACGACGACCATGTCGACCGTATCGTCGACGCCCTCCATCTGGATAAACTCCACGTAGACGGGGTAGGCATTTTCGAGCGTTCCGGCGACCGCGTCGGAGAAGAGCCCGAATTCGGCATCGGTCAGGTCGTCGAGGTAGACCATCTGGCGATACGAGCGCAGGGCTTCGCGCATGGCCTTTCGTTGTTCGTGGTTCCATTGGCGCTGTTTGGAGCACCCGGAGAATCCTGCGGTCACGAGGACCAGCAGAGTCAGAGAGAGGAGCAGTCTTTTCATGTTTGTTCCGATTAAAGGTTTGATTGTTTCAATTTACCGGCCGTAAGAGCAATCCGTGTGCCAAAGCGGATTGACACCCGATGAAAACGCCCCGTCGCTTTCCGGAACCACCGTGTGCAAAAAAAGTCCTGCCTCCGATCGGAGACAGAACTTTTTTTGTGGGGCGGAATCGTCAGCAGGTGCCGAAGCGGAAGACGATCTTCTGGCAGTAGAGCTCGCCCGGGTGGAGCAGCGGCGAGGGGAACTCCGGATGGTTCACCGCATCGGGGTAGTTCTGGCACTCCATCGCCACGCCGGCATAATCCTCGTAGCGGCCTCCCGACTTGGTCTCGGGGCAGCCGCCCGAGAGCCAGTTGCCCGTATAGATCATCACGCTGGGCTGTGAAGTGAGTACCGTCACCGTGCGTCCCGATTTCGGTTCGCGCAGCGTTCCGACCTCACCCAGGATATCGGGCTTCCAGCCGTCGATGACGAACGGGTGGTCGTAGCCGCGGAAGTCGCGGATGTGGTTGAACTCCGAGTCGATGCCCGGGCGGAACGAGCGGAACTCGCGGAAATCCTGCGGCGTCCCCTCGACGTCGAGCAGCCGGCCCGTCGGGATCTGGCGCTCGTTCATCTCCAGCACCTTCGAGCAGTTCAGACGCAGTTCGTGGTCCAGCACCGAGCCGCTCGACTCGCCCGCCAGATTGAAGTAGACGTGGTTCGTCAGATTGACGACGGTCGTCTGCGTCGTCTTGGCCTTGTAGGTGATCTCCAGGGCGTTGTCGTCGTCGAAGTCGAAGACCGCCTCGACATACAGCTCGCCGGGGTAGCCCTGGTCGCCGTCCTCCGACGTGAGGGCCATCACCACGCGGTTGGTCTCCACGCGGCTCTCCCAGACGCGGTTGGCGAAGTTCTTCGTCCCGCCGTGGAGGTGGTTCACGCCGTTGTTGATCTCCAGGTGGTACTCCTTGCCCTCGACCGTCATGCGGCCGTAGGCGATGCGGTTGGCGCAGCGGCCGACGCTCTTGCCGGCGGCCGCACCGTCGAAGAAGTAGCCTTCGGGGTGTTTGTACCCCAGCACGACGTCGGCCATGCGGCCTTTGCGGTCGGGCATCTTCACGGAGACGATGGCCGCTCCGAAGTTCGAGAGCTGCACCTCGGCCCCGCGGTCGTTGCGCAGCGTATAGAGGATGATTGCCTCACCCTCGGGGGTCATGCCCCATACGTTCTGTTCAATATTGACCATCTTTTCATGCAGTTTTAAGCGGTTTCAGTTTCATTTGGCCGGCCGGTTCCATTCAGCATGGCTTTGTTCCGTCCGGTCTGCCCTGCCCCCCCCTCGGATTGCTACTCGACCGGGGGCAGCACCTCGAGGATGCGGTCGATGCGGCGCAGACACTCCTCCTTGCCGATGAACGACGTGACGTCGTACATGCCGGGGCCTTTGCCGGCGCCCACCAGTGCCAGACGCAGCGTGTTCATCACCTGGCCCATGGCGTATCCCTTCTCCTCGATCCAGGCGTGGACGATGCACTCGGTGTTTTCGAGCGAGAAGTCGTCGATCGAGGCCAGCACCTCGCGCACCTCGCGCAGGATGGCCGGGTTCTGTCCTTTCCAGTACTTGCGGGTCTGCTTCTCCTCGTACTGGGTCGGCGCCACGAAGAAGAACGACGTCAGGTCCCACAGATCGGTGATGAACGTGGCGCGCTCCTTCATGATGCCGGCGGCACGTCCGGCCACCTCGTCCGAGACTTCAATGCCGTGCTCGCGCAGGATGGGCTGGTAGAGAACGGCCAGTTCGGCGTCCGTCTTGTGGTGCATGTACTGGGCGTTGAACCACTTGGCCTTGTCGGGCTGGAAGCGGGCTCCGGATTTCGAGACGCGTTCGAGCGAGAAGCTGTCGATCAGCTCCTGCATCGAGAAGATCTCCTGCTCGGTGCCGGGGTTCCAACCGAGCAGCGCCAGCATGTTGATGAAGGCCTCGGGGAAGTAGCCGTCCTCGCGGTATCCGCGGGCGGTTTCGCCCGTTGTGGGCGACTTCCAGAAGAGCGGGAAGACGGGGAATCCCATCTTGTCGCCGTCGCGCTTCGAGAGCTTGCCGCCGCCCGTGGGCTTGAGCAGCAGCGGCAGGTGGGCGAAGGCGGGCTGCGTGGCCTCCCAGCCGAAGGCCTTGTAGAGCAGGTAGTGCAGCGGCAGCGAGGGAAGCCACTCTTCGCCGCGGATGACGTGCGAAACCTCCATCAGGTGGTCGTCGACGATGTTGGCCAGGTGGTAGGTGGGCAGCGCATCGGCCGACTTGTAGAGCACCTTGTCGTCCAACGTCGAGGTGTTGACCTCGACATGGCCGCGGATCAGGTCGTCCATCTCGACCAGCTGGTTTTCGGGCATCTTGAAGCGGATGACCCACTGGTCGCCGCGATCGATGCGGGCCCGAACCTCCTCGGCCGGGAGGGCCAGCGAGGTGGCCAGCTTTTCGCGGACCTGATAGTTGTAGGCGAAAGCCTCGCCGCGGGCCTCGGCCTCATGGCGCAGGCGGTCGAGCTCCTCGGCCGTATCGAAGGCGTAGTAGGCCCAGCCCGACTCGACGAGCTGCAGGGCGTATTTGAGGTAGATTTCGCGGCGTTCGCTCTGGCGGTAGGGGGCGTGGGGGCCGCCGACGCCGACACCCTCGTCAATCTGGATGCCGCACCATTTGAGCGACTCCAGGATATACTCCTCGGCACCGGGAACGAAGCGTTGCGAATCGGTATCCTCGATGCGGAGGATCATCGTGCCCTTGTGCTGACGGGCGAAGAGGTAGTTGTACAGAGCCGTGCGGACGCCTCCGATGTGGAGCGGCCCGGTGGGGCTGGGTGCGAAGCGCACCCGAACAGGTCTTTCCATGGACATTTATGTTTTTTGTCGTTTTATCTCTTTTCGCGGAGGTTTGTGGCTGGCCGGTTTGTTCTTCCGGCAGCCCCCCCTCTCCTCTTGAGGACCCCGGTTATTTCACGCGGTATTCGATGCGCATGGTGATGCGGGCCTTCTTCTGGCGGCTTGCGGTGTTGAACGAACCGCCGGCCGAGAACTCCTCGTTGGTATTGGCACCGGTGATCTGGAAGACGCCCATGCGGGCCGAGGCCACGCGGCCGATCTTCGTGCCGGCGTTGACGGCGATCTTTTCGGCGCGCATCCGGGCATCGGCCGAAGCGGTCTCGATCAGCCCCATCTTCACGTCGTCGAGCTTCGTGTAGTAGTAGTCCGGGGCGTAGGCCTCGATCGAGACGCCCTGGGCGATGAGCGAGGAGATCTCGCGCGAAATGGTCTCGACGCGCTCCACGTCACGCGACTCGACGGTGAAGCGCTGCCGCAGCTGGTAGCATTTGAAGCGCTGCCCGGCCCAGTTCCCGTTGGCGTTGTAGACCGGGTCGAACTGCTTGTCGACGTTGACGAACTCGAAGACCACGGCATCGACCGGCAGCCCCTTCTCTTCGAGGTATTTCTGCACTTTGGCCTTGCTCTGTTCGATCTGGGCGTATCCGGCGGCGACCTGCTGGGCTTCGGCCGTGAGGGTGGCCGACCAGACGATCAGGTCCGACGTGAACTCCGTTTCGCCGAGGCCCGTCACGACGATCGTGTCCTGCGAGCGATACTTGTAGGTGTAGGCGCGGGCGAGCACGGCGGCGCAAATGATGGCCGCGATGCCCAGAAGGAGGTACTTTGCGTTTTTCATGGTCAACAGTTTTTTAGGTTTTCCGTTGTCTTTGGGGCGCATCCCGAATTTTCGACGTGCGCCGGGTTTGCTTTTGGTGCCTTGGCGGGGCGGTCTCTTCTTGCTGTGTGGTCTGGAGCCGGCTTGTCTGCGCGGGTCGTTAATTGCTTCTCAGCGGGACTTCGGCCCCATCACTGCGGATGCCTGCCTCGTCTCAGCGGGCCTTCGGCCCCATACCCCCCCCCGCTCGGTCAGACGTTGAAGAGGAAGTGCATGATGTCGCCGTCCTGCACGACGTAGTCCTTGCCCTCGATGCCGATCTTGCCGGCGTCGCGGCAGGCCTTCTCCGACCCGAGCGTGACGTAGTCGTCGTACTTGATGACCTCGGCACGGATGAATCCCTTCTCGAAGTCGGTGTGGATGATACCGGCCGTCTGGGGGGCCTTCATGCCGCGGGAGTAGGTCCAGGCGCGGGTTTCGTCGGCTCCGGTGGTGAAGAACGTTTCGAGATTGAGCAATTTGTAGGCCGCTTTGATCAGCCGGGCCACACCCGACTCCTCCAGCCCCAGATCCTCGAGGAACATCTGCCGTTCGTCGTAGCTCTCGAGTTCGGCGATGTCGGCCTCGGTGGCGGCGGCGATGATGAGCATCTCGGCCTTTTCGTCGGCAATGGCCTTCCGTACAGCCTCGGTGTAGGCGTTGCCCGTTGCGGCGCTCTTTTCGTCGACGTTGCAGACGTATAGCACGGGTTTGTCAGTCAGCAGGTTGAGGTCGGCAACGAGCTTGCGGTCCTCCTTGTCGAGCTCCACGGTGCGGGCGCTCTTGCCCTGCTCGAGCACCGACTTGTACTGGAGCAGCAGTTCGACGGCGCGTTTGGCGTTCTTGTCGCCGCCCGAGGTGGCCTGCTTCTGGGTCTTGGCCAGCCGGTTCTCGACCGTCTCGAGGTCCTTCAGCTGGAGCTCCGTGTCGATGATGCCCTTGTCGCGCACCGGATCGATCGAACCGTCGACGTGGGTGATGTTTCCGTTGTCGAAGCAGCGCAGCACGTGGATGATTGCGTTCGTGTTGCGGATATTTCCGAGGAACTTGTTGCCCAGACCTTCGCCCTTCGAGGCGCCCTTGACCAGACCGGCGATGTCGACGATCTCGATGGTGGTGGGGATGACCCGTTTGGGGTGGTCTATTTCGGCCAGGCGGATCAGCCGCTGATCGGGCACGGTGATGACGCCGACGTTGGGTTCGATGGTGCAGAAGGGGAAGTTGGCAGCCTGAGCCTTTGCGTTGGACAGGCAGTTGAAAAGCGTCGATTTGCCCACGTTCGGCAGACCGACGATGCCGCATTGTAATGCCATGTATTTCGAATTTTTTTGTTCGCAGCGCAAAGATACGAAAAGTCGGGGGCAAAAAGACAACTTTGCCGGCAATTTTTACCCCGTGCGGTCTATTTTCCGCTGCGGGTTTGCGCTGCGGACCGGAAAATGGTCGGCAAGGCTCCTCCTGTGCATGCGGGAGGCCTCCGGGCGGGGCTTTGTGGAAAATTATCGCCGTGATTTTTTGCCGAACGGTGGTTTATGCGTATCTTTGAAGGTCTAAAATAAACGGACGATGGATTGGAAAACAATGCAAACCGATCTGCAGCGACTCGCCGCATTGATCGACGGGTGGTCGCAGACGGATCAGATACCGGATGTGGAGCGGGATCTGGCTCTGCAGAAGTTGCGCGACCTCTACGAAGCGATCCGTTTTGCCGGGCCCGGAGCCGTGCAGGCGAAGGAGGTCTCCGCCGAGGCGGTGCCCGAAGTGCCGGAAGAGGAGCTTCCCGAATCGCTTGATTTGGGGGCGGTTCTTTCCTTGGACGGCTTTCCCGATCTGGGGGAGCACGAAGGACCCATCTATGCGGAACCCTCGGCACCGTTCGGCGCTGAAGTTGGACCGGGGCCTGCCGAGACTGTAGAAGAGCAGTCGGTGGAGCCTGCTGAGACACAGCCTGCCGAATCGGAGCCGACCGAGCCGGCCGAACCGCAGCCTGCCGAACCGCAGACCACGAAACTCACTGAACCCGCTGCATCGACTCCGGTTGAATCCGTTGAACTGCAGCCTGCCGAATCTTCCGCATCGACACCGACCGAGTCTGTTGAAGAACAGCCGGCGGAGTCTGTTGAGACACAGTCAGCCGAATCGGAAACGGCCGAGCCGGAGCCCCCCGAATCGGTGATACTCGAACCGGATGCCCCGGAGGTGTCCGTTACGCTGGATTCGTCCCGGAGTGCCGAACCTGCCGCCGCGAAATCGCACCATGCCGCTTCACCTACGCTTTTCGGGATGGAGGATGAGGAGACGGTCCGCCACCGTCACAAACAGCGGGTCATCATGTCGCTCTACGGGCCTTCGCCCGAACCGGAACGACCTGCCGCATCGGGCCGTCGTCCGTCGCCGACGCCGGGTGCGTTCTCTCCGGCCTCATCCACGTCGGCCGACGTCTCGCAACCCTTCGAGATCATCGAGGTTGAGCGCGGCTCCGAAGCCTTTACCGAAAAAGCAACGTCGAAACAGACGGATGAAGGCCCGACAACTGCCGAGCCGCACGCTGCACCTGCCCGGGCCGACCAGCCTTCCGAAGAAGTGTCGGAGAAGACGTCAGCTTCGGCCCCGGTTGAATCGGCTACGGTGTCGACTGCCCGGACGGCATCGGCCGAACCTGAACCTGAACCCGAATTCGAATCCGAAACTGAACCCGAATCAGAACTCGAACCTGAATCTGAACCCGAATCAGAACTCGAATCCGAATCGGTTCCGACCGCACCGACCCCCGTACCGGAACCCGAATCGAAGCCGAGGACATCGGCCTTTGATCCCGCCTCCGACGACACCGATCGCCGGACGGAGGGCGGAATGCCGATTGCATCGGCCGGTGCGGTGCTGGGCGAGGTGATCAACCCCCGCGTGCAGACGCTGGCCGATACGATTGCGCCGCCGCGTGACATGGCATCGGAGATCCTTCACAACGAACCGATCACGGATCTTCGTCAGGCCATTGGTCTGAACGACAAGTTCCTGTTGATCCGCGACCTGTTCGGCGGTGACGGTGCGGCCTTCGAGCGGGCGATCGAGACGCTCAACGGCTTCGACGACCTCGACGACTGCATGATCTTCATTGCCGAGCATTACGCCTGGAACCCCAATTCCGACGGCGCCAAACTCCTGATGGAGCTTCTCGAACGCAAATTCGCTTGACGGCATGGCCAAACTCTATATCGTACCTACGCCGATCGGCAATCTGGACGACATCACGCTGCGCGCGGTGAAGGTGCTGCGCGAGGTGGATTTCGTCCTGGCCGAGGATACGCGCACGACGTCGTTTCTGCTCAAACACCTCGGCATCGAGCAGAAACTCCGCTCGCACCACAAGTTCAACGAACACGCCACCGTGCAGATGGTCGCCGAGACGATCGCTGCGGGACACGACGCTGCCCTGGTCTCGGATGCCGGCACGCCGGGCATCTCCGACCCGGGTTTTCTGCTCGTGCGGACGTGTGTCGAGGCGGGCATCGACGTTGAGACGCTGCCCGGCGCCACGGCGCTGATCCCGGCGCTGGTGCAGAGCGGATTCCCGTGTGACCGCTTCTGCTTCGAGGGGTTCCTCCCGCAGAAGAAGGGCCGCATGAAACACCTGCAGAGCCTGCGCGACGAGGAGCGCACGATGATCTTCTACGAATCGCCCTACCGCGTGGTCCGCTGCCTGGAGCAGTTTGTCGAGTGCTTCGGGGCGGATCGCGAAGTCTCGGTCTCGCGCGAACTGACCAAGAAGTTCGAGCAGACCGTGCGCGGCACGCTGGCCGAGGTGCTCGACCATTTCCGCACCCACGAACCCAAGGGCGAATTTGTCCTGGTCGTGCGCGGCAAGTCGCGCCGCCGCCCGTCGGAGGCGGACGGAGCGGAGAGCGGGGCGGAGAACGATGCCGACGATCGCGGCGAAACCCATCCGAATGAAAACGACCATGAATAACCGGAACGACACCACGCATACCGACCGGCAACGTTCGTTTGCCGCCTGGCTGGGCGAGATGCGCGAATTCCTTCGGGGGCGGTTCAACCTGGAGGACGACAAGGCGCAGCGCGACGAAGTGGTGGCCAACATCTCCAAGGGGGTCGAATTCCGCGGGGTGAACCTCTGGGTGCTGATCTTCGCCACGATGATCGCCTCGCTGGGGCTGAACGTCAATTCGGCCGCGGTGATCATCGGCGCGATGCTCATCTCGCCGATCATGGGGCCGATCATGGGTGTCGGCCTCTCGCTGGGGATCAACGACTTTGAACTGCTGAAGCGTTCGCTGCGCAATCTGGCGCTGATGTTCATCGTGGCCATCGTCACCTCGACGGTCTACTTCCTCATCTCGCCCCTGTCGTCGAACAGCAGCGAACTGCTGGCCCGGACAACCCCGACGACCTACGACGTGCTGATTGCGCTGTTTGGCGGTCTGGCGGGCATCGTGGCCCAGACGCGGCAGGACCGCACCTCGACCGTCATCCCGGGTGTGGCCATCGCCACGGCGCTGATCCCGCCCCTCTGCACGGCCGGTTTCGGACTGGCCTCGGGACAGTTCCGCTTCTTTTTCGGGGCGTTTTACCTTTTCTTCATCAACTCGGTCTTCATCGCCCTGGCCACCTACGTGATGGTCCGTTTCCTGGGCTACGAAAAGAAGGTCTTCATCGACAAGGCGCGCGAACGCAAGGTCAAACGGCTGATGATGGTCATCACGCTGGTGACCTTCATTCCGAGTGTGGTGATCGGCTTCCACATGGTGCAGGTTTCGCTCTTCGAGGCGGCGGCGGACAAGTACGTGGCGCAGGTCTTCAACTTCCCGCAGACGCGCGTCATCGAGTGCAACAAGCACTATGCCCACAAGGGATCGCGGATCGAACTGCTGCTGGTGGGCGAGGCGTTGGGCGACGAAGTGATCGAGAGTGCCCGGGCGCAGCTGGACGGCTACGGCCTCGACCGCACGGAACTGGTCGTGCGGCAGGCCAATACGGAGGATCGCGTCGATGTGGTGTCGCTGCAGCAGAGCTATCAGGAGCTGCTGGCCGAGAAGAACCGCCGCATCGAGGAGATGTCGTCGCAGCTGAAGCGTTACCGTGTTACGGAGGATGTCGGGGTGAACGACGTTTCGCGTGAGATCGGTGCGCTGATGGAGAACGTGCGGGCGGTGTCGCTGACCAAGGGCATTACGTTCGATGTGGAGGGAGCGCCGCAGGATACGGCGCTGATCTGCGTGGTGACGCGTCGGGACAGCCTGCGACCGCTCGACGAGACGACGCTCCGCAACTGGCTGCGGCTGCGGACGAAGGTCGCGGACGTGAAAATTTTCGTGGAACCCTGACGATCTGTAGACCGTAATGAAATATCCGGAGATGAATATTTGGCAGCGGATCGGTCTGGAGGCACTCTGGGTCGGGGCACGTCTCTTCGCGGTGATGCCCCGCTGGTTCAAGTATCACATTGTCGAGAATCTGCTCTATCTGCTCTTATACTATGGTATCCGCTACCGGCGGGGTGTTGTGGCCGCGAATCTGCGCAATTCGTTCCCGGAGAAGAGCGACGGGGAGCGTGCGGAGATCGGGCGCCGCTTCTACCGGACGCTGGCCGAGATCTTCGTCGATACGCTCGATCTGGCCCATCTCACCTCGCACAAATGGCACCGTTCGCTGACCATCCGCGGACTGGAGGAGCATCGCCAGCGGGTCGAGGGACGCGACTGGATCGCCATGACGGCCCACTTCGGATGTTGGGAGTACAGCTCTTTCTGGGGGCTCTACGTGCCGTCGCAGATCATCGTGGCTGTCTACCACCCGTTGCGCAGCAAGATCATGGAGGCCTTCTACCAGCGGCTGCGCAACGGCGACCATGCCACGACGGTCTCGATGAACGAAAGCCTGCGCTTCTTCCTGCGCAACCGCGGCAAGGGGCTTCATGGCAGGAATCTTGTGATGGGGCTGATCGCCGATCAGAATCCGCCGCGGCGTCCCGACAGCCATTGGTTCCGTTTCCTGAACCAGGATACGATCTTCTTCGACGGCGGTGAGAAACTGGCCCTCCGCTGTCATCTTCCGGTCTATTTCGTGAAGATGGACCGCCTGTCGAGGGGCCGTTACGAGATGTCGTTCGCACCGATCTACGACGGTGTGGAGCCGGTGGCGGAGAATGAAATTACGGAGCGTTACGTGCGACTGCTCGAGGCGGAGATCCGCCGTCGTCCCGAACTGTGGATCTGGTCGCACAAACGCTGGAAACACAAACGGGATGTCAATTGTTAAGATCGTCATACTGAATTGGAACGGCGTAGCTCACCTGCGTCGTTTTTTGCCTTCGGTGGTGGCTGCGGCGCCGTCCGTTGTGGAGGTTGTCGTGGCCGACAACGGCTCGACGGACGACTCCGTGGAGGTCTTGCGGAGCGAGTTCCCCTCGGTGACGGTGCTCCGCATGGACCGCAACTACGGTTTTGCCGGCGGCTACAACCGGGCGCTGCAGCGCATCGAGGCGGACTACTACGTGCTGCTGAACTCCGACGTGGAGACGCCCCGGGGGTGGCTCGCCCCGTTGGTGGAGGCGCTGGATCGGAATCCCGACGTGGGGGTTGTCTCCCCGAAGCTGATCTCCTCGGAGGATCGGCGGATGTTCGAGTATGCCGGAGCTTCGGGCGGATATGTCGATTGGCTGGGTTATCCCTTCTGCCGGGGTCGGATCCTGCGCACGGTGGAGGAGGATCGGGGCCAGTACGACGATGCGCGCGACCTGTTCTGGGTGAGCGGGGCGGCCTTCTGCTGCCGGGCGGAGCTTTTCCACCGGTTGGGGGGCTTCGACGACGACTTCTTCGCCCACATGGAGGAGATCGACCTCTGCTGGCGGATGCAGCTGGCGGGCTACCGCGTGCGGGTGGTTCCCGAGAGCCGGGTCTACCACCTGGGGGGCGGGACGCTGCAGACCGACTCGCCGTCGAAGGTCTTCTACAACCACCGCAACAACCTGGCCATGCTCTACAAATGCTCCTCGCCCGGACAGCGGATACTGGTTGCCGTGGTGCGTCCGGTGCTGGACCTGCTGGCGGCCCTGTCGTATCTGGTGCAGGGGCGTGCCGACAATTTCCGGGCCGTCTTCCGTGCCTGGCGGGACTTCCTGCGCTGGCATGGCGCGCTGGCTGAAAAGCGGAGGGCGATCCGTTCCTCGCGTAAGACCGAGGCCCGGTACATCTACCGCGGTTCGATCGTGGTGCGTTATATGCTGGGCGGCCGCACCTTCGGGAAGTTGATGTAATTCGGTGCGGGCCCGCTCTGCCTGCCGGTCTGTCTGCCGGTCCGAATCCCCGCCGTCCCCTCGTCTGCGAGATGTCCGGCTCTTGCGCCTTCCGTTCAAATGCCTCTTCCGGCAGGTGCCCGACCGTCCGGTACCTGACCCTGCCTGCGGAACTGCGGTCCGTTTTCTCACGTTGCCGATGGAATCCCTGCGAAGCATCCCGGATTGTTCGGGACCCGACCAACAAAAACACCCGGCCTTGTGCGAGGTCGGGTGTTTTTCGTGTGCGCTCCGTAGTGCGGAGTGCCGTGTTCGATCTATCTATTTGTTGATCTTGGCCCAGGAGTCCTTGAGCGTCACGGTGCGGTTGAAGACCAGATGGTCGGGCGTCGAGTCCGTATCGGGGCAGAAGTAGCCCACGCGTTCGAACTGTACGGCCTGTCCCACGGGGATGTCGCGCAGCGAGGGCTCGAGGTAACCCTTGATCTTGACCATCGACTCGGGGTTGAGGTTGTCCTCCCAGGTCTGGCCCTCCTCGACGTCGTCGGGGTTCTCCTTCGTGAAGAGCGGGTTGAAGAGCCGGATCTCGGCCTCCAGCGCATCTTGGGCCGATACCCAGTGGATGACGCCCTTCACGCGGCGGCCGTCGCTCGACGAGCCGTTTCCGGACATCGGGTCATACGTGCAGCGCAGCTCGGTGATGTTGCCATGGGCATCCTTGACCACCTCCTCGCACTTGATCAGGTACGAGTAGCGCAGGCGTACCTCGCCGCCGGGCTGCAGGCGGAAGAACTTCTTCGGGGGATTCTCCATGAAGTCGTCGCGCTCGATGTAGATCACGCGCGAGAAAGGAACCTGACGCGTGCCGGCGGCCTCGTCCTCGGGGTTGTTCACGGCGGTGAACAGTTCGGTCTTGCCCTCGGGGTAGTTGGTGACGGTCACCTTCAGGGGGTTGAGCACGGCCATGCGGCGCTCGGCGACCTTGTTCAGATCCTCGCGGACGCAGTATTCGAGTTTGGCCAGATCGATGACGTTGTCGCGCTTGGCCACGCCGACCATCTCGGCGAAGTTGCGCACCGATGCCGGGGTGTAACCCTTGCGGCGCAGGGCGCAGATCGTCGGCATGCGCGGGTCGTCCCAGCCCATGACGGCCCCCTCCTGCACGAGCTTCAGCAGGCGGCGTTTCGACATGAGCGTATAGGTGAGGTTCAGCCGCGCGAATTCGTACTGGTGCGACGGGAAGATGCCCAGCGCCTGGATGAACCAGTCGTAGAGCGGACGGTGGACGTCGAACTCGAGCGTGCAGATCGAGTGGGTGACGTGCTCGATCGAGTCGCTCTGGCCGTGGGCGTAGTCGTACATCGGGTAGATGCACCACTTGTTGCCCGTGCGGTGGTGTTCGGCGTGGATGATGCGGTACATGATCGGGTCGCGGAAGAGCATGTTCGGATGGGCCATGTCGATCTTGGCGCGCAGGACCTTCGAACCGTCGGGGAATTCGCCGGCCTTCATGCGCTGGAACAGATCGAGGTTCTCCTCGACCGAACGGTCGCGCCAGGGCGAGGGCTTTCCGGGTTCGGAGACCGTACCGCGGTTTTCGCGGATCTGCTCCTGGGTCTGGTCGTCGACGTAGGCCAGCCCCTTCCTGATCAGGACGATGGCCCATTCGTAGAGCTGGTCGAAGTAGTCCGAGGCGTAGCGCTCCAGCGCCCAGTCGAAGCCCAGCCAGTGGATGTCGCGCTTGATCGAGTCGACATACTCGACGTCCTCCTTGACGGGGTTCGTGTCGTCGAAGCGCAGGTTGCACTTGCCGCCGTATTTCTTGGCCAGTCCGAAGTTGATACAGATGCTCTTGGCGTGGCCGATATGGAGGTATCCGTTGGGTTCGGGCGGGAAACGGGTCTGTATTTCGGTGACGCCGTTGGCGATGGACTCTTCGATGATCTCTTCGAGGAAGTTGCGCGGCTTCTCTCGGGTTTCGTTGATTTCGCTTGCCATATTTTTCGTGAATTTGCTTGTGCGTGAATGAATGGTCGGTCAAACGGGCTGCAGATCAGTAGCAGCAGGGGCGCGGTGCGGGCCCCGGACGGTGGGGTGCCGGCTTTCGGGGGCCGATGTCAAAGAGCCGCTGGATGTCGACCGACAGCTGGACGACCTGCTGCGTGCCGAGTCCCGTTCCGTCGTAGTGGAAGACCATGCCGGCCTCGACGTGCATCGTGTCGTGGAAGAACCGGCGGTCGTAGCCGACCCACGTGCGGTTGTAGATGTGCTTGGTGGTCGCGTAGAACGACTCTCCGGCATAGAGGCCGTCCTGGCCGTAGGTAAGGCCCCCCCCCGTCAGGGGATTGGCCACGTAGTTGCGCAGCGGCTGGAGGTTCTTGCCCAGATAGAGGTTGTTCTCGATCTTGAGGCCCCAGCGCGAGATGGTGACGTCCAACTGACCGCCGTAGGGTTTGCGCCAGGTGTGGTCGACGCTGCGGCCGCGCTGCGGGGCGAAGAGCAGACCTCCCTGGATGTCGAAGTCGAAGAAGGCGTTGAACTCCCAGCCGATGTAGGGGTTTATGAGCAGGTTGTCCGTGACGTTCTCGTTGAGCTTCGAACCGGCGAAGTGGAACATCGAGAAGGCATATCCGACGTAGAATCCCGGGCGGGTGGTGTAGCGGCCGGCCGAGAGGATGCGGAACATCTCGCGCGAAGCCTCGGAGTACATCCCCTCCCAGTCGATGGCCATCTCGACGTAGGTCTTCTCGCGCTGCGACGAGACGTAGCGTCCGAGGAATCCCGAGAGGCGGTTGTGGTAGAAGCGGGTCGAGTCGCTGAAGAAGGCCGTCGAGTAGTCGCCCATGAGCTCCTTGCGGTTGAAGATACCGGCATTGGCCTGGACGTTCGCGGTCTTGAAGCGGTAGTACATCAGCGGCTTGACGTCGCTCAGGAAACGGTCGCCCTGGGGGTTGTACTGGCCGAAGTTCTGCATCATCTCGACGCCGACGACCAGCTGGTTCTTCTCCTGCCACTCGACGCCGATGCGCGGGGTGAGGCGGGCGCTGAAGAGCGTCTGCGACTCGTTGAAGTCATTGTTGGCGTATTCGCGGTTGTCGAATCGGGTTTCGAAGTCGGCCCCGACGAGGATCTTCTGGGCATACAGGCTGCCTCCCGAAATGACGAGAGCGGCGGCCAGAGCGAAGACTTTTTTCAGAGACATGGTACTGTTGAATTGAGGCCTCAAAATTAGATAAAATATTTTTTATTTGCTTACTTTTGCTGCCGAAATCACTCATTTCGACCCGATATGCGTAAAATAACGAATGAAGAGCTGGGACGTCCGACGTCTGAGGAGTTTGCCCGCCGCCGGAAGATGGCGGTGCGGGTGGTGCTGGACAACGTGCGTTCGGCGCAGAACGTCGGGGCGTTTTTCCGTACGGGCGACGCCTTTGCCGTGGAGCGCATCGAGCTGTGCGGCATCACGGCCGTGCCCCCTTCGCGCGAGATCCACAAGACGGCGCTCGGTGCCGACCAGACGGTGTCGTGGGGCCATTGGGAGTCGACCGCGGCATGCGTCGAGGCGCTGCACGGCGAAGGCTACCGGGTGCTGGCCGTCGAGCAGGTCGAGGGGGCGGTGATGCTCGATGACTTTGCACCGGAGTCCGATGCGAAGTATGCGCTGGTTTTCGGCAACGAGGTTGACGGGGTCGACCAGCAGGTGGTGGACCTCTGCGACGGTGCGCTGGAGATCCCGCAGGCCGGGACGAAACATTCGATCAACGTCGCGGTGTCGGGAGGGGTTGTTCTGTGGCAATTTTTTTGCCAAATCTATGCAAAGCGTTATCTTTGCCGCGCTGAAAATCCTAAAAACTGAAAGAAATGTCTGTAGAAAGTACAGTCCGGGCGGTGACGACCTATCGCCTGACGGAGATGAAGCAGCGCGGCGAGAAGATCGCCATGCTGACCTCGTATGACTATTCGATGGCCAAGATCGTCGATGCCGCGGGTGTCGACGTGATCCTGGTGGGCGACTCGGCGGCCAACGTGATGGCCGGTTACGAGACGACGCTTCCCATTACGCTCGATATGATGATCTACCATGCCCGTTCGGTGGTGCGCGCCGTCAACCGGGCGCTGGTGGTTGTCGACCTTCCGTTCGGCACCTACCAGGGCAACTCGAAGGTGGCGCTCGATTCGGCCATCCGCATCATGAAGGAGACCGAGGCCGATGCCGTGAAGATCGAGGGCGGTGAGGAGATCCTCGAGTCGGTGCAGCGCATCCTCTCGGCCGGCATTCCGGTGATGGGTCACCTGGGGCTGACGCCGCAGTCGATCCACAAGTTCGGCACCTACGCCGTGCGGGCCAAGGAGGAGGCCGAAGCCGAGAAGCTGCTCCACGACGCCCATCTGCTGAGCGAGGCGGGCTGCTTCGGCATCGTGCTCGAGAAGATCCCGGCAGCGCTTGCCACGCGGGTGACCAGCGAGATCCCGACGCCGACGATCGGTATCGGAGCCGGTCCGGGCTGCGACGGCCAGGTGCTGGTGATCCACGACATGCTGGGCATCAACAAGGGCTTCTCGCCGCGCTTCCTGCGCCGCTACGCCGATCTGCATACGGTGATGACCGAGGCTGTCGAGCAATACGTCTCGGATGTCAAGTCGTGCGACTTCCCCAACGAGAAGGAGCAGTACTGATCCCGGGAGCCGGGGGCCTGGAGCCAGAGGCCGCAAGAGAAAACGGGTGTCGTCCAACGACGACACCCGTTTTTTTGTTGGAGCAGTTCGCAGGCAGTCCACTTACCCCCCCCCTCTTTCGGGGACTCTTCTCTTTCGTTCGTTCTCTTTTCCCGTTGCCGCTTCTCTTCGGTCACTGCTCCCGCTCCATGGCGAGGATGCGCACGACCTCGAAGACGCCGGCATATTCGGCGGCAAAGCCCTCGTCCGAAGGTCCCTTGTAGCGGAGTTCCAACTCGGCACGGAGCGGCATTCCGTCGGTTGCGCCGCCGCTCACCCGGTCGTATTCCCGTTCGAGGGCGCCGCTCGGATCGACGAGCCAGTATTCGGTCTGCCGACCCTCGGGGGTGAACGAGCGTACTTCGTGGGCCACGACGACCCGGCCGCGGAGCGTCGTGAGGGAGTCGATGTGCAAGGCCGCGTCGGAGCACTCCTGCCTGTCGGCGAGTTTGAGACCGGGGGCGGGCCGGCGGTCGGGCGATGCTTCGAAGACGGCGGTGGCGGATTGACCGGAGGCGTCGGCCGGCTTTCCCGACGGTCGGGTTCCGCAGCCTGCGGCCAGAAGCAGCAGGGCGAGGGCCGGATAGAGATGGCGTGTTTTCATCCTTGCGGGTTTTGTCGGTTATGGGACAAAAATAGGAAAAAAAGCGTACCGGCCAACTTTCTTGATAAAATGTTGATAAAAAGTCGACGTTCGGGAGGCTGATTTTAGGCCGTTTCGAAAAAAATGATTACTTTTGCGAGCAACAAAAATCCACGTTCATTATGTCTTTTATCAATGAAAGGGTTCAGCCCGAAGGACTTACGTTCGACGATGTGCTGCTCGTACCCGCCTATTCGGAAGTGTTGCCGCGAGAGGTCAATGTCCAGACCCGTTTCTCGCGAAATATCAAGCTCAACATCCCCATCGTTTCTGCGGCGATGGATACCGTGACCGAGGCTCCGTTGGCCATTGCACTGGCGCGTGAAGGTGGTATCGGCGTGATCCACAAGAATATGACGATTGCCGAGCAGGCAGCTCAGGTGCGTCGTGTGAAGCGAGCCGAAAACGGCATGATCTACGACCCGATCACCATCTCGAAGGACAACACCGTGGGCGATGCCCTGAATCTGATGAAGGAGAACAAGATCGGCGGTATTCCGGTCGTGGACGGCGAGTTCCGCCTGATCGGCATCGTCACCAACCGGGACCTTCGCTTCCAGCCCGACATGTCGCGCCGCATCGAGGAGGTGATGACCCCGGGCGACCGCCTGATCACCACCCACCGCACCGATCTGGCCCACGCCTCGGAGGTGCTTCTGAATAACAAGATCGAAAAGCTCCCCGTGGTCGACAACGAAGGCCATCTGGTGGGGCTTATTACGTATAAGGATATCACCAAGGTGCAGGATCACCCGAATGCCTGCAAGGACGAGAAGGGTCGTCTGCGTGTAGCTGCCGGCGTGGGGATCACCAACGACGCCATGGATCGTGTGGCAGCCCTCGTGGCCGAGGATGTCGATGCCGTGGTGCTCGACTCCGCACACGGACACTCGCGCAACATCGTGCGCACGCTCCAGGAGATCAAGGCGGCCTATCCGACGCTGGATGTCGTGGTGGGCAACATCGCCACGGGTGAGGCCGCCAGGTTCCTGATCGACGCCGGTGCCGACGGTATCAAGGTCGGTATCGGTCCGGGTTCGATCTGCACGACGCGTATCATCGCCGGCGTGGGTGTTCCGCAGCTGTCGGCCATCTACGCCGCCGCCTCGGCCGCCAAGGGTTCGGGCGTTCCGGTGATCGCCGACGGCGGTCTGCGCTACTCGGGCGACATCGTCAAGGCGCTGGCTGCGGGCGGCGACTGCGTGATGATCGGTTCGATGTTCGCCGGTACGGAGGAGGCTCCGGGCGACACGATCATCTACAACGGCCGTAAGTTCAAGGCCTACCGCGGCATGGGTTCGATCGACGCCATGCGTGCCGGATCGGCCGACCGCTACTTCCAGAAGGGTTGCGAGGGCAACATCAGCAAACTCGTTCCGGAGGGTATCGTGGCCCGCGTGCCGTTCAAGGGTTCGCTGAGCGAGACGGTCTATCAGCTGATCGGCGGTCTGCGTTCGGGTATGGGCTACTGCGGTGCGAAGGACATCCGGACGCTGCAGAAGGCGCAGTTCATCCGCATCACGGCTTCGGGTATGCACGAGAGCCACCCGCACGACGTGACGATCACGAGCGAGGCCCCGAACTACTCGAGCGAACACTAAATCCGGGACGACCATGAATCCGGAGGTTGCGGCTTGCGGCCTTTTCTGCGGAGGATGCCGCAAGTTCGGCAAGGGCGTTTGTCCGGGATGCCATGCCAATGAGAAGGCAGCGTGGTGTGAGATTCGGTCCTGCTGCCTCGAACACGGATGGCAGAGCTGCGCCGATTGTACGTTGATGCCTTTGGACGAGTGCCGCAAATTCAACGCTTTTATCGGCAAGGTTTTCGGCTTCCTCTTTCGTTCCGACCGTCGCGGCTGCATTGAACGCATTCGAGAAGCGGGCAGTTCGGCATTTGCCGAAGAGATGCGTCTGGCAGGCTCCTTCAATCGTCCGGTAAAAAAATAGAGTATAAACCTACTATCATGCAGGAAAAAATATTGATTCTCGACTTCGGATCGCAGTACACGCAGCTCATTGCGCGGCGTGTGCGCGAGCTGAACGTCTATTGCGAGATTCACCCCTTCAACAAGATTCCGACGCTGGACGAATCGGTGCGGGGTGTGATTCTCTCGGGCAGCCCCTATTCGGTGCGCGATGCCCAGGCCCCGACGCCCGATCTTTCGGCCATCAAGGGGCGTCTGCCGCTGCTGGGCGTCTGCTACGGCGCGCAGTTCCTGGCTCACGCCTTCGGGGGTGAGGTCAAGCCGGCGCCGAGCCGCGAATACGGCCGGGCGATGCTCACGGTGAGTGATCCGGCGGATGCCCTCATGCAGGGTCTTCCCTCGCCGACGCAGGTGTGGATGTCGCACGGCGATACCATCACGCGCGTCCCCGACAACTACAGGATCGTCGCCAGTACGGAGGATGTCCGCGTAGCCGCCTTCCACATCGAGGGCGAGCAGACGTGGGGCATCCAGTTCCACCCGGAGGTTTACCACTCGACCGACGGCACGCACCTCCTGAAGAACTTCGTCGTGGGGATCTGCGGCTGCTCGCAGTCGTGGACTTCGGAGAGTTTCGTCGAGTCGACCGTTCGGGATCTGCGCGAGAAGCTGGGCAACGACAAGGTCGTGCTCGGTCTGTCGGGCGGTGTGGATTCGTCGGTGGCTGCCGTGCTGCTGCACAAGGCCATCGGGAAGAACCTCTACTGCATCTTCGTCGATTCGGGGCTACTGCGCAAGAACGAGTTCGACGAGGTGCTGGCCTCGTACGAGAACATGGGGCTCAATGTCAAGGGGGTGAAGGCCGGAGCGAAGTTCCTGGGCGATCTGGCCGGCGTCACCGATCCCGAGAAGAAGCGCAAGATCATCGGCCGTGATTTCGTGGAGGTCTTCAACGAGGAGGCCATGCAGATCAAGGATGTCCGCTGGCTGGCTCAGGGGACGATCTATCCCGACGTAATCGAGTCGTGCTCCGTGAACGGGCCTTCGGCCACGATCAAGTCGCACCACAACGTGGGTGGACTGCCCGAGAAGATGAATCTGCGGATTGTTGAGCCGCTGCGGCTGTTGTTCAAGGACGAGGTGCGCCGCGTAGGCCGTTCGCTGGGCATCTCCGAGCATCTGATTGGCCGCCATCCCTTCCCGGGACCGGGCCTTGCCATCCGCATTCTGGGTGACATCACCCCCGAGAAGGTCGAGATTCTTCAGAACGTGGACAAAATTTATATCGACGCCCTGCACGCTGCCGGACTTTACGACAAGGTTTGGCAGGCGGGAGCCATCCTGCTTCCGGTGAAGAGCGTTGGCGTGATGGGCGACGAGCGCACCTATGAGAGCTGTGTAGCGCTGCGGGCCGTGACCTCGACCGACGGCATGACGGCCGACTGGGTTCACCTTCCCTACGAATTCCTGGCCGATGTCTCGAACGAGATCATCAACAAGGTCAAGGGGGTCAACCGCGTAGTCTACGACATCTCCTCGAAACCGCCCGCAACGATCGAGTGGGAGTAACCCGGCTAAGAGCCCGACTAAGAGTCGGGTTTTAGGGGCGGCCGGAACTCCCCAGGTTTCCAGTCCGGTTCTGCGCTCCCGACTAAGAGCCCGGCTAAGAGCCGGGTTTTAGGGGCGGCCGGAACTCCCCAGGTTCCCGTTCCGGTTCTGCGCTCCTGACTAAGAGCCCGGCTAAGAGCCGGGTTTTAGGGGCGGCCGGAACTCCCC